>NZ_CP172845.1:122500-1343992 GCF_051200985.1 Candidatus Pelagibacter bacterium nBUS_27 | reverse complement strand
ATTGATAAAAAAAAATTAATTTATTTTTTATCTAAATATTTTTTTGAATCAAACACCGATTGAATCGTTTATAGATTGAATCATTAAAACTATTTTTATTTACCAAATCTAGATATGGTTAAATATTTGAACTTTATTAATAGATGATGTGAATACTTGAGGTTGTTTTTGTGCAAGCTTATAAATTTTAAATTTATATGGCAGAAATCTTTTTGGTTATTCTAGAAACGTTTCTTGATGCATTTTGTTTCTTAATAATCCCAGTCTTGGCAATTTTCATTAGTTCTGAATTCAATTTAGGCAAGAACTTTAGAGCTTCATCTTTTTTTTTATCATCAATTAAAAGGTTCATTTTTTTTAAAGCATTTCTAAATCTGCTTTTTCTAGCCTTATTAACCGCCGTTTGCTTAGATATTCTTCTAATTCTCTTAATTGCTGATTTTGTGTTTGCCATATCCGCAGGGGTATAGCTTGAGAATTTATGGTGGTCAATAAAATAATTGGCTATTTTTGACAAGAATCACAAAAAAAAGTTGATCTATTGGAGATTATTTTTTTTTTAATAACATTAGAACAACCTAAATTTTTACACTGTTTTCCCTCTTGATGATAAACTTTAAATTCATTCTGAAAACCACCTTTTAATCCCGAGGTATCCTTAAAATTTCTAATACTAGATCCACCCTTACTAATAGCTTTAAGTAGAATTTTTTTACTGTTATTTATAATTTTTTGACATTCTTTTTTACTTAATAATTTTACTTTTTTAAATGGATTTATTTTGCTTAAAAATAGAATTTCACTAGCATAAATATTTCCTATTCCTGAAACAAATTTTTGATCAAGTAAAAAATTTTTTATATCTTTATTTTTTCCTTTAAAAAAATTATAAACATAAGTTAGATTAAAACTCTTATCAAAAGGTTCAGGACCCAAATGATAAAATCTTTTATTTAAGTCTAGATTATTTTTTATTAATTGGAAAAAACCAAATCTTCTTGGATCATTATAAATAATCCTAAATTTTTCAAAAATTAACTCAACATGATTATGTTTTTTTGGTAAAAAAGGAGAATTATAAAAACTAGTATTTGTAGGTTTGTTAATTAATTTATTATTTACTATGTGTATTGTTCCTGACATGCCAAGATGAATTAAGCAATAATTTTCTCTTGGTAGATAAATGATTAAATATTTAGAGAATCTTCCTACTTTAATTATTTTTTTATTCTGAAAATAAGTAGCAAAGTTCGGTGGAATTTTTAATCTTAAATTTCTATTTCGTATTATTACTTTTTTAACCTTTTTTTGTTTGATTTTTTTATGAAGAGATTGTCTTACAATTTCTACTTCTGGTAATTCTGGCATTTCACACTATATTGAATATATATTTTTTTTTATGCAACAATATCTTCAAAATAAAAAAGGACTAGTAGAAGGTGTATTTGATCAGGTCTATAGTAAATATGACCTAATGAATGACTTTATGTCACTCGGTGTTCATAGATTTTGGAAAAAAAGCTTAATAAATATGATGAACCCATCTTTAAATAAAAATTTCATCGATGTTGCTTGTGGAACAGGCGACATAGGTAAACTCTATTTAGACAGCACTGATAAAAATGGTAGAATTACTTGTGTGGATCCCAACAAAGGAATGGTAAGCCAAGGTAAACAAAAGCTCTCTAGTTACAAAAATATTAACTGGGTTATTTCTCCTGCGGAACAACTACCCTTCGAAGACAATAAATTTGATTTTTATACTATTAGTTTTGGACTAAGGAACACAAAAGATTTAAACAAAGCTCTTTCTGAAGCATATAGAGTTTTAAAACCAGGTGGAAGGTACTTGTGCTTAGAATTTTCAAAAATACAGAACTCAAATCTTGATTTTATTTATAAAAATTATTCAAAATTAATTCCAATCATTGGTCAATTTGTAGTTGGTGAAAAAGAGCCATATGAGTATTTAGTTAAAAGTATAGAACAATTTATTAATCAGGAAGAATTAATTGAATTAATGAAGAACAATAACTTTCAAAAATGCTCTTACAGAAATTTTTCTGGAGGGATTGTTTCAATTCATAGTGGATGGAAATATTAATGATTAAAAAATTTATAACTTTATTTAAGTTAGGAAGAAAAATTGCTAAATCTGATATACTAAGTATTGCTTCAAAATTCCAAAAACCACCTGTTATAATAACAATATTATTTCAGCTGTTATCAATTTCTTTTTCTAAGAAAAATCAGCAAAACCTAAGTTCTAATGAGGGAGAAAGATTATCTAATTCTTTAGAGTCTATGGGCACCACATTTATAAAACTTGGCCAATTTTTAGCAACTAGACCTGATATTATTGGTGAAGAACTATCAACTAAGCTTGAAAATTTACAAGATCGTCTTCCACCTTTCTCTATAAGCCAAGCAAAAGAAATAATTAAAAGAGATCTTGGTGAGGACACATATAATTCAATAATAGACTTTAGCGAACCTGTTGCAGCTGCCTCGATTGCACAAGTTCACAAAGCTCAGATTAATGACAATGGAACTATTAAAGATGTGGCAATAAAAATTTTAAGACCAAATATTAAGAAAATATTTAATGAAGAAATTGACGCAATGATGTTGTTTGCTTTTATAATCGAGTCTTTTGTAAAAAAAACAAAAAGATTAAAGCTTGTTGAGGTTGTATTTTTATTGAAAGAGATAACAAATCTTGAAATGGATTTAAGGTTTGAAGCAGCTGCAGCAAATGAATATGCAGAAAATACTAAAAACGATGCAGGATTTAGAGTACCACAAATTTATTGGAACTTTACAAGTGAAAATGTAATGACTCTCGATTGGATTGATGGCGTATCAATAAGAGAAACTGAAGAATTAAAAAATAAAAATTTAGATACAAATAAAATTGCAGAAGACATTATTCAACATTTTTTAAGACACGCAGTAAGAGATGGTTTTTTCCATGCAGATATGCATCAAGGAAATATTTTTATTGATAACAATGGTCAGATTGCCCCTATAGATTTCGGTATAATGGGTAGATTAGACAAAGTAAGTAAAAGATTCTTAGCAGAGATTTTATTTGGATTTATACAAAGGGATTACAGGAAAGTAGCCGAAGTACATTTGGTAGCTGGATTAGTTCCAAATAATGTTCCAATTGACGATTTGGCTCAAGCTCTAAGATCAATAGGAGAACCTATATTTGGTCAAGCAGTTAAAGATATATCGGGAGGCAAATTACTAAAACAATTATTTGATGTAACTGAGAAATTTAATATGCAAACCCAGCCTCAATTATTAATGTTACAAAAAACTATGGTTGTAGTTGAAGGAGTTGCAAGAAAATTAAACCCTAATACAAATATATGGACAACGTCCAAGCCTGTACTTGAAAGCTGGTTGAGAGAAACTAAAGATCCAATTAATGCGATCACAGATACTCTGAACAATACATCGGAGGTTATTAAAAGATTGCCAGAATTTCCTGAGATCATGGATAAAGCTAATCAAGCTTTAACATTTTTAGCTAGTGGTCAAATCCCACAAAACTCAAATTCTTACACAGCCTTAAATAATAAAAAATCTGAAATGACTGCTTTTAGAAACCAATCTATTATTGGTTTATTAGTTCTTGTAATTATAGGGTTATTGGTATTTTAATTCGGCAAATGAAAAATCTGTTAGACAAAAAAATTCTTTATATAATTTGTGGTGGAATCTCTGCTTATAAAAGTCTTGAAACAATTAGAATTTTCAAAAAAAAAGGAGCACAAATAAAAACAATTTTAACCAATAGTGCTAAAGAATTTATAACTCCTCTTTCTGTTGCATCACTCTCTCAAGGGAAAGTTTATACTGATTTATTTAATGTCGAAAATGAAACTGAGATGGATCATATCGCTTTATCAAGATGGGCAGATGTAATTTTAATTGCACCAGCTACAGCAAATACAATTTCAAAATTAGCTCAAGGTACAACAGATGATTTAGCTTCAACCGTTGTACTTGCATCAAATAAAGAGATTTATTTAGCACCGGCTATGAATGTAAGAATGTGGGAACATCAATCAACAAAACAAAATTTACAAAAACTAATAAATTATGGTTACAAACTTATTGGTCCAGAAATTGGGGAAATGGCTTGCGGGGAATACGGTGAAGGAAAAATGTCTGAACCTGATAAAATTTCAAACGAAATAAACAATTATTTTTTGAATCTTAAAAAAAATAAAAAATTAAAAGCACTAGTTACAGCTGGTCCAACAAACGAATACATTGATCCTGTAAGATTTATTACAAATAAATCTAGTGGTAAACAGGGATATGAAATTGCTAAATCTTTATCTAAAAAAGGTTTTGATACAACTCTTATTTCAGGACCAACTAATTTAAAAATTGATGATGATATTAAACTTATTGAAGTTGAAACAGCAGATGAAATGTTATTAGAAACTCAAAAAAACTTACCCACTAATGTAGCAGTTTTTTCTGCAGCAGTAGCTGATTTTAAAATAAATAAAAAATTTAAAAATAAAATTAAAAAACATGAATCATTAAATTTAAATTTAGAAAAGAATGTAGATATATTGAATTATATTTCAAACCATAATTCAATGAGACCAGAACTTGTTATAGGATTTGCAGCTGAAACAAATAATGTTGAAAGAAATGCAGAAAAAAAATTAAACAATAAAAATTGTGACTGGATAATTGCAAATGATGTGTCTAATAAAAAAATTGGCTTCAGCTCTGATTTTAATGAAGTAACGATCTACTATAAAGATAAAAATAAAGAAAAACTTTCATATAAAAAGAAATCTGAAATATCCGATGAAATAGTTGATAGAATAATTAATCAATTAAATTAATGACAAAAGTTCTTATAAAAAAATTAGACTCATCTGTTGAGCTACCTGCCTATAAAACTAATGGAGCATCAGGTATGGATTTAATGGCTTTTATAAATGAGCCAATAACACTAAAACCACAGAATTCTTGTTTAGTTCCAACTGGCATTTCTGTTGCATTTCCTAGTGAGTTTGAAATTCAAATTAGACCAAGATCTGGTTTAGCTGCTAAAAACAATATTAGTGTTTTAAATACTCCAGGTACAATAGATAGCGATTATAGAGGTGAAATTAGAGTTATTCTTTACAATCATGGCAATACTAATTTTGTAATAAATAATAAGGATAGAATAGCTCAAATGATTTTAACTCCTGTTATTAAGATGCAACTAGAAGAAACAGATGTTTTACCCGAAACAGTTAGAGGAGAAGGTGGATTTGGCTCAACTGGAAAATGAGTTTAAAACTTAGTAAAAATCAGCTCGAAAAATATTCAAGACAAATTATTTTAAAAAATATTGGTGGTTTAGGCCAAAAAAAAATTTTAAACTCAAAAGTTCTAATAATTGGTATGGGTGGATTAGGATGTCCTGTAGCCGAATTTCTAACCAGGTCAGGTGTTGGATTTCTTGGAATTGTAGATCATGATTTAGTTAGTCTTTCAAATATTCACCGACAAACCTTATATGATGAAAAAGATTTGGGAAAACCAAAAGTTAAGGTGGCTAAAAAAAAATTAAATAATATCAATTCTAAAACTAAAATTGATATTTACAATTTAAAATTAAATAAAAAAAAATTTACAAAAATTGTTAAGAATTATGATTATATTGTTGATGGTACAGACAATTTTGAAACAAAATTTTTAATTAACGATATAAGCTTAAAATATAAAAAATTTCTAGTAACTGGGGCTATAAGCAAATTTGATGGACATATATTCACTTTTGATTTCAATAATAAAAAAAATCCTTGTTTAAGATGTTTTTATCAGGAAGAAAGTATTTCTGACGACATACTAAACTGTGAACATGAAGGAATACTTGGAACTATTGCTGGAATCATTGGTACTATGCAAGCTAACGAAATCTTAAAAAAAATTTTAAATGTTGGTCAAAATTTAAATGGATTTATTTTAATAATAGATTTTTTGAATTTAAATTTTAGAAAAGTAAAATTTAACAAAAGAAAAAAATGTAAATGCAATTAATACAAAAAATTATTTATACATTATTTTGTTTAACAATTTTAACGATATCCTCTGTTGCTGAAGAAACTTTTGTCTCTTTAAAAAAAAGTAAAGTTAATGTTCGTTATGGTCCTAGCTTTGACTCAGATATAAAATATGTTTATAAAAAAATAAATCTACCATTAAAGGAAATAGATAAAAAAGATAATTTTAGAAGAATTATTGATTTAAAAAATAATAGTGGATGGATACATGTCTCACAATTAAAAAAGAATAATTCAGTGATAGCAACTAAAGATAAAATTTTATTTAAGAAACCATCATCTTTTGCAAAACCAACAGCTCAAATAGAAAAAGGAAGATTGCTAATTGTCGATAAATGTGAAAATAACTGGTGCAAGATCAAATCTGATAGTTATGAAGGATGGATTAAAACTACTGATATTTGGGGCTTAATTAACTAAAATCTGCTGATAAAGAGCTTAAATTTGCTGCATTTAGTTTTGTTGTATGAGAGTATTCTTTGTGGTCAATCCCAATTTCAACTTCTGCGCCGTTCGATTTAAATTTTTGAATTTGTTCATCATCAAATGTAAAATGTATGAATTGAACTGAAGAAGCCTTTCCTTCTGCAGAAGTTCTATCAACGTCCTCCTCAGGGATTGCTTTAATTGTCTCACCATTAATTTTAATGAAGACTTTTTCCTCTATTCCTCCAACTTTACTTAAGAATGCTGCTCTTGAAATTGGATTGTCAATTTCAAACATTAGTGTAGCTGTTAGCTCTTTTCCATTGGGTATCAGCGGATTATAAGCAGTAAGTTCATCTTTTAGCTGTTCATCACCACCTTTTTCAATGTAAAGCATTTCTTGTACTTGGGCTAACATTGTTTCGTAACTTTCAAAATAAAAAGTTGCATATGGACCTAGTGCTATTCTTCTATCTTTCTTAAAGCTAACAATACTTTTTCTAAGCTCTTTTCTATTTTTTGTATAGACATCTAGAGGCATGATGTCTTCTTTTACAATTTTTTTTTTGTCTCTTGACATAATCATAACTTATAACTTTTTGCCATTAATTCGATAGGATGTAACGCCTCATCATTAGAAATGTTTGTATCGATTTCTAATTGTTTTAAATGTTTTCCTGCAAGCGGACAATCTGAGGCCATATATTTATTATTTTTATTTTTAATTTGTCTAGCGGTTGGTCTGCCAACTTTATTTGCTAAATCATGTGTGTCTTTCATCACACCAAAAGTACCTCCATGACCAGCACATCTTTCAACAACATCTAATTTAACGTTTGGTATAAATTTCAGCATATCTCTTGACTTAATACCCATATTTTGTGCTCGTGCATGACACGCATTGTGAACAGTTACACCGCCATCTATTTCTTGTAATCCCTCAGCTAACCCCTCGTTATTTGCTATATCAACAACATACTCATCGATATCCATCACATTTGACGACAGTCTTTTTATATTTTCATCTTTAGGTAATAAAAGGGGCCATTCAAACTTTAACATTAGTCCACAGCTAGCTGTTAAAGTTATTACTTTATAACCTTTGTCAACCCACTCTAATAAATCTTTAGATACTTTTTTTGCTTGTTCAACCACCTTAGGAAGATCTGCTTGCTCTAAGAAAGGCATCCCACAACATCCTGGATAAGCCTCTTGAACTTCAACTCCATTCTTTTTTAAAACTTTTAAAGCCGCAACTCCTGTATTTTTTTTATTAAAATTAACAAAACAAGTCGTATAAATTACAACTTTCCTATCCTTGTTTGAAGTTTCAAAATTTATTTTATCTTTATTTTTTTTAAAGAAGTTTGAAAATGTTTCTGAATTATATTTTGGTAATTGTACTCTTTTATCAATCCCCGAAACAATTTCTAAAATTTTTCTTAGAAATTTATTTTTAATATCAGATACCCAATTAACTAATTTTGAAAACATGACACCAATTTTTGCATTTCTATCTATTTGAGCTAATTGTGTTGGTACACCTGGTAATTTTCCCATTTTTTTTTGAGCTGTTCTGTATCTCAACATTAAATGAGGAAAATCTAGATCAAAATCATGAGGGGGTACGTATGGACATTTAGTCATAAAACACATGTCACACAAAGTACAAGCATCTACAACAGGTTCAAATTGTTCACTTTTTAAACTTTCGACATCCTCATTTTCTGACTCATCAATCATGTCAAACAACTTTGGAAACGAGTCACATAAGTTAAAACATCTTCTACAACCATGGCAAATATCAAACGCTCTTCTCATTTCAGCATCTAATTTTTCAGGATTTAAAAAATCAGGATGTTCAAAATCTATTGGGTGTCTTATAGGGGCGTCTAAACTACCTTCTTTGCTCATAATTTTTTTGAAATTTTACTGAATATTTAGTGGGCAAATTAATGCCCACTAAAAAATTTATTAACTAATAGACTCTAAAGTTTTTTGGAATTTACCAGCGTGAGATTTTTCAGCTTTTGCTAAAGTTTCAAACCAATCTGCGATTTCCTCAAAACCTTCTTCTCTAGCAGTTTTTGCCATACCTGGGTACATGTCTGTATATTCATGTGTTTCCCCTTGTACTGCTGAAGCTAGATTAGCTTTAGTTTCACCAATTGGTAAGCCAGTAGCTGGATCACCTACTTCTTCTAGATATTCTAGGTGACCATGCGCGTGGCCTGTTTCACCTTCTGCTGTTGATCTAAATACTGATGCAACATCATTATATCCTTCGATGTCTGCTTTTTGAGCAAAATAAAGATATCTTCTGTTAGCTTGGCTTTCACCAGCAAATGCCGCTTCTAGATTTTCCTTTGTCTTAGTTCCTTTTAATGACATTTTATTCTCCTTAATTTAATGATGAGAAACATATAATTATTCTAAATTAAAAGTCAACAGTTTAGAACTGTTATAATATATATCTTAAATAGTTGATTTAATTGAATTAATTTTGATTTTGATTATCACTCGCAACTTTAATCAAAACTTCTACGGATTTTATTTGTTTTCCAGGAATATCTTTTTTCAAATTAATAGAATCAATATCATTCTCGTCACAATCGATTAGCTCGTGAGTATCCTCATCATAAAAATGATGGTGAATTGAAGTATTAGTGTCATAGTAAGTTTTATCTGAATTTATTGCTATTTCTTTTAAATGACCTTTTTTTTGGAAAGCATGAACCGTATTATAGACTGTAGCCAAAGATATTTTTTCATTCATCTCATCTGAGATTTTTTTAACAAGATCATTAATTGTAAAATGGAAGGTTTTATCCCTTAAAAACAACAATTCACAAATTTTTACTCTTTGTTTTGTGGGTCTTAGTCCAATTTTCCTTAATTTATTGATAAAATTGCAGTCTTTTTTCATAATTGTTTATAATAATTCTAAACTAATACTAAAATTATACTGTTTTATTATATTATATTATCATTAAATCAAGTATTAAGGGTCTTCAAATTTTATGAAAAAAAATTCTTATTCTTACGATGATCTCATAACATGTGGAAATGGTGAGCTTTTTGGCCCTGGAAACGCTAAATTACCACTTCCCCCAATGCTTATGTTTGATAGAATTACCGAAATCAACGATAATAATGGTGCTTACAATAAAGGTTCTTTAAAGGCTGAATTAGACATTAAAGACGATCTATGGTTTTTTAATTGTCACTTTAAGGGTGATCCAGTTATGCCAGGATGTTTAGGTCTTGATGCAATGTGGCAGCTAGTTGGTTTTTATCTTGGGTGGCTTGGTAACCCTGGAAAAGGTAGGGCTCTTGGAGTAGGTACAGTAAAATTTACAGGTGAAGTTTTACAAAATGTAAAAAATGTAAGGTATGAAATTGATATGAAAAAAATTATGTCTCCAGGGGGTACAACTGTTGGTCTTGCTAATGGAATTGTACTTGCAGATGACAAAAAAATATATTCAGCAGAAAGTTTAAAAGTGGGGTTATTTAAATAATGAGAAGAGTTGTTGTTACAGGTTTAGGAATTGTGTCTTGTTTAGGTAATAATCAAGAAGAAGTTCATCAATCTTTATTAAATTCAAAATCAGGAATTTCATTTAGCGAAGAATACAAAGAACATAATTTAAGAAGTCATATACATGGCAAACCAAATATAAATCTTTCTGACCACGTTGATAGAAAAACAATTAGATTTATGGGATCTGGTTCAGCTTATAATTATATTGCAATGAAAGAGGCTATTGCTGACTCTGGTCTTGAAGAAAAGGACGTGAGTAATATTAAAACTGGAATTGTAATGGGTTCAGGTGGACCTTCAATTGAAAATGTAGTTTTATCAGTCGATAAAACAAGAGCAAAAACTCCAAAACTTATGGGGCCATTTGTTGTTCCAAGAACAATGGCAAGTACAGCATCAGCTACACTTGCTGTACCTTTTAAAATTAAAGGTGTGAACTACACAATGAGCTCAGCTTGTGCAACAAGTGGACACTGTATTGGTCATGCAAGTGAATTAATTCAAATGGGAAAACAAGATATTGTTTTTGCAGGTGGAAGTGAAGAGCTTCACTGGGCAATGACAGCTATGTTTGATGCAATGACTGCATTATCATCCAAATATAATGATACACCAGAAAAAGCCTCACGTGCTTATGACAAAACTAGAGATGGATTTGTAATTGCTGGAGGTGGTGGAGTGCTAGTGCTTGAAGAATATGAACATGCTAAAGCTAGAGGTGCTCAAATATACGCGGAATTAACAGGTTATGGAGCAACGTCAGATGGTTATGATATGGTAGCCCCATCTGGTGAAGGAGCTGTGAGATGTATGAAAATGGCTCTTGCAACAGCTAAAAATAAAATTGATTATATAAATACTCATGGAACTTCTACTCCAGTAGGAGATATTACCGAGCTAAGAGGTGTTGGAGAAACATTTGGGGCCGATGTTCCAAAGATAAGTTCAACTAAATCACTATCTGGTCATCCACTAGGTGCTGCATCAGTTCATGAAGCAATTTATTGTTTAATCATGATGAAAAATAGTTTTATTACTGGTTCTGCAAACATTGTAGATATGGATGATGAAGCTAAAAAATTTCCAATTGTAACTAAAACTGAAACAGGTGTAACTTTAAATACAGTTATGTCTAACAGTTTTGGTTTTGGTGGAACTAACGCAGCTTTAATTTTTGAAAAGGTTTAATTATGAGTTTAATGAAAGGTAAAAAAGGATTGATCATGGGTGTTGCCAATGAGAGATCTATCGCTTGGGGTATTTCACAAAAACTCGCTGAAGCAGGTGCTGAACTTGCATTTACTTATTTAGGTGATGCTTTAAAAAAAAGAGTAATCCCTTTAGCAGAAAAATTAAATTCAAAAACTACATTTAGTTGTGATGTTGAAAAAAAAGAGGATGTAACAAAATTATTTGAAGATGTTAAATCTCAATGGGGTGAAATTGATTTTGTAGTTCATGCAATTGCATTTTCGGACAAGTCAGAATTATCAGGAGAATATTTAAACACTACTAGAGAAAACTTTTTAAGAAGCATGTTAATTTCATGTTTTTCATTTACTGAGGTTGCTAAAGAAGCTTCTAAAGTAATGAAAGAAGGTGGAAGTTTAATTACCTTAAGCTATGAAGCAAGCAAAGCTATTCCAAATTATAATGTAATGGGTGTATGTAAGGCCGCTTTAGAGTCTAGTGTTAAATATCTAGCAAGAGATTTGGGTACTAGGGGCATGAGAGTAAATGCAATCAGTGCAGGACCTATCAAAACATTAGCCGCATCAGCTATCGGAGATGCAAAATTCCTATACAAATGGAATGAAGACCATTCTTTCCTAAAAAGAAACGTAGATATCCATGATGTTGGAAATTCAGCGTTATATCTACTAAGTGACCTTGCAAACGGTGTTACTGGTGAAATTCACTACGTAGATGCTGGATATAACAAGGTTGGGATGCCAGATCCTAAGAATATTACTTAAAATATAGTTAAATTTAGTTAAAATCTACTTGGCGTTCTTATGTCTACTAGATTATCAAAAATTAAACAATTAAGGGAACAAAAAAAAATTGAACTTGAAAAAATCAGTTCACGATCACGAACCTATTCCAAAGGGAACAAAAGAGAACCATCTAGTTATAGAGTTTGCCTAACTTGTAAAAGAATACTTTATTTTAAACAGTATAGAACTCATAATGAAAAATATAAATCTCATGGTTGGCCTGATCCAGAAAATAAAAGGAGATTATCGAGATGCAAATTGTGCGAAGACCTTGTTCAAAAGAAAAAAAGAGATAGAAAACCTTGGTGGAGATTAAATATTTTAGCCAAAGGCAGAGCTAAAAAAAATAATTTACCTTATAATATTAACGAGGAAGATATAAAAAATATATGGCCTTTGAATAATAAATGTCCAATTCTAGGAACTGAATTTAAATCAGGAATAAAGAATAAAAATGTTCTGCCAACACTAGATAAAATTATTCCTAGCAAAGGGTATGTTAAGGGGAATATTGCAGTAATTTCTTTTAGAGCTAATCAAATTAAATCTGATGTTACTGATATAAATATTTTCAAAAAATTATACGAATTTTATAAAAAAAAATAATGTATTTACTAAAAGTTTAAAATAAAAAAACCCCTAGAACTTTTATTCTAGGGGTTTAGAATTTTAATTTAAAGTATTATTCAGCAGCTTGTTTCATAGAAAGCTTAACTTTACCTCTATCAAAACCAATTACTTTAACTTTAACTTCGTCGCCTTCTTTGACAACGTCAGTAACTTTAGCTACTCTTTTATCTGCAAGTTCTGAAATATGAACAAGTCCATCTTGTTTTCCTAAGAAATTAACAAATGCACCAAATTCCATAATCTTCATAACTTTACCTGAATAAATTTTATTCAGTTCAGCTTTTGCAGTGATGTCTTTAATAAACTGCATAGCGATGTTTCTAGACTCTTCATCTGGAGCAGCAACTGTTACAACCCCTTCGTCATTCACATCAACTTTTGCACCAGATTTTTCAACAATCTCTCTGATTGTTGCGCCACCTTTACCAATCACAGCAGCGATATCTTTTTTATCAACTGTAATCTGTTCCATTTTTGGAGTGTGTTGCCCAACATCGGTTCTTGATTCACTTAAAGCTTTATTCATTTCACCTAAGATATGAACTCTTCCATCTTTAGCCTGCTTTAAAGCCTGCTCCATGATTTCAAAAGTAATACCAGTAATTTTGATATCCATTTGAAGTGAAGTAATTCCATCTTTAGTTCCAGCAACTTTAAAGTCCATGTCTCCTAAGTGATCTTCATCACCTAAAATGTCTGATAGGACACTAAAATCATCGCCTTCTTTAATTAAACCCATTGCAATACCTGCAACTGGCTCTTTAATTGGAACACCAGCATCCATTAACGCAAGAGATGCACCACAAACAGTAGCCATTGAAGAAGAACCATTAGACTCAGTAATCTCTGATACTATTCTAAAAGTGTATGGAAACGCCTCTTTTGAAGGTAGTGAAGAATTGATTGCTCTCCATGCTAACTTTCCATGACCAACTTCACGTCTTCCCGTTCCTATTCTTCCAGTTTCACCAACTGAAAAAGGAGGAAAGTTGTAATGGAGCATAAATCTTTCTCTGGACTGTCCATCTAGACTTTCTATTCTTTGTTCATCGTCAGAAGTACCTAAAGTAGTAACTACAATTGCTTGTGTTTCCCCTCTAGTAAATAATGCTGAACCATGGGTTCTTGGTAAAACACCAACTTCACACTCAATAGCTCTTACATCAGCTAAACCTCTGCCATCAATTCTTTTTTTGTTTTTAAGAATATCAGTTCTAACAATTTTCTTTTCAAGATTTTTTAACTCATCATTAACATTAAAATCAGAATAATTTTCATTATCAGCAAAAAGCTGCTTGGCTTTTTCAGATATTTCTGAAATTTGATTTGATCTATCTTGCTTATCTATTGTTCCAAAAGCTTTGGTTAGACCTTCAGTGAATTCACTCTCAAGTTTTTGCTTAACTTCAGATAAATCTTTCTTTTCAACAGTCCACTCGGGTTTTCTACATTCTTTTGCAAGTTCCTCAATCATTTCAATTACTGGAACAAATCCCTCATGACCAAATTTAACTGCGGCTAACATTATTTCTTCAGATAAGCCTGATGTTTCTGACTCAACCATTAGCACGGCATCTTTAGTTCCTGCTACAACTAAATCTAAACTTGAGTTTTCTAATTCAGCTTTTGATGGGTTAAGAATATACTTACCATCAACATAACCAACTCTAGACGCTCCTACAGGACCCATAAATGGCATTCCTGAGATTGCTAATGCTGCTGATGATGCAGTGATTGCTAGGATATCTGGTTGATTTTCTTTATCATATGAAATTACTGTTGGTAACAACTGCACTTCATTTTTAAATTCACCAGGAAACAAAGGTCTGATAGGTCTATCAATTAATCTTGAAATTAATTGTTCGCTTTCAGTTGGTCTTGCTTCTCTCTTAAAAAATCCACCTGGAATTTTCCCACCTGCGTAATACTTTTCTTGATAATTTACAGATAGAGGAAAATAATCCATGTCAGGATTAACTTTTTTTGCACCTACTACTGTTGCTAAAATAACTGTTTCACCACATGAAGCGATGATTGCTCCGTCTGCTTGTCTTGCTACTTTACCTGTTTCTAAACCTATCTTCTTTCCTGCTACTTCTATTTCTTTCTTGTATACTTTAAACATTTCATTTCCATTTCGTTTCGTTCGTTTCGTTCCATTCCGTTCTATCTATCTTGATCTTTATTTTCTTAAACCCAATTTCGACAGTACATTTTTGTAAGAATCCATTTTTGTGTTTTTTAGGTATTCTAACAATTTTTTTCTTCTATTTACCGCTCTCAACAATCCAACAGATGAGTGTTTGTCTTTTTTGAATTGCTTAATATGTGTAGAGAGAGTTTCAATTTTCTCTGTTAGCAAAGCAATCTGAACCTCTGAAGATCCAGTATCTTTATCATGCGTTGCTAATTCTTGTGCCTTTTTGTTCATGCCTCTTTTTTCCTATTTATTTGTTTGTTTTATTAAATTTTCTATTTTTTCCGCATACTCAAAAGACTCGTCTTTTCTAAAAAGTAATTTTGGTAAAAATTTCATAACCACTTTCTGTGATAATATTTTTCTAATTAAAAATGAGTATTTTTTTAAAACATTGATTGCTTCTTCAGCATTTTTACCTCCAAGTGGAAGCACATATGCTTTAGCTATTTTTAAGTCCTGACTCATTCTTACCTCTGTAACCGTTATAGTGTTAGTTTCTAAATTGGGGACTTTAGCCTCATTTTTTATAAAAATCATGCTTAAAGACTGCCTGATCATTTCTCCAACTCTTAGCTGTCTTTGGGATATTGGTTTTCCAATTCTATCACTCATTAGATCATTCTCTCAGTGGATGTTACACTAAACGCCTCTATTGTATCGTTTTTTTGGAAATCCATATAATCTTTTACCGTAATTCCACATTCTTGACCATTACTGACCTGTTTTACTTGGTTTTTTTCTCTAAATAGAGTTCCAACTTTTCCTGTATAAATGATTGCTCCATCTCTAATTATTCTAACATCTGAAGCAGTAGTAATTTCACCCTCCATCACTTTTGATCCTGCCACCTTTCCAGCTCCTGAAACTTTAAATATTTCTAAAATTTGAGCTGTACCTGTAACTGTCTCCTGAATATAGGGTGATAACAATCCTGACATTTTTTGTTTTATATAATCTAGGACTTCATAAATAATATTATATGATGAAATCTTTATTTTTTCGTTTTCTGCTAATTTTTTTGCTTCCTTGCTTGGTTTAACATTAAACGCTATTAAAACTGCATTTGAAGCTTTTGCTAATGTAACATCTGTTTCGGTTACCATTCCAATATCTGCTAAAATTATTTTAGGTTTAACTTCATCATGTTTAATTTGAATAATTGCATTCTTAATTGCTTCTGATGATCCATGAACATCTGATTTAATTATTAAATTTAATTCTTCTGCTGAACTATCTGAAAAAGCTGAGTCTTGAGTGGCAAATGTTAGTGGATTTTTAGCTTCTTTACTTTCTTGAGCTCTATTTTCACTTAAAGTTTTTGCTTCTTTTTCATTATCAACAACAATAAAATCATCTCCAGATTTAGCTGCGCCGTTAATCCCTAAAATCTCAACTGGTGCTGAAGGAGGTGCTTCATTAATATTTTTTCCTTTGTCATCAATTATTGCTCTAACTTTTCCCCATTTTAAACCACTTACAAAAAAGTCACCTTTTTTTAAAGTTCCTGTGGTTACTATGATTGTTGCAACAGGTCCTCTTCCAACATCAATTTTAGATTCTAATACAATTCCTGTAGCTTTTGATTCAAAATCAGTTTTTAAGTCTAATATTTCAGCTTGTAAAATTATCGCTTCAACTAATTTATCTAAATTTAATTTAGTTGTAGCCGAAATTTCAACCATTAAAGTATCTCCTGACAAATCCTCTGCTATTAGTTCATGTTCTAATAATTGGTTCTTAATTTTTTGCGGGTCCGCATCTGGCAAATCACATTTATTAATCGCTACAACAATTGGAACATTTGCGGCTTTTGCATGTTTTATAGATTCTACTGTTTGTGGTTTGACACCATCATCAGCTGCAACAACTAAAACTACTACATCAGTTAGTTTTGATCCTCTTGCTCTCATTTCTGTGAAAGCTGCATGACCAGGAGTATCAATGAATGTTAGCTTATTAGATTGGCTTTCTATTTGATAAGCTCCAATGTGTTGTGTAATTCCACCAAATTCACCTGACACAACATTTGCACTTCTTAAAACATCTAGCACTGAGGTTTTACCATGATCAACATGACCCATTACAGTTATGATTGGTGGTCTATTTTTTAAATTTTCAACTCTAGTAGCTTTAATTTTTTGAATTATTTCTTCAGCTTTTTCTTCTCTTATCGGGTTGTGTCCAAACTCTTTTACTAAGTATTCAGCAGTATCAGCTGCTAATGTTTGGTTTATAGTTACAGAAACACCCATTCCAAATAAAAATTTGATTACATTACTTGTTTGTTCAGCCATTCTATTGGCAAGCTCTCTTACCGTAATAGCTTCTGGAATATTTATATCTCGTTTAACTGGTTTTAAACTCTCTTGAGCTTCTTCTTTAGTTAAACTTTTATTTTCTTTTTGTCGTGCTCTCTTAACAGAAGCTAAGCTTCTTTCTCTTGCCTCAATTTCATCACTTAAAGCTCTTGAAACTGTTAGTTTTAATTCTCTTTTTTTTTGCCTGTTTTTAAATTTTTTTTATCTTTACTTTCATTATCACTTTTCAGTCTTTTTGTTGCCCTTTGCTCAGCAAGCTTTCTTCGCTCAAAATCGTTTGTTATTGGGGGTGATTTAGATGCAAATGATGATTTTGCAGGAGTACCTCTGCTTAATGTTGAGGCAGTTTTTGGCTTGAAACTTCCAGGTTTAGATGATCCACCTCTACTTGAAAATTTACTTGGTTGTTTTTCAATTACTACAGAATTTTTTCCTTGAGTTTTCGCAATTTCAATATTTTTGAACGATTTTTTGGCTGTGCCAGATATTGTTAGTTTTGTTTTTTTTTCCATAGCTCATCACTCAATCTTTGTAGACGATGTTTCTCGCAGACATAATCAATTCATCTGCTTCTTCTTTTGATAAAGCAAAATCTTCAAGGTAACCTTGGATTTTTACTCTTTCACCTTTTACAATATCGTATCCACCTGTTAGCTCATCTGATGCTAAATCAGCAAAGTCTTCTAACGTAAGAATTTTTTGTTCACCTAAAGTCATTAACATACCCGGTGTTAGTCCTTTTAAATTTATTAATACGTCTTGAAGACCTAATTCTTTTATTCTTTCTGAAATATCTTCTTGATCTTTTAGGTGAAACTCTTTTGCTCTTTCTATAAGAGCTTTAGCAGTATCTTCTTCAATACCTTCTATTTTCATCAAATTTTCACTAGTAGTATCTTTAATATCATCTATTGAAGAAAAACCTTCAGCAACAAGTAGTTGACCCAATGTTTCATCTAGTTCTAAATTTTTTACAAAGTTTTCTGTTTTTTCTTTAAATTCAGATTGTCTTCTTTCTGAGTCTTCTGCATCAGTCATTATGTTAATTTCATAATTTAATAACTTTGTTGCAAGTCTTACATTTTGACCTCTTCGTCCAATTGCTTTACTCAAATTTTCTTCTGTTAAAATTACATCTAATTTTTTTCTTTCTGAATCAACATTTACTCTTTGAACTTCTGCTGGAGATAAAGCGTTTGAAACTAAAATTGCTGGATCTTCTGACCAGTTTACAATATCAATTTTTTCCCCTTGTAATTCATTTACAACAGCTTGAACTCTAGAACCTCTCATTCCAACACAAGCTCCAACTGGATCAAGAGAAGTATCAACAGCTTTTACACAAATTTTTGCTCTACTGCCTGGATCTCTTGATGATGACTTAATTTCAATTAATCCATCGTAAATTTCTGGTACTTCTTGAACAAAAAGTTTCTCCATAAATTTAGGGTGTGCTCTTGATAAGAAAATTTGCTGTCCTCTTGGCTCTCTTCTGACATCATAACAATAAGCTTTAATTCTATCTCCAGCCTTAATATTTTCTCTTGGTATCATTTCATTTTTTTGGATTATTGCTTCTGTGCGCCCAAGATCTGCTATCACATTTCCAAATTCTAATCGTTTAACAATACCGCTTAAAATTGAATCCTTTTTATCAATAAAGTCGTTGTACTGTCTTTCTCTTTCAGCCTCTCTGACATTAAAACTAATTACTTGTTTTGCTGTTTGGGCTGCAATTCTACCAAAATCAAATGATGGTAATGGTTGTAATACTTCATCTCCAATTGCTTTATCTTTATTAATTTCATTAAGATTAATAGCATCCTCAAGCTTAATTTCTGTATTAGAATTTTCAGGATTTTCAGCAACAACCAATTTTCTAAAAATTTCTATATCTCCATTATCTCTATTAATAGAAACTTTAATTTCATTTTCTTGACCAAATTTAGATTTTGCTGCTTTTGCTATACCAGTTTCCATAGAACTAATGATTAGTTCTTTATCGATGGATTTTTCCAAAGCAACAGCTTCAGCAATTCTTAATAATTCTAGTTTATCTGCTCTTTTATTTAACATGTCTTTATTTGCTCCAAAAAAAAATGGGCTAATGCCCATTTTGTAAATTCAATAATGTAAGGGCAATATAGTAAAGTTTTTTTTTAATTCAACAGAAACTATTTAGAAAAATGACTTGTTTTATCTGTTTTTTCCCAAGAAAATGAACCATTGTCATCTGGTATTCTTCCAAAGTGGCCGTATGCAGCTGTTTTCTCATATATTGGCTTATTTAAATTTAGCATCTCTCTAATTCCTCGAGGACTCAGATCAAAATTTTTATTTATCTTATCTGCAACAAATTTATTCTTATCCAAATCATTATCAAATAAATCAACATAAATTGACAATGGTTTTGACACACCAATTGCATAAGCTAATTGAATTAAACACTTGTCAGCAATTTTTGAAGAAACAACGTTTTTTGCGATATATCTTGCTGCATATGCAGCAGATCTATCCACTTTGGTTGGGTCTTTTCCAGAAAACGCACCACCACCATGAGGCGCTGCACCACCATAAGTATCTACTATAATTTTCCTTCCAGTTAATCCACAATCTCCATCAGGACCACCAATTACAAAATTACCTGTAGGATTAACATAAAATTCATCTTCATTAAAACCTTCAAGAAAATTTGATGGAATAGATTGTAACATATAAGGTCTCAACAAATCTCTAACTTGTGCTTGATTAACATCTTTTGAGTGTTGAGAAGATATTACTACTGATTTTACTTTTGTAGGTTTTCCATCTACATATTCAAAAGTAACTTGGCTTTTACTATCTGGCTCTATGTTTTTTAACTTTCCTGACTTTCTATCTTCTGCCATTAATCGTAAAATTTTATGAGAGTAATGAATAGGTGCGGGCATTAAAACATCTGTTTCATTACAAGCATAACCAAACATAATACCTTGGTCTCCAGCTCCTTCATCTTTATTTCCAGCCGAGTCCACACCCATTGCAATATCAGCAGATTGTGAATGAAGATGACTTTCTATTTTAGTTGCTTCTCTCCAGGTAAATCCATCTTGATCGTAACCAATATCTTTTATGCAATTTCTAACTTTTTCAATTAATTCATCTTGTTTTATTTCAGGTCCTCTAACTTCACCCGCTAAAACTACTTTATTAGTTGTTGTAAGCGTTTCACACGCAACTCTTGAGAAAGGATCTCCAGAAAGGTAACTATCGACAACCATATCTGAAATTCTATCAGAGACTTTATCTGGATGACCTTCGGATACTGATTCACTTGTGAAAAGATAATTTTTTAAATTACTCATTTTTTATTCTATTAAATGAAAAAATTATAAAAATATATAATAAAATTAAAGTTATGAAGATTTTATTTCCATATTTAGCAAATAAAGTTGGTTGCATTTTTTTAGTCTCCTTAAAATCAACATAACCTGATTTACCATATTCAACTTTTTGTTCAACAATACCTAATGGATTAATAATAGCTGCAATTCCATTGTTTGCTGAACGCAACAAATATTTTCCACTTTCTATTGCTCTAAAAATGCTATGTGTAAAATGTTGCTTGGGGCCTATTGAGTTACCAAACCATCCATCTTCAGAAATATTAATTATTAGATCAAAATTTGAATTAGTAAAAATTTTACCCGAATAAATTATCTCATAACAAATCAATGGTAATATTTTTATAGAAAAATCCTCTCTATTAATCTCCATAATTTCTCTTCTATTTCCCTTTGAAAATGATTGATAATTATTTGTAATTGACCTTAAACCAAGAGCTTTTAATTTATTTTCGAAAGGTAAAAATTCACCAAAGGGGACAAGATTTACCTTATTGTAAAAATTTAATAATTCTAAATTATGATCATAAATAGAAAGAGAATTAAAATAATTGATACTTTCTTTATTGGTTGTTTGATTATTAATACCAATTAATAATAAGTGATTTTTATCAAATCTTTTTTCAAATAACCATTTATATTCAAACAATTCTTTTTGTGAAATTTCTGGAAAAATTCCCTCTGGCCACAAAAAAATGGTTTTTTCATTTTTTGTAGGTTCACTTATTTCAATTAAATCGTTTATTACTGACACTGGATCAATATTTAAATAAAATCTATCAAGACTAATATTTGAACCAATTACTCTTATTTGGTGATTATAAGATACAACATCTGATGTATTAAATTTTTCTTTATAAGATGATCCATGCATATAAAATAATAACGGCATGAATAAAAAAGCAATACATACGCCTATATCTTTTTTTGTATCCCTTAATATAAAAACTGCAGGACTAGTAAATAACGAAATACAGAATAAATTAAATCCATAGGTTCCAATAAAGGAAGTGATACTTAAAATTTCTAGATGATTTGAAAAACTATAAGCAATTAAATTCCAGGGGAAACCAGTTAAAATTGATCCTCTTATAAATTCAAAAATTCCAAAAAATAATGAAAAAGAAAAAAAGGAACTTACGATTTTTTTAGGCTTTGAAATTATAAAACACAAGGTAACAAATCCGTAAAAAATGCCCAAAAAAGTTGGTATTAGAACAACAGTTATAGGAATTAAGAATTTAAAATTTTGATCAAATGTTAAAGATATCGATATCCAATATAAACTTGATAAAAAAAAGCCAAATCCAAATAACCATCCATATAAAAAGAAAGTTTTTTTATTTTGGATAATCTTAGATTTTTTGAATAAAAATATAAAAAAAGCACTAAAGGTGAAAAAGTTTATTATTAAATAGTTATATGGTGGTAAACTAAAAGATGAGGTCACACCCAGAGAAATTAAAAATATTATTTCAATGTAATTTTTTTTTTTCAATCTAATTAATCTTTGAAATTACTGATTTATAAATTTTTTCTTCCTCATTTAGCATTTTTTTATAATCTTTATCTTTAATATGATCAAAACCAAGTAAATGAAGAAATCCATGTATAAAAATTTTAATTAGTTTTTCTTTAAAATTTTTAATATTTTGTGATTTTGGTTTATTCATAAAATTATAACTAATTATAATGTCCCCAATATAAGTTTTTTTAGCTATTAATTTTTTTTTAGTAAAAGGAAATGACAAGATATCAGTAGACTTATTTTCGTTTCTAAAATCTTTATTTAATTTTTTAATACATCTATTGTTGGAAAGAAGTAAAGTAAGGCTAACTCTCTTGTTGGGAAATTGATATTTTTTTGGAAACAGGCTACAAATTTTTTGAAAGAAAAGTTTTTTTTTTCCTAGTTTTTTAGACCAAGCTTTCTCCTCTGAGAAAACCTCAATATTAATCATTTTTTGAGTAGGCTTTAACTATTTTAGAGACAAGTGGGTGTCTAACAACATCTGCGTGATCAAAATCAACTACTGATATTTCATTTAAATGGCCCAATAGCTCTTTTGATCTAACTAAGCCAGACATATTTTTATTTGGTAAATCAATTTGGGTTGGGTCACCGTTAACAACTATTTTAGAATTTTCTCCAATTCTAGTTAAAAACATTTTAATTTGAGTGTCAGTTGCATTCTGAGACTCGTCTAAAATTGCAAATGAATTTTTAAGAGTTCTTCCTCTCATAAAAGCAAGTGGCGCAATTTCAATATCACCTATTTCAATCATTCTTTGAATTTTTTCAAAATCAAAAAGGTCATACAAAGAATCATACAAAGGTCTTAAATAAGGATCAACTTTTTCCTTCATATCACCAGGTAAAAATCCCAACCTTTCACCAGCCTCAACAGCAGGTCTAGATAATATTATTCTTTCAATTTTTTTTTCCAATAACATTGTGAGACCTACAGCTACTGCTAAAAATGTTTTTCCAGTTCCTGCTGGGCCTGCTGAAATTATTATGTCACTTTGTCTTAAAGCTCTTACATAATCTTTCTGTTTTTCTGATCTTGGAATAATTGATTTTTTTGGAGTCTTAATAATATCTGTAACATTATTATTTTTAACTTTTTCATTAATCATAAAGCTATCTACTGATGAATGTATATCCTTGTTTTCAATACTACCATTATTAATAAATTGATTTGCTAGGAATTTTATAGCATTTTTAACTATTTCATTTTTTTCAGGATTAGATTTAATTAGAATAGAGTTGCCTCTAGAATATAAACTTGTTTTAGTAATTTTTTCTAATTCTTTTAAATTTGTATTAAACTCACCTACTACACCAATCAAAAGTTCATTGTCGTGAAAAATAACACTTAGAGAATTATTGTCAGAATAAACAAACTTTAGTGAAGTATCGCTATTTTTTTTTGTTAAACTACCCAATTTTTATGCTACCTTTTGATTAGAGCTAAAATCTCTTTCGCCAAATAAAGTACTTCGATTACTTTTATTAATTTTTACTGCCACAATTTTTCCAATATCTTCTTTTTTACCATTAAAAATAACTGATGTCATATATTCAGATCGGCCAAAAACTTGGGTTTTATCATCTGTTAAATTCTCGACTAAAACGTTAATTGTTTTATTCTCTAATGATTTATTCATATTCATTTGATTATCATATAGCTGACTTTGAATTATTTCTAATCTTTCCATAGAAATTTTTTTTTCAATCAACTTTAGATCTGCTGCCACTGTACCAGGTCTTGGACTAAAAATAAAAGAATATGAGTTTATAAACTTAATCTTTTGAATTAGTTTAAAGGTAGCACTAAAATCCTCTTCTTCCTCACCTGGATAACCTATTATAAAATCACTAGAGAATTGTATATTAGAGTTAATTTCTTTTAATCGGTTATATATTTTATAATATTCAGCAATAGTATGTTTTCTATTCATAAGATCTAAAACTTTATTAGACCCACTTTGAACTGGTAAATGAACTAGTGGCATAAGTTTTTTTGAATATTTATAAACTTCAATTAAATCATCAGACATATCTTTTGGATGGGATGTTGTGTATCTAATCCTTTTGATGTCAGAATATTTTTCGATCTCTAATATTAAATTAGACAATCTATACTTTTCATTATTATAGGCATTTACATTTTGTCCAAGCAAAATTATTTCTTTAGTACCTGTCTCTGCCAAATATTTAGCCTCATCTAAAATTTGTTTAAATGGTCTAGAATATTCTGGGCCTCTTGTGTACGGCACCACACAAAAATGGCAGAACTTATCACAACCTTCTTGGATTGTTAAAAATGAAGAAATTTTTCCAGAACCATTTTTAATTTTATTGAAATATTCAAATTTTGAAATTGCATCAAACTCTGTTTCTTCAATTTTTTTGGTTTTTTCTATATGATTTAAAATTGTATCATTAATTTTATGATATGCCTGTGGTCCAATAACTAGGTCGATATAAGGTTCTCTTCTAAGCATTTCTTGGTTTTCTGCCTGTGCAACACATCCAGCAATTATTACTAATGGCTTTTTCTTGAATCTAAAAATTTTTTTTACTCTTCCTATTTCATGATAAACTTTCTCTTTTGCCTTATCTCTAATGTGACATGTATTTAATAAATAACAACTTGCATCTTCATAATTATCTGTTTTTTCAAAGCCAATTTTATTAACAGCATCATATATTCTATTTGAGTCATACTCATTCATTTGACAACCAAATGTTTTGATATAAATTTTTTTTTTATTATTTGATTTATCTAAGTTTTGCTGAGTCATCATCAATTTTTGCGTTAAAAGATACGGATCTTCTTTCCTCTAATGTGTCTGAAAATGGATAAACAGTGTGCATCATGTAGCTTGGAAAAAGATAAAAGTCTCCTACTTTTGGGGTAATAACATAAGTTGGATTACACAAAAATTTTTTTGACCCATCTATAAGCACTAACTTTCCATTGTGTTGAACTTTTTTTTCTTTTTGAACAGTTGATCCCATATCCATTGGGACCTTTAAATAACCAACACCTGAAATATGTCCCCCATGATAGTGAATAGGGTTATATTCATTTTTAAATTGTCTAACAATCCATGATGAAATTATTTCAAATTTTTTTATAGAAATATTGTGACCTTCAGATAACCATTTTTGACATGACTTACCTAAAAACTCAGCCCAATTATTTTTTTTCATGAATTCAAAATCCAAGCGAAATTCTTGCTGAACATTTCCCGCTAGATTATATCCAAAATCAAGATCTTCAGATTTTTTTTTATCTGATACTATTTCTTCAACATATTTATTCATAGCAGAAATAATTTCGTCAGGTATAGTAATTTTTGCAATAGAAGGACCAAATGGTTTGTTAATTTCAATACTCATAATTATTTTTTTTTAATTCCATATAACTCTAATTTATGATCAATTAATTTATAGCCATATTTTTCTGCTACTTTTTTTTGAAGTTTTTCAATTTCCTCATCTACGAATTCAATAATTTCACCTGACTTAACATCTATTAAATGATCGTGGTGTCCTTCATTTAATTCTTCATATCTTGCTTTTCCACCTTTAAATTCATGCTTAGCCAAAATTCCCGACTCTTCAAATAATTTTACGGTTCTGTAAACTGTTGCAATACTTATCTTTGGGTCAATTTTGGAAACTCTATTGTATAATTCATCCACATCAGGATGGTCAGATGATTGAGACATTACTTGCGCAATTACTTTACGTTGATCAGTTAACTTTACACCTTTTGATAAGCATTTTTCTTCGATAGTTTCTGTCATATTTAATTTTAACTTATATAAATAGGATTAATCAAATTTTTTTTAATTTTATATTTTTTACATAAATTAGGAACATTTTCATAACTCAAATCTTTCTCATCTTTAAAATCATCCAAATTATAACTGTAATAATCAATATTTTTTGCTACATTAAAAGCTTTAACTATAGATAGAGAGTTTCTTATACCAGCAAAGCTTCCTGGTCCTTTATTGATATAAATTGTATTAATATCACTGATTTTAAGATTTTTTGATAAGAGGAAATCATTAATAATTATAGTTAATTTTTCATAATTAATTTTAGTATTCTCACATGTAATATTATAAGTACTACCAGTAGTGATGATCATTAAAAAAAATTTTTCATTAGTAATATCTATAATAAGTTTGTTCATTTTTATCCTGTTTATAAACACAAATTCTATTTCAGATGAAAATAATATCAAATACTATTCTGACGATGAAGGTATTTTGTCGTTAATGTATCACCGGTTTAATGAGCATAAATATCCCTCAACTAATATTCAAATGAATATTTTTAAGAAGCAAATGGAAATAATCAGAAACTCTAATTATATTTTTTCAAATCCTAAACAATTTGAAAAAAATTTTAATATACCAAAAACAAATAAAAGAATTCTTATAACAATTGATGATGCTTTTCAGTCATTTTATCAAGAAGCTTGGCCATATTTAAAAAAAAATAAAATTCCTTTTATCTTATTTGTTTCAACAGAACCTGTTGGGAAAAATGGGTATATGACCTGGGATCAGATTAAAGAAGTTGAAGCTGAAAAATTTACCTCAATAGGACATCATTCACATTCTCATGGATATCTTATTGATGGTGATAATGATTTATTCAGCTTAGATATAGAGAAAGCAAACAAAATATTTTTAAAAAATTTAGGCTATGTACCAAACTTATTTTCTTATCCATTTGGTGAATATTCAAAATTCATGAGGGACTATATTTCTCAAAATTTTGATTATGCTTTTGGTCAACATTCGGGTGTAATTGACTTAAATAAAGATAAATTTGAATTACCCAGATTCCCAATTAATGAAAATTATGGAGACCTAAAAAGATTTAGTTCCATTATAAATTCTTTTCCGCTTGAATATGAGCAATTACTTCCTTTAGAAAAAAATTTATCAGTAGAAAATAATCCACCTAATTTTCGGGTTAAATTTTTTAACGAACAAAAAAATATCAAAAGTATTAGCTGTTACTCTAATGAGTTAGATAAATGGGAAAAATCGAATACAAGTTTGAACAACAGGGTATTAACCATAAAGTTTAGGGGTCCATTTATACCAAGAAGAGGCAGAATAAATTGCTCCTTAAATGACAAAGGCAAATGGCGGTGGTTTGGTATTCAATTTCCAATTAAAGAAAACTAAATTAGACTTTCAAGATCAACACTTGAGGGCATTAATTTTGCATCATCAAAATCTTGTAGTTTATTTTGTTCTATTATTTTCTGTAGGACCTCAACATATTGATTGCCTGTCTCTGCATATTTATTTAAATATTTAGAAAGTTCCATGCTGTCTAACGATTTATTAGAATCTCTAAACTCTGCTCTCGCTTTTCTAAAAGCTTTGTAAGTAGAATGAGTATTTAAATTTCTTTGGTAAGCTCTAACTGATGCTTGAAGGATATTAAATTTCATAACTTTATGATCTTTACCTTTTTCAGCATCTTTAGGTTTAAGACCCTCTCCTGACCAAGTCCACTGTCCAAATAAAGCGTTACCTTCTTGTGCAAATCTTGAAGTTCCCCACCCTGTTTCTTTAGCTGCCTGTGCAATTGTTAGTGATACTGGTATTACGTCCATTCTTATTTTTAATGTTGATAAATCTTTAGTTTTTACTCCATATTGTTTATATTTTTTTTCAAGCCAATTTATTTCTGAGATTGTGTTATTGCTTTTATTAATAATATTAAAAAGTATTCTTCTATCTTTTTTAATAATATTGTTTTCTACAATAATTAAAGGCAAAATAATTTGTATAAAAAATTCTTTCCTTTTTTTCGTATTCTCAATCTTTTTTAATTCATTAGGCAACAAAGTTAATGCAACTGGCTTGACTAATTTATTTGCCCTAACATCATTAAGATTATAGTTAGTTTCTTTAAATAATTTTGTTATTGTTGCTGCATTTAAATAAACTGAATCAGACTCAATATTATTTAAGCTAACAATATCAATTAATATATCTTTTTCATTTATAGATGAATTTTTATCTATTTTTTCCTCATTTGAATTAAGTGTATAAGTTAATATTTTTTTTGAATTATTTGTAAATTCTTTTGTATAAAAATTTTTATCAGCAAAATTAATAAATATTGGAGTGATGTAGAAAAAAGAGATAGTAAACAAGCTACTTAGAAAAAATCTTACTAAAGTATTTTTACTTTTTTGTTCAAATAAATTTTGGTTATTTTTCATATTTTTAAACTGCAACAACTTCTTTAACTTCTGGCAAATAATGACATAAAAGATTTTGAACTCCTTGCTTTAATGTCATTGTGGAACTTGGACATCCCGAGCAACTTCCCTGTAATTGAACTTTAACCACACCGTCTTTAAACTCTTTGAATTTAATATCTCCACCATCTCTTGCCACTGCAGGTCTTATCTTTTGATCTAAAATTTTTACTATTCTTTGTTCAATTTCATCTAAATTTGTATTTTGCTCAGCTAAACTTTCGTCAATTACAAACTCTTTTCCTTCAGAATAAAAATCATTGATAAATGAAATTACGATATGTTTTACATCATCCCATTTAGTTATATCTGTTTTGTTTACAGAGATGAAATCTTCTCCTAAAAAAATTCCTTCTACTCCATTTATAGATAGTATATTTCTAACTAGTACATTTTGTGTATCATCTTTATTAATAATTTCATATGGACCACTATTAGACACTTTTTTTCCAGGTAGAAACTTAAGTGAATTAGGGTTCGGCGTTACTTCTGTTTGAACGAACATAGATTATATATAATGAATATTTAAAAAATTAACACTCGATAATAAATTTTAACTAAAAACCTACTATTTCCTTAATTCTTTTAATCTTTTTTGAAGCTATTTTATTGGCTCTTTCAACTCCTTCTAGAAGCGTATTATCTAAATACAATTTGTCATCTAGTAATTTTTTAATTTCTAATGAAATAGGTTGAATTTTATCTACAAGAACTTCAGATAATTTTTCCTTAAATTCTGAAAAATTTTTTCCGGCAAAAATCTCTACACTTTTTTCTAAAGTAGAATTTGTTAAGCTTGCATATATCCCTAAAAGATTTTTTGCTTCTAACCTTTCATCAAGATCTTTTGTGGTATTAGGCATTGGTAATGGATCTGTTTTTGCTTTTTTAATTTTATTAATAATTAGATCTTTATCATCAGTTAAATTTATTCTGCTTAAATCTGATAACTCAGATTTACTCATTTTTCTTGAGCCATCTTTAAGACTCATAATTCTTGAAAATTCTTTTTGTATTAAAGGCTCTGGAACTTGTAAAAAATTTTCTATTTCAAAATCACTATTAAACTTTTGAGCAATATCTCTACATAACTCTAAATGTTGTTTTTGATCATCTCCAACTGGAACGTGGGTTGCGTCATACAGCAGAATATCAGCCGCCATTAGAACTGGGTAAGAATAAAGACCCACACTAGCTTTTTCCTTATCTTTACCAGCTTTTTCCTTGAATTGAGTCATTCTATTTAACCATCCCATTCTAGCAACACAGCTTAATATCCATGCGCCCTCTGCATGAGCAGGTACTTGTGATTGATTAAAAATTATACTTTTTTTTGGGTCTATCCCACTTGCAATAAATGTAGCTATAGTCTCTTGAATATTGCTTCTTAGCTCCTTAGCGTTTTGTTTGACAGTAATTGCATGCAAATCTACAACACAAAATATGCACTCATTTGAATTATCATTGTTTAAATCTACAAAATTTTTAATAGCACCTAGGTAATTTCCTAAATGAAGATTACCAGTAGGCTGAACACCAGAGAATATTTTTTTACTCATAAAATTAGTACTTTAATTTAATATCATTCATTTGAAAAGCTTTGATGAAATAACACAAAATTAAATAAAATGCTAAGCCGAATATAACAGATAAAACTAGATATAAAGATTTAATCGACTGATTAAATGCTAATTCGTTTTGAAAAAAATTTAATAAAAAGTTGAAAAATAATCCCATCATAATTGATGCAAAAACTATTTTAATAAATTTGATAAAAAATATTTGATTGAAATTAAATAATTGTCGATTTTTTAAAAATATAAATAACATTATTGAATTAAACCATGATGAAATAGATGTTGCTATTGGAATTATTATAAAACCAATTTCACTAAAATAATAAACACTTAAAAAAATATTAAGCAATACTGAAATTAAAGAAATGTAAAATGGCGTTTTGGTATCATGATTAGCAAAGAAAAAGCTTGAAAAAACTTTTATTAAAGCAAAAGCAGGCAAACCTAATGCAAAATAATACAAAGCTAAACTTGAGTTATTTACCGAATTCTCATTAAAAGATCCATATCCAAATAAAGCTGAAATAATTTCTTCTGATCCAATAACTAGACCAATAGTCGCTGGAAGACTTAAAAATAAACTTAATTCAAGGGCTTTATTTTGTATGAGCAAAATCTTTTTTTTTTTCTAGATTGGATGTGTTTTGAAAGTTGCGGAAGTATAACAACACCAATAGCGATACCAGCTATAGCTAGGTTAATTTGATAAATTCTATCTGCATAATATAAATAAGAAACTGCACTTGCTTGAAAAGATGCAATTATTGTTCCAATTAAAATATTAATTTGAGTAACTCCAGAGGAAAAAATGCTTGGTAAAAGTTTTTTAAAAAAAAACTTAACTTTGTTACTAGCTTTAAATTTGAAATTAAATTTAAGCGTGTAATGTTTTGATACAAATCTATATAAAAATATTAATTGTAAAAAACCAGCCAAAGAAACACCATAAGATAAATAATAAACCAACTGATCACCTAAAGATTTCGAAAAAATTAATACTAAAATTAAAACAATGTTTAAAATTATTGGGGCTGCAGCTGCCGCTGCAAACTTATTATGTGAATTTAAAATTGCAGAAAAAAAAGATGCTAAACAAATGAAAAATAAGAAAGGAAAAGTAATCCTTGTTAAATTTATTGCTACTGTCATTTTTTCTAAATCACCAACAAATCCTGGGGCAATAATTGAAACAAATGTAGGCATAAAAATTTCAATTATTATTGTTAAAAATAACAAACCTAAAAAAAGAAGATTAAAAATATCATTGGCAAATTTATTTGATTGTTTTTTACCCTTATTTATTTCTGATGAATAACTTGGGACAAATGCTGCATTAAAAGTACCTTCAGCAAATAATCTTCTGAATGTGTTTGGAATTCTAAATGCTACAAAAAAAACATCGGCTAATGCTCCTGTACCAAGAAATACTGCAATAAAAATATCCCTTAAGTAGCCAAGCAACCTGCTTATTATTGTAAAAAAACCAAATGTGCCTGTTGACTTAACTATGTTCATAAATCATATTAGTCTTAATTTTACCCTAATTGTATACCTAATTATCAAAAATGAAAAAAACTAACATTGATCATTACACCGATAAAGAAGCTCTAGATTTTCATAAATATAAAAAACCTGGGAAGATCGAGATTATTTCATCAAAAAATATGACTACTAAGAGAGATCTTGCTTTAGCATATTCTCCAGGTGTTGCAGCTCCTGTTAGAATGATTAGTGAAAACCCAGAAACAGCATACGATTATACCAGTAAAGGTAATTTGGTAGCTGTCATCAGTAATGGTTCGGCAATTTTAGGAATGGGTAACTTAGGGGCACTTGCATCAAAACCTGTAATGGAAGGTAAAGCAGTACTTTTTAAAAGGTTTGCAGATATTGACTCTATTGATCTTGAAATAGACTGCTCTGATGCTGAAGAAATTATTAACTCGATTAAAAATTTTGCTCCAAGTTTTGGAGGAATAAACTTAGAAGACATAGCTGCTCCTGATTGCTTTATAATTGAACAAAAATTAAAAGAAATTTTAGATATTCCTGTTTTTCATGATGACCAACATGGAACCGCTATCATAACAACAGCAGCTTTAATAAATGCACTAGATATAAGTGGTAAATCAATAAAAGAAATAAAAGTAGTTGTTAATGGAGCTGGCGCTTCTGCACAAGCATGTACAGAATTATTTAAAAATTCTGGTGTACCAAATGAAAACATAATTATGCTGGATAGAAAAGGCGTAATCTACAAAGGAAGGCCTGATGGCATAGATCAATGGAAATCTAGGTTTGCAATTGAAACTAATTTAAGGAGTTTAGAGGAGGCAATCAAAGGTGCGGATGTTTTTCTAGGTTTGTCTGCAAAGGGTGCTCTAAAAAAAGAATTTGTAAAAACAATGGCAAAAAATCCTATAATTTTTGCCTGTGCAAATCCTGATCCAGAAATTACTCCTGAAGAAATAAACGAGGTAAGAGATGATGCAATTATTGCAACTGGTAGATCAGATTATCCAAATCAGGTAAATAATTTAATTGGCTTTCCCTATATTTTTAGAGGTGCTCTTGATGTTAGATCAAAGACAATAAATGAGGAAATGAAAGTTGCTGCAGCACAGGCTATTGCAAAGCTTGCAAGAGAAGATGTTCCTGATGAAGTTGTTGCTGCTATGGGAGGTGAAAGACCACATTATGGTAAAGAGTATATTATTCCCTCTACATTTGACCCCAGATTAATCAGTATAATCCCAGCAGCTGTTGCAAAAGCTGCGATGGATAGTGGTGTTGCAAGAAAAAATATTGAAGACTTGGAGATATATAAAGATCAACTTAAACAGAGATTAGACCCTACAGTGACAATAATGCAGGGAATAAATTCTTACATAAAAAAAAATCAAAAAAGAATTGTATTCGCAGATGGTGAAGATAAAAATACACTTAAAGCTGCAATTGCATTTAAGAATTCTAAGTTAGGTATTCCAATTCTAGTTGGAAAAGAAGATAAGATAAAAGAACAAATTAAAAATATTGGTTACAGTGATAATTTTGATATTGAAATAGTTAATTCTAAAGATGAAGAGAAAAGAATTAAATATGTAAATCATTTGTTTCAAAAACTTCAAAGAGAACAAGGTTTGCTGGAAAGAGATTGTGATAGACTTGTTAGAAATGATAGGGTTATATGGGCAACTAGCATGGTTGCTTGTGGTGATGCTGATGGCGCTGTTACTGGAAACACAAGGAGATTTGGTGCTTCTTTAGAGAAAATTAAACAGGTAGTGGATGTAAGAGATGGAGAGATCATGTTTGGCCTAAATATGGTTGTTCACAAAGGTAAAACCATTTTTGTAGGTGACACTAGCGTTCATGAATATCCAACATCAGAACAAATGGCTGAAATGGCAATTTCTACAGCGAGAGTAGTAAGATTATTTGGTTTTGACCCTAAAGTAGCATTTGTTTCTCACTCTACGTTTGGCCAACCTCTTACAAGCAGAACAAAACACATCAGAAAAGCAGTAGATATATTAAAAGAAAAAAAAGTAGATTTTGAATTTGATGGAGATATGCAACCAGATGTTGCTCTAAATCCAGAATATGAAGAACTGTATCCTTTCTCAAAAATTGTTGGTAAAGCAAATATTCTAATTATGCCAGGACAACACAGTGCAGCAATATCTTATAAGATGATGAAAACATTAGGAGACACTAAAGTTATAGGGCCTTTGCTAATTGGACTTGGATTACCATTAGAAATTGCCCCTTTAAGATCTTCAACATCAGAACTTATTAATTTAGCATCTATTGCTGCTTATTCAGCAGATGTAATTGATTACAAAAAATAATTACTCTTTTTGAATTCTTAGATCTTCTACAAGGATAATACTCGCAATAACATCTTCTACATCCAATATCTCTTTAGCTTCACTAATCACTAGATCTTTCTCTTCAGAGGTTAACGCAATTCCATAAACATAAATTTTTTTCTTATAAGTGTCTATTTGATAATTAGTTGCCTTAATATTCTTATTTAAAATTATAGCTGTTCTAAGTTGAGAGGTTATCAAAATATCTTTTGCTGATCTTTTAAAATTAAATTCTTCTTTTATTTTGATATCATTACGAACAGATCTAGCACCTTTTGTCTCCCAAGCTACTTTTGTTAATAATAATTTTTCCTCAGGACTATCAACTTTTCCTGTTAAAAAAATTCTTCCATCTAAAACTTTAGATTTTACTGATAATAGATATTTTTTATCTTTAACAAGAATTCGTGCAGCTAAATTTTTTTGCATAATTGAGTCATCCATTTGAGTGCCAACAGTTCGTGGATCAAAAGCAACACTTACTCCTGTACCCAAAATACCTTTTGAGGAAACACCAACACAACTAGATAAAATTACACCAAACAAAATAATTAATATAAATTTAAATTTCATTTTTTATCTTTAAACAATAGTTATAAATTTCTTTTTTTGAAATATCTTTATTGTGACTAATAATTTCTGTAATTTCTTTTATAGTCAATTTGTTAATCATTTTTTTAATGATAATCATATCTGATTCACTTAATTCTTGTGAATGAATTCTATCAATTTTTTTTTCAGAAATTACTACTGTTAGCTCTCCTTTTAACTCCTTGTTAAATATTTCTAAATCATCCACATTTTTTCTTATAAATTCTTCATATATTTTTGAAATTTCTCTACAAAATATTATTTTTCTTCCACTAAAGTTTTTTTTTAATTCGGGAATAATTTTATTCACTTTTTTTGAAGATACAAAAAAAACACATGTTTCATCAAATTTTGATATTTTATTAAAGACGTTCACAAGCGCCTGTTTTTTTTCAGGTAAAAATCCATAAAAAATAAATTTTTCTGAAAAACCACTTATTGATACTGCTGTTGCAACAGCTGAAGGTCCTGGAATTGGAATAATCCTAATATTATTTCTAACGCATTCATTCACCAATATTGCACCTGGATCAGAAATACTAGGTGTTCCAGCGTCTGAAATTAATGAAATTGTTTCTCCAGATTTAAGAAGATCTATAATCTTATTTAAATTTTTTGATTCATTAAATTTATGATTTGAAATCAGACGTGATTTTATTTCATATCTATTTAATAGAATTCTGGAAACTCTCGTATCTTCACAAAGAATATAAGTTGATTTTTTTAATATTTCTATAGCTCTTAAAGTAATATCTTTTAAATTACCTATTGGTGTTGACACCAAATAAAGACTATTTTCGTTATCTTTTATTTGAGATTGTGATTTTATGATCATAATTGAGCTTAAAAAACATTATACTAACATTAAAATGAGTAAATTTATTAAAATTATTTTTTTTGTAATATTAAATTTTTCATTATTATTTTCATTTTCCACAAAAGCCTCCGAAAAAATTAAGATTGGTCTCATGGTACCTTTGACTGGTTCTAATAAAGAGCTTGGGCAATCAATTATTAAAGCTGTAAGACTAGCCGTGAAAGATATTAATAACAATTCCATAGAAATTATTCCCAAAGATACAGCTTCTAAGGCAAACAAAGCACTTAAGTCAGCATTTGAATTAAAACAAATGGGTGTGAAGGTTGTAATTGGGCCTGTTTTTTATGAAAGCATATCTTATTTAGATGAAATCAAAGATATAACTTTTTTATCTTTAACAAACAAAACATTAGATCTTCCAAAAAATGTAATTTCTGCAGGAATAAACTCTACTTCTCAATTCAATACCATAAAAAAATTTATTAAAACAAAAAAAATAAAGAGGACAATATTTTTGACACCTATTCAAGATTATGAATTTGAAGTTAAAAAAGGAATTAAAGATTCTAAAATCAAAATATATAAAGATTACGACTATAGTACAGAACCTACAAAATTAACTAAACAAATTGAAGAAATTACTAATTATAGAATTAGAAAACAAAACTTAGAGGATGAAATTTTAAGATTAAAAAAATCAAATCAGTCAAATAATGAAAAAAAAATTAAAAAACTTGAACAGAGATATACGTTAGGAGGTTTAAATTTTGAGGCAGTCATTATTGCAGATTTTGACGAAAGTTTAAAAAGTGTATCTACATCACTTTTATACACTGATGTTTCTCCTAAAAATAAGTATTTTATTACATTAAACCAGTGGTTTGATAAAAGTTTATTAAATGAAATAGACATCCAACCTTTATATTATCCTTCAATAAATAAAAATAATTTTGAAAATTACAAAGATAAGTTTTTTAACGAGTTTAAAGAATACCCTTCACACTTAGCTTTATTAAGCTACGATCTTGTTGGACTTGTCTATTATTTGTCATTAAAAACTAACCTATCTAATTTAAACAAACTTTTTAAAAAAAAGAATTCTTTTAAAGGCAAGATTGGTATTTTTGATATAAAAGACAACAAAATTAATCACCGTTTAAACTTTTATAAAATTGAAGATAAAAAAATCATAGAAATTTTTTAATTTTTTGAAATGCAACAAAACGATGGTCTATTTTATATTTTTGTATAGAACTCATCTCACCAAAAGTTTTTCTTTTATTTTTTGGAATAAAAATTGGATCATAACCAAAACCATTTTTCCCTTTTGGTTTTGCTGAAATATATCCTTCAACTTTACCCAAAACAGATGCTATTTTTTTATCTAAGTAACAAATTGATAACGCACAAATAAATCTAGCTTTAACTTTTTTATATTTCCAGTTTTTATCCTTTTTTGATAATTCTCTGTACACTCTATTTATTGCTTTTTTAAAATCACCTTTTTTTCCACCCCATCTGGCCGAATAAATTCCTGGACTTTTATCTAGAATATCAATCTCAAGCCCTGAATCATCAGCAAGACAAAATTTTTTTGTTTTTTTTGAGTAATACTTAGATTTAATGATTGAGTTTTCTGTGAATGTCAGTCCATCTTCTCTTGGACTCTTAAGTTTAAATTCAGATGTTGAGTGGGTTTTAATATATTTTGGCAATAAATCTTTAATTTCCTTATATTTTCCCTTGTTATTAGTGCCTACGAGCAATTTTGAAATTTTTTTCATTAATACCTAGCAATTTTGAGATTTCTTACCATATATGCTCTCATGGAAAAAGAGGAAAACCTAAACCAAAAGAATACTAAAGCAGAAACGTTAAATGAGAGCAATGAAGCTGGTAAACAATCAGACGATAAGCATGATGATAACAATGGTGTAGAAGAAAAAGTAGAATTATCTCCAGAGGAAAAAACAAAAGAATTAGAAGATAAATTAGCAAGAACTTTTGCTGAAATGGAAAATCAAAGAAGAAGATTTGAAAAGGAAAAAGATGATGCATTTGATTATGGAGGTTTTACATTTGCAAAAGAGGCTTTAAATTTAATTGATAACCTTGAAAGGTCAAAATTAATTTTAGAGAGCGATGAAGCCCTTAAGGACACTGAGGCATTAAAAAAAACCCTAGAGCATTTCGATATAATTAATAAAGATTTAATCTCTATTTTTACTAAAAATAATATTAAACCAATTGATTGTCTTAATAAAAAATTAGACCCAAATTTACATCAAGCAATGATGGAAATTGAAGATGATCAAAAAGAACCTGGAACTATTGTTCAAGAGGTTCAAAAGGGTTTTATGATAAAAGATAGATTGCTAAGACCCTCTTTAGTTGGTGTGTCTAAAAAGACAGAAAATAAAGATAATAAAAGTGAGGAAAATAGAGAGAATTTAGACAAATAATTACATTTGTTGAACTTGTAGAATTAATATTAACACATATATGAAAGAGAGAATTTAAATTATGAGCAAAATTATTGGAATAGATCTTGGTACAACAAACTCATGTGTATCAATAATGGAAGGAAGCCAACCTAAAGTATTGGAAAATGCTGAGGGTGCTAGAACAACCCCTTCAGTTGTAGCTTTTACTGACGATGGAGAAAAACTAGTCGGCCAACCTGCTAAAAGACAAGCTGTAACAAATCCTGAAAATACAATTTTTGCTGTTAAAAGACTTATTGGAAGAAATTTTGAAGACCCAACAGTAAAAAAAGATATAGCTGCGGCTCCTTTTAAAATAGTTAACTCTGAAAAAGGTGATGCTTGGATTGAAGCAAAGGGTGAAAAATATTCACCTTCACAGATATCTGCTTTCATTCTTCAAAAAATGAAGGAAACGGCTGAGAAATATTTGGGTCAAGAAGTAACTAAGGCAGTAATAACTGTTCCTGCGTATTTTAATGATGCTCAAAGACAAGCAACAAAAGATGCTGGTAAAATTGCAGGCCTAGAAGTTTTAAGAATTATTAATGAACCTACTGCAGCATCACTTGCATACGGTTTAGATAAAAAACAAAATAAGAAAATTGCAGTTTACGATTTAGGTGGAGGAACATTTGATGTTTCTATTCTTGAATTGGGAGATGGTGTATTTGAAGTTAAATCCACAAATGGAGATACTTTTTTGGGTGGTGAAGACTTTGACAACGCAATTGTTGATTACTTAACTGCAGAGTTTAAAAAAGACAATGGTATAGATTTAACATCAGATAAACTTGCCCTTCAAAGATTAAAAGAAGCTGCAGAAAAAGCTAAAATTGAACTATCTTCAGCAGAACAAACAGATATTAATTTACCATTTATCACTGCTGATAAAACAGGCCCGAAACATATTAATTTAAAAATGACAAGAGCCAAACTTGAAGCTCTTGTTGAAGATTTAATCACTAGAACACTACCACCTTGCAAAACAGCATTGAGTGATGCTGGCATATCAGCAAGTGACATAGATGAGATTGTTATGGTTGGTGGAATGACCAGAATGCCGAAAGTTCTAGCAGAAGTTAAAAACTTTTTTGGAAAAGACCCAAATAAAAGTGTTAATCCAGATGAAGTTGTTGCAATGGGTGCAGCTATTCAAGCGGGTGTACTTCAAGGTGATGTTAAAGATGTACTTCTTTTAGATGTTACACCTTTATCTCTTGGTATTGAAACTTTAGGTGGTGTATCAACTAAGCTTATTGAGAAAAACACAACAATACCAACAAAAAAGAGCCAAGTATTTTCTACAGCAGAAGACAATCAGCCTGCAGTTTCTATTAGAGTACTTCAGGGTGAAAGAGAAATGGCAACTGATAATAAAATGTTAGGAAACTTTGAGTTAGTCGGTATTGCTCCAGCACCAAGAGGAGTTCCTCAAATTGAAGTTACTTTTGATATTGATGCTAATGGCATAGTGAGTGTTTCAGCAAAAGATAAAGGAACTGGTAAAGAACAAAAAATTCAAATCCAAGCTTCGGGCGGACTAAGTGAAGATGAAATTGAAAAAATGGTTAAAGATGCAGAAGCTAATAAGGAAGAAGACAAAAAGAAAAGAGAGACTGTAGACACAAGAAATCAAGCTGACACTTTAATTCATTCAACTGAAAAGAATCTTAAAGAGCATGGGTCTAAAATTACTGATGCTGAGAAGAAAGCAATTGAAGATGCATCATCCAGCTTAAAAGAAGCTCTTAAAGGAACTGATAATGAAGATATTAAGAAAAAAACGGAAGCGTTAGTTCAGGCATCAATGAAATTGGGTGAGGCTATATATAAAGCTCAAGAAAAGAAACCAGATACACCTGATGATAATAAAAATACTGATGAAGGAAAAAAAGACGATAACGTAGTTGATGCAGATTTTGAGGAAGTAAAAGAAGAAGGTAAAGAAGAAGGTAAAGAAGAAGGTAAAGAAGAAGATAAAGAAAAAAGCGCTTAAGACTATCAACAACCATTATCTCAAAGTAATTTATGGCTAAAAGAGATTTCTATGAAGTTTTAGGTATTGGAAAAAGTGCATCTCCTGATGAACTAAAATCAGCTTACAGAAAACTTGCTGTCAAATACCATCCTGATAAAAATCCTGGCGATAAAAAAGCAGAAGATAAGTTTAAAGAAGCCAGTGAAGCTTATGGCATTCTTTCAGATAAAGAAAAAAAACAAAATTATGATAACTTTGGTCATGCAGCCTTTGAAAATGGTGGTGGAAGACAAAGTGGTGGTTTTGGTGGTTTCGGTGGTGCAGATTTTTCAGATATTTTTGAGGATTTTTTTGGAGATTTTGGTGGTGGTGGAAGATCAAGAAATAGAAGCTCCAACAATAGAGGGTCAGATCTAAGATACGATCTATCAATTTCACTTGAAGAAGCTTACCAAGGCAAAAAACAAGATATAAAATTTTCAACTACTGAAAAATGTAATACTTGTAAAGGAAATGGCTCAAAACCTGGTCATTCTCCAGATAGATGTACTTATTGTGGGGGAAACGGTAAAATTAGATCTAATCAGGGCTTTTTCACTGTTCAACAAACATGTCCCCAGTGTAATGGTAATGGTGAAGAAATCACTAATCCTTGTAACGACTGTAATGGTCAAGGAAAAAAACAAGCCTCTAAAAAAATATCAGTTACAATTCCTAAAGGTGTTGATGATGGTACAAGAATAAGATTAGCTGGAAAAGGTGAGGCTGGAAGTAGAGGTGGAGCAACAGGTGATCTATATTTGTTTATAAATGTTCACTCTCATGACTTATTTAAAAGATCAGATGAAAATTTATTTTTTGAATTTCCAATTTCTCTTGCGGATGCTGCTTTAGGAACTACCATTGAAATTCCAACTATTGATGGAGGTAAAGCTAAAATAAAAATTCCTGATGGAACTCAAAATGGTAAACAATTCAGATTAAAGGGTAAAGGAATGCCCTATATGAGAAGAGGTGATTTTGGTGACTTATATGTTCAGGTAAAAACAGAAGTGCCCGTATACCTAAATAAAAAACAAAAAGAATTACTTGAACAATTTAGAGAAATTGAAAACGATAAATCAAATCCAAGTATTAAAAAATTTTTTCAAAAAGCAAAGGACTTTTGGAAAAATTAAAAGACTAATCTTTTAAAAAAGGTTAATATTTAGTGAAATGAAAAAAATTAATTTATCAATTTCTGGGTGTATGGGTAGAATGGGCCAACAACTAATCAAATCATCTAAAAAAAATAAAAATTTTAAACTTGTTTCACTCACAGAAAATAGATCAGTAAATAAAAAATTTAATGGAATAAAACCAGGGTTAAATTCTGAAAAAGCATTTAAAAAAACAGATATAATTATTGATTTTACTGTTCCTGATTGCACTCTAGAGATATTAAAAATAGCATCTAAACTAAAAAAAAAGGTTGTTATTGGAACAACTGGATTTAACAGAAATCAAGAAAACCAAATTAAAAAGTTTTCAAAAAAAATACCCATTTTAAAGGCTGGCAATATGAGCTTAGGCGTAAATTTATTGATGTATTTAACTGAAATTGCTTCAAAATCATTAAATGACGAATATTTAAGTAAAATATTTGAGATGCATCATAAACACAAAAAAGACTACCCATCAGGTACAGCTTTGATGCTTGGAAAAGGAATCGCAGATGGAAAGAATAAAGATTTATATAATTTAATGGGAAAGAAATTTTTAAATAAAAAATCTTTTCCCTATGGAAAAAAAATTAATTTTAACTCAATTAGAAAAAGTGAAATTATTGGAGAACATGAGGTAAAATTTTCAAGTGGAAAAGAGATAATTACATTAAATCATGAGGCTTTTGATAGAGCACTTTACTCTGATGGAGCATTAACAGCTTCAAAATGGTTAATGAAAAAAAGACCAGGATTATATTCTATGAGAGATTTACTTAACTTTTCATAATGAATGAAAAGCAAAAAGCAAAAATTATAATTAATACATTAAATAAAATTTATCCCAAGGCGCCAATTCCTCTTAAAAGTAAAAATATTTTTACATTATTAATTTCTGTGCTTCTTTCAGCTCAATGTACTGATGTAAATGTTAACAATGTAACAAAAGATATATATCCCAAATATTTTAAACCAGAACACTTCGTAAAATTAGGAAGAAAAAAAATTGAAAAATTAATAAAAAAAATTGGAATTTTTAGAGTTAAAGCTAAAAGTATTTATTTAATGTCAAAACAAATTTTAAATAAACACAACGGAAAAGTACCTAAATCCTTTGATGAACTAGAAAAATTACCTGGTGTAGGCCATAAAACAGCTAGTGTTGTAATGTCCCAAGGTTTTGGATATCCAGCTTTTGCTGTTGATACTCATATTCATAGACTTGCACAAAGATGGGGATTAACAAATGGAAAAAATGTAGTTCAAACTGAAAAAGATTTAAAACGAATATTTCCAAAAAGAACTTGGTCTAAACTTCATTTACAAATAATTTTTTATGGAAGAGAATATTGTAAGGCAAGAGATTGTTATGGTTTGTCATGCAAAATATGCTCTACTTGCTACCCAAATAGAAAAAAACCTGTTATTACCCTAAAAGCATAATATGAAAATTTTAGGAATAGGAAATGCAATAGTCGATGTCATTTGTAAAGTAAATGACAGTTTTATTGAAAAGAATAATCTTACAAAAAGCACAATGAAACTATTTTTTGATAAAAACGAATTTAAAAATTTATTAACAAATCTCAAAATAGAAAAAACTGTTTCTGGAGGTTCTGTGGCAAATTCTATAGTTGGGTTATCTCAACTTGGTGACCAGGTAGGTTTTATTGGAAAAGTTTCCGATGATCACTTTGGTAGCAAATACGAAGAAGGTTTAAAAAAAGAAAACGTAGAATATTTTTACTCAAAAAAGAGAGAAGTATTGCCAACAGGTACTTGTTTGATATTGGTCACACCAGACTCTGAAAGGACAATGTGTACATTTCTTGGAACAGCAGGAAAAATTAATGAAAATGATGTTAGCTCTGAAGCTATTAAAAAAAGTGAAATTATATTTTTAGAAGGTTACTTGTGGGATGAGGGAGAACCCAAAAAAGCATTTGATAAAGCTATTAATAATGCAAATAAAGTAGCTATGTCTCTATCTGATCTGTTTTGTGTAGATAGACATAAACCTCATTTTTTAAATTTAGTAAAAAACAAACTCGATATAACTTTTGCTAATGAACAAGAAATTACTTCATTAATTAAAGCAAAAAATTTTAATGAAGTTATAAACTTTTCGAAACAACTTAATAAGTTAGTGGTTGTAACTAGAAGTGAAAAAGGTGCAGTTGCAATTAACGGAGAAAAGATTTTTGAAAGTGATATAAAAAAAAATCTAAAAATTGTAGATCTTACAGGTGCTGGTGATCTTTTCGCTGCTGGATTTTTACATGGATATATTAATAAATTATCAACAAAAGAGTGTCTAGAAAAAGGTACTGAAATGTCATCAAGAGTAATACAGCAAATTGGAGCCAGACTTTAGGTTTGGCTTTTCTTTCTTTTAAAACTTCCTTTACCTTTTTTAGGTTTAACTATTTTTTGTTTATATTTTTTTGTAAATAAATCCTTGACTATGAGATTTTTCTTATTTGATTTGATAACCATTTTTTTTACTAATGATAAATTCATTATCATTAAAAGTACTTAAAATTTTTTTTCTTAATCGATAAATATGCGTCTCAACAGTATGGGTTTCTATATTAGATTGATAGCTCCATACCTTTTCTAGTAGTTCATCAATATTAATTGGTTTGTTTGATTTGGACAAATAAGTAATTGTATTAATTTCTTTTTCGGTCAGTTTAAGCTTCCTGTCATTTATTAGCATCTCTCTTGAATTTAGATCTATAGTATATTTGTTTACTTTAATATGAGATTGACTGTTAAATTGTAGTTTTAAAAATTCAATATTTATTTTTTCTACTAATTTGAAGATTTTAATTGGAGTGTTTTCTAAAACAAATTCATTACCGATATCTGAATATTTTTTATTTGATATAATTAAATAATTATTTTGATTTTTTATTATATCATTTAAAGAATTTTCACTATCTGCAAAAGTAATCTTAAAATTTAAATCTAAACTAAGTTCTTCAAGAATATGATACAATTGTGTAAACTTATAAATTATTAAATTTTGCATGCTGACAAAAAGAGAATATGACAATTTTTGTAAAAAATAAACACACTCTTCAAATAGATGAATTTAAATTTAGGTGCTCTATTGGCAAAAAGGGATCAATAAAGAATAAGAAAGAGGGGGATAAAAAAACACCTAAAGGAATCTTTGAAATTGAAAATCTTTATTTCAGGGAAGATCGTAAAAAAAAACCATCAACCCTATTAAAATGCATCAAAATTACAAAAGATATGGGATGGTGCGATGATATACGTTTTCAAAAAAAATATAATAAACTTATTAAAATAGAAAAAAAAATAAAACATGAAAAATTAAAAAGAAAAGATTCTAAATATGACTTGCTAATTCCAATTAAGCACAACTTCAAAAAACCTATTATTGGTCAAGGTAGTTGTATTTTTATTCATCTAACCAAAGATTATAAACCCACAGCTGGATGTGTTGCCTTAAAAGAAAAAGATTTTTTAATAATGCTTAAATTAATTAAAAAAAATTCAAAAATTAAAATCTTTTAGAGTCTTTTACCAAAAATACTAGAACCAACTCTAACATATGTTGAGAAACATTTTGCAGCTACAAGAAAATCTGAGGACATTCCCATACTTAATTCAGTAAGATCTAAAGTTTTATTTAATTTATTCATCTCTTCAAAATAACTTTCTGGATTAATATCTGCCGGAGGGATGCACATCAAACCAATTAAATCCAAATCAATTTTTTTACAGTAAGAGGCTAATCGATACACATCTTTTTTGCTAACCCCTGATTTTTGATCCTCGTCACCAATATTAACCTGCAAAAATATTTTAATTTTTTTATTTATTTTATTTTGCTCATCTGCAATTTTTTTTGCAAGTTTTTCACTATCTACTGAATGAATATAATCAAATATTTGAACTGCAAATTTTACTTTATTGGTTTGTAGTTTTCCAATCATATGCAATTTTACCTTGGAATTTATTTCTTTAATATCTGTCCACTTTTCAACTGCTTCCTGGACTTTATTTTCACCATAATCTATGTGACCATACTCTATAAGGGGTAAAATTTTATCAATTTTAAAGGTCTTTGATACTGCAATAATTTTAGGATTATTATTAATATTTAATTTATTAAGATAAATTTTAGTATTATTTTCAATGTCTAATAAATTTTTAACAGTATTATGCATATAAATATGATGAGAAAATATTACTTTATTAATAAATTTGACACAAATAATATCGATAAACAAGATAAACAAACAACAATAATTTACAGAAACTATTCAGCAAAAACAATTGATGAAACGTTTCTTTTAAAAATTAAAAGATATTGTGAAAAAAAATCAATTAAATTTTATTTATCAAATAATATTAAATTGGCTATTAAGCTAAATTTAGATGGTGCTTATATTCCAGCTTTCAATAAAAGCTTAAAACATTTAGCTTATTCTTATAAAAAGAACTTTAAAATTGTTGGATCAGCTCACAATCTTAAAGAAGTTAGAATAAAAGAAAGTCAAAATGTGACAAAAATTTTTTTATCCTCTTTATTTAAAAAAAATAAAAACTTTTTAGGAATAAATAAATTTAAGTTACTTTCTAAACTTACCAAAAGAGATATTGTTGTGCTTGGTGGAATTTCAAAAAAAAAAATAAAAAAACTCTCTCTTTTAGAACATTCTGACTTTGCTGGAATATCTTATTTTGAATAAAAAAAAGGCCCCTAAAAAGGGGCCCTTTAATATAATTAGTGTCTAAATTAAATTAGAATGCAAATGTTAAACCTAGAGCGTAACCAGATCTGTCATCTGTAGAAGTACCAGCGATATTATCTACAGAGTTGTGATTAGCTTTAAGTGTCATAGATCCCATTACGTAAGATACTGAAACACCTGTAGCTTCTTGATCTGATAATGTAGCATTTTCATAATCAACAGTTGAAGTATTTACAGATACTGACATTTCTTCGCTTACAGCATAAGATAAACCTAAAGCTGTAAAGTCTTTATCAGCATTAGTAGCTTCTGAATCACTTTCAGATGCTTGGTATCCTACTGTGAACGCGTCCATTGCGTATGTAACATACATATTACTTAGATCTAAAGTTGCAGTTGGATCTGTTTCATCAGTTCCTTGTGCAAGACCAATAGTTAAACCATCAACACCTGTGTATTTGATACCGTAGTCAGATGAACTCTCAACTTCAGTAGCAGCATTAGATGGAGTGTAAGATGCTGAAATAGTCATGCCATCCATTAAAGATGAGTTACTGTAATGGAACATATTGTCTCCACCAGTTCCTCCAGGAATTGCACTTGCACCTGTTACGTCATCCCATGACTCTTCACCAGCAGTAGGTGTTACGTCATCGATTGCAGCTAGTACAGAACTTCCACCAGTACCTGAGAAAGTTAATGTTCCAGAATCACCCATGTCGATTGCTAAGATTCTAGTATCCATGATTACACCTGAAGCACCATCACTTGAATCGATTATTTGAGTAGCAGTTACATTCCAACCATTGTCTAATTCTCCAGTTGCTTTGAATGTAATACCATCGTTCATAGACCAACCGTTACCAGTTGTTTGTTTTTCTTCACCAGCAAAGTTTAATGAAACTCCACCAGTTACAGAAAGATCTGCAGCGTTAGCTGAAACAGATACAAGAGCACCTGCTAATGCAGTTAACCCTACTTTTTTTAAATTGTTCATATTAATTACTCCTTTAGTAAATTGTTATTATTAATAATAAACATTAGTTTTTTACTTTAATTGGCTGAAATTATTTTCTATTTTTGTTATTTTTACTAATTTAATTAATTAGTGTTGCAAATTTATCACTCAATTTTTTCCCTAATTTACTGTATTTTTTAACATTTTTGCAATATACCAGGATTAAATTTAACAATATTTAGCTTTTTACAATGTTTTCAAAAAATATTCTAAAATTAATAGTTTTTATTACTTTTTTACCTCTTTTACTTAGCTCTTGTGGATCAGGTGCTGATGCGAGAAAATTTCCTCCTAATCCTGAATTAAGAGTTAAAAAAAATATGGAAGAAGGTAGGGGTTTTCGATTGAGTGAAACTTTTGGTGGTAAATCTACAACTTATGAATTTGCTAGCTCAAATGAGCTATGGAGAGCTTCATTGGATGCAATTGATTTTATGCCATTAACATCTGTAAATTACAGTGGCGGAGTAATTATAACAGATTGGTACAGTAATGATCAAAATTCAAATGAGAATGTCAAAATTTCAATAAGATTTTTAACAAATGAAATAAGAAGTGATGCCCTAGATATAAAAATTTTTAAAAAAATTTGTGAGAATAATTTTAATTGTAAAATTTCAGAAGGATATGACGAACTAAAATTAGAACTAAAAAAGAAAATTTTAAAAACAGCGAAAATTTATGAAACCCAAAAAGAGAACAAAGATTTTAAACCCTACACAGGCCTAAAAACAAAATAAATCACTAAATTAATATTCGTGGAAAGATATAATTTTAAACAGGTTGAACGAAAATGGCAAAAGACTTGGCAAAGTGAAAAAAAATTCTCAACTAAAGTTGATAGGAATAAAAAAAAATTTTATTGTTTAGAAATGTTTCCATATCCATCTGGAAAAATTCATATGGGACATGTAAGAAACTATACAATCGGAGATGTGCTAGCAAGATACAAAACTTTACAAAATTTTAATGTGCTTCATCCTATGGGATGGGATTCTTTTGGTATGCCAGCTGAAAATGCGGCAAGACAAAATAAATTAGACCCAAAAACATGGACTGAAAAAAATATTTCAGTGATGAAAGGTCAATTAAAAAAACTAGGTCTATCAATTGATTGGGATAAAGAAATTTCTACCTGTTCACCTGATTATTATAAACATCAACAAGAATTTTTCCTGGAACTTTATGATAAAGGACTAGTCTATAGAAAAGAAAGTTACGTAAATTGGGATCCTGTAGACAACACAGTCTTAGCTAATGAGCAAGTTATAGATGGTAAAGGATGGCGATCTGGTGCAATTGTTGAAAGAAAAAAACTCAATCAATGGTTTTTTAAAATTACAAAATTTTCCAAAGAACTTCTGGAGAGCCTAGATTCTTTAGAAAATTGGCCCAATAAAGTAAAAGTGATGCAAAAAAATTGGATTGGAAAATCTTATGGCTGCGAAATTAAGTTTAAAATTGAGTCTAAAAAAAAGATTAATGAAATAAAATGTTACACCACTAGGCCAGATACTTTATTTGGCATGTCTTTTCTGGCAGTTTCAGTAGATCATCCAGTTGCAAAATTTTATATCAACGACCCAGAATTTATTAATTTTAAAAAAGAATGTTCTAAAACTGGCACTACAGAAGAATCAATTGCAGCTGCTGATAAACTTGGTTTTAAAACTGATTTGTTAGCAATAAATCCTCTGGATGAAAATATTAAAGTACCCGTTTATTTTGCTAATTTTGTTTTGATGGATTATGGGTTAGGTGCAGTATTTGGTTGTCCAGCACACGATCAAAGAGATTTAGATTTTGCAAGAAAATATGATTTAAAAATTACACCAGTTGTTAGACCAGAAAAAGATAAGAATTTTTCAATTGATGATAAAGCCTATACTGAACCTGGTTATTTATTTAATTCAAAATTTTTAGATAATCTTAAAGTTCCAGATGAATCAATTTCCAAAACTATTGGTTACTTGGAAAAAAATGATATTGGTCAAAAAAAAACAAACTATAGATTAAAAGACTGGGGTATCTCGCGTCAAAGGTATTGGGGATGCCCTATACCAATTGCGTATGATGAAAACGGTAATCCAGTTAAAATTCCAACAGATATGCTTCCTGTCGTGTTACCAAAAATAGAACGATTAAGTTCTACCGGCAATCCACTCGATAAAATAACTGAGTGGAAAAATATCACTATTAATGGAAAAAAATGCACTAGAGAAACAGATACACTCGACACATTTGTCGACTCTTCTTGGTATTTTTTGAGGTTTTGCTCTCCTCATAATAATGATTATGGATTTAACTCTGATGAAGTGAAATATTGGATGCCTGTAGACCAATATATTGGAGGTGTAGAACATGCTATTCTCCATCTTTTATATTCAAGATTTTTTATGCATGCATTATCATATCAAAATAAATCCTTTGAAATAAAAGAGCCTTTCAGTGGTTTATTTACACAAGGTATGGTTTGCCATGAAACATATAAAGACACTAACAATAATTGGGTCAGTCCCGATGAGTTGGTTACTATTGATGGAAAAAAATTTTTAAAGGACACTAAAGAGCCAGTAAAAGTTGGTCCCTTAGAATCTATGTCAAAATCAAAAAAAAATACGATAGATCCTGAAAAAATAATAAAAGACTATGGGGCCGACGCGGTCAGATTATTTATTTTATCCGATAGCCCACCTGAAAAAGATGTTCAATGGTCGAATGAAGGAATAAAATCAGCATACAAATTTATTCAAAAGTTGTGGGTTTTGAATCAAAAGATAGCTCAAGAGATAAAAGCTAATCATCCATCTAGCCCAAATAATGATTTAGAAAAAATAACTAATAAATTTATAAAAGAAATTACATTAAACATTGAAAATTTTTCTTATAATAAAATAGTTGCTAATTTTTATGAAACTTATTCAGCACTTAACAAGGTAATTTTGAATAAAATTGAAAAAAAAAAATTAATTGAAAACTATAAAAAAATTTTAATAGCTATTAGTCCTGTAATACCTCACTTTTCTAGTGAATGCATAGAAATGATGAATATTAAAAATGAAATATTATGGCCAAAAGTAGATGAATTTTTTTTATTCGAAGATAAAATTAAATTCATTGTTCAATTTAACGGTAAAACTAGAAAAATTATTGAGACAAAAAAAGATACAAATGAAAATTCTTTATTAGATGAAATAAAAAAAGACAAGAAACTTAATGAATATTTAAATAACAAAAAAATTCAAAATAAAATATTTATCCCTAACAAACTTATAAATATAATAATAAATTAAAATGATAAAAAAAAATATAATAACCTTATCTTTAGTATTTTTTCTGACTAATTGTGGTTTTACACCAATTTATTTGAATATTAGTAATGCAAACTTTTCAATAGAACAAGTTAATTACACTGGAGACAGAGAACTAGGTAATTTTTTAAAAATAAACTTAAATAAATATAAAAATGATAAAATTGATAATAAAATTTTTATAGAAGCAGAAAGTAAATATGAAAAAATTATTTTTAGTAAAGATGGAACTGGGAAGGTAACCAACTACCAACTAAATGCTAAAACAATATTTATAATAAAACCAACTAATCAAGAAATTATAATTACTGAAAAAAAAAATATGGATAGTATGGATGACAAGTTTGAAGAATCAAAATATGAAAGATCCATCAAGCAAAACTTTGCTTCTTCAATTTCTAAAAAACTAGTCTCAGAATTAAATATCAATTGATGATTCTAAAATCGTTTGAAATTAATAAGATTAATCTAGATATTAACCGTTCAATACTTTTTTATGGAAAAAATGAAGGTTTAAAAAATGAAACTCTTAGAATTCTAATTAAAGATAAAAATAAAATCTCAAACTATGAAGAAAAAGAAATTTTAGATAATGAGAATGATTTTATTGAAAATATTTTATCTAAATCTCTATTTGAACAAGAAAAATTTATTGTCATTAAAAGAGCTTCTGATAAAATTTTGAAGATTATTGAAACTTTACATTTAAAAAATCTAGATGAAACCATAATAATTTTAAATTCAGATAATTTAGAAAAGAAATCAAAATTAAGATCTTTGTTTGAAAAAGATAAAAAATTAGTTTGTATTCCCTTCTATCCTGATAATGATCAAGCATTATCTAAATTAACATATGGTTTTTTAAGGGATAGAAAGATTTCAATTTCACCTTCAAATATTAACCTAATAGTGAACAGATGCAATGGTGATAGAGAAATACTTATTAATGAGCTTCAAAAAATTGAGTATTTTAGCAAAAAAGGAAAAAAGATTAACGATGAGAATTTAACAAAATTGATCAATTTAAGTGAGAACCACAGCGTATCAGAACTTATTGATAATTGTCTTGCTCAAAACAAAAAGAAAATAATAACTATTTTAAATGAAAATAATTATAATAATGAAGACTGTATTATAATCGCTAGGTCTTTTTTAATCAAAGCGAAAAAATTACTTAACTTATCAAAAACATTTGAAACAAACAAAAATATAGATTTAACCATCTCATCAGCAAAACCACCAATTTTTTGGAAAGAAAAAGAAATTACAAAACAGCAGATTCAAAAAAGGAACCCAAAAAATATTAAAAAACTTATTTTTGAACTCAGTGAAATTGAATTACAAATTAAGAAAAATATACATAATTCAATTAATTTAATTACTGATTTTATTTTAAACCAGTCTTCTTCTAAAATTAATAGTTAGATTTAATTATATCTATGATTTTATTTAACTGATCTAGGTCTTTATATTCAAAAGAAATTTTTCCTTTATTCCTCTTATTATTTTGTATTTCTACATTTAATCCTATTTTATTTGATATCGAAAGCTCAAGAGCTAAAATATTGCTATCTTTTGTGATCTTTGATTTTTGTCTTTTCTTTTTAAATAATTGAACAAAGTTTTCTGCTTGCCTTACTGATAATTTATTCTCTACAATTTTATTTGCCACAAAACTTGCATTGTCTAGACCTACTAAAATTTTGGCATGTCCTGTTGATAACCTTTTGGACTCTATTAATTTAATAACTTCTGGAGGTAGAGTAAGTATTCTCAAAGAGTTTGTTATATAACTTCTACTTTTACCTATAAATTTTGATACCTTTTCTTGATCATATGAAAATTCATCTATTAAACGTTTATAACCTTGCGCCTCTTCAAGAGGGCTTAAATCATGTCTTTGAACATTTTCAACTATTGCAAATTCTAAAGATTTTAAATCATCAGCCTCTGTGATTACCACGGGAACATCATGAATACCTGCTCTTTGTGCCGCCAGCCACCTTCTCTCACCTGCAATTATTTCAAATTTTGAATTTTCGTCATTTGATTTTCTAACTATGATTGGCTGTATCATTCCCCTCTGTTTTATGGAGTTTGTTAAGTCTTCTAAGTTTGACTCATCAAAATTTTTTCTTGGTTGGTATTTGTTTGGTATTAAGTCACTTACTGGTAGCTGATTTTTTTGTACTTCAACTTGAGTTTCGCCAATTAATGATGATAGCCCTCTTCCAAGTCCCTTTTTAATTTTATCCATTATGCAGCACTCCCGATTGTTGACTCTTGATTAATAAATTCATCAGTAAAATTAAAATAGGACTTACTTCCAGGACAGGATTTATCATAAATTAAAACTGGCATTCCATGTGAAGGTGCTTCTGATAGTCTCACATTTCTTGGAATTACTGTTGAGTAAACTTTTTCATTGAAATAATCTCTAGCTTCTTTTTCAACTTGTGAAGAAAGCTTATTTCTTTTGTCATACATAGTTAAAAGGATCCCTCTAATTTTTAAATCAGGGTTTAAACTTACTTTTATCCTCTCAATAGTTTTCATGAGTTGGGTTAGTCCCTCAAGAGCAAAGAATTCTGTTTGTAAAGGTACCAGAAGTGAGTTTGAGCAGACAAGCGCCATAACCGTCAGAAGACTTAAGGAAGGCGGACAATCAATCAGCACATAGTCGTATAATCCTCTAGAATTGTTTAAATAAGCGGTTAATTTTACCTTTAATATGAATGCTCTATTACTATCGTCAGCCGTTTCTACCTCAAGTCCTGACAGATCTACATTAGAGGTGATAATATCTAAATTTTCAAACTGTGTCTTCTTGATTATCTCATTAATCTGTCTAGTTCCATTCAGTACACCATAAATTGTGTCACTTGAGTTGTCTACGTTAGATAATCCAAGACCCGTAGTGGCATTTCCTTGAGGATCTAAATCAATAACTAAAATTTTTTTATTAAGTTGAGTTAATCCAGCAGCTAAATTTATAACGGTTGTTGTTTTTCCTACCCCACCCTTTTGATTTATTACTGAAATAATTTGCATTTAGTTTTTCTTATATCTTTTTTTATTTTTCTTACTAATTTTTTTTATATTTAATAAAAATGAATCCTCATTAGTTAAACTTTTTTTTTCTACATATTCCAAACTCCAATCATCTTTAGATTTTTGAAATATTTTTTTTCCACTCTTGCCCATAAAAAATATTAAATTTTTATATCTGGAAAAATTTTCATAAACTAAATCTAGAACCACTGGCATTGGCTTGAATGCTCTTGACATAACCGTACCTGTTTCTAAATTTTTTATTTCAAAAATATTTTTTTGAAAAACTTTTGTATTTAAATTTAGTTTTTCAGAAACTTCCTCTAAAAAACGGCTTTTATGGTAGCTTTTTTCATAAAGATGCACGTCCATATTATTTTTCATATTTTTGAGCATAATTGCTATTACAATCCCCGGAAAACCTGCACCAGATCCTAAATCTGTGGTTGTATTACTATTAAAGTCAACAAAATCAATAATTTGTGCAGAATCAATAATATGACGTTCAAATATAGTCTTTTTGAATGATGTATTTTGGCTGATTATGTTAATTTTTTTATTTTTTTCAATAATCATGGATATATAGTTTTCAAAGTCCAAAAATGTTTCACGTGAAACATTTAAACCATTTAATCTTGAATATGATTTTAAAATTTCTTGATCCATTAAGCTATATGCTTAATAGACTTTCTTTTGACATGTGACAACAAAATATATACAGCAGCTGGAGTAATTCCATCAATTCTCAGTGCTTGACCCATTGTTTTTGGTTTTATTTGCTTGAATTTAGCTTTTACCTCATTTGACAATCCTGAAAGGCCATCATAGTTGATTTTATCGGGTATTATAAGGTTTTCATCTCTCTTAAAGGCCTGAATATCAGCTTTTTGCTTCTTCAAATAACCCCTATAATGAGCATTAATTTCAACCTGTTCATCAATTTCTTTGCTAAAAAAAGGTATATCAGTCCAAATTTCCCTAATTTTATTCATATCAACCCCTTTTTGTGTTAATATTTCATTAGAAGATCTTAAAACACCATCTTTTGCTATTTTTACACCAAATTCATCAGCTTTATTAGGTGATATAGTTGATTGACCCATTTTTGCATTAATTTGACTAATTTTGTCGAATTTATCTAGATAAAGAACTTTTCTTACATCACCAATTAATCCAATTTCTATTCCTTTTGCAGTTAATCTTTGATCTGCATTATCAGATCTCAAGCTTAATCTATATTCAGCTCTTGATGTAAACATTCTGTATGGTTCGGCCACACCTTTAGTCACTAAATCATCAATCATTACACCTATGTAAGCATCAGATCTGTCTAATATAAAGGGTTCTAATTTTTTATGAGATAAAGCAGCATTTATCCCAGCTATCAGACCTTGGGCTGCTGCTTCTTCATATCCTGTTGTACCGTTAATCTGACCTGCAAGGTAAAGATTACTAATCTTCTTAGTTTCAAGTGTTAAAAACAGTTCTCTTGGATCTATATAGTCATATTCTATGGCATATCCTGGTCTTATAATAGATACATTCTCTAAACCATTGATATTGTTACATATTTCTTGTTGTACGTCAGCTGGAAGTGATGTTGAGATACCATTTGGGTAAATTGTATGATCATTTAGCCCTTCAGGCTCTAAAAATATCTGATGTCGACCCTTATCAGCAAATTTTACTATCTTGTCTTCGATAGATGGGCAGTATCTAGGTCCAACACCTTGTATGCTACCAGAGTACATAGCACTCTTAGATAAATTTTTTTCAATAATTTTATGAACCTTATCGTTAGTGTAAGTCATACGACATGAAACTTGTTTATTAATATTTTTTTTAGTTAAGAAAGAAAAAAAATAAGGATCATCATCTGCGAACTGTTCTTCTAAATTTTCATAATTAATTGTTCTCGAGTCAAGTCGGGGAGGGGTTCCTGTTTTTAATCTTCCTATTTTAAAATTGTATTTTTCTAATTGTTCACTTAATCCTGTTGAAGGTTTCTCATCATACCTACCTGCAGGTGTTCTTTCATCGCCTATATGTATCAAACCATTTAAAAAAGTGCCCGTTGTTAGTATTAGCTTAGAACATAAAACTTTTTTACCTTCTTTAGTTATGAGGCCATTTATTGTATTTTTATCAAAAATAAACTTTATTACAGGATCAGAAAAAATGCTTAAATTACAGTAGTTTGCAAGTTTTTCTTGCATATATTTACGATATAATGATCTATCAGATTGAGTTCTAGGTCCTCTCACTGCTGGACCTCTACTTCTATTTAATAATCTAAATTGTATACCCGATTTATCTGCAACCTCACCCATGACACCATCAAGGGCATCTATTTCTCTTACTAAATGACCTTTACCTAAACCACCAATTGCCGGGTTACAAGACATCTCTCCAATAGTTTCTTTCTTATGAGTGAATAGGGCAGTGTTAACTCCTAGTCGTGCAGAAGCTGCTGCAGCCTCACAACCAGCATGTCCACCACCTATTACTACAACATCGAATGATAAATCATTTTTCATAAGCTAAATTTATAACTGATTATTATATTTACAAGGTACGTATAGTTTTGCTCAAATAAGCATTAATTATCAATGTTTTCTATAAAAAAAGAGGCTTAAAATAATGAAAATAGACTATTATTTACCTATACAAAAGTCGTTAAAAATACTACCTAATATCTCTTCAACATCAACTTTTCCAACAATCATACCAAGATGTCTGGTAGCTAATCTTAAATCTTCTGCGGCTTTATCAAAATCTTCAACTTCATTTTTTTTATTAAAATTATTAAGATGCTCTAAACATTGTTCAAGATGTTGTCTATGTCGTTCTCTGGTAATTAAAATATCATCACTTGTTATAAATTTATTTTTTAGATTATTTTTTATTTTTAAAATTAATTCATCAATGTTTAAATTTTCCTTAATTGAAATTAATACATGATTTAATTTTTTGATCTCTGGGTCAATATTTCCCTTTAAAAGATCTGATTTATTTATTACTAAGATTGCATTTTCATCTAATAAACCCTTCAAAACATCATTAAAATCAAGGTTTTTTGCATCAACAACTACCAACTTTAAATCGGCTTCTTCTGCTCTATTTAAAGATAATTTAATACCTTTCTTTTCAATTTCGTTTTTAGACTCTCTTATACCGGCAGTGTCAGAAACAATTACTGGATAACCATCTATGTTAAGATGTGTTTCTATTACATCTCTTGTTGTTCCTGCAATCTCTGAAACTATTGCGACATCTCTATTAGACAGATAATTAAGAAGACTAGACTTACCTGCATTGGTAGGTCCAAGAATTGCAATTTTAAAACCTTCTCTAATTCTTTCTCCAACTTTTTGATCATCTAAAATCTTTTCGATATTTATTAAAATTTCATCTGAATTTTTTTTAATTTCTTTCAAAATATCATTTGGTAAATCTTCATCTGGAAAATCTATTTTTGCTTCAACGTGAGATAATATTTTTAAAAGTTTTTCTCTTAGAAAATTAAATTGATCAGCAGATTTTCCATTCATAATTTTAATCGCTTGCTGTCTTTGAATTTCAGTTTCGGACGAAATTAAATCGGCAATGCTCTCAGCTTTAAGTAAATTTATTTTTCCATTTTGAAACGCAAGTTTTGTAAACTCGCCAGGTTCTGCTAAACGACAATTTTCGATTTCTGAGATAGAGCTGTGTAAAGTATCAATTACAGCTTTGCTTCCATGTACCTGTATTTCGGCCATATCTTCACCTGTGTAGCTCTCAGGGCCAGGAAACCATAATATTATACCCTCATCAATAAGCTCGGAAGTGCTGATTTTATTAATTTTTCTGAGAGTTGCTACCCGCGGTTTTGGAACACTTTTACCAGTCAATAATTTGATTGCTTTTGATGTTTCAGATCCTGATATTCTTATTATGGCAATACCGGAAATTCCTGGTCCACTGGATAAAGCATAAATGGTCATCCACCAATTATACTTTGTTTTTTATGACTTGGTATCAAGAATCTCAAACATTTCTGATAAATATTTGGAAAATCCACTACTTGTATTTATTGAAGATTTATAAATTGGTTTACTTGCTTGAGAAACACTAGCAGTTTGAACGGGAGTTTTTTTATTTTGGTAGAAGTTTAAGCACTCTGACTCCCAATTTAAATCACAAAATAAAAGCATCTTCTTAACTTCTGATTCTGGAGAGGTTACAATTTTTTCATAATTTGCATCAAAAATAAAATCGTTATATTTTAATTTCCAAAAATTCATCATTTCCAAATATAGATTATAATATTTTGCAACTAAAGTTTGATCGTACGACCAAGACATAGTGTTAGATGAAAATTGATTTTTAAATATTGATAAACAATTATCCTTAGGATTCCGTGAACAATGAATAATTTTACTATTAGGAAAGAAAAATTTTATAAACCCAATCCATATAAAATTTTGTGGTGCTTTATCAGTAACAATATCTGTATCAAAGTTATGAAAATTTAAAAGTTCAAAATATCTCTCAAAAATAATATTTTTTTCATTTGACAACTCCTCAATAATTTTTTGTTTATTAAACTTTGCATCCTCTAAAAAATTTTCATTAATTACTTTTTCCAAATATTGAAGTTCACCTGCTCCACTTACTTTGCTATGAGAAGCTATTATTTGCTCAACTAATGTAGTTCCTGATCTTGGCATACCACAAATAAAAATTACACGTTTTTTAGATTGTTTCTTTTTTAAAATTTTATCGTCTAAGCTATTAAAAAGTTTAAAAATATTATTAAATAATTTTTGAATGTGAAAAAAATTATAATTTTTATTTTCTTTCATATTTAAATTTGCTTTATTCAAAAAATAGTACGAGTTTTCAAAATCTCCGATATCCTCATGTGCTTTTCCTAACGCAAAATATAAATCTGCTTTTTCTTTTGATGCAAAATTTTTAAAACTACTGTTATGTAATAATTCCCTCATAGTATTCAGATGATTTTTATCTTTTCTATAATTTAACATGTCACTAATAAATTTATGGATGTGCGTGTTGTTAGGCTCTAAATCTAACACTTTTAAAGCATATTCTTTGGCTTTATTCATATCGCCAATGCTTTGAAAACAGGCAGCAATATTAGATAATACATTTACATCCTTCGCATTTACTTTTATTGCATCTAACAAAAGATTTATTGCATCATGATATTTATTAAATTCCTTTTTTAAATTTGCATAATTATTCAAAACTTTAATATTTGTTGGGTCTTTCTTTTTAATTTCTATGTATAAATCTTCAGCCTTTTTGTATTCAAACAAACCTTTATAAGAATTTGCTAAATTATTCATTGCAGCGAAATTTGTTGGTTCAAGAGATATAGCTTTTTTAAAATATTTTATTGATTTATTTGTTTGGTCACTCTTTTGTAGTGCCAGACCACATAAATTATAAAAATAAGAATTTTCAGGGAATTTTTTAATCAGTTTTTCACAGTCCAAGATAGCTTGGGAAAATTTATTAATGCTGATTAATTTTTGAATTTCTAATACTCTGTTTTTTATATCCATAAATTTATGAAATAAAAAATCATTGAAATTTTATGCTGGTTTATTCATCGAATTAAAGAATTCAGCATTATTTTTTGTGTCTTTTAATTTAGAATTAATAAACTCGATAGCATCCATTGTGCCCATTGGTGCTATTATCCTTCTTAATACATTCATTTTTTGAAGATCATTTTTATCAAATAATAATTCTTCTCTTCTAGTTCCTGATTTAGTAATATCAATTGCTGGATATATTCTCTTATCGGCTATTTTTCTATCAAGTACAGTTTCACTGTTTCCAGTTCCTTTAAATTCTTCAAAAATTACTTCATCCATTCTACTTCCGGTATCGATCAAAGCAGTTGAAATGATTGTTAGAGATCCACCCTCTTCAATATTTCTTGCAGCACCAAAAAATCTTTTGGGTCTTTGAAGGGCGTTTGCATCTACACCTCCAGTTAAAACTTTTCCAGAACTTGGAATAACAGCATTATAAGCCCTCCCCAGTCTTGTGATTGAGTCTAATAATATAACAACATCTTTTTTATGCTCTGTTAATCTTTTTGCTTTTTCAATAACCATCTCAGCAACAGCAACGTGGCGTTGAGCTGGTTCATCAAAAGTAGAGCTAATAACTTCACCTTTTACTGTTCTTTGCATGTCAGTAACTTCTTCTGGTCGTTCATCGATCAACAAAACCATCAAATAGCTTTTTGGATAATTTTTAGCAATTGAGTTTGCAATACTTTGTAATATCATTGTCTTACCAGCCTTAGGTGGTGAAATGATAATAGACCTTTGTCCTTTTCCAATTGGGCTTACAAGATCGATTAATCTAGGTGTTAAATCTGGTTTTTTTTCTATTTTAGTTGTCTCCACTTCCATCACCATTTGTTGGTCTGGATAAAGAGGTGTTAAATTATCAAATGCAATTTTGTGCCTCGCTTTTTCCGGTTCTTCAAAATTAATTTTACTAACTTGAAGTAAGGCAAAATATCTTTCACCTTCTTTGGGGGCTCTAACTGGTCCTTCAACAGTGTCTCCAGTTCTTAAACCAAATTTTCTAATTTGACTTGGGCTAACATAAATATCATCTGGTCCAGGTAAATAGTTTGATTCCATTGCTCTTAAAAAACCAAATCCGTCTTGTAATAATTGTAAAACACCTGCTCCAGTAATTTCTTCTTTTTCTGCAACTTTTTTTAAAATTGCAAAAAGAATTTCTTGTTTTCTTAATGTGCTCGCATTCTCAATACCCAGCTCTTCAGCTTGCGTAATAAGTTGTTCAGATGATTTTAATTTTAACTCTTGGATGTTCATGATTTAAATTTTTTAGGACTGTAAAGATTAGATTAATATATATGCTATAGCAGTTATTTCAACCCTAGATTGGCTTAAAAATTACAAGAAATACTACTAAAATAAGTACCACCGTTGGAATTTCATTAATTAATCTGAAGAATTTTGAAGATTTATTGTTAGATTTATTTTTTAAAGATAAAAGGCATTTACCAAGATAATCATTATAAGCTGATAATAAAATAACTAAGATTATTTTGATTTGCATCCATAATTGAGAAAATATTTCTAACCCATTTAAATAAATCAGAGCCAGACCAAAGATCCAAGTGAAAATCATTGCGGGACGCATTATGTAATAGAAAAGTTTTTTTTCCATTACTTCAAAGATATCAGTCACTTCTTTTTTTTCTTTATTCTCAACATGATAGACAAAAATTCTTGGAAGATACAATAGACCGGCCATCCACGAAATTACGGCTATTAGATGTAAACTTTTAAATACTAAATAACTATTCATAATTTAAGCACGGACATTTAACAAATTTGTTTGGGCATTGTGTTTTTGGAGGAAAAAGTTCTCCATTAAAATTATAATCCTGTTTTTTAATAATTAAATTAGACATGGCTTTTATATAATTTTCATTAGTACCTAAAGCCGGAACTCTTGTATAATTCTTACATCCATTTTTATCTGCCAATTCTTTATATTCTATATCTAATTCAACCAATGTTTCTGAGTGTTCGGATACAAATGCTATAGGAACTAAGACAATATGTTTACCTGTTCTTGAGTTTTCTACAATAATATCTTCTGTGGATGGACCAATCCATTTTAAAGGTCCAACACGACTTTGATAACTTAATATCCAATCTAAATTTTCAATATTTATAGATTTAACAATTTTATCAACTGATTGCTCTACTTGCCATTGATAGGGGTCACCTTTTTTTATATTCTTTTCTGGCAAACCGTGTGCAGAAAATATTAGTTTAAAATTTTCTAAATTATTAATTTTTTTTAATATTTCTTCTTTATGTGCTAAAACAAAATTATCATCTGTAGGATAACAACAAATTGTACTTGTTTTAATTTTGATATTATTCTTTTTACAAATATCTTTCCATTCCTTAATTGAAGAGCCTGATGTTGCTGCAGAATATTGTGGGTATAGAGGCATTAATATAATCTCATCAGGATTAAAATTTTTTACATGATTTATAACTTCTTCCGCCCTTGGGTGCCAGCACCTCATAACAATAAAACATTTATACTCTGAATTCTGATCATCATTATTAAGTCTTAATTCTAGGCTTTTTGACTGTTCTTCTGTTAATTCCAAAATAGGTGATGACCCACCAAGCTCCTGGTATATTTTTTTAGCGGTTGGTGTTCTTCTGTAGGAAATTAATTTGGCTAGAGGATATCTAAAAATACTAGGTAAATTTAGTATTGCAGGATCATTAAATAAATTAAACAAGAATGGTTGAACGTTTTCTAATTTATCAGGCCCCCCTAAATTAAAAAGAATTACAGCCTTTTTCATTAATAATTTTTTACAGTGTTAACTAAATATTCAAACATGTTGGGATCTGTTTCAGGTAAAACACCATGTCCTAGATTAAAGATATATGGATGATCTTTAAAAATGTCTAAATATTTTGTTGCTTCTTTTTTTATCGTTTCTTTTTCAGTAAGTAATATTTTAGGGTCTAGTCCACCTTGGACTGGAATTTTTATATTTTTCAAAATTTTTTTTGGATCTACATTATAATCAATGCCGACCGCATCTGGTTTGATGATTTCACAAAATTCTTTATAATTTTTAATTTCCCTAGGAAAGCAAATAACAGGTATGTTTAAAGATTTAACATAATTCACCAAGTTTAGAGTGGGTGAATAAATATAATTAGGTATATCTTTTTCTTCTAATAAACCTGCCCAACTATCAAATATTTGTATTACATTTGCACCATTATCGATTTGGTTTTTAATATGTATTTTTAAAAATTTTTCTAAAATCAATAAAATTCTGTTTATTAAAAAGTTGTCTTTAAAAAAATTTTCTTTTAAGTTTTTTTTAGGTGATTGTTGATTAATAATATAAACTAGTAAAGTCCAGGGTGCTCCTACAAAACCGATTGTATTTTTATTTTTTACCAGATCATTTGTGCTTACTTTATTAATAGCTTTATAAACTGGATAAATCTTCTGAACAAAATCAACCTCGTCTAATCTAGACATTTCATCGATATTAACTTTGCCCAATTTGGGTCCAAAACCTTTTTCAAACTCAACTTTTTGATTCAGCCCATAAGGAAGCATTAAAATATCAGAAAAAATTATTGCAGCATCTAAATTAAATCTTTTTAAAGGTTGTAAAGTAATCTCTGTTGATAGATTTTCATTTAAGCATAAATTTATAAAGTTTGGATTTAATTTTCTTATCTCTCTAAATTCAGGTAGGTATCTTCCAGCTTGCCTCATTATCCAGATAGGATTAATTTTTGTTTCTTTATTTATTATTACTTTGTGTAGAGGGGTCATATTAAAATAGTTATATATAATTATTGTATTAGTATTATGTACTGTGAATAGTGATGATAAGTTTTTTTTAACATTTTATTAACAACTTAATAACAGTTAATAATTAATACTATTGTTAAAATTGAAGCTTTTTATATTTTTATTCAATATATTGTATAATTTTATCTATAAATTTATTAATGTTAATAAAACCCTTATTTTACAATAATAATTAACCAATAATTAAATTGAGTAATTTGATTAAAACAATACAAATTTATTAACAATTTATTCATGAGCAATACATACGAAATTTATCTAATATCAGATTCGACCGGCGAGACACTGGATCGAATTTTTTTAGCTTTAAAAGCCCAATTTAAAAACATTGAATATAAAATACACTCTTATTCTTTTACGAGAACAGAAAATCAAATTCTCAAAATTTTAGAAGATGCAAAAAAAAATGAAAATTCAGTAATTCTTTATACAATAGTTGATAATAATTTAGCTAAGTATTTGGCCAATGTAAGTGATGAAAAAAAAATTCCTTGTTTTGGTGTTCTTGGAAATTTAATTTTAAATTTTTCCAAAATTCTTAATCAAAAAGCGTCACACGAACCAAGCGGTCAACACGCTCTTAATGATGAATATTATGAAAGAATAGAAGCCATTCAATTTACGATGAACCATGATGATGGAAACTTAGTTAATGATATAGAAAAATCAGATATAATTTTAGTTGGTGTAAGTAGAACAAGTAAAACACCAACATCAATTTATCTTGCAAATAAAGGCTTCAAAACTTCAAACATACCGCTTGTAAATGAAAATTCCTTACCAAGTAAACTAAGAGATAACCCACAATTAACCTGTGTAGTGGGCTTGAATACCGAGCCAGAACGCTTGGTTGATTTAAGAAAAAATAGGATGAGTTCTTTAAAAGAAACTGAAAACATAAAATATACAGATATAGAAAATATTAAAAAAGAGATAACAGACGCAAAAAAGACATTCCAAAAATATAGATGGCCGTCAATTGATGTTACAAGAAAATCTGTTGAAGAAACGGCCGCATCAATAATAAAAATACATGAAATATATTTAAATAATGTTAAATAAAATTATTCTTGCATCTAAAAGCAAGGTTAGGAAAGAAATTCTAGATAGAAATAATTTATGCTGTGAAGTTATACCGTCAAATGTAGATGAAGATTTCGTTAAAGAAAGCCTTATAAGCGAACAAGCATCTCCAGAAATTATCTCAAAAAATTTAGCCGAATTAAAGGCTAACAAAGTAAGTTTAAATCAAAAAGAAAGAATGGTTTTAGGGGCAGATAGCGTAATAGATTTAGATGGTGAGCTAATATCTAAACCTGAGAGTAGAGAAGAGGCTTTAACTATACTAAAAAAACTTAATGGAAAAAAACATAAATTAGTAAGCTCTGTCTGTATTTCAAGGAACGGTTCAATGATATGGAATTATACTGATAAGGCTGAATTAATAATGAAAAATTTTTCAGAAAAAGACTTAAAAATTTATCTATCTAAAATTTCAGATGAAACTTTATACGCTTATAACGTGTACCAAATCGAGGGTGATGGAAGACACCTATTTTCAAGTATTACTGGAGATGAAGACACAATAATGGGACTACCTGTTTTAAAAATTAAGGAGTATTTAAAAAACTACCAATGAAAAAATTTTTAGTAATAGGAAATCCTATTGAACACTCCTTGTCCCCAATATTACATAATTATTGGATAAAAAAAAATGGTATCGATGCTGTTTATGAAAAACAGAAATTAAATGAAGATCAATTAGGGCAGCTTATTTTGCAAGTTAAAAAAAAAGAGATTAATGGTATTAATGTTACAGTACCATTCAAAAAAGCTATTATTCCCTTTTTAGATAAATTAAGCATCGAAGCTAAGAGCACACAATCAGTTAACACCATTTATTTAGAAGACAATAAGGTGATGGGTCATAATACTGATATAGTTGGTTTTGAAACTAGTATTAAAAAATCAAAATATAATTTTATTAACAAAGAGGTTTTGATCTTAGGAGCTGGGGGAGTGGTTCCATCAATAATCTTTGCTTTAAACCAAATGAAAGTTTCTAAAATTAAAATAAGCAATAGAACAAAAGAGAAAGTTGAAAATTTAAAAAAACTTTTTGAAAATATAGAAATAATAGAGTGGGGCGAGGTTCCAAATTTTGATGTGATTATAAATGCTACAAGTATAGGTTTGAAAAAAGAAGATAATATAAATCTTGATTTTTCATTAATTTCTAAAAACAAAATTTTTTATGATGTTATTTATAATCCTAAAGAGACGAATTTTTTAAAAACTGGACAAAGTTTAGGTAACGTAACCTTAAATGGCAAATTAATGTTTATTTATCAGGCTCTTTCAGCATTTAATATTTGGCATAAATTTGAACCTGATGTTGATGAAAACGTTATTAAACTTTTAGATTAATGATTAAAATTGGAATTTTAGGTGATATAGGTTCTGGCAAAAGTTACGTGGCCAAAAATTTTGGTTACCCAGTCTTTAATGCAGATTATGAGGTAACTAAATTATATCAACAAAACAAAATTATTTTTAAAAAATTAAAAATAAAATTACCAAAATATATTTATTCATTCCCCATAGACAAATTAGAAATTTCCAATGCAATTTTAGCTAATAAAAATAATCTAAATAAAATAGTTAAAATTGTTCATACTGAAATAGGAAAAAAATTGAATGATTTTTTAAAAAAAAATAAAAATAAAAAAATTGTGATTTTAGATATCCCACTTTTGTTAGAAAATAAAATTAATAAAAAGGGAGATATATTGGTTTATGTACAATCTAAAAAATCATTAATTGCAAAAAGTTTGAAAAAAAGAAAAAACTTTAATGAAAAACTTTTGCAAAAATTTAAGGCAATACAGCTACCGATTAGGTATAAAAAGAAAAAATCCCATTTTATTGTTAAAAATAATTTTACAAAAAAATCGATTAAAGATGGTATAAGAAGTATCTTAAATAAAATTGAATAAATGAAAGAAGTAGTACTAGATACAGAAACAACTGGAATTTCAATTAAAGAAGGACACAGAATTGTCGAGATAGGCTGTATAGAATTAGATAATTTAATCTCAACTAAGAATAAATTTCATTGTTATTTAAACCCTGAAAGGAAAGTATCAGAAAAAGCTCTCGAAGTTCACGGATATACTGACGAATTTTTAGCTTCCCAAAAAAAATTTATTGATGTTGGTGACCAATTTTTGGAATTTATTAAAGACAAAAGACTTATAATACATAATGCAGAATTTGATTTAGGGCATTTAAATAATGAATTGTCTTTGCTTGGGAAAAATAAAATTAAAAATGAAGTAGTAGATACACTAACCCTAGCCAGAGATAAATTCCCCGGTTCTCCAGTTAGTTTAGATGCTCTTTGTAAAAGGTATAGAGTAGATAATTCAAAAAGAACAAACCACACAGCATTAATAGACTGTGATCTGCTGGCAAAAGTGTATATAAATTTAATAGATCAAAAAGAACCAACTCTTAATTTTCAAAATCAAGATTCTCAAATAAAAGTAAATAATAATACTGTAACCGAATATTTTAAAAAAATCATTTTACCAACCACCGATGAACTTAAGAAACATAAAGAATATTTAAAAAGTGATTTAAAAAAAAACTTTTTTAATTAAATCTGTTGTTATATAGGGCTTCAAAGTCTACTTTTTTTTCAAATTTAATTTCCTCATAACCAGAATTATGTAAAAGGTCCAAAAGAGATTTTTCTAAATCAGGGTAAATTTTAGTTTGAACATCACACAATATAATTCTTTCCAATTCTTTCTTATCTTTTATCTCTTCGTCAATTTTAATAATTGTAGAGTAAATTATTTCAAAATATGATTTTTTATTACTCTTTTCTTTGTCCTCAAATCTCAAGTTAGTATTAACTTCAATTAATTTATTTTTTAATGGTTTTGAAGTTATGTCGATCCCAAGTTGATATTTTGCAATTCTATCTTTAACAAACAAATATGTTTCTATGTCTTTAGTTTCACTAGACATATCCTTAATATACTTTCCTAAAATCTTATATTTTTCTGTCATCGTCATTTTCTATATCTTCATAGTCTCCATCTATAAAGTTATTTTCATTGGGTTGTTTATGTGTAAATTTTTTTGAAAGTATACTAAAAAAAAACCTTCGACTTATTGGAAAAATGAGCAAAAATCCCAAAACATCAGTTGCAAATCCGGGGATAATTAAAAGTAATGCAGCAAAAGCAATTGCAGCACCTGATATCATTTCATAGGTTGGTGGTTTATTTTTACTTAATTCTGCAAATCCTGATTTTAGAGTATTCAAACCCTCATATTTTGCATAATAAATTCCAACTATAGCTGTAGTAAAAATTAATAAAATTGTAGTAATAGCTCCAATTTGAGAGCCTATTTTAATTAGAAGATAAATTTCAACTGCCGGGACTAATAATATCGATAATAAAATTGGGTTCATTTGTCTTTAATCTAAATTGCTAGTTGAAATTAATCAACATAGTAATTACTATAAGTACATGAACTACAGTTTTGAATACATCGATATAATTTTATTAGCAATGATTGCTGGGTTTATTTTTTTAAGATTAAGGGGAATTCTTGGAAAAAGGACTGGTTTTGAAGGAAAAGTGCCTCCACAATTTGAAGAAGCTTTGAACAAAGCGAGGATGGAAAAAGTTGAAAAAATTAAAGAAAATTTTGATGATTCTGCACAAAAAGAATTTTTAAAAGGAGCAAAAGTTGCTTATGAAACTATTATTACAGATTTCAGTGATAATGATAACAAAATAGTAGCTAGCAAACCTCTTCTTAGCAAGGAAATATTTAATCAATTTAACGAAGCACTAAAACAAAGAAGTAAAAGAGGACACTATGCAGAAATAACTTTTATAGGAGTTAATTCTGCAACCATTAAAGAACATAAAAGAATAGATAAAATTTTAAATGTTACAGTAGATTTTATAGCTGAGGTTATAACTTGTATTAAAGATAAAGATACAAAGGTTGTTTCAGGTGATCCAGAGAAAATAAAAAAAATCTATGATACTTGGGTATTTTCAAGAGATATAACTTCGGCCAATCCTAATTGGCAACTAGTTAATACTTTAACTTAATTGACCAATAATATTTCAGAAAAAGATAAAAAAGATTGGGAAAATTTTCTCTCTAAAAATGAAAAATTGCCAAATAAAGATATTAAAATTAATAAAAAATCATCTTTTAAAACAAGATCAATAGATCTTCACGGATATACTCTTGAGAAGGCTAACAAATCCATTGAGAGTTTTATAATAAAATCTTTCCAAGAAAATATAAACAAATTAATAGTTGTTACTGGCAAAGGAATTCATTCTCAAAATGAAAAAGATCCTTATGTATCAAAAGATTTAAGTATTTTAAAATATTCAGTTCCTGAATTTATTTCAAATAATAAAAATTTAATGAAAATTATTTATGAAATGAAAGATGCAAAAATTGAGGATGGTGGCAGTGGAGCTTTTTATATTTTTTTAAAAAAAAAATATGATAAAAATACCAAATGATAATTTGGTTAGCTTCTTACCCCAAAAGCGGTAACACTTTTATAAGATCTTTATTATCAGCATACTTTTTTACCAAAGATGGTAATTTTCAACTAGATTCTTTAGATAAAATAACACAATTCCCACACACAAATATATTTAAAAAATTTGGTTTCGATACTTCAAATGATTTAGAAATTGTTAAAAATTATATTAATGTCCAAAAAAAAATAAATTCACAAAATTCAAAAACTATTAGATTTTTAAAAACACACAGCAGTTTTTATGATATTAATGGTTACAAGTTTACTGATTTAAACAATACCCTAGGAGTAATCTATATTGTTAGAGATCCTAGAAGTGTAGCTAAGTCATTTGCCAATCATAATCAGATGTCTTTAGAATCAGCTACAGATAAATTATTGGAATTTGGCACATTAACAGGAGAAACAAAGCATTCTCAAACAATAAAAAATCAGGTTATAACACATATGGGATCGTGGTCATCAAACTACAATACTTGGAAAGAATTTAAAAAATTAAATAGATATTTCTTAGTAAAATATGAAGACTTAGTTTCTAATACAGAACAAACTTTTATAGAGATTCTTAAATTTATTTATATGTTGGGAAATTCAAAACCTAAAATAGATAATAATAAATTAAAAAATACCCTCAAAAGTACTACTTTTAGCGAAATGCAAAAGTTAGAAAAAGGAAAAGGATTTAAAGAGGCAATAAAAGATATTGATGGTAATAAAATTACGTTCTTTAAATACGGATTAAAAAAAAATGATCCAAATCTTTTTCCAAAAAATTTAAATGATAAAATACAAGAAGAATTTAAAGATGAACTTAAAGAACTTAATTATATATAGCTTTTTATAAAATAAATTTAGAAAGATCGGTATCTTTAACCAGGTTGTCTAGATTTTTATTAATATATTCTTTATTAATAATAATTTTTTCACCTGCACGATCTGTGGCAGTAAAGCTTATTTCGTCTAAAATTTTTTCAATTATTGTGTGAAGTCTTCTAGCACCAATATTTTCAACAGTCGCATTTACTTCAGACGCAATGTTTGCAATAGTGTCAATACCATCTTCTGAAAATTCAAGATCTACATTTTCAGTTTTTAATAAAGCTACATATTGTTTAATTAAACTAAAATCTGGTTCTCTTAAAATTCGTTTAAAATCGTCACTAGTCAACGCTTCTAACTCAACTCTTATAGGTAGCCGCCCTTGAAGCTCAGGAAGAAGATCAGATGGTTTGGCGAGTTGAAATGCTCCTGATGCAATAAATAAAATATGATCTGTTTTAATTGGACCATGTTTAGTATTAACTGTAGTACCCTCAATCAAAGGTAATAAATCTCTTTGGACACCCTCACGAGAAACATCTCCTCCAACTCTATCTGTTCTTGCAGAAATTTTATCTATTTCATCTAAAAAAACTATTCCATTATTTTCAGTTGATAATTTTGCAGCTTTTACAATTTTATCTTGTTCAATTAATTTATCCGACTCATCATTGATTAATATTTCGTGAGACTCTTTTACAGTCATTTTCTTCTTCTTTTCTTTATTTCCCATTGATTTGCCAATCATTTCACCAATGTTAATCATTCCAACATTAGCACCAGGCATGCCAGGAATTTCAAAAGAAGTATTACTTGATCCGCTATCACTTACAGCAATCTCAATTTCATTATCATCAAGATCACCATTCCTAAGTCTTTTTCTAAAACTTTCTCTAGTTGCTAAACTAGCTTTTTTACCAACTAATGCATCTAATACTTTTTCTTCAGCAGATTTTTGAGCCTGAGCGTGAACTTCTTTTCTCATTTTGATTTTTTCCATGCCAATAGCTATCTCAATCAAATCTCTTACTATTTGTTCAACATCTCTTCCAACATATCCCACTTCAGTAAATCTTGTAGCTTCAACTTTTACAAATGGTGCTTCTGCAAGTTTAGATAGTCTTCTAGAAATCTCAGTTTTACCAACACCTGTTGGTCCAATCATCAAAATATTTTTTGGCAAAACTTCATTTTTCATTTCACCTTTAAGCGCTTGTCTTCGCCATCTATTTCTTAATGCAATAGCGACTGCTTTTTTTGCTTTATTTTGTCCTACAACGAACCTATCTAGTTCAGACACTATTTCTCTAGGAGATAGTGAGCTTACTAGAGAATTTTCTTCTTTAGTGTTTTTATCTTTAGGAACTAACGGAGTTACGTTTGAATTTTCCATTAAATTTTTAAAACCTTAATATTATCATTTGTAAAAACACAAATTTCAGAAGCAACTTTGATTGCTTTCTTTGCGATTTCTTCTGCACTTTTGTCTGTTTCCATCAAAACCTTTCCAGCAGCTAAAGCATAGTTTCCACCTGAGCCAATTCCGATTACATCGCCTTCAGGTTCTAAAACATCTCCAGTTCCAGAAATAATATAACTGTTGTCTTTGTCGCCTATGGCCATCAGTGCTTCTAATCTTCTAAGATATTTGTCTGTTCGCCAATCTTTGGCCAATTCAACAGCTGCTCTTGATAAGTTTCCTGCATGTTTTTCAATTTTAGCTTCTAATCTTTCAAATAATGTAAGTGCATCAGCAGTTGATCCTGCAAAACCTGCTACCACATCTCTTTTTTCAATTTTTCTAATTTTTGAAGCAGTACTTTTAACTACAGTATTTCCCATACTGACTTGTCCGTCACCAGCTACTACTACTTCATTATTTTTTCTTACTAGTACAATCGTTGTCATGCTTAATAAATGGTAACTATTTTTGATACTTCAAGTGTTCATACTAATATTGATATAGGGTAATTATGTATGTATACCTTTGAAATATATGGCTAGAAAAGGAAAAGTATCCAGAAAAACTAAAGAAACAAGCATTAGTGTTGAAGTTAATATTGATGGAAAAGGCAAATACCAAATTGATACCGGTATAGGTTTCTTAGATCATATGCTTGAGCAATTATCAAAGCATTCTCTTATAGATTTAAAGGTAAAAGCAAAAGGTGATACTCACATTGATCTTCACCATACCACGGAAGATACAGGTATAGCTATTGGTGAAGCTTTAAAAAAAGCTGCTAAAAAATTTGTTGGGATCAAAAGATACGCACACAGAGTAATTCCAATGGATGAAACTTTAACTAGAGTTGCAATAGATGTTTCGAACAGACCTTATTTGATCTGGAAAGTAAAATTAAAAGTTGAGAAGCTTGGTGAGATGGACACAGAACTATTCAAAGAGTGGTTTCAAGCATTTTCACAATCAGCTGGTATTACAATGCACGTTGAAAATATTTATGGAGATAATAGCCACCACATCATCGAGTCTTGCTATAAAGCATTAGCAAGGTCATTGAGAGAAGCATTGGAGATGGATCCTAGAAGCAAGAAAAGTATACCATCGACTAAAGGCTCATTATAAGTTTAATGAACGTCACAATTGTTGATTATAATTCGGGGAACATAAGCTCAGTAATAAACTCTTTTAAGGAGGTTGCTAAAGATAAAGTAAATATCGAGGTAACATCAAATTTAAATAAGATTAAATCCTCAGATAAAGTGGTATTACCAGGCCAGGGTTCGTTCAAGAGCTGTGTTGATGCGCTTAATAACATTAATGGTTTAGTGGATACATTAAATGAATTTGCAATTAATAACAAAAAACCTCTTCTTGGAATTTGTGTTGGGCTACAAATGTTTGCAGATATTGGTTATGAAGAAACAGAAACTAATGGTTTAGGCTGGATACCTGGAAAAGTTTCTAAAATTGATAATCAAAATAATAATTACAAACTTCCACACATTGGCTGGAATGAAATAAATATTGTTAAAGATAGTAAGATTTTTAAAAATATAGAAAATAACTCTCACATGTATTTTGTTCATAGTTATGAATTTATACCTGAAGATAACAGTGTAATTTCAGCAACAACAGATTATTCATCAAATATTGTATGTTCTGTTGAAAAGGAAAATATTTTTGGAACTCAATTTCACCCTGAAAAAAGTGATAAAACTGGATTGAAAATAATTGATAACTTTATAAATCTATAAAATGAAAATATTTCCTGCAATTGATATTAAAGATAAAAAGTGTGTGCGATTAGTTAAAGGGGACTTTGACAACAAAACTGAATATGAAATGTCACCTGTGGAACAAGCTAGAAAATACAAGGATCATGGTTTTAAAAACTTACACATAGTTGATTTGGACGGGGCTTTAACTGGAGAAACCATTAATCTTGATATTATTCAAGAAATAGTGAGTAAATTTGATATTAAAATTGAAATTGGTGGAGGTATTAGAAATTTTGAAAGTATCAAGAAATATACCGAAGCTGGTGTTGAGAAAGTAATTTTAGGAAGTGCTGCTATAAAAGATAAAATCTTTCTAAAAGAAGCTTGTGAAAAATTTCCAAATAAAATTGCTTTAGGCTTAGATGCTAAAGATGGATATCTATCTGTTTCAGGCTGGAAAGAAAATTCTAATCAATTAACTTTAGATTATTTAAAAGAAGTAAATGATTTTGGTGCAAGCAGGTTGATTTATACAGATATAAATAAAGATGGGATGAAGCAAAGCCCTAATTTTGATGAAACATCAAAAGTTGCTAATAATTCAAATTGTCCTGTAATCATATCTGGCGGAGTGTCTTCAATTGATGATATTAAAAAAGCTAAAGAATTAAATAATGAGAATATCGAGGGTATTATAGTTGGTAAAGCAATATACGATGGTGATATTAAATTAGAAGAATTAGTGAAGGAATTAGATGCTTAAAAACAGAATAATACCTTGTTTAGATGTAAAAAATGGACGAGTTGTAAAAGGTATTAATTTTGTTGATTTAAAAGATGCTGGAGATCCAGTTGAGCAAGCTAAAATTTATTCTGAGGGCGGGGCAGATGAAATTTGTTTTCTTGATATTACTGCTTCCAATGAAAATAGAAACACTATTTACGAAGTAGTGGAGAAAACTTCCAAGAAATGTTTTGTTCCTTTAACTGTTGGAGGAGGAATTAGAAGTGTTGATGATATTAATAAATTATTAAACTGTGGTGCTGACAAAATATCTATAAATACTGCGGCGGTTCAAAATTTAGAAGTAGTAGTTGAAAGTTCTAAGAAATTTGGTTCACAATGTATTGTTGTTGCAATAGATGCAAAAAAAAATGGAGATAATTGGGAAATTTTTACTCATGGAGGAAGAAATAATACTGGAATTGATGCAATAGAATTTGCCAAAAAAATGGAGGATAGTGGAGCAGGAGAATTATTAGTAACATCAATGGATAGAGATGGCACCCAAGTTGGTTATGACATCGAACTAATGTTAAAGATATCATCTAAAGTAAATATTCCTGTGATTGCTTCTGGTGGAGTTGGAAATCTTGATCATTTAGTTGACGGAATTAAATTAGGAAATGCAAGTGCAGTTTTAGCTGCATCCATATTTCATTATGGAAAACATTCAGTAAAAGAGGCCAAGGAATATCTGGATTCAAAAGGAATTCCTGTTAGAATTTAGTATGCTTAGTACACTAGAAAATTTAATAAAACTCGCAAGAGAAAGAAAATCAGCACCTGTAGAAGGGTCTTACACAAACAAGTTACTTACAGATAAAGCTCTAAGTAAAGCTAAAGTTTTAGAGGAAGTTAATGAGTTAATTGAAGCGATTGAAGAAGATACAAATAAAATACATGAAGCGGCAGATGTATTTTATCATTTATTGATGTACTTAGAAGCTAATGATGTGAAAATTGAAGAAGTGATGCAGGAATTAGAAAATAGAAAAAAATGAGTTATGATGATAACAATATCTTTGCAAAAATTTTAAGGGGAGAAATACCTTGTAATAAAATTTATGAAGATGACTTTGTTTTGTCTTTTTATGACATTAATCCTCAAAAAAAAATTCATGCTTTAGTCATCCCTAAAGGAAAATATGCAGATCTTGATAATTTTAGTTTAAGTGCCTCTCCAGAAGAGATGGTTGGGTTGCTTAAGGGTATAAATATAGTTGCTAAAAAACTAGGTATTTCAACAGAAGTAGGCAAAGGCTACAGAGCACTCGCCAATATAGGTGATGATGGCGGTCAAGAGGTTTCACACTTACACTTTCATTTATTTGGGGGAGAAAAAGTTGGAAAAATGGTTGAGTGACACAAGAAGTTAATAGAAATTATTTAGAAATAAATTCAATTCAAGATCTTAATGAGGTTATCGAACCTAATGGAGATTATTCTTTAAATTTATTAGAACCAATAAATTTTCAACTTAATAAATTTTTTTATAAAAATATTGGAAAAAAACATAAATGGATTGATCGATTAGTTTGGACAGAAACTCAATGGATAGATTATGTTTCTAGAAAGAATGTTGAAACATATGTGTTTAAATTTAGAGATGATTTAGCTGGCTTCTTTGAACTGATATCTCACAGTGAAAAAAAAGAAGTTGAAATTGCCTACTTTGGATTGCTAGAAGAATTTCAAAATAAAAAATTGGGATCATATTTATTAACTCAAGCAATTCAGAAATCTTTTAAAGGAAGTGTTAATAGAGTTTGGGTTCATACATGCTCTCTAGATCACAAAAATGCTTTAAATAATTATATTGCTAGAGGCATGAAAATATTTAAAACTGAAACTATAAGAGTCTAGTTTTGAGCTGGCAGTTTAAATAAATCTTCATTAACTTGTTGATTTATCTTAATTGAGGAAAGATAAGTTATATTTACATTTTGATAGATATCTTTGGTCTGCCAGCCAACCAAATTAAAGTTTTTATCATCAAAAAAAATATTTATTTCACTGTCATTTTCTACTATTTCAAAATTTATGTAAGTTTTATCTATTATTCTTTCATTTAAATTTTGAATTTTTCTAATTAAAAAATTTTTATCTAATATTAAGTTCAGAGGTGTTTTATTTAAAGGGTATCTGTAAAAGCTTGTTATAGTTTTAATTACTAGTGATTTGCCATTAGAAACTAAAATTTTATTATTTTTTTGATATTTACAATAAATTTTTTTTGGATATTTAATTGAACAATTTCCAATTTCTACTTTTCCATTTATATTTTGTTCAAAATCAAAATTTAAGTTTTTGGTATTTTTTAAATTTTCTATTATTTTATCTTTATTACTTGCATGTGCATTTGAAATTAAAACTAAAAAAATGTAAATAAGAAATTGTTTAAACATTAAAGCACATCTCTTTTACCAACATGATTTGCTTTACTGACAATTCCATCAGCTTCCATCATGTCAATAATTCTTGCTGCACGATTGTAGCCAATTTGAAGTTTTCTTTGTAAAAAAGAAGTTGATGCTTTTCCCTCTGATCGAATAATTTCTAATGCTTGCGGATATAGTTCGTCTTTATCACCCTGACTTTGACTATCACCAATTTCTTTATCATCAGCAAAGTTTAATATTTCATCTATATAATCTGGCTCAGCTTGAGTTCTTAGAGAATTATTAATTTTCTCAATCTCATTATCAGACACAAATGGTGCATGTATTCTAACTATTCTATTAGCAGAAGACATATAAAGCATATCTCCCTTACCCAGCAATTGTTCAGCTCCCTGCTCACCAAGAATAGTTCTGCTATCTATTTTTGAGGTAACCTGAAAGGATATCCTAGTGGGGAAATTAGCTTTAATAGTACCAGTAATTACGTCAACACTTGGTCTTTGTGTGGCCATTATTATATGAATTCCTGCTGCACGAGCCATCTGGGATAATTTTTGAATGTAGTTTTCAATTTCTTTACCTGCAACTAACATTAAATCTGACATCTCATCAACCACAACAACTATGTAAGGCATTGGAAGTTTATGCTTAGCATTATATCCGTCAATATTTCTCACTCCTTCTTTTGTCATCAATCTATATCTACTTTCCATTTCTTTAACGACCCAGCCAAGAACAGAAGCTGCTTTTTTAGCCTCAGTAATTACTGGACAAAGTAAATGTGGAATACCTTCATACGTTGATAGTTCAAGCATTTTAGGATCGATCAAAATAAACTTACATTTGTCCGGTGTATGTCGGTAAAGTAGTGATAGAATAATAGTGTTAATGCAAACTGATTTTCCAGATCCTGTAGTTCCAGCTATAAGAAGATGAGGCATAGAAGCTAAGTCACCAACAACAGGTTTGCCAGAAATATTTTTACCAAGTGCTATTGGTAATTTAATTTCTTTTTTCTTAAAGTCAGCGTTAGCTAAAATTTCACTTAAATAAACATTTTCTCTTATATTATTTGGAAGCTCTATTCCAACAGTATTACTTCCAGGTATAGTGGCTATTCTTGCAGACTCTGAACTCGTATTTCTTGCTATATCATCAGCTAGATTAATTATTTTAGAAACTTTAACACCAGCTGCAGGCTCAAACTCATTGAGAGTAACTACAGGTCCGTGACTAACTTTTTTTATATTTCCACTAACGCCAAAATCCATTAGTATTTTTTCTAAAAATTCTGGATCGTGAGTTTCATTTTTTTCAAAATTCTCTCTTTCTTTTTTTGTTGAAATTTTTAATAAATCAATACTTGGTAATTTAAATTTTATTTTAGTTTCAGACTTATTTTCACTTTTAATAAAGGGTAAATCTTCTTGAATAAGGTTTTTAATCTCATCTTGTGGAATGTATTCATTAATTATTTCACTTTTATCTGTATAATTTTTGTTATTTTTTTTATTAATTAAATCAAAGATTTTTTTAATAAATTCAAAAAACTTTTTTGGGTTAAAATTAATACTGACAAGAAAAAAGATTATAGTAATTAAAATTAAAATATAAAAAAATATACTCTCATTTATTGATATTAATGGCCCAAGAAACGATTGATTTAGATATTTTCCAATAAACCCGCTGTTACCATTTATATATAGAGAATATGTATCAGAATAATAATGTTCAAAAAAAAGTGCTCCAAATATTAAATATAAAATTGTAAAGAAATTATTTTCAATAAATAAAAAAAAATTTTTTGATCTTATAATATTAATTCCTGTAATTATTAGCGTAAATGGAATTAAATAAGCTATTAAGCCAACAGATTGAAAAAATAAATCTGATATAAAGCTACCTTGAAAACCCATCAAATTTTCAATTTTTGTATTTTCAGGAAAAATGAAATTTGGATCGCTAGGTGAGTATGTTAGTAGTGACAGGAATAACATTGCACCTGCAAAAGAAATTAAAATTCCAAATATTTCAGCCAATCTTTTAGTGGTGAAATTAAGCAATAAATCAGCTGTTTTTTTAATATTCATATAAATGAGTCGGTTTAATCACTTTGTATCATCTAATTTTTATTGTTAAAATTAAAAATATTATGACAGTTTGTATACTTGGTAACGGTTTAACAGCTTTAACTTTGGCAAAGGCGCTTGTTAATTGTGAAATAAATGTTGAGATACTCTACAATAAAAAAAATTATAAAATAAGTAGCTCAAGGACAATTGGAATTACAAAGAACAATATTGATTTTTTTAATAACAATATAATTAATATTGAAAAAATAATTTGGAAGTTAAAAAGAATAGAAATTTTTTCAGATAATCTAAAAAAAGAAAGATTAATAAACTTTAAAGCAAATAACGATCACCTTTTTTCAATTGTTAAAAATAAAAAATTATATCAATTGTTGGAGAAAGATTTATCAAAAAATAAATTTTTTAGATCAAAGTTTTCAAATGAAAAAAAATTTTCTTTTTTAAATAAATACGAACTTATAATAAATTGTGACCCATCTAATTTCATCACAAATCGATATTTTAGTAAAAAAATAATTAAAAAATACAATAGTTATGCGTATACGACTATTATAAAACATGATCAAATTTTTAATGACACAGCTTTTCAAATTTTTACAAAAAAAGGACCTATAGCCTTTTTACCAATTTCCAATAGAGAAACTTCTATTGTATACTCTATCCATAATTCAACTAACAAAAAAAATGAAAACATTGAACAATTAATAAAAGATAAAAACTTTAAGTATAAAATTAGAAATATAAAAAAAATAGATAGTTTTGAATTAAAATCATTAAACTTAAGATCTTATCACTATAAAAATATATTGGCATTTGGAGATTTGTTGCACAAGGTTCATCCCTTAGCGGGTCAAGGTTTTAATATGACTATTAGAGATATTAAAATTCTTTTAGAGATTATAAAAAAAAAAATCGATGTTGGGTTATCATTAGACAATTCTGTAAACCTGGAATTTCAAAAACAACAAAAGCATAAAAATGTTATTTTCTCAAATGGAGTAGATTTAGTTCATGAATTCTTTAACATTGAAAGAAAAATGAAATTTAGCTTTTTAAGTAAGTCTGTTAAACTAGTTAGTAATTATCCATTTATTAATAAGATGTTTGCTAAAATTGCTGATAGAGGTGTTTTATTTTAGTTTATTGAAGTGTTGTATTGTTGAAAACATCGTATGTATAAGTGCTTAAAATTTCAGCTATTTTATTCTTTCTTATATTAAGATTTTCTGCTTCTAACAAAACTTGTTTTTCTTCTAGAGAAAATGGTGATGCCATCGCCAAAGCATTTATTGATTCATCTAAACTTTGTTTTTCAAGTTCTTTCCAATTTATTATAAAACCTCTTTTTTCAAATAATGATTTTAAATCTTTAAAAATTAATTCTAAGTCAGAAAATTTAAGTTGCTCCTCTTTTTTATTTAGGTCATGATAAAAATCATTAAAATCAACTTTATATTCCATGTATTTTTTGCTTAACTTTACTTTTTGAATTAACTTAAATCTAATCAAGCCTTTTAAATCAATCATATAACGTCCATCCTCAGTTTCCTCAAATCTTGTTATTTTCCCCAAACAACCAATGTTATATAATTCATCTAGATTTTGGTTATTTTTTGAGTTTTTAGGTTGGATCATGCCTATAAGTTTGTGAGATTTCATAGCATCATTAATCATGTCAATATAGCGTGGCTCAAAAATGTTCAATGGAATAGTAGTTTTTGGAAAAATTATAAAATTGCTCAAAGGAAATAAGGGTATAATTTTTGGCAAATCAATAATATTCATAGCTTATTTATATAACAAATAAACGTAAATTAAATTGTTAAATTTGTCATTCCTCTAAATTCTTTAGTAGATAATAATACGGTTTATATTTTTCATTTTCATATTTTCTAATCCTATTTCTGACCTGTAAAAAACTATTTGTTTTATTAAATAGTTTTTTATTTTTATGAAAATTCAGAAAATTATCATTTACCGAAATATTACAAAATTTCAAAATTCTTTTAACTTCACTTTCTTGATCATCAGTTAATTTAATTAAATCTACATCAATTATTTTATTGGGATATTTATCTTTATAATAATTAATAGTTTTTTTGTAATTTTTAATATAATTGATTATATGTTTTATGTCATGACACCATGATAATTCAGGCAACATTGATTGGTATATTGCCAATATTGAGTCATTATAATTTCTATAAGTGTGTATGAATTTGGCATTAGGAAAAAACTCTAATATAATATCTATATTAAAGAAATTCTCTAAAGATTTGTCTAGATAAACGCTCTTTTCAAAGTTGTAGTATTTTTGAAATAATGAATCCTGAAATATTTTCCTATTGATCACTAATTGATAATTCTCTAATTTAAAATTTTCAGAGTATATAATTTTACTTATTTGGTCTAAAATTGAAGTATTTATTCCATGAAATTCACCAACAGAAATTATATTTTTTGAATTATGAGATATTATAGTTTCAACTAGTGTTGATCCAGATCTTGGTAGGCCAAGTATAAAAATATGTTCATTTTTATTGAAATTTTTAAGTTCTTTGAAATTTTCTTCAAATTTAATTTTATTAAAAAAATTAGGGATTATTTCTTTATAATAAAAATCAGATTGTTTATTAAATATAAAATTTGAATTCAAACACTGTTGGTGTGAAATATTTAAAAAGTTAATTTCGTTTTTAAAATTACCTTTCTTTTTTTCTAATTTTGAAAAAATAAAATTTATCAAACTTTTTTCAAAAAGAGAAATTTTGTCATTACTAATTAAAGATTGTAATTTATCATAGTAAGTAGAATTTATATTTTTATCATCTAAAATAAATAATCCATAATAGGATTTAACATCATTAGGATTGTTCGAAATCAATTTTAAATATTGTTTTTTTGCTTCGTTCACTTTTCCAATACTTTGTAATGCTAGAGCTAAATTAAAAAGTATGCCAGGTGTATTTGCTTGTATTTGATTACATTTTTTAAAAAAAAAATACTTTTCTCTAGATCATTTAATTCATAGTAAATTTTACCTATTTGAAAATTTGCCCTTAAATCATTTGGCTTTTGCTTAAGTATATTTTTAAAAATAAAAAAAGCTTTATTATAATGCTTTTTTCTAATTGATATTTTTCCTAATTCATAAGACATAAATTATGTGCCAGTTTAATTATCTTTTTTTCTTGATTGGATTTTTTGTATATCAATTTTTGATAATTGATTATCTTTGATAGTAAAATCAAAAATCTCCTTATAACTATTATCTCCAATTATTTTTGCATATAAAAGCCAATTTTTAATTATTAAAAAATCTGGAAGATTAAATTCATTCAAAGTGTTATTATAAATTTTCTCTTTATTTTTTTCTGTAATTAAATTTTTCTGATCAAATTCTTTTTCAATATTAGCCCATTCTTTATTATAAATTTTGTCTGTGATATTAACATCAACTTCCTTATATAATTTGTACTGATCATAGAATTCGGTACATCCATGTTTTATCTCAACCTTTTCTGATCTGATTTTTTCATTTATTAGATCTCTTTCAATTATTTTTTTTATGTCTTCAGCTTCTTTTAAAGAGCTAGCATATAAATATCCCTTATAATTCCCAATGACATTTTCACGTAATTCAATCATACACTTTCTTATATTATTATTTTTTAAATTAATTTTATTAAAGTAAAAATATAAATTTATTAATTTAAGGACAGTATCCAATGTGATTTGTACTTTATAACAACTAAAACAATATTTAGGAATTATTTTATATTTATTAAAAATACCAAAATGTCGGTCGCAATTTAAGTTTAGTTTATTTTTTCTATAAATTTGAGTTTCAGGATAAATAAAATTTAGATTTTCTTTTTTTAGAATTTCTTCTGACTCTTTTAAAATTTTTTTAATTAATAAGTTTTGAATTAATGAATTTTTTTTTACATCATATAATTTATTAATTTTATAATTAGCATTAATAATTATATCTTTATTATCTTTTGGTTTGTAATAATTGAAAATATCAATTAATGAATTTTTAAATTTTTGGTTTATGGGTGATAAATTCATAGCTAATAAAATATATTTAATAGACAATTCATAATTACCAATTAATTTAAGACTAATAATATAATTTTCATAAGCAGATATAAAAGTATTATTATTTTCTAATGATTGTTTGAATTTTATAGATGCCTCTAAAAATCTTCCAAGTTTAAATAAAGCATATCCTATATTATTTAAAATTTTAAAATTTTTTTCTTTTTCACTCAATTTTTGATAATAAAAAATTGAATTTTCCCAATCACCTATACTGAAATAAATAGAACCTTTAAATCTATTGATTATATTTGGGTCTTGATTTGAAAGCTTGTCCAGTAAGATCAAAGCTTCGTTATATTTTTTATTTTGGATACAATTTACTATAGGAACAAATAATTCTTTGGAGAATTTGTCTTTATTATTTTTCATAATATAAGATCATATGCATTTATTATTTTAAATACAGGTTGTAACTATTTCTTGCAAATTTTAAGAAAGGTACTAACTTCAACACTTATAGAACAAGCGGGCATAGCTCAGTGGTAGAGCGTCTCGTTGCCAACGAGAAGGTCGAGGGTTCGACCCCCTTTGCCCGCTCCAAAAATATGATAATTTGGATTGCTTCATACCCAAAAAGTGGAAATACCTATTTAAGATCTTTTCTTGCAAGCTACTACTATTCAAATAATGGTAAATTTGATTTTGACCAACTGCTTAAAATTCATCAATTTCCCAATATAAAGTTTTCAAAAATAAAACCCACATCAAAAGAAGAGGCAAGCAGGCAATGGATCTTTAATCAAAATAATTTTTTTGATAAAAATAGATTAAATTTTGTTAAAACACATAATTGTTTATTACCTTTTAAAGGAAATGAATTTACCTCAAGAAATGAAACGTTAGGGGCTATATATATAGTTAGAGATCCAAGAAATGTAATTACTTCAATAACACATCATTATTCTATAAATTATGAAAAAGCCCTAGATTATATGTTGGATAATGACTGTTCTTTGTTAGAAAAATCTTTTGATCAAGATTATAGCAATTTTACTTATCTTAATTCATGGTCGAATCATTACAGATCATGGAAAAATAATAAAAATTTTCAAATACTTTTTATAAAATATGAAGACATTAAAAAAAATAAAGAAGATACTTTTAAAAAAATAATTTTATTTGTTGAAAAAATTACAAAAAAAAATTCTAAATTGAATGAAAAAAAATTTTTAAATTCAATAAAATCTACGAATTTCTCAAATCTAAAAAATAAAGAATTAAACGAAGGATTTGAAGAAAGTGTATATTCAAGTAAGATTGGAAAAAAAATAAATTTTTTTAATTTAGGATTTAGTAACCGTTGGCAAAAATTATTACCAGTCGATATAAAAAATAAAGTTAATGAAAAATTTAAAAAAAACCTTGAGGAACTAAATTATTTAAATGACTGAAGATCTTACAAAAAAAAAATGTGTTCCTTGTGAGGGTGGAGTAATTCCTTTTGATATTTCTGAAATTCATAAATATCAAAAAAAAGTTGATGGTTGGGATATCTTAAAAAATGAAAAAAAAATCTTTCACCTTTACAAAAAATATGAATTTAAAAATTTTTTAGAAAGTCAAATTTTTATCAATAAAGTTGGAGAAATCTCAGAAAATGAAGGGCATCATCCAGATATATTATTTGGATGGGGTTATGCAGAAATAAAAATTACGACTCATGCAATAGAAGGGTTATCTAAAAATGATTTTATTTTAGCTGCAAAAATAGACCAATTAATTAATGTCTAAAATGTCTAGTTTTAGAAAAGACTAGAATTGTGTCAGTTTCGTTTGCAAATGTTATAATTTCTTTGTCTCTGATAGATCCGGAAGGTTGTATGACCGCAGTAACACCTGATTGAACTAATTTTTCAATTCCATCAACAAACGGGAAAAATGCATCAGATGCAGCCACAACATCATCATTTGTGCTCATAAACTTTTTCATTTTATCAATTGCAATTTGGCAGCTGTCTAAACGACTTGGCTGACCAGATCCAATTCCTGCAGTTGTCTCATTTGAAGCAAGTACTATTGCATTAGATTTTACATATCGACAAATATTAAATGCAAAAATTAGATTTTTCATTTGTTTCGGACTTGGTTTTTTTTTTGAAACAACTTTAAAATCTTTATTGCTAAACTTTTTTAGGTCTTCTGTTTGTACTAATAATTCTTCGTTTGAAGATATAAACCTTAATATTTCTTTAAAAGAATAATTCGTTGCATCAATTAATCTTAAATTCTTTTTCTTTTTTAATAATTTTAGTGCATCTTTGTCAAAGCCATTTGCAATAATAACTTCAAGAAATAATTTATGTAATTCTATTGCTAGATTTTTACTAATTTTAAAATTACATGATACTATTCCTCCAAAAGCACTAATTGGATCACATGTTAGTGCTAATTTATAGCTCATTAGATGATCGCTGTTAATCGAAACTCCACATGGATTAGCATGTTTTACTATGACAGTCCCTTTGTTTTTGGGTAGTGACTTTGAAATAGTTAAAGCTGAAAATATATCATTATAATTATTATAGCTTAATTGTTTTCCATGAATTTGATTTATTTTCATAGAGTTATTTTTTGAATAAATTGCACTTTGTTGATGTGGATTTTCTCCATAACGTGGAGTTTCAACAAGATTTGAATGAAAAACCTTTTTTTTTGGAAAAATTACATCATTTTTTTTATTAAAATAATCAGAAATAACTGAGTCATAGTAAGCAGTTTCAGTAAAAGCAATTCTAGATAATCTTTCTCTAAACTCTAATGATGTTGAGCCTTTATTTTTATTCAATTCTTCAATAAGCTCTTTATATTGATCTGATGCAGTAATAACAGTTACATCACGATAATTTTTAGCTGCTGATCTGACCATTGTTGGCCCACCCACATCAATGTTTTCAATTATTTTTTTATGATTTTTAGTTTTTTTTAAGGTTTCTTCAAATGGGTAAAAGTTTACAATAACTAAATCTATATTTTCAAAATTATTATTTTTTAAATCTTTAAGATGAGTTTTATTTTTTCTTTTGTTTAAAATTCCAGCATGAATTTTGGGATGGAGGGTTTTTACTCGTCCTTCTAAAATTTCAGGTGAATTTGTAAATTCTGAAACTTCTAAACATTTAAATCTTAATTTTTTAATTTCTTTAAAGGTACCACCTGAACTAATAATTTTTATATTATTTTTTTTTAATGAATTTAGGAGTGGTTTTAGATTTTTTTTATCAGATACAGAAATTAGAGCTGTTTTTATTATTTTCATTATATCTTAGTAATTTCCCATTTTATAGTTTGAGTTTCATCTTGACATATCCCTGATATACAAATGTTTTGATTTTCTTTGTATGAATTTTTAATACCTAAATATATTCCATTATCAATATTTATATCAAAATTATCACAATTAAATTTCCAACCTTCATCCTCTAATTCTATCAGAATTGATTTATTATCCTGAGTTTTCATCACTTTTGTTGCAGGGTTTAAATGGAACCTAATATCAAACTTAATATGTTTAGAATTATCTTTCCTTAGTAATTTATCAAGACCAATAAATTTCATTTGTTCTGGATAAAATTCAATTTCTCTTTCATGTATGGTCTTAAATTTCCTTAGGTAGCCATCATGTGAGCCAGATATTTTCCAATAGTTTTTTTCAAATACTACGTTTTTTTTTATTATATGAATGCCTTTTTTAACAATTTGGTTAGATTTATCTAATTTTTTATAATCACAAGAAGAATGATCTTCAACTGATAAAGTACTTTGTAAAGCTGTACTTTTTGAAAGTTTATTTAACCTGCTTTGCTTATTAGCAAAGTAACCTGAATTAGTTATTAGTTTTTTTCCACTTGATATAACTTCGAATGAAAGAGCTCCAGATTGATAAAATCTTGAAAAATTTTCACTTGGGCTATTTCCTATATCCATAGATAATATAACTTTCTTATTTTTAAGAACAGCATAACCTGCAAGTTCTTTATTTTCATTTTTAAATACATATCCAAATCTTTTTAGATATTGATCAAACTCATCATTATTAGAATTGTAATTGCCGTTAAATAATAGATCTTGATTAATATTTTGCCAAATAAAAGCATAACTTTGACCAAGATAATATATTGTTTCATCTATATATTCGGGAATTGTATTTTGAGACTCTTTGAACCATTCTCTAATTATAATAAAATATTTTAAGTATAAGACTAGTTGTTTTATATCTCTTGATTTTGGAAAACCTTGATTATTAATTGATGATTTAATTATCTTTTTTAAAAAATTTAACCCAGTAGTAAGATATTTATTATCATTTTTATAAACCAGTCCTGTTAAAATAATTGCAGCACACCCAATAATTTTATTTTCAACTTCTGATAAATTTTTTATTTCATTTAAAAGATGATTTGCTTGTTTTTGAATACTTTGATTAAATTTTTTTTTAAATTCTTCTTCACAACCTTCATAAGTCAATTGATGATTTGATAACCAGGAAATTATTCTTTTAGAGGTGATATCAAAATCCCAACCTTTATTATTATAGTGATTATTCTTGTTTATCCAATTATTGATAACTGCTTGAGTGGTCTTTTTTGACGATTTTAGATCTAAACTAAAAAACCAAAAAAAATTGTTTAATTTTTTGAATTCTTCATTATTCAAGTTGTTTTGCCAAATAGTTTCTAGGGCAAAATCTTCAATTTTATATTTTTTTTTTTGATATTTTACTATTGAAGATAGCAAGTAGGGACTAGGTTTATAGTCAAAGGTAATATCTTTAGTTTTAGATATTTTTTTATCGTAAAAATTAGAGTTTTGATAAAATTGTTTAAAACTTAATTTTAGATTTAAATAATATTGACTTAAATTAACTGCAAAATTTTTTGTGATCATTAACTTATTTTGATTTTAATAAATCAATATTTTTTTTTATATCTCCATTATTACTTTTAAATATAGTTGTTCCAGAAACAAGTATATTGGCACCAGCTTTAATTGCTGATTGACAATTATCAAAATTAATCCCTCCATCGATTTCAATATCAAAGTCGATATTTTTTTTAGATTGAATTTTTTTAAGTTGTTCAATTTTATCTAAAACTTCAGGTATAAACTTTTGACCTCCAAATCCTGGATGTACACTCATTATTAAAACTAAATCTATTTTTTCAAGGTAATTGACAATTAAATCAATTTTAGTTTCAGGATTAAGTGAAACCCCAACTTTTTTGTTTAAACTTTTAATCTTTAAAATAGATTCCTCTAAATTGTCAGTTGCTTCAGGATGGATTGTAATAATATCAGCACCAGCATCCGAATAGGCTTCAATATACTTATGAACAGGAGATATCATTAAATGAACATCAAATTTAACTGAACACTGTTTTCTCAATGCTTTAATAACTGGCGGTCCAATAGTAAGATTTGGAACAAAATGACCATCCATAACATCTACATGAATCATATCTGCCCCACCTTCTTCAAGCCTCTTAATTTCATTACCTAATTGACTAAAATCAGCAGATAATATTGATGGTGATATTTGTATTTTTTTCATTGATTGCCAGATCTACTAGTATCAATTTTTAAAATTTAATTGAATTAAATAATTGGTAAATTTGTGTAGAAATTTCACTTTCCAGCGGAAATGATAACATGCCCATTACAGAATAGCCTAAGACCCAGGGCATAAAGTAAAATCTAATCATATAGAAGAACCAAGCAACATATAAAGGAACTAGAGGGGCTATAATGAAAGATGGTGTTAAAGGCTTAAAAATCTTTATTAGTGGATTAGTATATTTGACAAATATTTTCATGAAAAAAAACTCAGAGTCTTCTTTTTGGAAAATATTCATCGCAACCCTTCCTATTAAAGTCCACATAATAACACCAAGTAGGTAGTCAATAAAATAAACTATAGGATGAAAATTAGCTGACATTTAAAATTTATATTGGAAAAAAGATTAAATTAAAAGGGGCGAAATTAATCGCCCCCATAATTAAGATTTATTAGCTCTATTTACCAGTAACGGTTCTACCGCTTGGTACACGGACTTCGTCAACCATTTTTTGAGTTGCTTTATCTGGCTCTTGAGTCATTAAACTCACTACAACCATAGCAACTAAACTAACAGCTGCTCCGAAGATACCAAACGTTAACTGAGTAATACCTAAGAATCCGCTTCCACCAGTTCGTACCCAAACCAGGTACCAAATTGATGATGCAAGACCTAAAGCCATACCAGCAATAGCACCTTCTCTGTTAGCTCTCTTCCACCATACACCAAGTACAAGTGGGAAGAACAAACCAGACATCGCAAAGTCAAAAGCCCAGATAACTGAACCTAAGATACCTTGGATTTCCATTGCAGCAATAGTTGCTCCAGCAAAACCAATCACTACAAGTAATACCCTTGCAACAAGTAGTCTTTTTGCAGTCTCCGCTTTTGGATCTATCATTTTGTAATAAACATCATGAGAGATTGCATTTGCAATTGCTAGAATTAAACCATCCGCAGTTGACATGGCAGCAGCCATACCTCCAGCAGCAACCAGACCTGAGATTACATAAGGTAATCCAGCTATTTCTGGAGTTGCTAATACAACCGCTTTACCGCCCATGAAAAACTCATTTAATTCAAGAGTTCCATTGCCGTTAAAGTCACTGATGAACATCAAGTTTGCCTGGTTCCAGTTTTGAAACCAATCTATTGATTGAACTTCAGCAAATGATTTACCGATAATACCTGTTGGTAAAGTCGGATCAATCAACGATAGTTTAGATAGTGTTGCTAACATTGGTGCAGAAGAATACAGAAGGAAGATAAAGAATAAAGACCAACCAACTGATTTTCTAGCTGCTTTTACGCTTGGAGTAGTAAAGTATCTCATCATCACGTGCGGTAATGAAGCTGTTCCCATCATCATCGCTAATGCTAACGAAATAAATGCCCAAGGCGTTGCATTTACAGCAGAGTGAGCTTTAGTTATTCCAGCCAACCCTTTAGGTACCGTTGCTAGATCAGCAGCAGAGTTTTTAACAAAACCAAACTGTGATTCTAACTCACCAATTCTAGCTACTTCATCAGCTAACATAAAGTGAGGGAAGAAACCTGCACCCATTTTGTTACTGATCCAAAAAATTGGAAGCATGTAAGCTATAATTAGTACGATATATTGTGCAACCTGTGTCCAAGTTACCGCTCTCATACCCCCTAACATTGAACAAAGTAAAATACTTATAAGTCCAATATATACAGCGTATTTAAAGTCGATATCTAAAGCAACAGACGCAATAGTACCCGTAGCGTTAATTTGTGCAGTCACATAAGTGAATGAAGCAACAGTTAAAACTATTACTGCAAGCAATCTTGCTAAATTACCACCGTATCTTGTACCTATGAAATCTGGAACTGTGTAACAGCCAAATTTTCTTAAGTATGGTGCTAACAAAGATGCAACTAATACATATCCACCTGTCCAACCTACAAGTAAAGCCATATACCCATAACCTTTAAAGTAAATACCACCTGCCATTGCAACGAATGAAGCACCAGACATCCAGTCTGCTGCTGTCGCCATACCGTTGAATACAGTTGGAACTTGCCTTCCGGCTACGTAATACGCTTCTGCTTGAGCTGTTCTTGATAGATAACCAATTAAAGCATAGATGAATATAGTAAATGCTACAAAGCCAATACCTATTGCCTTTGCAGTCATACCCATCTGCTCACCAATTGCCATTAAGATTATGAAACCTATAAATCCTCCAGTATAGATTCCGTAAACTTTTGGCAAATTGTCTATAAATTTACCTTTAATCATTAATTATCTCCTCTTTCGTTGAAGCCGAACTCTTCATCGATTTTCTCTTGCCTATTAGCAAACCAGAAAACCAAGATTACGAAAATTCCAAGAGATCCTTGACATGTAAACCAATATGTCCATGGATATCCGAAAGGTCCAGTAACCTCATTCATTTCAGCTGCGAAAAGGAAGATGCCAATTGAGAAAACAAACCAGATTGCCAATGTTACGAATAACAATGATCTGGTTTTTTCCCAGTGTTTTTGTGCGTTTGACATTTATACCTCTCTTTTTAGTTATAACTAATTAAAACCATAACCATTATAAGAGTTTTTAAAAGATCAAAATTGACCATAATAGGCAGTCTATTAGTTACTTTTTAAGCTATAGTGTGTAAAAACAACAATTATATGCAAAAATATAAACTTTCTTGGAAAGATTTATCATTTAAAGATTTTAAAATTTATTTGTTTGCATTGTTTAAAGCATTTATTCCAAAAAAAAAATCAAAGATTTAGATGATCTAGAACACTTCATTCAAACGAAGTCAGCTTGGGTCACTCAGGTTACTCTGTATAGCTATTTAAAAACAAGAATGGGGACAAAGTATGTTCTTCATTTTGATAATGATGTTTTTATGTCCTCTGTAAATCAAGCTAAGTGGAATATTTATTCTATTGCTTTGCAAGACTTAACTTTTTTTACTTTCTCATATTTAAAAGTAAACTTTAACTATCAAAATATTGATCAGGCTAAAGAAATTTTTTCTAAAATTTTAGATGATGAAACTTCAAACAAGATGCCATCTGACATAATTGAAGAAGCAAAAAAAAGTTTTAACGAAAGATTTGAAAATTTAGACTGGGAAATTTATTATAAAGATCTTCCATTTAATCCTAGTGCTTTATCATTATATAAATGGGCTCCAATTGCAGAAGAATTAAAAACTTTAGATCGAAAAATTGTTTTAAACTCTATGATTTTAAAATGGGATATTATAAAAAAAGAATTTAAGGATTTAATTCAATTTTAAATATTTTTTCTATTATCAACTAAACTATTAACAACACTTGGATCAGCCAAAGTAGTTGTGTCACCTAATTGATCATGTTCATTAGCTGCGATTTTTCTCAAAATTCTTCTCATAATTTTTCCTGATCTAGTTTTTGGAAGACCAGGTGTGAAATGTATTAAATCCGGTGTAGCCAAGGGCCCAATTTGTTTTCTGACCCAAAGTTTCAACTCTCTCTCAAGGTCACCATTTTCTCTCTCGCCTACATTTAAAGTTACGTAACAATAAAGTCCATTACCTTTTATGTCATGCGGATATCCAACTACAGCTGCTTCAGCAACTTTTGGATGAGCAACAAATGCACTTTCTATTTCGGCAGTCCCAAGATTGTGTCCGGATACAATAATTACATCATCTACTCGACCTGTAATCCAATAGTATCCATCTTTGTCTCTTCTACATCCATCCCCAGTAAAATATTTACCGTCAAACTGTGAAAAATAAGTATCAATAAATCTTTGGTGATCTCCATAGACAGTTCTCATTTGTCCAGGCCATGATTTAGCAATGCACAATCTACCTTCTCCTTGACCTTTTATTTCCTTACCTTTTTTATCAACAAGTACAGGTTCAATTCCATAAAATGGTTTAGTGGCTGAGCCAGGCTTCAAGTCAATTGCTCCAGTTTGAGGAGCAATCATTATTCCACCTGTTTCAGTTTGCCACCATGTATCAACAATTGGGCACTTAGAATTTCCAATAGTTTTATAATACCACATCCAAGCTTCTGGATTAATTGGTTCACCAACTGTACCTAATAATTTTAATGATTTTCTTGAAGTTTTTTTAACAGGCCTATCTCCTTCACGCATCAAAGCTCTAATTGCTGTGGGAGCTGTATAAAAAGTATTTACTTTGTATTTGTCGATAATCTGCCACCATCTTGAGGTGGTTGGATAGTTTGGAATACCTTCAAACATTATTGTTGTTGCCCCATTTGCTAAAGGTCCATAAATTATATAGCTATGACCTGTAACCCAACCAATATCAGCAGTGCACCAGTAAATATCTTTTGGTTTATAATTAAAAATGTATTGATGAGTCATAGAAGCATACACCATATAACCACCTGTTGTATGCAATACTCCCTTGGGCTTACCGGTTGAACCTGAGGTGTATAAAATAAACAAAGGATCTTCAGCATTCATTTCTTCAGGTTCACAGTGTTTTGAAACATCTTTAATTAAATCATGATACCAAACATCTCTTTCTTTATCCCAATTGATATAATTTCCTGTTCGTTGAACAACGATGCATTTTTTAATATTAGGACAACTCTCTAATGCTTCATCAGTAGTATATTTAAGAGGAATAGTTTTTCCTCCTCTAACACCTTCATCAGCTGTGATTATATATTCAGACTCACAATCATTAACTCTTCCAGAAATAGAGTCTGCTGAAAATCCACCAAAAATAATTGAGTGAACTGCACCAATTCGAACACAAGCAAGCATTAAAATAGCAAGTTCAGGGATCATGGTTAAATAAATAGTAACTCTGTCTCCTTTTTTAATTCCTAATTTTTTTAAACCATTAGCTGCTTTTGAAACTTTTTCGTGAAGCTGTTTGTAAGATATTTTTTGGTTATCTTTTGGATTATCTCCAACCCAAATTATTGCAGTTTTGTCTTTTTTATCTTTTAAATGTCTATCAATGCAATTTGCTGAAGCATTTAAGGTACCATCTTGAAACCATTTGATCTTAACTTCTTTAGTACTGTATTTTACATCTTTAATTTTTTTGTATGGTTTTATCCAAGTAATTCTTTTTCCTTCTTCTCTCCAAAACTCATCGTTATTTTTAATAGATTTAGAGTATTTCTCTTGATATTTACTTTTTGTAGCTAGACTGTTTTTAACCCACTGAGGTTTAGTTTTAATTACAAGTTCTTTTGAATCTTCTTTAGCAACTTTGCTAACAATTTTTCTTTTAACTTTAGTTTTTTTTGTTACTTTTTTAGTAACTTTCTTTTTAACTTTAGTTTTTTTCTTTTTTTTCAAAGGCATGAAATTATTTTATAATTAAATTTTACTCATGTTATTTAATATTTTCCAGCTTTTAGAATCTATTGGCATTACTGATAGTCTGCTTTGCTTAATAAGAGCTAAATGGCTTAATTCCTTGGACTTTTTGATAGTTTCAAGAGTTATGGGCGATGGTAATTTATTCCTAAATTTTACTGTAACAGCTACAAAACGTCCTGATTTATCAGTTTTATCTAAGTAAGCTTCTTTTATTACTTCTACAATTCCAACAATTTCTTTTCCAATATTTGAGTGATAAAAAAAACAAAGGTCACCTTTTTTCATACTTTTTAAATTTTTTGCTGCTTGATAATTTCTTACACCATCCCAGGGAGCTCCTTTAGAGCCTGTTTTTTTTTGTTGATCAATAGACCAAACATCAGGCTCAGATTTCATTAACCAATATTTCATTATAATTGTACTCCTGCTCCTTTAAGAAAGGCAGCATTTTCATCTAAAGGCCATCTTGGTTTTGCTGGATGATCTAGATTGTTAAATTGTTTTAATTTAAATTTTTCTAAACCAACCATAGCGATCATAGCAGCATTATCTCCACAAAATTCAATTGGTGGAAAAATATTTTGATAATTTTCTTCATTACATAAATTAATTAACATTGATCTAATTCTTTTATTAGCTGCTACTCCCCCAGCAACTACAAATATTTTTTCTTTTAAATTATTTTGTTTTTCAAATTCTGTAAATGCAATCTTAGTTTTTTTATATAAAATCTGTTCCACTGTTTTTTGAAAAGAAGCTGCAAGATCAAATTTTTCCTGATCTGTTTTAATATTTTTTGTTATTCTCAAAATTGCTGTTTTTAAACCTGCGAAAGATAAGTTGCATCCCCCCTTATTAAAAATTGGCTTAGGCAGATCATATTTATTTGGATCACCTTTTTTTGCTAAAATTTCTATTTGTGGTCCGCCAGGAAATTCAATTCCTAAAAGTTTTGCAGTTTTATCAAACGCCTCTCCCAAAGCATCATCAATAGTTGTTCCCAATCTCTTATATTTACCTAAGCCCTGAACATTTAAAAATTGTGAATGTCCTCCAGAAATTAATAAAAGCAAATATGGATAATCTAGGTTTGAATTTAGTTTTGGGCTTAGAGCATGGCCTTCCAAATGATTAATAGCAATGAATGGTTTATCCAAGGCAGAGGCGAACGCTTTTCCAAAACTTAAACCAACAGACAAGCATACTATCAAGCCTGGACCAGCCGTGGAAGCAACAGCATCTATCTCTTCAATTTTTCTACCACTGTCATCTATTGCTTTTTGAACAATCCAATCAATTTTTTCTATATGTGATCTTGCTGCTAATTCAGGAACAACACCTCCAAATTCTTTGTGGACATCAACCTGGCTAGAAACAATATTGGATAAAACTACTGGTATTCCTTGTTCATTTTCAGTAATTATTGACGCTGCTGTTTCATCACAGCTAGATTCAATTCCTAGAATTAAGGGTTTTTTACTCATTCAAATAGTTTTTATTAATTGTACAATCTCAATACAAGTAAGAAATATATTTTTATGAATAAGAAAATTGTCATTGGATCGAGAGGAAGCAAGTTAGCGTTAGTTTATGCTCAAAACGCCAAAGATAAGATTGTTCAAACTACAAATTTAAATGATGAAGATATCGTAATTAAAGAAATAACAACAAAAGGAGATCAGGTTCAAAATATTAGATTATCAGAAGTAGGTGGAAAAGGTTTATTTTCAACAAATATAGAAAAAGAACTTCAAGATAAAAAAATTGATATAGCAGTTCATGCATTAAAGGATATGCCAGCTGTTGAAACTGATGGTTTAAGAACTGATACATTTTTAGAAAGAAACGATCCAAGGGAAATATTAATAACTAAAGATAAAAAAAAACTTAAAGAATTAAAAGCTGAAGCTATAATTGGAACATCATCCTATCGAAGAGAATTTCAAATCAAAAATATTAGATCTGATCTTAATTATAAACTTATAAGAGGAAATGTTGATACAAGAATTAAAAAACTTAATGATGGTTTGTATGATGCAATAATATTGTCATATGCAGGAATTAAATCTTTATCAATAGAAGATAAGATTACAGAAGTATTTTCAACAAAGGAAATAATTCCAAGTGCAGGACAAGGAATTATCTCACTTCAATGCCGAAATAATGATGATGAGGTTATTTCAGTTTTAGATAAAATTAATGACCAAGAAACATCCCAAAGAGCCAATGCTGAAAGAAATGTTCTCAAAGTTTTAGAAGGTGATTGTGAAACAGCCGTTGCAGCTCATGCCATTATTGAAGGTGATGAAATTCTTTTAGAAGCTGAGCTCTTTTCTCTAGATGGTAGTCAAAGATTTTATGAAAAAAAATCTTCAAAAATTGAAAATGCAAAATTACTTGGTAAAGAAGTGGGGCAGATTTTAAAAACTAAATCAAACAATTCTTACAAAAGATAATATGCATATTTTACTTACTAGACCACTAGAAGATTGTTCTGACATGATTATAAAATTTAAATCATTAGGACATCAAGTTTCTCACCTTCCTTTATTAAGAATAGATAAGGTTGATTATGATCAGATAAATTTTTCAGATTTTAAGGGGATTATTTTTACAAGCGCAAATGCTGTAAGTTTTTTAGATCTAAAAAATATTGACAAAAATCTTTTATGTTTCTGTGTAGGAAATGCTACTGAAAAAAAAGCTAGAAGTGTTGGTTTTCAAAATGTGATTGCTGCTGAGGGAAATGTTGAAAATTTAAAAGAATTAGTTTTACAAAATTTCAATCAGAAAGATGGAAATTTAATTTATATAAGTGGTGAAATAGTTTCAGTTGATCTTGACCAACAACTTTTAAAAGAAGGATATAATATTAAAAGAGTAGTTAATTATCGGACTACTCATAATCAAAATTTTGATGATGAATTTGTAAACGAATTAAAGCTTAAAATACCTGACATGGTTTATGTTTACTCTCAAAATAGTGCCTTAAGTTTGATAAATTTTATTAAGATGCATCAATCCGAAAGTCTTTGGATGAATACAAATTTAATGTGCATTGGTGAAAAAACCTCGTCAATACTGAATGAAATTAAGTGGAAGAAGATATTTCTTTTTAATCCTGGAGATGAAGAGTTTTTGTTATATAAAATTTAGCTATGGAAATAATAAATAATTTTTCTGATATATTTTTGTCAGTTTGGAAAAAAGGAATTCTAGGTGTTGATATTTTTCAAATATTAATTGGTATTGGGATTTTTTTTATTTTCTTAATTTTTAGAGGTTTAATAAGCAAACTTATTATTAAAAAGTTAGAAATAATTTCTAAAAGAACTAGCAATAAATTAGATGATACATTTGTTCATTCTTTAGAAGGTCCTGCTAGATTTCTACCGATTGTTCTTGGTTTTTTTATTGCAAGTTATTACATGACTTTTTCAAGTGATGGCCGTGAAATTGTTGACACTATAAATAGAACATTAATTACAATATTGATTTTTTGGGTCATCCATCAAATTATTGAGCCAATTTCTTATATTTTAAGTGGACTAGATAAACTTTTAACCAGAGAGTTAATTGGATGGATCATAAAGTCACTTAAAATTTTAATTTTTATTTTAGGGCTTGCGGCAGTTTTAGAATTATGGGGAATAAAGATAGGGCCAATTATTGCAGGACTTGGTTTGTTTGGTGTGGCCGTTGCATTAGGTGCACAAGATTTATTCAAAAATTTAATCTCAGGTATTTTAGTTTTAGTGGAAAAAAGATTTAAAATTGGAGATTGGATTGCTGTTGAAGGAATTATTGAAGGTACAGTTGAAAATATTGGATTTAGATCAACTTCAATAAGAAAATTTGATAAGTCCCTTGCTATAATTCCAAATTTTCAATTTGCTGAAAATGCAGTTGTCAATGTAAGTGAAACTTCTAACTGGCGGATTAGATGGATTATTACCCTTCAATATGACTCAACTATAGAGCAATTAAAAAAAGTAAGAGAAGAAATTGAAAGTTATATAAATTCAAGTGATGATTATAATCAATCAGCGGGAGTGGCAGTAAGAATTGAAAAATTTTCTGATAGTTCAATAGATATATTGGTAAGATGTTTTACTAATTCTAATAGTTGGAGTAATTCATTAGAAGTTAAAGAGAGGCTGGCTATTGAAATTAAACAGATTGTTGAAAAAAATGGAGCTTCTTTTGCTTTTCCAAGTCAGTCGATTTATATTGAAAAAAAATGATAGCCATCTTTTATTTAGCACTTCAAATTTTGAAACTTTATTCTTATGTTGTTATTGCAAACGTTGTCATTAGTTGGCTAATATCATTTAATATTTTAAACACCCAAAACAGATTTGTTTACTCTGTTTTAGAACTAACTTATCGTTTAACGGATCCGGTTTTATATAGAATTAGACGTTTTTTGCCTAATTTAGGCTCATTAGATATATCACCAATAATTCTTCTTTTATTGATTTGGTTTATTGAAATGTGTATGAAGCTTTACATCGCACCAATGATTTTTTAAGGAAGAAATATGATTTTAATAGATGGAAAAAAAGCAGCAGCAGAACTTAGAGAAGAATTAAAACAAGAAGTAACTGAGCTAAAGACAAAATACAATAAAGTCCCAGGGTTAACTGTAATTTTAATTGGAGATATGGCTCCAAGCCAAATTTATGTCCGAAACAAAGAAAAATCAGCAAATGAAGTAGGTTTAAAATCTGAGGTTATAAAATACCCTGATACAGTTGAGGAAAAAACTGTTTTAGAAAAAATTGAAGAATTAAATAATGATGAGAGTGTTTCAGGAATTTTAGTTCAACTTCCACTTCCAAAACATATAGATAAGCAAAAAGTAATTGAAACAATTACACCCTCAAAAGATGTAGATGGTTTTCATCCAATGAATGTAGGAAATTTATCTTCAGGTTATGAAAGTTCAGTACCATGCACTCCCCTTGGATGTTATTTGATGATTAAAAAAATTGAACCAAATTTAAGTGGTAAAAAAGCAGTTGTAGTTGGAAGATCAAATTTAAATGGTAAACCAATGACGCAACTTCTTCTTAAAGAAAACTGTACGGTGACAATTACACATTCAAGAACAAAAGATTTAAAAGCTGAATGCCTAGAAGCAGATATTATTGTTGCAGCAGTTGGTATCCCCGAGCTTGTAAAAGGCGATTGGGTTAAAAAAGATGCAATTGTAATTGATGTTGGAATAAATAAAACTGAGAATGGTTTAGTGGGTGATGTTGCATTTGATGAGGTTTCAAAAGTTGCCAAGGCTTTAACACCTGTGCCAGGTGGAGTAGGACCAATGACTATTGCTTGTTTATTAAAAAATACAATAGATTGTTTTAAAAGATCACAAAAATAAACACTTTTTCATTTATAAGTTTTATTGTCTCAAATTGATAAAACTTAATTAATTTCCTCTCTAATTTGATAAAGTTTCTAAATGAAAAAGCCACCCTATGAATATCGAATTGGATTAATAATGATATTGTTAACGGCAGTTCCAATTGGAGCAACACAATTAGGCTGGTATCTATATGGAAAACAAGTTGGTTTTGACTTTGGGATGATAGCTGGTACCTTTTCAGTAATTTTAGCTGGATACTTGATGTATCAAAAAGGTTGGCGTGATGAGGATGAAGATTAATTTATGGAAAAAATAATATTTTTTGGACTTGCAATTCCTATATTAGGTTTTGTTTTTTATTTAGGTGGAACAGCTATAATGAAAGGCTTCAAAGCAAAAGTAGAAAATAGGCCAGAGGAACAAGAAGAAAAAGAACCAGTAATTTCACAATCTGAAGGTGAGCATCTGAGTAATGAAATTACAAAACTAAATGATTTGCTACAAAGTGGAGTATTAACTCAAGAGGAGTTTGAAAAAGCAAAAAAGAAAATATTAGATACTTAATTTTTATTAATCATAAGTGATTTTTGTATAAAAATAAATTTTTTACTTTAAGAAAGTTTTGATCGACCACCGTCCACTGCTATAATTTGACCTGTTACCCAAGAACTATCTTCAGATATTAAAAACTTAGCTAATGATGCAGAGTCTTTACCCTCACCTAATCTTTTCAATGGGTGAGCTTTAGCGATACCTTCAGCGATTGTAGTATTCTTCAACATAGGCTCAGCAATTTTTGATTTTGTCAAACTTGGAGCAATACAGTTAACTCTTATATTTGGTGCGAATTCTGCTGCTAGTGACACTGTTAAACCTTCGACAGCAGCTTTAGCTGAAGCAATAATAGCATGATTTGTAAAACCTCTTTGAGCCGCAACTGTTGAAAATAAAACTATAGAGCCTTTATTTTTTTTTAAACTTTCTTGATATCCTTTTATAGCCTCTACAGCTGAATAAAGATTTAATTTCATACATTTATTAAAATCTTGTTCAGTAACCATTCTTAATGGTTTAAGATCAATTGAACCTACACAATAAGCAATTCCCTTTATCTCAGGAACATCAGCTTTGACTTTTTCAATAAAACCATCTTCTAAAACATCAGCAACTGTAAATTTGCAACCTAATTTATCTGCAATTGCACTTACTTCACTTTCATTTCTTGCAATTAAGTGAATATCATTTCCTGCATTTTTTAATTGTTCAGCTAGACTTGAACCAATTGAACCTGTCGCACCAAAGATTAGATATTTTTCTGACATAAATTTTTTTATTAGTTATATTTAGTTATGAAATTATTTTTTATACTTGGTAATCAATTATTTCCATTAAAATACATAGACCGCTTCAAAAAGGACCATGTGTTCTTTATGGCAGAAGATAACGGATTATGCACTTATGAAAAACATCATAAGCAAAAAATCCTATTATTCTTATCTTCTATGCGTTCTTATGCGGATAGTTTAAAGAAAAATAAATATAAATTAGATTACCTAAAAATTGAAGATAAAGATTTCAAAGATGATTATTTTAAAAAGCTTAAAAAAATAATTACCAGAAATAAGATAACTGAAATTACAAGCTTTGAAATAGAAGATAAGTTTTTTGAGAAAAAAATTTCTCAGTTTTCAAAAAAAGAAAAAGTTAATTGGAATGTTATACAAACGCCTATGTTTTTAAATTCTAGAGATGAATTTAAAAATTATTTGAGAAAATCAAAAAAGCCTTTCATGGCAACATTTTATAAGGAAGTTAGAAGAAAGTCTGGAATATTAATGGGTGCTGATGGCAATCCAATCGGCGGAAAGTGGAGCTTTGATGAAGATAATAGAAATAAATTACCTAAAGATATATCCATTCCAAAATTTCCAAAGATCAATGAAACCAATCATACAAAAAAATTAAAACCAATTATTGAAAAATTATTCAAAGATCATCCCGGAAGTACAAATAATTTTTGGTTTGCAACAGAATATGATGATGTTGTTAAACTTTTAAATTTTTTTATTAAAGAAAAATCTAATTTATTTGGCGATTATGAGGATGCTGTAAATCAAAAAGATAACATCTTATTTCATAGTGCTTTAAGTCCATATATTAACCTGGGTTTAATAACACCAGAATTTATTATTCAAAAAGTTTTAGAGTTCCATAAAAAATACAAAATAAGAATGAATTCACTTGAAGGATATATACGTCAGATAATAGGTTGGAGAGAGTTCATGAGAGGTATTTATCAAGGCTATTCTGATGAAATGGAGGTAGGAAATTTTTTTAAACAAAATAGAAAAATGAAAAAATCTTGGTACGAAGGAACTACGGGTTTGCCTCCATTAGATCATGCAATTAAAAATGCCGTTGATCATGGGTGGTCTCATCACATTGAAAGATTAATGATTTTATCAAATATAATGAACCTCTGTGAAGTAAAACCAACTTATGTTTATAAATGGTTTATGGAAATGTTTGTTGACTCATCTGACTGGGTGATGGTTCCAAATGTTTATGGCATGGGTTTATTTAGTGATGGAGGGATTTTTGCAACTAAACCATACATTTGTGGATCTGCTTATTTCATGAAGATGATGGATTTTAAAAAAGGGGAGTGGTGTAATACGATGGATGGTCTTTATTGGAGGTTTATAGATCGAAATAGAAAATTTTTTTTAAAGAACCCAAGACTTTCGATGATGGTTAGAATTTTTGATAAAATGAAAGATGAAAGAAAAAAAATGATTTTATCTGAAGCAGATAAATTTATAAAATTAAATACTGCATAATGTATATTTCTATAACAGGCATTAAAGTAAAAGGTTTTTTTGGAATGTTAAAATTCATGAGGTATACAATACCAAGTTTTGCTGCAGCAAGAAAAGCAAATGGAAATTTGTTTTGTGACTCAAAAAAGATAAGCAAATATCATCATACCCTAACAGCTTGGGAAAATAAGAACAAAATGTTAGATTATTTAAGGGGTAAACACCATGCTTTGGCAATGAAGAATTTTAGATTTATTGGAACAGGTTCTGTTTATGGGTATGAGGATAATAATGTGCCAAGTTGGGAAGAAGCAATAAAAAAATGGAAAGAAAATTTTAGAGAAATTTAGTTTTATTAAATAAAGGGTATTATTAAATGTTAAAAAGTCTGTTCATTATATTTTCTTTTCAACTTTTTGGAGAGACAATACAAAAATTTTTTGAAATAAATATTCCAGGACCTGTCATTGGACTTATTTTATTATTATTAGTATTTATATTTTTTCTTAAATCACCAACGCCCTATAAAAAAATTAAACAGGAAATATCAGAAACTAGTCATCAAATAATTAACTATCTATCATTATTATTTGTTCCAATAGGAGTAGGTGTTGTGATGCACATTAATTATCTTGGAGATAATTTATTTAAAATTTTAGCAATTATTGTCATAGGTACTTTAGCAAGCTTAGTATTTACCGCTTTCGTTATGGAAAAGATTATTAAATTAGAGAAAAAAAATGTCAAAAGAAGATAAACTTTATAAAATTTGGGTATACTTGCAAGCAGAGCCTTTGTTTTGGATAACTCTAACTCTTGGCGCTTTTTTGTTGGGAGATTATTTATACAAAAAATCAAAACTCAATCCTCTAGTAAATCCAGTGGCAATTAGTATTTTAATTGTTTCATCTGTTCTATTGACGATGGATGTCACTTATGATCGATACTTTAATGGAGCTAAGTTCATTCATTTTATGTTAGGTCCCGCAACAGTAGCTTTAGCAATACCTATTTACGAAAAAAAAAACCTAATTTTAAAAGAAATTAAACCAATTGTATTTTCAATTTTTTTAGGAATTCCTTTTGCGATATTGATCACTTATTACTTAGCTTCTTTTTTTAATTTAGATCAGGAAATTATTCTAACCATGGTTCCGAGAAATGTTACTGCACCTATAGCTATGGGTATAGCTGAGTTAATAGGTGGAATTCCCTCTTTAACAGCTATTATAACAATTATTACGGGAATTGTGGGTGCTTCCCTTGGAACTTTTGCATTAAATATTTTTAATATAAAAGATATGAGTGCACGAGGGTTTGGTTTTGGTCTTGCAAGTCACGGTATTGGAACTGCAAGAGCAATGAGTAAAAACAAAACAGCAGGAGTTTTTGCTGCACTCGCCATGGGTTTAAGTGGAATTGCAACTTCAATTTTTGTCTTAATTATTATTAAATTTATTATTTAATAATGAAAAAAGAAAATCTACCTTCAAAAATTTGTCCTGTTTGCAAAAGACCCTTTATTTGGCGTAAAAAATGGAAGTTAAATTGGGATAAAGTAAAATATTGCTCCAAGAAGTGCTCTACGTTAAGCTAAAATTTAGTGAACATAATTGTTTTACAACACATTAAGATAGAAGACCCGGGTTACATTAAAGATTTGATGTTAGCTGATGGTATTAAATTAACCACCATCGAATTAGATGAGGGTGAAAAAATTCCAAATGATCTTAGTAAATTTGATGGAATGTTTTGTATGGGTGGCCCAATGGATACCTACATGGAAAAAGAATATCCTTGGTTAATTGAAGAAAAAAAAGTAATTAAAGAATTTGTTATCAATTTAAAAAAACCTTATTTAGGTTTTTGTCTTGGTTGTCAGTTACTAGGTGAAGTAGTGGGTGGCAAGGTGGTTAAATCAAATCCTGCAGAAATTGGTATTATGGATATTAATTTCACCAAAGAAAAAAATAAAGATAAATTATTTTCTAAATTTCCAGAAAAAATAAAAAGCTTACAATGGCATTCTTATGAGGTGCAAGGAATAGAAAACAATAAGGATGTAACCTTATTGGCATCATCGCCTGTAACAAAATATCAAATTTTTAAATACCAAAATCATGCATATGGAATTCAATTTCATATTGAAATTAAAGATACCACAGTTAATGAATGGGGATGTGTGCCTGAGTATAAAACAGCCCTTGAAGAACAATTAGGGGATGGCGCCTTAGAAAAATTTGATGAAGTTGCAAAAGATAATATGTCTGATATGAACAATTATTCTAAGATACTTTATGATAATTTTAAAGAGATGATATGATCAAATTAAAACTAGGCCCTAAAGTAAAATTTAAAAAAGCAAAGTTACCAGAAAAAAAAAAATTAGTTGGTAATTATACAATTCTTGAACCTTTAAACATTAGCAAACATTCAAAAGATTTATACTTACAATATTCAAATGATAAAAAGAATATAATTTGGACATACTTGCCTTACGGTCCATTTAAAACTTATTTAAGTTTTAGAAATTGGCTTAAATCATTTTGTCTAAACAAGGATCCTTTTTTTATGCAATTTATTCTAAGAGACATAAGAAATATTGTGGAATGGCTAGTTATTTAAGAATTGAACCAGTTCACGGTTCAATTGAAGTTGGACACATAAATTATTCACTACTTCTACAGAATTCAGTTGAGGGAACTGAAACGATGTATTTAATGATGAAAAATGCTTTCGAGATTTTAGGTAATAGAAGATACGAGTGGAAATGTAATAATTTAAATTCAGCCTCTAAAAAAGCAGCTTTTAGACTAGGTTTTAGATTTGAGGGAGTATTTAGGCAGATGTTTGTTTTTAAAGGTAGAAGTAGAGACTCAGCTTGGTTTTCGATTTTAGATAAAGAGTGGCTTCAAAACAAAAAAAGATTTTTAAATTATTTAAAAAAAATAAATTTTGATAAGAATTTTAAACAAATAAAAAAATTGTAATACGTATTAATCACCAAAATGAACAATAAATTTTTTGAATGGGCAGGTGTGATTACTGCTATTTTATATTCCTTGTTTGTTGCATTAAATATTGGAATAGAATTTTTTGGTTTCTGCTTATTGCTTTTATCAGCGATATTGATTGGAATTTGGGCCTATAGAGGAGACCATAAAGGAATACTTTTGTTGCAATTTTTTTATGCAACAGCTGGTATTATTGGAATGATACGTTGGTTTTAATTTAAATTGTAAAATCTTTTTAAAGAGATAGATAAACCTGATGTCAGAGATATTTATTCAAACTTTCTTCCTATATTTTATAGTAATTGACCCATTAGGAAATACTCCACTATTTTTAAGTATCACTCAACACATGGAGACAAAACAAAAAATTAAAGTTGCATTTAGTGCAACTATAATTGCAACTATTATATTGTTATTTTTTGCGTTACTTGGAAGCTCACTGTTAAGCTACCTACATATTTCGTACCCAGCTTTTACAATAGGAGGAGGAATTATATTATTAATAATTGCGATAGAGATGTTATTTGACAAGCGTCAGCAAAGGAAAGGAGAAGATATAGATTTAAATTCTGATAACGTGAGTGTGTTTCCTTTAGCAACACCTATTATTGCAGGACCAGCAGCCATTACTTCAGTAATTGTTTCTGTTTCAGATATTGGAACTAATTTTACAAATCAAACAGTAGGAATGTTTTCATTGGCAATTGTACTATCTTTAACTTTTATAATCTTTTTTATAGCTTCAAAGTTTTCTAATTTAATAAATAAAAAAATAATTGGGGTTATCTCAAGAGTGGTAGCTATCATTCTTGTAGGATTAAGTGTTCAGTATATTTTAGATGGTATTAAAACCTTTTTAGCTTAATTAAATTTAGCAATAATTTTTGGGATATAATTTTTAAAGTTAAAAAAACCTTTATTGCAATATTGCCAAGAAAACTGATCTAACTTTCTATATAATAATTTGATATTTTTTAAATTATTGTTTTGAATAAAATCTAAATTTTCACCAACAGTTGGATAAAGAGCATAAACTTTTTCAGTAATATTCTCTAAATCACTGATGTTAATAGTTTCACAATTAATTAATTTTTCTTCTAATCTTATTTTTTGATCCTCTAAAAGATTAGCTTTAAATTTCAACACTTTTTCACTTAATTTAATAGTTCTATTTGTTTCATTTGAGACTAACAAAATTTTTTTAAATTTGTGTTCTTTAAAGTCGGAAAATTCGAAAGTCATATTATTTTCAAATATTAATAAAGTTTGATCCTTTAAAATTTCAGAATTTAAAAATTCTTTTTTATTTACTTGATAAGTTTTATCACTGAATATTGGTGTGGCATTTTCATTAAGCTTTATGTTTTGAAATCTATTGTTAGTAAATTTATTTATATTCCATTCACTTGCTAGATAATGTTTACCTTGAGTTTGAACCCCAGCTACCCATCTCCAACCAAGTGTATTCGATGCAGCATCACCATCATAAAGATGTTGCATAAAAAATTCTGCACCAAGCTGCCACGGTAATTCTAGTGTGAATATCCAAATACTTGCAAACCACATTCTGGCATGGTTATGAAGGTAATTATTCTCTTTAAGTTCGGTTACCCATTGATTAAAGCATTCTATGTCTGTTTTTCCTTCAATGGCATTTAAATAATACTGATTGTCTTTAAATTCATTTTTGATTTTATCTAATTCTATTAAATAGTCTGACCAAACATTTGGTCTTAACTCAAGCCAACCTTTCCAATAAACGCGCCATAAAACCTCTTGAACAAACTTTTCATTCTTTGAAAATGAATATTTTTTGAGAGATTTATCAATTACTTCTAATTCATTGATTGCTCCATGAGTTATGTATGGTGACAAACAGGAAATATTTGATCTGTTATTAGGTCCAAAATCAAAATTTCTTAATTTTGAATAATCATTTAAATTTTTTTCGACAAAATTGTTTAATTTTTCAACGGCTTTAGCCCTTGAGGCTTCAAACATCATATTAAATTATTTAGATTTTTTTCTTTTTAGACCCAATTTATCACTGTGTCTTAATCTTAAAATTACAATTGCAGTCGCAATAAGAACTATTGCAACAGCCTCATAAACTAATGCTGTTGGATCCATTTCTTTACCCTGCAATATAATAAATCGAGCAAGAGCAGTAATCGCAATTAAAAGAGGTAAAGTTATGCTTATTGATTGTTGATCCCAAAAAACCCTTACCATTGCTAATACTTCCAAATAAAGGAACATTAATAATAAATCGGCTAATGTTACAGACTGATTTAGAATCATATATTTAATTTCTATACCAACAGCAATTACTGTGCTTATCAAAATAATACACATTAATGCTAACTGTAAATTTTTTGCTATTTTTTCCATTATTTGTTTTTACTGAACGGTAACCATTTTTCAAATACTGATTTAGATGGCCCATCATAAGGAATAGAATATGAACTTGGATTAGGACTAGTTAAAACCTCAATTCCTTTTGAAAATACAAAAATAAATACTACCACAAAAACAATCACCATTATTTTAAATGGGTCAAAGTTTTTTGTTTTAAAAACACTACTAGATTTTTCCTCTGCTTTATGAAAATTTTTAAAAGTCATATAGACGGCAAATATTAAACCAATGTGAGCCACATAAAGACCCGCCCAACCAAAGGCAAAAGTTGTATAAGAAAAAATGTATAAACTAAAAACTGTAGTCCAAATAAAACTTAAAACTAAAAGGATTTGTAATCTTACAGTTTTAGGAAGAGATCTAAGATCATTTTTACTATCATCAAATAAGATATTTGCTGCATCCATCATCCAGTTTTTTAACGATTCCATGGTGTGAAGTTATAATTTTTAGTAATTATAACAAATGTCAAATTGTCCTAAATCTTATTTTAAATTGGCTTTAATAGCGTTTTCTAATTGAATTGAGCTTTGAGCACCGGAAATAAAATCTTTTCCTATCTCAAAAAATGGAACTCCACTAATATTCCTCTCTTTAGCAATTAAAATTTTTGAAGTCACATTTTGAATATTTTTTTCATTAATAAATTCTTTAAAAATATTTTCTGTAATATTATTTTCTTTAGCAATACCAATTAAAACATCAATATCTCCAATATCGAGCCCATCAATAAAATAAGACTGATATATTTTTTCTTTAATTTCATTTTGTAAATTTAATTGTTCACTAAGAATAATTAGTAAATGAGAAAGAACAGTGTTGGGAGTAATTTTAATTTTATCTAAATTTAAATTTATCCCAGATTCCTTTGCTTTTAATTTCATATTTTCATACATGGGTGCTGCATAATCTTTTCCACCAAATTTTATTTCTAAATACTTATCTCTATGAATACCTTCGGTTGGCATATCTGGATTTAATTGAAATGGAATATGTCTAATATCAAATTTTATATTTGGAAAATTTTTTAAGGCTTTGTTTAAATTTTTATGTCCAATAAAACACCACCCACAAATGGTATCTGCAAAAACGTTTATTTGCATTTTATTTAAAAACGAAGTTTTTTCTTATGAAAATTAATAAATCTTTCAACATTAGATTTATTAAATGTTTTGTTTTCTTCAAATGAAACTTTTTTCATTGAGTAAGCAGAACTTTTAGTTTGTCGAGATTCTATTATTACATTTCCTTTATAAAGCTTAAGTTTTACAGAACCGTTAACTTTATTTTTTTTGAGATCCACAATTTTTTGAAGTTTAAATCTTTCATTCGAATACCAATAACCATTATAAATTAATTCAGCATATCTAGGCATTATTTGATCTTTCTTATGCATAGTTTCTTTATCAAGTGTCACTGACTCAATTGCTCTATGTGCATGAATTAATAATGTGCCACCAGGAGTTTCGTATACTCCTCTAGATTTTATTCCAATAAATCTATTTTCTACTAAATCAACTCTTCCAATTCCATTTTTACCAGCAAGCTGATTAAGTTTTTCTAATAATTTTGCAGGAGATAGTTTTTTTCCATTAATTGCAAATGGGTCACCATTTTTAAAATTGATAGTTACAAAGCTTGGTTTATTTGGTGCTTTTTCAGGTGAAATTGATCTTTGAAAAATAAATTCAGGAGCAGAATTTTTTGGATTTTCTAAAACCTTACCTTCTGTTGATGTATGAAATAAATTATCATCAATTGAAAAGGGAGGGGCTCCTTTTTTATCTTTTGGAATAGTTATTCCATGTTTTTTTGCATAATTAATTAGATCTGTTCTAGATTTTAGTTTCCAAATTCTCCATGGAGCGATAATCTTTATATTGGGTCCAAAATAATGATACCCTAATTCAAATCTAACTTGGTCATTCCCTTTTCCAGTTGCACCATGTGATACAGCATAAGCTTTAAATTTTTTAGCAACTCTAATTTGATCTTTAGCGATGAGTGGTCTTGCTATTGATGTACCTAATAAATAAACCCCTTCATAGATTGCGTGACCTCTAATCATTGGATAAACATAATCTTTAACAAAGATATCTTTTAAATCTTCTATGATTATATTTTTAACGCCAAATTTCTTTGCATTTGTGATAATTTTTTTTCTATCAATTTCTTGTCCCACATCTGCAGTATAACAAATTACTTCAGCATCATAATTTTCTTGAAGCCATTTTAAGATAATAGAAGTATCAAGGCCCCCTGAGTAGGCTAGAACAATTTTCTTTTTTGATTTCATTTATTTAACTACAGGCTTTTTTTGTAGAGTTGTAAGCCTTAGTAAATCCTAGTAATGAGTAGTGATCAATTGTTTGAGAGCCTTTTTGATTATATCCAGTAATCATTATTCTAGAGCCTTTTTTCATTCTCTTAATCATTCTAAACTCAATTTTATTATCAGCAATCCACGCAAAACCTTGTTCTTTTATATCAAATTTAAATTTATTTTTTCCTGACTGGGCAACTACAGAGTTATTTTTATTAAACTCATAACCACCTGTAACACTTACTTCATCAATTATTTTTTCTGCAGGTCTAAAAGCAATAAATAACTTTGCATCTCTTTTATTTGATTTTGGAGCCTGTAAAATAGGAGATGATTGAGCAAAGCATACTTTCCCAGTCGCATCAGTTAAAATCATTGATTCCCAGTCTTTATATTTTCCAATTTTTTTTATTTCTTCTGCAGACAATTGATTAACACAACCAATAAATAATATTGATACAACTGATAGAATTTTTTTAATTATGGACATGGGTTAGGATAAATTGTTTGAACATTATTAATTTCTTTAATGACATCATCAGGTAGATTGATATTTACACTTTCTATATTTGTTTTCAACTGCTCCATCGTAGTTGCTCCAATAATAACGGAAGTTACAAATGGTTGAATTTCTAAAAATTTTAAAGACATCTGAGCTAAATCAAGACCATGTTTATTAGCAATTTCATAATAAGCATCAACAGCTTTTTCTGTGTTAGGCTTTGCATATCTTGTCCAAAAATCAGGATCTCTTTCAATTCTTGAGTTTTTAGGCAGTTGATTATTTCTATATTTCCCTGATAAATATCCACTTGCCAATGGTGAATATGCCAATAGACCAATCTCATCTCTAATTGATATTTCGGCTAATCCAACCTCATAAGTTCTATTTAATAAGCTGTAAGGATTTTGAATAGACATCATTCTTGGTAAATCTTTTTCTTTAGATAATTCCAAATATTTAGAAACACCCCATGGTGTTTCATTTGATAAACCTATTTCTCTTATTTTTCCCGCATCAATAAATCTTTTGAGATTGCCAAGGACATCTTCAAATTTATTCCACTCACCATTTTCTTTATGCTCATATCCAAGACGTCCAAACATATTTGTATTTCTTTCAGGCCAGTGTAATTGATAAAGATCAATGTAATCTGTTTGTAATCTCTTTAAGCTATCATTGATTGCTTGAGTCATCTTATCTATTCCATAATTATTTCCTCCACCTCTTAAATATGCTCTCATAGGGCCTGCAACTTTTGATGCTAAAATAACTTTGTCTCTCTTTTTTGATTTTTTAAACCAGTTACCTATTATGATTTCCGTATGACCATAAGTTTCTTCCCTTGGTGGAACTGCGTATAATTCAGCGGTATCCCAAAAGTTTATACCTTGGTCTAAAGCATGATCCATTTGTTCAAAACCTTCTTCTTGAGTATTTTGTTCACCCCAAGTCATAGTACCGAGACAAATTGTACTTACTTCGAGATTAGTATTGCCTAGTTTTTTATAATTCATAATGGTTTTTGTTTAATTTGGATATTTTTAATCTTTTTAAGGTATCTTGAATAATTAGTAAAAGACTATTATATATTACTTATTATGGAATTTGATAAAAACGGAATCTTAAATAGAGCCAAAGCTGCTCAACAGTCAACAGTTGTAATGGATGAAGGTTTAAGAACCTACATGCTAAAAGTATATAATTACATGGCAACTGGAATTTTATTAACAGGAATAGTTGCACTTTTAACATTTAAAATGTCAGTGGTGACTAATGATACTGGATCTATTGTAGCATTAACCTCAATAGGTAATGCAATATATTTGTCTGGATTAAAATGGCTTGTTATGCTGGCGCCTTTAGGAATAGTTTTTTATATGAGTTTTGGAATAAATAAAATGAGTGCTTCAAAAGCTCAAACGACTTTCTGGGTTTTTGCAGGATTAATGGGCTTATCTTTATCATCAATTTTATTAGTTTATACCGGAATGAGTGTTACTAGGGTTTTCTTTATATGTTCAGCAACTTTTGGTGTAATGAGCATTTATGGTTATACAACAAAAAGAGATTTAACAAAACTTGGCTCATTTTTGATGATGGGTTTAATTGGAATAATAATCGCTTCAATAGTTAACATTTTTATGAAATCTTCAATGATGTATTTTGTAATATCAATCCTAGGTGTTCTAATTTTTGTAGGCTTAACAGCATATGATACTCAAAAAATTAAAAATATGTATGCTGCAAGTGATACAGGTGAGATCATGGGTAAAAAAGCAGTGATGGGTGCTCTTACTCTTTATCTAGACTTTATAAATTTATTTATAATGTTGCTAAGATTATTTGGTCAAAGAAGATAGTTTTACTTTTGTAACTTTTTCCAGTTAGTATTTTTGAATAATATTTTTAGATCAAAAGAGTTTTTTAAAATCTTTCCACTGGTATCTGTTATTAAATATTTTAGATTTTGATTTTTAGGCTTAAAATTTTTACAAATTTTATATAAAGCATTTTCAGCAGCATTTCTAAAAACACTAAAACTTACTTGTTTACTTGAGATACTTAAACCATAATCTTTCCATGATCCTTCAGAGACCATTTTTGCATATAGATCTAAGATAACCTTTAGTTCATCTCGCTCAAAAAATTGTCTTTCTTCTATTTGTTTATGGGGATTATTGACTACTAGTTTTAAATTACTAGGCATCAATTTTATGCTTATTGATTAATGGTATCTGGAAACCGGTAAAAATTATAGTTATTGGCAACATTCCCCATACTTTAAAGTTAACCCAAAACTCCTCCGTTTGAGTTCTCCAAACACATTCATTTAATATTGCAAGTCCCAAGAAAAAAAACATCCATCTTTTATTTAATAATTCCCAACCAATATCTGTTAGTGGGATTGATTTACCCATAATTTTTTTTAGAACAGGCTCTTTAGTAAAATATTTCCCAAAAAATAATGCTAAAGCAAATAAAATATTTATAATTGTTGGTTTAATATAAATAAATATTGGATCATTAAAATAAATAGTTAAGCCACCAAAAAAAGTAATTAATATTCCACTTATTAAGGGCATCATTGGTATTTTTTTTTCAAAAAACCAAACAACAGCTAATGCAATTAAAGTTGCAACTATAAGTGGAGGAATAGCAACTGATAAATTTTTATCATTATTATAATAATAAAAAAAAAATATAGCTAATGGTCCAAAGTCTGTAACAAATTTTAAAAAAGATTTATTCACTTAAAATATAATAACATATTTGCCACATCACAAAACATTAATATTTTTAGCATTGATTTTTATTTTTAAATACCCATACTAATAAATATGCCAATTCAAAAAGCCAAGTTCTCAATTGGGGACATCGTAAAACACAAACATTTCGAATTTAGAGGGGTTATATATGATGTTGATTTTGAATTTAATAATTCTGAGGAGTGGTATCAGTCTATTCCCAAAAATGTTAGACCAAGAAAAGATCAGCCTTTCTATCATTTGCTGGCTGAAAATGAGGAAATAACTTACGAAGCTTACGTTTCAGAACAAAATCTATTAATGGACGACTCTGACGAGCCAATAAAACATCCTTTAATTGAGGAAATTTTTTCAGGAAAAAAAGGGTCAAGTTATTTTAAGATGTCTAATTAAATCTATCATTTTTCAAACACATTTAGCTCAAATCTAAGCCATATAAATTGAGTAAAAGCTTATATTCTGATCAAGGATGTTAAATTTTAATTCAAAATTATTATCTCCCTCTGCATTCTTGATCAGAAATCCTTTTCGTAATAAACATCGTTAACTAATTATGTTTAAACTTTTTCAACCAAATAGAATTTTTCGAATAACCTCAAAAGCTCCGAAATATATTTTATTTTTATTTGTGGTTGTGCTTTCTATTGGATTAACTGAAGCCCTAATATTATCTCCAGAAGATTATAAACAAAATGATGCTGTTAGAATAATGTATGTACATGTTCCAGCTGCCTGGATAACATTAGGAATTTTTTCATCTATTACTTTATTATCTATTAGTGGTTTTATTTTTAAGAATAAAAATTTTTTTTTAATCTCTAAAAGTTTGGCACCGTCTGGTTTTGTTTTTAATATAATTGCATTAGTTACTGGTTCTATTTGGGGAAAACCAACCTGGGGAACATGGTGGGCTTGGGATGCTCGAATTACATCGATGTTAATATTGGCACTTTTTTATGCAATGTATCTAGTTTCGTGGAGAATTTATGAAAGTGAAGAAAAGGTTTTTAAGATTACAACATTTATAACGATAATAGGTATAGTCAATGTTCCTATTACTAAATATTCAGTAGATTGGTGGAATACACTTCATCAACCAGCATCAATCAATATTTTATCAAAAAGCTCAATTCATTCATCAATGCTTTTCCCTTTGCTAATAATGACTGCGGCATTTGCTCTTTTTTCATTGCTAATTTTTTTAATGAAATATAATACAGAACTGATAAAAATTAAAAATAAAGGCCTAGATAGACTATGATAAATGAACTATTTTTTATGAACGGATATGAGACTTACGTATTGTCTGCTTTCAGTTTTACACTTTTAAGTTTTTCAGCACTATACTTGATTACAAAAGTTCAATTTATTAAGGAACAAAATAAATTTGTAGCTAAATTTGGATCTCTAAACTCTGAGAAAGCTAAATCTGCAAAATCACAAAAAATAAATAAAGAAATTTTAGCTAACGCCACAAATAATTAACTTTTAAACCATGTATGGTCGTAAAGTTAAATTAAGATTTTTGTTTGTAGCTCTTATTCTAATTACTTTAATACTTACGGTATTTCTGGTCTTAAAATCACTTGAAGAAAACGTAGTATATTTTCAATCACCTTCGGAGATTAAAGCTTTATCAGAATTAGATAAAAAAAAAATTAGAATAGGTGGAATGGTAAAAAAAAATTCCATTTTAGTAGAGGCCAGTGAAGTTAAGTTCATAATTACAGATTTCAAAAATGAAATTAATGTCACTTACACAGGCGCAATCCCAAATCTTTTTGCAGAAGATAAAGGAGTGGTTGCAGAAGGTTTTTTAAAAGACAGAAATTTTTTTTCTGCCACAAAAATTTTAGCAAAACATGACGAAAATTATATGCCTCCAGAGGTAAAAGAGGCGCTTGGAGAAAGATAAAATGCTATTTAGTGTTATAGGAAATTATTCATTATTTCTTGGACTTTTTTTTGGATTGGTTCTTATTTATCTTTCTGTAAAAAATTTTAAAAATCCAAAATTATTAGATACTAAGATTTTATCATTCACATTTTTACAATTTTTTTTAGTTGTAATTAGTTTTTTATGTTTAGTTTTATCATTTGTATTATCTGACTTTAGTAACGAAACTGTTTTTAATAATTCACATACAACAAAACCATTTTTCTATAAAATTGCTGGAACCTGGGGCAATCATGAAGGAAGTTTATTATTGTGGTTACTTGTTTTAACATTATTTATTCTTATTTTTTTAATAAGAACTAAAAATCAACCTATAAAGTATAGAATTTTAACTTTAATGTTTCAGCAGATTATAATTATAGGTTTTTTTATTTTTTTGATCAAAACATCAAACCCTTTTAATTATATTTATCCAATACCAACAGAAGGGTTGGGGCTTAATCCAATACTACAAGACCCAGCTTTAGCAATTCACCCTCCAATTTTATATTTAGGTTATGTAGGTTCTTCAATAATTTTTTCTTCAGTTTTGGCTGCAACAACTTTAAATATTGTCTCACAAAAATGGGCGTCTCATATAAAAAAATGGGCTTTAAGTTCGTGGATTTTTTTAACTCTAGGAATTTTATTGGGATCCATTTGGGCGTATTATGAGTTAGGTTGGGGTGGTTTTTGGTTTTGGGACCCAGTCGAAAATGTCTCTTTAATGCCATGGCTTGCATTAACAACACTTTTACACTGTATTTTGGTTTTAGAGAAAAAATTAATCTTAACTTCTTGGGTTATAATATTATCAATATCAACATTTGCACTAAGCATGAGCGGTACATTTTTGGTTAGATCAGGAATTCTTAACTCTGTACATACTTTTGCAAATGATCCAGAAAGAGGTTTATTTATTTTAATTTTTTTATTTTCTTTAATTTTTCTTTCATTATTTATTTTTTTCTTTTTTCATAAAACTGATAAAAATAATTTAAGTAGTTTTTTCTGGTTAAGCAAAGAAACAGCTATAATAGTTAACAATTGGTTTATGATGTATTTTTTATCAGTTGTTTTGATTGGTACTATTTATCCTATTTTTCTTGATGTTTTGTCTTCTCAAAAAATATCTGTAGGACCACCTTTTTATCATAAGCTTATTATACCTTTTTTAGTTCCTTTTTTACTGATTATGGCGATTGGACCAAAGTTGAAATGGATTAAATCAAACTTAGATGACAAAATTTATTTAATTTCATTATTAATCATTTCGATTTTTTTATCCATTTTAATTGTTAAAAACTTCAGCCCTAATTTTTTGATAAACACAATTTTAATTTCAAGTGCTTTATATTTGTTTTTTATTACTTTAAGAGATTTTTTTATTAAAGGATTTAAAAATCTAGCACAAAATATAGCTCATTTTGGTTTTAGTTTATTAATTTTAAGTATTCTTTTTAACAGTTTATTTTCAAATGAAATTATTACAAATTTAAGAGTGGGAGAAATTTTTCAGAACACAAAAACAAAAATAGTTTTTAAAAGTATTAGTCAAAAAAAAGAAAAAAATTATAGATCGATTATAGGTAATTTCATTGTGCAAGATTCTAAAGGTAAAATAGAAAATCTATCACCAGAGCTGAGGATATATAATCAACCAAATATTGCCACTAGTGAGGCTGATATTAAAACGACACTATTGTCAGATAAGTTTATTGTTATTAACATGGTTCAAAATCAGGACTTTTTTAATGTTAGGTATCAGGTTAAACCATTTATGTTGTGGATTTGGCTTTCAGTAATTTTGATCAGCTTTGGTGGATTAGTGAGTTTTGTTAAAAAAGAATATGAAAAATAAATTGTTACCATTTTCAATCGTTTTAATTTTTATAACAATTTTTATTATTTTTTATAAAGGTTTGCAGGACACTAATATTTATACCCCGGAAGTAAAAACAAATTATGAAGTGCCTTCAGTTTCAGTCGAATTATTTGATTCAGGCAAAATAGTTAATACACTTGAAATTTTTAATACAGATAAATTTTATTTATTAAATATTTGGTCATCTTGGTGTGTTCCTTGTAGGCAAGAACATTTAATTTTAATGGATTTAATAAAAAACGATAATTTAAAGATTATTGGCATTAACTACAAAGACACAAAAAAAAATGCAAAAAAATTCCTTGAAGAGCTTGGAAATCCTTATGATAAGATAATTTTTGATAATGATGGCACCAATGCTATTGAATGGGGCGCTTATGGTGTTCCGGAGTCTTTTCTAATCAATAAAAATAAAATTATTAAAAAATATATAGGGCCACTTAGCAAAGAGTCTATGGAAGAAATTAAATTATTTATAAAATGAAAATATTTAAATTATTTTTAATCATTTTTTTTATTTTTCCTATTAATAGTTTGAAAGCCGACAATGAAATTTTAAAAAATAAAATTACAAAAAATTTACGTTGTTTGATCTGTCAGGGACAATCAGTTTACGATTCTGACTCAGAATTTGCAAATAGTTTGAAAATTGTAGTTGATAGTAAAATTGATGAAGGATTATCTGAAAAACAAATTTATTCTTATTTTCAAAGTAAATATGGTGAATGGATTTTATATGATCCTTTGTTTAATAGAAATACCTACTTTCTTTGGCTATTACCTCTATTGATATTCTTTGTTGGTGGTGCAATAATATTTAATAAATTTATAAAAAAACCATAATAATCTGCTATTAACAATAATGAGTTTTAAAAAATTAATTATAATTTTAACTATATTTTTTACTGCCACTAGATTGCTTGCAGCAGAAAACAGCAGTCATCAGTATAATTTTTTTACAGGCAATTTTGATTTTAGTGATGATAAACAAGCAGCAATGTTGTTTGGTATTCAACATCAGAATGAAAATTTAGAAAAAGATACTTTTTTAGGAAATATTTCACCAATTACTGGTGGTTTCATAACTGAAAATTCTGCTGCATATGTTTATACAGGATTTGAGTGGAACGTTGATATGGGTGCTTTAACATTCACACCTAGTTTTGCACCTGGCTTGTACTTCAAAGGAGATGGAAAAGACTTAGGTCATGTTCTTGAATTTAAATCTGAAATTCAGTTTTCTTATGATTTATCTGAAAATTCTAAAATTGGTATATCCTACAATCACGTATCTAATGCAAGCATTGGAGACAAAAATCCTGGTGCGAATAGTTATATGTTTAATTTAATTAAAAATTTTTGATAACGACTATGAATTTAAAAGATTGTTATAATTTTAGTGACTTTAGAAAGTTAGCAAAAAAAAGACTACCTTCACCCATCTTTCATTACATTGATGGCGGTGCAGATGATGAGGCTACTCTTAAAAGAAATACAGAAGCATTTAATGACTGTGATTTAGTTCCCAATGTTTTAGCAAGTGTAGGCAAACCTGATTTATCAACAACTGTTTTTGGTAAAAAAATTGATATGCCTATATTTTTATCTCCAACTGCTATGCAAAGACTTTATCATCACGACGGTGATAAAGCCTCAGCTCGAGCCGCTGAAAAGTTTGGAACTTTTTATAGTATGTCTACAATGGCAAACAACACAATTGAAGAAATTGCCGAAATTTCAAAAGGACCAAAATTATTTCAACTTTATGTTCATAAAGATCAATCAATCACGGATGATTTAATTGAGAGATGTAGAACATCAGGCTATGATGGTATGTGCTTAACCGTTGACACATTGGTTGCTGGGAATAGAGAGCGAGATCACAGAACAGGATTTACTACACCACCAAAACTTACACTACAAAGTTTAATGAGTTTTGCATTGCATCCAGAATGGGTATTTAATTATTTTACGCATGGAAAATTTGAATTGTCGAATGTAAAAACTAAGACTGATAAAGGAACTAATATTTCAAAATCAGTAATACAATATATTAACGAACAGTATGATCCAGCAATGAACTGGAAAGATGCTGAGTATTGTGCAAAAAAATGGAACAAACCTTTTGCATTGAAAGGTGTAATGTCAGTAGAGGATGCTAAGAGAGCAATTGATATTGGTTGTACGGCTATAATGATCTCAAATCATGGTGGAAGGCAGCTTGATGGCTCAAGATCACCTTTTGATCAAGTAAAAGAAATCTCAGATGCGGTTGGTGATAAACTTGAAATTATTTTAGATGGTGGAATTAGAAGAGGTACTCACGTTTTAAAGGCTTTAGCAGCAGGGGCTACAGCGTGCAGTTTCGGTAAAATGTTCTTATTTTCTCTAGGTGCTGGGGGTCAAGCAGGAGTAGAACGTCTATTGCAGAATATGCACGATGAAATTAATCGAAATATGGTACTAATGGGATGCAAAACTATTCAAGAATTGAATAGATCAAAAATAATTTATCGAAAATAAATAATTAAGGAGAATTAAAAAATGAAATTAGCAGCAAGTTTAAATCGCTTGGGAACCGAGTCAGCTTTCAGTGTTTTAGCAGAAGCTAAAAAATTAGAAGCAGCAGGAAACCCAATGATACATCTAGGACTTGGTCAACCTGATTTCAAAACGCCAAAACATATAGTTGAAGCAGCTAAAAAAGCTCTAGATGATGGTCATCATGGGTATGTTCTTTCAAATGGAATTCTTGAGTGCAGACAATCAGTCACTAGAAAAATTAAAAAACTTTATAATCAAGATATAGATCCAGAGAGAATTATTATAATGCCAGGTGGAAAACCTACAATGCATTACGCCATTCAATGTTTTGGTGAACCTGGGGCAGAAATTATTCACCCAACACCTGCATTTCCAATTTATGAGTCTATGATTAATTATACTGGATCAACATCAGTCCCTTATGATTTGACTGAAGACAAAGATTTAAAATTTAGTGCTGAAAAGATTTTGTCTTTGATAACTGATAAAACTAGATTGTTAATTTTAATTAATCCGAATAATCCCACAGGAAGCTTTGTAGAAAAATCAGAAATCGACAAATTAGCAGAGGGACTAAAAAAATATCCTCATGTAACAATTCTAAGTGATGAAATTTATAGCAGACAAATTTTTGATGGAAAAGAAATGCCTTCATTTTTTAACTATCCAGAATTAAGAGATAGATTAATAGTTCTTGAAGGTTGGAGTAAAGCCTATTCAATGACTGGTTGGAGATTGGGTTGGAGTTTTTGGCCAGAGGAATTAGTTGAACATATTAATAAATTGTTAATTAATAGCGTGTCATGTGTTAATGCAGCAGCGCAGTTTGCAGGTATTGCGGCTTTAGATGGGCCTGACGACTCTATAAATGAAATGATGGAAAAATTTACCCAAAGAAGAAAATTAATTCATGAAGGGCTAAATAGTTTGCCAGGTGTTGAATGTAGTTTGCCAGGTGGAGCATTTTACGCTTTTCCTAAAGTTATAGGAACTGGAATGAATGGTTCAGAATTTTGTAAAAGAGCAATGCATGAAGCTGGAGTTGCAATAGTTCCAGGAACTGCTTTTGGTAAAACTTCTAAAGATTATGTAAGATTTAGTTTTGCAGCCTCTCAAGATAACATTTCTAACGCATTGGAAAATATCAAAAAAATGCTAGGCTAGTATTAATGACTGATCTAGTGCTGCCGAAAATTGATAAAAATACAATCAAACGTAAAGATGAAATTGTAAAAAACTTATCTAAAATTTCTGGTTCAGAAAATGTGTTAAGTCATCCTGATGAAATTAAACCTTATGAAACAGACGCTTTAGCAGCTTACACACAAAGTCCATTAACTGTAATTTTACCAAAAGATACAAAAGAAGTTAGTGAGATTTTAAAATATTGCTATGAAGAAAATATAAAAGTAATACCAAGAGGCGCAGGTACAGGCTTGTCAGGAGGTGCTTTACCACTGCAGGATGCGGTCGTATTAGGATTAGGAAAATTTAATAAAATTTTAGACATTAATTATGAAAATAAATATGTAGTAACTCAACCAGGTGTTACTAATTTAGGAATAACTCATGCAGTACAACATAAAGATTTTTATTATGCTCCAGATCCATCTAGTCAATTAGCTTGTTCTATTGGAGGAAATGTTGCTGAAAATTCTGGTGGTGTTCACTCTTTAAAATATGGAACAACTACGAATAATATTTTAGGTGTTGAAATGGTTTTGATGGATGGAACTATTTGTAGAATTGGAGGAAAAACATTAGATCAAGAGGGATATGATTTAATGGGTTTGATTTGTGGCTCTGAAGGATTGCTTGGAGTTGTGACGGAGGTAACTGTTAAAATTTTAAAAAAACCTCAAGTAGTTAAAGCAGCATTGATAGGGTTTCCATCAATTAAAGAAGGAGGTAATGCAGCCTCAGATATTATATCTAATGGAATTGTCCCAGCTGGAATGGAAATAATGGACAAAGCTTTAATTGAAGCAACTGATAATTTTAGTAAAGCAGGATATCCACGTGACGCAGAATTATTATTAATAGTTGAGTTAGACGGGACCGAGTCAGAAGTAAATGAATTATTGAAGAAAGTAAGTGAAATTTCAAAAAAAAATAATTGCTCAAGTTTAAAGTTGAGTAAAAATGAAAAAGAAAGATTATCGTTTTGGGCTGGAAGAAAGGCAGCTTTTCCAGCTTGTGGTGCGATGGCACCTGATTATTATTGTATGGATGGTGTTATTCCAAGAGGGAAGCTTGCAGTAGCCTTATTAGAGATTAAAAAATTATCTCAAAAATATGAATTATTAGTTGCTAATTGCTTTCATGCAGGAGATGGAAATCTTCATCCATTGATAATGTTCGATGGAAGCGATAAAGAGCAACTAAGAAAAACAGAGGAGTTTGGGGCAGAAATACTTAAACTTTGTGTGAAATTAGGTGGGGTTATTACTGGTGAACATGGAGTTGGTATAGAAAAAAGAGAATTAATGTGTGAAATGTTTAATGACAAGGATATTCAACAACAGCTTGATATTAAAAAATCATTAGATGAAAAAAATTTATTAAATCCAGGAAAAGTTTATCCTATCTTAAGAAAATGCACAGAGGAAGGAAGGGTTCATGTCCATAAGGTCGAAAATAAATTCCCAGATCTTCCAAGATTCTAACAACACTTATTTCCCAAAAAATGAGGAAGAAGTATCAATTTTAATTAAAGAATTTTATAAAAAAAATCTTCCAACTGAAATTATTGGAACTAATACAAAAAATTTTATTGGAAATAAAACACAAACATCTAATAAAATTTCACTTTCCAAATTAACGGGTATCATTGATTATTTTCCAGAGGAACTATACATAAAAGTAAAAGCTGGTACTCTATTAGAGGATGTTGAGAAAGCTTTAGAAAAAAACAATCAAGAATTAGCTTTTGAACCAATTGATTTTGGTTTTATAGAAAATGGACAATCTAACAAAGGTACTGTTGCTGGCTATTTGTCATGTAATTATGCAGGTTCAAGAAGATTTAAAGTTGGAAGTGTAAGAGACCATGTCTTGGGGTTTAAAGGAGTAAATGGCAAAGGAGATATTATTAAATCTGGAGGAACTGTTGTAAAAAATGTAACGGGTTATGACTTGTCAAAATTAATTACAGGTTCTTTTGGAACCTTATGCGTTTTAACTGAAATAACTCTTAAAGTTTTACCAAAGAAAAAATTTTCTAATACAATCGTAATTGACGCAAAAAACAATCAATTGATTTATGACCTATTTAACAAAATATCTGGTTCAAGTAGCGAGGTATCAGGCGCTGTATTTATCCCTGAAGAACCTAAGGACGACAGTTACTTAAAGAATAGAGATAAAATATTCAAATTCAATGATTTGGATTTTAAAGGCTCATTTTTAGCATTTAGAGTTGAGGGAGATAAAATTTCTATTAATGAAAAAATAAAATCTTTGACAGAAGAGTTGCAATTAAACACTTATAAGACATTTTTATTGGATAGTTATCAATCTGAACCTTTTTGGAAAAAAATAAATAATCTAGAGCTTTTTGAAAAGACAAAAAATAATTTGGTGAGAATAGTTATTGAACCTTCTAACGGGTCTAAAATGATGAGGTATTTAAGTAATAAATTTAAATATTATATCGATTGGTGTGGTTCATTATTTTGGATTGAGATGCCTGCAAAAAAAAATATGAAAATTAAGGAAATTAAGAAAATTACTAAAGAGCATGGTGGATACCTAACAATTATTAAGGCATCTCCTGAATATGATTATGAAGAGTCAATTTTTACAATTGATGATGTTAGGCTGATGATTTCTAAAAAGATTAAACAAAGTTTTGATCCAAAAAGAATTTTAAATCCTGGAAAGATGTATAGAGGAGTTTAATGCAAACAAATTTTTCAAAAAAACAGTTAGAAAATAAAGATAATTTAGCTACCGAAAAAATTTTCAAACAATGTGTTCATTGCGGAATGTGTAATGCAACGTGCCCCACTCATCAATTGTTAGGAGACGAACTTGATGGACCTAGAGGTAGAATTTATTTGATTAAAGATATGTTGGAAAATAATAAAAAACCAACAAGTAAAGTTGTTAAGCATATTGACAGATGTCTATCTTGTTATAGCTGCATGACCACATGTCCTGCAGGAGTGAACTATATGCACATTATAGATCATGGTAAAAAATATATCGAAAAAAATTATGAAAGATCTTTTTTTGACAAACTGATTAGATATTTTTTATCAATCACTTTACCTAATACAAAAATTTTTAGATTATCCAGTTTCTTAGTTAAATTAAGCAAACCTTTCAAATTTTTATTTCCGTCAAAGATTAAGGACATGATAGAGCTTATGCCTACTCATTTTCCAAAAAAACAACTTCCAAATAAAGAAATTTATAAAGCTAAAGGAAAAAAGAAAATAGCAAGAGTTGCTTTATTGACAGGTTGTGTACAAAAAGAAATATCTCCACAAATTAATGAGGCAACTATTAGATTGCTAAATAGGCATGGGGTTGAAGTTGTAGTTCCAAAAAAAATTAGATGTTGTGGATCTTTAAATCATCATTTGGGAAAAGAAGAAGATGCACATCAAGACTTTAAAAATAATATTAATACTTGGTATGATGAGCACCAAAAAGGAAATTTAGATGCAATTTTATCTAATACATCAGGCTGCGGTACGACAATGAAGGATTATGGATTTATATTTAGAGACGATAAAGAATTATGCAAAAAAGCGAGAGTTATCTCTGAGCTGACTAGAGATATATCAGAATATATATTTGAGAGTTTAAAATTAGACCTTAAAGAAAAAAATAAAAAATATAAAGTTGCATATCATTCAGCGTGTTCTATGCAGCATGGTCAAAAAATTCACTCTCAACCTATATCTCTTCTAGAAAAAACAAATAATGAAATTCTTGAAATCCCAGAGGGTCATATCTGTTGTGGTTCTGCAGGGACATACAATATTTTACAGTCAGAAATAGCTAAAAAATTATTATCTAAAAAAGTAAATAATATTGAAAGTTTGAAACCTGATTTTATTTCAACAGGAAATATTGGTTGTATTACCCAAATTTCTCATGGTACAAAAGTTCCAATTGTACATACAATTGAAGTTTTAGATTGGTATACAGGAGGCCCAAAACCACAAGCACTACTAAGGAATTAATTATGAAGAAGATATTGGTTACAAGAAGACTACTTAAAGATTGCGAAGATAAAGCTCAAAACACTTTTGATGCAAAATTAAATTCAAATGACGAACTTTATTCACAGTCAAAATTAATTGAACTAAGTGAGGGTTGTGATGCTGTGTTGACATCTTTGACTGATAAAATGGATGAAGAAACAATCAATAAACTACCCGATACTGTTAAAGTAATTTCAAATTTTGCTGTTGGATTTGGAAATATAGATTTAGAAGCCGCGAAAAAAAGAGGAATAGCTGTAACCAACACACCAGAAGTTTTGTCAGATGCAACTGCTGAAATAGGAATTCTTCTCATTTTAGGAGCATGCAGAAGAGCAGCGGAGGGAATTGAAGCTGCTAAAGAAAGTAACTGGAAATGGTCTGCAGATTATTTAATTGGGAAGCAGTTAACAGGTACTAGACTTGGTATTTTGGGAATGGGAAGAATTGGACAAAAAATTGCAAAAATTGCAAAGTCACTTGGAATGATAATTCATTATCATAATCGTTCTAAATTAAGTGAAGAAAAAGAACAGGGTGCTATTTATCATGATAGTTTAAAAAGCCTTTTTTCAGTATCAGATGTTTTGTCGATTTGTTGCCCTGCTACAAAAGAAACTGTAAATTTAATTAACAAGGAAACAGTAGAATATTTTCCTAAAGGTGCAGTAATCACAAACGTTGCACGAGGTGATATTGTAGATGATGAAGCTTTAATTGATGCTTTAAATAGAAGAAAAATTTATGCAGCTGGTTTAGATGTTTATAAGGGGGAACCAAATTTAAATCCTGGTTACCTAAAAATTAAAACTGCTTTCATTTTACCTCATCTTGGTAGCGCAACTAAAGATACTAGAACAGCAATGGCTAACTTAGCGATAGATAATATTGATGAGTTTTTCAACACAGGAAATTGTAGAAATAAAGTTAATTAATACAATCTCAAATTGAATAAGAATTCAATATTGCCGTTTTACCTGTGACATTTTTGCATTATTACCTATACATGTTCTAAAAATCCTGAGAGGATATCTCCAAACATAACTTAAAAGAGGGGGGAAAATGAAAAAAACATTTTTAATAATAAGTGCTTTTTTGTTTCTAAGCTCAATAACTACACAAGTTTTTTCTGCTGGGGATGAGGCAACTATTAAAAAATTGAGTAGTATGTACAAGTCGGGTGATGACACGCAAGCTATTGTTATTCCACAAGACACTAAATTTGCAGCAAATGTAAAGAAAAATATTTTACCAAATATTAATTTACCTGCTGGATTTAGCATCAGTGTATTTGCAGTAGTGCCGGATGCAAGACACATGGCAGTTGCAAGAAATAAAACAACTGTTTGGATTGGAACAAGAAAAGATAAAGTTTGGCAAGCAACAGATAGAGATATGGATGATATTGCAGATACTGTAGAGCAGTTTGCTCCAACAGTTAAATTTGATATCCCTAATGGTGTTTGTTTCAGCGATGACGGACACTTATATGTGGCAGAAAGAAATAGAGTTTTATGGTTTCCAGCTGCTGAATATTTTATGGAAAGTCCAGATACAGTAGCAGTGCCAATTATAGGTCAGGGAAATTTGATACCTGTAGAAGAAGAGTCGTATAACCATACTGCTAGGGTTTGTGCTATTAGTAAAGCAGATAACAAACTTTACGTTAGTTTGGGTCAACCACATAATGTAGCTCCAGCTAATAAGTTGGACTTATATCAAGAAGTTGGAATTGGTGGAATGATTAGATTTAATCGATTCCCAGGAGATCTTGATAGAGAAGTTGTTGCAACTGGAATAAGAAATTCAGTTGGACATGCTTTTAATCCAAAAGATGGATCTTTGTGGTTTACTGATAACCAGGTTGACGGTATGGGAGATGAAACTCCTCCAGGTGAACTGAATAAAATGCCTAAAATGGGTATGTGGTATGGTCACCCGTATACTGGTGGTGGAGAAGTGAGAACTAACGAGTATAAAGGAAAAACAATTCCTAAAAAAGATGCTGACAGATATGTAAAACCTCAAGTTGAGATGATTGCTCATGCTGCTGACTTAGGTATGATGTTTTACACTGGAAAACAGTTTCCAAAAAAATACCATAATGCAATATTTAGTGCACAACATGGTTCTTGGAATGCTGTAAAACCAAGAGGTGCCAGAGTAATGGTTACTTATCTAGACTCAAAAGGTAATGCAAAAAAAACAGAGCCTTTTGCTGATGGTTGGATGACTGAAATGGGTACTTACTTAGGTAGACCAGTAGACGTTCAACAATACTTTGATGGTTCAATTCTAGTTTCAGATGATAAAGCTGGAATAGTTTATAGAATAAAATACGAAGGATAAATAATATAAATTAGAGGCCGGTGTGATAACCGGCCTTTTTTTTTAACTAAATTAAAATTAATTTATAAATAATAATATTATGATTAAAAAAATTATATTGATTGTATCTTTTTTAGTAGTTTGTAGTGGAACAAGTTTTTCAGACACTGAGGAAAAAAAAATATGTACAGGATTTGGTAAGTGGACAAAAGATGGCGAATACAAAGTCGTTAGAAGCAAATGTATTACTGAAAAAGAATACCAGGCATCACTAAATGCACCAGATTATCTATGTAAATATTATCAAAAATCTATCTGGAAAGAATCTGAGAGAGCTTATGGAAAAAAACAATATAAATATACTGAAAAAAGTTTAGCAAAAATTAATACTCTTAAGGCTGAAGGTAAAGCTTTGTGTGAAGCTGGAAAATTGAAAGAAGGTGAGCTGAAATTGGTAGAGGCAATTGCCATTATTAGTCACACAAGAATGAATTAATGAAAAAGATTTTTTTTATTTTAACTGGTTTTTTTTTGTTAACTTTTTCATCAGTTAATGCTGATACAAAACAAGCAGAAACAGGATCGGTTGCTGCTACAGTTTCAAAAAATTTGACCGAAGAATTAAGAAGAGGTAAAGAAAAAGTTGAAACTATATGTTCGGCATGTCATGGATTAGATGGTGTAGCAGCTTCTGGTGGAAATTCGGTTATAATACCTAATTTAACTGCACAACATAAGGATTATCTAATTGCCAAATTAAAAGATTACAAATCAGGTAAAGTTAACCATCCACAAATGACTATAATTGCTCAAATGTTAACTGATGACGAAATTGAATATGTTTCTGAATGGTATTCAAGAATAAAGATAAGAATTTTTGATCCAAATTTAATTTTAGCTAAGCCAAGCAAATAATTATTAAGATTAATATAATTGATTAAATACAGAATTTAATTCTACCTAAGATTGTAAAATAAATTGATATGAATCAAGCTATTCTAGTAAGGATTGTATCTAAATCAACATGTGCCGTTAATGTTATAGACTCTAATCGTTGTATGTAATTAACTTTAAAAGTTAATTAACTAAACGAGGAGATACTAATGATTAAAGATAAGAAATCATTGAAGGGTTCAAAAACACCTTCAAGACGTAAGTTCTTCAAAGCAGCAGCAGCAACAGGTGCGGCAGCAGCAACAGCTGTGGCAATGCCAAATGTAGCTTTTGGTGCTCCATTAACTTTAAAGATGCAAGCAGCTTGGCCATCAGGCGCTAACATCTTTTTTGAAATGGCAGGAGATTATGCAAAAATGGTTAGCGACATGTCAGGAGGAGAATTAAAAATTGATCTTCAGCCTGTTGGAGCAATTGTAAAAACTTCAGAAATTGGACAAGCAGTAAGTTCAGGCGTAGTTGATATGGGTCACTGGGTGACTGCATATTGGTATGGTAAAAATGCTGCAGCTTCACTTTTTGGAACTGGTCCTTCATACGGAATGTCATCTCAAGAAGTAATGGGATGGATGGAGTATGGTGGAGGAAGAGCATTATACGAAGAAGCAGTAAAAAGTGTAGGATTTAATTATACTGGTTTCTTTCATATGCCAATGCCAGCTCAACCATTTGGTTGGTTTAAAAAGAATGTAACAAAAGTATCTGATGTTAAAGGTATGAAGTATAGAACAGTTGGTCTTGCGACTAACGTTTTAACTGCTATGGGAATGGTCGTAAGACAATTACCAGGTGGTGAAATCCAACCAGCTATGAAAACTGGTTTGATTGATGCTGCAGAGTTTAACAACCCTACATCAGACTCACAGTTTGGAATGCAAGATGTCTCTAAACACTATCACTTAGGAAGTTTCCACCAATCTCAGGAAATGTTTGAAATTCCTATGAATACTAAGAGACTAAACAGCCTTTCACCTGCTCATCAAGCTATTCTGAAGAATGCTGCTTACGCTGCAAACTCAGATAACTACTTCAAAGCGCTAGTTAGATATTCTACTGACTTAGCTAAATTGATGAATGAGCATAAGGTTAATGTTTACCAAACATCTGATGCTATCCTAGCAGAACAGTTAAAAGGTTGGGATAAAATCGTTGGTGAGTTCTCTGCTAAAGATGCTTTCTTCAAGAAAGTAGTAGACTCACAAAAAGCATACGCTAAGAGAACAATGAAGTATCTGTTGATGAATCAACCGAACTACAAATTAGCTTATGAAAATGAGTTTGGTCCAATCGGAAAAGTTAAAATCTAATTAACTTTTAATAAATTATAAAGAAGGGGGTTCAAACCCCCTTTTTTTTTACAGATTTTTAAAAGAAATAAAGATAGGTTTATTTATTAATGAAAAAATTTATTAAATTTGCAGATACGCTAAGCACCTCTATGGGTAAAGCTTTTTCTTGGTGTATAGTAATTTTAATGGGTGGAACTGTATATGAAGTAGTAATGGCTTACGCATTTAACAAGCCAACACTTTGGAATTTTGATTTTAGTATGCAAATGTATGGCGCAATACTTATGATGTCAGGTGCTTACTGTTTGGCTGAAGAAGCCCATGTAAGAGGAGATGTTATTTACAGATTATTTAGTGAAAGAAAACAAGCTTGGATTGACTTAATACTTTATTTTCTTTTCTTTTTTCCTGGTGTGGTAGCTCTAGCATTTTATGGGTTTGAATATGCAGCACTAGCGTGGAAAATAAAAGAAACTAGCTGGAGTAGCCCAGCTCAAATCCAAATTTATATGGTTAAATCAATGATTCCAGCGGCAGGTATTTTATTGATTATACAAGGAATTAGCGAAGTATGTAGATCAATTATTTGTATTCAAGAAGGAAAATGGCCAGCAAGAATGGTTGTTGCAGAAGAAACAGAAAAAGTTTTAATGAGACAAGCTGAAAGTGAGAATAAATAAAAATGTTTTTAAGTCTTACAAATCCTGAAGTAGCAATCTTTATGATGGGAATATTTTTATTCGCTGTGCTTTTAGGTTTTCCAATAGCATTTACGTTAATGGCAATGGGAATTGGTTTTGGCTATTACGCATATTACGATGCAACAATGATGGAGCACATATTCGATAACAGAATATTTCAATTATTTGTTCAAAATACCTATACCGTTATGGATAATAATGTCCTGACAGCAGTACCATTGTTTTTATTTATGGGCTACTTAGTTGAAAGAGCTGGTATAGTTTCAAAATTATTTTTTGCTATAAGATTAGCAGCACATAGGCTTCCAGCATCGATGGCTGTGGCTGCATTAATAACTTGCACATTATTTTCTACCGCTACAGGAATTATAGGAGCTGTGGTAACGCTAATGGGGCTACTTGCTTGGCCTGCAATGGTGAAGGCAGGTTATGATAAAAAATTTGCATCAGGTGTGATTTGTGCAGGGGGATGCCTAGGTATCTTAATACCCCCAAGTATCATGTTAATTGTATATTCAGTAATAGCACAACTGTCACCGCTAAGATTATTTGCTGCTGCAATTTTTCCAGGTCTACTTTTAGCTAGTTTATATATTGGCTATGCAGTTTTTAGAGCATGGATGAATCCGGCAATTGCGCCAAAACCTAAAGCAGAGGATATACCGCCTCGAGCAGAAATTTTAAAAGAAGTATTAGTTTCTTTTGTACCACTTTTTGGACTAATTATGTTGGTGCTTGGAACCATTTTAGCTGGAATAGCAACACCTGCAGAAGCGGCTGCAGCAGGAGCTTTTGGAGCAATATTGTTATCGTGGTTTTATAAAACTTTAAAATGGCAAAACTTTAAAGAGTCTGTATTTTTAACAGCAAAAACTACAGCGATGATTATGTGGTTGTTTATTGGTTCTTGGACTTTTTCTTCAGTCTTTTCTTATCTAGGAGGACATGAGGTATTTGAACATTTCTTCACTTCAATCAATATAACCACTTGGCAATTTTTAATAATTACTCAAATAATAATTTTTCTTTTAGGTTGGCCATTAGAATGGACAGAAATTTTAATTATTTTTGTTCCAATATTTTTACCATTATTAGAAGTATTTAATGTTAACCCATATTTCTTTGCAATGCTGATTGCTCTGAATTTGCAAACATCTTTTTTAACACCTCCAATGGCAATGTCAGCTTACTATTTAAAAGGTGTTCAAAAAAATAATGTTGAATTAATGGATATTTTTAGGGGTATTATGCCATTCCTTGGCATTGTAATTTTTGCAATGTTTTTAATGTACATGTTCCCTGGAATTGCATTATGGTTACCTGAAACATTGTTTGCGAATTAAATAAGAAATGACAGATATTTTAGAGCTAAAAGTTGAAGACATCGTATCAAAAATAAAAGATGCTCAATTGACTTCGGTTGAGGTTTGCCAAAAATATATTGAAAGAATAAATAAGTTTGAAAAAGATGTAAAAGCGTGGGTTCATTTAGATAAAAAACTATTACTTGAAAAAGCAGCTGAGGCTGATGAATATAGACGATCTGGTAAACCAACAGGACCACTACATGGAATTCCTGTTGCACTTAAAGATATTATTGGAACAATTGATATGCCAACTGAGTGTGGAACACCAATTAGAAAAGGTAAATCTTACTCACAAAATGCAGAAATAGTTGATTTACTTCTTTCTGCGGGGGCAATTGTTATGGGCAAAACAGCAACATCAGAACTTGCTTATCTTGGTCCTTCAAAGACCACAAATCCACATGATCATTCAAGAACACCAGGTGGCTCTTCTAGTGGATCAGCAGCTTCTGTTGGATCGTTTATGGCACCACTATCAATTGGTTCACAAACTGGAGGATCAGTAATAAGACCCGCATCTTATTGTGGTGTTGTTGGGTACAAACCAACATATGGATTAATTTCAAGAAATGGTGTTTTAAAAACATCAGATAAATTAGATCACATGGGAGTATTTGGAAGATCAGTTGAAGATGTTGCTCTACTTGCTAAAGTTTTAATTAGGAAAGATAATCACGACAAAGCAACAGTTCACTACTCAACGGAAAACATGTTGAGTGAAACAAAAAAAGGGCCCTTGTTTGAACCAAAGTTTATTTTTTATAAAACTGATTATTGGAAATTACTTGATAAAAAATCAAAAGATGCATTTGAATATTTCATAAAATCATTTAAAAAAAATATTGAAGTTTTCGATACACCTTCTTACTTTAAGAATATTCACAAATATCATCAAATAATTCATGAAACTGATTTGGCAAATAATTTTGGTTTGTATTTTAAGAAATATAAAAAAAAATTATCTAAATATATGCAAGATGCTATTTCAAAAGGTAATAAACATTCAGCCAAAGATTATGCTGAGGCAATTGATTTTATGAAAAGAAGCTATGATTCATATGAAGAAGTATTTGAGGATTATCACGGTGTTTTAACACCTTCTAGTCCTGGTGTTGCTCCAAAAGGTTTGAAAAGTACAGGCACAGCAGAATTTAATAAGGTCTGGTCTTATCTTGGTACACCTTGTATTTCACTTCCATTACTTCAGGGCGATGGTGGTATGCCTCTAGGAGTACAACTAGTGGGTGCTCGTTATGATGATCATAGGTTTTTAGGTGTTGCCAATTGGCTAGAAAAGGAATGTAATAAATAAAATGCAAAAATTTACAACATTTCTGGGGTCTTTGCTTGCAGGTGCTTTTTTAATTGGGTTGGCAACAACGCTAACTCGATCTTCTATGATTGGTTTTTTTGATGTGCTGCCAGTTTATATTTTGATGGCTGTAGCTATCTTCATGATGCTGTACGAAGCTTTCTTTGATAAAAAATAATTACTAATAGAAAAAAGTTGTCTGATAAAAAAAAAAATTTTTTAGCTTTTTCACTTTTATTTATTCAGCCAATTTTCATGGCATCTAATTTGATTGTTGCAAGAGGTGGGGTTGAATATGTGCCGCCAATTTCATTAGCATTTTGGAGATGGACAGTGGTAGTTTTATTGCTTCTACCATTTACATTTTCTTTTTTAATAAAAAATTCAAAAATAATTAAAAAAGAATTTAAAAAACTTTTCTTTTTAGGCGCAATGGGATGTGGTGTTTGTGGAGCGTTTCCTTTTTTAGCAGGGGAAACAACTACGGTTACTAATATGGGAATTATTTATACTTCTTCACCCATATTTATTATTCTAATTTCAGCAATTTTTTTTAACGAAAAAGTTAATTTTATTAAAATTATTGGTTTAATTTCTTGTTTATTAGGAGTTTTTGCAATCATTATCAAAGGTGATTTTAATTTATTATTAAATTTAAATTTTACAATTGGAGATCTATGGATGTTAGCTGCAGCCATTGGTTGGGCTCTTTATTCTGTCTACCTTTTTTATTGGAAATCTAAATTGCCTATTTTTCAAAGATTTACATTAGTAGCATTTTTTGGAGCAGTAAGTTTACTTCCATTTTATATAATTGAAGAAGCAGCTGTTCAAAGAACTTTATTTAATTCACAATTTTTTTTATGGGTTATATTTGCTGCAATATCTCCAGGAATAATTGCTTTCACTCTTTATACTCAGGCTCAAAAAAGCCTAGGTGCGTCTTTAACTGGTTTTACGCTCTATATTTTTACAATTTATGCTGCAATTTATGGATTTATATTTTTTGATGAAAAATTGGAAACTTTTCATTATTTAGGCACAGTTTTAGTATTCTTTGGTGTTTATTTAGCTAAGAAAAATTATGAAACTAAAACGTAGGAATTTTTTTTTGGAATTAATTATTGGAATAATTATTGTTTATGCATCAGTGTTAATTCTTCTTTTTATTTTTCAGAGAAGCTTAATGTATCATCCTGATGAGAACAATTACTTTGATGATAAGTTGGAAGTAGCCGTAGAAAAAGTGAAGATTGTAACTTTAGATAATATAGATTTGTTAGGATGGTTTCACAAAAAAGATCTTAAAAAATTTAAGACAATTGTTTATTTTCATGGCAATGCTGGAAAACTTGAAAATAGAATTCATAAATTAAATCATTTTAAAGATATGGATATTAATTTTTTAATAATAGCTTGGAGGGGTTTTAGTGGTAATAAAGGAAAGCCTAATGAAAAAGGGCTTTATATAGATGCTAGAAGTACCATTCAGTGGCTCAAAAAATTAGGCTTAAAAGAAAAAGATATTATACTTTATGGAGAGTCTCTTGGAACTGGCGTTGCAACTGAGATAGCACAAAGCAATAATTATGCTGGATTAGTACTTGAGACACCTTTTACATCAATGGTTGAAGCGGCAAAAAATTTTTATCCATATATTCCAGTCTCTATTTTGTTAAAGGATAAGTATGACAATCAAAAAAAGATCAAGAATATTAATATTCCAGTTTTAGTGATGCATGGTGAGGTTGATCAAATTGTTCCTTTTTGGATGGGCAAAAAAATTTATGAAATGGCTAATCAGCCAAAGTATTCTTATTTTACTAAATTTGACGATCATATGATGGAATATGATGAAAAGCTTTTATTTAAGCTAGAAAAATTTATCAAAAGTTTAAATTAAGCCACATTCTAAACAAACATAGCACAAATTCTTTTATTAAATATTATGTGTGAAGAAAACACTTTTAATACTTATCATTTTTTTTTCTTTTAAAAACTTTGTTGCAGCAGAAGAAAATAAATTACTGATTGATAATTTATTCCATATAGATCAAATGAACTCACATAATGAAAATTTTGCTCTATATTTTAAGGCAAGAGAGAAGGCGATATTAGCAAGAGGAGAAAATAGTAATTATATAAATGATTTTCCCAAAGACCTTTATATGTATGATTATAAAACAAAAAGTTCATCTCCACTAATTTCTTATGAATGGTTTCCCAAAAGAGCAAAATATTTTCTTGAAGAATATGACTTTCCAGTATTTCCAGATGATTTTGCTTACTATCTTTTAAAAGATAACAAAACATTAGTAATGATAAGTGCTGTTAAAAGTCTAAATGCTAATTTTAAATTTGATATTAGTAAAAAAAAATTAGAACTTTATCCAAAAAATGGAAAATTTGATTTTATCATTTCATCAATAGCTAAAAATTGTGGACATGATAATTTTAAAGAAAATTATAAGTGTAGCTTCTATAAGCCTTTAATATCAAGCACTTTAATCAACTAATTTGAGTAAAAGCGTCAGCAAATTTTTCTGCATCAAAAATTTGTAGATCATCTTCTTTTTCTCCTAAGCCCAAGGCGATAATTGGAAGTTTATATTTTTTAGCAACTGCTAAAAGTATTCCTCCTTTTGCAGTACCATCTAATTTTGTCATTATAAGACCAGTGATAGGAATGATTTTATTAAATTCTTCAACTTGATTTATTACATTTTGACCTGAAGTAGCGTCTAAAACTAAAATTACATCGTGAGGAGCTTCAGGATCTATCTTTTTTGTTACGTTTGCAATTTTTTTATATTCTTCCATCAAATTTTTTTTATTTTGTAATCTCCCAGCAGTATCAATTAAAACTTGATTAAAATTATTAGCAATTGCGTCTTCTATAGCTTTATAAGCAACAGATGCTGGATCTGCTCCCTGAGAAGATTTTGTTATCTCAACCTCTACTTTATTTGCCCAATTTTCTAATTGTTCAATAGCTGCAGCTCTAAATGTATCTGATGCAGCTAGCATAACTTTATTTCCATTTGCTTTTAATATTTTACTAATTTTTCCAATGGTTGTTGTTTTTCCAACTCCATTTACACCCGAAACTAGTGTGGCATTAATTTTTTCTTTTTTTTTAAAAAAAGTATTGTTCTCAAGTGGCTTCATCAAAGAAATTATATATTCTTTTAAAATTGTATTTATTTCTTCGGCAATATCTTTCTTTGGATCAATTTTACTATCTGAAATTATTTCCTTAATCTCAGATGCAGCTACAATGCCAACATCAGATTGAATTAAATATTCTTCGATTCTGTCTAAGGTTTTGTCATCTATTTCCTTTTTTACAACTATATCTCTTAGACCAGACGTAAAAGCAGATGCACTTTTTTTAAAACCGGATTTAAATTTATCAAAAATTCCCATCAAATATTAATCTCAATATTTTTTATATCTGAGACAGGTCCTTTCATGTGAATACTATTGTTCTCATCAATAGATATTGATAGTTTACCTAATGCGAACTCAATATCAGTTTTTTTATCTGTTAATCCATTAATATTTGCCGCTACTGCTGTAGCACATGCCGCTGTTCCACAAGCTTTTGTAAGTCCAGCCCCTCTCTCCCAAACCTTAACTCTAATTAATTTTTTATTCACAACTTTTGCAAGTGTAACATTACATTTCTCTGGAAAATATTCATGATTTTCTACTTCAGGGCCTATTTTTTTTAAGTCATAGTCTTCAATATTATCTACAAAAAAAACAATATGAGGATTTCCTACATTAACTGCAGTTCCACCTATATGTTCAATATTATCTTTGTTAATAATTTTAATATTCAGGTTTTTTGTATTTAAATCTTTATTTAATGGAATTTCATTCCAATTGGTTTTTGGAATACCAATTTCCGTTTCCACTAAATTGTCACCTAAAATTTGTGATTTTAATCTTCCTGAAGAAGTCCAAAGTATAATTTCTTTATCATCGTTTTCTTTTGATAAAAGATCAGCTACACATCTAGTCCCATTTCCACAAGCACCAGAAACGCTTCCATCTGAATTGTAGAACTCTAAGTTAGCATCTTTTCTGTCAGTTTTTTGAATAAAAATTAGTTGATCACATCCAATAAAACTCCGATCACATATTTTAATAATTTGATCTTTGTTTAGATTATAACTTTGATTTCTTTGATCAATGATCACAAAATCATTGCCCAAACCATCCATTTTAAATGCTTTAATATCCATATATAGATATTTAACTTATTTATTGACTTTTTGAACCTCTATTATAGGTTGTTGCCGTTTCCGCAAAAACATTAAATTTGCGGTGTCTTTGGAAACAAAGAGATCGACACTAGTCAGCGAGGCTTCGCCCACTAGTGCGATTACTGCTGTGCGTAATAATTATGTTTGAAAACTTAACAAATAAATTCGAAGAAATCTTTTCTTCTTTAAAAAAGGCTCCTTCACTTGATGAAGCTCAAGTAGATGAGGGTTTAAGAGGGATTAGACAGGCCTTATTAGAGGCTGATGTTACTCTTGAAGTTGCCAAAGAGTTTATTGAAAATGTTAAACCAAAAGTCCTAGGTCAAGAAATTATAAGATCAACCTCTCCTGGGGACATGGTTGTAAAAATTGTATATGATGAGTTAGTTAATCTATTAGGTGAGTCAAATACCGAGATAAATCTTAGTGCTGTTCCGCCTGTTCCTATGATGCTTGTGGGCCTTCAAGGTTCAGGAAAAACAACAACTACTGCAAAATTAGCTAAATATTTGGAAACTAACAAAAAGAAAAAAGTAATGATGGTTAGTCTCGATATTTATAGACCAGCCGCACAGGAGCAACTTAGATCACTCGGAGAACAAAATGATATTTTAACACTTCCTATAATTGAAGGTCAACAGCCAACAGATATTTGTCAAAGGGCAATTAGTGCGGCAAATCTAAATGGAGCTGAGATTATTTTATTTGATACTGCTGGTAGAACTCAAATTGATTTACAAATGATGAGTGAAATTAAGCAAATTGAAAGTGTAATAAATCCGACAGAAACATTCTTGGTCGCAGACTCATTAACAGGACAAGTAGCAGCATCTGTTGCAAAAGAATTTAAAAATACAGTAAATCTTTCTGGAATAATTTTAACAAGAGCGGATGGTGATGCAAGAGGTGGTGCAGCTGTTAGCATGAAATATGTTTCAGATGTTCCAATTAAATTTTTAGGTATAGGTGAAAAAATTGATAATCTTGAAGTATTTCATCCTGACAGAATAGCAAATAGAATTCTTGGAATGGGAGACATAGTATCTCTTGTAGAAAAAGCTGCACAGGATTTAGGTGAAGAAAATATTAAAAAAGCAGAAGAAAATTTAAAAAAAGGTCAATTTTCTATGCAAGATTATTTAACTCAGTTGAGACAAATGAAAAAAATGGGTGGTATCGAAGGAATAATGTCTTTCATGCCAGGAGTTTCAAAAATGAAATCTCAAATGGACTCAGCTGGAATTGATGAAAGTATTATTACCAAAAATGAAGCTATTATTTTGTCGATGACTAAAAGAGAAAGAGAGAACCCAAAACTTATTGATGGTTCTAGAAAAAAAAGAATTGCTAATGGCTCTGGCACAGATCCAGCCACTATCAATAAATTGCTTAAGCAATTTAAAATGATGTCTGAAATGATGAAGAAGATGTCAAAAGGAAATCTGAAAGGTATGTCTGATAAAGGAATACCGCCAGAGCTATTTAATCAATTAAAATAATAAAAAGGAGAACAAATGTTAAAACTAAGATTATCAAGAGGTGGAACAAAGAAACGACCTGTTTACAAAGTTGTTGTAGCAGATAGTCGTTTTGCAAGAGATGGAAGATTTATTGAGAAGGTGGGATTTTTCAACCCTCTTTTACCTAAAGAGAAAAAGGAGAGAGTTGGTCTTGAAGCTGAAAGAATTAAGTACTGGTTGGGTCAAGGTGCACAACCAACAACTAGAGTTGCTAGAATTTTAGGTGAAAATGAATTAATGCCAATGCCTGCAAATGGTAACAACCCGAAAAAGGCAGTTCCAAAAAAAGAAAGAAACAAAGAAGGTGAAGCAGCACCAGCAGCTGCACCGAAGACAGAAGCACCAGCAGCAGAAGCGGCACCAGCAGCAGAGGCTCCTAAAGAAGAAGCACCAGCAGCAGAAGCGGCACCAGCAGCAGAGGCTCCTAAAGAAGAAGCTCCAGCAGCAGAAGCGGCACCAGCAGCAGAGGCTCCTAAAGAAGAAGCTCCAGCAGCAGAAGCGGCACCAGCAGCAGAGGCTCCTAAAGAAGAAGCTCCAGCAGCAGAAGCGGCACCAGCAGCAGAGGCTCCTAAAGAAGAAGCTCCAGCAGCAGAAGCGGCACCAGCAGCAGAGGCTCCTAAAGAAGAACAAAAATAATTTAAAAGATTATTTATGTGGCAAGCTCAAGTGTTTACACTTTATCCAGAAGTTTTTCCTGGGCCTTTATCAAAAGGCCTATACGGAAAAGCTTTATCTAAAAAGTTATGGGATTTAAATATTGTAAACATTAGAGATGCAGCTGAAGATAAGCATAAAACAGTTGATGACACTCCGTATGGTGGAGGTTCTGGAATGCTTTTAAAAGCAGATATCTTAGCAAAATCTTTAGATCAAAATAAAATTGAAGGTGGAAGAATAATTTACTTATCACCTAAAGGTAAAAAATTTGATCAAAATTATGCTCAAGAATTATCAAATGATAAATCAACATCATTCATTTGTGGTCATTTTGAAGGAGTTGATGAAAGAGTGTTATCTACTAGAAATATAGAGGAAATAAGTATTGGAGATTATATTTTATCAGGAGGCGAAACAGCAGCATTTGTTGTCATTGATAGTATATTAAGACTTTTGCCTGGTGTTTTAGGTAATGAAAACTCTAAAACAGATGAAAGTTTTGAAAATGGGTTATTAGAGTATCCACAGTACACAAAACCTCAAATTTGGGAGGAAAAAGCTGTTCCTGAGGTCTTATTATCTGGTGATCACAGTAAAATTAAAGACTGGCGTTTATCTCAATCTGAGGCTATAACACGCGACCGAAGACCAGATTTATGGCAAAAATATAAGAAGAATTAACTTGATAAATATTGATATGAAAACAATTGAAGAAATAAACCAACATAACGTTAAAAAAATACTATCAGAGAAAAAAATTCCAGATTTTTATCCAGGAGACGTTGTAAAAGTTGGTGTTAGAATTACAGAAGGTAAAAAAGAGAGAATTCAATATTTTGAAGGTGTTTGTATTGCTAAAAAAAGTAGAGATTTAAATTCATCTTTTACAGTTAGAAAAATTTCATTTGGAGAAGGTGTTGAAAGAACATTCCCATTATATGGAACACTAATAGATTCAATAAAAGTAATAAGATCAGGAAAAGTAAGAAGAGCTAAATTATATTATCTAAGAGACAGAACAGGTAAATCAGCAAGGATTGCAGAAAAGATAAGAAAAAAAATTGGAATTGATGTTGATGTAAAGCCAGAAACTGTAACTGAAGAAAATTTAGCGCCTGTAGCAGAGGCTCCTAAAGAAGCGGCACCAGCAGCAGAGGCTCCTAAAGAAGAAGCTCCAGCAACTGAAGTTGTTAAAGAAGAACAAAAATCAGAAAGCCCTTCAGAAAAAAAATAATTTTTTTTTCAATGTCCACTACTCTTTACGATAAAATTTGGAACGATCACTTAGTTGATCAACAAGAGGATGGTACAGCATTACTTTTTGTTGATAGACATTTAGTTCATGAAGTTACTAGCCCACAAGCATTTGAAGGTTTAAGAAATTCAAATAGAAAAGTTAGACATCCTAATTTGACATTAGCTGTAGCTGATCACAATGTGCCTACAACAGATAGAACAAAAGGAATAGCCGATGCAGAGTCTAAAATACAAGTAGACACTCTAGAAGCTAATTGCAAAGAATTTGGAGTTCAACTTTTTGGGATGGCTGATAAACGACAAGGGATAGTTCATATAATTGGACCTGAACAAGGTTTTACTCAGCCAGGAACAGTGATAGTTTGTGGTGATAGTCACACTGCAACACATGGTGCCTTTGGCTCTTTAGCATTTGGGATTGGGACATCTGAGGTTGAACATGTTTTGGCAACACAAACATTAGTTCAAAAAAAAGCAAAAAATTTTAGAATAAATGTTAATGGTCAATTACCTCTAGGCGTAACTTCAAAAGATGTAATACTTCAAATTATTGGAAAGATTGGAACAGCTGGTGGAACAGGTTCTGTTATAGAATATGCTGGTGATTTAATTAGATCTTTAAGCGTTGAGCAAAGAATGACTATTTGTAATATGACAATAGAAGGTGGAGCAAGAGCGGGCTTAATAGCACCAGATGAAAAAATATTTAATTACTTAAAAGGAAAACCTATGTCTCCAAAAGGAGATAATTGGGAAAAAGCTTTAAACTATTGGAACACTCTTAAAACTGATGCAGATGCAAGTTTTGATCAAGAGCTGAATTTAAATGCAGATGAAATTTTACCAATGATTACTTGGGGGACTTCTCCTCAAGATGTAATTACTATAGATGGTAAAGTTCCTAGCCCTCAAAATGAAAGCGATGAGGATAAAAAGAATTCTATTGAAAGAGCTTTAAAATACATGGGCTTAAAACCAGATATGGCAGCTAAAGATATTAAAATAGATAAAGTGTTTATTGGAAGCTGTACTAATGGCAGAATAGAAGACTTAAGAGAAGCAGCTAAAATTTTAAAAGATAAAAAAATATCATCACATGTGAATGCAATGGTTGTTCCAGGTTCTGGCTTAGTAAAAGAGCAAGCAGAACAAGAAGGTTTGGATAAAATATTCGTAAATTCTGGTTTCGAATGGAGAGAGCCAGGATGTTCAATGTGTTTAGCAATGAATGCTGATAAATTAAAACCTGAGGAAAGATGTGCTTCTACGTCTAACAGAAATTTTGAAGGACGACAAGGAAGAGGTGGTAGAACACACTTAGTAAGTCCTGGTATGGCAGCTGCAGCAGCAATATCTGGAAATCTAGATGATGTAAGAAAGTATCAAAACTAATGCAAAAATTTAATACATTAAAAAGCGTACCTGCATATTTACCTATAGTAAATATTGATACAGACATGATCATTCCAAAACAATTTTTAAAAACAATAAAAAGAACTGGACTTGGAAAAAATTTATTTTTTGAAATGAGATATGACGATCAAGGCAAAGAAATTAATGATTTTGTTTTAAATCAAAGTCCATACAATGATTCAAAAATTTTAATTGCTGGTAAAAATTTTGGATGTGGCTCTTCTAGAGAGCACGCACCTTGGGCATTATTAGACTTTGGGATAACATGTGTAATTAGTTCTAGTTATGCAGATATTTTTTATAGCAATTGTTTTAAAAATGGAATTTTGCCTATAATTTTAGAAGAAGAAAAAATTAAAGAGCTATCAGAATATGCAAATAGAAAAGAAGAAATTTCAGTTGATTTGAATGATGAAAAAATTGTTTATGGAAATAATGAAATTAAATTTGATATAGATCCATTTAAGAAAAAGTGTTTGCTAGAGGGATTAGATGATATTGCTCTATCTCTTAAAAAGTCAGACAAAATTGAAAATTTTGAAACAGACCTAAAAAACAAAAAACCATGGATTTTTAATGATTAAAGTAAAAAAAAGAAAAATACTTTTATTGCCAGGTGATGGTATTGGGCCTGAAGTCATTGGTGAAGTAAAAAAAATTATTAATTGGTTCAATGATAATAAATCATTAGATTTCGAAATAGATGTGGATCTTGCTGGAGGTTGTTCTTATGATAAACATGGTACACCTATAACGGACGAAGTATTTTACAAAGCTTTAGAAAGTGAAGTGGTTATGCTTGGTGCTGTTGGAGGTCCTAAGTGGGATAATTTAGAATTTTCAAAAAAACCTGAAAGAGCATTATTAAAACTTAGAAAAGAATTAAAGTTATTCGCTAATTTAAGACCTGCTATTTGTTTTGAACAATTAGTTGATGCATCAACATTAAAGCCAGAAATTGTATCAGGCTTAGACATAATGATAGTAAGAGAATTGACGGGTGGAATATATTTTGGTGAGCCAAGAGGTATTAAGCCAATTGATAATGGTGAAAGAAAAGGAATTAACACCCATACATACACAACTAGTGAAATTACCAGAGTAGCAAGAGTTGCTTTTGATTTAGCTAAAAAAAGATCAAATAAAGTAACATCATGTGAAAAATCAAATGTAATGGAGGCAGGACAGCTTTGGAAAGAAGAGGTTCAAGAACTTCACGATAAAGAGTACAAGGATGTAGAATTAAGTCATATGCTTGCTGACAATTGTGCAATGCAGCTTTTAAGAAACCCAAAACAGTTTGATGTGATAGTAACTGATAATCTATTTGGTGATATGTTATCAGATCAAGCTTCAATGCTTACAGGGTCTTTAGGACTTCTACCATCTGCATCATTAGGGGCAAAAAATAAAGATGGTGAAATGAGAGCTATGTATGAACCTATTCATGGATCAGCACCAGATATTGCAGGCAAAGGAATAGCCAATCCGATTGCATCAATATTAAGTTTTGCAATGGCTCTTAGATATTCATTAGATCTTGATAATGAAGCAGACGCTTTAGAAAAAGCAGTTCAAGACGTATTAAATGATGGTCTTAGAACAAAAGATATTCTATCAGAAGGTATGAAAGAAACATCAACCTCTGAGATGGGTGATGCGATAATTTCAAAATTGCAATAATCTTAGAATTATTCTAAGCTTAAATTATGCCAAGTTATACTGCGCCAGTAGAAGATATGCTATTTCTTTTTGAAAAATTAAGAAATAACAAAAACTACAATGATTTAAAAAAATATGATGAAGTTAGTTTAGATTTAGTAAAAGATATTTTAGAAGAAGCAGCAAAAATTAATCAAAATTTAATCTTACCGTTAGCAAAGATAGGAGATGAAAATCCTGCTGTTTTAGAAAATGGAGTAGTGAGAACACCTCCAGGCTACAAAGAAGCTTACCAAAAATATATTGAAGATGGTTGGACATCATTATCTTGTGATCCAAAATATGGTGGTCAAGGTATGCCTAAAACAGTAAGTGGATTTTTTGATGAAATGCTTTCGTCAGCAAGCCTCTCATTTAAATTATATAGCGAATTAAGTATTGGTGCCTACAATTGTATTAATCACCATGCTCCTGAAGAAATTAAGGAGAAATACTTACCAAAAATGGTTGAAGGAAAATGGAGTGGCACAATGTGTTTAACAGAGCCAGTATGTGGAACAGATTTAGGGTTATTAAAGACAAAAGCTAGTCATCAAACTGACGGTACTTATAAAATAAGTGGTCAAAAAATTTTTATCACATCAGGTGATCACGATTTAACAGAAAATATAATTCATTTAGTTTTAGCTAGATCAACAGATTCACCAGCAGGAACAAAAGGTATAAGTTTATTTTTAGTTCCAAAATTTATTGTAAATGAAGATGGAACAATAGGACAAAGAAATGGAATATCCACAGGATCTATTGAAAGTAAAATGGGTATTAAAGGCTCTGCAACATGTGTTTTGAATTTTGATGAGGCAACTGGTTACATGATTGGATCAAAAGACAAGGGCTTGAATGCCATGTTTACTATGATGAATTTAGAGAGAATTGTTGTTGGTATTCAAGGCTTGGGTATTTCTGAAATAGCATATCAAAATTCTCTGGCTTACGCTAAAGAGAGAAAACAAGGCAAAACTAATAATACAAAATCAACAAATGGTGCAGATTTTATAATTGAACATGCGGATATAAGAAAATCATTGTTAAACATGAAGTCAATAATCGAAGGAGAAAGAGCCCTTTGTTTTTGGCTTTCACAACAAACAGAAGTTAGTCTTTATCATCCAGACGATAAAATAAAACAGGAGGCTTCCGATTATGTTTCGTTAATGACCCCTGTTGTTAAATCACTATTTACTGATCTGGCAATGGAAATAACTAATGATGCTATGCAAATTCATGGAGGATATGGATACACAAAAGATCAAGGAATTGAACAATTATATAGAGACAATAGAATTACACCAATTTATGAAGGAACAAATTCAGTTCAGGCAGCTGATTTAGTTTTTAGAAAACTTTCAAATAAAAATGGAAATATAATTCAAAAATTTCTAGACTTGATTAAAAGTGAAAGTGATAGCAAGAATGAAAAAGTGAAGTCATATTCCAAGGAATTAAATTATTACTTAGATATTTTGTATAAATTTACAGGCTGGATTGAAGATAAATCTAAATTTGAGAAAGATGATGTTAGTGCTGCTGCAAATGATTATTTAAAAACACTTGGTTATGTATCAATAGCATACTCTTGGATTAAGGTATTAGAAGTAAGTTTTACTGATTATGAAACTAATAAAGAATTTTATGAAGATAAAATAAATACAGCAAAATTTTATTTTGATAAAGTGTTACCAAGAGCTGAATTTCATTATAAGTCTGCAATATCTGGAAGTTCAAATATAATGAATTTTAAATTCAATTAATTATGAGTAGTTACGATGTAAATTTAGATAAGAACAAAGCTAATCATATTCCTCTTTCTCCATTAACTTTTTTAGAAAGAGCTAAAGATGTTTATCCCAATTATGAAGCAATAGTTTATGAAGATAGAAAGTATACTTGGTCAGAAGTTTATAAGAGGTCAGTAAAATTTGCTAGCGCATTATCAAAAATTGGAATTAGTAAAGGAGATACAGTTTCATTTTTAGCGTTTAATACTCCTGAAATTTTTGAGGCACATTATTCAGTTCCAATGACTGGTGGAGTGCTAAACACAATTAATGTTAGATTGGATGCAAACACTATTGCCTATATATTAGACCATAGTGAAGCTAAAGTATTAGTTGTGGACAGACAACTTCATGTAGAAGTTAAAAAAGCTTTAAGCATGATAGATAAAAAAATTATTATTATTGATATAAATGACAAATATGCAGATCAATCAAAGTTGGAAAAGATTGGTGAATATGAATATGAAGATTTTTTAGATACTGGTGATGAAAATTATGATTGGAAAATGCCAGAGGATGAATGGCAGGCTATTTCCTTAAGTTACACTTCAGGAACAACAGGTAACCCAAAGGGAGTTGTTTATCATCATAGAGGTGCGTACTTGATGTCTACTGGAAGTTCAGTTGCATGGAATATGCCGAATAGACTAAATTTTCTAACTATAGTGCCAATGTTTCACTGTAATGGCTGGTGTTATCCTTGGACTATCCCAATGTTAAACGGAAGAACCATTTGTTTAAGAAATATAGATGTTAAAAAAATTTTTGAATTAATAGACAAATATAAAATAACTCATTTTGGTGGTGCACCAATTATACTTAATATGATCACAGGAGCCCCAGAGAGTGATCGAAAAAAATTAAATCACAAAGTTCATGTATTAACAGCAGGAGCTCCTCCACCCAGTATCATTTTTAAGAAAATGAATGATTTAGGATTTGAAGTAATGCATGTTTACGGTTTAACAGAAACGTATGGCCATGTTACGCAATGTGCTTGGAATGATGAATGGAACAATTTTGATGAAGATAAGCAGAATGAAATTAAAGCACGACAAGGCGTTAGATATCCAAATACTGAAGGGGTTACAGTTATGGATCCTGAAACAATGAAGCAAGTTCCACATGATGGAAAAACTATTGGTGAAATTATGATCAGAGGAAATATTGTAATGAAGGGATATTTCAAAGATAAAGATGCAACAGATAAAGCGATGGCTGGAGGCTGGTTTCATACAGGTGATTTAGCTGTTATGCATCCTGATGGATACGTTAAGATACAGGATAGATCTAAAGATATAATTATTTCTGGAGGAGAAAACATATCATCTATTGAAATTGAAAATACACTTGCAAAACATCCATCTGTTTCCATTGCAGCGGTAGTTGCTAAACCAGATGATAAATGGGGTGAAGTTCCTTGTGCATTTATAGAAATGGTTAAAGACAAACTAGTTACGGAAAAGGAATTAATAGATTTTTGTAAAGAAACTTTAGCTGGATTTAAAGTTCCCAAAAAAGTTGTTTTCTGTGAACTTCCAAAAACATCAACAGGAAAAATTCAGAAATTTGAATTAAGAAAGCAATTCTAGGAAATTATTTGATATTCGAGATAGAAAATAAAAGTATTTATGCGTCAGATGCTGGTCAAGAATTAGATCATAAAAAAGAAACTATTATTTTTCTTCACGGCAGTGGTCTTTCTCATATAATTTGGTCTTTAGTTGAACAATTTTTTGCAAATAGAAATTTCAATGTTTTATCCGTTGATCTTCCTGGACATGGTAATTCTGCGGGACCCTGTCTTCACACAATAGAAGAGATCGCAGACTGGTTAGAAAAAGTATTTATTAAATTGGAATTAAAACAAGTTATTTTAATTGGTCATTCTCAGGGGTGTTTGGAAATGCTTGAATACTCAAATAAATATAAGAGCAGAATAAACAAGTTAGTATTTGTTGGTGGCTCTTATAAAATGCCAGTAAATCAAGACTTAATAGACCTAGCTCAAAACGGAGACTCAGATGCTGTTAAATTAATGATGAAATGGGGTTACGAAGGGTCAAAAAAATTTATAGGTGGAAATCCTATAAAAAGAATAATCCAATCTCCGAAAGATATTAGTAGAATATTAGGAGTAGATCTTGTTGCTTGCAACAATTACAGCAATGGTTCAAATGCGGCAAAAACAATTGATTGTCCCACCATGCTTGTTTTGGGCTCCTTAGATAAAATGGTTAACATAGAAGTAGGAAAAAAATTTGCAAATATGATTAATAATTCTACAACTCACATTATTGATGAATGTGGACATATGATTATGATTGAAAAAGCTTTTGAAATGCGGGAAAAAGTCTTAGAATTTTTACAAAAATGAAACAGTATTCAATTGCAAAATCCAGGAGACTTAGAAGTACTCCATACACTTCAAGAATAGAGAAACAAGGTGTAACTGCTTATACGGTTTATAATCATATGCTTTTACCTGCAGCATTTGGATCTATCGAAGACTCATATGAGCATTTAAAAAAAGATGTTCAAGTTTGGGATGTTGCAGCTGAACGACAAGTTGAAATTCAAGGAAAAGATTCTGCAAAACTAGTTCAATTGATGACATGTAGAGATTTATCAAAATCTAAAATAGGAAGATGTTATTATTGTCCAATTATTGATGGTTCAGGAAATTTAGTAAATGATCCTGTAATCTTAAAGTTAGCAGAAGATAAATGGTGGATATCAATTGCTGACTCAGATGTGATTTTTTTTGCAAAAGGTTTAGCATCTGGATATAAATTTGATGTCAAAATTATTGAACCAGTTGTTGATATTATTGCTGTTCAAGGTCCTAAATCTTTTGATTTAATGGAGAAAGTATTTGGAAAAATAATTAAAGAACTAAAATTTTTTGGTTTTAGTTATTTTGATTTTGAAGGAGTAAAGCATTTAATTGCTAGATCTGGATGGTCTAAACAAGGGGGATATGAGGTGTATGTTCAAGACACACAATCAGGACAGAGATTGTATGACCACCTGTTTGAGATAGGAAAAGAATTTAATGTTAAACCAGGTTGCCCAAATTTAATTGAAAGAATTGAAAGTGGATTGCTTTCGTATGGAAATGATTTTGACAATAATGATAATCCATTCGAATGTGGTTTTGATCAATACGTTTCATTAGATAATGAAATAAATTTTTTAGGAAAAGAAAATCTTAAAAAAGTTAAACTAAATGGAATTAAAAAAAAACTTATGGGAATTAAATTTGAAGCTAAAGAGGTCAGCTTATCAGGATCATTAGACTTAAAAGATGAAAATAATAACATTATTGGAGAATTAAGATCAGCATGTTATTCACCACATTTCGAAAAAGTAATTGGCATCGCAATGATTAAAAAGCCTTACTGGGAAGTGTCTCTAAGTGTGAAAGCTGAGATAAACGGCAATATTTGTACTGGAAACGTTTGCGATTTACCTTTCATTTAGTATAAACTTTAACAAAATCATGAATATAGCTATTGTTGGAGCCACTGGTAATGTAGGCAGAAAAATATTAGAAGTTCTAGAAAGAAAAGATCTAGCTATAGATAATTTGTATTTATTAGCATCATCTAGAAGTGCAGGATCTAAAATTATTTTCAATGGAAAAGAGCATGAAGTAATCGATTTAGAGACTTTTGATTTTTCAAAAGTAAAAATTACTTTTTTTGCAGCAGGGGGAAAAATTTCAGAAAATTTTGCTGGAGTTGCTGCAAAACATTCTTTGGTGATTGATAATTCAAGTTTTTATAGAATGGACCCAGATGTACCATTAATAGTGCCTCAAGTAAATTCAGACCATTTACACAATATAAAGAAAAATATTATTGCAAATCCAAACTGCTCGACAGCTCAACTTGTCATAGCATTAAAGCCGTTGCATGATTTATTTAAGATTAAAAGAATAGTTGTTTCAACATATCAATCAGTTTCAGGAGGTGGTAAGGCTCCCATGGATGAATTGATAGAGCAAACAAAACAAGTTTTACAAAATAATAAAATAGAGTCTAAAAACTTTACAAAGCAAATCGCATTTAATGCAATTCCTCACATAGATGTATTTTCAGATGATGGTTATACAAAAGAAGAACTTAAAATGACAAATGAAACAAAAAAAATTTTAGATAGCAAAATTGATTTAACGGCTACTTGTGTAAGAGTGCCTGTGTTAGTTTCTCATTCAGAGTCAGTTAACATAGAATTTGAAAATTCTTTTTCATTAGAAAAAGTTAGAGATGCCTTAGATAATTTTGAAGGATGTAAAGTAATTGATGAAAGAGCTGACAAAGGTTATTCAACGCCTATTGAAGCTGAGGGAAAAGATGAAACTTTTATTTCTCGTATAAGAGAGGACAAAACAGTAAGGAATGGCTTAAATATGTGGATTGTCTCAGATAATCTTTTACGAGGTGCAGCTTTAAACGCAGTTGAGATTGCAGAAACATTAATTAAAAATAATTTTTATGGAAAATAAAAATCCTTTATCTCCACATATACAAATCTATAGGTGGCACATTTCATCATTAGTATCTATTTCTCACCGAATAACAGGAATTATTAATATTGCTGCAATTACTTTGATTTGTATTTGGGTTTCTTTTTTAGTGTTAGGTGATGCAAATTATAGTTTAATAAATCAATTCTTAAATTCTATAGTTGGAAAATTTATTGCAATAGGTTTAGTTTGGTCTTTTAGCTTCCAAATGTTAAGTGAAATTAGACACTTGGTCATGGATATGGGCTATGGTTTTGAATTACAAACAACTCGTATCACAGGTCTTATGGTTATATTTGGATCATTTGTATTAACTATTTTGATTTATTTAATAGGTAAAAATTTAATATGAATTTAGCTACAAAAAAATGGGTATTTTTAAAGATATCATCAGTGATGTTGTTACCGTTAATGTTTTGGTTTGCAGTAAATTTTATAGAAATTTATGACCAAAATCATTTTGAATTAGTAGAATTTTTTTCTAATTCAGTTTCTAAATTTTTATTTAGCTTATTTATTATTTTTGCTTACTTTTTTTCTGCACTAAATATTAGTGAGGTTTTTGAAGATTATATAACAGAGGATAAAATCAAATATGTCGCAAACAGACTATTATTTATTTCTGCTATAATTATTCCATTATTAACAATTATTTTTTTATTTAATCTAAACTAATGAGTTCTTATAAAATTATTGATCATGAATACGATGTTGTTGTCCTTGGAGCAGGTGGATCTGGTCTAAGAGCTGCTGTAGGATTAAGTGAGGCTGGATTAAAAACAGCTTGTATTTCAAAAGTTTTTCCAACAAGAAGCCATACATCTGCTGCTCAAGGTGGAATTTCAGCTGCTCTAGGAAATATGGGTGAAGATGATTGGAGATGGCACATGTACGATACTGTAAAAGGTGCTGATTGGTTGGGTGATCAGGATAGTATTGAGTACCTATGTAAAGAAGCCCCAAAAGCAGTAATTGAACTAGAAAAATATGGTGTTCCATTTAGCAGAACTGAAGAAGGGAAAATTTATCAAAGACCATTTGGTGGAATGACTAAAAATTATGGAAACGGAATAGTGCAAAGAACTTGTGCGGCAGCTGATAGAACGGGCCATGCAATATTGCATACTCTTTATGGACAAGCTCTAAAACATAATACTGAATTTTTTATAGAATATTTTGCTTTGGATTTATTGATGAAAGATGGTGAGTGTAAAGGATTGATTGCATGGAATTTAAATGATGGAACAATTCATAGATTTAGAGCACATACAGTAATTATTGCAACAGGTGGTTATGGAAAAGTATACTACTCAGCAACCTCAGCTCACACTTGCACTGGCGATGGTAATGCAATGGTTCTTAGAGCTGGATTACCTTTACAAGATATGGAATTTGTACAATTTCATCCAACAGGAATATATGGTCACGGTACTTTAATAACTGAGGGAGCTAGAGGTGAAGGAGGTTACCTTACAAATTCTAAAGGTGAGCGATTTATGGAAAGATATGCTCCTAATGCAAAAGATCTAGCTTCAAGGGATGTAGTAAGTAGGTCAATGTCAATTGAAATTAATGAAGGAAGAGGAGTTGGAAAAGATCAAGATCATGTTCATCTTAACTTAAGTCATTTAGATAAAGAAATTATTGAAAGCAGATTGCCAGGTATAACTGACGCTGCAAGATTATTTGCAAATGTTGATGTCACCAAAGAACCAATTCCAGTTGTGCCAACTGTTCATTATAATATGGGAGGTATTCCGACAAATTATAAAGGAGAAGTTTTAACAGTGAATGGTTCTGAAAAAACAGTGCCAGGCTTAATGGCTATTGGAGAAGCAGCCTGCGTTTCAGTTCATGGAGCAAACAGATTGGGGTCCAATTCTCTAATTGATTTAGTTGTTTTTGGAAGAGCAGCAGCAAAAAGAGCTGCTGAGCTGGTTAAACCTGGAGCACCACATGAAGAAATTAGTGAGAATGAAACACAAAAATGTATTGATAGATTTGATAAAATTAGAAATGCAGATGGAGACACCGGCACAGCTGAATTAAGACTAGCGATGCAGAAAACAATGCAATCTAAATGTGCAGTTTTTAGAACAGAAAAAACTCTCAAAGAAGGAGTTGAAGAAATAAGAAAAACTTATGATGGATTAGATTCTATATCAGTAAAAGACAAATCATTAGTATTTAATACTGATTTAGTAGAAACTTTAGAATTTGATAATTTAATTAGACAAGCTGTAGTGACAGTAGACTCTGCATATAATAGAAAAGAAAGTAGAGGAGCTCATGCTCGAGAAGATTATCCTAAAAGAGATGATGAAAAATTTATGCAACATACACTTGCCTGGTGTGATGGTAAGAACACAAAAATTGGCTATAGAGAAGTACATAAGTCCACTCTGACAAACGAAGTACAATATTTTCCACCGCAAGTAAGAGTGTATTAATGGTTCAAATAAATTTACCTAAAAATTCTGAAGTAACTAAGGGTAAATATTATCAAGATAAAACTGGTTCAAAAAATTTAAGAAAAGTTAACGTTTATAGATGGGACCCGTCCACAGGAGAAAACCCAAGGTTAGATACCTATGAAGTGGATATGGATAATTGTCCATCAAAAGTTTTGGATATTCTTAATAAAATTAAGAATGAAATTGATCCAACATTAGCTTACCGAAGATCTTGTGCACATGGAGTTTGCGGATCTTGTGCTATGAACATGGGAGGTAAAAATGGCCTTGCATGTACCACACCTCATGCAGAAATTGATGGTGATATAGATATTTATCCCTTACCACACTTAAAAGTTAAAAGAGATTTGATTGGGGATTTAGATGGGCTTTACAAACAATATCAATCAATTGAGCCTTGGTTAAAAAATAATTCAACGAAAGAAACAACTGAAATAGTTCAATCAAAAGAAGAAAGAGCTAAACTTGATGGTGCCTATGAATGTATTATGTGTGCATGTTGTTCAACATCTTGTCCAAGCTACTGGTGGAATGGTGATAAATATTTAGGTCCTGCAGTTCTTCTTCAAGCTTATAGGTGGATCATTGATAGTAGAGATGAAGAGAGAAAAGCAAGATTAAAAAAAGTTGCAGATGAATTAAAACTTTATAGATGTCACACTATTCTAAATTGTACAAATGCTTGTCCAAAAGGCCTGAATCCAGCAAAAGCAATTGCTGAAATTAAAAAAATGATTGCTACAGCCAATGTTTAAATAGACTAATAAGCTTTTTTGATCTAAAAGACCCTATTCATGAAATTAATAGAGCACTTCGTTGGTGGAAAAATTATTCCTGGTTCATCAGATAAAAAGGGCAAAGTTTTTAATCCTGCAACTGGAGAACAAGAATCTGAAGTAAGACTTGCTTCAAAATCAGACTTAGATCAAGCAGTTGAAGTTGCTAAAAAAGCTTTTGAAACTTGGTCATTAAAACCTCCTCTTCAAAGAGCAAGAGTGATGTTTAAATTTAAAGAATTAATTGAAAAAAACTCGGATGAACTAACAAAATTAATAGTTTCTGAGCACGGTAAAGTTTATGATGACGCCCAAGGTTCACTAACAAGAGGACTAGAGGTAGTTGAATTTGCTTGTGGAATTCCTCATTTATTAAAAGGTGAGTTTTCAGAAAATGTAGGAACTAATGTTGATAGCTGGTCAATGAGACAGCCGTTAGGAGTTGTGGCTGGAATAACACCTTTTAACTTTCCAGCAATGGTTCCAATGTGGATGTTTCCAATAGCTATAGCATGTGGAAACACATTTATACTTAAGCCTTCGGAAAAAGATCCTTCATGTGCAATCAAATTAGCACAATTACTTACAGAAGCAGGGCTTCCAGATGGTGTATTTAACGTTATTAATGGAGACAAAGAGTCAGTTGATGCAATTTTAGAAAACAAAGATGTAAAAGCGGTAAGTTTTGTAGGATCAACACCTATTGCTAAATACATTTATGAAAATTCAGCTAAAAATGAAAAAAGAGTTCAGGCATTAGGTGGAGCTAAAAACCATTTAGTGGTTATGCCTGATTGTGATTTAGATGGAGCTGTAAATGGATTAATGGGTGCAGCCTATGGTTCCGCAGGCGAAAGATGTATGGCCCAATCTGTGGCGGTGGCTGTTGGTGACATAGGTGATGAATTAGTCTCGAGATTATCAAAAAAAGCTGAAGCTTTAAAAGTTGGTCCAGGCATGGATAAAACTTCAGAAATGGGACCCCTGGTTACTAAAGATCATTTAGCAAAAGTTAAAAGTTATGTAGATCTAGGTGTTGAAGAGGAAGCAAAACTAGTTGTAGATGGAAGAAACTTAAAACTCCAAGGTTATGAAAATGGCTTTTATATTGGTGGTTGCTTATTTGATCATGTTTCAAAAGACATGAGAGTTTATAAAGAGGAAATATTTGGACCAGTGCTATCAGTTATTAGAGTAAAAACTTTCGAAGATGCAGCTAAATTGATTAATGATCATGAGTATGGAAATGGAGTAAGCATTTATACTAGAGATGGAGATGCTGCCAGAACTTTTGCAAGTAAAATTCAAGTAGGTATGGTTGGTATTAATGTTCCAATTCCGGTTCCAATGGCGTTTCATAGTTTTGGAGGATGGAAAAGATCTTTATTTGGAGATAGTGCAATGCACGGTATGGAAGGAATAAAATTTTATACAAAATTAAAAACAGTAACATCAAGATGGCCATCAGGTATTCGTTCAAACGCGGAATTTGTAATGCCAACAATGAAATAAGGAAAAACATGACTAAAATATCATTAATTGGTGCAGGTCAAATAGGCGGAACATTAGCACACTTAATTGGAACAAAAGAGCTAGTAAACGAAGTAGTTTTGTTTGATGTTGCAAGCGGAATAGCAAAGGGAAAAGCTTTAGATATAGCGCAATCTTCATCAGTTGATGGTTTTAATGTAAAATTTTCTGGCACAGATGACTATAAAGATATTAAAGACTCTGATGTAATAATTATTACTGCTGGTGTACCAAGAAAACCAGGCATGAGCAGAGATGACTTATTAGGAATTAATTTAAAAATTATTAAACAAGTAGCAGAAGGAATTAAGCAAAATGCCCCTAACGCGTTTGTTATATGTATTACTAATCCTTTGGATGTCATGGTAATGGCATTTCAAAAATTTTCAGGTTTACCAGCTAACAAGGTTGTTGGAATGGCTGGAATTTTAGATAGCTCAAGATTTAAATTATTTTTGTCTTTAGAATTAAATGTTCCTGTAAAAGAAATAGATGCAATGGTAATGGGTGGACATGGAGATACTATGGTACCAATGCCTAGATTTACAAAAGTTTTAGGAAAACCTTTGCTTGATTTAGTAAAAGAGGGAAAAATTTCCAAAGAAAGATTAGAGGAAATAAATCAAAGAACTAGAGATGGTGGGGCTGAGATAGTGAAATACCTTGAAAAAGGATCTGCATTTTATGCGCCTGCAGCATCAGGAGTTCAGATGGCAGAAGCATATTTAAATGATGAAAAAAAATTATTACCATGTGCTATTCAGTTAAATGGTGAGTATGGTGTGAGCAATGTTTATGCAGGTGTTCCAGTAATTATAGGAAAAGATGGAGTAGAGAAAATTGAGCAAATTGATTTAGATGATAAAGAAAAAAAAGAATTTATGCATTCCATTGACGCAGTCAAAGCTCTTTGGGAAGCAGCGTCTAAAATAGATCCTGATCTTTCTAAGTAATAATGAACATTCACGAACATCAAGCCAAACAAATTTTAAAGAAATATGGTGCAACCGTTCCAGAGGGTGTGTTTGCACTTTCTGTTGATGAATTAGTAGAAAAAGCAAAATCATTAAATACAAAAAAATATGTATTAAAAGCACAAATCCATGCGGGTGGAAGAGGTAAAGCTGGAGGAGTAAAAATTTTAGATACTATTGAAGAGTTAACTGATGCAGCAAAAGAACTGATGGGAAAAACTTTGGTAACCCATCAGACAGGTCCTGAGGGTAGAGAAGTTAAAAGACTCTACGTTGAAGAGTCGTCAAATATAGATAAAGAGTTTTATTTATCATGTTTAGTCGATAGAGCTAGTTCTAAAATAGCTTTTATATCTAGTGATCAAGGAGGGATGGATATTGAAGAGGTAGCAAGTAGTTCACCTGAAAAAATTATAACAACAAAAGTTGATATAAATAATGAAATTTCAGATAAAGAATGTGAGGAGATAGTTAAAATCTTTAACTTAAGTGATAGTGCAAAAAAACAAGCAATTTCACTAATAAAATCAATTTATCAAATGTTTATAAATACTGATGCAAACATGGTTGAAGTTAACCCCCTAATTTTAACTAAAGAAGAAAAAATAATTTGCTTAGATGCAAAAGTAAATTTTGATTCTAACGCTTTATTTAGACACCCTGAAATTGTTGAGTTAAGAGATTTAAATGAAGAAGATCCAACAGAAATAGAAGCAAGCAAACATGATTTGGCTTACATTAAATTAGATGGAAGTATTGGCTGCATGGTTAATGGAGCAGGACTTGCTATGGCAACAATGGATATAATTAAATTATATGGAAAAGAACCAGCTAATTTTTTAGATGTAGGTGGTGGTGCTTCTAAAGAAAAAGTTTCTGCGGCTTTAAAGATAATTCTATCTGATAAAAATGTTAAGGGAATTTTAGTTAATATTTTTGGGGGAATAATGAGATGTGATGTACTTGCTCAAGGGGTAGTCGATGCTGCTAAAGAAATAAATATTAGTGTTCCATTAGTTGTTAGACTTGCAGGAACAAATTTCAAAGAAGGAAAAGAAATATTAGATAATTCAGGATTGAAATTGATATCTGCTGAAAATTTAGATGATGCAGCTAAAAAAATTGTAGAGGCAATAAAATAATATGTCTGTTTTAGTAAACAAAAACACAAAAGTAATTTGCCAAGGTTTTACAGGCGCACATGGTACTTTTCATTCTGAGCAAGCAATTAAATACGGAACTAATTTAGTTGGAGGAGTAACTCCTAAAAAAGGTGGTCAAAAGCATTTAGATAGACCTGTTTTTAATAGTGTTATTGAAGCAAAAAATAATGTTGGTGCGGACGCATCAATGATTTATGTTCCTGCTAAATTTGCTGCTGCAGCTATTATAGAGGCAATCGATGCATCTGTAGAATTAATTGTTTGCATTACTGAGGGTATTCCAGTTCAGGATATGCTTAAAGTTAGACAAAAATTAAATGGTTCTAAAAGTAGATTGATTGGACCAAATTGCCCAGGAATAATTACGCCAGATGAATGCAAAATTGGAATTATGCCAGGAAATATTCATAAAAGAGGTTCAGTCGGAATTGTATCTAGATCTGGAACTCTCACTTACGAAGCAGTTGCACAAACGACTGAGAACGGTTTAGGCCAATCAACTTGTATTGGTATTGGAGGCGACCCAATAAATGGAACAAACTTTATTGATTGTTTAGATTTGTTTTTAAATGACGAAGAAACAGAGTCTATTTTAATGATAGGAGAAATTGGGGGTACAGCAGAAGAAGAAGCTGCAGAATTTGTTAAAAATCACAAAATTAAAAAACCAATTGTTGGTTTTATTGCTGGAATTACAGCTCCACCAGGACGTAGAATGGGCCATGCAGGAGCTATTATCTCAGGAGGAAAAGGTGGCGCCGAAGATAAGATTAAGAAAATGGAAGAATCTGGCATTACAGTAGCAAAATCACCTTCAATAATTGGTAAAACTTTATTTAATAAATTGTCAAATTGAAAAATAATATTAGAGGATTATATTAAATAGATAGATGTCAGCATCAAAAAATCTCGAATACGAAAAAACCTCATTTTTAAACAAGTCTAATAGTGCATTTATTGAGCGAATGTACCTTAAGTTTGTTAACAAAGATGCAGATTTACCAGATAGTTGGAAGGATTATTTTGAGGGTATCGGAGATGAATTAAATATTATTGCAAAAGAAATTAATGGCCCTTCTTGGGGTCCTAAAAAAAACAAAATAGATATTGATGAGCTTCAGAAAAAAATTGATCAAGAAGATCATAACTCCAATGGTGCTGCTTCTAATGTGGGTGATACGAATGTAAATTCATCTGGATCAAACGAAGATTCAATAAAAGCTGTTTCGATGATAAGATCTTATAGGCAAAGAGGACATCTCATAGCTAAATTAGATCCATTAGAATTAATTAAATCAGATTATTTAGATGAACTTCACCCTGAGTCATTTGGTTTTAAAAAATCTGATTATAAAAAAAATATTTATTTAGGTGGTGTGATTAATAAACAAAATTCAAATATAAAAGAAATTTTAGAATTTTTAAAAAAAACTTATTGTGGATCAGTTGGATATGAATATATGCATATTTCAAATCCTACAGAGAGAAAGTGGTTTAGGGATAGAATTGAAAAATCAGAAGATGATTTAAGTTTTACTAAAAATGGTAAGGAAGCTATTTTGAATAAATTAATTCAAGCCGAGGGGTTTGAAAAATTTCTTCATACCAAATATGTTGGTACCAAAAGATTTGGATTAGATGGTGGAGAGAGCTTAATACCAGCTTTAGAACAAATTATTAAGATTAGTGGTCAATCACAAGTAAAAGAAGTAAAAATTGGAATGTCCCATAGAGGTAGGTTAAATGTTTTAGCCAATGTGTTGCAAAAATCATATAAGAGAATATTTAATGAATTTGCTGGAGAATTTGGAACTTCATCAGATGAGGGTGCGGGTGATGTAAAATATCATTTAGGTGCTTCATCTAATAGAGAATTTGATGGAAATTCAGTTCATGTTAGTTTAACTGATAACCCTTCACATTTAGAAGCAGTTAATCCAGTTGTGCTAGGTCAAACTAGAGCAAAACAATATTTCCACAAGGATAAAGAGAGAAACAAAGTAATACCAATTTTAATTCATGGCGATGCTGCTTTTGCAGGCCAAGGTGTTGTAGCTGAATGTTTTGCAATGTCTGGACTGCCTGGACATAATACTGGTGGTACAATTCACATAATAGTTAATAATCAGATAGGATTTACGACAAGCCCAAGATTTGCCAGGTCTTCCCCATACCCATCTGATGTAGCAAAGATGGTTGATGCTCCAATAATTCACGCAAATGGAGATGATCCAGAAGCTGTTGTTTATGCGGCTAGAATAGCAACAGAGTTTAGACTTAAATTCAATAGAGATGTAGTTGTAGATTTAATTTGTTACAGAAGGTTTGGTCACAATGAAGGAGATGAGCCATCATTTACGCAACCTTTGATGTATGAAAAAATTAGATCTCATCCTTCAACAATAAAAGTTTATGGTAAAAGACTTGTAGATGAAAATGTAATTTCAAATGAAAGTTTAGATAATTCAATTAAGACTTTTAAAAACTTGCTTGATGATCAGTTTAAAAATGCAAAAGATTACAAACCAAAAATTGCTTGGTTTGAAGGTACGTGGTCAGCATATAAACCTGAAAAAGGAAAAGATAAAAGAGGAGTAACGGGAGCAGATACTAAAAAGCTTTTACAAATTTCAGAAAAAATAAATGCTTCATCGGATGAATTAAATTTACATAAAACGATAGTCAAAATATTAAATAATAGAAGAGAAGCTGTTAAGAGTGGATCCAATATTGATTGGTCAACAGCTGAAGCTTTAGCATTTGGATCTCTTTTAGAAGAGGGCTATCCAGTAAGATTGGTTGGGCAAGATTCTGGAAGGGGAACTTTTAGTCAGAGACATTCAGTATTAAGAAATCAAAAAAATAACAGTCGATATGTTCCTCTAAATAATATTTCAAATAATCAAAAACAATTTGAAGTTGTTGATAGCTTTTTATCAGAATTAGCTGTTCTGGGATTTGAATATGGTTATAGTTTGGTTGAACCAAATACTCTTACTCTATGGGAAGCACAATTTGGAGATTTTGCGAATGGTGCACAAGTTGTGATTGATCAATTTATTGCATCAGGAGAGAGAAAATGGAGAAGAGCTTCTGGATTAGTAATGTTATTGCCCCATGGATATGAAGGTCAAGGACCAGAACACTCATCAGCTAGATTAGAGAGATTTTTACAGATGTGCTCAAATGACAATATGCAAGTTATGAATTGTACAACACCTGCAAATTATTTTCATGCTCTTAGAAGACAAATGCATAGAGATTTTAGAAAACCATTAATTATGATGACTCCAAAATCTTTACTTAGAAATAAATACTGTGTATCAAATTTAGAAGATTTTAGTAAATCGAATTCTTTTCATAGAATACTTTGGGACCATGCAATAGACCCACAAACAAAAGGTTTTATAAAATTAAAAGAAAGTTCAGAAATTAAAAAAGTAATAATGTGTTCAGGTAAAGTTTATTTTGATTTATTGGAAGCTAGAGAAAAATTAAAAAAAGATGATGTAATTTTATATAGAGTTGAGCAACTCTACCCATTTCCTGCGAAAACTCTTGTTAAAGAGCTTAAACCATACGCAAAGAATGCTAAATTTTTTTGGTGTCAGGAAGAGCCTAAAAATATGGGTGCTTGGTTTTCAGTTAGAGATTATATCCAATGGACATTGGATACTATTAAGGCTAATAATAATGAAATTTCTTATATAGGAAGAAGCCCCGATGCATCCCCAGCAACAGGATATGCAAAAAGGCATAATTCTCAACAACAAGAAATAATTGATAAGGTTTTTGAATAATTATAGATGAGTGAAAAAATTGTAGTTCCTGTTCTTGGCGAAAGTATTACTGAGGCAACAGTTGCAAAATGGCTAAAAAATGCTGGTGATGCTGTTGACGCTGATGAGCCAATCGTAGAGCTTGAGACAGATAAGGTTAATCTTGAAGTGCCATCTCCTATTAAAGGTATTTTAACAGAAATAAATTCAAAAGATGGCTCTGTGGTAGAAGTTGGAGCTTTGTTAGGCTCAGTATCAGAGAGTGGATCAGCAGGGTCAGTTAAAAAAGAGGAAATTAAAAAAGTAGAACCCACTCAAAAAGAAGATAACGTAATTAAATTAGATGCATCTAAAAAAGAACCAAAAATTTTTGAGGAAAAACCAGAAGAAAAAACTGAAGATGAACCATTAGTTTTAACTGATGAAGTCATAGAAGAAGAAACTCCAAAGGCCAAAATAGAAAAATTAGAGCCTAAAACCAATACAGAAAGCCAAACACTTTCACCAGCTGTTAGAAAAATTGTTACAGAAAATAAAATAGATATTAATTCAGTTCAAGGCTCAGGAAAAGATGGAAGGGTTTTAAAAGGTGACCTAATAAGTTTAATGGGAGCTAATCCACAACCTTCAGAAAGAAAAGCTCAGTATGGTCAAGAAGAAAGAATTAAAATGACCAGACTAAGACAGACGATAGCTAAGAGATTAAAACAAGCACAAGAAAATGCAGCTTTGTTAACTACATTTAATGAAGTTGATATGACTAATATTATGGAAATGAGAAAAGAAAATCAGCAAGATTTTCAAAGTCGTTATGGAATAAAATTAGGTTTTATGTCTTTTTTTGTTAAAGCGTGTGTTGTTGCATTGAAAAATTTCCCAGCAGTAAATGCTGAGATAGATGGTGATGAAATAATTTATAAAAATTATTATAATCTTAGTTTTGCTGTAGGTACCGAAAAAGGTTTGGTTGTACCTGTATTAAGAAATGCTGATGAATTATCATTTGCTGATATTGAAAAAAATATTAAAGAAATTTCAGAAAAAGCAAGAGACGGAAAATTAACTATTGAAGATCTTCAAGGTGGAACATTTACAATTAGTAATGGTGGTGTGTATGGATCAATGTTATCAACACCAATATTGAATCTTCCTCAATCAGGGGTACTTGGAATGCATAATATTGTTGAAAGACCAGTTGTGGTTGATGGAGAAATAAAAATTAGACCTATTATGTATTTAGCTTTGTCATATGATCATAGAATAATTGACGGTAAAGAGTCAGTTTCATTTTTAAAAATGGTTAAAGAAAATTTAGAAGACCCTAGACGGTTATTTTTGGATATTTAAATGTCAGAAAAATTTCAAGCAGTAGTAATTGGAGGGGGTCCTGGTGGTTATGTTTGTGCTATTAGGCTTGCTCAACTTGGACTTAAAACAGCCTGCATAGAGTCAAGAGGATCACTTGGGGGAACGTGTTTAAACGTTGGGTGCATTCCCTCAAAAAGCCTATTAAATTTATCTGAAGAATTTCATAAAGTTCAAAATTTATCTAGTAAAGGAATTGAAGTTGGAGAAGTTAAGCTAAATCTAGAAAAAATGATGAAAAGTAAAGATAAAGCAGTGACTATTCTTACTAAGGGAGTCGAGTTTTTATTGAAAAAAAACAAGGTGACCTATTACAAAGGAACTGGAAGCTTCAAATCTCAAAATGAAATTATAATTAGAGATGATCAAAACAAAGAGACAGTTATAGAGGCTGAAAAAACAGTGATAGCAACTGGTTCTGTACCAATGTCATTACCTGGAATAGAAATTGATGAGAAAGTTATTGTATCTTCAACTGGAGCATTAAAATTAGATAAAGTTCCAAATAAAATGGTTGTAGTGGGAGGTGGTTACATTGGATTAGAAATGGGATCAGTTTGGTCAAGATTAGGAGCTGAAGTGCAAGTAGTAGAGTTTTTAGATCATATTACTCCAGGTATGGATAAAGAAATTTCCTCAGAATTTATGAAGATTTTAAAAAAACAAGGCATCAAATTTAATATGCAAAATAAAGTTGAAGCTATTCAAAATAATAAAACAGGAGCAGTTGTTTTAACAGTTAATAAAGATGGAAATAAAAATAATTTTGATTGTGATGTAGTTCTTATTTCTGTTGGACGAAAAGCAAACACTAATGGTTTAAATTTAGAAGCTATTGGGGTTGAATTAGATGAAAGAAAAAGAGTTAAAACAGACAATATGTTTAAAACAAACGTTGATAACATATATGCGATAGGTGACGTTATAAGTGGACCAATGCTTGCCCATAAAGCAGAAGATGAAGGAATTGCGGTTGCAGAAAATATTGCAGGTCAATCAGGTCATGTAAATTATGATACAATTCCTGGTGTTGTTTATACTACCCCTGAGGTTGCATCAATTGGCAAGACAGAAGAACAATTAAAAGAATTAAACACAAAATATAAAATTGGTAAGTTTTCATTCATGGCAAACTCTAGAGCAAAAGCTATAGATGACGCAGAAGGGTTTGTAAAAATTTTAGCAGATGAAACTACAGATAAGGTTTTAGGTGCACACATTATTGGTCCTCACGCAGGAGAGCTTATTGCAGAAATAGGTGTTGCTATGGAATTTGGTGCAAGCTCTGAGGATATTGCAAGAACTTGTCACGCTCACCCAACATTTTCAGAAGCTGTTAAAGAAGCAGCATTATCAGTAGATAAAAGAGCAATACACTCTTAATAAATTTTCATATTATTAAGATATGAAAGTACCGATTCTTTTACCAAATATCTTTAACCATCCTTTTACTTACGAAAGTGATATTAATTTAAAAGTAGGAGATTATGTAGTTGTACCTTTTGGTAAATCTAAAATCACAGGAGTAGTTTGGGATGAATTTGAAAAAAAAAATAATAGAAATTTTAAGATAAAGAGTGTTTTAAAAAAATTAGACGTTTCTCCATTAAAAAAAACAACTATCAAATTTCTTAACTGGTTTTCAGAATACAATATAATTCCTAGAGGAATGGCTTTAAAACTAGTTTTATTAAGTAGTAATGCTGTAGAAAAATTTCAACAAGATACTCACAAAATTTTTGACACAAATATCAAAAAAAATTCAATAAAGCTTTCTGAAGAACAAAAAAAATCCCTTAAAAAAATGAATTTTTCTAATCAAAAATTTAGGGTTCATGTTCTTCAGGGAACAACAGGCTCAGGAAAAACCATGGTATATTTTGAAGCCCTTAAAGACATTATAAACAAAGGTTTTCAGGGCTTAATTTTATTACCTGAGATTGGCTTAACAGGTCAATTTGAAAAAAAATTTATAGAATTCTTTGGCTTTACTCCAGCAGTTTGGCATTCTGGTATTACAAAAAAAAAGAAAGAAATTATTTGGAGTGGAATTGCAAACGGGGAAATAAAAGTTGTCATTGGAGCTAGATCATCATTATTTTTACCATTTAAAAAACTAGGTCTAATTATTGTTGATGAAGAACATGACCAATCTTATAAACAAGATGAAGGAGTTACCTATAATGCAAGAGACATGGCTATTTCAAGAGCGTCATTTGAAAATATTCCTATCAATTTAATTACAGCTGTTCCATCAATTGAAACTTATGAAAATATTAAAAAAGGTAAATATAGTATTTCTAAATTAGAAAAACGTTATCAAAATGCATCATTACCAAATTATGAAATAATCAATCTTAATGAAACAAAATTAGAAAAACAATCTTGGCTTTCAAAAAAAATAATTGAGAAAGTAAATTTTCATCTTGATAAAAACGACCAAGTATTATTTTTTTTAAATAGAAGAGGTTTTTCTCCACATGTACTTTGTAATAAATGCTTTAATAGTTATTCGTGTCCAAATTGTTCAATCAATTTAGTTTATCATAAAAATAAAAATAATTTATTGTGCCATTATTGTGGTTTTAAATCTTCTTTGAAAAGAACTTGTGTAAAAGATGGTGACTGTGAGTTTATTTTTAGTGGGCCTGGTGTGGAAAGAATATCTGAAGAAGTTAAAAAAAACTTTCCATCAAAAAAAATAGAAATTTTTTCGAGTGATACTATGAATAAAAAAGACTCTAGCGATAAATTAGAAAAAATAATTAATAATGAAGTTCAAATATTAGTTGGAACACAGTTGATCTCTAAAGGTTTTCATTTTCCAAGCCTTAATTGTATTGTGGTAGTTGATATTGATCTTTCGTCTCAAGGACATGATCTGAGAGGAGCTGAAAAAAATTTACAGTTATATCACCAGCTTTCTGGCCGTGCAGGAAGAACAGGTAAACCTGCTACTGTGTATTTTCAAACTTATAATACTAATACTAAAATGATTTCAGATTTAACAAATAGTAATCCGGACATCTTTCTTGATAGAGAATTAGATATTAGAAGACAAAACAAGCTTCCACCATTTCAAAGATTTATTTCATTAATTCTAACAGGAGACAATGAAGTAAAATTAGAAAAAGAAGCTTTTTATTTTAAAAATTTTATCGAAAAAAAAATTAATGGAAGAGTTTTAGGACCGGTCAGCGCACCTATTTTTAGACTAAAAAGAAAATTTAGAATAAGAATGTTAATTAGAGGTTCAAAATCTCTCAAATTACAGAATTCAATCGCTGAAATTATCCCAAATTACAAATTTTCATCAGGAATAAAACTTTCAGTTGATGTTGATCCAATAAACTTCAATTAACCTTTAAAAAAAGGACTTTTAAACGAATGTGCTACTTGAAGACATTATGGTCATATGCTAATTAGAGCGTGATTTTAAAATAATCTTCAACATAACAGAGGTACCAAGTTGAGTAAAAATAAGGGATTTTCAATAACTTCAGCTGAAAGATATTCTTTAGCTTTGTATGAGCTTGCAAGTGAAAGCAATGTTCTTTCTCAAGTAGAAGATCAGTCCTCATCTATCTTAAGCCTGATTTCATCAAGTAAAGATTTCTCAGATCTAATTAAAGATCCAACTAATAGCCAAGAAGATCTTTTAAAAGTTATAGATATTATTTCTAATGAAAACAAATTTGAAAGTTTATTAAAAAATTTCTTAAGTTTTTTAATTACTAAAAGACGTTTTTTTTATGTAGATCAAATTTTAAAGAGCTTCATTGAAACATGTTCTCAAAAAAAAGGAGAATTAAAAGCAGAATTAAAATCTGCAAAAGAATTATCTGGCGATGAAATATCAAAAATTACAGAAGAGCTTACTAAAAATTTTAGCTCAAAAATAAAATTAAACTACAAACATGACGAAAGTTTAATAGGAGGTTTAATAGTACAAGTTGGAAGTACTATGGTTGACACCTCAATTAAAAATAAATTACAACAAATCGAAAACAGAATGATAGAGGCATAAATGGAAATAAATCCTTCAGAAGTAACAAAGATATTAAAAGAACAAATTAAAAATTTTGGTGATAAAGCAGAAGTAACTGAGGTAGGACAAGTTTTATCAGTGGGAGATGGTATCGCTAGAATTTATGGTCTCGACAATGTTCAAGCTGGAGAGATGGTTGAGTTTGCAGATGGCTCTAAAGGTATGGCCTTAAACTTAGAGAGTGAAAACGTTGGGGTTGTAATTTTTGGAGATGACAGAAATATCAAAGAAGGTGATACTGTAAAAAGAACTGGGAACATTGTTGATACTCCAGTCGGAAAAGAATTATTAGGTAGAGTTGTTGATGGGTTAGGAAATCCAATTGATGGCAAAGGACCTTTAGATAAAAGTGTTAAAAAAAGTAGAGTTGAAGTAAAAGCTCCAGGAATTATTCCTAGACAGTCAGTTAGTGAGCCTATGCAAACAGGTCTTAAATCTATTGATAGTCTAGTTCCAGTTGGAAGAGGTCAGCGTGAATTAATTATTGGTGACAGACAAACAGGTAAAACTGCAGTTGCAATTGACGCTATCATTAACCAAAAGAAAATTAATGAGTCTGGTGATGAGAAACAAAAACTTTATTGTATTTATGTCGCTATTGGTCAAAAAAGATCAACTGTAAGACAAATTCAAAAAACATTGGAAGAAGCTGGAGCAATGGAATACACAACAATCGTTGCTGCAACAGCATCTGACTCTGCGCCACTTCAGTTTTTAGCACCCTATACAGGTTGTACAATGGGTGAATATTTCAGAGATAATGGAATGCACGGTTTAATTATTTATGATGATTTGTCTAAACAGGCTGTTGCTTATAGACAAATGTCCCTATTGTTAAGAAGACCTCCAGGACGTGAAGCTTACCCTGGTGATGTATTCTATCTTCACAGTAGATTGTTAGAAAGAGCAGCAAAATTAAGTGACGAGCATGGTGGAGGTTCTCTAACAGCGCTTCCAATTATTGAAACACAAGGTGGTGACGTATCAGCGTTTATTCCAACTAATGTAATTTCAATTACTGATGGTCAGATTTTCTTAGAAACTGAACTTTTTAACCAGGGGATAAGACCAGCTATTAACGTAGGTTTATCTGTTTCAAGGGTTGGTTCTTCAGCACAAACAAAAGCGATGAAAAAAGTTTCTGGATCAATGAAATTAGAGTTAGCACAATATAGAGAGATGGCTGCTTTTGCTCAATTTGGATCTGATCTAGATGCTTCAACACAACAACTTTTAAACAGAGGTTCAAAATTAACTGAACTTCTAAAACAAAAACAATACTCACCAATGACAGTAGCTGAACAAGTTATTTCTGTCTTCTGTGGAGTAAAGGGATATTTGGATGATATTGAATTAAAAGATATTGCTGAATTTGAAAATAAAATCATTGAAAAATGTAAGTCTGATAAACCTGAAATAATTGATTCAATTCAAAGCTCAGGTAAACTTGAAGATGATAAAGAAAAATTACTAATTGAAGTAATAACTCAATTAAAGGAAAACTTTAAATCTTAATTTATTATGGCAAGTTTAGACGACCTTAAAAAAAGAATAGCTAGTGTAAAGTCTACACAGAAAATTACCAAAGCTATGAAGATGGTAGCAGCAGCAAAACTTAGAAGAGCCCAAGAAAGTGCTGAGAAGGGAAGGCCTTATTCAGAAAAAATGAATAATATAATTCTAAATCTTTCTAGTGGGATTTCTGACAAAGAAAATGCTCCAAAATTATTATCTGGATCAGGTAATGATAAAGTTCATTTATGCGTAGTGATGACTTCCGATAGAGGTTTGTGTGGTGGTTTTAATTCAAATATTATTAAAAAGGCCAAAAGCTATTTTGCTAAGCTTTCAAAAGATGGAAAAGATCTAAAGATCATTACTGTAGGTTCAAAAGGTAACGACCAACTTAAAAGAGCCTATAGTGACAAGATAATTGCAAATATTTCATTCAAAGAGTCAAAACATGCTAACTATTTTGATGCTGAAAAAGTTGGTAAAATGGTAATTGAAAAATTTGGAGCTGAAGAGTTTGATGTTTGTACTATTTTTTATAACCAATTTAAAAATGTAATTACTCAAATTCCTCAAGCACAACAAATAATTCCTTTAAATGTTGAAAATTCAGAGGATGATAAATCTGAGGATAGTTACGAGTTTGAACCAGATGAAGATGAGATTTTAAGCAATTTATTGCCAAAAAATATTTCAACACAAATATTTAAGGCAATGTTAGAGAATTCAGCTAGTGAACAGGGCTCAAGAATGAGTGCAATGGATAATGCAACCCGAAACGCAGGTGAAATGGTTGACAAGCTTACTATTGAGTATAATAGAAGTCGTCAGGCAGCAATTACTAAAGAACTAATAGAAATCATATCAGGAGCAGAGAGTTTATAATTATGAGCAAAGGAACAATTACACAAGTTATTGGAGCAGTAGTAGACGTAAAATTTGATGGAGATCTTCCAGAAATTTTAACAGCCTTAGAATGTAAAAATGGAGACAACCGACTAGTTTTAGAGGTTGCTCAGCATTTAGGAGAATCTACTGTTAGAACAATTGCAATGGATGCTACTGAAGGTTTAAAAAGAGGTGACGAGGTGACAAATACTAAAGCGCCTATCCAAGTTCCAGTTGGCCCTGAAACATTGGGAAGAATTATAAATGTAATTGGAGAGCCTATTGATGAAAGAGGCGAAGTAAAAACAAAAGAAAGCTGGCCTATTCACAGAGCTGCACCAGAATTTAACGAACAATCTACTGAAACAGAAATATTAGTTACAGGTATTAAGGTAATTGATTTACTAGCACCATATGCAAAAGGTGGAAAAATTGGACTGTTTGGTGGAGCTGGAGTTGGAAAAACAGTTTTAATTATGGAATTAATTAACAACGTTGCAAAAGCACACGGTGGATTTTCAGTATTTGCAGGAGTTGGAGAAAGAACTAGAGAAGGAAACGATTTATACCATGAGATGATAGACTCAGGTGTTATTAAAAAAGATGGAGCTGGATCTAAAGCTGCACTAGTTTATGGACAAATGAACGAGCCTCCAGGAGCTAGAGCTAGAGTTGCTCTTACAGGATTAACTGTAGCTGAATATTTTAGAGATCAAGAAGGTCAAGATGTTCTTTTTTTCGTAGATAATATATTCAGATTTACACAAGCAGGTTCTGAGGTGTCAGCACTATTAGGTAGAATACCATCGGCTGTTGGTTATCAGCCTACACTTGCAACTGACATGGGTAACCTTCAAGAAAGAATTACTACTACTAATAAAGGATCGATTACATCAGTACAGGCTATTTATGTACCTGCCGATGATCTAACTGACCCTGCGCCCGCAACATCATTTGCTCACTTGGATGCTACTACCGTACTTTCGAGACAAATTGCAGAAATAGGTATTTATCCTGCAGTTGATCCACTTGATTCTACTTCAAGAATTTTGGATCCTAGAATTGTTGGTGATGAACATTATAGAGTTGCTAGAGAAGTTCAAAAAATCTTACAAACTTATAAATCGCTACAAGATATAATAGCTATTTTAGGTATGGATGAATTATCTGAAGAAGATAAGTTGGTTGTAGCAAGAGCAAGAAAAATCCAGAGATTTTTATCTCAACCGTTCTTTGTTGCTGAAGTATTTACTGGATCGCCAGGTAAATTAGTTGATTTAGACTCAACAATAAAAGGCTTTGCTGCAATTTGTAAAGGTGACTACGATCACCTGCCAGAAGCAGCTTTTTATATGGTTGGAACTATAGAAGAAGCAATAGAAAAAGCTGAAAAAATGGCTAAGGAAGCTGCTGCTTAATGAGTGAAGAGTTTAAGATTGAAATAGTAAATCCAGAAAAATCTTTTTTAGTTAAAGAAGATGCATCTGAAGTTGTTGTTCCTGCCTTTGAAGGTGAGATGGGAATACTTAAAGATCACATTTCTATAATTTCATTTTTAAAGCCAGGTATTATAAAAATTTTGTCAAAATCTGGTGATGAAAATTATTATGTTGAGGATGGAATTGTTGAGTTTAAAAATAACAATTTATCAATCCTGACAAGCTCGATATTTAATCTCACAGATTTAGATAAATCTAAGCAACAAGATCTATTAAAATTGGCTGAAGAGGAAGCAAGCAACCCTGAGATAAATGACCAATCTAAATATTTAGTTGACCAAAAACTTGAAGTACTAAGATCTCTTAATTAATAATCTTTTTAACTTTTTCCTGGAGTTCTTTGTAAACGTGTAGCTTAAAATCTACCACAACTTCTGTAATTTGATCAATATCAATCCATTTCCAATCTAAAAACTCTGGATTTTTAGTTTTGATATTAATTTCTTTTTCTTCTCCTATAAATTTCATTAAAAACCACTTTTGTTTTTGACCTTTGTATTTACCTTTCCAAATAATTCCTAACAATCGATCAGGAAGTTCGTAGGTTATAGAGCCATCTAATTCTTTGATTAGTTCTACACTTTTAACACTAGTTTCTTCCTCAAGTTCTCTGTAGGCAGCTTTTAAAAAATCTTCTCCCTCATCAACCCCACCTTGAGGCATTTGCCAAAATTTTTTAGCATTATCGATCCTTCTTGCAACAAAAACTTTATTATCATTATTTAATAAAATTATTCCTACCCCAATTCTTAGCGGTAGTTCGCTAAAATTTTTTTTCATATTACTATCCGTTTAGTAGCTTAATTGCGTAATTTAGCTGATTATCGGTAACAGTTTTAATTCTAAAGTCATCACCTTCTTCATTGACTTCAATATCTGGTCTTACACCAACTTCTGATATAGATTTTCCAGATGGAAGATAATATTTTGCAATTGTTAATCTGATAGCTCCTTTGTTTTTTAGAGGAATTATTGACTGCACAGATCCTTTTCCGTAACTACTTTCACCAAGTATAATTGCTCTTTTATGGTCTTTAAGAGCTCCAGCAACAATTTCAGATGCAGATGCAGAACCATAGTTGATCAATACCAATAAAGTTTTTCCATCAGTAATATCTCCTTTTCTTGCAAACCATTTTCTATTCTCTGATTTTTTTCTACTTTTCGTTGATACTATTTCACCATTTTCTAAAAAAAAGTCAGAAATTTTTATTGCCTGAGATAATAGACCTCCAGGATTATTTCTTAAGTCCAATATAAATGCTTTTAAGTTTTCATTTTCTTTAAGTTTTTTAATCTGTTTTTTAATCTGTTGACTACTGTTGTCGTTGAAAGAAGTTAATCTGATGTATCCTATATTATTTTCCAATAAATCTGATTTAACAGATTGTACTTCAATTATTTCTCTTGTTATGTTGAATGTAAGAGCTTTTTTTACTCCTCTTCGTCTCACAGTTAGCTCAATGCTAGAACCAACTGGACCTCTCATTAAATCAACTGCTTCACTTAAGGATTTTCCTTGCACCTGAGTGTTATTAATTTTTACAATATAGTCCCCAGCTTTAATGCCAGCTTTTGATGCAGGAGTGTCATCTATGGGTGAAATTACTTTTACAACACCTGATTCCATACTAACTTCAATTCCAAGACCACCAAACTCTCCACTAGTTTCGGTTTGCATCTCTTGAAAAATTTCTGGTGACATATAAGCGGAATAGGGATCAAGTGACTGAAGAAGACCATTAATAGCCGAGTCCATGCTTTCAGATTGATTAATTTCATCTACATATTCTTCATTTATCTTTTCAAGGACTTCTCCAAATAGATCAATTTTTTTATAAATATCTATTTCAGCTGAATTTATTGAATACGAGAAAAAAAAAGAGGTTAAAAAAATTATCAAATAAAGTTGAATTTTTTTCATATAATTACCTTTTCTTTTGGAATTAGTTCTGACCAAATTTTTTCAAGCTCATAAAACTTTCTTTTTTCAGGATGAAATATATGCACAATCAAATCAATTCCGTCAACCAGCTTCCATTCACTACTTTCTTTACCTTCAATTTTTGAATTTTTGATACCATTATCTTTTAACTTTTCTAAAACCTGCTCTGATAAAGACTGTATATGTCTTGAAGAAGTACCACTTGCAATAATCATATAGTCTGCCATTGAACTTTTATCTTTAAGGTCAATAGTTACAATGTCTTGAGCTTTGTTAAGATCCAGTGTGTCAATTACAACTGATTTAAGATCTGAAATTTTATCCATTAGTTAAAATAAGACTATCAAATTTTTCTTAATTGAGAAGATGAAATGTTGACTTTTTTAAATTCAACAAATGTAAGAGTTTTATTGTTAAACTTCTTAAATGTCTTTGATTTTAAAGAATTTTTTTTATATCCGTGACGATCGAATACGATGATATTACATTTTTGAGTAATTAATTCTGATTTGTGCCATCTATGAAAATCAATCAGGTTATCCGCCCCCATTAAAAAATAAATTTCAAAGTTTTTATTTTTTTTAAGATGGTTAATTAGATCAATAGTTTTATTAGATTTAATTATATTTTCATAAAATTTTACTTTTATAAAAGAATTCAATCCAATTATTTTTTTACAATCCTTAATTTTTTTTGCAATAGGTGTCTTGCTCTCAGATTTAAGTGGATTTTGCTTAGTAATAGCCCAAATAATTTTTTCAAGTTTGAATTTTTTTTTAGCTTCTTTAGATATTGCTAAATGACCTTTGTGAGCTGGATCAAATGAACCTCCCAAAATTCCAATTTTAACTTTTTTTATATCCAAGTTATTCTCTTATTTTTCCTTTACTTGAGATTTCATATTTGTATGAAACTAACTGCTCTAAGCTAACAGGGCCTCTTGGAGGTAGTGTATTAGTTGATATACCTACTTCTCCACCAAATCCGAATTCACCACCATCTGCAAACTGTGTTGAAGTATTATGCATTGCAATAGAGCTTTTAACATTTTTTAAAAACTTATTAGCTGTTTTTTTATTTTTAGTAATAATTGAGTCAGTATGCATTGTTCCATATTTGTTTATATGATTGATAGCTTCATCAGAACTTTTAACAACTTTAACCGATACAGCAGCTGTTAAATATTCTGTAGACCAATCTTTCTCTTTAGCTGGATAAACTTTACCTTTGTAATATTTTCTTATGATATTATCACCGTATATTTTACAATTTTCATTCTCAAGTCTTTTTAAAATTGGATTACAAAATTTTTTAACTATTTTCTCATGAAGTAAAATAGTTTCGGTCGCACCACAAATAGCTGTATTTCTTAATTTAGCATTATAAATAATATTTGATGCCATATTTAATTCTGCATCTTTATCAATAAACGTGTGACAGATACCTTCTAGGTGGCCGATTGTAGGAACTGTTGAAAACTCTTGAACTCTTTTAACTAAATTTTTTCCACCTCTAGGAATTATAACATCAATGTATGGTTTCATTTTTGAAAGCATAATGTCGACCATTTTTCTATCTTTAGAGTCTACAAATTGAATATAATTTTCATCCACATTATTTTTTTTAAGAGCTTTTCGAAATAATTTTGCCAATATTCTGTTGGTATTCAAAGCTTCTGATCCACCTTTTAGAATTACAGCATTACCAGACTTAAAGCATAGACCTGCTACATCAGATGTTACATTGGGTCTACTTTCAAAAATAACACCAATTACGCCAATTGGTATAGTTACTCTTTTTATATTTAATCCATTTGGTCTACTCCATTTTTTTAGAGTTACATTTACAGGATCTTTTAGTTTAGAAATTTTAATGACAGAATCTTTGATATTTTTGAGTCTTACTTTATCAATTTGTAGTCTGTTAATTAGATTTTCTTTAATTCCTTTACTTTTAGCAAATTTAACATCTTTTAAGTTTTCTCTTAATATCGATTTATTTTCTTTATCAAGTAATTTAGCGTAAAGATTTAAAACTTTATTTTTAGTATCTAAATTAATTTTTTTTTCGGAGGCTTTTCTACTTTTAATACCTATTAATTTCATTTTTTTAATCATTTTAAATCTCTACCATATCATCTTTGTGAATAACTTCTGATTTTGCAACATAACCTAGTAATTTTTCTATTTGATTTGAATGATTTCCCATAATTTTAATTATTTCATCAGATGTAAAAGAACTTAAACCTCTTGCACATTCGTTGTTTTTTTTATCTAGAATTTTGACATGATCCCCTTTACTAAATTTTCCTGAAATTTTTTTAATCCCAGCAGCTAATAAGCTTTTTCCTGATCTTAAAGCTTTTTTTGCACCATCATCAATTATAATTGATCCTTTTGGCGCAATAGAACTTATGATCCATTTTTTTCTAGCATCAAGCTTTGAAACTTTAGAATTAAACCAAGTGCAATTATTTTTTTCATTAATCATTGAGATAGGATTTAAGAGTAGTCCATTTGCTATAACCATATTACAGCCTGCTAATTGACAGATTTTTGCTGCTTCAATTTTAGTTTCCATTCCACCACTACCATATTCGTTTACACCTTTAATATTAATCTCTTTTAAATCTTTTTTTATATCATTTACATTTTTGATTAATTCAGCATCTTTGTAAATTTTTGGATTTTTTGTGTAAAGACCATTCACATCTGAAAGAAGAATTAAAGTGTCAGCATCTGAAATTTGTGCAACTCTAGACGCTAGTCTATCATTATCACCATATTTTATTTCAGTTGTGGCTATTGTGTCATTTTCATTAACGATTGGAATAAAACCTAAATCAAATAAATTTTCAAAAGTTCTTTTAGCATTTAAAGATCTTCTTCTTTCCTCTGTATCCTCAAGAGTTAATAGGATTTGTGAAATATTTAGCTTATATTTTGTAAATGTTTGAGAAAATAAGTTCATCAGTTCGATTTGCCCGATTGAAGCTATAGCCTGACTCTTATCTAGTTTAATTGTTTTTTTATTTATATTCATTTTCTTGCATCCAAGCGCTATTGCACCTGAGCTTACAATTACTACTTTTTGATTTTTATCTTTTAATTTTTTGATATCTTTTGCAAAACTAGAAAGCCATTTTTTTCTAATCTTTTTATTGTTATCTACGAGAAGTGAAGATCCTATTTTGACAACTATTATTTTAGAATTTTTAAGAGACATATGACAAAAGTTTTGCTTTAATTTTAGATATAGAGTCTTTTTCTAATGTAGTCATAGTCATTATTTCACAATTTTTACCTTTTGAAAAATAATCAATTACATCTTTAACAGTATCTTCATCTACTAAATCTATTTTATTAAGTACTACAAGCTCTTTTTTATCAATTAATTTTGAGCTGTAACTTTTTAATTCATTTTTAACTTGTTCGTAAGACTCATTTAAATCTAAGTTCGTAATATCTATAAGATGCAATAATGATTTACATCTTTCTATATGTTTTAAAAACTGTATACCAAGACCAACACCTTCATGAGCACCTTCTACAAGTCCTGGGATATCTGCAATAGTAATTTCTTTATCATCATAAGATGCAACTCCTAAATTAGGATTTAAAGTAGTGAATCTATAATTTGCGATTTTTGGATTTGCGTTTGTTATTGCAGCCAACAAACTTGATTTTCCAGCATTTGGTAAACCAATTATTCCAATGTCAGCAATTGTTTTTAATTGAAGCCAAATTGTAAACTCTTCTCCAATTCCACCTTTGGTAAATTTTCTTGGGGCTCTATTTGTAGAACTTTTAAACCTAGTATTTCCAAGTCCACCTTTACCACCAATAGCAACGACAAAATCTTCTCCTTTTTTATTAAAATCAAATAGTAAAGTTTTGTTGTCTTCTTCAAAAACTTGAGTTCCAAGGGGCACCTTTAAAAATAAATCGTCACCTCCTTTACCTGTACGATTTTGTCCAGCACCATTTTCTCCTCGTTGTGCCTTATGATGTTGTTGGTACCTATAATCTATAAGTGTGTTAAGATTATCTTCAGCCTTTAAAATTATTGATCCACCCTTTCCTCCATCACCTCCATCGGGACCTCCATACTCAACATATTTTTCTCTTCTGAAGCTTGGTGAGCCATCACCACCGTTTCCAGCTTTAATATAAATTTTTACTTGATCTAGGAATTTCATAATACAACATCTATTTAAGTTGTACTATTAATTGGGCTTTACTGAAACGAAAGTTCTATCTGCTTTAGATTTTTTGAACACAACTTTACCTTTTACTACTGAAAAAATAGAATGATCTTTACCCATTCCTACATTTTCTCCAGGAAAAATTTTAGTTCCTCTTTGTCTTACAATTATATTTCCAGGTATTACTGTCTCACCACCGTACTTTTTAACACCAAGCCTTCGCCCAGCACTATCTCGTCCGTTTCTCGATGATCCACCTGCTTTTTTTGTTGCCATAACTTACCTAATTTATTTATTTGCCGCTTCTGTTTTTGGTTTAACTTCAGCTTCAACTTTTTTAGTTGGTTTAACCATTTTTTCTGCCTCAGATAAAACTTTACCATCTTTAGAAAAAATTTTGTTAATTCTAATCATTGTATGTTCTTGTCTATGACCATTTTTTCTTCTTGAATTATGTCTTCTTCTTTTTTTGAAGATTAAAATCGTTCTGTCTTTACCATTTTTAATTAAATCAGCTTCTACTTTAGCACCTTCAACATGTGGGGTACCTATTTCTATAGATTTATCATCTCCATATGCAAGTATTTCGTTGAATTCTATCTTAGACTCAGGTTTTGAGTCTGGTAATTTTTCAATTTTCAGGATTTCACCAGCTTTTACTTTATACTGTTTTCCACCTGTTTTTATTATAGCGTAAGACATAGTAAGAATTTAAATTTAAGTTACCGCAATATAGTTGTAGCAAGGTTTTAGTCAAGTTGAATTAACTAGAAATTATCCTTTAAATCTCTCAATTTTGAAAAGGATTCAACGTTTTTTGCTCTTAAAAATATATTACATTCTATTTCATCTTTGACATTAGAGGGGATAGTGGGCAGGTTATTTTTAAGCTTTTCATTAATTTTTGATATTTTGTTTTGTAAATTTATATTTTTAGGCTCATGTTTGATACAAAACTTGGAATTTTGAAGTGTGTATTCATGTCCACAATAAATTTTAGTGTCCTCAGGAAGCCTTTTTATTTTTCCTAAAGAGTTAAACATTTCTTGATAAGTGCCTTCAAAAATTTTTCCACAACCAAGAGAAAATAGTGTGTCACCAGTAAAGATTAGTTTTTCTTTAAAAAAATGAAAACTAATATGACCTGTCGTATGACCAGGTACGTGAATAATTTTTGCCTCAAAGTTATCAGCTTTCCAAATTTGACCATCCTCAAGTAAAACTTGGATCTCTGGAATTCTATTAGCGTCATCTTTATAGCCAACTACAATTGAATTGTATCTATTTTTTAGATCTATATTTCCTCCAATATGATCAAAATGATGATGTGTATTTAGAATATATTTTAGAGTAATATTTTCTTTTTCAATAAAATTAATAACTGGTTCAGACTCACTTGGGTCAATAACACATGCTGTATTATTAGACTCATCAATTACTAAATAACTGTAATTATCTTTTAAGCAGTGAATTATTTCTATTCTCATATTATTTTTCAATTAAAAATATACCTAGATCAGCAAATAAATTTTTAAGACCTAAATTAGTATCATTAATTGATGATACGTTTTCATTACTTAGAGCTATCGATTTGAAAATTTTAAAATTTCTAGATTTTACAAAATGAACAAAATCCTTAATTGTACACATATGTAAATTTGGAGTGTTATACCATTCATCAGGCAATGTTTTAGTTATAGGCATTGTTCCTTTAGTTAATAAATGAAGTCTAATTTTCCAATAACCAAAATTAGGTATGGTAACTATTGCTTTTTTTCCAACTCTTAATAATTCATTTATTACCAGTTCAGGATTTAAAAATGCCTGAAGTGTTTGACTTAAAACAACATAATCAAAAGATTTATCAGGAAATTGGATTAAATCTTTCTCAGCATTTCCCTCAATTACTGTTAATCCTTTTGCTATACATTTTTGAACTTTATCTTTTGAGATTTCTAATCCTCTAATGTTAATATTTTTATTATCTTTTAAAAATTTCATTAAAGTGCCATCTGCACACCCAACATCCAAAACTTTTTTATCTTTTTCAATTAAATCAGCAATAACTTGGAATTCATTTTTCATAATTAATTATCTGTATAAGATTTATCTAAAAAATTTTTAAGAGCACTTAGAAAGTCTGGGACATCAAGTAAGAAAGAATCATGTCCTTTATCTGACTCGATCTCAACAAAACCAACGTCAGCACCAATAGCGTTTAAAGCAATTACGATATCTTTATTTTCCTGAGTAGGATAAAGCCAATCTGATGTAAAAGATATTATGAAAAATTTAGCTTTAGTTTCTTTAAAAGCATCTGATAAATTTCCGTTAAATTGTTTAGCTAAATCAAAGTAATCCATAGCTCTTGTAATATAAAGGTAACTATTTGCATCAAATCTATCTACAAAAACTGATCCTTGGTATCTCAAGTAACTTTCAATTTGAAAATCAGCATCAAATCCAAATTTTAGATCTTCTCTTTCTTGTAATTTTCTCCCAAATTTTTCTTGAAGGCCTTTTTTTGAAAGATATGTGATATGAGCAGCCATTCTTGCAACTGCCAAACCTTTATTGGGTATAGTATCTTTGGAATTATAATCTCCTTCATTCCAATTACTATCTGCAGCAATCGCTTGTCTTCCAAGTTCATTAAACGCAATATTTTGTGCTGAATGACTTGAGGTACATGCAATAGGAATTACAGTTTTAGCCTTATCTGGAAAATTACTAATAAATTGCAGAACTTGCATTCCACCCATTGATCCCCCCACAATAGAAAAAAGTTTTTCTATACCAAAGTGATCTAGTAAATTATTCTGAGCATTTACCATGTCATTAATAGTGATTACAGGAAAATTGGTACCAAAAACTTTTTGTGTATTTGGATCTTTGTGACTTGGACCAAATGAGCCGAGGCATCCACCAATCACATTTGAGCAGATTACAAAATATTTGTTTGTATCAATTGCCTTATCAGGACCTACAGCATAGGACCACCAGCCATCTTTATTTGTAATTGGATTTTGGCCAGTTACAAATTGGTCACCTGTAAGTGCATGAAAAACTAAAATAGCATTATCTTTTTCTTCATTTAAAGTTCCATAGGTTTCGTATGCAATTGGAAAATCATTGATAGTTTTCCCACAGTCAAGTTTAAGTGGTTTTTTAACTATTAGAGTTTTTAAGTTTAATTCCGTATTCATAATAAATGCTATTATTTGAATTGAGAGAAAAAAAACAATTTTAGCGGTTTTTTTTAAGCGCTCGCAATTCAGTTAAATCAGCGCATAAATTTTGTACTAGATGTTATTTATTATGTCAATTTTTTTAAAAATTGTCTTATTCTATGTAAAATTTTATAATTTTATCTATAAAGAACTCATAAATTAAAAATATGACCACTCCAAAATTTAAAAATTTTAATATTGAGCCCTACAAACCGGGTAAATCCAAAATTAAAAAACTAAAAAAAATAATTAAATTATCAGCAAATGAGTCAGCTTTGGGAATGAGTTCCAAAGCAACCAAGATAATATCTAATAAAGGGTTAAATTTAGAGAGATATCCAGATGGTAAATCTCAGAATTTAAGAAAAGAAATATCAAAAAAATTTAAATGTGATCCAGATAAAATTATATGTGGAGCAGGTTCAGATGAAGTTATTCAAATGATCTGTCAATTATTTTTAAAGCCAAAAGATGAAGTTGTAGTTCCAGAATACAGTTTTCTAATGTACAGAATTTATGCAAATATTGTTGATGCAAAAGTTAAATTTGCAAAAGAAATTAACTATAAAATTTCAAATATTGAGATACTCAAAAAAGTAACAAAAAATACAAAAATAGTTTTCCTTGCTAACCCTAATAATCCTACTGGAACTTATTTGACAAAAAAAGAGTTACTAGATCTTAGAAAAAAATTGAATAAAAATATTTTATTGGTGGTAGACGATGCTTATGCAGAGTATATGAAAAATTCTGACTACAAATCAGGATTAGATTTGTTTAAAAACAAAGACAATGTTTTTGTATTAAGAACATTCTCTAAAATATTTGGACTAGCTTCTTTACGAGTTGGGTGGGGATATGGATCCAAAAAGATAATAAATGCATTAAATGTTATAAAACCCCCATTTAATGTTAGTCATATTGGACAAATGGCAGCAATGGAGTCACTTAAAGATCAAAATTTTATAAAACGCTCAATAAAACATAACTTATATTATGCAAAGAAATTAAAATCTTTTCTTGAAAGATACGAAATTTTTTCAAATCCAATTTCTGCAAATTTTTTATTTTTAGATTTTGAAAAATGCAAATATACAGCAAAGTATTTTTATGAAAGACTAAAAATAAAAGGAATTATTTTAAGATCCACAGAGGATGGTTATCACATTAAAAATAAATTAAGATTAACTATTGGATCTAAAAATGAAAATTTAGCATTTATGAATGCTACAAAAAAAATATTAAATTAATATGAAAAATGTTTTAATTATTGGATGTGGGTTATTAGGATCATCTTTGCTGAGAAGAATTCAAAAAAAGAGGATGGCTAACAAGATTTATATTTATGAGAAATCAAAATCCAACATTACAAAAATAAAAAAATTAAAACTACCAGGAATAATAATAAAAAAATTAGAGGATGGAGTTGTAAAAGCAGATTTGATTATTTTATGTACACCAATGAATGAATATAAGAATCTTATTCTTAGAATGAATAAATGTTTATTATCCAAAACTATTATAACTGACATAGGTTCGTCAAAAATAGAGTCATCAAAGATTATTAAAAAATTTTTAAGAAAAGATATTTCCTGGACACAAAGTCACCCAATAGCAGGATCCGAGGTAAGTGGACCAGAGTATGGAAGGCAAGATATATTTGAGGATAAATGGTGTGTTTTGATAAAAGAGAAAAATACTAAGAAAAATCATTTAAATATATTGAATAAGTTTTGGAAAAAGATTGGATCAAAAATAGTTATTATGAGTCCAGAAAAACATGATAAAATTTTCTCTATAACTAGTCATCTTCCACACTTGATTGCATACAATTTAGTAAAATCAGCACAAGACTTTGAAAAAATACAAAATTATGATTTGATTAAATATAGTGCAGGTGGGTTACGAGATTTTTCAAGAATAGCAGCCTCAAATGAAATTATGTGGAGAGATATATTTTTTAACAATAAGAAAAATATTTCAAAAGCTATTGATCTATTTATCAAAAACTTAAATTCCTTTAAAAAAGATATTAATTCAAAAAATAATAAATCAATTTTAAAAAAATTAATTCAAACCAAAAAAGTAAGAACAAAAATCATTAAATTAAAACAAGATGTTAACAAACCTGATTTTGGAAGAAGTTAATATTTTATAGAGGATATTTTTTTTATAGACAGGCTAGCTGTTCTTTCAATTCTCTCTATTGTTTTTATTATTGGCATAATTAATACTTTTTTTTCTGGACCATAAGCGTGGATTAATTTTTTAGAATCAATGCACATGGCAACATGACCTTTCCAAAAGATTACATCACCTTTTTTAAATACTTTTCTTTTTAATTGTTTTCTAGAATATTTGATTTGGTCTTTTGTATCTCTTGGATAAAAGGAGTTATTATAATAATAAAATAGCTGCAATAAAGCTGAACAATCAATTCCATTGAAAGTTTTACCACCCCATACATATTTGGTTTTTAAAAATAATTTAATTATTTTAGTAAAATTTTTTTCTTTATGATCTATTTTCTTTAAATCATATTTTTTTACCCATTTATTTTTTTCAAATTCTGCAAGATTTTTACTTTCTTTAATTATCGAAATTTTTGAACCAAAGGGTAAAAATTCATTTGTTATTTTTTTTTGTGCACTCCAAACTTTAGCTTTTAAACTATAAACTTTATGACTTGGCTTATGTTTGTCTGTATATTTTTCATTTTTGATGAAACCTATGTAATTATCGAATGAAGATCTTATTTTCATCCATTCTTTATTTTTAGATATGATTTTAAATTTTTCTCCATAGATTATTTGAGAAGTAACTTCAGAATTCTTTGAAGCTTTTTTATAAATATTTGAGAATTGACTCTTATAAAAAAAATTATTTTTCACGAAGTTTAAGTTTATCTTTAATAAACCATAAGCAAATCAATGAGGGGATAACCATAATTGCAGTTAAAATAAAGAATATACCCCAGTCTCCATTTAACCAATCCACTAATGCTCCGGATGAGGATGCAAGTGTAGTTCTTCCTGCCGTTCCAATAGAGGCAAGAAGTGCATATTGAGTTGCAGTATAAGTTCTGTCTACTAACAATGAAATAAAAGCTACAAAAGCAACTGTTGCAAAAGCTGCAGCTATATCATCAAAAATAACTGCAATTGCAAATAACAATTCTGATTTTCCACTCCATGCGAGTGCTGTAAATAATAAATTAGTTGCAGCCATTAGGATACCTGCAAGAAACATTGCTTTTAAAACTCCTGATCTAATTACAAAAAGACCACCCAATAATGTAAAAATAACTGTCGTTATCCAGCCTAAGGTTTTAGAATAAATTGCAATATCACCCTTAGAAAATCCAATTTCTTTATAAAAAACAATCGACATACGACCTAAAAATGCCTCACCTATCTTGAATAAAAACACAAACCCTAAAATACCTATTGCAATAGAAAACCCATTTTTTTTGAAAAAACTTATTACAGGACCTCCAAGAGTTCCACTTATCCATGAAATTATGTTTGTAATAAAATTTTGTGATCCAAGTTTACTTTGTATAAGCTCATCAGTTTTTTTCTGATTAACCTTTCTAGTATTTGAATGTGTTTCATGAACAAACATCAATCCAATATTCATTAAAATTACTACAATCCCTAAAATTAAAAATGTTGATTGCCAGTAATTAGTTATGCCAATATTTTGAAAGTATTCCGCAGTAAATAAAGCTATTACACCACCTAATTTATATCCACTCCACCAACCAACCACTGCCATTGCAGCTCCAGCAGCCATTGATTTACCCTCATTTTCACCAATCTGCTCAATTCTTAATGCATCTACAGTTATGTCTTGAGTTGCTGATGCAATTGCAATGATTAAACCAATTGTAATTAGTAGAGCAAGATTTTCTGTTGGATTTATCAAACTCCAACCAACCAAACAGATTAAAATTGCAGTTTGCATTAATACTATCCATCCTCGTCTATGGCCAAGTTTTTTTGTAAGATAGGGAATTTGTAGTCTATCTATAAGAGGAGCCCACAAATAATTAAATGCGTATACTCCGAATATTAATCCAGCCCATCCTATTGTTGATCTACTTAAGCCTTCCTCTTTGAGCCATAAACTTAAGCTACTGCCGATCAAAACCCATGGAAAACCAGAGATTGCTCCAAGTAATAGTATTCTCAACATTCTTCTATCAAAATAAACTGAAAAAGTTTCTGATAGAGATTGTTTTTTAATTTCAAGCATTTTTAACTTCTCCAAAAAGATGGTAAAAATAATACTAATATTGCAAATAGTTCAAGTCTACCTAAAATCATACCAATTGTTAAAATCCACTTAGAAATATCAGGTAAAGATGAAAAATCTCCATTAGGACCTATTATAGGCCCTAGTCCAGGTCCAACATTTGAAATTGATGTAGCAGCTCCCGAAATTGCTGTAATAAAATCGAGACCAGTTAACGATAGTAGTGCTGTAAGTAAAAAGAAGATTACAAAGTAAAAATAAATAAAAGAAATTATTGATGCAATAAATTTATTATCAACTGAACCCTGATCATATTTGATAACAAACACACCTTTTGGATAAATAATTTTTTTAAGTTGATTTGCTATAAACAAATACAGAATTTGAATTCTAAAAATTTTGATACCACAGGCAGTTGAACCAGCACATCCACCTATAAACATTAGTGCTAGAAACAAAGTTATTGGAAAACCACCCCAGCTATCATACTCAGAATTTACATAACCAGTTCCTGTCAATATAGAAATAGTGTTAAAAAAAACTGACCTTAAATTAAAATTTTCATTATTAACTAATAATAGATATATCGACAATAATATAATTGCTGTAACAATAATTTTAAAAAAAGTTTTAATTTGCACATCTGTTAAAAAAATTTTTTTGTTTCCATTTATAAATTTGATGTATGCAATAAATGGGATACTTCCTAAAATAATGAATATCATTGATGCTATTTCAATTGGAATACTATTGAAAAAACCTATGGATTGATTGTAATTTGAAAAACCACCTGTTGCTATCGTGGTCATAGAGTGTGTTATGCTGTCAAATTTACTCATTCCAAACAACCAATAAGTCAAAGCACACATTAAAGTTAGTCCTGAATATATATAGATTAATCTCAGAGCTATCTCTTTAGATTTTGGAAGTATTTTTTCTTCAGAGTCATTGCTAGAAATTTTAAACAATTGCATTCCACCAACGTTCATTATTGGCATTAAAGTAATAGCCATGACAATGATACCAATACCACCTAACCACTGTAGTATTGCTCTCCATAATAAAATTCCTTTTGGTGTAAACTCAAGATTTGAAATAATTGTTGAGCCGGTAGTTGTTATCCCAGACATACTTTCAAAAAATGCATCAGTGATGGATAATTCTATTGTTGAAAATATAAAAGGCAAAGATCCAAAAATTGCGATACTTAACCAAGAAAGTGCAGTGAGCAAAAAAGCTTGTTGTAAATTTAATTTTTTATCATGATCTAAGTTAGCTAAAAAAAATAAAGTTCCAAAAATTATTGTAACAATTGATGCTCCAAAAAATGAAGAGTCTATTTCAGAATAAGCAAATTGAGCAATAATGGGTATGAACATGGACACCCCAAGAATTATTTGTAAAATTCCCAGTGTAAAAAAAACAGTTTTATAATTAGACATTTTGAAAGAACATTATTTTATGGTAAATAAATTTCAACTCTATAAGAATTAGTAAAATCACTGATTTAAGATTTTTAGAAGCAAAATTCATGATTAAAAAAGAAAATTTAGATAAAACTAGTGCTTGGCCTTTTGTAGAAGCAAAAAAACTACTTCGAGAAAGAAAGTCCTTTATAGAAAAAAAAGGCAAGATTACTCTTCAAACAGGTTATGGTCCTAGTGGTCTTCCACATATTGGAACATTTGGTGAGGTTGCAAGAACATCAATGATGGTAAATGCTTTAAAGCAACTATCAGATCTTCCAACCGAAATAATAACATTTTCAGATGATATGGATGGCTTACGAAAGGTGCCAGACAATGTCCCTAATCAAGAATTATTGAAAGATAACCTTCATAAACCGCTGACTAAAGTTCCTGATCCATTTGGAAAATTTGAAAGTTTTGGTGAACATAACAATGAAATGTTAAAAAAATTTTTAGATAGTTTTAAATTTAATTACAATTTTCAAAGTTCTACATCACTTTATAAAAGTGGATTTTTCAATCCAACACTTAAAATAATTTTAGAAAATTATGAAGGAATTATGAATATTATTATTCCAACTTTAGGTAAGGAACGTCAACAAACTTACAGTCCCTTTTTACCGATTTGTCCTGAGACTGGACATGTTTTAGAAATTCCTGTTATCGAAATTGATAAAAAAAAATCAAATATTATTTTTGATAATAAAGGTAAAAAATTAGAGACAAGTGTCTTGGACGGGAATTGTAAATTACAATGGAAAGTTGATTGGGCAATGAGATGGTACGCATTAGATGTAGACTTTGAGATGTACGGAAAAGATTTGATTGAAAGTGCAATTTTATCCACAAAAATAATAAATTTATTAGGGAAGAAAAATCCATCTGGTTTTGCATATGAGTTGTTTTTAGATGAAAAAGGAGAAAAAATTTCTAAATCAAAAGGAAATGGGATAACGATTGATCAATGGCTGGAATATGCATCACCAGAAAGCTTATCCTTGTACATGTATCAAAATCCAAAAAGAGCAAAAAAGCTATATAAAGAAATAGTGCCTAAAGCTGTTGATGAGTATTTAGATTGTATTGAAAAATCCAAAAAACAAAATGAGCTACAGTTATTAATGAATCCTGTATGGCACGTACATAATGGTAATATTCCAAAAGAAGAAATGATTATGACATTTTCAATGTTACTTAATTTAGTTGAAACAAGTAATGCTGACAGTAAGGATTTGTTATGGAAGTTTGTTAAAAAATATAAGTCAGATATTTCTGAAAAAAATTTTTCAATTTTTGATGGCCTGGTTGGTTATGCAATTAAATATTTTAATGATGTAATTAAAGCTCAGAAAAAATATAAATCACCAAATGTGTCAGAAAAACTAGCTCTTGAAGCATTAGTGAAAACTCTAAAAAAATGTACAGATGAAATGTCTCCAGAAGATATTCAAACTTTGATTTATTCTACTGGAAAAGAAAATGGTTATGCAGATAACTTGAGAGATTGGTTCAAATTAATATATGAGGTAGTTTTTGGTGATGAAAATGGACCTCGAATGGGATTTTTTATAAGTTTTTTTGGTGTAAAAGAAACTACTGAGCTGTTAATGAATAAATTAAAATAATGTTTTCTAAATTAAGACCGCTGATATTTAAAGTAGATCCTGAAAAAGCACATACGTTAGCAATAAAATCGTTAAAATTTAATTTAATTCCCAATGTATTTGATGAAAATAAAAATGATCCTATTTTTCAAACAAAAATTTTTGACAAAGATTTAGATAATCCAATTGGAATGGCAGCTGGTTTTGATAAAAATGCAGAGGTATACAACTCATTATTTAAATTAGGTTTTGGATTTGTAGAGGTTGGAACGATTACTCCTTTGAAACAATATGGAAATCCTAAACCTAGAGTATTTAGATTGGTAGAAGATGAAGCATTAATTAATAGATTAGGCTTTAATAATCATGGTGCTGAAATTGTTAAAGAGCGTATTAAACGTAATAACAAAGTGGGCTTACTTGGTATTAACATTGGACCCAATAAAGACTCTAACGATAGATTGAATGATTATTTAATAGGATTAAAAACTTTCTATGATGAAGCCGATTATATAACAATCAATATTTCATCACCAAACACTGAAAATTTAAGAACATTTCACGAAGGTAATAAATTAAAAGATTTACTCAAGTCTATTATGACAGAAAAAAAAAATTTAAAATCAAATATTCCTATTGCTGTTAAAATTTCACCAGATATAAATGAAAATCAAATTAACTTAATTTCTGAAATTCTTTTAGAATGTGAAATAAAAGCAATCATCATTTCAAACACATCAGAAGCTACAAGGGATAAACTGAGTGATATACAAGGACATCAAAAAGGGGGCTTGTCAGGAAAACCAATTGAAGAAAAATCTAACATTCTAATAAATAGATTTTATAAATTATTAAAAGGAAAAATAAAAATTATTGGTGTTGGTGGGATTGATTCTGGTAAGGCGGCTTATGACAAGTTAGCAGCTGGCGCAGACTATGTGCAGTTATATACAGGGATGGTTTTTAAAGGTCCAAATATTGCAGGAATTATAAAAAAAGACCTAAAAGAATTATTAATTAGAGATGGAGTTAAAAATTATACTGAAATTGTAGGAAATAAAACTCTATCTTAAATCTATTAAACTTGACGCTTTCCATATCTCCCCTTATATAGGCACTATTATTATGTCAAAAAAATGTGAATTAACTGGAAAAATCCCCATGAAAGGTCACAACGTTAGTCATGCTAACAACAAGACTAAGAGAAGATTTTTACCAAATTTAAAAAAAGTAAAATTCACAAGTGAATTATTAAAGAGAAGTCTAAAGTTAACAGTAAGCAATTCTGGTGTTAGATCTGTTGATAAAAAAGGTAGCTTTGATGAATTTCTCAAGGCAGTTAAAAACAAAAATCTGTCTCCAAGATTAAAAAAACTAAAAAAAAGTATTTTAATAAAATCTCCATTTAAGAAAAAGCCCATAGCTAAAACTGCTTAATGAGCAAACTTTTTATTACCCTGTCAATTTTGATGGGAGTAGTTGTTTTATCCTCAAATTATCTAGTTCAATTTCCAATTAATTATTATGGATTAAGTGAGATTCTCACTTATGGAGCTTTTAGTTATCCAGTAGCTTTTTTGATTACAGATTTAGCCAATAGATTTTATGGTAAATTTGTTGCAAGAAAAATTGTATATTTTGGATTTTTTATTGGAATTATTTTTACTCTTATATTTTCAACAAATTTTGCTGATTTAATTTCTATTAGAATAGCTATTGGATCTGGAATAGCTTTTCTAACAGCTCAACTATTAGATATTCAGATTTTTGACCGTCTAAGAAAAAAAGATTGGTTTATAGCCCCTTTAACTTCATCTGTAATTGGATCTACAGTTGATACTTTTTTATTTTTTTCGATTTCATTCTATGCAACAGGTGTGCCTTGGATAACATTATCATTGGGTGATCTAGCAGTAAAACTATTTGTATCTCTGGTAATGTTGGTACCATTTAAAATTTTACTTAAGATCAGTAAGCCTGTCTAAAATTAATATAAAAATTTATAAGATAAAATTTTGTAAGCTAGTTTTGCTACAAGAAAGTTATATGAGTTAAAGCCTTTTATTGGTGATAATTCATTAATATCTGCACCAACAATTTTTGAATTTTTTGCTGCAATTCGAATAATATTTAAAGTTTCATCCCATAACAATCCACCTGGTTCAGGAGTTCCTGTTGCTGGCATGATACTTGAGTCTAATCCATCTACATCAAAAGTTAGATAAACTGTTTTGTTCTTAATTAATTTCTTAAATTTATTAAGATTCCATTTATTTTTATCTTTTGCCCAAAATATATTAATTCTTGATGAATTTTTTTTTAAAAAAGGAATCTCACTTTCTGATATATTTCTAATACCAAAAGAAATTAGAGAAACGTTTGGGTAGTCCAAACATCTTTTTATAGCTGAGGCATGGGAGAACTTTTCTCCATTATAGCTTTCACGCAAGTCTGCATGAGCATCAAAGTGTAGTAGACAAATATCCTTATATTTTTTTGCAAAAGGAGCAATACAACCAGGTGTGATAGAATGTTCACCACCAAAAGTCATTGGAAAAAGTTTTTTATCTAAAATTTCCTCATTAATTTTAGACATTTTACTAAGTGCTTTTTTGATATCTTTATCAATTTTAAATGGCTTTAAAGTTTTAATACCTATCTTTTTATGGGGCTCACAATTCAATTCTTCGTCATAAAGTTCAACTTGGTGAGATGCTTTTATTATTTCTTTTGGACCATTTTTTGTTCCCCCACCATAACTCACTGTTTTTTCAAGACCAAAAGGAACTATTACAACTTTTTCTTTAAAATTGACTTTATTGTCAATTCCTAGAAATCCATTTTTATTTGAAAGATATTTCAATTTTATTCAAAAATTTTTGTAAAGTTTTTTCTATCTCTATTTTTCCACTCACCCTTATGATAAGCATCACTTGCAATCAAAGGTAATACACTTGTTGCCTCTGCAAATACCATTTGTTCTTTTGTAATATCAACTTTCCCCCAAGAACTTGCTTCCTTTAATGTTGAGCTACTGCAAGCACCATCTCTACTATCAGCAACAGTTATTTGTACAGCATATTTATGCATGTCAACTTCTTTACCTAATAGTTCAGCACAAATTACTGTATCTTGAATAAAATTTTTTGGTACACCTCCACCAATCATGAATAGACCCGAACCTTTAGATTTAATCTTTATTTCTGTTAACTCTCTGAATTCTCTTACAGAGTCTATAGTCATGTGTTGTTTTGGATTTTTTTCTTGATGAATCACTAAACCAAAACCTGCACTTGAATCCGTGAAAGCTGGACAAAATATTGGCACATTGTTATCAAAAGCTGTTTCGATTAAAGAGTCTTTCTTTTTAGAATTCTTCTTTAAATATTTTCCCATTTCATAAATAAATTCTCGTGACGTGTAACTTCTTGGTTCCAATGTATCAGCTATTTCACAAATAATTTTATCACACATTTGAAGCTCTTCTTCATCAATATACGTGTCATATATTCTATCTATATAATTATTTCTTAATTCAGTATCATCTTGAAATTGAGAACCTTGATAGTGTTTGAATCCAAGTGCTTCAAAAAAATCCATGTCTACAATAGAAGCTCCAGTTGCAACAATAGCATCAACCATATTGTATTTCACAAGATCTTTATAAATATTCATACACCCAGCGGCTGATGTTGATCCAGCCAAAGTTAGAAATATTGTACAATTTTTATCTTTCAACATATCATTGTAAATATTGGCAGCATTAGCTGTTTCCCTTGAAACAAAGGACATTTTTTCCATTGAAGAGATTATTTTTCGAGAATCGAACGAAGTTATATCAATGTGTTCTACAGGGTTTTTTAAGAAGTCTTTTTTACTATTATGACCTGGGTTTTTTTGATCAGACATTAAGCAACCAAAGTAGCTTTGTTAATGTCTTTGTCATACATTGTCATGATTGGTTTATCTTCAACTTCAAATATTTCATCAGAGTAATAACCATTAAATTGAGTTCTAAATGTTAAACCATAAGCACCAAGTTGGCCAAGCTCAATATAATCATTTTCCTTTATATTATTTGGAAGAAGAAAAGGACCCTTCATATAATCCATGCTATCACATGTAGGTCCAAAAAAATCAAAAGCTGTTAATTTTTTTGATATTATCTTATTAGAATTTTCTTTAATCATTTTAGATGGAAACACAATATTTGGAGTTCCTGCATCAAACAGAGTTCCATATGTACCATCATTTATGTAAAGTTTTTGTTTTTTCCTTAAATTTACTCTGACAATTGTGGAACCACTTTCAGCAACTAAAGCTCTTCCAGGTTCACAAATAATTTCAGGCATTTTTTCAAGTTTTAAATTTTCTAAACCTTTTTTAATTTCATTAAAATAACTATCCATAGTTTGAGGCACTAAGTCTGGATAAATTGTTGGAAATCCTCCTCCAACATTAATGTAATTAGGTAAAATTTTTGTTTTTTTAATTATATTTCCAATTTCATTAATGCCTTTAGAGTATGAAATGGGATGCATGCATTGTGAACCAACGTGAAAGCTTAAACCAATTTTCTTTGCATGTTGTTTTGCTAGTCTTAACAATCCTGCTGCTTCTGAATTTAAAGCACCAAATTTTTTGGATAAATCTATTTCAGCATGCTCATTAGAAACTGCAACTCTAACAAATAATTCTAAATCTTTGGCACCTTTTGTACTTTTAATAATCTTTATTAATTCATCCTTAGTATCTAGTGAGAATGTTTTTACTCCATGGTTAAAATAAGCTTCTTTAATACTTTCTCTACTTTTTACAGTATGCATGTATGAACATTTTGCTGTTTGGCTAAACATTCTAATACTTTTAATTTCCTCTATAGAAGCAACATCAAATTGTTCTACACCACTATCTATGATTGATTGAATTACGACAGGATGTGGATTGGTCTTAACCGCATAAAGAATTTTACCCGGAAAATTTTTGTTGAAATATTTTACTGCAGAACGAATAGAATTCTTTCTGATACAATATATCGGTTTTTCAGGTTTCAGTTGATTTACTATTTGTTCAACTGATTTAAATTTTTGCATTTAAAATGCCTCCAAAAAAAAATTTAATAAAAAAAAGCTTTTTATCTCTAAAAAACTTTAAAATTTCCTCCTATTAAGCCTATAGACTAATAATGTAAAGCAAATAATAGGTATTGAATTTTGATGGCTAATCACCATATTAGTTAAATGAAAGAACAAGTGGTCCTTAAAAATATTAACGATTTTGATAATAAATCTCTACTTATAGTTGATGATGACAATCCTTTTAGAGAAAGACTGGCAAGGGCCATGGAAAAAAAAGGATTTGAAGTTACTCAAGCAGAGAGTGTACAAAAAGGAGTAGAATCGGTTAAAGCGAAAAAGCCTGGTTTTGCGGTAGTAGACTTAAGACTTGGAGATGGTAACGGATTAGAGGTTGTAAAAGAAATTCAAAATACAAATAGCGAAAGTAGAATAATTATGCTGACTGGTTATGGAAATATTCCAACCGCAGTGGCAGCCATTAAAGAGGGTGCCATAGATTATCTTGCAAAGCCAGCTGATGCAGAGGATGTAGAAAAAGCTTTACTTGCAGATCCTGCAAAAAAAGCTGCTCCTCCAGAAAATCCAATGTCCGCAGATAGAGTGAAATGGGAACACATACACAGAGTATTTGAATTATGTAATAGAAATGTTTCTGAAACTGCAAGAAGATTAAAAATGCACAGAAGAACTCTTCAAAGAATTCTTTCTAAAAGATCACCTAGATAAAATTTCTAATTTTTAAAATCTGTTTTGTTGCTAAGGCTAAAATTATTATTTTAAAGATTTCTGCTAATAGAAATGGCTGAGCTCCTAAAGCTATAATTGGCTTGTCCCATCCAATAAGAGTTCCTAACCACAATAATCCAAACATATAAATCGTTGAAGTTGCTATTGTTAGTTTAGCCAAAATTAATAAAAGGCTGTCTTTGCTATTAACTTTTGACGCTAAATAGCCTGCAGTTAAAAAACCAATTAAATAACCCATTGTTGGGCCTGTAAAATAAATTAATCCAACCCCTTTTTCAGGAGAATTTGAAAAAACAGGTAAACCTAAAATTCCTTCAAATAAATACAACCCAATACTTGCAAGCCCCATTTTATATCCAAGACTTACACCCAAAAATAGAACCACAAATGTTTGCATAGTCATTGGAACTGGATAAAAAGGTATTTTAATTTTAGCAGATATAGTTAAAGCTATAGATCCAAGTATTATTGCCAACACTGATTTTATTAATTTAGTTTGTGATATATTTTTAGTTAACTCCATATCAAAATGATACTATCAAACATTAAAATAATCTAGATATAATTAATGATCTTAAAAAAAAGAAATTTTTTTATATACAGATTTTAATACGACTGTAATATTTAATGATATTTTAATGGATAAAATTCAAAAAACAGATCATTTTTACCTAATTGACGGCTCAGGATATATTTTTAGAGCCTATTATGCATTACCACCATTAACTAGAAAAAGTGATGGACTACCAACAGGTGCTGTTAGTGGATTTTGCAGTATGCTTTTTAAATTACTTGAAGACTCAAAGTCAGAGCAAAATTTACAAAAACCCTCACATTTTGCAGTAATTTTTGACTCAGCAAGAAAGACATTTAGAAATGATATTTATAGTGATTATAAGGCTAATCGTTCAGAGGCACCTGATGATTTGGCGCCTCAATTTGAGTATATCAGAAAGTCAGTACTAGCTTTCAACTTACCATCGGTTGATCTACCCAATTATGAAGCGGATGATTTAATTGCTACTTATGTGGAAAAAATACTGAAGAAAGGAGCTAAAGTTACAATTGTTTCGTCAGACAAAGATTTGATGCAATTATATAAAAAAGGTGTTCGAATTTTTGATCCTATGAAAAATAAATTTATTTCAGAAGAAGATATTTTTACAAAATTTGGAGTTGATGCAGCAAAAGTGATCGATGTACAGTCTCTCGCCGGTGATAGTAGTGATAATGTTCCAGGTGTACCTGGAATAGGAGTTAAAACAGCTGCTGAACTGATTAATAAATACGGAACTTTAGAAAAACTTTTAAAGTCAGCTAGCGAAATAAAACAAAATAAAAGAAGAGAAACATTAATTGAAAATAAAGATAAGGCATTGGTTAGTAAAAAACTTGTAACATTAATGAAAGATGTTCCAACCAACAGAGATTTGACAGAGTTCAGACTAAAAGAAATAGATAAAGATAAACTTTATACATTTTTAAGAGAGATGGAATTTAACCGACTTTTAAGTTCTGTTATTTCTGCATATGGTGAACCAAAACTAAAAGACATATCTGATAAAATAAAAGCTTCAGAAAAACATCAACCAATCAATAATAAAAACTATCACTTAATTAGTAATCCTGATCAAATAGATGAATGGATAAAAGAAGCTGAAGAAGTAGGAGAGGTTGCAGTGGATACAGAAACAAATTCTTTAGATCCACATCAAGCAGATTTAATAGGTGTTTCTCTATGTTCTAAAATTGGTAAAGCTTGTTATATTCCAATTGGACATAAATCATCAAAATGTATCAAGAAAGATATTGTCATTAAAAAATTAAAACCTTTATTAGAAGACCCAAGTGTTAAGAAAATTGGTCAAAATATCAAGTTTGATTTTATAGTTTTATATAAACAAGGAATAACAATTTCATCAATGGAAGATACAATGCTTATGTCTTATGTGTTAGATGCAGGAAAAAATAGACATAATATGGATATACTTTCAGAAATTCATTTAGGACATAAAACAATATCTTTTAAAGAAATCGTTGGAACTGGAAAGAAAGAGATAAATTTTAGTGATGTAGAGGTTGATAAAGCTAAAGATTATGCAGCAGAAGATGCTGATATAACTTTTAGATTATATAAAAAATTTATTAAAAATTTAAAGTTAGAAAAAATGGTAAATATTTATGAAATATTTGAAAAACCATTAATTAAAATCCTAGCCTTTATGGAAATGGAAGGAATTGAGGTTGATAGCAAATTTTTAAAATCACTTTCTTCAAAATTTGAAAAAAAAATTAAGAATTTAGAAAAAGAAGTTTTTAAAATTTCAAAAAAAGAATTTAATATAGCCTCACCAAAGCAATTAGGTGAAATTATTTATAATGATTTAAAGATTGCAGGTTTAAAAAAAACAAAAAAAGGAAGCTTTGCAACAAGTGCAAGTGTTTTAGAAGATTTAGCTTTTAAAGGGCATAAATTTCCACAAATAGTTTTAGATTGGAGACAAGTATCAAAACTAAAAAATACTTACTCAGATTCTTTACCAGAACACATTAATCCTGCAACAAAAAGGGTACATACTTCTTTCTTATTAGCAGCAACAACAACTGGTAGATTGGCATCAAGTGATCCAAATTTACAAAATATTCCAATTAAATCAGAAGATGGAAAAGATATCAGAAAAGCTTTTGCTGCAAAAAAAGATCATTTGTTAATTTCAGCAGATTACAATCAAATTGAAATGAGAATTTTAGCAGATTTAGCAGATGTTAAAGAGCTTAAAAAAGCTTTTAAGAATAATGAAGACATACATTCATTAACAGCTAGCCAGATTTTTAATATTGATATTAAAAAAGTAAATCAAGATCATCGAAGAAAAGCTAAAGCAATTAACTTTGGAATTATTTATGGAATTTCACAATATGGCTTAGCAAAACAAATTAATGTTTCAAACTATGAGGCAGAAGAATTTTTAAATGCATACTTTGGAAAATTTCCAGAAATAAAAGTTTATATGGATAGTACTATTAAGTTTTGTAGAAAAAGTGGTTATGTAAATAATATTTTTGGTAGAAGATCTCATTTCAATGGAATTAATGATAAAAACTTCAATGTGAGAAATTTTCAAGAACGAGCTGCAATCAATGCGCCTATACAAGGGTCAGCATCAGAAATTATGCGTTTAGCAATGATTAGATTAGACAAAAAATTGTTAGAACAAAAAAACATTAAATCTAAAATGCTTTTACAAATCCATGATGAATTAATATTTGAGGTACCAAAAAAAGATGAAAAAATGATGATCAAATTAATAAAAGAAGAAATGACCAGTGTTGCACAAAGTGATTATCATTCATTTTCAACTCCACTAACTGTTGATGTTAATGTTGGAGATAATTGGGGAATGCTTCATTAATTTTATTAGATTGCCCAATTTAGAACAATTTAGTATTTTTATATAAGGAATGCATAAACAAACTATAGCTTTAATAGATGATGATAGAAATATTCTAACTAGTTTAAGTATAGCTTTAGAAAAAGAAGGTTTTACAGTTCAAACCTATATAGATGGAGAAGGTGCATTAATTGGTCTAACTAGAACACCTCCTGATTTAGCAGTTATCGATATAAAGATGCCTAAAATGGATGGAGAAGAATTGCTTAAAAAACTTAGAAAAAAAACATCTCTACCAGTAATTTTTTTGACATCCAAAGACGATGAAATTGATGAGTTGCTTGGATTGAAATTAGGAGCAGATGATTTTGTAAAAAAATCTGGAGGTTTTTCAATTAAAGTTTTGATTGAAAGAATTAGAGTTCAGCTAAGAAAAAAAGATACGAATAATATTTTAGAGGAAAATAAAAGTTTAATTTCACACGGTAAGCTAAAATTAGACCCATCTCAACTTGAGTGTGAGTGGAACAGTAAACAGCTCCCGGACAAGTTAACTACAACAGAATTTTTAATTGTTAAAGAGTTAGCAAAAAGACCTGGGATTATTAAAGAACGAGCACAATTAATGGATATTGCTTATAGAGAAGACACTGATATTGAAGATAGAACTATCGATAGTCATGTTAAAAGAATTCGTAAAAAATTCAAAAAAGTAGACCCTGATTTTTCAGCTATTGAAACTAGATATGGTAGTGGATATAGATGGAATGTTAGCTAATGTTTAGTAAATACTTAAAAAATCTATCTATATTAAAAAAATTTTTATTTATAAATTTTATAATCTTTACAATAATTAGTTTATTTACAATTATTTATCTAAATAATGTTCAACCTAATTTAATTAAAAAGAAATCAGTAAAACACTTAAATGTAATAGATAATACAATTAATACTCTTCAAAGATTGGACGTAAAATTTAATCCTGATGATATTAGGAAGTTTTTATTTTCAACACGTTTTATATTTCAAAACCTTGATAGAGTAATCTTTTTTGATAATGATTTAAATATAGTAGGTGACACAGACACCTTAGATCTTGATCCAAGATCTTTTTCTACAAGATTAGATGAAATTGAATTTGAAAGTTTGAATGATAATGAAAATGACAAAAATAATACAAATGAAAATAATAATTTAACTGAAAATAAAAACTTTCCTTATGAAAAAATATTAAAAAAATACTTAAATTCCGACGCTTATGGAAATTCTTACACATTCATACAGGAGGATCTTAATCAATTTAAATTAATTACAATTAAAAATGTAATTAAAGATAATTCTAATATTGGATACATTGCCATTACTGAAAATGCCAATGATATCAAAATAGCCACTGATGAAAGGAAAGCTTTTGTTATTAGAACTGCAGTTGCTGTAGGTTTTGTAATTCTTATTTTTTCTTTTGTTTTGAGTAGATATTTTATTAAACCAATACAAAACCTTGTAAGCTATACAAAAGTTATTAAAGACAAAAGTCAAACCAAAACAAATATTGAAAGTTTAAAAAGTCGTAATGATGAATTAGGACTTTTATCAAATTCACTGGATGATATGACAATTGAACTTCAAAAAAGAGTCGCTCATGCTGAGAATTTTTCCACAGATCTAGTTCATGAAATAAGAAACCCACTTGCATCTTTAAAAAGTGCTTCTGAGATATTGCAAGACAGTAACAATTCTGAACAACGATTAAAATTATTGAATATTCTTAGCCATGATGTTTTGAGAATTGAAAGATTAATAACTGATTATTCACAGATGTTAAGAGATGAAGTAGCTCTTAGTAAAGAAAAGATGAAAAAAATCAATATAGAGCCAATTATTCAATCTGTTGTAGATGATTATAACAACATCCAAGGAGTTAAAAAAAATATTAAAATTAATTATGAAAATGACGGCAATGAAAAATATATCATTAATGGTATCGAAAACCGAATTGAGCAAATAATTGCTAATTTATTGGATAATTCAATTTCATTTTGTAAAGAGGGAGAAAATATTTTTGTAAATATATCTAATACTGCAAATAAAAAAATTTTGGTTAAAATTATTGATGATGGCCAAGGCTTTAAAGAGATAGATACATCAAAAGTATTCAAAAGATTTTATAGCAATAGACCAGATAAATTTGGAGAACATTCAGGTCTTGGATTGAATATTGTTAAAAATTTAGTTGATCTCCATGATGGTGAAATTGTAGCATCAAATCGATTAGATAGAGATGGTGCTATCGTAGAGATAAATTTTCCAAGCGCTTAATCTTATCTTGATTAATTTGTTGTTAACTGTATAAAACTTTTCCATGGAAGATTTTAAAGTCAAAGATATATCATCAGCTGAATTTGGTAGAAAAGAAATCTCAATAGCAGAGAGTGAAATGCCAGGATTAATGGCTTTAAGAGAAGAGTATTCAAAAACTAAACCATTAACAGGAGCAAGAATTATTGGTTGTTTGCATATGACTATTCAGACAGCTGTATTGATAGAAACATTGGTTGCTTTAGGAGCTGAGGTAAGATGGTCTTCGTGTAATATTTTTTCAACTCAGGATCATGCAGCTTCTGCGATCGCCAAGGCTGGAATACCTGTTTATGCATGGAAGGGTGAGACTGAAGAGGAATATCTCTGGTGTATCAAACAAACTATTATTGGCAAACCTGATTGGAAACCAAATATGCTTTTAGATGATGGCGGTGATTTAACTGCAATCATGCATAATGAATATAAAGATTTGATGAAAGATATAAAAGGAGTTTCAGAAGAGACTACTACAGGAATAAAAGCTTTAAATAAGATGGAAAAAGATAATTCTCTTTTAGTGCCAGCGATTAATGTTAATGACTCAGTTACTAAATCAAAATTTGATAATTTATATGGCTGCAGAGAAAGTTTAGTAGATGGAATTAGAAGAGCAACAGATGTAATGATGTCAGGAAAAATTGCAATCGTAGCGGGCTTTGGAGATGTAGGTAAAGGAAGTGCAGCATCATTAAGACAAAGTGGAGCAAGAGTTTTAGTTACTGAAGCAGATCCAATCTGTGCATTACAGGCTGCAATGGAAGGATATGAAGTTGTTTTGATGGAAGAAGCTATTAGCAGAGCTGATATCGTTGTAACAGCCACAGGAAATAAAGATATTGTTACTGCTGACCATATGAGGGATATGAAAGATAGAGCAATTTTATGTAATATTGGTCACTTTGATAATGAAATTCAAGTTGAAGCTCTTAAAAATTATAAATGGAGTGAAGTTAAACCACAAGTTCACGAAATAGAATTGCCTAGCAAAAAAAGAATTATTCTATTGGCAGAAGGTAGACTAGTAAATTTAGGTTGTGCAACTGGACATCCAAGTTTTGTTATGAGCGCTTCATTTACAAACCAAGTAATTGCACAGATTGAGCTTTGGAATAATCATAAAAATTATGAAAATAAAGTTTATGTTCTTCCTAAACATTTGGATGAAAAAGTTGCAACTCTTCATTTAAAAAAAGTTGGAGCTAAACTTACAAAATTATCCAAAGAACAAGCAGATTATATAAGTGTTGGGACTGAAGGTCCATTCAAACCAGATGCCTATCGCTATTAAAAATAGCATAATAGATATATCCTCAGAAGAGACGACCAAAGAATTAGCTAAGAATTTTTCCAATTATCTGAAAGGTGGCGAAGTAATATTTTTATATGGAGAAATGGGGGTAGGTAAAACTACTTTTGTAAAATATTTAATTAATCAATTTCAAATAAAAAAAAAATTACAAACTACAGAAGTGACAAGTCCAACTTTTAACTTACTTAATGAATATGAGACAGATGATTTAATTATTAAACATTATGACCTATTTAGATTGAAAGATAAGTCTGAAGTTAAGAATTTAGATCTATTTGATAATAATCAAAATACAATAACACTTATTGAGTGGCCAGAATTAATTAATAAAGTAAACTTTAACAAGACCATAGATTTAATTTTTAACTATGAAAATGAATTAAATAATAGATCTGTTAAAATTGATGGTCTAGACTGATCTTTTAATATGAAACTTTCAAAAGATTTTAGGGAAATTAAAGGAGATGCTTCTTTTAGAAAATTTTATAGAAATACTAAAAAAAATTCAATCATAGTGTTTTCAAATAGAGAAAAAATTAAAAATTTATTAGTTTATGACTCAATTAATAAAATCTTAATTAAAAATAATATAATTGCCCCCAAGTTATTAAGTCAAAATTATAAAAAGAATTATATTGAAATACAAGATTTGGGAAAAAAAACTATTTATCAAATATTTTCAAGAAATAAAAAAAATCAATATTTAATATTTAAGAAAATAGTTAATATTTTAAATAAAATACAATTAATAAAAGATAAAAAAATCAAAAATTTCAGAAATAAATTTTACCTGATTAAAGATTATAAAAGTAAAATCTTATTAGATGAAGCAAAGTTATTTAGTTATTGGTATGTTCCAAAAAAATTAAATAAAAAAAAAATCAATATATTCAATAGTAAATTTAATAAAGAAATTAAGTTGGTATTATCAAAACTAAACTTTAAAAATGATACTTTTGTTCATAGAGATTTTCATGTTTCAAACTTAATCATAAACTCCAAAAATCAAATTGGATTAATTGATAATCAAGATGCTCTTATTGGAAACAAAGCCTATGATTTAGCGTCCTTAATTGATGATGTCAGATATAAATCATCCAATTTATTAAAAGATAAGGTGTACAACTATTATTTAAACACTAATAAAACAATTGATGTAAATAAATTCAAAAATGATTTTGATATTTTATCTGTTCTTAGAAATTTAAAAATTATTGGAATATTCATGAGATTGGCAGAAAGAGATAAGAAAAGAAAATATTTAAAACTTATTCCATATGCCTGGAATATGATTGATAGCAGGATGAGTAAAAATAAAGACTTAATTAATTTGAAGTTGTTATTGGCAACTAATTTCCCTAAATTTATAACTAAGTAAAATGAAAATTAATACAGCCTTTATTTTATGTGCGGGATTTGGAAAAAGATTAAATCCGCTAACGCTAGACACTCCCAAACCTTTGATCAAATTAAACAATATTGCAGTGCTTGAAACTTGTATTAATCTAATCGAAAGTTTAGGTATACAGAAAATTATTCTCAATACTTTTTATTTAAAAGATCAAATTCATGATTTTATAAATAATAAAAAATTTAAATCTAAAATTTCAATTATTGAAGATGGTGAGAGTATTCTTGATACAGGTGGTGGAATAAGCAATATGATGAAACATTCAAGTGAAGATAATGTTTTAATATTTAACCCAGATACAATATGGAAGAAAAATTATTTTAATGAAATTATTGAAATGGAAAATATGTATTTTTCCAAAAAACTAAAAAATATACTTTTATTAGTAAAAAAGGAATTAAGTTTTGATAAAAATTTAAATGGTGATTTTGATCTTAAAGAAAATTTAATAATAAAAAATGATGAAAGTAAATTTATTTATACAGGTTGCCAAATTATAAATAAAAAACTTCTTTCTGATTACAAAGATAAAAATTTTTCAATAACAAATGTATGGAACGATCTAATTGAAAAAGAAGAACTATATGGATTTGAGACTGATAATGATTTTTATCATTTAACTGATCTTGAAACTTTTAAAAAACTACAAGATCTTTAGCTCTTTCTTTATCTAAGTATTTGCAATCTGTAATTTTATTCTCTTCATCTAATTTTATTACAAGTGGATTTCCAGTTGGAATCTCCAATTTAGATATTTGATTTTCATCTAATTTAAATAAATATTTACATAATGCTCTAATCGAATTTCCATGTGCAGATATTAAAATATTATTGTTAGAAATCTCATTTTCAATTTCTTGTTTATAAAACTCTAATACTCTTTCATAAGTATCTTTAAGAGACTCCGTATCAGGAATTCTATTAATTGGTATTTCTTTATAGGTATCAATATTAATAGGGTGATAAGGATTGTTTTTATCTAAAGGGTCTGGTCGCAAATCCCATGAACGTCTAAATTGATGAACTTTTTCTTCACCAAGTTTTACTTTCATTTCATCTTTATTTAAGCCTGTGAGAGCTCCATAATGTCTTTCATTCAGTTGCCAAGCTTCTTTTGAAACTTTCGTATCCTGTAATGCGTGTTTTATTAATTTTAAGGTATTTTTTGCTCTTAATTGAAAAGATGAATAATAAATATCGATATTTATATTTTTCGTTTTTATCAGTTCACCAGCTTTTGTGGCCTCTAATTTGCCAATTTTGGTCAAGTCTACATCAACCCATCCTGTGAATTTTTTTTCAAGATTCCATACACTCTGGCCATGTCTAACTAAAATTAAATAACTCATTTCTTAATCTTTTAATTTAATTTATAAAATATAACTACCAATTAAATCATATGAAGTTTTTAAAAATTAATTCATTATTAATAATATTGTTTTTTATTTCAGCTTGTTCTTCAATACCATCAAATACCTCAAATAGTTGCTCAATATTTAACGAACGATATTTATGGTTTAAGCACGCAAATAAATCAGAAAAAAAATGGGGAACTCCTGTTTATTTGCAGCTTGCAATTATAAAAATGGAATCAGATTTTGATTGGCTTGCAAAACCCCCTAGACAAAAACTTTTTAAAGTAATTCCTTATAAAAGGCCATCAAGTTCATTTGGATATTCTCAAGCTGTAAATGGTACCTGGGAACAATATAAAAAAGAAACAGGAAATAAACTAGCAGTTAGAACTAGGTTTAAGGATAGTGTTGATTTTATTGGTTGGTACACTAAAAAATCTAGCGCTATTTTGAAAATTTCTAAAAATGATGCTTTTAAACAATATGTTGCTTATCACGAAGGATGGGGAAATTATAAACATTATAAAAAAAATAAAAAAATAATTAATTTGGCAAAAAAGGTTGAGAAACAATCTAATGTTTATAAAAATCAGCTAAAAGAATGTGGCACCTCACTGAGCAAAAATAAATATATTATTTTTTAGATAATTCTCTTTTTAACTCTAAATCAACCGAGTCTATTCTTTTACTATTTCTGGCAAGTGCCAAGTACATTGTTGGTGTCACATATAGTGTAAAGAAAGTAGAAATTATCATTCCTCCAAGAATAGTTGCTCCAACAGCTAGTCTAGATGCTTCTCCAGCTCCTGGTCCAATATTTCCAATTACTAAAGGCATCATTGCTATCATGGTACTTATAGATGTCATCATAATTGGTCTAAATCTTAAACTAGATGCTTCTTTTACTGAGCTTACCAAATCTTTACCTGTCGTTCTTATTTGATTAGCATAATCTACAATTAAAATACTATTTTTAGTTGATATCCCAATTAAAATTACAAGAGCAATTTGAGAAAAAATATTTATTGAGCTATTTAAAAATAAAATAAAAACTAAACCACCAAAAACAGCCAATGGCACTGTAAGCATAATTATAAATGGGTGGACAAAAGAGTTAAATGTTGCAGCCATTACTAAATATGCTGTGAGTAAACCAAGTGCAAAAATAATATAAAGTTCATTGGTAGTTTCTTTGATCTCTTCAGACTCACCTTTCCAAGTAATTTGGTTTGTGGGCGCAACTTCTGACATAATATTTTCCAGATATTCAATTGCCTCAAATAACGAGTAATTTGGATTTACATTCGCTGATATTGTTACTGCTCTTTGTCTATCGTATCTTGCTAGTACTTTTGCAGACCCTTCTTCTTTTAAATCAACTAAGTTTGATAGTGAGATTAATTCACCAGTTATACTAGATCTTACAAATAGCTTGCTCAAACTATCTTTATCTTTTCTATCAACAAGATATTGCTGAAGAATAATTGGATATTCTTTTCCTAATTTATTAAATGTAGTAACTCTTTTACCACCATATAAAGTTTCTAATGTCTGCCCAATAGATCTAGTCGATATTCCTAAATCTTTAGCTTTATTTTTATTTATAACTAATTTTACTTCTGGTTTATTCCTATTAAAATCTGACTCGATTCTTGACAATCCTCTATTTCTTCTAAGTTTACTTATAACTTCTTTTTGAATACCTTCTAATTCTTCGTAGGTACTTCCTAAAATTACCATTTGGACTGGTTTATTGTAATTGGAAATCCTTATCCCTTGAGGTGAAATTGGAAAAGCTAAAGTTTGAGGTACAGTTACTATCTTGCCTATAGCTTGTCTCATGATTGTCATTGCATCTTTATCTCGTTTTTTCCAATCATCTAATAAAGCAATTATAATAAAACTATTAAATGAATTTGCAGAGCTTCCAAAACCTGGAACTCTCATGATGAATCTATTGTAAGGACTATCTTCAGCCTGTAGCAATGGAAGCAATCTCTTTTCTACATCTTGAGCTTTTTGTTGTGTATAATCAAACGAACTTCCTTCATCTGTAAAACCAATAACTAAATAAACACCCCTATCTTCTTTTGGAAGAAGCTCTTTGGTTGTGTACATAAATAAAGCCACAGATCCAGCTATAATTAAAAAAATAAAAGTTATTATCGTTTTCTTTTTATTAATCCAATAGTTTAATGTTTCTTTATAAAAATTAGAAAAACCATGAAAAAAAATGTTAAATTTTTTAACAAAGAATCCGGAACTAGCTTTTTTATCTAAAAATTTGCTCGCAAGCATTGGTGACAAAGTTAAAGCAACAAATGACGATACAACAATTGAAAAAGATAAAGCTATAGCAGTCTCTCTAAATAAAGTTCCTGATATTCCCTTAATAAAAATCAATGGAATAAAAACAGCAAGTAAAATTAAAGTTGTTGCAACAATTGCAAAAGTAATTTGTTTAGACCCTTTATATGCAGCAACTAATGGATTTTCTCCATTTTCTATTCTTCTATATATTGCATCTGTCATAATAACAGAGTCATCAGTTATAATTCCAATTGCGAGTATAAAGCTTAGAAGCACAAAAATATTTATTGATAAATCAAATAAATAAATACCTAAAAATGATGCAATTAAGCTAACTGGTAGAGCAACAGCAGGAACTATTACTGCTTTAATATTACCTAAAAATAAATAAATTATTATTACAACCAAAACAAATGCAATTGCTAGAGTTTTATAAACTTCATCAATTGCTGCCTTAACATATGTGGCTCTGTTAAATGAAACTTCTAACTTGAGACCTTCTGGTAAAGTTTTTCTAACTTCAACAATTTTTTTTTGGATTTCTTTTGATAGCTCAACTGTTGAGGCACCACTCTTGGCATAAATCCCAATACCAACTGTTTTTTGATTTAAATTATTTTTACTTTGAGCTTTAAATAATGTTTTTTCAGAAACAGGACCTAATTCTACATTTGCAACATCTGATAATCTAACTATTTTATCTTTTGTTCTTTTAATAGGTAAAAATTTTAATTCATCAATGTTGTTATAGGATTTATCTAAATTAATTGTTAGATCTATATTATCTGCTTCCAAAGTTCCAGCAGGCAGACTTATGTTTTCATTTCTAAGTGCATTTTCTACTTCCTGAATAGTCATATCATTTGCAGCTAGCTTAATAGGATCAATCCAAACTCTAACACTTAGTTCTCTAAGACCTCCCAGTAGAATTCTTCCAACATTTTTTACACTTGAGAAAGAATCCACTAAATATCTATCTGCATAATCGCCAAGTTCTAAATCCGACCATGTTGAAGACGAAACAGAAAGCCACATTGTTGTGGTAAAACCTGCTGCTTGTTTTAATATTTGTGGAGCATCTGCTTCAGAAGGAAGATTATCAACTACTCTAGCCACTCTTTCTCTTATGTCATTTGCAGCATCATCAAGCTCAATATCTGTATCAAACTCGATGTTAATACTACTTCTTCCGTTTTCAGACTTAGAGTCAATATTCTTAATTCCTTCTGCTCCTCCAATAACATCTTCGATAACCTGAGTTATTTCTTGATCTACAATTGGAGCTGACGCAGATTTATAATCAACTTTAACTTGTACTACAGGTGGCTGTAAACCATCAGGTAGCTCTCTTACCGGCAGTTCAGAATAAACAAATAAACCAAATACAATAAGTATTAAAGATAGAACCCATGCTACTACAGGTCGTTTTATGCTTACTTCGGTGATGTACATTTATTTATTTTTTCTCTGTCTCAGATTTTTTAAATGGGTTTAATTTTTTTAACCAATCAAACTTACTTTTTTTCTGCTCTGTCTTAGCTGGCTTACCTTTTTTCTTCCAACTTGATGACTTTGGTTTTGAACCATATTTAATTGGTTTTATTTTTCCATTAGGTCTTGTTTTTTTTAGACCTTCAGCAACTACTGTGTCACCATCTTCAAGACCAGATTTAATTTCTACAATTCCTTTTTTTCTTAAGCCAATTTCTACTGCTACTTTTTTTACAGTATTTTCTTTGTCTACTTTATATACATAAACATTATCACCCTCCATTAGCAAACTAGTATCAAGAATGCTTAACGAGTTTCTCTCATTGTAGTTAATAGAGATCTCTAATAGCGACCCAGATAAAAGTTCATTGTCAGGGTTATCAAGTTTAATTCTAACTGGAAGAGATCTTTTATTTGTATCAATTCTGCTTGCAGTAGATTCTACAGTTCCAGAGTATTTTTTAAGAGCATTTCCAGAAAATTTTATATTTACGTTTTGACCTTTTTTTACATATGGCGCAAACGTTTCAGGTATATCTACATCAACAAATAGAACTGAAGTATCTTCTAAATTTAGTATAATTGAACTCTTTGATACATCTATATCATTAGAAAAATCTCGTTTACCAATAATTCCATCGAAAGGAGTGGTTATGTTTCTATTCTTTAATTTTGCAATTACATCTCCTGTTTTAACTTTTGTATTAAATTTAATCGGCTCTAAAATCTCATATTTTTCAATATTAAAGGATTTAATTTGTGCTGGAACTGCAGTACCAAATGTCTCAATAGTGTTTTGAAATAATTTTTGTTCAACCACTTGAACAATTATTCCTGGGGGTGGTCTTTTGCTAAATTTTTTCTTAAAATGATTACCAATCATTGTTCTAGCAATGATTACTGCTGCAATGATAAAAAAGAAGATTAATACTATTGATATAATTTTTGTTGATCTTTTCATAATTTAACTCTTTCCATACTCAGACCATGAGCCATCGTAAATTGTGGGCATATATTTATCATTTATTATTGAATAAGCTAGTGCCAATACGCTCGCAGTTACTCCAGATCCACAAGAAAATACTAGGTTTTTATTTATATCAAATCCTACTGAATTAAATTTTTTTATAATTTCATCTTTGTTAATAAATGTATGATCCTCATTTATTAATTCAGAAAAAGGGATACAAAAAGAATTTTCGATAGATCCACTTTTTAAGCCTTTTCTTGGCTCTACAACTTTTCCTTCAAATCTTTCTTTGCTTCTAGCGTCGACAACTTCAAATTCTTTTTTTTGAATATTTTCATCTATTTCTTTTTTATTTTTAACAAGTTGCTTATTTTCTTCTGCTTTATAAATTGATACTTTTAAATTTGTTTGTTTGCTGTCTGTTAATTTATTTTCATTTTTCCACTTCTTTAAACCACCGTTTAATACATGAACTTTTTTTGGGTTATGACCAAAATAAATTAGATTATACCAACATCTACAGGAACTTATAACATCTGAGTTGTCATAAATTACTATTTCATCATTATTTTCTATTCCCATGTTACTTACAATTACTTCCCATGATTTTGCATCAGTTAACATGTGAGGCAAATCTGTATTTAACTTTGAATTTTTATCTAGATCAAAAAAAATAGCATTTGGAATATGCTCCTTACGATATTCAATAAAACCATTTCTTTTTGTTTGTGGCATATGCCAAGAGCAGTCAATAATCTTAACTTTATTTATATTTTCTTCTAGCCAATTTGTATCTACTAATGACATTTTATCTCTTTTCTAAATATTTTTGATGATATTCTTCTGCAGGACAATAATTTTTTACCATAGAAATTTTTGTAACAATTTTTCCAGATAATTTTTTATTTTCCTCATTGGTAATTTTTTCAGCAATTTGTTTCTGTTGATCATTAAAATGAAATATTTCACTTCTATACTGAGTCCCAAAGTCTGGACCTTGAGAGTTTAAGGTGGTTGGATCATGAATTTCATAAAAATATTTGATAATTTTTTCATATGAAATTAATCTAGGATCAAATTCTAATTTTACTACTTCAGCATGGTTAGTAGTGCCTGAACAAACTTCTTTATAGTTAGTTTTACTGCTGTCACCACCACAGTAACCCACTTCAGTTTTTAGAATTCCTTCAAGCTTGTTAAACTTAACTTCAGGTCCCCAAAAACATCCTAGTGCTAAAATTGCTATTTCCATTGATAATTAGATTATTTGATTTAAACTTAATCACATGTTCTCCAAAAATCAATTAGGCTTTTTTTACATGTTTATCTCTATATGTGCATTTTCTGTAATGGATGTGATTGTGAAATGGACAAATGATTACCCCGTTGGACAAGTTTTGTTTTTTAGAGGTTTTTGTGGATTAATTCCTATTTTATTTATCATTCCCAAGGAAAGATATATTGATTTTTATAAAACTAGCAGACCTTTGTTACATTTTAAAAGATGTATGGCTGGAATAATTGCGTTAATTTCAATTATTATTGCTTTAAGAAATCTTCCATTAGCTACAGTTGTAAGTGTTACTTTTGCAGCACCAATATTTACTACTATTTTTTCAATATTTTTATTAAATGAAAAAGTTGGTTTTTATAGATGGTTAGCAGTTATGGTTGGTTTTATTGGGATTATTGTTATCTCAGAACCAGGATTTAGTTCCTTAAATTTTTATTTTATTCTACCTATTATTTTTTGCTTAGGACTATCTTATGTAGCTATAACTATTAGGAGATTATCCACAACAGAACCAGTTTGGTTAATAGGCTTCTTTTTTTCGATTTCAATAATGATTTTAAGTTTTTTTACATTTTATCAAAATTGGTTATTACCAAATTTGATAGATTTATTTTTATTATCCATGATAGGAATTTTAGGAGGATTAGCAAACTTATGGCTAACCCAGTCTTATAAACTATCTGAAGTAAGTTTGGTTACCCCTGTAAAGTATTTGGCATTAGTATTTGCTATAATATTTGGTTATTTAATTTGGGATGAAGTTCCAACAACAAAAACTCTAATTGGAGCTATTTTAGTAATAGCATCTTCAATAATAATATTTAGACGTGAAATAATTTTAAAAAAAAATTTATCATTATCAAGACATGAGTAAGATACCAAGTTATTGGAGTAGAGCAAAAAAAAATTTATCTAATAAAGATAAAGTGATGGCTAGTTTAATTATGAAATATAAATCTCCTACAGAAAAAATTCTAACAACAAGAAAGGATATTTTTTTTTCATTATGTAAAAGTATTATTGGTCAGCAGATAAGTGTTGCAGCAGCAAACTCAGTTTTTTTAAAATTTAAAAAAAAATGTAAAAATAAGATTAATGCCAAAATGGTAACTACATTAACATTTGCACAATTGAAATCATGCGGTCTCAGTAAACAAAAAGTAAAAGGAATTCAAAGTTTAGCAAAACAAACTTTGGATAAAACTTTTAATCCAAGATTAATATCAAAAATGTCAGATGAAGATGCTATTTTATATCTCTCACAATTGAGACAAATTGGTAGATGGTCTGCAGAAATGATTTTATTATTTACTTATAATCGTTCTAATATTTGGCCAGTACAAGATATTGGACTACTCAGGGCAATTTCTAAAAATTATAAAAAAAAATATTTACCTCCTGAGAAGTTTGTAAATTTGTTGCAAAAAAGATTTTCACCATATTGTTCTGTTGCAACCTGGTATTTGTGGAGGAGTATAGATCCTGAACCTATTCAGTACTAAAGCCCTCAATTACCTGCATATGTCTCTCAGTGGTGTCTTTTGCCAAATCCCATCCAGCTAAATATTCTGTTGAATTGTGACATTCAATTGCTTTTTCATAACTTGGAAATTCCCAAATAACTGATCTGGAAAAATCATCTCCATCGTATGTTTTATGTTTTCCGCCTCTTACAAGGGGAACGCCCCCAAAACTTTTAATAATTGGTGTAACAACTTCTGCATATTTTTTTAAATTATCTTGATTTTCAACTTTTACATATAAACTGATCCAATAAGCTTTCATTATTTCTCCCTTTTAAAATTTTTTAGTTATGATAGTAAAATTTATGGCTAACAAATTAATTATCACTTTTGATGAGTATAACAAAATTGTTGAAAAGTTAGCAATCGAGATTCATAAAGAATATAAACCTACGGTTCTAGTTGGAATAATGAGAGGTGCAGCCCCAATTTTGGATATTCTTTCAAGAATTTTAAAATTACCAATAGCCTACATTGTTATCCAGAGCTACTCTGGAGAAGGTATGGAAGATAAACAAGGGCAACTAATGTTTGCAAGGGAGATTAGTTCTTTAGCAGAAAACAAAGATTATAATAAAGTACTTTTGGTTGATGATCTTTCAGACACAGGTTTAACATTAAATAAAAGTATAGAATGGCTAAAAAATTATGGTCCAACGAAAGATTATATAAATGAAGTTAAAACAGCTTGTTTATGGAAAAAAAAATCATCAACTTTTGAACCAGATTTTTGTCCAGTGAGATTAGATACAGATCCATGGATAGTTCAGCCAACTGAACACTATGAAGAGTTGTCTATAGAGGAAATTATAAAAAGAAATTAAAAAATAGGGCTAGTTAAAGCTAGCCCTATTAAATATTTTAAGCAACTGCGAAACTAATAACACTAAGTATCGCAATAATAAATATTGCTGGCGAAGTAGTTGAAAACTTGCCAGTAAATATTTTTATTAAAGCGTAAGACACAAATGCTAAAGCAATACCATTGCTAATACTGTATGTTAAAGGCATTGCAATCATCGCAAGAATTGCAGGCGCAGCCTCTCCAATATCATCCCATTCTATATCTGTAATGTTTCTTACAAAAAGAACTGAAACAAATACTAAAGCCGCTCCATCAATTTGTTTTGGCAAACTTGTTGCTAAAGGAGCAAAAAATATACATGCCAAGAATAGCAATCCAATTACAAGAGATGTCATTCCAGTTTTTCCACCAGCTTTTACGCCAGCTCCAGACTCAACATAACTTGTAACAGTTGTAGTTCCCATAACTGCACCCGCGACTGAACCAACGCTATCAGCTAGCATAGCTTTATTAATATCTTGAACTTTTCCTTGCTTATCAACTTTACCAGCAACGTTTGCAACTGATGTTAACGTTCCAGCTGTATCGAAGAAGTCTATGAATAACAAAGTAAATATTACCGTAGACATTCCCGCAGTCATTGCAGCAGACAAATCAAAATCAAACAAGTACGTCATTGGTGGAGGAGAGCTCGCAATACCATTAAAGTTTGCAAGTCCTGCAGCCCAGGCAATAATACTAAATACCAATATACCAATAATGATATTACCTTTGACATTCATTTTTTCTAAAACAATAATTGCTATGAATGTAGCACAACCTAATAAAACTAATGGATTACTTAGATCGCCTAGTTTTACAAGTGTAACTGGATCATCAACAACTACCTCCATAATTTGTAATCCAATAATTGCTAAGAATAAACCTATACCAGCTCCAATACCCAACTTAAGACTTCTAGGTATGGAATTTATTAACCAAGCTCTAATAGGTGTAAGAGATATAATTAAAAATAATACACCGGCAACTAGTACTGCACCCAAAGCTTCTTGAGGTGTGTAACCCATTCCTGCACAAACTCCAAAAGCAACGAATGCATTAATTCCCATTCCTGGTGCAAGTCCAATTGGCCAAGTTTTTCCATAGAAAGCCATTATAAAACATGCAAGTGCTGTTGCTAATATTGTTGCTGTATAAACTGCGCCGAAATCAAAGAAACCTTTTTCGGGTCCGGCAAATTCACCCGATAAGATAAATGGATTTAAAAACATTATATAAGCCATCGTTAAAAACGTAGTAGTTCCGGCTATTACTTCTGTTTTAAAATCTGTTTTGTGTTTTTTATAATTGAAATAATTTTCAAGCATTTGTCCTCCTTTTAAGTGACAAATATTTGATTCTTCTTATAAATACCCTGCAAAACTAGCGTTTATTCACATATTTCAACTCAGAAGTTTATAATTATGCCATAATTGTAATGTTATTGTTATTTTATGGCAAAACTAAAATTATTTTTAATTATATCTTTTTCATTTTTGATGATTGCCGGATGTCAAACAATCAAAGACAAAACAAATAAAATTGTTGAAAAAGAGAATGAAAAATTAAGCAAATACATTAGTAAGCCTGCGAGTGTTTTACAGATGGATTTAGGAAAACCAGATGAAGATTTCAAGAATGCAAAAGGAAATTTTGAATTAATTTATAATACAAAAAAATATGGAATTCCTTGCGAGAGAAGATTTGAAATAAATCCCGATAAAATTGTTATTGGTTTTGTATCAAATGGTTGTTTTTAATTAAGTACTTGCGAGGACTTTATCCCCGCAAGCAAGGTAAACTTATTTAATTTCTATAAGTTTTTTCTTTTTATGTTCTGGTATAATTCTTTCACAAGAAATAGTTAATAGACCGTCTTTTAGTTCAGCACCATTTACCTTTACGTCATCAGCAATAGTGAATGATCTTGCAAATTGTCTTTGTGAAATACCTTTATGAATTATTTCCCCATCAACATTGTTTTCATCAGATTTATTAACTTGCTTGGTTCTTACAGTTAATAAATTATCTTCAAACTCAACCTCAACATCATTCTTATTAAAACCAGCCAATGCAACTTCAATAGCATAGTTATCTTTTCCAGTTTTTCTTATGTTGTATGGTGGATAATTTGACTGCATGGTCAAATTTCCATTTCCAAGCATATTTTCAAATTGATCAAACATATCGTCAAAACCAATTGAAAATGGTCTTAGTGAGTTAAAGATTGATAGATCCTTACTTGTCATTATATTCTCCTTTGTTAAGCAAGTTTATTTATGTAAGCCCCATTAGGCGACTTACATAATATATATAGGAATTAGTTTTACTGTTTCAAGATCTACAGGATTAAATTTTTTCTGATATTTTTAGTGCAAACGCATAATCAATTGCAATTTCTTCAATAGCACCATCTCTTCCAGATTTCCCCCCATGACCTGCGTTCATTTCTGTTTTTAAAAGAAGTAAATTATTATCAGTTTTATATTCTCTTAATTTTGCAGTAAATTTTGCAGGCTCATCAAACAAAACTCTATTATCACTTAAGCTTGTGGTAATTAATATATGAGGGTAATCCATTTTTTTAACATTATTATATGGTGCATATGAAAATATATAATCAAAATGTTCTTTATTATCTTGAGCATTTCCAAATTCATCAAACTCCCCAACAGTTAATGGAAGAGAATGATCAAGATTTGTTGTTAGAGAATCTACAAATGGTACAGCCATAACAATTCCAAGAAATAATTCTGGAGCCTGATTAACAACAGCGCCCATTAGCAATCCTCCTGCAGATCCACCCATACCTATTATCTTTCCTTTTGATGAATACTTGTTGTTAATTAAGTATTTTGCAGCAAAGATATAGTCTTCAAATGTGTTTTTTTTATTTGTAAGTTTTCCCTCTTTCCACCATTTCATTCCTTTTTCCATACCACCCCTGATATGAGCTGTTGCCCATATAATATCTCTATCAATTAAGCTTAATCTTGTAGAAGAAAAGTTTGGACTCATAGAGCTACCGTATGAACCATATCCATATAGTAGTACGTTTGCTGAGCCATCAATTTTAGTTTTTTTATGTCTGGTAATTGTTAGAGGAACTAACCTTCCATCGTGAGATTTATATTCTACTCTTTCAACAATATAATTGTCTGGATTATGTCCAGAAGGTATTTCTTGTTCTTTAACAAGTTTTTTAGATTTATTATGTAAGTCGTACAAATAAACCCTTGATGGGGTTTTGGGAGACGAATAGCCAAGATATAATTTGTTAGTATTTCTATCTCTTTGAACCAAAGAAATACCTGGCACATAAATACTTTCATTAGAAAATATTAATTCCTCCTCAAGATCCGATGTAATATTTCTAATAAATAATTTATCTAGTGCGTTGGAAGTTTCAGATCTAATAATCCAGTCTTTTAAAAAAGTTAGCCCGCCTATTAAAACTTCATCTCTTGGAGGTATAAATGTTTTCCATTCTTGAAGTTTAAGACTATTAGAAATATCGATTTTAAAATCTTCAGCATTTTTGTTGGTATGATTATAAAATTTTCCATCCCAAGAACTAACCGAGTAGAGAATTCCTTTCTCTCTTTTCATTATTAATTTTGGTGAAGGATTTTTCTCATCTTCATTAAAATAGTATTGTTCAGATGTGTTATGGTCAGATGTATTAATAAAATAATATTTTTCATCAGAGCTTAAGCCAATGCTAACAGTAAATGCCTCACTTTTTTCCTCAAAAATTAGCTGATCTTGGTTTTTAAAATTACCAATTTCATGCCTATATATTTTCCTTGCACGATGATTTTCATCAAGTTTAGAATAAAAAATATATTTATCATCTAAACTAAAAGTAATTCCTCCTGAAGTTTCAGGAATTTCTTTTGTGATGATTTTATTGGTTTCAATATCTCTTATAGAAATTGTATAATATTCAGAGCCTTTGGTGTCTAAAGAATATCCTAGGTATTTATCATTATTGCTTACTTCTAAATCTCCTACACCAAAATACTCTACTCCTAGATTTTCTTTTTCTTTATCACCATTCCAAATTTCTTCTACTAAATCTGAATTAATTTTCTTTCGAAGTTTAATTGAATAATTTCCAATTTCAGTTGTTTTGGTCCAATATTCATAGGTGTGATCTATATAGGGAAGAGACTTGTCATCTAACTTTATTCTTCCTTTAATTTCATCAAATAATTTTTTTTGTAAAGGTTTCGTGTTTTCTAAATGATAATCAGTATATCTATTTTCTTCTTCAAGATAATCTTTTACTTCAGGTAATAGTTTATTTTTATCTTTAAGTACCTCTAAAATATTTTTTTGATGTATCCAGCTATAATTGTCTTCCCATGTAACATCATGACATGATTTTAATTCTGGTTTTTTTTTTAGATATGGTATTTTCATAAGTAGGGAATTATATGAATATAATAATTTATACAGTGTTAATTTTGGCTGCTTTGTATTTTTTATTAAGGTTTTTTGCCTCAATAAATTCAAAAAAAATATCACAAGGTGTGAGAATAATATTATTTATTGGTTTAATAGTGGTTGCAATATTATTTGCAGTTGCTGGCAAATTTTTGTTAACTTTGCCATTAACAGTTGCAAGTTTGGCTTTATTAAAATTAAAAGGTCTTTCTTTTTTACAACTAATTTCATTATTCCGATTAATTCAAACCCTTAGAAATTCTGGAAGATTTTCATTTAATAATAAAAAAGTATCTAATACCAACACAATGTCTACAGCAGAAGCTTACAAAATATTAAATCTTAATCCGTCAAAAAAAATAACTAAGGAGGATGTAAATAAAGCTTATATAAAAATACAAAAAAAAATTCACCCTGATATTTCACCAGAAACTTCAAGACTTTCGACTATAGTTAACGAAGCAAAAGATATTATTTTAAAAGATTTGTCTTAATTGATTAAGTCTTTACTAAATTTTTTTTTTATATAAATTTTGTTTATGAGTAAAATTAACGGCATATATGCAGCTTCAATGTCTGTTATTAATAATGACTTAACTTTAAATGTTGAAAAGACAATTCAGCATGCAGAGATGATCATTGACCAAGGTTGTCATGGTGCTGCAATATTTGGTAGCACAGGACAAGCCCAACTAATATCTGTTGCTGAGAAGATAAATTTATTTAATCAATTATCTACAAGTAAATATAAAGAAAAATATATAATTGGAACTGGTTTAAACTCTTTAGGTGAAACAATTAATTTAATGAGTGTAGCTAGATCTTTAAATTTTAAAAAATTTTTAATTATGCCACCTGCATTTTATAAATATACAGATAGCAATGTTATTAATTTTTACTCAAAAATTATTGATGCATATCCTGAGAGTGAAATAGTACTTTATAATTTTGAAAAACTGTGTGGATACAAGTTTAGTGTGGAATGCGTGCATGAATTGGTAAAACGTTTTCCTAAGCAAATTATTGGTGTTAAAGATAGTTCTTATAATCTTTTTGAAAATCTAGAATTAGATAATTTTTCAATTTTACCAGGGTCAGAGTCTAAATTATTGAAAGGACTAGAACTTGGTTGTTCTGGAATCATTACAGCAACCTGCAACGTTACTTCAGCTCTTGCAAGAAAAGTTTATGATGATTTTTTTGATAAAAAAGAACAAATAGTTAACCAAAAACTATGTGATGTTAGAAATACATTTGAAAAATATAATTTAATATCTGGACTTCATGCTTATTATTCAAAAAATGATTTAATTTATAAAAACGTTTTACCACCATTATCAATTTTAAATTCTAATGAAGAAAAGGAGTTAATTAATAATTTAGAAAAATTAAATTTTTCCATCAAACCAATAATGGCAGCCTAAAATGCAATTAGCTAGATTTCTTAACAATGTATTTAAGAAAGATGGTTTTATTTTAGAAAATGCTTATTCTAAAAATTATATTATTGGATCACCAAAAAGTGAAAAGCCAATTAAAGTTAAAATTTTAGACAAAAAACTTCATTATAAATTGTTATTCCAGCCAGATTTATATTTTGGGGAAGCTTATACTAATGGAGAGTTAATAATTGAAAATGGAAGTTTGAGTGATTTTTTAGATTTGGCATTAATGAATTTTGGAAGAAATGATCTAAATTTATTTAGTTATTTAATAAATAGACTTCGAGGATCTTATAGATACTTAACTAACTTTAATTTCATCAAAAAATCTAAAATGAATGTATCGCATCATTATGATATTTCAGATGATCTTTATGATTTATTTTTAGATCCCAAGAAACAATACTCGTGTGCGTATTTTAAAAATGAAAATGATACACTCGCAGATGCTCAAAATAATAAAATTCAACATATAATAAAAAAATTAAACATAAAACCTAATCAGAAAGTTTTAGATATTGGATGTGGCTGGGGATCTTTAGCTATTGATATTGCTCAAACTGCTAATTGTGAGGTTACAGGAATAACATTGTCTAAAAATCAACTTAATTATTGTAATAAAAAAGCAAAAGAACTCAATTTAGAAAATCAGCTAAAATTTAAATTGATAGATTACCGACAGCTTAATGATAAATTTGATAGAATTGTAAGTGTAGGAATGTTTGAGCATGTTGGTAGGAAATTTTATAAGAAATTTTTCAAGCAAATTGATAAATTATTAAGCGATGATGGTATATCTTTAATTCATACAATAGGCTCAGTAAATCCACCAAGAGACCCACATCCTTGGATAACAAAATATATTTTTCCAGGGGGTTATACACCAAGCTTAAGTGAAGTGACCACACCTATCGAAAAAGCTGGGTTAATCATTTCTGATGTAGAGGTTTTAAAATTACATTACTCGCATACATTAAGACATTGGAAAGAAAACTGTATTAAAAATAAAGAAAAAATTATTCAAATGTTTGATGAAAAGTTTTTTAGAATGTGGGAATTTTATTTAGCAGGTTGTGAAATGTCATTTAAGTGGGGTGATCAGGTTGTATATCAATTTCAACTTACAAAAAATTATACTTCAGCCCCGGTAACAAGAGACTATATTTATCAATGATTTATTGATAGATATAATTCTCCTGAACATGAAAAAAATAAAAAAACATTCAAAAAAAACTAAAAAAAAAACTAAAAAAAAAGTTAATAAAAAATCAAAAGTTATCAGAAAAAAAATAAAAAAGATAAAATCAAAAATTAGACCAAAAAAATTAGATAAAGCCAAAAAAAAAATTATAAATAAAAAAATACCAAAAAAACAAAATTTTATTTTAAGATTAATAAATTTTCAAAATTCTTTAAAACCTCAAATAAACTTTAAAATTAGTTTTAGTATTGAAAAATATATTCAAGCTTTCTTTGATAAAATAGCTAATACAATTTTTGAATATAAAGAGACTAAAAAAGATGAAGCTAGAAGACTAAAATTAGAAAAATTAGAAAAAGAAAGACTAGAAAAAATTAATCTTGAAAATGAAAAGCAAAAACAGGAAGAATTAAAGATTAAGTTACAGGAACAAGCTTTAAAAGATGAAATTAAGCTAGATAAACAAAGAGCCAAAGATATAAAAATCTTTCTTCGAAAAGAGCAAGCTTTATTGAGAATAGAACAAGCTGAAAAACAAAAGCAATTCTTAAAGCAATTAAGATTAGAAAAACAAATTGAAAAATTCAGAATTAGAGAAGTTAAAGAGTTAGAAAAATTAGAAAAAATATCACTTAGAGAAAAAAGAGATGACTATGCAGGCCTTCAACAACGAATAGAAATACTAAAAGAAAAATATCGAATAATTAGAGATCAGAAGATAAGAGAAAGAGTGGAGGCCCTTGGAGTAAAAATTCAAGGTGATGAAGATAGAGAAACGTTACTTAGAAAAGAAAAAGAATACACAATAGCAAGGCAAAAAATAGAATTTGCACTTGAAAGTTTTTACCGTAGTGCAAGCAGTTTAGTGTTTCAATTAAACAAAAGACATATTACAAGGCACATGTCTATCTTTAGATGTATTGATAAAAGATTTGAGACTGGTGAGATCTTTGTTAAATGGGATGAGTCTTCTGATGAAGAATGGTTATTATTAATATATATCAAAAATAACTCACCAGATGAAGGAATAGTCATCGAAGATAAGACTAACCCAGAAAAAAATGTATCTCATGAATTTAAAAATAATGAAATATTTAAAGCATCAGATACGATGGTTGACTCTCTTACACAGCTTATTGCTAGAAAAAGGGTAAAAAATAACAATTAAACTATCTTATTTAATTAAGTAATATTTAGAATGTTTTTTGGTACAATTACAATAGCAATTCTATACCTAATCCTAAGATATACTCTTGCTTGGATAACCTATTATAATAACCTAGACTCAAGACTTGGAAACTCTACATGGCGTTGGAGTTATGATTATCAGGTAGTTGGTGAAAGAGATATTTCAGATTTAGATGATAAAGATTTTGTGAGGCTGAGAAGAAAAAAAAATAAGATTGTTACTTTAATGTACTCAGTTGTAATGATTATGTTTATTGCTTCTATGTCTTTATTGAGTAAGTTTTTAATATTTTTTCTAAATTAGTTTTTTAGTTGTTTTTTATTTTTTAAATATAAAAAATAAGCAATAATTTCATATCCAACTCTAAAAAACGTAAAAATTACAGGAAGTTTAAAAAAATTATATAGAAACTTATATTTTGGAATTTTTTTCCAAACATATAAAAATGCCTCCGCACCTTCAATTATGTTATCCCCATCTTTAACATGAAGTCTTCTTAAAAGATCTTTATCTTTTTTTGATGTTTCTTTTTCAGCGATAGAATTATCTGTTATATCAACCCAATCGATATCTTGAATTTTTTCTTTTTTGTACAAATTAATTTCAGATCTACAAATTTTACAGGAATTATTAAAATATACTTTCATAAATTAAAGTTTGTATCTATGTAATTAATATATGTACATGTGTTAATTCATCCATTGAAAATTGAGTATAAATAGCTATGTAATGTCCATGGCAAATTTTTTTAACAAATCAGATCTTACCAGAAAAGATGTGGATGAAATTGTATCTGACACTTTAAAGAATTGTGATGATGGCGAGTTATATTTTGAAAATTCAAAATCAGAGTCTATTTTATTAGATGATAATAAGATTAAAAGCTCAAATTATAGTTCGGATTTAGGTTTTGGTTTTAGAGCTGTTTCAAATGAGGTAGTTGCTTATTCCCATTCTAATGAAATTTCAAAAGATTCATTAAAAAGTTCTGCTGAAAATTTAAAATCTACACTTAAATCTAGTAAAGGAATTTATAATCATGAAATTCCAAAAACCAATAACAAATTTTATGATGACATAAACCCCATTGAACAAAAGACACTCGATTCTAAATTAGAAGTTCTAAATAATGTAAATGATTATTTAAGAAAAAAAGACTCTAAAGTTAAACAGGTAACAGCAAGCTTTAGTGGAGAACAAAAATCTATTGAAATTATTCGTTCTGGTGGAGAAGCTTTAACAGACATTCGTCCTCTAATTAGGTTTAATGTTTCAGTAATGCTTGAGAAAAATGGCAGAAAAGAAACGGGAGTTTATGGAATTGGTGGAAGACAATCTTATGATGATTATTTAAAAGATGATAATTGGAAAAATGTTTGTGAGGAAGCTTTAAGAATTGCTTCTGTAAACCTTGATAGTAAACCAGCACCAGCAGGTGAAATGAAGGTAGTGTTGGGCCCTGGTTGGCCAGCAATATTAATTCATGAAGCTATTGGTCATGGTTTAGAAGGAGATTTTAATAGAAAAAAAACATCAGCATTTCATAATTTGATGGGCCAAAAAGTTGCTAGTGAAGGGGTTACAATTGTTGATGATGGAACAATAGATAAAAGAAGAGGAAGCCTTACTATCGATGATGAAGGAACCCCAACAGAAAGAACAGTTTTAATAGAAAATGGAATTTTAAAAAATTTTATGCAAGATAGATTAAATGCAAGGTTAATGAATACCAGGTCTACAGGTAGCGGGAGAAGAGAGAACTACAAGCACATTGTTTTACCAAGAATGAGAAATACGATGATGTTAAGTGGAACCCAAACTCAAGATGAAATGATAAAGTCAGTTGATAGAGGAATTTTTGCTGTCAGTTTTGGAGGTGGACAAGTAGATATTACATCTGGAAAGTTTGTTTTTAATTGCACGGAAGCCTATGAAATAAATAATGGTAAAATTGGGTCACCAATCAAAGGAGCAACCTTGATAGGAGATGGTCCATCAATTTTGAAAGAAGTATCAATGGTGGGAAATGACATGATGATGGATCCAGGTATTGGAACATGTGGTAAAGCAGGCCAAGGTGTGCCAGTTGGAGTAGCGCAACCTTCAATTTTGATAGATAAAATGACTGTTGGTGGAACCAAATTATAAATCATGGTTAAAAATCAAGAATATTTAAAAACCAAAGCTTCATATTGCTTAGACTTAGCAAAAAAACTTGGAGCAACAGATGCAAGTGTGACTGTTGGAAACTCAATTTCAGAAACTGTTAGTTTTAGAAATAAAGTTTTAGATGAGTCTAATAGATCAGATAGTTTAGCAATAAGTATTGAAACATATATTGGTAAAAAAAAATCATCAATATCATCATCAAATTTATTGGATGATAATTTAAAAACTTTAATTGAAAAATGTTATGAAACTACAAAGATGACACCAGAAGATGAATTCAATTCCTTGCCTGAAAAAGACTTATTGGCAAAAAACATTAAAGATTTAGATTTGTATGATCAGTCTCATATAGAGAATGATAAAAAAATAGATTATTTAAGAGAATTAGAAGAAACAGCTTTAATTGATGAAAAGATTATTAATACCGAGTCAGGCTTTACAGAAAATAAGTCAAATTTTATTTTAGCAAATAGTGATGGTTTTTGTAATGGGTACAAATCATCTTCATTCTCAGCATCTTGCGTAACTGTCGCAAAAGATGAAAATAGCATGGAAAGAGACTATGAATTCACAAGCAAATGTCATTTAAATGATATTGCCAGTCCTTTGGAGCTTGGAAAAACAACAGCTGAACAAACTATAAAAAAATTAAGTCCAAAAAAAATTGGTAGTGATAAAATGAGTATTATTTTTGATAAAAGAATATCCAAAGGTTTTTTAAGCTCCTTTGCGGGTGCTATTTCAGCTTCATCAATTGCAAGAGGTACATCATTTCTAAAAGACAAAATAAAACAACAGGTATTTTCTAATTCGATTAATATTATTGATAAACCAGATTTAATTAAGGGTATGGGTTCACAGTGTTTTGACTCTGAAGGGGTAACGACAGAAAACTTAGAATTAGTTAAGAACGGAATTCTTAATGATTATTTAATTGATACATATAATGGAAAAAAATTAAATCTAAAATCTAATGGTCGAAGTAGCGGATGTACTAATCTTTATTTTGAAAACGGGAAAATTAATTATGATGATTTACTAAAAAGTCATTCTAAGATTTTATACGTGACTGAGACAATAGGACATGGAACTAATTTAGTGACAGGAGATTTCTCTGTAGGAGCTACTGGCTTTCTAATTGAGGGTGGAGAATTTAAATATCCAGTAAATGAGGTAACCATTGCTGGAAATTTTAATGAGATGTTTAAAAAAATTACTTTGGCAAATGATTTAGAATTTAAATATTCAGTAAACTCACCTACCATGATGATTGATGAAATGACCGTTGCGGGAAAATGAGAACTTATTGTGTGATTGGCTCTGGTATCTCGGGAGCAACAATTGCCAATCTTTTAAGCAAGAAATATTCAGTTGATTTATTTGACAAAGCAAGAGGGCCTGGAGGCAGAGCTTCATTTAAAAGATTAGATAAGTTGAAGGGTTTTGATCATGGAACACAATATATTTCTCCAAAAAGCTCATCCTTTAAAAGTTTTATTCAAAAGTTAATAAAAAAAAAGGTTTTAAAAACTTGGGGTGGAAAACATTTATTTCTAAATAAGATTAAGAGAGAAAATAAAAATCATTTAAAAATAATAGGCAAACTTGGCAATAACGATATCAGCAAGTATCTTCTCAAAGATATCAATTGTAATTTTAAAACAGAGTTAAAAAAAATTGATTATAAAGAAAAAAAATGGGTCCTAACTTTTTCTGATGGAACTAAAAAAATTTATGAGAAATTAATTCTTACTTGTCCATTTGTTCAATTATCCAAACTATCAAAAAAATTTATAAAAAACTCATTCATTAAAAAAAAAATAAAAATGGATGCAAATATTACGGTGATGATAGTTACAAAAAAAATAAAAACAAATATTAGTAGTTACTTATTTGATGATAAGATTTTAGGGTGGGTTGCTAAAGAAAATACAAAAAAAAGATTTAAAAGTAGTAAGGATTTATGGACTCTACAAAGTACTTATAATTGGGCAAATAAAAAAATTAATAAAAATAGAGAAAATAAAGATTTAAATTCTAAAATTTTAATTGAACAGTTCTTTAAGTTGACAGGAATTAAAAAAACTAAAGTTTTATTTTCTCTTAATCATGGTTGGAAATATTCATCTAATTCAAAGCCTCTGAAAATAAAAAGTTTTTGGGACTCGTCAACTAATCTAGGTGTTTGTGCAGATTGGTTTGTAGGTCCAAGATTGGAAGCTGGATGGATAAGCGCCAATGATCTTTATAAAAAGATAGTAAAGTAAAGTTATTCAAATTTTTTAACTTTATATTCCCAATTACCTAATCTTGAGTAGGCAACTTTTAAAATTAATGCATTTTTCTTATTAAACCAGACATCAAAATTAAGTCTTTTATCTTTTGGAATAGACATATCTTTTGAGGTCAATTTAAAGTGCTCTACATCATAAGTTTTTCCATATAGGTCTAATTTTTCTTTACCAATAAAAGTCACAACCTGCTCCTTAATACTGCCTGAAACAGGGCTAATTTGGCTATTTGCCTGCAGTATTTTATGGCTCCACCAATTTCCAACTACATTATCTGTTGATGCTTTTCCTGTATACGATGACCCCTGAATTTCAAATTCATTTGTTTGATCATTAAGTTTAAGATTTACAAACTTTTCTTTTTTATTCTGGCGTGTTTTTGACTCAAATGAAATTAATTTATCTTTTATATATTTTTCTTCACCAAAACCCTCAATTTCAAAAACGGTTGCACCAAATAATTTTACTGTAAATTTTATTTGGTTGGTGACTATTGTTTCATTCTTATTTCTTTTAAAAAAATAAAAATTATAACCTATCACTTCACCATCTTTTAAAATTTCCATTTCTATTTTGTTAAACTTATTATAGTGAGCCATATGAGCCATGCTGTTGAATGGGAATACAAAAAGAAATATAAGTAATAAAAACTTTTTCATTTGATATTAGTTTAATAGACTTTGATAATAAAAGAAGTATTTTATTAAATATGTTTCTACAAATTAAAAATATACCAAGAGTTTCCTGGAGTTCTGACAAACCATTAAATTTAAAACCAAAAATCTCTACCTTTTTTTTTCTTTGTTTTGGTTTGATTTTATTTGGTTTGGGAGAAGGGATGTTAATTGTCTCAGCATCTGGAGCATCACCATGGAGTGTGCTAGCACAAGGTATATTTTTAAATATTGGTTTTTCAATCGGTCTTATAACTATTTTTATTAGTATTGCAGTTTTATTACTTTGGCTTCCATTAAAACAAAAACCAGGAATTGGCACTATTTTAAATGCTTTAATTATTGGAGTAATGATAGATGTGTGCATTAGATATGTTCCAACTCCAGAAAATTATATATCCCAAATATTACTTGGAGCATTTGCAGTGTTGACTGTAGGAATAGGAGGGGGAATTTATTTAGTTGCAAATTTAGGGGCAGGCCCAAGAGATGGTTTGATGATTGGTCTTCAAAAAATAACAAATTTACCTATTGCTACTGTAAGAGGTTTGCTTGAAATTTCAGTAATGTCTATTGGTTGGTACTTGGGAGGTACTGTTGGAATTGGAACTTTATTGTTTGCTTTTGGGATAGGACCTTGTGTAGCTTTGGGGTTATTTTTAGTAAATAAATTATTTAACTAAGCAGCAGTCCCAGACTTTTCACTTCTTTTTCTATCATGGGGGTTAAGAATAGCTTTTCTTAATCTTAGGGATTTCGGCGTAATTTCTAGAGCTTCATCAGTATTCAACATACTTAATTGTTCAGCAATTGACATTTGTCTTACAGGGGTTAGCACAACATTTTCATCTGTACCTTGCGTTCTCATGTTAGTTAATTGTTTGCCTTTCATGACATTTATGATCATATCACCAGGTTTTGGAGTTAATCCTACAATCATTCCTTCATACACAGGGTCGTTATGAGTTACAAACATTTCACCTCTAGCCTGAAGGTTAAAAATTGCAAATGCTACTGCTTTTCCTGTCGACATTGAAATTAATGCACCATTTTTTCTACCATCCATTTCACCTTCAAATTTTCCATATCCATGAAAAATTCTATTAATTACACCAGTACCTTTTGTTAAAGTTAAAAATCTACTTGTGTAGCCCATCAATCCTCTTGTAGGTGCATGAAAAACTAATCTTTTTTTATTTTTTCCGGTATCTTTTAAATCTAAAAGTTTACCTTTTCTTCTATTCATCGAGTCTATTATTTTTGAAGAATACTCTTCATCAAGATCAACGGTAATTTCCTCAATTGGCTCAAGTTTATTTCCAGCATCATCTTTTTGATATAGTACTTTTGGAGGGCTTACTGTCATCTCAAATCCTTCACGTCTCATTTGGGTAAGTAAAATTTCAAGCATTAATTCGCCTCGACCACTTATTACGAATGAATCTACATTTGCATTTTGAGAAAATGTAATACCAACATTGTTTTGTGCTTCTAAAACTAATCTGTCTCTAATTTGTGTACTTGTTAATTTTTTGCCCTCAGTTCCAGCTAAAGGCGAACTATTAACACTAATCGTAATAGACATTGTAGGAGGATCTATTGGAGTTGCAGGAATTGGATCATTTAATTCTGGATCACAGATTGTATCTGCAACATTCGCTTTTTCTAAACCTGCAATTACAACAATATCTCCAGCTTCGCCTATTTCAATTGGAACTTTTTTAGTTCCTTCGTATCTAAAAATTTTTGTAAGTTTACCTTCATCTACTTTTTCACCCTTAAGATTAATTGCTTTAATAGGTTGGTTAGCTTTTGCAGTTCCTTGAGATATTCTTCCAACAAGACTTCTTCCTAAAAAACTATCTGCATAAAGCAAAGTAGAGAGCATAGCAAAAGGTTTAGTTTTATCTAATTCTGCTGGTTGTACGTGTTCGATTATTAAATCTAATAGTGGGTGGAGATTTTCTCTTGGACCATCAACTTCTTTACTCGCCCATCCAGATCTTCCACTCGCATATAAAACAGGAAAATCTAATTGTTCTTCATTAGCATCTAAACTTACAAACAAATCAAAAGTTTCATCTAATACTTCATTTGCTCTTTGATCTGCTTTATCCAATTTGTTAATTACAACGATTGGTTTTAATCCTTGTTTAAGTGCTTTTGCTAATACAAATTTTGTTTGAGGCATTACACCTTCTGCAGAGTCTATAAGTAATAATGCACCATCAGCCATACTTAGCACACGCTCAACTTCAGCTGCAAAGTCTCTGTGACCTGGTGTGTCTATAATATTTACTCTTGAGTCCTTCCAATTAATTGATGCAGGTTTTGCTAGAATAGTAATTCCTCTCTCTTTTTCTAACTCACCAGAGTCCATTAATCTTTCATCAACAACTTCATTTTCTCTAAATGATCCACTTTGTTTCATTAAATTATCAATCATGGTTGTCTTTCCATGGTCAACGTGGGCGATGATGGTGATGTTTCTGATATTGTTGCTCATAAATTGTGGCTCTTATACATTAATTCTTTGAATTGAAAACTTAAAAAAAGTCAGTAATTGCTTGATAAATAAGCTTTAATAAAAAATTCATTTCTTGTGATTGTTTTAAAAACATATAGATATCGCAATAAAATTAGATGCAACAAAGAATCATTATCTAGTTCTTTAAATATTCAATGGAAAATTTTAAATTACTTAAAATAGAAGACTCACTAAAAAATTCATTGCAACGAATGAATTTTACAAAGCCTACTCCTATTCAAGGAATGGCAATACCTGCTGCATTAGAAGGTAAAGATATTCTAGGAACAGCACAAACAGGAACGGGAAAAACATTAGCATTCAGCATTCCATTAATTAATAAATTGATTTTAGATAAAAATGCTTTTGCATTAGTTATGTGCCCAACAAGGGAATTAGCTACCCAAGTTATGGAGGCAATTAAAAGTATTATATCTGACAAAATAAACATTAAAACGGCTCTACTTATTGGTGGAGAATCTATGCAAAAACAACTTAGACAGTTAGGATATAGATCAAGAATAATAGTGGGCACACCTGGTAGAATTAATGATCATTTAAAAAGAAAAAGCTTAAATTTATCTGCAACAAAGTATTTAGTTTTAGATGAAACAGACAGAATGTTGGATATGGGTTTTACTCCACAAATTGAGATGGTTTTAAAATTTGTACCAAAAGATCATCAAACACTATTATTTTCTGCAACCTTACCTAATAATATTTTAAGAATTTCAGAAAGATATCTCAATAAACCTGAGAGAATTTCTACAGGAAATACCTCTGTTCCAATTGCAAAAATTAAACAAGAAACACTTCAGGTTTTTAAAGAAAATAAATACGATGAATTAATAGATCAATTTTTAGCAAGAAAAGGTTCCATTTTAGTTTTTGTTAAGACCAAAAGAGGTGCTGACAAGATGGTTAAGAAATTAAAAGAAGAAGGTCATTCTGCTGACGCAATTCATGGAGATTTAAGACAAAGCAAAAGGGATCGAGTTATTAATTCATTTAGAAAAGGATTAAAAAGAATTTTGATAGCAACAGATGTTGCTGCAAGAGGTCTTGATATCCCATTGATTCAGCATGTAATCAATTATGATCTACCCCAAGTTCCCGAGGATTATATTCATAGAATTGGAAGAACTGCAAGAGCTGGATCAGAGGGTTCCGCATTAACTTTTTTGACATCGGATGACCGATCAATGTGGAATTCAATAAATAAATTAATAGATCCAAACTTTAAATCAGCACCAAGTGGATTAAGAAGAGACTCAAAAAATAAAAAAAGAGGTAAGAGGCCAAATAATAAAAAAAGTAAAGCTAGAGATGAAAAAAAATCTTATAAAAAAGGTAGACGAGATCGCACTTCAAGCTTTAGAGATAAACCTAAATCTTTTAGCAAAGATAGATCAGATAGACCTTCAAGAGGTGGAGAAAAAAAACCTTTTGGCTTTAAAGGAAAATCAAGTTTCAGAGATAAACCTAAATCTTTTAGCAAAGATAGATCAGATAGACCTTCAAGAGGTGGAGAAAAAAAACCTTTTGGCTTTAAAGGAAAATCAAGTTTCAGAGATAAACCTAAATCTTTTAGCAAAGATAGATCAGATAGACCTTCAAGAGGTGGAGAAAAAAAACCTTTTGGCTTTAAAGGAAAATCAAGTTTTGCAAAAAAAAGTGATATAAAACCTTCAGGTTTTACAAATAATCCAAAGTATTTTGGAAAAAAACCTTCAGAAAGCTCATCTACAGTAGATGAAAAAAAAACCTTTGGATTTAAAGGTAAGTTAAAATTTAAAAGTAGAAACAGTAGACCTAAAAACTTTACATTTAAAAAACATAGTCAAAAGAGAGCTAGTTCCTAAGATTTTTTAGTTTTTTCTTTTTTTTGTTTTCTTTTTTCTTTAAGGCTTAATTTTGGTTTTTTGCTAGCACTTGAGTCTTTAAATGATTTTGCACTATATCTTTTTGACATATTTTAATCTTATAGCATCTTAATAAAAAAAAAGGGCAGTAAAAACTGCCCTTTTTGAATTTTTGTTTAAGAGTAGGGGATTACATTCGCATTCCTCAAATCAAAAGTATAGTAAACACACCATTATTTAAATCATTACATTTTAACCACAACAAATCTAACTTCAAACTCGTTCAACTTTCAGAAGATTACTACATTGAATAATTGATATTCAATGTAGCGTTATATTGCTTACGCACTCTATCAAAGTGCTTTAGAAATTTACTCTATCTTGGGTATTTAATATCTTAAAAAGAGAAAGTGCCATTACATCCAATCAAGAGGTTATCAGGCACAATAACTGTAACACAGAACTTCAAACAAATATTTGTGATGTTTAAAGATCTTTGTTATTATATATGAGTGAATTTTTTTTATGGAATTAATAATGATTTGTTCAAATCAGAAGTTCAGATACCTTTATTTCAAAATAGAAATTTTAAAAAATCAAATCTAAAACTTTTTAAGTCTTATCCAAAAAATAATAAATGGGTTTTACAAGAAATTTCCTCTAAAAAAATTAATGATTATTTTTACATTTTGAAAAATGAAGATATTTTAAGTAATGAAATATTCTTTTTGGCAGATGAAACAATATTTAACGAATTTGATGATAAAAAATTAAAAAATTTTAATAATTTTACTGACACAAGTCCTGCTTTTAGGGCAAACTTTAAAATATATTTAAACCAAGGCGGGTTTTCCTCATATCAGTCAGAATATCCATATTCAATGATAACTAAAAAAGGAACAATATTAAGTTCCATTAGTTCAATAGCAAATTCTGATGCTGAAAAAAATTATGTTTTAATTAAAAATATATTTGAAGAACCAATTGAAGAAAGTTTTAAAGCATATTTAGTAAATTATAAAACCAAAAGTATTGAGGAACAATTTGAAATCAGAACTAATTATACAAACTGTATTGAAATAAGTAATAAACTTGTGAAACCTGAAATATTTTTAACAACCGATAAATATTTAGGAATACCAATGTATGTTTCTATAAAAAATAAGTTCTTATCCTTTGAGCATACCCATCCTCCTCACGAGTATATTTTAAGTGAGAGCAAATTTATAAAAGTTACCAATTTAAAAAAAGAAATAAATGAAATCATTAGTTAAAAAATTAGCAAATACGAATATTGGCATATTATTAAGAAACTCTTTAAATTTTAAACCAGTAAGTTTAAAACATTTTGAAAAAGATTATCCAATTAGTGTTAGTGATGCCTTCCTATGGAGAACTGATAACGGATATAAAACCAAATTTAAGTATTCTGATATTTTAAATCTATTTTATAAATTAAAAAACTCTTGGGTAGAGTTTCATTTTTATTCAAAAAATAATGAGTTGATAAAAATTGAAAAGATAAATGATTTAAATTTATCAAATGAACTTGAAATTAGTTCAAAATATTTAAATAATTTAGAAGATTATGGAACATTTTATATTTATCATTTTTCAGAAAATACAAAGGATTTAAATAATAAGGATATAATTAGCAACAGATGTTATTCAGGATATTCTCAAAACAATAATTTATATTCTTTTGTACACGGTAATACTCTTGGAAAATTTACAAGTATTTACTCGAATAAAACTTTTTTAACTGATATTGTTAAAACATCATTATTTCAAAATCATACTTATACAATACAAAAATATTTTGATGGTTTTGATAAAAATGAATTATTTTTTACTAACCCAACCTCTAAAGATATTAAATTTACAATTGATAATAAAGATTATGAATTAAAATCTCACTATTCATTACTAGTTGAGACAATAACTCCTATTATATCAATAAAATCCAATTGTTTGTTCTTGAGACCAACAATTTTTAGTTACAAAGGGAAATATTTAGATGTTCATCATTCATAAATTAAAATGGTAAAGAAATTATCATACATTTGTTTTAGTTTACTTGTTTTTTTAGATAAGATTTTTAAGATAATAACAAAAAGAAGCATTCTCATTTGGTTCAATGATTTTATTCAAGAGCGGTCATATAAATCTATTAAAATTTTAGGCAAAGAAATAAAATTTTTTGTTCCTAATCAACTTTTAGAATGGAGAGTTGATACTTATTTTAGTAAAGAACCCGAAACACTTGAATGGATAGATAGTTTTCAAGAAAAAGAGAATTTAATTTTTTGGGATATTGGGGCAAACATAGGTTTATATTCAATATATAATTCTTTAAAACATCCTAAATCTACAACCATCGCATTTGAACCTTCAAGTTCAAATTTAAGAGTATTAACAAGAAATATATCAATCAACAATTTAGAGAAAAATATAAAAGTAGTTTCAATACCGCTAACTAACAAAAAAAATATTTTTCAAGAAATGAATGAGGGTCAGTTTGTTGAAGGAGGGGCATTAAACTCATTTGGAGAAAAATTTGATTTTGAAGGAAAAGAATTTAAACCAACTATGAAATATAATTTACTTGGAACAACAATTAATTACTTTTTAGAAAATTCAATATTAGATATTCCTGATTATATAAAAATTGATGTAGATGGTATTGAGCATTTGATACTTGAGGGCGGTGATAAGTTTTTAAATGATAAAAAAGTTAAGAGTTTATCAATAGAGATAAATGAAAATTTTAAAGAACAATATGACAAAGTTTTAAATTTAATGGAAAAATTTAACTTTAAAATTGTTTATAAAAAACATAATGACGATATGTTTTCAGAAAAATTTAAAAATACTTACAATTATATATTTAAAAAATTAAATTAAGATTTAAACAATTTAAAAATTATCTACTAATTTTTTGATATTGTTCTCAACTACAACCGACATTATCCAACCTCGCTTTTGACAAAGTTGTTTAAATCTATCAATCGTGTGTTTGTTAATTGTGTAATTCACTCTTAATTTATGTTGTTTAATTTGTCCTTCTGTAAATTCAGACGAAAACAGCGAAGATGACTACATTGAATTTACATTGTTGCTACATTGTAAATTAGAAATAAAAAAAAACGCCAGAGTGGTTGTTTTCACTGGCGTTTTTAAATTTTTTAAAGAGTGTGGGGGATTACATGCCCATTCCACCCATTCCACCCATTCCGCCCATTCCACCAGGCATACCACCAGGCATTCCACCTGCGGCATCTTTTTCTTCTGGTTTGTCAGCGATCATAGCTTCTGTAGTTACAAGTAATCCAGAAATAGAAGCAGCATCTTGTAAAGCTGTTCTTACAACTTTAACAGGATCTATAATACCTTTTGCAAACATATCAACATACTCTTCATTTTGCGCATCATATCCTTGGCTCTTTTTATTTTGTTCTAGAAGTTTTCCAACTACAACCGAACCATCAACTCCAGCATTTAAAGTTATTTGTCTAACAGGAGCTTGTAAAGCTTTAGCTACTAATGCAACCCCAGCTTTTTGATCATCTCCTTTAACCTTAAGTGTGTCTAGGCTTTGTGATGCATATAAAAGAGCGCAACCACCACCAACTACTATTCCTTCTTCAACAGCAGCTCGAGTTGCATTCAAAGCATCTTCAACTCTATCTTTTCTTTCTTTAACTTCAACTTCAGTTGCACCACCAACTTTAATAACTGCAACACCACCTGCTAATTTAGCAAGTCTTTCTTGAAGTTTTTCTCTATCATAGTCAGATGTAGTTTCTTCAACTTGTTTTTTAATTGAGTCACATCTTGCTGCGATATCTGATTTTTTTCCACTACCACTAACAATTGTGCTATTATCTTTATCAACCTTAATCTTTTTACAAGATCCAAGGTCTTCAAGTTTAACATTTTCAAGTTTAATTCCAAGATCTTGAGAAATTACTTGGCCACCAGTTAATATAGCGATATCTTCAAGCATAGCTTTTCTTCTATCACCAAATCCTGGAGCTTTAACAGCTACAACTTTTAGTCCACCTCTAAGTTTGTTTACAACTAAAGTAGCTAACGCTTCTCCCTCAACATCTTCAGAGATAATCATTAACGGTCTGCCTGATTGTACAACAGCTTCTAATAATGGAACCATTGGTTGTAAATTAGTTAATTTACTTTCATGTAATAAGATGTAAGGATTGTCTAACTCAGTAGTCATTTTATCACTATTAGTGATGAAGTATGGAGATAGATATCCTCTATCAAATTGCATACCCTCAACAACATCTAATTCGGTTTCAATTCCTTTAGCTTCTTCAACAGTAATAACACCTTCGTTACCAACTTTTTGCATTGCCTTAGCAATCATTGTTCCAATTTCTTTATCGCCATTTGCAGAAATTGTTCCCACTTGAGCTATTTCATCACTGTCTTTTACTTTTTTTGCTGAAGAGATTAAGTTTTCTTTTACATTTTCAACAGCTGCATCAATTCCTCTTTTAACATCCATTGGATTCATGCCTGCAGTGACGTATTTAATTCCCTCTTTAACAATTGCTTGAGCTAAAATAGTAGCAGTAGTTGTACCATCACCAGCTTCTTCATTAGTTTTGCTAGCAACTTCTTTAACCATCTGTGCACCCATGTTCTCAAATTTATCTTCAAGATCTATTTCTTTAGCAACAGAAACACCATCTTTAGTAATTCTTGGTGCACCATAAGATTTATCCATTACAACATTTCTGCCTTTTGGACCCAAAGTAACTTTAACGGTATCAGCTAAAATATTGACACCTCTCATCATTGCCGCTCTTGCTTCAGCGTCAAATTTAATTATTTTTGCCATTTTACTCTCTCCTTTAAATTAAATTATTTTCCTGAAATACCCATAATGTCTGACTCTTTCATTATGCTGTATTCTTTGCCATCAATCTTAACTTCAGTTCCTGACCACTTGCCAAATAAAACTTTGTCCCCAACTTTAACATCCATTGGAATTAATTTTCCATCTTCTGTTTTAGCTCCACCACCAACAGCAACAACTTTACCTTCTTGAGGTTTTTCTTGAGCTGTATCTGGGATGATTATTCCACCAGCAGTTTTTTCACTGCTGTCTAAAACTTCGATTAATACTCTGTCATGTAACGGTTTAAACTTCATAAATTCTCCTTATTAAATATGAGCTTCATATAGATACTGACTAAACTTTTTCAAGATAATTTGAGAAATAAGTTGTGAAAAATCTTAGGAAATTAAGGATTTTATGGTTTATACCTTAAAATATGACTAAAAATTTAGATTCTGAAGGTTTGCAGTCAATTGCTGAAAATTATGATCTCTTTTATATAGATCTATGGGGAGTAATTCATAATGGCATTAAACTTCATGAAGGTGCAATTTTTACCCTTAAAAAACTATTAGAGATTAATAAAAATTTTGTTTTATTAACGAACGCACCAAGACCCATCCAGCCGGTTAAAGAATTTTTAAAAAAAATGGGATTAGATGAGAAATTTAGAGATAAAGTATTTACTTCAGGTGAAGCAGCACTAAATTATCTTAAGAAATTTTATTCTTTAAAAAGATTTTATCATATTGGTCCACCTAGAGATTTTGATTTATTTAATGACTTTAGAAGCAATAAATCCAAAGAAATTGATAAATGCCAATATTTTTTATGCACAGGTTTGTTTGATGATTATGATCAAGATTTAAATTATTATAAAAATTTATTAGAAAACCACATTGGCAAAAAGATGATTTGTACAAATCCTGATTTAATAGTTGATAAAGGAAATAGAAGAGAATTATGCGCTGGATCTGTTGCAATGGTATTTGAAAAAATGGGAGGAGAGGTTGTTTATTTTGGTAAGCCTTATCCAGAAGTTTATAATCAATCAATAGACAATAAGGATAAAAAAATTTTATCAATTGGAGATAACCTTAATACTGATATTAAGGGAGCAAACCTTTTAAATTATGACTCATTATTAATTTCTAATGGAGTACATAAAGATGAAATAAGAGATAACGGAATAGAAAAAATATCAAAACAATATGAGTCAATTGTTAATTTTATGCAGTCAGATTTAATATGGTAAAATTATATAAAAATTTTGATATTAATAAAAACCATAAAGGATCAATAATTTTAATTGGTAACTTTGACGGCGTACATTTGGGTCATCTAAAATTGTTTAAATTAGCCCAAACATACAAGAAAGAATATAATTTAAAAATTGGTGTGATTAATTTTGATCCAATGCCAAAAATGTTTTTTAATAAAACTTTAAAAAATTTTAGACTATCAAGTGTAACTCAAAAATTTAATTTATTAAATAATCTTGGAGTTGATTTTATAGTAACTAAAAAATTTGATAAAACTTTTTCAAAAACAAAATCAATCAATTTTATAAAAAATATTTTATCAAAAAAATTAAAAGCAAGATTTATATTTGTTAGTAATAACTTCAGGTTTGGAAATAAAAGGGAAGGAGATGTAAAATTTTTAGTTCAAAATGAACATAAGTATAATTACCAAGTTATTAAACCAAAACCTTTTTTAGTTAATAAAAAGATAGTTTCATCCTCTTTAATTAGAAGCTATCTGGAAAAAGGTTTTTTAGAAAGAGCTAATAAATTATTAGATAGAAAATGGTCTATTAATGGGATGGTTCAAAAAGGTAGACAAATTGGAAAAAAAATTGGTTTTCCAACATGCAATATAGACATCAAAGATTATGTCCTAGCTAAACCAGGTGTGTATGCAGTAAGTGTTTTAAGGAAGAATAATTCCAAAACTCTTAAAGGAATAGCAAATCTTGGTTTTAGACCAACATTTAATCAAAAAAAAATCCTACTAGAGGTTCATTTGTTTAATTTTTCTGGAAATCTTTATAATAAGTACTTATCAGTTAAGTTTTTAAAATTTATAAGAAAAGAGAAAAAATTTAAAAATATTAACAAGTTGAGATCTCAAATTAAATTAGATTTAAAAATAGCAAAGAAAGCATAATGAGCAATTCACAAATTAATCTTCCAAAGACAGCTTTTTCTATGAAGGCTAATTTACCAGTAAGAGAGCCAGAAATCTTAGAATATTGGAAAAAAATTAATCTTTATCAGGAGCTTAGAAAATCTAGCAAAGGCAAAGAAAAGTTTGTCTTACATGATGGCCCTCCGTATGCAAATGGCAATATACATATGGGTACTGCTTTAAATAAAATTTTAAAAGACATTATAGTAAAATTTCATCAAATGGATGGAAAAGACTCGATATATGTTCCGGGATGGGATTGTCACGGTTTACCAATCGAGTGGAAAATAGAAGAGCAGTATAAAAAAAATAAAAAAAATAAAAATGAAGTTCCAATAGTTGAGTTTAGAAAGGAATGCAGATCATTTGCAGAAAAGTGGATTGAAGTTCACAAAGGACAATTTAAACGACTTGGCGTTATAGGTGACTGGGAAAATTATTACTCTACAATGAGTTATGATGCAGAAGCTCAAATTGTAAGAGAATTAGGAAAATTTCTAAAAGAAGGTAGTTTATATAGAGGATTTAAACCAGTCTTGTGGTCAACAGTTGAAAAAACTGCACTTGCAGATGCAGAAGTTGAATATCAAGATCATAAATCTGATACCATCTACACATCTTTTACTGTTAAATCATCTAACATCAAAGAGCTTGAGGGAAGTGAGATTGTTATTTGGACAACAACTCCATGGACAATACCTGCCAATAAAGCTTTAGCGTATAATGAGGCCCTTGATTATGTGTTGATACAATTAAATGATGATGGTGATTTTAAAAATCGAAAAATAGTTGTAGCAGAAGCTTTGTTGGACTCTATCATTAAAGATTGTGAAATAAAAGATTTTACAGAGATTAAAAAATTTAAAGGTAAGGATTTAAAAGATACAATCTGCAATCACCCTTTTTTTGATTTGGGATATGAATTTGATATCCCAATGTTAGAAGCAAGATTTGTAACAACAGAGCAGGGAACAGGTATCGTTCATTGTGCACCAAGTCATGGACCTGATGATTTTAATTTATGTTTGAATCATGGAATAAAAGCCATTGAAACAGTTGATGGTGATGGAAAATATACTAAGAACGTTCATTTATTTGAAGGTAATCATATTTTTAAAGCCAATCCAGTTGTTATTGAAAAACTTAAAGAACAAAAAAAATTACTAGCAAATGGTGAGCTGACACATTCTTATCCTCATTCATGGAGATCTAAGGCTCCATTGGTACATAGAGCAACACCCCAATGGTTCATATCAATGGAAAGTCATAAATTGAGAGAGACAGCTTTAAAGGCTCTTGATGAAACTACGTTTTATCCAAGTAAAGGAAAAGAAAGATTAAGAGCCATGATTGAAACTAGACCTGACTGGTGTGTTTCAAGACAAAGAGTTTGGGGGGTTCCTCTTCCAATTTTTGTTAATAAAAAAACTAAACAGATCCTAGTTGATGATGAAATTAATGAAAATATAGCAAATATTTATGAAAAAGAAGGCTCTGATTGTTGGTTTTCAGACAACCCACAAAGATTTTTAGGTGAAAAATATAAGTCAGAAGATTATGAAAAGTTGAGTGATATTGTTGAAGTATGGTTTGATAGTGGATCTACTCATTCGTTTGTTTTAGAAAAAAGAGAAGATTTAAAATGGCCAGCATCCATGTACCTTGAAGGTTCAGATCAGCACAGAGGATGGTTTCATTCATCACTTCTTGAGTCTTGTGGAACAAGGGGAAAAGCTCCATTTGAGTCAATTTTATCACATGGTTTTGTTGTTGATGGAAAAGGATTAAAAATGTCAAAATCCCTTGGAAATGTAATTGCTCCTGAAGATATTTTAAAAAAATATGGCGCTGATATTTTAAGAATTTGGGTAGCTTCATCTAACTATGCAGAGGATTTAAGAATTGATCACTCAATTCTAGATCAGCATGCTGACTCTTATAGAAAAATTAGAAATACATTTAGATATTTGCTTGGAAATCTTAATGATGATTTTGAAGAAATTGACTTGGAAAAAATAAATTTATCTGAATTGCCAGAATTGGAACAATTTATGCTTCATAAAATTTATTCTTTAAATGAAAACTTTAAAAATTATTTTAATAATTATGATTTTCACAATCTTTATAAAGAACTATTAAATTTTTGTACTGTAGATCTATCAGCATTTTATTTTGATATCCGAAAAGATACTTTATACTGTGATTCTAAAGATTCTAAAAAAAGACAATCTACAATCATTTTACTAAATGTTATTCTTAATTCATTATTAAAATGGTTTGCGCCAATTTTATCTTTTACTACAGAGGAGATATATAGATTAATAATGAATGATAATAAAAGCATTCATTTAACAAAATTTGTAAAGTTCCCAATAAGCTTCAAAAATGAAAATTTATATCAAAAATGGTTAGAGCTTATTAAAATCAGGAATGTTTGCAATATTAGTATTGAGGAAAAAAGAGCTAGTAAAGAAATTGGATCAAGTTTAGAGGCAAGCTTAAAAATTAATTTAGATAAAAAACTAAATGATATTTCAAAAGATGTAGATTTTTCAGAACTATGTATTACTTCAAGTGCAGAAGTTTCTTATTTAGAAAATTCTGAAACAAAAGTTCAAACTACCAAGGCAGAAGGTTCAAAATGTCAAGTATGTTGGAAAATTACTAATGATGCATGTTCAAGAAAAACTTGCCCAAAACATCCTGAATGATATTTAAGTTTTTAAGCAAAAATTTTTACATTAGTTTTTCAATAGTGGCTTTAATATATTTTTTAGATAGGCTAACTAAAATATACGTCATTCAACTAGATAAAAACAATCTTGGATTGGATATCTTTAACTCTACTTATTTAAACATTGTATTAATTTGGAACAAAGGAATTGCGTTTGGCTTATTCTCATTAAATGAATCACGCTTATATAACATTTTAAGTTTAATAATTTCAATAATAGTCGTCATACTGATTGTAATGGCACTAAAAAGTCAGGGTTTTAAGAGATATTCGTTACTAATGATTGTTGGCGGTGCATTGGGCAATTTACACGATAGGATTTTTTTTAATGCCGTACCTGATTTTATAGATTTCCATGTTGGGAATTTTCATTGGTTTATCTTTAATGTATCAGATATATTTATAACATTAGGAGTAATCAGTATGATTATTCTTGAATTTATTGATAATAATAAAAGCAATGAATATTAAGAAATATAAATTTTTGATTTTAATTGGATTTGTAAGTTCACTGTTTTTCTCAAGTTGTGGAACAGTAAAAAAAGCTTTTGATCCACAAAGAAAAAATGGATCAGAAGAATTTTTAGTAGAAAAAAAATCTCCTCTTTCCATGCCTCCAAGCTTTAAAGAATTGCCAAAACCATCAAATGAAAAAATAGAAAAAGAAAATCAAACAAATAATATTGAGTCTCTAATTAGTGAAAAAAGCAATAAGAATGAAAAATTAGAAAACATTGAGTCAAGTAAAGACTTCGCACAGTCAATGCTGGATAAAATCAAAAATAATTAATGTTTACTAAAAATATAAATTTTAAAAATTTTTTAATAAAAAAAAAAATTTAACTATAAAAAAAAGCTTAAACACAATTTTAAATGAAAAAAGCCAAGTAATTCATTCACTTTCAAAATTTTATAAAGATAGTTTCAATAAAAAAAAAATTAAATATTTTAATAAGAAATTAGATTACAGAATTATAGGAATGGGGGGATCTACTCTTGGAGCTCAAGCAATTTATGATTTTTTAAAGAAAAAAATAAAAAAAAATTTTTTATTTGTTGATAATTTAAATGCTTTTGAAAATAAAAAACCGAAAAAGAATTTTAATAATTTAATTATATCAAAATCAGGAAATACAACTGAAACTATTATAAATGCAAATATTTTGATTAAAAAAAAAGATAAAAATTTATTTTTAACAGAAAAAAAAGAAAGCTATTTAAATCTACTTGCAAAAAAATTAAAGGCAGAAGTTGTTGATCATAATGATTACATAGGAGGAAGGTACTCTGTTTTGTCAGAAGTTGGAATGTTACCTGCGGAATTAATGGGACTAAATTATAAAAACTTCAGACAATTAAATAATTTAGTAAAAAATAAATTTTTTATGAATGCGCTAGTTTCAAATGTAGAAGCTATAATTTTTTTTTTAAAATCAAAAAAATTTAATTCAGTTGTTATCAATTACGATGTGCAATCAACTAATTTATTTAATTGGTATCAGCAATTAGTAGCCGAGAGTCTTGGTAAAGAAAAAAAAGGCATTCTTCCTATTATTTCTGTTATGCCAAAAGATAATCATAGTGTAATGCAATTATACCTTGACGGTTTTAAGAATAATTTTTTTACTTTTTTTTACTCACACGAAAATAACTCTTTAAAAATAAACAATGACAAAGTTTTGTTAGAGCAAAAGTATTTAAAAAATAAGGACATTGACCAAATTATGTATGCTCAAAAAAAAGCTACTGAAATTGTTTTTAAAAAGAAAAATATTCCTTTTAGAAGTTTTGAAATTAAAAAAAGAGATGAAAAAACACTAGGAGAACTTTTTTGCTTTTTTATTCTTGAAACAATATTAATTGGCAAAGTTCTAAAGATTAATCCGTATGATCAACCAGCTGTAGAACTTATAAAAAAAGAAACTAAGAAAATTCTATTCTAAAAGTAAGATCCAAATATAATTTTTGAAATTCCATATTTTTTTTCATCAATTAATTGAAAATTCTTTGGAAACGTATCTATTTCTTTTTTATGTCTATGAATAATAATTATACCGTTTTCTTTAAGAATTTTATTTTTAATTATTATGTTTAGAATATTTCCTAAAGTTTTTTCTTTGTAGGGAGGATCTAAAAAGATTACATCATATCTTAATTTTAAACTTTTAAATTCAAACTTATTTAAAATATCCGACTCAACAATTTCATAATTAATTTCTGATTTTAAATTATTTAGATTGTTTTTGAGAATAGGCAAAACTCCTTTATATTTTTCTATAAATGTCACATGACTGGCACCTTGAGAAAGGCATTCAATACCAAAAGAGCCTACTCCAGAAAATAGGTCCAAAACGCATGCTTTTTTTATGTTGATTGAAAACTTATTTGAATGATTAATTATGTTAAATATAGATTCTTTTGTAAGATCTTTTAAAGGTCTGGTTTCTTTGTCATTAGGTTCAAGTAGTTTTTTTCCCTTAAATTTTCCTCCAATGACTCTCATTAATCAATAACTTTAAAACCAATATCTCTTCTATGAAATCCACCATACCAATCTAATTTTTTTATACATTGATGTACTTCATCTCTAGCTTGCAAAAAATTATCCGAGAGTGAAACAAAGTTTAATACACGCCCACCAGTAGCATATATTTTGTTATTTTCTTTTTTAGTTCCAGCATGAAATATAAAATTGTTCTCATCTTGAGTAAAATTTTCAAGATTATTTATTAAGATATTCTTTTGATAGGTATCTGGATATCCTTTTGAACATAAAACAACGCATAAACTTTTTTTATTAGTCCATTCAATATTTACATTTGCAAGTTTTTTATTACAACAAGCCTCAAGTATTTTTACTAAATCAGTTTTTAATTTTGGAAGAATGGTTTGACACTCAGGATCGCCCATTCGCACATTGTATTCGATTAGATAAGGTTCATTTTCAACAATCATTAAACCAGCATATAAAAAACCCTTATATTCAGTCCCAAGATTTGAGAGCCCTTTAAGTGTAGGTTTAATAATTTTACTTAAAATTTTATCTTCTAAATCATTATTTATTAGTCTGGAAGGTGAATAGGCTCCCATCCCACCAGTGTTTTTGCCATTGTCTCCTTCAAGAACTCTTTTATGATCTTGTGCAGTTTCAAAACTCTTAATAGTAATTCCATCACTGATTATAAAATAGCTCATTTCTTCACCTTTAAGAAATTGTTCTATAAGAATATTTTTAGCTTCTCCAAATTTTCCATCAAATATTTCTTCGACTGCCATGAAACTTTCTTGTTTATTATTACAAATATAAACACCTTTGCCTGCAGCTAGGTTATCTGCTTTAATTACATTCGGATATTTTGCATTATCTAAAAATTTTTTTGCATCAATTTTATTTTCAAAAATACCAAAGTTGGCAGTAGGTATGTTATATTCTTGACAAAGTTTTTTAGTGAAAATTTTAGACCCCTCAAGCTGAGAAGCAATTTTGTTAGGACCAAATACTTTTATGTTAAACTTTTCTAAATAGTCTACAATTCCACTCACCAAAGGTTGTTCAGGACCTACAACAACTAAATCTACTGAATTATCATTAATAAATTTAAGTACTTTATCAAATTTATTAATATCAAGCTGAACATTAGTTGCAATTTCTGAAGTTCCAGCATTTCCAGAAATACAAAAAATTTCATTTACAATAGAAGATTTAGATATTGTTAATGCTAATGAGTGTTCTCTACCACCGCTACCTATAATTGCAATTTTCATATTAATATTTATATATATTATAAATGAAAAATAAATTAGCTAAATTAAAATATATGCCAAATAATTTTCAAATTATTGAAGAGGGAGACCATGTTATTTGTGCTATTTCAAAAAAAACAATACCTTTAGAAAATTTAAATTATTGGAATGTTGACAAACAAGAAGCTTATTTTTCGTATGTTGAGTCCTCAGCTGAAAGAGAAAAGGAAGATAATTAGCTTTTCCATCGATCGTGTGTCCAAATCCACTGATCAATATTTTTTAAAATCATCTTTTCAAGAACTTGATTGAGAAATTCAGTAATTTCTAAGATCGACTTTGATTTATTTACTTTGATTGGTTTCGAGATATAAATTTTAAAATAATTTGATTTCTTTCGTTCAATATATATAGGCATTAGTTCACAATTGTATTTTTTTACTAATTGAGCAGGAATAGTTGTAGTAGTAGCCAAATTGTTAAAAAAATTTACTTTTTCACCCTCTCTTACACGCTGATCTATCATTAAAGCTATTGATTTACCTTCGATCAGATTTTTGATTATTTCACGAGTACCAGCTCTTCCTTTTTTAATCTGATTTTTACAAATATTTTCTTTTCTAATTTTTTCCATTGTTTTATTCAAAAAAATATTATTTAAAGGTCTATAGATAGTGGCCAGTTCAATTCCTGCTTTTTCTATTTCCATTGCCATAAGTTCAAAATTATTAAAATGACCTGAAATAAATACAGCTTTTTTGTTATTTTTTTTTAAATATTCTAAATGTTCCAAACCTTCTATTGAGATATATTTTTTTAATTCATCGTTTCTAAATTTTTTTAAATAGACATATTCAGCAAAAATTCTTCCATAGTTACCCAGAACATTTGTAGCAATTTTATTAGGATCTTCAGGGTTTTTAATATTAGCCTTACTTAAATTTTGAATAATTAATTTTTTTGATCTAAATATTGGACCCATTGTTTTTCCAATAAAAAACCCTAAATTTGATGAAAATCTATAACCAATTAATTTAAATAAAATAAACAAAATTTTAATTAAAATAAATTCTATAAGGTAAATTAATTTTTTCATAATTTTGATATCAAAGTTTTCTTAAAACTTTTTTTATCATTGATTTCTAACTTAATTTTCAAAAATTTTATATTTTTTCTTTCAATTTTACTTAATCGAAAAAAATCTTTTTCAGTTGTTACTATTGTAAAATTTTCCTTTTTAGCTTTATCTTTTAATTCTTTTAGTTCAATTTTTGTAAGTTTATGGTGATCAGGAAAAATTATTTTTTCACAAATATTGAATTTATATTTAAGTAAAGTTTTTTCAAATTCATGTGGATTTCCAATACCACAAAACATTAAATATTTTTTATTTAAATTAAATTTTTTTAAATTTAATGGTTTATATTTTCCCTCAAATATTTTCAATTTTTTATTGATAGATTTTAACTTAGATAAAAGTTTATAATTTTTTCTTTCTCCATTTATAAAGATTAAATCATATTTATTAATTGCATTTATATTCTCTCTTAAGGGCCCAGCTGGGAGCATAAATTCATTTCCAAGAGCATCTTCTGAATTAAAGCATGCAATTTTTATATCATAATTAATGTTTTTTTGTTGTAATCCATCATCTAGTATTGCTACTTCATAATTTTTTTTTGTAGCTGTTAATAGGGCATTACTTCTACTGTCTGATGATATAATATTTCCTTTATTTTTTAACAAATTTATTTCATCTAACTGATTTTTATATTTTTTTTTAATAAATATTGTCTTAAATTTTTTATTAAGTAATTCATTTATTTCAATTGCCAAGGATGTTTTGCCTGTACCACCTACAAAAATATTACCAATGCATATAGTTTTAATTGCAAATTTTTTTTTAATAAAAAGTATTTTTGAAATATTAATTAAATATGTAACTAGAGATAAAGGGTAAAGTATAAATGAAATAAAATTTTTTGTTTGCCAAAAATTCGGTTTGATTAATTTCATATTAAATATTTATTTATATAAAATAAATTTTTTTCAAGTATATCATTTCCTATTTTAATAATTTTTTCTATATTTTGATTGGCATTTTTGGTATCTAATTTTTTTAATATTATTTTTTCCATTGTTGAAATATTAGAGGTTGGTGATGACATTTTAAGCTTATTCAAAAAAGTATATATTTCTCTGAAGTTTCTTACATTGGGTCCATTTAGTATGTAATTTCCCAATCTTGCAGGCTCAAGAGGATTTTGACCACCATGTTTTACTATTGAACCACCGACAAAAGTTACATTTGATAAATCATAAAACTTAGATGACTCACCGTAGCTATCAACTAAATATATATCAGTGTCTTTTTGTATTTCTTTCTTAGAAGAATGAGCGATAGTTTTAAGGCCAAGAATATTTAATTCATCTATTATTTTACCAGCTCTATTAATATGTCTTGGAATTATAATGGTGATTAATTTTTTTTCCTTTTTTTTTAAATTTTTATGTAATTTGCCTACCAATATCTCTTCAGTATTGTGCGTACTTGCAGCACACCATACCTTAATATTTTTGAACTTATCTTTTAATAGTTTGTTAGCATGATCTTGGTTATTTTTTTCACCAAAATATTTTAAATTACCTGCAACCTCTATATTCTTAACTTTTAACAATTTGAGATATTTCAAGGTCTCTAAATTTTGAGGTAATGCTAATGATATTTTATTAAATACTTGGTTTGCAAAATTTGGAAAAATTTGCCACCTGTTAAAACTACGTTCTGTAATTCTAGCATTCATAATTATGATTGGAATATTTTTCAAATGTAAATTTTTGATCATATTTGGCCATATTTCTGAGTCTATAAAAATTGCTAACTCTGGTTGCCAGTATTTAATAAACTTCTTTACTATATAATTATTATCTAATGGAAAATATACGTGTGATGTTTTCTTTAATCTAAGTTTTTTAAAAATTTTTGCAGAACTAGTTGTGGATGTTGTTAATAAAATATTATTTATTTTTTTATTTTTTTCTAATTTTCTAATAATTGGAACTATACTCATTAGCTCTCCAACACTTGCTGCATGTAACCAAATTTTTTTTTTATTTTTTTTTTGAGAATATATACTAAATTTCTCTTGTACTCTTTTTATATCTTCCTTACCCTTTATTACTCGAAAAAAAATGATTACAGGTGATATTATAACTATTAAGTTTGCAACTATGTTGTAAAAAAAATACATCAGTGTTCTTTAATTTGTCGTTCATAAAAATTTTTATAAACTTTTGATTGAGTTAAAAGTTCTTCATGTTTTCCTGAGTCGATAATTCTACCATTATCGACTACATATATGTTATCTGAATTAAGTATTGTTGATAGTCTGTGTGCAATTACAATAGTAGTTTTATTTAAAATTAACTGACTTAATGCTTTTTGAATTTTTTCTTCGGTTTCAGAGTCTAATGATGAAGTCGCCTCATCTAATAATATTATTTTACTTTTTTTTAAGAAAGCTCTAGCTATTGAAAGTCTCTGTTTTTCTCCACCAGATAATTTTACTCCATTTTCACCAATCATAGTTTCAAAGCCATTCTCTAAATTATCAATAAATTCTTTACACATAGATTGTTTTGCAGCCTCATAAACTTCCTCGTTGTTTGCTTCAGGTCTAGCGTACTTAATGTTGTTTAAAACTGTATCGTCAAATAATGTTGTGTTTTGATCTACTATGGATATTTCGCTTCTTAAGGATGCTAAATTAAATTCTGATATATCTTGATTATCTAAATATATAGCTCCATTAGTTGGGGCATAAATTCTTGGTATCATATTTAATAATGTTGATTTACCAGATCCACTATGACCAACTAAGGCAGTCATTTTACCACCAGTAAATTTTGCAGAAATATTTTGTAGAACCTTGTTGGCTAAATTAGATTTATAAGTGAAGTTAACGTCTTCAAAAACTATATCACCCTCTAAAACATTTAATTTATCTTTGTCCTCATTTAAGTTGATTTCATTATTAATATCTATAACTGGAAGAATTCTTTCTGCAGCAGCAAAACCTTGTGCTATAGCAACATTAACTTTTGTAAGTGTCTTTACAGGCTGATACGCTAGCATCATTGCTGCAAGAAATGAAAAAAAATTATTTATCGCAATCTCACCACTAATGATCAATTTTCCAGAATAAAATATCAAAATTGCAATCATAATACCTGTTAATATTTCCATCACTGGTGCTGATCTAATATATACAGCTGAAATTTTTGCAGATTTTTCTTTTAAGTCATTAACAAATGATTCAGATCTATTTTCTTCATAATTTTCTCTTTGAAAAATCTTAATAATTTTATGATTTTTAAAAAGGTCAATCAAATATCTATTTAAATCTCCAGATTTTTCTTGTGCCTGAGTTGAAATTTTACTCATTCTTTTTCCTAAGATTTTTGCAGTGATAGAGGCAAGTGGAATCATGAAAATTGCAATTAAGGAAAGCTTCCAGTTTTGCAAAAACATTACGCAAAGTAATCCTATTAATGTAAGACCGTCTTTGAAAATACTTAGAAATGCTTCTGCTAACATTCTCGTGATTTGATTTACATCAAAATTTAAATTTGAAATATATTTACCAGAGTGTTTACTTTCAATAATTTCAGTATCAGCCTTAATAAAAGATTTTAACATATCTGTTTGTAAAATTTTTTTAATTTCCTCAGATACATTAATCATGAGCAGTTTTGCAAAATAAAGAGAAATACCTTTTGCACTAAAGGCAATAATAATTGCAAGTGGAATTAAGATAATTAAAGTTTGATCTTTGTTAATGAATATTTTTTCTATTGCTGGATCTAAAAGCCATGCTGTTGCTGAAGTACTTAAAGCAACTATTATTGAAAAAAGAGCAGCTAACAAAATTTTACTAATAAATTTTTTTGTATAGTCTTGATAGAGTCTTTTGAATATTTTTGTTTTTGTCATTTTGTTTATATTATTTTTCCAATAATAATATTGATAAAAATTATTAACCCTAACAAATTATTACTTTTAAATTTAGTTAAACAATCTTTAGATAAAGCTGTATTTAATTTTTTAACTTGAAATACTAATAGGTGTATAATTGGAATTATCATAAATAAAAAATAATAGATCTTAAATTGCATTAATATCCCAACTAAAAACAAGGATAAGATAAATAAAGAGTATGAAATATACAAAAATTTTTTTGGATCATTTTTAAACTTTATTGAAGTTGATTTTACTCCTATTATCTCGTCATCCTTAATATCTTGAAACCCATAAATTGTGTCGTAGCCTAGTGTCCAAAATATGGCTCCAAGATAAAATATAATCGGAACTATGGAAATTTCGTTTGAAATTGAAATCCAGGCTAAAATTAACCCATAATTAAATGTAATTCCTAAAAATAATTGTGGCCAATAAGTAATTCTTTTCATTAACGGATATGTAAAAGCCAATGGCATAGATATCAAAGCCATCAAGATCGTAAAATTATTAAAATTGATTAATACTAAAAAAGCAGCACAACATAAAAATAAAGCATATACTGCTGCAAGCTTTATAGAAACTTTACCAGATGCAATGGGTCTATTTTTAGTTCTCTCAACTTTTTTATCAAAATTTTTATCTGCTATATCGTTTACTATACATCCTGCTGAGCGCATTAATATTGAGCCTGAAAGAAAAAGCGCAGAATAAAAAAAATAATTTAATAAAACTAAATTAAAATCGTAAACTATTGTAAGCCCCCAAAGACATGGCCAAAACAAAAGCATAAAACCAATGGGCCTTCTTAATCTTGTGAGCTCAATAAATAGCTTTATTTGGTTCATAATTTACTTGTAAATAACAAAGGCTAGTTTCATAATCAAATTGATTCGTATGAATATAGATTACACAGTTACAGCACTAATGTTTCCAGCTATTCCTTTGCTAATGAGCATCTATAGTAATAGATTTCATTCACTTAGTAAGCTTATTAGAGAACTTCATGATGAACACGTTTACGAAAACCATATTCCTCATGAGTGGAAAAAACAATTTATAAACCTAAGTGGAAGAATTACTCTTTTGAGATGGACTATTATGTTTGCTGCTTTTGGATTTTTGTTCAATATGATGACTGTACTAGGCCTTTATTTAAATGAAATATTTATTGCAAGATTAATTTTTGGCTCATGTTGTTTATCCATGATCATTTCAATTCTTTTCTTTATTAGAGAAATTCATATCTCAACTAATGCACTTAAGCTGCATATGGCGGATATGGATGTGGATGTTAATTAGGAATAATTACTGCAGGACCCAAAATTTTTCTTCCCTCTAAATCCTGGTGAGCTCGAACTGCTTCATTTAATTTATATTTTTTAAATATTTTTATTTTTACTTTCCCAGAACTAATTTTTTCAAACATTACTTTTGATGCTTCATCTAGCTCTTCTTTAGTAGATAGGTATTGCTGCATAGCAGGTCTTACAAGATATAAACCTTTTGGCTGAAGCATTTTAGGAACGTTTATATCTGATAATGGTCCTGATGCATTTCCAAATGAAACCATCATTCCTCTTATTGCCAAACATTCAATGGATCCATCTAAAGTGTCTTTACCCACACCATCATAAACAACTGGAACTCCTTTACCATCAGTAATCTCTAAAACTTTTTTAGCAAAATTCTCTTTATTGTAATTGATTACATGATCGTAACCATTTTCTTTTGCTATATTTATTTTTTCATCTGAACCAACAGTGCCTATAACTGTGCAGCCTAAACTCTTAGCCCACTGACCAAATATTTGACCAACTCCTCCTGCTGCTGCATGATAAAGAATTGTTTGTCCTGAATTTACGGGAAATGTTTTATGCAATAAATAAAATGTAGTTAAACCTTTTGTCATCAAAGTTGCTGCAAGCTCAAGATCAATACCCTCTGGTACTTTTACAAGATTTTTTGTTGGATAATTTCTGTGTGTTGAATAAGATCCTAATGGAATACCAGCGTAAGAAACTTTATCACCAATTTTATAATCTTTTACATTGTCTCCAACTTCAGTAATAACACCTGCACCCTCCAAACCCAAACCGCTTGGCATTTTTAAAGGATATAAACCTGATCTGTGGTAAGTATCTATATAATTAAGACCAATAGCTTTTTGTTCTATTGTTACCTGGTCAGTGCCTGGCTTATCTAGAGTAATATCTTTAAGCTCTAAAACTTCAGGCCCACCATTTTTTTTAATTTCTACAGCTTTCATAATTTATTTTACAAATGTATCATTATGATAATCTTGTACTGCTTGCAAGATTTCAGCTTTAGTATTCATTACAAAGGGTCCGCCTCTTGCAATTTCTTCGTTAATTGGTTTGCCTGAAATCACTAAGAACTTAGCATCTGATTTAGCCTTCATAATTAAATCCTCACCTCTAGTTAATAGTATTAAGGTACTATCTTTAACATTGTCATGTTTATTTTTACCAATTTCAATTTCACCATTAATTAAATAAATAAAAGTATTATGAGTAGATGGTAATTTAAAATTAAATTCTTTATTTTTATTCAACTCAACATCAAAATAAACTGGCTCAACGTTATGACCTTTAATAGGGCCTTCAGCAGTTTCAAATTTACCAGCTATGACTTTAACTTGTTTATCTCCATCTTTATGAACGCTCATTTTATCTGCATCAATATAAATATATTCAGGCTTACTCATCTTCAATTTAGCAGGCATATTTACCCATAATTGAAAACCATGAAGTTTACCTTCTTTCATTGTGGGCATTTCAGAATGAATTATTCCACTTCCTGTCTTCATCCACTGAACATCTCCTGCTGTCATTCTACCTTCGCCACCAGTGCTATCTTTGTGTTCAAAATCTCCAGCTAACATGTAAGTAACTGTTTCAATTCCTCTGTGAGGATGGGGTGGAAAACCTGCAATATAATCTTCACTATTTTCTGATCCAAATTCATCTAACATTAAAAATGGATCAAAGTAATTTGGCTCAACACCAATACTTCTTTTTAATTTTACCCCAGCACCATCTGATGCTGGAATAGGGTCTATAATTTTACTTACTTCTATATTTGACATTTAATTTCCAAACTTTTTATCAATACTAAAATCTTTAGCTCCATTAACAACAAGAAATAAAAATCCTCCAGCAAGACCAATATTTTTCATAAATGAAATAAAGTGCATTTGATCACTTAAATCACTATGAAAAATAATCGCAGTAGCTATACAAAATACACTCAGCAAAGCTGCTGAAATTTTAACTTTATATCCTGCTATTATTAGTATTGAAGCACTGATTTCTAATATGATTGCTGGGATTAAAAAAATACCAGGCATGCCTAAGGACTCCATCCAACCAACAGTTCCTTCATAGTTTCCAATTTTATTTATTCCACTTAATAAAAAAATAAGTGAAATAAAAAACCTTGCTACTAAATCTAATATATTTGTCATGATTTATTTATTGTGTGAACCATCACAGAATGGTGCATTGTTAGTTTGTTTACATGCACAGAAAAACATTTTTTTTGTTTCTTTTGCCTTGTATGCCAATGGAGTAAACTCACTTCCTTTATGTGATCCATCACAAAATGGTTGCTTTTTTGATTGTCCACATGAACACCAATAATAAGATTTATCTTTTTCAACTTCCACTGCAATTGGTCCATTGCCAGCACTCTGTCCTTTAGTCATATTTACCCTTTCGATTAGTTTGGAACATAACTAATGATTTGTTACAAATTATGCAAGTACGCAAAACAATCATACTAGTATTTAAAAACATACCTTGATAATTAAAATAAAATAGTTATTTAAGTGCCATGAAAGAATTAATTAATTGCCCAGCTGAAAGAGCTATATATTTTCTTGGTGGTAAGTGGAAAATAAGAATTCTATTTACACTGTTTCACAATAAGACAGTAAGATTTAATGAGTTAAAAAAAGTATTAAAAACTATCACTCAACAAATGTTATCTAAGCAACTTAAAGAGTTGGAAACTGATGGCATTGTTAATAGAAAAGTTCATCAAGTAGTACCTCCAAAAGTTGAATATTCACTTACAGAATTTGGCTTATCAGTAATTCCTATTTTGAAATCTTTTTCTGATTGGAATAAAAGAAATACTAGAACTATCTCATTAAAACTTAATAAAAACTTTGAAGAAAACAGAATAAGATAAAGCTTATTCTTTTGACAACATTGTTTATTTGTGATTGTATTGATTAGCGCTGATTTAAGTTAAATTGCAGAGCGCTTTAAAAATCCTGCTAAAGCGACACTTCAACCACCGCTTTAGCCGGTGGTTTTTTTTTGAAATTTTCTCAAATTAAAACCGGGTATTTGAACCGTATTGTGCACCCAGCATTTTGCTAAAGCACTAAAAAGGAGAGAAGAGCTAATTTTTACCCTCTTTGGTTAATTAGTTTCTTTTCTCCAAATTAATGGAGGGAAGAGCTATTTCAAAATAAATTGATTTGATTTGTATCAAAGTTTTAGCCTCTTAACTCTGTATTGGAGAAAAAATGAAAACAAATATACTAAAAGAAAGATTAGATAAAGGACCTGTGATTTGTGCTGAAGGTTTTTTATTTGAAATAGAGAAACGTGGATATATGGCATCTGGAGAATTTGTGCCAATGGTATCTTTAGATCATCCAGAAGTACTTGAAAATTTGCATAGAGAATTTCAACATGCAGGATCTGATATTGTTGAAGCCTTTACTTACAATGGACATAGAGAAAAGATGCGAGTTATAGGTAAAGAAGAATTACTTGAACCGCTAAATCGTTCTGCTTTAAAAATTGCAAAAAAGGTTGCTTTGGATACACCTAAAGGATCTCAGCCAAATTTAATGGCTGGAAATATTTCTAACTCAAATATTTGGAAGGAAGATGATAAGCAAGCCCAAAAAGTAGTTGAAGGCATGTTTTCTGAAATGATTGGTTGGGCAGTTGATGAAGGTGCGGACATGTTAATTGGTGAAACTTTTTATTATGCTGAAGAAGCTTTTAAAGCTCTTGAGGTAATGAAAAAAGCCAATCTACCAACTGTGCTAACAATTTCTCCAATGGGTGAAAACAAAATGAGAGATGGAAAGTCTGTAGTTGATACATGTAAAGAGCTGGAACAAAAAGGCGCTGATGTTGTGGGCTTAAATTGTTTTAGAGGACCAGCAACAATGTTGCCATTCTTAAAGGAGATTAGAAAAGCAGTCAAATGTCATGTAGGTGCTTTACCAATTCCATATAGAACCAATGAAAAATTTCCAACTTTTTTTAATTTGCCTGACAGAGCCGATTGTGGCTGTCCTTCTCCACATGGAAGAACATTTCCAACAGCTTTAGATCCACATTTTTGTAATAGATATGAAATAGGTCAATTTGCAAAAGAGGCAAATGATTTAGGAATAAATTATCTCGGTGTTTGCTGTGGAGCTAATTCAATGCTGATTAGGGAAGTTGCAGAGTCAGTTGGATTAACTGTTCCAGCAAGTAAATATAGAGAAAAAATGGAAAATCATTTTATGTATGGAAAAAATAAAAGAATTCCAAAACATATGACTGATTATGGAGATAAGGCTTAATTTTAATTAGATTTTATATTGGGTAATAGATCTTTTAAGTTTTTGATCTCTAACTCTGGTTGGTAGTCAAGTTTATCAAAAATATTATTATTTCTGTTTACCCAAATAGAATTATAACCATAATTTCCTCCACCTGATACATCCCAAGTGTTTGCACTCAAAAAAGCAACTTCATTTTTTTTAATTTGATATTTGTTAATTGGCATATCGTAAACTTTTGTGTCTGGTTTATAAATCCCTACTTCTTCGATTGAAAAAATATCATCAAAAATATTTTCTAAATTATTACTTTTAACTAATTGATTGAGAAGGGTGGGTGTGCCGTTTGAGAGAATAGCTAGTTTATATTTTTTTTCTTTAAGTGATTTTAAAACTTCTGTAACTTCAGAAAATAGTGAAAGGATTTTATAAAGATCTAACAACTCATTTCTCATCGAGAGGTCAATTTTATAAGCTTGCATTGACTTATCCAAACTATCCTCAGTCACTTGCCAAAAATCTTTATGTCTTTTCATCAAACTTCTAAGCCAAGTATATTCTAGTTGAGTTGTTCTCCAATAATTTGCAAAACCTTCCCACTTATTACCAATTTTTTCTTTACATTTTTCTGCTGCTGAATTGACATCAAATAATGTGCCGTATGCATCAAAAATTATTGCTTTAATATTTTTCATAATTAAACTTATCTTAATGAGTAATATTAGATTATTTTATAGTGAAAGTTTATCACTTAATTTAACAGCTACACTTGATAAATCACAATCTCATTATGTGAGTAAAGTAATGAGAGTTAAAGAAAACGAAGTTTTTTCTTTATTTAATAGTAGTGGAGAGTGGGAAGCAAAAATTTTAAGTATTTCAAAAAGTATTGTTGAATTTAGTATTACCAATCAATTGAGACAAAAAGAAAACCCCAAAGAATTATGGCTTGCTTTTTCACCCATTAAATCAAACTATTTTAATTTTATGATACAAAAAGCTACAGAGTTAGGTGTTACAAAGTTTTTACCCATAATATTTGATCGAACTATTGTTCGTAAGATCAATAAAGAGAGAGTTGAAAAAGTCATTATTGAAGCAACTGAACAATCTAATCGGATTAACGTTCCTTTAATCGAAGACCCTCAATCTTTGGAGTCTTTTTTGAAAAATAAAAACATGGATTTAATATTTACAGATTTAAACTCAAAAAATAATAAAATTGATACAGATCAAATAACGTCTAAGCCAACTTGTGTAATAATTGGACCAGAGGGAGACTTTTCTGAATTGGAACGAGAACAGATTCTTAAATTTGAATGTGTTCAGCCAATTAAAATCAATGAAAACATACTGAGATCAGAAACAGCTGTAATTTCAGCTATATCGATCATAAATTACGCAATAAATTGATATTTTGTCGCGAAAAGTAAAGTGTAATTTTACAAAAGACGAACTATATAGTGTCTACAAATGAAAAAATTTTTATACATATTTCTAGCTATTTTTTATTCATCAAACGCGTTTGCTAATCAACCAAAAGATTGGCAACTAGGTTTTCAAAACGCTGCATCCCAGTCAATGAGGGAGATAGTTAATTTTCATGATAATTTGTTACTACCTATTATAATTGCAATCAGTGTCTTTGTATTATTTTTGATGATTTACGTGTCTATTAGATTTAGAGCTTCAAGAAATCCAAATCCATCAAAGACAACACATAATGTTGCAATCGAAGTGTTGTGGACTTTAATTCCATGCTTAATTCTAATTGTTATAGCAGTACCATCCTTCAAAATTTTATACAAACAAGATACTATTCCAAAAGCAGATGTTACGGTTAAGGCTATAGGTTACCAGTGGTATTGGGGTTATGAGTATCCAGATGAAAATATTATTTTTGACTCATATATGATTGAGACAAAAGACTTAAAAGAAAATCAACCAAGACTTCTGTCAGTAGATCATGAAGTTGTTGTTCCAGTTAATAAAGTAGTTAAGGTTTTAATTACAGCAAATGATGTTTTACATGCTTGGGCATTACCATCATTTGGTGTTAAGAGAGATGCAGTTCCAGGAAGAATTAATGAAACATGGTTTAAAGCTGAAAAAGTTGGAACTTACTACGGACAATGTTCTGAGCTTTGTGGAATTAAACATGCGTTTATGCCAATTACTGTAAGAGTTGTGTCAGAGGCAGATTATGCTGAATGGCTAACAGGTGCAAAAATTAAATTTGCAAAAGAACCGTTATTAGAAAACGAAAATATAAAACTAGCGAGTAACTAATATGTATACACAAACAGCATCACACGACGATCATCACACACCAACTGGTTGGAAGCGTTGGGCTTATTCAACTAATCATAAAGACATTGGAACAATGTACTTGATATTTGCAATTGTTGCAGGTGTTATAGGTACAGCTTTTTCAGTTTTGATGAGAATGGAATTGATGCATCCTGGTGATGGGGTTTTAGGTGGAAATTATCATCTATATAATGTTTTAGTTACAGGTCATGGATTGATCATGATTTTTTTTATGGTGATGCCTGCAATGATAGGTGGATTTGGTAACTGGTTTGTTCCAATAATGATCGGTGCACCTGATATGGCCTTTCCAAGAATGAACAATATTTCATTTTGGTTATTACCAACTTCATTTATTTTATTAATACTTTCAATTTTTATGGATGGCCCTCCAGGTCAAACAGGAGTTGGTGGGGGTTGGACTATATATCCACCTTTATCATCTAAAGCTGGGCAACCAGGACCTGCAATGGACTTTGCTATTTTAAGTTTACACTTGGCTGGAGCATCTTCAATTTTAGGCGCAGTAAACTTTATTACTACAATTTTAAATATGAGAACACCAGGCATGACGCTTCACAAAATGCCTTTATTTGCTTGGTCTATTTTAGTTACAGCGTTCTTACTATTATTGTCATTACCAGTTTTAGCTGGTGCAATTACAATGCTTTTAACGGATAGAAATTTTGGTACTGCCTTTTTTGATGCGCAAACAGGAGGGGATCCAGTTTTATTCCAACATTTATTTTGGTTCTTTGGTCACCCCGAAGTTTATATTTTGATTTTACCAGGCTTTGGAATGATTAGTCATATTGTTTCTACATTTTCAAAAAAACCTGTCTTTGGCTACTTAGGAATGGCTTATGCAATGGTTGCAATTGGAATTGTAGGTTTTGTAGTTTGGGCTCACCACATGTACACAGTTGGTTTAAGTACAGACACTAAAGCTTATTTCTTGGCAGCTACTATGATCATTGCTGTTCCAACGGGTATCAAAATATTTTCTTGGATAGCTACAATGTGGGGAGGATCTATTTCATTTAAAACTCCAATGGTTTGGGCTTTAGGATTTATATTTTTATTTACTGTTGGTGGTGTAACAGGTGTTGTTCTTGCGAATGCAGGTGTTGATACCGCAATGCATGACACTTACTATGTTGTTGCACATTTCCATTATGTATTATCTTTAGGAGCAGTATTTGCGATCTTTGCAGGTTTTTATTATTGGTTTGGAAAAATGTCTGGATACGAATATTCAGAATTTTTAGGACAATTGCATTTCTGGCTTACTTTTATAGGAGTTAATTTAGTGTTCTTTCCACAACACTTCTTAGGTTTGGCTGGTATGCCAAGAAGATATGCTGATTATCCAGATGCATTTGCTGGATGGAACTATGTTTCATCTATTGGATCTTACATATCAGTAATAGGTTTGTTAGTATTTTTTGTAAATTTAATTTATTCATTTTCAAAGAAAAAAGCTGCAGCCCAAAATCCTTATGGAGAGGGTGCTACGACTTTAGAGTGGACAGTACCATCACCACCTAATTTTCACACTTTTGATGAATTACCAAAGTTTGAAGATGAAGAAAGTCTTGAAAAATCTAGCAGTTAAAAAATAATTTAGATTTTTCACACTAAAAAAAATGATCAAGTCTAAATTAAAAAATAGAAACTTAAGTCAAGAAGACGTTTTTAATTTTTCAGAACTCTTTAAGCTAATGAAGCCAAGAGTCATGTCGTTAGTAATCTTTACATGTGCTGTTGGTTTGTTAATGGCACCAAACATTATTCCAACCAAAGATGCAATTATTGGAATCATTTTAGTATCTGTTGGTGCTGGAGCAGCTGGAGCATTGAACATGTGGTATGAGTCTGATCTTGATGCATTAATGTCAAGAACCTGTCTTAGACCAATACCAACTGGAAAAGTTAATAAAAACCAAGCTTTAGTTTTTGGTATTGCTCTTTCAGTGTTTTCAGTAATTGCTCTTGATTTTTTTGCTAACAGAATATCAGCTAGTTTATTATTATTTACTATCTTGTTTTATGTGTTGGTTTACACAATCTGGTTAAAAAGAAAAACTCCACAGAACATAGTTATTGGAGGGGCTGCAGGAGCTTTGCCACCAGTTATTGGCTGGACCATTGCTACGAATACTCTTTCATTAGAACCTTTAACATTTTTTTTGATAATTTTCTTTTGGACACCATCTCATTTTTGGGCGTTAAGCCTCTATAAATCTGATGACTATAAAAAAGCAAAAATTCCAATGCTTCCATTAACAAATGGAATTGAAAGCACTAAATTAAATATTTTTATTTATTCTTTGATAATGGTGCCTGTAATTGTGATGCCTTATGCAATTGATTTTGTGGGATTAATTTTTTTAATTCCATCTTTAATTTTAACTTTTTACTATAATTTTTTATGTTTTGAACTATATAATTTTAAGAAAAATAAATTTAGTGCAAAAAAAGCAAAATCTATATTTGGATATTCTATTTTATATTTATTTTTGATTTTTGTTCTTTTTTTAATTGATAAAATTTTATGATAACACCAGATAAAAAAACTAAGAAAAAAAATATTTTAACTGCAGTAGTAATTCTGGCATTTATGGTTTTTCTTTTTGTGTTTACTTTATACAATGTAGGAGTTTTTGATAGACAGCTATGATGAGAAAAAAAACTTTAACTCCAGTTTTGCTTGGTGGAATTTTTTTCCTTATGCTTGGTCTTTCATTTGCAGCCGTACCTCTTTATGACATGTTCTGTCGAATAACTGGTTTTGGAGGGACAACTCAAGTATCTAAAGAAGCCCCAAATATAGTATTAGACAAAGTTGTCAGTGTTAGGTTTGACACCAATGTAAACAATCTTACTTGGGATTTTAAAGCTAAATCAAATGTTATTGATGTTAAAGTAGGCGAAGTAAACAGAATAGAGTTTGAAGTTGAAAACTATGGTAATGAAACAACTTATGGAGTGGCAAGCTTTAATGTTTCGCCGTCAAGTTTTGGAAAATATTACAGTAAACTGGGTTGTTTTTGCTTTGAAAAACAAGAACTAAAAGCAGGAGAAAAAGCCACTTACGTAATGACTTTTTATTTAGACCCTGAGCTAGTTAATGACCCAACTACAAAAAATTTAGAGGATGTAACTATGTCGTACACTTTTTTCTCGACAGATTACTATAAACAATCATAATCACGAAAATGTCAGCTGAAAAAAAACATGATTATCATTTAGTAGACCCAAGTCCTTGGCCTATCTACGTATCATTTTCTTGCTTGGTATTAGCAATTGGAACAATTTATTACATGCATAATGATGTTTCATGGGGAATGTACCTAGGTTTGGCTCTTGTGCTTTATGGTGCTTACATGTGGTTTAGAGATGTTGTGATAGAGGCAGAACATCAAGGACATCACACTCCTGTTGTTCAAATTCACCATAGATATGGAATGACATTGTTCATAGCATCAGAGGTTATGTTTTTTGTTGCCTGGTTTTGGGCATATTTTGATATCAGTTTATTTCCAAATGAGTTTGTTGGGAATGTTTGGCCACCAAAGGATATAGAAACTTTTGATCCATGGGATATTCCCTTAATTAATACACTTATCTTACTACTATCAGGAACGACAGTTACTTGGTCTCATCACGCATTATTGGAAGATGATAGAAAAAGCTTTATTCAAGGTCTTACATTGACAGTCATTTTAGGTTTCTGTTTTACTTTACTTCAAGCATACGAATATCATCATGCTACCTTTGATTATTCAGGACATATTTATGGAGCAGTCTTCTATATGGCAACAGGTTTTCATGGTTTTCATGTTGTAATAGGTACAATATTTTTAGCAGTATGTTTGTGGAGAGGTAAACTTGGACACTTTAATAAAGATCATCATTTTGGATTTGAGGCAGCAGCTTGGTATTGGCACTTTGTTGATGTTGTTTGGTTATTTTTATTTGCAGCTATATATATTTGGGGAAGTTAATATTTAGTCCTTGAAGAATAAGTTATTATTTTCAGTATTTGTTTATTTTATAATCCTGGTTCTTTTGTCACTAGGGTCATGGCAGCTATATAGATTAACTTGGAAATTAGATTTAATAAAACAAATTGAAGGCTCATTAAAAAATAAACCAGTTAAACTATCAAGTAGTGAAAAAAAAAATTATTTAAGGATAAAAACATCTGGGAATATCAATTTTGAAAAACAAATTTATTTATATAATTTAAATGAAAGTGGTAAACCTGGGTTTGAAGTAATTAATCCTATTTTAATTGATAATGAAAATTACTTAATTAATAGAGGCTGGATACCTTTTGATAAAAAAGAAAAACCTGAGATTAATTTAATCAATCAAAACAACATTAATGGAACATTAAAGAACCAAATTAAAGCAAATTTTTTTAAACCTAAAAATGATATTGGAAAAAATTATTGGTTCACATTAGATAGAGATGATATTTTTAAATATACAGGTAAAAAATTTTCAAAATATATTATCTATTTAAATGGTGACTATCAGCTACCGAAACCGAAAGTGATTACAGCTAATATTTCGAACAATCATAAAAAGTATGCGATTACCTGGTTTTCAATGGCGATTTCAATTCTTTTAATATATCTATATTTTAGAAAAAAAAATTATTAGATGGAATATATAAGCACAAGAAACAGTAAAAAAGTCTTTGAATTCAGGGATGTTTTTGTAAAAGGGCTTGCTGATGATGGGGGTTTATTTGTACCTAGATCTCTCCATAAAGTTGATGTTAATGAACTTAAAAACCTTGAGTACAATGATTTAGCAAAGAAACTTATTTATCCATTTATTGGAAGTTTTATGACTGAAAATGATTTGGGTAAAATTGTAGATCAATCTTATTCAGTTTTTAGAAAAAAAAATGTTGTTAATCTTGTAAAAGTTGGAGATCGATCTGTTCTTGAATTATTTCATGGTCCTACATTAGCCTTTAAAGATATTGCAATGCAACTTTTAGGTAATTTCTATGAATACTATTTAAATAATCAAAATGAGAAACTTAATATTGTTGTGGCAACCTCAGGAGATACAGGGGCTGCAGCTATAGATGCCATTAAAGGCAAAAAAAACGTGAATATTTTTGTACTTCACCCACATAATAAAGTGTCACCCGTTCAAAGAAAATTGATGACTACAGGAAAAGATAAAAATGTTTTCAACATCGCCATCAAAGGGAATTTTGATGACTGTCAAAATTTAGTTAAAACAATGTTCGCTGATAAAAATTTTTCAAGTGATATTAAAATGTCAGGTGTAAATTCAATTAACTGGGCACGTATAATAGCTCAAAGTGTATACTACTTTTATAGTTATTTTTTAATTGAAGATAACAAACAACCAATAAATTTTTCAGTTCCAACAGGAAATTTTGGTGATGTTTATGCTGGATATCTTGCTAAAAAAATGGGACTTCCAATCAATAAATTGATAGTAGCAACTAATCAAAATGACATTTTACACAGAGCTATTTCAAAAGGTAGTTATGAAGTGGAAAATGTTTCTGAAACACTATCTCCTAGTATGGATATACAAGTTGCAAGTAATTTTGAGAGATTGCTCTACGATTTAAATGATTGTGATGACTCACAAACAATAGACGTTATGAAAAATATTAGAGAAAAAGGAAAATATACAATTGATCAAAATAAATTAGATAAAATTGATATTAACTTTTTATCTTCACGAATGAGTGAGGAAGAAGTTCTAAAAACCATTGAAGAAGTTTATGAAAAATACAATATTGTATTAGATCCACATACTGCAATAGGCTACGGTGCTTTTGATAAAATAAACTTAAATGGAAATAATATAGTTTTAGCAACAGCGCATCCCAGTAAATTTCCAGATGCAATTAAAAAAGCTATAAATTTAAAAGCAGAGCTTCCTAAAGAATTAATGTTTGTTTTGGATGAAAAAGAAAATTATGATATTATTGAAAATAACGTTGAATATGTAAAACAACACATAAAAGAGAGAATTTAATGAATATAAAAGAAAATGATCAAGTTCCAAATTCTGAAATTTTTATTATGGAGAATGGAAATCCTGTTAAGAAAAATACACAAGAATTTTTAAAAGATAAAAAAGTGGTTATTTTTGGTCTACCAGGTGCTTACACTTCAGTATGCTCGGCAAAACATTTGCCAGGTTACGTTAAGATGTTTGAGAAATATAAAAAAAAAGGAATTGACCATATAATTTGTATTTCAGTTAATGACCCATTTGTAATGAATGCATGGGGTAAAGAGCACAGTGTTGGCGATAAAATCTTAATGATTGGTGATCCTTTTTTGAATTTTACCAAAGCAATTGGAGCAGATGTTGATAAAAGTGCAAGAGGGCTAGGTATTAGATCTAATAGGTACACGATGCTAGTAGACAATTTAAAGGTAGTTAAATTAAAGGAAGAAGATGATGCTGGTTCTTGCGAAGTCTCTGCTGCTGAAAATTTTATTCAACTAGTCTAAATTTGCAGCTTTTTTGGCTAATAGGTCAACCTCTTCATTCATGGTATTTCCAGCATGAGCTTTAACCCAGTTCCATTTAACATTTAAAGATTTATTTAAATTAAATAATTCGACCCACAAATCTTTATTTTTTACATCCTCTTTTCTAGATGTTTGCCAATTATTAATTATCCATTTATTAATCCATTGAGTTATCCCAAGCTTTACATACTGAGAGTCTGTATAAATAGAGATTTGTGACTCAGAATTCATTTCTTTTAATGCATTAATAGGAGCTAATAATTCCATTCTGTTATTTGTTGTTTTTTTTTCATTACCACTAATTTTTTTAATTTTACCATCTTCAATTATGATTGCAGCCCATCCACCATCTCCAGGATTTGTTAAGCAAGAACCGTCTGTATAGATTTCAATCATTAAATTAAATAATCTTTGTATGAATTTAAATTGTTATGTGTAATAAGTTTTTGATAATATTCGTTAGGATCTTTAATTTTTATCAATGCTGTTTTAGGAGTATTAGAATAGTCAAATAGCCGGGTTAAAAGATATCTAATTGCAGCACCTCTACATAATATGTTTAATGATTTTTTTTCTTTATATGAAATTTTTTTCACACTCTCATAACCTTTTATTAATTCACTAATTTTTTGTTTATTTAACTTAAATTTTGAATTTTTTTGATCGAAGCATAAAGCGTTGATACAAATAGCAATTTCATACATAAAAATATCATTTGCAGCAAAATAGAAGTCAATTACTCCAGACAATTTATCTTTTTTAAAAAAAATATTATCTATAAACAAATCTCCATGTATTATTCCTTTAGGAAGTCCCAAAGGCCAATTTTTTTTAATGTCATTCAAATTATTTGTTAAAAATTTTTCTAAGTTAGAAAATTTCTTTGATTTGAATTTTATACTTTTTAATAATGGTCCCAATTCTTTAATACCCATAGAATTTTTTCTAGATATTTTAATGTTTTTAGTAGCTTGATGAATTTTTGCTATCATTTTGCCTACTGCAAAGCAATTTTTTGAATTAAGTTTAATTTTGTCTTTACCATTTAAAAAAGAAACAACGCATGCAGTTTTATTTCTCAATTTAATCAAATATGAACCATTTTTGTTTTTAAGGGGTTTTGGACAGTTAATATTCGAACTATGCAAAATTTCCATTAATCTCATAAAGAATGGTATTTCTTTATTTGAAACTCTTTTTTCAAAAATTGTTAAAATAAATTTATTTTTTTTAGTTTTTAATAAGTAATTTGTATTTTCAATTCCTTTTGTAATTCCATTGAAATCGATAATTTTTCCTATTTCAAACAGATTATTTATTGAAGAAATATCTCTTTTATCAATCTTTGTATAAACAGCCATTTAATTTAATTTTTTTGGGATTTTAAATACTACGTTTTCTTTAATTATTTCTATTTCATTTATTTTAATAGTAAATCTATTTCTTAAATCATCGATAAAGTTATTTACCAATATTTCAGGTGCAGAAGCACCAGATGAAATACCTATTGTATTTGAATTTTGTATTTCATTATAGGGTATTTTACTTTCTGAATGAATTAACCTTGAATTTTCACAACCAGATTTTTTAGCAACCTCCACAAGTCTTACAGAATTTGAAGAATTTCTACTGCCTATTATAAAAAACATATCACATTGTTTTGCAATATTTTTAACAGCCATTTGCCTATTGGTTGTGGCATAACAAATATCTTCCTTTTTAGGTTCGTGTATATCTTTAAATCTACTTTTTAAAATTTGAATTATATCTTTTGTATCATCTACAGATAAAGTGGTTTGAGTAACAAATGCTATCTTTTTATTACTTTTATTATTATAATTTTTTGCTTCTATTTCATTTTGTATAAGTTCGATTGAGCCACTAGGTAATTGACCCATTGTTCCTACGACTTCTGGATGGTTTTCATGACCAATTAAAATTATATGGTAACCATCTTTATTAAGATTTTCGGCCTCTCTATGAACTTTTGAAACTAAAGGACAAGTTGCATCTATATAAGTCATATTATAATTTTTAGCATCTACAGGTATTTTTTTTGGCACTCCATGGGCTGAAAAAATAACTGGCCTTGATTTATCTTGAATTTCTTCGAGTTCTTCAACAAATATAGCACCCATATTTTTTAAGTCATCAACAACAAATTTATTATGAACTATTTCATGACGCACATAAACAGGTGCTCCATATTTTTGAATTGATTTTTCAACAATTTCAATAGCTCTTTCAACTCCCGCACAAAATCCTCGAGGTGCTGACAGTAATATTTTGATTTCTTTATTTTTCATTTTTTTCTAATAAATATTCAAGCAATATATGAGGAAAGGTTAAGGACGCCAAACCTATAAATATTACTTTATAAATTGAACTATTTAAACTGTGACTATTGTTTAAAAAAAATACACTTATTAAGCACAGAATAGCTGTCAAAATTGTTAGTGGAAGAGCCTTTTTTAAAAAAATCTTTAGGCCATTATTAAAGTTAAAATTATCTATTTCATGAATTAAAGAAATACTATGCCTGATTGAGTGCAAAAAACAAAAATAAATTGTAAATGCTATTAATGGTGAAAAATAATAATTTATTATTATGATTGAAAAGAAATCTAAAAAAATAGCAAATTTTTTTATTTCAAATTTTTTAATAAATAAAATAACACTTGATAAAGTACTTAATATAATTCCAATCAATAAAATATTATTACTTTCTATGTAATCCAATGTTAAATAAAATGACTCATTTTCAACAAATAAAAATTTATATATTGCAACTGTTTCGTCAAAATGAAAAAACATTGGAGCTAAAATGACCAATGATCCTTTAAGAAAATAAAAAAATTGATTTTTTATAGAATTTTTTTCCATTAGAAATTGAGTATCTTCTTTACCAAAATGATAAGAAGCAAAGATTAAGAAAACTAATAAAGAAATAGTTGGCGCTAATACCCATGCAACAATTATAAAAATAACAAATAGAATGTATGCTAGATAAAAAAATGACATTTTGTTGATATCTAAAATTTTTAAGAGCTTTCTTCCTTTAATGTGATCAAGTGATCCATGAGAAACACCAATAATTAAGATAAGTATTAGGCATGCTATAGGTGAGATAGAAAAATTATTAGTTTTAAAAACTATTATTGAAATAATGTTACAAAATAAAAAAAAAATAAAAGAATGATTTAAATTTATTTTTTTTATTTCATTAATCATATCAAAATATTTCTTTTAAAAATTTTAATTTTGGCATTTTAGAGATAATTGAAAGATCTTCTAAAACACTACTTTTATTTGATAAAAAATTGATTACTGTTCTAGGAGAACAGTTAAACATTTTAAAAAAAATTTGACCCATATCTTGTGGATTATTTTTTAAAACTTTAAGAAAAATATTATCTAAAAATTTATATTTTTTATTGAGCGTGAACAAATTAGCATTTTGAATATTGTCTAAATTATTTCTTATATATTTAGAGTGCTCTTGAATATTAAGAAATGTGTATCCAGTGCTTAATCTAGTCATTCCTCCTGCGGTTCCAATATTAATTTGATTGTTCTTTTTATTATTATTCATATTAAACAAAGGTATAGCACCCAATTCTTTAAAATTAATTTTGTAATCTTTTATTTTTAAATTGTTCTTAATATAATGGGTTAGTTGATTGTCATAATCTTGAATAGACGTATTTTTTAAATCTGAAATCCAGGTAGTTTCGACAAGAGCTCTTTTTTTTGAATATGGAAGTGTATAAAAAAAATGCACATTATTTTTTTGATCACAATCAAAATCCATTAGGTTAAAGATCTCTTCATCGAAGAACTCTTTATTTGTTTCTATTTCAAAACCCGAAAAGTGTTGCCATAAATTACCTTTATCTTCTGTTACATCTGCAACACTATTAAATATAAATGAATTATTTTTATTGACTTCATTCATATTTTTAAAAAAATGAATATTATTATTTTGCCTCAAAGAATTAACTATTTTTTCATAAAATAAACCACTATCAATCGTTTGATATGGCGCATTGTTACAATCAATATATTTTGTATGATTAGGAATATTGATAGTAAAATTATTCCAACTTTTTTTAATACAATCTTCAAAATTATGGGAAAAAATTTTCCAAAAAGACCATGTTTTGTCTTTTTTATAATTATCTCTTGGTTCAATAATTGCTAAAGTTTTATTTTTTAATTTTTGATGCAAATTTAATTCATAGGCAAGCGATAAGCCTGCGCAACCACCCCCAATAATTATATAATCAAATTCTTTCATCTAAATTTATTTCTTCATTAATTAAAAAATGATTATGTCGAATATCATCATCACTTTTATTAATCAAAAATAATTTAATTAGATCCAGTAAAGAATAAAGAGTTTCAATTATTTTTTCGGGATTGGATACATAAATTTTACCTGATCTTTTATAATTATTTAAATTTTTTTTATTTAGAATTTTATATCCAATTTTTCTATAAACTCTCCTTGCAACTAAAATAGCAAAACGGAAGCTGAATGGAATTTTTTGAATTGAGTAGAACGAATTTTCATAATAATTTTCAGCAAGTTGTATTGTAGATTTAATTTCTTCAAAATCTAAATTTATATAGGATCTTCCATTATTTAGATCTTCAACAACATCCCTGGATATGTTTGTTAATTGCATAGCTATACCAAGGTCAATAGCTGATTTTAATGAGTTTTTTTCATTTACTTTTAGAATTTTAGCCATCATCAAACCCACTGTTCCTGCAACTCTGTAGGAATAGATTAGTAAATCTTTTTTTTTATCTAGTTTTATATTTTCTTGGATATCAGAGTTAATCCCATCTAATAAATCATGAACTACCTTTAAGGGTATATTAAATTCACTTATAAGCCCCCACATATTTTTTATAATAGGGTCATCAAATTTCTTATTATAAAAGTTATTTTTAAATTCTAAAAATTTTATTTTTTTCTCTCTAATTGCGTCATTGTTATCAGCAATATTATCAGCTACTCTACAAAAATCATACAAAGCTGAGCATTTTAAATAAGTTTGTTTGGGTAAAAAAAATCCTGCCCAATTAAAAGATTTTGCATATAGCGATAAATAACTTCGGCTAGGCATTATAAGATTTTATCTAATACCTTTGCGGAAGACAAGACACCTGGTACTCCTGCACCTGGATGTGTGCCTGCTCCAACAAAGTAAAGACCATTATATATCTCTGATTTATTATGAAATCTGAAGTAGGCTGATTGAGTAAATTTTGGTTGAATGGAAAAACCAGAACCAAATTTAGTATTTAAATCTTTTTCAAAGTAATTTGGTGTTAAGTAAAAATCCTCTATAATATTTTCTCGAAGATCTGGCATTAAATCTTTTTCCATCTTATCAATTATTAAACTTTTCATTTTTTCACCCTCTATATCCCAATCAATTCCTGACTGGTTATTAGGCACTGGGACCAAAACATAGAAACAATCATTACCTTCAGGAGCCATTGATTTATCCGTCGCAGTTGGTCTGTGTAAATAATAACTAATATCCTTATTCAATTTTTTTTTATTAAATATATCGTCAAGATGTTCTTTATATTTGTCACCAAACTTTATTGTGTGATGTTCAACGTTATCATATATTTTTCTAGTTCCAAAATAATAGACAAATAATCCCATGGAATATTCCATTCTATTTTTTTTCCAATTAAATAGAATTGAATTGTTACTGTTTTCATTTAATAATTTTTCATAGACAGCTGGAGGATCAGCATTACAAATTACATTGTCAGCCTCTAAATTGTTTTGACCATTTATTTGCACTCCATAGATCTTACCATTCTTTGAAATTATTTTAGTAACTTCACTTTTTTTCATCACATTTATTCCAACTTCACTCATTAGTTTTTCATAACCTTTAATGATATTTCCAGTTCCACCCATTGAGTAATGTATTCCCCACTTTTTTTCTAAATACAAAATAAGTCCATAAATAGAGGTTGTGGTAAAAGGGTTTCCTCCTACCAAAAGAGGGTGCATGCTTAGCATTCTTCTCAGTCTTTCATTTTTAATATATGAAGAAACTAAAGAATATACAGATTTGTAGCTTTTAAGCTTTAGAAGCGCAGGTAATTGCTGCATCATTACAAATGGTTTATCAAAAGGGATATCTGCTAGTTCAGTAAAACCCTTATCAAAAATTTTTTTTGTAAAATTTACTAATTTTTCATAGCCTTTCACATCCTCTTTACTAATCTTTTCAATTTGATTTTTCATTTCAGTCTCATTACCTGAATAATCAAATTTTATTTTGTCTTCAAAAATAAATTGATACCAAATTTTTAGTGGAGAAATTTTAATATAGTCTTTAGGATCTTTTTTAAAAAGCTCAAACAATTCATTAATTAAATAAGGTGCTGTAATTACTGTCGGTCCACCATCAAATGTAAAACCATTTCTTTTAAATACCCTTGCTCTGCCTCCTAAGTCAGAATGTTTCTCTACCAATGTGACCTCGTGACCTTTAGCTCTAAGTCTAAGAGCTGCAGCAATTCCTCCAAATCCGGAACCAATAACTATAGAATTCATTTTAATAACTTATAGTTTTTTTGAAAAATTGTAAGGGTATTATGAGTTAATTTTTTTTAACTCTTCTTTAGTTTCTTCTAAATTTTTTTGAAATACTGTATCTAGTTTAGATTTATCAATGGAGGTAGTAATAATTTTTTTAACTGAGTCTACTGCAATTTTAATTGATGCATTCTTTATCTCTTTGATTGCTGCTTCCTTCATTTGACTTATTTTATTTTCGGCTAAATTTTTTTTAATTTCGGATGATTTATGAAATTTATCATTTAATTCAATAATTAACTTATCCGAGTCTTTTTTTGCTTCTTCTAAAATTTCATTGCTAATTTTTGGTGCTGTATCTAATTTATTTTGTGCATTATCAAGTAAAGTTTTTGCTTCAGTTCTTAATTTTTCACTTTCATCAATTTCACTTTTAATATCTGATATCATTTTATCTAACATCTCAGTGATTTTTTGAGGTATCTTTAGGTAAATCAGGGCTCCAAAAAAAATAACAAATGAAACTGCTACCCAAAAAGTTGCATCAATTACCATAATATTTGTCTCCACTTCTTTTAGATAGGTCATCTACAATTGCTGAGATACTGCTGTTGTTCACTTCAGCTCCTATAAGTTTTTGTATTAATTCTGATGAAGTTTCTATTGCTATCTTGTTGATCTTCTCAGCCGCACCACTTTGTAGTACTTTGATTTCTTTTTCTGCTTTAACAATTTCATCATCAATCTGTTTATTTAGCACTTCTTTCTTTGCATTGATGTCTTTTAAAGCTTTCTCTCTAGCTTGATTAAATATATTCTTGGCCTCAAATTTACCTTTTGAAACAATTTCTTCATATTCTTTCAGCTTTTTTTCACTATTTTCTCTTTGTTTCTCTGCAGCCTCAATATTTTCTAATATTTGGGATTTTCTAGACTCTAAGTTTTCACTAATTTTAGGAAGTATTAATTTTGATAAAACTATATACAAAATTCCAAAAGTTAGTGTTAACCAAAAAATCTGAGAAATCCAAAATTCAGGATTTAATTGAGGCATACCCCCGCTTTCAGCTGCAAAAGCTTCCATAGAAAAGAGGAAGCTAAAAAATATCGACTGAAAATATATTTTTTTAATCATCAAATTTAAAATGCAAATAAAATAATTAATGCAACTACTAATCCAAATAATCCTGTTGCTTCTGCAAGTGCAAAACCTAAAAGCAAATTAGGAAATTGTTTTTGTGCTGCTGATGGATTTCTCATCGCACCTGACAAATAATTTCCAAAAATTATTCCAATACCAACACCGGCACCAGCCAACGCTATTGCTGCTAGGCCTGCCCCGATCATTTTTGCTGCTTCTAATTCCATTATATCCTCCTATGTTAATTAATGGTGTAAATTTAATGCATCATTCAAATAGATGCATGTTAAGATTGCAAAAACATATGCCTGAAGAAAAGCAACTAAGATCTCCAAACCTGTTAACGCAACCGAAAAACTTAGTGGAAGCCATCCACCAACTATTCCAAGACTTATTACAAAGCCTCCGAAAACTTTCATCATAGTATGACCTGCCATCATATTGGCAAACAATCTAACTGATAAACTTATTGGTCTACTTAAATAAGAAATTATTTCTATTACAACAATCAGTGGTAGTAGTACTGCAGGAACTCCACTAGGTACAAATAATTTTAAATAACCAAAACCATGTTTCATAAATCCAATAACTGTCACTCCAATAAATATAAAAGCAGCCAACATAAACGTAACAATGATGTGGCTTGTAACTGTAAAAGTGTAAGGTATCATTCCGAACATGTTACAAAAGAGCACAAACATAAAAAGAGAAAATATAAAAGCAAAGTATGGTTTTGCTTTAAGGCCAGCTGTATCGCTAATCATTTTAGAGACAAAAGTATAACTAAGCTCTGCGAGAAGTTGAATTTTATTTGGTATTAATGAATTTTTTTTTGATCCAAGATTAAAAATAACTAGAATTGCAACTGAACTAATAATCATAAACAAACTTGCATTTGTAAATGAGATATCAAATGTGCCAACTTTAATTTCTGGTCCAATTCTGTGCACATTGAATTGGGTCATTGGATTTGCCATAAAATTTTATCTATTTTTGCATATTTTTTGCAGATCTAATTACGTTTGTTATTCCAGCAACGACACCCACAAAAAAAAATATTAATATAAACCAGGGTTTAGTACCAAAGGTCTTGTCAAAAATAAACCCAATAATTGTCCCAACGGCAACTGCAGATACTAATTCTGTACTTAATTTAAAGGCTGTTCCAATAGATGATGGATTATCTTTTTTATTATATAAGTTTTTCCTTAAAATCTTACTTTTTGCAATCTCTAGGCGAGTTTTTAACGGATCTTTTGGCATTTGTATAGTTTAGGCAACCATACTCTCTGCTTTTTGTAAATCAACAGCTACTAGTTGGCTAATCCCTTTTTCTGGCATTGTAACCCCGTAAAGTCTGTTCATTTTTGACATTGTCAAGGCGTGGTGCGTTACAATAATAAATTTTGTGTTTGTAATCTTTATTAGCTCCTCTAGAAGGCTACAAAATCTTGTGACGTTAGCATCATCAAGTGGTGCATCTACCTCATCTAACACGCAGATTGGAGAAGGGTTAGTTAAAAAAACTGCAAAAATTAAAGAGAGAGCAGTCAAAGCTTGTTCCCCACCAGATAATAAAGTTATTGATTGGAGTCTTTTTCCAGGAGGACTTACTAACATTTCTAAGCCTGCTTCTAATGGGTCGTCAGAGTCTACTAACTCAAGCTTAGCATTTCCGCCATTAAAAAGCTTAGTATACACTTCATTAAATTTTCTATTAACTTTTTCAAAGGCCTCAATTAATCTTTCTCTACCTTTTTGATTAAGTTCGTTAATACTGTCTTTTAATTTATCGATTGCAGTCACCAGATCAGAACGATCTTGCTCCATCTTTTTTATTTCTTCTTCATACTTACTTGTTTCTTCGTCAGCTTTTAAATTAACTGATCCTAAACTCTCTCTTTCTTGCTTTTTTTTATCTAAAGAATCTTCTTGATCAACAGCATTTGGTAATTCTTCAACACCATTTAAGTTCGAATTTTCTAAAATATTTTCTTCTGTTAAACTAAGTTCAGAATTAATTCTATCTAGTAAATCACTTTTTCTTTTTTGCAATCCTTCAATAGTTGCACCAGAACTTGCTTTACGTTCTCTAATTTGAATTGATTGTTCTTGAATTTCATTTAGCTGCAGTCTTAAAGCTTCAATTTTTTGATCTGTTTCTTCTATGATATTGTCATTATCTATTTTTTCTTTATCAGAAATTCTTAAGTTTTCAGAAATTTGACCTTTTCTTTCAGCTTGAACACTTGGTTGATTGTCTAATTCTTTTAATTGTTTTGTTAATTTATTTTTTCTCTCTGTTAATTCTGCAACCATTTTTTCTGAATTTGATAATAAATTTATCCAACTTTCAATTTCAGTTTCAATAGTTTTAATTCTTTCATTACGTTTAATAGACTCATTTTTGATTGATTGATTTTTACTATATGCGTCAGCGTACTTTTCTTGAAGTTGCTTAATATTTTGTGATTTCTCATTTACACTTAATAACTCTTCTCTTGATTTTTCATTTTTTAAGTCATTTAAGAAGTTATCAAGTTCCATGTTGCATCTATCTAAAAGAGTAACAGCCTGATTTATTTCATTACTATCTATTAATTGTTTAACTCTATCAATAGAGTTTTTAACATTGTTTATTGGGCCAATGCTTATATTTAGTGTTCCTTCAGCAATATTGTTAACTACTTCATCAACAGCTTTTTGTTCCTCTTTAAGTTTGTTTTTAGCTTCTTCTAACTCGTCATTGGATAGTTTTTCAGTTTCAAAATATTTTGAATCCACTTCTATTAAATCACTTTTTTCTTCTTTAAGTCTTTTTTCATTAGAATTTGCATCTATTATAATACCTCTTTCTCGTGTGATATCTTCGTCAAGGGTTTGAAGAGATTTTTTAATGGCTTCAATTTCATCTTGTGTTCTCGTATTTTCTTCATCTAAGCTTTGTAGTTCCAAGTTTAATCTTTGAATTTTAGATAAATTTTCAATATTTTTTTCTCTAAGTGGAGAAACTTTATCTATTGCCGTTTTAATTAAATTTTCCAGCTCAGATATTTTGCTATTAAAACCCTCAACTTCACCTCCAGCCTCACTATTAATTTCATTTTCTATTTGTATTTCTTTATCTATTTCTATTAATTTTAAATAATAAAGTCCTGCTTCTATTTTTTTAATTTCATCTGTAATTAATTTATATTTTGTTGCCTCCTCAGCTTGTTTTTGAAGATTGGCCAATTGTTTTTCTTGTTGTCTTCTTAGTTCATCAGCTCTTTTAAGATTATTTTCTGCAGCTCCCAACCTTAGTTCGGCTTCGTGTCTTCTTACATGTAACCCAGATATTCCTGCAGCCTCTTCCAAGATAGCTCTTCGATCGGTTGGTTTTGCAGTTACCAAGGCTCCTATACGGCCTTGGCTAATCATTGAAGGTGAGTGTGCACCAGTTGATAGATCAGCAAAAAACATTTGAGCATCTCTTGCTCTTACTTCTTTATCATTAATATAAAACTTGGAACCTTTATCTTTCTCTATTTTTCTTCTGACGCTTATCTGATCAAGTTCACGGTATTGAATTGGTCCTTCGTTATTTTTATTTTCTACATCAATAGAAACTTCAGCAATGTTTTTGGAAGCTTTGTTGGACGTCCCATTAAATATTACATCCTCCATACCAGAGCCACGCATACTTTTCGCAGACGTTTCTCCCATAACCCATCTTAAAGATTCAACAATATTAGATTTTCCACATCCATTAGGGCCCACTATTCCAGTTAAACCCTCTTCAATTAGAAAATTCGTTTTATCAGCAAAAGATTTAAATCCATTTAATTGGATTTTTTTAAACTCCATGCTTTAACTTATATCAGTTTTTCTAAAGCTTTTTTTAAATTTTTATAATTAAGAGTTTTTTCGAATTTTTTATTATTAATTACTATCGTAGGAGTAGCATTTACTTTAAATTTTTTAACTCCATCAATTCGATCATTTAAAACAAAATCTTCTATTTCTTTGTTATTTATGCATTTTTCAAAATTAAGATCAAAACCTTGGCTAATTAAAAATTTTTGAAGATTTTTATTTGCTTCTTCTACAGAATTACCCTTTACCCATTTTTGCTGGTTAGCAAACAAACTATTCAAAATTTCCGAATCACCATCATTTTTACATTGTGAAACTTTAGAGGCATTAAATGCAGCTACATCTAATGGAAAATGTCTGAATTCAATTTTAGCTAGACCAGTATCAAGATATTCTTTCTTAAGTTGGGGATATACATCTTTGTGAAAACTCGCACAATGACTACAAGTCAAAGATTCAAACGCAATTATAGTTATTTTTGCATCTTTATTACCTACAAATATTCTTTTTATTTCCTCAGCATTAATACTCGAGGTAGTGCTAAAAATTATAATTATAAGAGTTAAAAATTTTTTCATTTTTTTTTAAAGACCTTAGTTAGTTCGATAAGTGATTTTTTAATTTTTTCATTCTTAACATTATTAATCTGATCTTGGTATTTATTAATTGCGTCATTTTGGCGAGCAGTGTTTGTTTTAACAAAAATTTTTTGTTCATCATCAAAGCTAATAAATTTAAGTTTTTCAACTACTGAGTAACCAAAAAAACTATTCATTTTATCCATTATATCTTTTTTTGAATATTCCATATCAACTTCATGACCTCTTTTAACCATTATCAATAAAGTGCTTACTCCAAATTTATTTGAATTTTTAAATGTTTTTGGATAGCAAACTTTAAATAAATTCTCACCAACAATGTACTTCCAGTTATTTAAAGTTTCAGAATAAATATGTCCTTTTTTATTTATAATTTTTTTTATATTCTTTGGCAAAGTGTCTTTAAATGATCTTAGGCCTTGAATGGTTTTATTTCTCTGCTTAGTATTATCTTTAAATTGCATATGAAAGAATTGATAATAACAAATAAAATTCTTAATTGGTATGATATAAATAAAAGATCATTACCTTGGCGAAAAAAAACTTCATCTAAAAAAAAACAATATTATACATTGGTTAGTGAATTTATGTTGCAGCAGACACAAGTTGCAACAGTGATTCCGTATTTTAATAGATTTATTAAAGAAATTCCCAATTTAGAAAGTTTAGCAAATTGCGATAATCAAAAACTAATTAAACTTTGGGAAGGTCTTGGGTATTATTCAAGAGTTAAAAATCTCAAAAAAACTGCACAAAAAGTTATTAAGGATTTTAATCAAAATTTACCTGATAATTTTTTAGATCTTAAGTCACTTCCTGGTATTGGAGATTATACAGCAAGTGCAATTTTAGCTATCGCATTCAATAAACCTATTATTCCCTTAGACGGTAATGTTGAAAGAGTGTTAAAAAGATATCTTTATTTAAAAAATGAAAATGAAATTGAAAAGAAAAATTTAATCAAACAAAAAACTTTTTTAGGCACATCTGCTAGAGCTAGTGATTATGCTCAAGCATTGATGGAATTGGGTGCATTAATATGCAAGCCCACAAATCCTTATTGTGAAAAGTGCCCCATCACAAAAAAGTGTAAATCATTTATAAAAAAAGATTTTAAATTGTCTAAATTTAAAAAAAAAAACAAAGAAAAATATTTTTTACTTAAGGTTTATAAAAAAGATAATAAATATCTATTAGTTAAAAACAAAAATTTTAATTTTTTAAAGAACTTTAATATTTTTCCGATGGAGGAATTAATTAAGCCTAAAAATTTTGAACAAAATTTAAATTTTAAAATGTCTAATATGAATATGAATATTAAAATTCAAAATAATAAGATTATTAAGCCAATCCCATTTTCTTATTGGATTGATCCTAAAAAATTAAAAAACTACACTTTGCCAACTTTTACAAAAAAAATTGTTACTTATCTGGAAAACTATAAATGAAAAAAATTGCAATAATTGGAGCGGGTATTTCAGGTTTGTTTATTGCAAATTTATTTAAAGAAAACCCCAATTACCACGTCACTATTTATGAAAAAAATAGTTCTATTGAATCGGATGAGGGGTATGGAATACAGTTATCTAATAACAGCATTAAGCTTCTCAACAGAATTGGATTTAATACTTTAGATAATAAAGACAAATTTAACCCAGAAAAAATTGATTTTTATGAACTTAAGCAACAAAAAAAAATATGTGATCTTAACATTTCAGAATTTAATTCTGAAGATTGCAAGTATACAGCACTTAAGAGATCTAAATTAATCAAATTTTTAAAGGATAGGCTGGATATTAATTTATTAAAATATAATCATAATATTTCAAAAATTGAAAAAAATAACGATCAAATAAATTTAATTTTTAACGAAAATAACAAAGTAATTTGTGATCATTTAATTATTTCTGATGGTGTTTTTTCTAAAGGAAAATCATTAATTTCTGACAATAAAATAAAACCAGTTTTTAATAATTCCATTGCGATTAGAGGAAATATCTCAAGAAATAAACTCAATGAGTTAAATGAAAAAAATATTTCTTTATTTATGGGTCATAATTTTCATTATGTAATTTACCCAGTTAATAACAATAACGAAGCATTCAATTTTATTGGAGTTTTAAAGTATAAATTAACAGCAAATGAGCTTGAAAATTATAGTCTTTTTAAAGATGTGACTTTCTTTAAAGGTATTAAAGATAATTTACAAAGTAAAACTTCCTCAACTATTTTAGATCATCTTACAAATATTAAATGTTTTCCAATATTTGTAAGCAAAGGTTTTGTTAAACCTGGGAAAAATATTTTCTTAATTGGTGATGCATTTTATGCTTTTCCACCTTCATTTGCACAAGGTGCCTCTCAATCGATTGAATGTGGTTCGGAGTTGTTTGACTGTATCACAAATAATAAAAATAATTTTTATGATAATAGAATTTTAAAAGTTAAAATGATTAATAATAGATCAAAATTAAATCAATTTGCTTTTCACTTATCTAACCCAGTCATAGTCTTTTTAAGAAATATTAGTTTAAAGATATTAACTAAAAATAAGAGATTCTTGGAAAATTATTTAGGTAGAATTTATAAAAATTAATTTTTAGAAATTAATCGTTGTCTTAAATAATCGATTGGATAGGTTCTTCCGTTAATATCACAATGCCAATAAGTCCAACCATTGCAACTTTCTGCACCTAAAATAGTTGCTGCAACTTTATGAATAGACCCTTCTGCTTGATTATGCTTAATGCTTCCATCAGCCATTATTCTCGCAGTAATTTTTTTTTTGTTATCAAAAATATTTGTACCTGGTTTAATTATACCTAGCTCTACTAATGAACCAAAAGGTATTCTTGGTTTAGATCTATTATTTTTCAAAGTATCTAAGAAATCATCCTCAATAGGTTTGGTACTTTTTAATCTTTGTTCGGCAGCTTTAAAATATGTTTTTTCTTTTTCTATACCGTAATAATTTCTACCTAATTTTTTTGCAACTGTTGCTGTTGTACCTGACCCTAAAAAAGGATCTAAAATTAAATCATCTTTATTTGATGAAGCGAGTAAAACTCTATGTAATAGTGCCTCTGGTTTCTGTGTTGAATGTACTTTTTTTCCATTTTTTTTTAATCTTTCAGTTCCATTGCAAATTGGCAGATTCCAGTTAGATCTCATTTGAAGATCATCGTTTAAACATTTTAAAGACTGATAGTTAAAAGTATATTTTGATTTTTCACTCTTAGATGCCCAAATTAAAGTTTCATGAGCATTAGTAAAACGTGTTCCTCTAAAATTAGGCATTGGATTATTTTTATTCCAAATAACATCGTTTAATATCCAAAATCCTAGATTTTGAATTGCTGTTCCTACTCTAAATATATTATGATAGCTTCCTATCACCCATAGCGCTCCATCCTTTTTTAAAATTCTTTTACACTCTGATAGCCAAGCATATGTAAATTCATCATATTTCTTAAAATTTTCAAATTGATCCCACTTATCGTTCACAGCGCTAACTTTAGATCTATCTGGTCTAATTAATTCATTTTTTAATTGTAAATTATATGGAGGATCTGCAAAAATTAGATCAAAAGTTTCGCTTGGAATATTCTTTAACTCCTCAAGACTATCTCCATTAACAATTTTATTTTTGAATTCAGTATTCATTTATATAAAATAATTAGACTCCAAATGGATTCCAGCGTCAACCTGAGATTGAATTATTTGGATTCGATTTGTGCTGACTTAATATTGGGCAACTAGATATTGTGTGTCTTTAATTTAGATAACGGAGAAAAGGTTTTCCTGTGATGCTTGTTTATTCCAAGTTTTTTAATAGCTTTTAAATGTTGTTTAGTTCCATAACCAAAATTTTTATCCCAACCGTAACCTTTATTCTTGCTTGCCAATTTAGTTATGAATTTATCTCTAGCAACCTTAGCAACAATCGATGCTGCAGAAATAGAAGGAATTTTTTGGTCACCTTTAATTATTGCTTTTAAATTATAATTTTTTAAATAAGGAATTTTATTTCCATCGATTAAAACTTGTGTAGGTTTTTTTTTAAGTTTTTTAATTGCTCTTTTCATTGCAAGCAAACTTGCTTGTAGGATGTTGATTTTGTCTATTTCTTTAACTGATGCTTTACCAATTACCCAAATAGAATTTTTTTTTATATATTTTGATAATAATTCTCTTTTATCTTTAGTAATAGTTTTAGAGTCTTTTAATAACTTTTTATTAATATCTTTATTTAATATTACAGCAGCTGCATAAACTGGCCCCATTAAACTTCCTCTTCCAACTTCATCGACACCAGCTATAATTTTCATTTAAACAATTAAGAAGTGGTAAATTAGCAGTCCAACTAAAATTCCTTTTATAAAAGAAATCCATAGAAGGCTATAATTAGAGATATTGAGTTTTTTTTTCCACCAATAAACATATCTTTTATGTAATTTAATCATATAGATTTAAATAATAATTTTCATTTCATCAATTTTCTGTTTAATCTTTTTTAAATCTTCCCAAGAATATTTTTTATTTTCTGGAAATCTAATTAAATAGGATGGATTAAATGATATCATCACTGGGTAGGTCTTATTTTTTAATATTGTTTCTTTCCATTTGCCTCTTTCAGAAGATATTTTACTATTAATACCTGTTACAGCTTCCATTGCTGAGCTGCCCATAAGAATAATAATTTTTGGGTTAATAATAGAAATATGCTCTCTTAAGAAAACTGAGTATCTTTTAATTTCTTGTGTAGTAGGTTTACGATCTTCTGGAGGTCTAAAATTTATAGCATAACTACAATAAATATTTTGTTTTTTTATTTTTATTGCGAGCAGCATTTTGTTTAATAAGTCTCCAACCTCACCTTTAAATGTTGTACCAGATTTGTCTTCTTCAATTCCTGGGGCCTCACCAATTAACATAATTGAACTATTGATATTTCCATCTCCAAGGACAAGATTTTGAGAATTATCTTTTAAATTACAATTTTCGATTGAATTTATTTGTTTTTTTAATTCTTCTAGTAGCTCAGCTTTATTTGTTTGATTGCTGTCATTGCTATTTTCGATAATGTTAAATCTATTTATTGGCTTATCTTTAAATACAAAGTTAGGCTCAATCGTATTTATTAATTCCTCGTCGAATTTGCCTTTTTGATTTATCACTTTTTTAGTCATACAATGATTAAATGTTTAATAAACTAATAAAACTAATAGTAGTTTTAGGGTTATTCTATCAGACGTCTGTATATTCTAAAAGTGCTAGTTTTAATGATTTCAATTCAAGAGATCTATCAAATTATTTTTCAGGAATTATTGCCTTTGAGAATAACGATAATTCTGATGCATTAAAATTTTTTAATGCTTCTAAGGTACTACTTAATAAACATGACGCATATTTAAAACGATATGCTTATTCTTTGGTTCTGGAAAATAAAGTTGCTCAAGCTATTAATGTAATAAAAAATGGTAATAACAAAAGTAATTTAGATTTTTTTGATGCATACATTCTTTTAATAGCTGATAGCTTAAAAAAAAATAATTTAGATCAAGCTAAAAAATATTTAAATTCAAGTTTAAAATTTCAAAATGAAAATAGATTTAATTTAGTAATATTTGAAACTTTAAGACAATACCTTCATACATTTAAAAATAAAAAAATTTTAATTAATAAAAAAAACTTTGGTAATATCTCTATCATAAACCAAGCATTTCAAAGATGCTATTTGAAAAAAGAAAACACTAGATCAACTTTTTTAAATTTAATAAATAATCCTGATGGAGATTATTCAAGATATATATTTTTTTATATCAATTATTTAATTGAGAATAATCAAATTGAGGAAGTAAAGGCAATCGCTGATCAACTTGAATACATAAATTCTACACTTCTGTTGTCCCAAAGTAAGAGTTGGGTCGAAAATAAAAAATTTAAAGAGTTTGGTAAAATTTTTTCATGCAATAACCATAATGACATAATTGGTGAATTTTTATTTTTAATATCAAATCTTTATTCATCCCAGGATGATATTGAAAAATCCAATTTTTATCTAAATCTTTCAAATTACTTAAATCCAAAATTCATTTTAAATTCAACACTTGTAGCTGAAAACTTTTATCTTAACGACGAATATGACAAGGCTAAAAAAATTCTAAAAAAAATTGATAAGCAATATGAATTTTATTATTGGTTTAGAGTAAAAAAAGAAGCTCAGATAATTATCAAAAATAAAGGATATAATGAGGGCATAAATTTTATAAGTTCAAAGTTTAGTAAAATTAAAAATCCGAATGTGAAAATGGTTTTTGATATTGCAAACTTTTACAAAAATTCAAAAAATTATGAAAAAGCAATTGAATACTACACTGAAATCATCTCATCTTTGAGTGTCAATTCGGAGATTAAATCTGATTTATTGTATAGGAGAGGTGGTAGTTATGAGCGATTGGGTAATTACCAAAAAGCAGACGAAGATTTAAAACACTCACTTGAAATAAATCCAGATGACGCCTATGTTTTAAATTATTTGGCATATTCATGGTTAGAACGTGATTATAAAAAAGATGAAGCAATGCAAATGTTGGAGAAAGCTTACACTTTAAGAAGTAATGATCCTTATATTACGGATTCAATAGGGTGGGCGCATTACTTGATAAAAAATTATAACGAGGCAGAAAAATATATAAAAAAAGCAGTTGAACTAATGCCTGAAGATCCAACTGTTAACGATCACTATGGTGATATTTTATGGAAATTGAATAGGAATATTCAAGCAAGATACTTTTGGAACTACGTTTTAAAATTAGATGACACTGATGAAGATATTAAAGAAAAAATAAATATTAAAATTATAGAAGGCCTCAATAATTCTTAAATGAAAATTTATGAACTTAAATCGTTTGCTAAAATAAACTTAGCTTTGCATGTTACGGGCAAACTAATTAGACTACATAAGATTGAAAGTATCGTAAAGTTTATACAATTGCATGACTTAATTACAATTAAGAGAATTGACAGCAATAAACATAAAATTTCTTTTAGTGGAATTTTTTCTAGAAATATTAAAAAGGATAACACTGTTGATAAATTATTTAAAATTTTAGATGACAAGAAATTATTAAATAATAAAAAATTTGAAATAAAAATTCAAAAAAATATTCCACAGGAAGCAGGCCTAGGTGGTGGGTCAATGAATGCAGCAACTATTTTAAATTTTTTGATTAAAAAAAAATTTGTCAAAATCAACCAAAAAAAAATTTTACAAATAACAAATTTAATTGGTTCAGATGTGATTTTAGGTATAGTTCAAAAAAGTACTATTTTGTCATCCAGTGGAGGTATTAAAAAATTTTTAAAAAGTTCTAATTTTTATATTTTACTTGTACGTCCAAATTTTGGATGCTCTACAAAAAAAATTTATTCAGGTGTAAAAAAGTTTAGTAAACCAGTATTGAGCAATCCAAATAAGAATATGTTAAATTTAAGATTTTTATTAAAACAAGAAAATGCTCTAGAAAAAGTTGCATTTTCAAAATATCCAAAACTAAAAAAATTAAAATCTTTTATGGAAAATTTAAACCAACCTCTATTTGTGAGAATGACAGGCTCTGGGTCGGTAATAGTTGCGTATTATCAAAATAATCAAGATTGTGAATTAGCCAAAGTTAAATTTAAAAGAAAATTTAAAAATTATTGGTGTAATGCATCGAAAACTATATAAATATTATTTTTTTATGTTATATGAAAACAATATTGGGGCGTAGCCAAGTGGTAAGGCACTGGTTTTTGGTACCGGCATCCTAGGTTCGAATCCTAGCGCCCCAGCCAAATATGGATAATTTTTTAGATAAAATTTTTTTTAGATCTCGTAATCTTGATTATATAAGTCAAAATCTTACTGATTTAACAAACCAAACACCTGCTAATAGAATTTTTGAAGCACTTAATACTTATTCGGAAGGTAGTGAAGTTAGATATGTTGGTGGCTGTGTAAGAAAAATCATAAAAAAACAAATTGTTGATGATATTGATTTAGCCACCAATCTAAAACCAAGTGAAGTTTGTGATGCTTTAAAAAAAAAAGAAATTAATTTTTATGAAACTGGCATTGATCATGGAACTATCACGGCAATAATTGATAAGCATAAATATGAAATTACATCTTTAAGAAAAGATGTTTCTACAGATGGAAGACATGCAAAAGTAGAATTTTCCACAGATTGGAAAGAAGATGCAGCTAGAAGAGATTTTTCCATAAATTCAATATACTCCGACAAAGATGGAAATTTGTTTGACCCATTTAATGGTAAAAAAGATCTTGAAAGTGGAATTATTAATTTTATTGGAGATGCAGAAAATAGAATTAAAGAAGATTACTTACGTATTCTTAGATATGTGAGATTTTTTATAAATTATTCAAATCAAAGTCATAACAATAAAATAATTAAAATAATTAAAAAAAATATTGGGGGGATTTCAAAATTATCTTCAGAAAGATTATTAGATGAATTTAAAAAATTAATAAAATCGAATGCATTCTTAAAAATATTCAAAGATGAGATCAGTTTAGAGCTTATAAAAATTATTTTTCCTCAACTTAAAAATTTAGAAAATTTTAAAAAATTAAATTCTTATGCTTTTGATAATTTATCCAAGATTGATTTTATCTTTTTACTTTCACTAATGATTGTAGATGGAACTGATAATACTGATTATTTTATTTATAAATTTAATCTCTCTAAAAAAGATCAAAAAAGATTAAGATCAATTGATTTTTTCTATAAAGAAAACGTAAGTATAAAAAATTTTAATGAAAAGAATTTTAATAAGATTTTTTACTTTAATGGCAAACAAACTGTACTTGATATTATCAATTTTAAACTATTTACATCACTTAAAGTTGAAAAAAAATTACTTAAATTAGTGGAGACCTATAAAGATAAAATTATTCCAACTCTACCGATCAATGCAAACACTTTAATGAATAAATATGATATTCCTGCGGGAAAGATATTGGGCAATAAGTTAAAATTAATAGAAGAAATTTGGGTTCAAAATAGTTTTCAAATCTCAGAAAAACAAATTCAAAAAATCATTAAAAGCTAAATATATTTGACGTCTTTTACCTCAAAGTTTTTAACTCCAGCGGGAGTGGTAATCTCCACCAGATCATCTTTATTTTTTCCAATTAAACCTTTTCCAATTGGTGATTGAAAAAAAATTAGTTTTTGTTTTAAATCAGCTTCATCTTTGCCAACAATTTTGTAGTTAATTTTTTCACCATTATCCAGGTTTTCTAAAAATACAGTTGAACCAAAGATTATTTTTCCATCATTATTTAATTTTGTAACATCAATGACATTGGCTCTTGCAATGATATCATTGATTTCTGTTATTCGACCTTCACTGTGAGATTGCTCCTCTTTAGCTGCGTGATATTCTGCGTTTTCTTTAAGATCTCCATGTGATCTTGCTTCTGCAATCGCAGCCACAATTTCAGGTCTCTTTTTTTCTTTTAAGTAAACTAATTCTTCCTTTAGTTTGTTTAAACCATTTAGAGTTATTGGTTCTTTATCCATTTTTTATTTCCATTTAGCAATTGGTGGTAATGACATCAATATACCCTCAACATTTCCGCCTGTTTGTAAGCCAAATTTTGTTCCTCTATCATACAATAAATTAAATTCAGCGTATCTACCTCTTTTAATATACTGCATCTCTTTTTCTTTTAAAGTCCATTTTTTTGTGATTTTTTTTTCAATAATATCATTAAAAATCATTTGAAATGTAACTCCTACATCTCTTATAAATTTAAAATCTTTTTCAAAATTATCTTTTTTATAATCAAAAAAAATTCCACCAATTCCTCTTGCCTCATTTCTATGTGGTAAATAAAAATATTCATCACACCATTCTTTATATTTCTTATAATATTTTTTACTGTGACGATCACACATTTTTTTTAGCGATTGATGAAATTTGTTTTTTTCTTTAACATCTTTAATTGAAGGTGTTACATCCATCCCTCCACCAAACCAATTTTCAGTTGTGCAAATATATCTAGTGTTGAAATGCATAGCTGGAATGTGGGGATTTTGCATATGCATTACTATCGAAATTCCAGACGCCCAAAATCTTGGATCTTTACTTGCTCCAGGAATATTTTTTTGAAATTGTTTTGGAAATTTTCCATAAACTTTTGAAAAATTTACTCCTACTTTTTCAAAAATTTTTCCATTTTTAATAATTCTATATTCACCACCACCTTCATCTTTACTTTTATTTCTTTGCCATGTCGTTGATTTAAATTTAATTTTATTTTTTTCTAATTTAACAATATCATCACAAATAGCATTTTGTAAAAGCTTGAACCAATTATTAGTGATGTCTTTTTTTATTTCATTATCCATATTATATTAACCCTGTTTGTCTTAAACTTTCTGCTAAAACAACTGCAACCGAGGACGCAATATTAAGTGATCTAGCATTTTCATTCATTGGTATCTTCAAACGATCATCTATAGATTGATGAATATTTTCAGGAACACCAGCACTTTCTCGCCCAAACAATATTGTATCATCTTTTTTGAAATTAAACTTTGTATAAGATATCGATGCTTTTGTTGTCATTAAAATAACTCTATGATTCTTTTTTGCCTCAAAGAAATGTTTTGAACTTTGATATAAATCAATTTTATCCCAATCCATATAATCCATAACTACTCTTTTAAAACGTTTATCACTGAGATGAAAACCACATGGTTCAATAATTTCAAGTTTAGCGCCCAAACAAGCGCATGTTCTAATTATTGCTGCTGTATTTTGAGGAATATCTGGTTCATATAATGCAATAATGGGTCTATGGCTCATAATTATGTGTCATTCTTTCAGTAGAAAAAAAACTATTATCTTATAAGAAATCGTATATTAAGTAATTTTTTAACAATAATATTTAAAAAAATGTCAGATAAAAAGCCTAAAAGAAGAGAATTTCTATTTACTGCCTCGTACGCAGTTGGTGCAGTTGGTGTTGGTGCAGTGGTTTGGCCATTAGTAGATCAAATGAATCCTGACGCATCTGTAAAAGCATTAGCAAGCACGGAAGTTGACGTAAGTTCAGTCAAACCCGGAAATACAATAACTGTACTTTGGAGAGGTAAACCAGTTTTTATTAGAAGAAGAACGCCAGAAGAAATTTTAGAAGCAAAATCTGTTAAAATGGAAGATTTAAAACATCCTGAAAAAGATGAAGACAGAGCTAAAGATCCTGAGTGGTTAGTAATGCTTGGAGTTTGTACTCATTTAGGTTGTGTACCATTAAATGACAAAGGTGATTATGATGGATGGTTCTGCCCATGCCATGGTTCGCATTATGATACATCTGGTAGAATTAGAAAAGGTCCCGCACCTTTAAATATGGAAGTTCCAAAATATGAATTTGTTAACGCTAACACAATTAAAATTGGATAAATAATATTATGAGTGATCACGAATACACACCTACGTCAAAAGTTGGAAAATGGTTTAACGATAGGCTTCCGCTTTTAACTTTAGCAAATCACTTAACAGATTATCCCACTCCAAAAAATTTAAACTACTGGTGGACATTTGGTGGAATTTTAACTTTTTGTTTAATAACCCAGATTGTCACTGGTTTAACGCTTGCAATGCATTACATAGCTCACGCTGATATGGCTTTTGAAAGTGTTGAGCATATCATGAGAGATGTAAACTATGGCTGGTTGATCAGGTACATTCATTCAAATGGTGCATCAATGTTTTTTTTAGCAGTTTATATTCATATATTTAGGTCTTTATTTTATGGATCTTACAAATCTCCAAGAGAGATTATTTGGATTATTGGAATAATTATTTATTTATTAATGATGGCTGCTGCATTCATGGGCTATGTATTACCTTGGGGTCAAATGAGTTTCTGGGGAGCAACAGTTATAACAAATTTATTTAGTGCAATTCCATTAGTGGGTGAAGGAATTGTCACTTGGTTATGGGGTGGTTATTCAGTGGACAACCCTACATTAACAAGATTTTTTACACTTCATTACTTAATTCCTTTTTTAATTTTGGGATTAGTAGTCCTGCATATTTGGGCACTTCATGTTCCTGGAAATAACAACCCAGTTGGAATTGATATAAAGAAACCTTCAAAAGATACTGTGCCGTTCCATCCTTACATCGTAATTAAAGATGGTTTTGCATTACTAATGTTTGTGATTGTTTTTGCTTTTTTTGTTTTTTATTCACCTAATATTTTAGGTCATGCCGATAATTATATTGAAGCTAATCCAATGGTTACTCCAGCTCACATTGTTCCTGAGTGGTATCTGTTACCCTTTTATGCAATTTTAAGATCAGTTCCTGACAAATTACTTGGAGTTGTGGCAATGCTTTCAGCTATTTTAATTTTAGCAGTGCTACCTTGGTTGGATACTTCAAAAATTAGATCTGCAGTATTCAGACCTTTGTACAAACAGTTTTACTGGATACTTATAGCTGATGTTCTAATTTTAGGATACATGGGGGCTATGCCAGCTGAAGGGCTTTACTTGTTGATTGCGAGAGTAGCTACAGCATATTACTTTCTTCATTTTTTAGTGATTTTACCTGTTTTAGGATTTAAAGAAAAAACACTACCTGTTCCATTAAGTATTACAGAACCAGTGCTTGGAGGCTCTCCTAGCTTAGCTACGGCTAAAAATAATGAAAGTTTTGATAAATAAAGTGAAAAATTTAATAAAATTATTGTCAATTTTAGCTTTAATTACCTTTGCAACAACACACTCTAATTCTGCAGAGTCGGCTAAACTTTTAAAAACTGATTGGAGTTTTAAAGGTCTTTTTGGAAAATTTGACAGAGGTGCCTTGCAAAGAGGATATCAAGTTTACACAGAGGTGTGTGCTTCATGTCACTCAATGAAATATGTGAGTTATAGAAACTTAGGTGAAAAAGGTGGACCAGAATTTACAGAAGCTGAAGTTAAAGCAATTGCAGCTTCATTTGAAGTAACAGATGGCCCTAATGCAGATGGTGAAATGTTTGTAAGACCTGCAAAACTCTCAGATAAATTTGTAATGCCATACGAAAATGTTAAAGCAGCCCAAGCTGCTAATGGTGGTGCTTATCCGCCCGACATGTCTGTTCTAGTTAAAGCAAGAGGGGGTGGGGTAGATTATATTTATTCTTTACTTCAAGGTTATGAAGATGCCCCAAGTGGAATGACTTTGGACGAAGGAGTACATTATAATAAATACATGTATGGTAATAAAATTATGATGTCAGCACCGCTTTCAGATGACATATTAGAATATGGAGATGGTACAAAAGCAACTGTTGAACAAATGTCAAAAGATGTAACAACATTTTTAATGTGGGCAGCAGAGCCACATTTAGAGTCTCGACATCAAATGGGCTTTAAAGCGATTATTTACTTAATTATTTTAACTATCTTAGTTTATTTTAGTATGAAAAAAATATGGTCACGTGTTGAATCTGAAGTTTAATACATCACCATCTTTGACTATATAATCTTTACCTTCTAATCTCATTTTTCCATTAGTTTTAGAATTAACCCAGCCATCATTTGCTACAAAATCTTCATATGAAACTGTTTCTGCTCTTATAAAACCTTTTTCAAAATCAGTATGAATTTCACCAGCTGCTTTCGGGGCCGTACAATTCTTTTGAATAGTCCATGCTCTAGTTTCTTCTACACCAGACGTAAAATAAGTATCTAGTTCTAAAATTTTATATCCTTTCTGAATTAACATGCTTAATCCAGTCTCTTTTAAACCAATCATTTCCATGTAATTTTTTCTCTCTTCAGATTCTAGTTCATTGATTTGATTTTCTATATCTGCTGATACAATTAAAGTATTTTCTTCACCGAATTTTTCTATAAATTTTTTTGTGTATTGATTGCCTTCTTGAACACTTTGTTCGTCTACATTGCATACAAATATTTTTGGTTTAATTGATAATAAACCACTTTGATTTAGCTGTTTACTCTCAAATTGGGATTTTAGAATTGAGATATCCTTATCATTATTAATACAATCTAATGCAATCTCTAGTATTTTTAATTGTTCTTCATCAACATTTTTTTTATTACTTTTTTCTAATCTTTTTTGAATTGACTCTAAATCAGCCAACATCATTTCTGTCTCAATAATTTCTAAATCTCTGATTGGATCCACTGTTGGATTGACATTTTGAATATCATCAGAGTCAAAACATCTTATCATGTGAATGATTGCATCTACTTCTCTGATATGTGAAAGAAATTTATTACCTAATCCCTCGCCTTTTGATGCACCTTTTACGAGTCCAGCAATATCAACAAATGAAATGGTGGTGTTAATAATTTTTTTTGATTTTGAAACTCTGGATAAATTATTTAATCTTTCATCTGGCACGGGGACTACTCCAACATTTGGATCAATTGTACAAAAAGGGAAATTTGCTGCTTGAGCTTTACTGGAATTTGTTAGAGCATTGAATAAAGTAGATTTACCAACATTGGGCAAACCAACAATTCCACATTTGAAGCTCATTATTTATTATTATTTACTGTACTAGAAAATAGATCTAATTTTTTTTCTACTAATATGGAAATAGAATTATTGATATCAGTTGAAATTTTTTCTATTCCAATCAATTCATCATCATCAAAATTTTGAAGAACAAAATCTCCTACCTCAATATTTTCTTTTGGCTTGCCTATACCAATTCTAACTCTTGAATAATCTTTACCTATGAACTTATCAATAGAAGCAATTCCGTTATGTCCAGCACTTGATCCACCAAATTTTGCTTTAATTTTTCCAAATTCAACATCTAAATCATCATGAAAAACAATCACATCTTCTGCATCTATTTTAAAATATTCAATAAGTTCTCTTATGCAAATTCCAGAATTATTCATGAATGTTAGAGGTTTAATCGCATAAACTTTTTGATCACCAACATTTCCAGTTGTTAGTAGTCCTTTAAATTTAGGTTTTTGTTTTGATAAACTAAATTTTTTGTTAATTGAATCAATAATCTTAAAGCCAACGTTGTGCCTATTATTTTCACTGTCTGGTGTCGGATTACCTAGGCCTACAAATAAAAGCATATTTTTTTAATGGATAGTAAAATTTAACTTTAACAGTTTATTTCTTTTCTTCGGCAGCTTTTTTATCGTCACCCTCTTTTTTTTCACCTTCAGCTGCTGGTTTATCTCCATCTGCTGCTGCATCTGCTCCCGCCTCACCTTCTGCAGCTTCTTCTTCAGCTGGTTTTTCAGGTTCCTTCATTACTGTAGGTGCTGCTAGTGTTGCTATAACAAAGTCTCTTCCTTTAATTGTTGGAGTTACATCTGTTTCTAAATTAATTGATGATATCTTGAAACTTTCACCAATCTCAACACCATCAAGATCAATTACCAAACTTTCAGGAATTTTTTCACTTGGACATCTTAATTCTACTTTTCTTCTAACAATGTTTAAAACTCCACCCCTCTTTAAACCTGGAGATTTTTCATGGTTAATAAATTGAACAGGTACTTCAATACGTATTTTTACACCCGGTACTACTCTTAAAAAATCAACATGAATTGGTTCATCTGAAATGATATGATATTTAATCTCTCTTGGAAGAACGTTTTGTGGTTTTCCATCAACATTTAAAGTCACTATATTTGATAAAAAATTTTCCTTATCGATTAGAGATTTTAATAATTTTTTTGAAATTGATACTGTTTCATTTTGTGCTTCACCACCATAAATTACGGCTGGTACACCACCATTATTTCTAAGTGCACTAAGTTCACCCTTAGTTTTAGTGTTTCTAATGTTTGCTTCTAATGAAATCATAAAATCATGGGTTTTTAGCTCAAGTTCTTTAATAACTCAAGGTAATTATTTAAATAAATCTGAAACAGATGTTGAATTAGATATCCTTTTGATTGCTTCTCCCATTAAGCCTGAAATAGGCAGAACCTCAATGTTTTTAGCGCTTTTAATTTTGTCGTAGTTGTCAATCGTATCTGTAATGACAAGATTTTTTATTACAGAATTTTTGATTTTTTTTACAGCTTCACCACTTAACACTCCGTGCGTAATATAAACATAAACTTCTTTTGCACCTCTATCTTTAAGTGCTTTTGCGGCATTCACTATTGTTCCACCTGAGTCAATAATGTCATCAACAATTACACAAGTTTTGCCTTTAACATCTCCAATTACATTCATCACTTGTGATTGACCTGGCTTTGGTCTTCTTTTATCAACAATTGCTAGTCCCACATTTAATAGTTTTCCTAAGGCTCTAGCTCTTTCAGTTCCACCAACATCGGGTGCAACACAAATAATATTTTTATTTTTTATTTTTTTCTTTGCATGTCTTGCAAAAATAGGAGTTGCAAATAAGTTATCAACTGGAATATCAAAAAAACCTTGGATTTGACCGGCATGTAAATCTACTGTGACGACTCTATCAGCACCTGCTTTAGTTATTAGGTTAGACACAAGTTTTGCTGAAATGGAAGTTCTTGGAACAACTTTTCTATCTTGTCTTGCGTACCCAAAATATGGAATTACGGCAGTAATATTTTTTGCAGAGGATCTTTTTAAAGCATCTATACAAAGCAAAAGTTCCATAAGATTATCGTTAGCTGGCGATGAAACTGACTGAATAATAAAAATACTGTTTCCTCTAATATTTTCATTAATCTCAACATAAATTTCACCATCAGAAAAGTTTCTGATACTAGAGTTTACCAATTTAGACTTTAAATATTTTGCAATATTTTTGCTAAGAGGTTTGTTGCTATTTCCGGATAATAATTTCATTAAAAAAACTAATTAAGCATAATTATTGAAATATTTCTACCATAATCATTATGTTTTAATTTTAAAGCTCTTCTTGCGCTGAAAAATTTATTTTTGATATCAAAAGTATCAATATTTAAAACATCTATGTGTTTAACCTTTATAGCTTTAAGGGACTTATATATAAAACCAGTTAGATTAAAGTATAATTTATTTTTTTTATTCTTAAAAAATATTAAATTTTTTTTATCTCTTTTGATAAATTTTTTCTTAAAATCCTCTTTCACTTCATAGTTTTTTAGAGAAATAGACGGACCTATGACTGCAGTAATATTTTCTAAATTACAACCTTTTTTGATCATAAATTTAATTACATTATTTATTATGCCTTTATAGGCTCCTTTCCAGCCTGCGTGGATTGCAGCTATCATTTTTATTTTTTTGTCATAAATTAATATTGGTGCACAATCAGCTGTTAATACAGCAATAGGCAAGTATCTTTGATTAGTTATAATAGCATCAGCTTTAGGTTTATTTTTGTATTTATATTTTTGGTCGATGTATATGAATTTGTTACTATGAAATTGTTTAACTAAAAAAATATTTTTTGCTTTATTGCTAATTTTTTTTCTTACAATCTGTAAGTTTTTTTTAATATCAGATTTTTTATCAGACGAACCAGGCCCACAGTTTAAACTCTTGTAAATTTTTTTTGATTGACCACCGCTACTATTAAAAAAGCCATGCTTTAAATTTCTTAATCTCACTAATTTTTTTGATTTAATCAATTTCAAAACCTATCTTAAATTGATTTTTTGTCTTTTTTATCAACATCACTTTAAATAGCTCACCCATTTGTTTTTCATCTATAAGACGCCTAATTCTATAAAATAAATCTGATTTTTTTGAGAAAGGTATATTTTCACTTATAATTTCTGCTCTTTGAACTATTCCCATACTAGTTAAAAATTTTTTTTGATTAGTAAGTATTGAATTTAAATCATTAAATTGATCAACAAATTTTTTAAATAAACCAAAGTTAATATTATAAGTAATGTCAGAATCCCCAATATCTTCTAGAACATTTGAATATTTATGATTATTGATAGCTTGGAGCGTTTCATGCATTTTAAAATTTAAATATCCATAATCAATTATTAGTATTCCGCCATTATTTTTTTTTATTAGATCACAAATATTTTTTAAATAATCAAATGAGCTTGGTGAATATTCAATAATTTCTTGATCTTTTGAAATTTCAAAGTTCAGACTCTGTTCAATCTCTTTTATTTCTGTTAATTGCTCTTTAAATTCAGCCTTGTTTTCTTCTTTTAAATACACAAATCTTTCAACCCAACCTTCTTTTTTTTTAAAAAATTGTTTAATTGGTAGTGCATCAAAAAACTCATTAGCTACAAATATCGTCGGATATGAATTATTTACCTTTATATCTTCTATCCAAGTTATTTTTTCTGATTTTAAATTTAATTGTTGTTTTTTTTTTAAAAGTTCACTTTTTTCATGTATTTGAAAATTACAATTATTAAAACACCCTGAAAAATTTTTTAATGTTTCAATTATGACTTTCATCATTTCACCATTTCCAGCTCCAAGCTCAAGCAAATTAAATTTTTTTGGTGATCCGATACTTTTCCAAAAGGTTAATACCCAAATCGCAATCATTTCTGAAAATAGTCTTGTAATGTTTGGTGCGGTAATAAAATCTCCTTCTTTTCCAAAAGGATTTTTTTTCATATAATAACCCGAATCTTTATTATATAGAGCAAATTCTATAAATTGGTCTAAAGGTAAATTTGTTGTTCTATTAATCTTCATTTTTAAGATAAAAAAGAATTGTTCCAATCGTTACAAACACTAGGCTAATTATTTGTCCCATAGTTAAATTTAAAACTAAATAGCCTAACTGTACATCTGGCACTCTAAAAAATTCAATAAAGAATCTAAACAAAGAATAAAAAATTAAAAATAATGCTGAAATTAAACCAGGTTTTCTTAAATAGTCTTTTTTTATAAAGTATATCAACACTAAAAATAAAATTATACCTTCTAAAATTGCTTCATACAATTGAGATGGATGTCTTGATAAATTATCTACTTTAATAAAGACAACTGACCAAGGAATATCTGTAGTTATTCCATAAAGTTCAGAATTTATAAAATTAGCCAATCTTCCAAAAAAAATTCCTATTGGTGCTACTAGTGACACCTGATCTAAATAAGAAAATGGATTTTGATTATTTTTTTTTGCAAAAAAGAAACTTGAAATGATTACTCCTAATAATCCTCCATGAAATGACATTCCACCTTGCCATATCTTAAAAATATCAAATATATTATCTAAATAATATGAAAAGTTATAAAATATAACATATCCTAATCTTCCACCTAAAATTACTCCAATGATGAGATAAGCTATATAGTCATCAAATTTTTCATTTATATCTGAGTCTTTGATAAATACTTTTTTACATAATGACCAACCAATAACAATTCCCAAAATGTAAGCTAGAGAATACCATCTAATTTCAAATGACATAATTTGAAAAGCGACTGGGTCAAAATTATTGATGAACATTTTAAATAATACTTATATTATATATCCTAAATATGAAAAATTCTAAATTTATAATTGATAAACTTGGTAAACTTTTTGAACAAGGTATTATCTCCTCAAAAGATCTTAGTTCAGAGCTTTTTAATATCTTGAAATCCAAAAGAGATGAAATTGTTTTTAAAATGAAACTCGTCAGCAAGGACGAATTTGATGTGTTATCAAAACGAGTTGAAAATTTAGAAAATAAAATTAAAAAATTGGAAACAAAAAAGAAAACTAAACAGGTAAAAAAATCTTAACACGAAGTCCGTTCATTTTAGATTTTTCAAGAACAATATTTCCCCCATGAGATCTGATAATATCTGATGCTATAGATAATCCAAGACCGACACTTGACTTGGACTCTGCTCTACCTTTGTCAATTTTATAGAATGGCTTGAATACATTTTCATGTTCCTTTTTTGGAATACCAGAACCATCATCATCAATGATAATTAACAAATTTGTATTTTCTTTGTTAAGTTTTACTTTAACTTTATTTCCATATTTTAACGCATTATCAATTATATTATTAAGACATCGATTAATTAAATTTTTTCTACCATTGAGATAAACTCTGGGTATTAAATCTTTTTGAATATTTTTGTTATTATATTTGTTAACAATTTGTTCTATCAATTCTGATAAGTTGAACATCTCATCTTTTTCAATATAGGATGAACTTGTAAATTGCAGATATTCATTAAGCATTTTTTCCATCTCATTAATATCCTCTGCTAGTTTTTTAGCTAAATCCTTATCTGTAATGAAAGCAACTTGTAGTTTCATCCTCGTAAGAGGTGTTCTCAAATCATGACTTATGCCAGATAACATCTCGGTTCTTTGATTTAAATGTTTAAGAATTCTTTTTCTCATTTTATCAAACTCATGTCCTGCTTGTCTTATTTCCAAGGCACCTGAAGGTTTGAATTCCACTATTTCTTCACCTTTACCAAATTTTTCAGCAGCACGCGCAAGATTGGTAATTGGTCTAGTTTGATTTTTTAAAAATATTAATGAAATCATAACCATTATAATTGCTGGAACAGTTATCCAAAGCGCAAATATTCGTGCGGACGAACTAGTAACTCTATCTCTAGGTACTAAAAATCTAAAGTATCCATCTTCATATTTTATTCTTATATCAATTAATTCTTTATAACTTGTTGTATCAAACCAAAATTCACCAAGATTAAAGTTTGATTTTAATTCTCTTCTAAGAGTTCTATCAATTGGACTGAATGTTCTTTTATTATATTTACTATTAAAATTTTTATTATTAACTTGCTCTATGTTTAGATCTATAAATAGAGAAAAGAGATTTTTTAATTCATCTTTATCAATTTTTTGATTAGCATAAACTTCAACAAATAAATTAATTTCATTAATTAATGCCTTGGTCATTCCTTTATTAGTTTTGATCCAAAGGCTGTCAAAAAATACAATAGTTATGATTAATTGAAGAACTAAGACAGGAGCAGCTACAATTAAAAGGGCCCTATAAAACAATCTTTTAGGTAATATTTTTTTTAAAAAATTACTCAATCCAAAGAACATATCCTGCACCCCTTATTGTTTGTAAAAATTTTGGATTTTTGGGATCAATTTCAATTTTCTTTCTTAATCTTGTAATAATTACATCTATAGATCTTTCTTTATCTAGCTCTATTAATTGACCAATATTCTCACGTGAAAATGTTTTACCTGGATTATTAATCATTTTTTCTAATATTATTTTCTCTGTATTGTTAATTTTAAACTCATTATCATTTTTAATAATTAATAGTTTATTTAAGTCAATTTTAACATTTTCAAACTCTATAATTCTAACTTGTTCAGTTTTTATAGTTTTATTTAAAATATTTTTAATTCTTAAAATTAATTCTTTTGGTTCAAATGGTTTTGGTAAATAATCATCGGCCCCAACCTCTAATCCCTCGACCCTTTCATTTGCTTCACCCTTAGCAGTCAAAAGAATAATAGGTGTATCTAATTTTTTTTTATGATCTCTGATAAATTCTAGTCCATTTTTTCCAGGCATCATTATATCTAAAATTATTAAATCAAATTTTATGATACTAATTTTTTCTGATGCATTTTCTGCGCTATCAGCAGTCGTGACTAAAAAACTATTTTCATTCAAATATTTTTTAACCAAAGATCTAATTCCATCATCATCATCAACAACTAGAATATGTGCAATAAATTTATCCATTTATAATTTTAGTTAAAACATTATCAAAATTAATTACTTCCTCTGAACTCGAATTAAGTAAGGCATTGTAAATCCTTTTCTTTTGTAGATCGAAAATTTCATTAAATATTTTTTTTCCTTTTTCGTTTAAAAAAATATGCTTTACTCTTGTGTCTAAATCATCTCTTTTAAAAGTTACAATTTCCAATTTAATTAGATCTTTTAGTACCCTGTTTAAACTTTGCTTTGTCACTTTCAGCCGTTTTAAAAGCTCTGAAATCGAAATACCTTGGTACATTGACAATAGGTGAATTACTTTATGGTGGGCTAATCCAATAGAGTGTCTATCTAATACTTTTTTGGCGTCTGAAAATGTTTCTCTGTAACTTACAAATAATTTTTCAATTAAATCTTTTAGTTGTTCATCTTTTAAATATAAAAGTTCTTTCATTATAGGTAAGTTATATTGACATATTAAAGATACAAAGATAATTTTCACTAATAATTTAAAAATTTCATACATGGTGCCGTACGATAATAGATCTGGAAAAATTTGGTATAATAGTGAGCTAGTTGATTGGGCTGACGCTAAGATACACGTTTTAAATCATGGACTACACTATGCTAGTTGTGTTTTTGAGGGTGAGCGTGTGTATGATGGTTCTATATTTAAATTAGAGGAACACACTTCAAGACTTTTTTATTCAGCAGAAAGAATGGGAATGACAATTCCTTACAGCGAAAAAGAAATAAATGATGCCTGCAATAAAATTATTTCAGTTCAAAAAGTAGAAAATGGATATGTAAGACCTACTATTTGGAGAGGTAGCGAGATGATGGCGATTTCTGCACAACAAACAAAAATTCATGTTGCTATAGCGACTTGGGAGTGGGGCTCTTATTTTGATCCAAAACTAAAAGTAGAAGGAATAAAATTAAATATTTCAAATTGGCGAAGACCAGCTCCAAATACAATTCCTTGGGATACAAAAGCTTCAGGTCTTTATATGATTTGTACTTTATCTAAGCATGAAGCAGAAAAACAAGGATACACAGACTCATTAATGTTAGATCATGATGGAAATGTTGCTGAAGCAACTGGAGCAAATATTTTTTTCAAAGATAAAAATGGAGAAATTCACACTCCAATTCCAGACTCTTTTTTAGATGGAATAACAAGAAGAACAGTTATTGAAATTGCAAAATCTAAAAATATTAAAGTTCATGAAAGAAAAATAAGTCCATCAGAACTTTCTAATTTCGTTGGATGCTTTTTGACTGGAACAGCTGCGGAAGTAACACCAGTCTCATGTATTGCTGAGAATCAATTTAAAGTATGTGAAACTATAATTGATTTAAATGAAAGTTATCAAGCTTTAGTAAGAAAGAAAAAAGCAGCCTAATTCTTGTTGTCTTCTGACATCGCGTGATCTATTCCTTTACGCATATAATCATACCCAGTGAAAAGTGTTAAAAATGCTGAAAGCCAAAGAAGAATAATTCCTATAGTTTGTGCATTATAATCTTGAAAATTAATAATCTTATTTCCTGTCTCTCCTGAGAGCAAAAGACCAATCGATACCATTTGTAAAACAGTTTTTAGTTTTGCAAGATTTGATACTGGAAGTTTTATTTGACCTTTAGCTAAAAATTCTCTTAATCCTGAAATTAAAATTTCACGTGTAAGAATAATTATAGCAGCAATAACCTCATAATTTCTAATGGTACCATCCATTACTAATAAGATTAATGCTGTAGCTACAATAATTTTATCTGCAATTGGATCTAATAATTCACCCAATTTAGACTCTTCCCCAAGCATTCGAGCCAACATTCCATCTAAAAAATCAGTGAACGAGGCAACTATAAACAATATGAGCGCAGTCAAATCTCCATAAAAGCCTGGTAGATAAAAAGCCAAGACAAAGAAAGGGACAATTATTATTCGCCCAATGGTTAATATATTAGGAATTTTTCTAAGCATAATTATTCATGAAAGAAGTTATATATCTTTTTTGCAACTTTTTCCTCAACACCTTCTACAGACTTTATCTCATCAAAACTAGCAGACTCAACGGATCTTGCTGAACCAAAATGGTTTAATAATGCCCTTTTTCTAATAGCGCCAATACCATCGATCTGATCTAGCAATGATTTCGATAATCCTTTAGCTCGTTTTGCTCTATGCGAGGTAATTGCAAATCTATGTGCTTCATCTCTAAGTCTTTGCATAAAAAATAAAGTTGGATCATTTTTTTCAAATTTATAGCTTTTACCATTGTAGAAGAATGTTTCGTCTCCACTATTTCGCATTTTACCTTTTGCAATAGCAATCATTGGAAGGTCATGTAGACCCAATTCATCTAGCACTTCTTTTGCTGAAGAATATTGTCCTTTTCCACCATCAATCAGTATTAAATCTGGTAAGGTTAAATAATTACCTTTTTCTAAAATTGCTCTTTTAAATCTTCTAGATAAAACTTCTTTAAGCATGGCAAAATCATCTTGCTCTGCACCTTTTGTTTTAATATCAAATTTTCGATATCTCTTTTTAACAAAACCTTCATTGCCAAATGTAACCATTGCCCCAACACTGTTGGTTCCTGAAATATGACTATTGTCATAAACCTCAACTAAATTGATAACATTTTTTAAATCAAATTTTTTAGCAACACCTTCAAATAAATTCTTATTATTATTTGTTTCATAAAGTTTTCTATTTAAAGACTCCTTTGCATTTTTTTCTGCCATTGCAACAACTTTTGCTTTAGTTCCTTTTTTTGCTGTATTGATGGAAATGCTATTTCCTTCTTTTTTACTTAAAGTTTCTTCTATTAATTTTTTATCTTTGATATCACTATTAATAATAACTAATTTAGGAACAGTTTTATTTTCATAAAATTGCATTAAAAAAGAAGACATAATTTCTGAAATTTCTTGATCTGGATCATGTTTTGGAAAGTAAGCTTGATTACCCCAATTTTGTTTTGATCTATAAAAGAAAACTTGAATACAAGCTTTCCCAGATTCTTTATATCCAGCAATCACATCAGCATCAACTAGGTTTGCCTCATTAATTCTTTGTGAAGATTGAATGATATTTAGAGATTTTATTCTATCTCTAAAAATTGAAGCTCTTTCAAAATCAAGTTGATCACTTGCGGCCTCCATTTCTTTAGAGAGATTTTTTTGAATATCTCTAGATTTACCAGAGACAAATTGAATTGCTTGATCTACCGAACTTTTATAGTCATCTTTATTTATGTATCCCACACAGGGACCTGAACATCTTTTAATTTGATAAAGTATACAAGGTCGTTTTCTATTTTTAAACGTACCATCATCACAAACTCTTAATTGAAATATTTTTTGAAGCATCTTAATAGTCCAGTTTGCAGTGCCTGCAGACGCAAAGGGACCAAAGTAAAATCCTTCTTTTTCTTTTTTCCCTCTATGTTTTGTAACTCTTGGCCATTGTTCTTTTTCACCAATAAATATGAAGGGAAATGATTTGTCATCTTTAAGTAAAATATTGAATTTTGGTTTATGTTTTTTTATTAAATTTGCTTCCAACAGTAAGGCTTCACTCTCATTTGCAGTAGTTGTGATCTCAAGCTTAAAAGTTTGAGACAACATTCTCTCTGTTCGAATGATGTGGTTTTTCTCTGCCACATAACTTTTTAATCTATTCGGTAAATTTTTGGCTTTACCCACATAAAGAATATCATCTTTGTGATTAAGCATTCGGTAAACACCAGGGCTTTTAGGAATTAATGGAAGCTCTTTTTTTATTACTTCTTTTCCAAGTTCAGAGCTTTTCATGACTTCTTTTTTTGGTAATTTGAATACCAACTGACGTACATTCTTTTAAAATCTCTAATTTTTCAATTTGAAGCATTATTTTACCAATCCGTTTGTCTTTGAATAAAATATCAAAAACATCTTCCGCAAGTGTTTCTAAGAAATTGTAATGCTTATTTTTGGTAAGTTTTTTGATCAATTTTACAACTTGCCCATAATTTACAATAGATTTGATATCCTTGTCACTGGTTGGTTTTTTATCTTCATAATCAATTTCAAGGCTAAATTTTACTTTTTGGGGCTTCTCTTTTTCAAATTCGTAATAACCAAGTTTTAAATCCAAGGTTAATTCTTTGATTAGAATTTTTTTTTCGTAGTTAAATAAACTTTTATTTTTATCTATTTTTACAACTTTAAAATTACTTTTTTTCATTCTTTTCCAATTACATCTGGTGTTTGCCAGTTTAAATTTTGTCCACTATCAATAGCTAATACTTGACCTGTAATAGAACTGTTTTTAATAAAAAAGTCAACAGCATTACATATTTCTTTAACATTCACCTGTTGCTTTAAAGGTGTAGCTAAATATTGTTTTTTAAAATGTTTATCTGTTTGACGCTTATTTTTTATTGTTGGTCCAGGAGCTATACCGTTTACTCTTATGTTGGGAGCCAAACTCATAGCACTTGTTTTTGTTAATGTGTAAAGTCCAGTTTTACTTAATGTGTATGAAGTAAAAAATGGAGTTAGTTTAAAAACTCTTTGGTCAATAATGTTTATGATATTATTATTTTTACCTTTAATATTTTTTGCAAATTCTTTTGTTAAGAAAGCAGGAGCTTTTAAGTTTACATCCAAATGATTATTCCAACTTTTAGATGTAAAATTTTTTAAATTATCATTTTCAAACAATGAAGCGTTATTAATTAAACAATCAAAGTATTTTAATTTTGATTTTGCAAACTTGATAATTTTTTTTAAATCATTTTCTTTGGATAGATCTCCTTTAATCAACCAAACTTTTGTTTTATTTTTCTTTAGTTCTTTTTGTAATTTCTCAGCATTTAATTTTGATTTATTATAATGAATAACAATTTCCACATTTGGACCTGATAGCTTTTTAGCAATCGCAGCACCCATTCTAGTTGCTGCTCCTGTTATAATTATTTTGTTTGCTTCCACTTTTTTTTACCTTTTTGAGCTCTTGTACCTGGAAGACCCATAGTTGATCTACCTTTTGGATACATTTTATTATTTGAACTATATTTTTTTACCTTTGGATTTAAAGTAATTTCTAGTTCAGATGCTTCAAGTTTTCTAATTTCATCCCTAATTTTTGCTGCTTCTTCAAACTCAAGGTTAGTTGCTGACTCTTTCATTCTTTTATTCAGAGCTTTTAGGTGTTTCTTAAGATTACCACCAATATTTTCATCAGTTCCAACTTTTACATAGTCTTTCTCATAAACACTTTCAAGCACATCTCCAATTTCTTTTTTTATACTTGTTGCACTGATCTTGTGTTTTTTGTTGTAAGCTACTTGAATAGTTCTTCGTCTATCTGTCTCTTTGATTGCATTTTTAATACTTTTTGTTTCCTTATCTGCATAAAGAATAACTTTACCCTCTAGATTTCTTGCAGCTCTTCCAATAGTTTGAACCAAAGAAGTCTCAGATCTTAGAAAGCCTTCTTTATCTGCATCTAAAATTCCAACTAATGCACATTCTGGAATATCAAGTCCTTCTCTTAGTAAATTAATTCCAACTAATACATCAAATACTCCAAGCCTTAGATCTCTCATGATTTCAATACGCTCTAAGGTGTCGATATCAGAGTGCATGTATCTAACTTTGATACCATTTTCGTGAAGATACTCAGTTAAATCTTCGGCCATCTTTTTAGTTAAAGTAGTGACTAATACTCTAAAGTTGTTGTTAATTACTTTTACACACTCATGCATTAAGTCATCAACCTGGTTTTTTGCAGGCCTAATTTCAACTGGAGGATCTATTAATCCTGTGGGTCTAATGATTTGTTCGACAAATTTATTTTTTGTTTGTTTTAGTTCCCATGGTCCTGGTGTAGCTGACACAAAAACTGTTTGCGTTCTCATTGCATCCCATTCTTCAAATTTAAGTGGTCGGTTATCCATACAAGAAGGTAATCTAAAACCATACTCTGCAAGATTACTTTTTCTTGATCTATCACCTTTATACATTCCATTTAATTGAGGAACAGTTACATGACATTCATCAACAAAAATTAAAGTATTGTCTGGAAAATATTCAAATAATGTAGGAGGGGGCTCTCCAGGTTTTCTTCCAGATAAAAATCTTGAATAGTTTTCGATTCCAGCACAAGATCCAGTTGCTTCAATCATTTCTAGATCAAATTTAGTTCTTTCTTCTAATCTTTGTGCTTCAAGTAATTTATTTTGTTCTTTAAATTTTTTTAAAGTTGCCTCTAGTTCTCTTTTAATTTTAATTATTGCTTGTTCAATAGTTGGTTTGGGTGTGATGTAGTGACTGTTAGCATAAACTTTAATTACATCAAGTTCACTAACCAAATCTCCTGTTAAAGGATCAAACTCTTCTATCTTTTCTAATTTGTCTCCAAATAAACTTAATCTCCAAGCACGATCTTCTAGGTGAGAGGGAAAAATTTCAAGATATTCTCCTCTAGCTCTAAAAGTTCCTCGATAAAAATTTTGATCATTCCTTTTATATTGAAGTGCTACTAAAGATTTTATTAATTCTTCTCTGTTGTAATCATAATTAGTCTTTAAACTTAAAGTCATCTTGCTGTAAGCCTCAACAGATCCTAGACCATAGATACAAGAAACACTTGATACAATAATAACATCGTCTCGCTCAAGAAGTGATCTTGTTGCCGAGTGACGCATTCGATCGATTTGCTCATTAATTGAAGCTTCTTTTTCAATATAAGTATCTGAACGTGGAACATATGCTTCTGGTGTGTAATAATCATAATAAGATACAAAATATTCAACTGCATTATCTGGAAAGAAAGATTTCATTTCTCCATATAGTTGAGCAGCCAATGTTTTATTTGGAGCAAGAATTAAAGCTGGTCTATTAGTTTTTTCGATAACCTTAGCCATAGTAAAAGTTTTTCCAGATCCAGTAACACCCAGTAAAACCTGACTAAGTTGATCTTTATTTGCGCCATTAACTAATTGTTTAATGGCTTCAGGTTGATCCCCTGCAGGCTTAAAATCAGTTTTCATCTGAAACTTTTTACCTCCCTCAAGCTTAGGGCTGATCCCAGGATTTTTATTTTGAATTTCGGTAATTAAATCTTGATAAGTATTCTGCATTATTTATAAAACTAGTAGATTAAAATTATATTTCAATGAGCATAATATCAGACAGTTTAAAAAGAATTAAACCATCACCAACTATTGCTGTTACTCAAAAAGCAAGAGAATTAAGAGCTGCAGGCAAAGATGTAATTGGCCTTGGTGCTGGTGAACCAGATTTTGATACTCCAGACAACGTAAAGAATGCAGCAATTAAAGCTATTAAAAATGGAGACACTAAATATACAGCAGTGGATGGAACTCCCGCTTTAAAAAAAGCAATTATAGCAAAGTTTAAAAGAGAAAATAAGTTAAGTTACACAGCAGATCAGATCACTGTTGGAACTGGTGGTAAGCAAGTTTTATATAACGCATTCATGGCAACTTTAAACAAAGGTGATGAAGTTATAATCCCAGCACCTTTTTGGGTGTCTTATCCAGATATGGTTTTATTATCTGGAGGAAAGCCAAAAATAGTTAAATGTACTGAACAAGAGGGATTCAAACTTACACCTTCAAAATTAAGAAAAGCTATTACAAAAAAAACAAAATGGTTAATTTTAAACTCACCCTCAAATCCAACAGGTGCAGGTTACACTAAAAAAGAAATTGAGGAATTGGCAAAAGTTTTAGTTAAAAATAAAAAAGTTCATATTTTGAGTGATGATATTTATGAGCATATTAAATATGATAATTTTAATTTTTATACCATCGCACAAAATTCAAAATTAAAAGATAGAACTCTTACTATGAATGGTGTTAGTAAATCTTATGCAATGACTGGTTGGAGAATAGGTTATGCGGCAGGTCCAAAAGATGTAATTAAAGCGATTGGTAAAATTCAATCACAATCTACATCTAACCCATCTTCAATAAGTCAAGCAGCAGCTGTTGAAGCCTTAAATGGTAATCAAGGTTTTATTCAAAAAAGATCAAAAGCTTTTAAAGAAAGAAGAGATTTTGTTGTTAAAAGTTTAAATAATATTAAAGGCATTAAGTGCTTAACACCTAATGGTGCTTTTTACGTATTTCCAAGCTGCAAAGGTCTCTTAAACAAAAAAACAAAATTAAACACAGATACTGATTTTGTTCAAAAATTACTTGAGAAATCAAATGTTGCCGTAGTGCAAGGATCAGCCTTTGGATTAGATGGTTATTTTAGAATTTCATATGCTACTTCAATGCAAAATTTAAAAAAAGCAATGGAGAGAATAAAAACTTTTTGTGAAAGTTTATCTTAAGAAGTGAAAACAGCCTTATTATTTGGTGCATCTGGGTTAGTTGGAAGCCATGTTTTATATCAATTAATTAGCAATAATAACTATTCTAAGATTAAGTTATTTGTTCGTTCATCAATAGATACAAGTGATCCAAAGATCGAAATTATTCAAACAGATTTTAATAATTTAGAAAATCATAGAGAAGATATCAAAGGGGATGATTGCTTCTTTTGTATTGGCACTACAAAGAAAAATTCACCAGATAAAAATGAATATAAAAGAGTGGAGCTTGAGGTTCCAAAACAAGTTGCTCAAATTGCAAAATCAAACTCAGTAAATTCATTTGTTTTTATCTCATCTGGTTATGCAGATCCAAAAAGTTCAGGAGATTATTTAAAATTCAAAGGAGAAGTAGAAGAAGAATTAAAAAGACTTAATTTTCCAAACCTAGGAATAATGAGACCTTCTTTTTTATTAGGAGATCGAAAAGAAAAGAGAATAGGCGAGAAAATAGGAATTTTTGTATTTAAATTATTATCTACTCTATTTTTAGGGCCTCTAAAGAAAATGAAACCCATTCAATCAGCAACTGTTGCAAAAGCAATGATTGCCATTACTCAAAATAAAGTTTCAAAAACAATTTTTGAGTCTGATGAGATAGCTGACTTAAGTAGTTCATAATTTTAATCTTCATCACACGTCCTCAAAATGTAGAAAATTTATATATATTTATTTCTAACTAAAATATATTGTTATTAAAATTTATGGACAAAATACAATCACATGCAAAGTTAGTAATTATTGGAGGTGGTATAATGGGTGTAAGTCTTTTATATCATTTAACCAAAGAAGGATGGAGTGATGTGGTTTTAATTGAAAAAAGCGAACTTACTTCTGGTTCTACTTGGCATGCCGCAGGTCAGTGTCCACATATGTTAACAAGTTTGAATCTTGCAAAAATTCATCTTCATTCAACAAATCTCTATAAAAATCTTGAAAAAGAGACTGGTCAGCCAACTGGTTTTCATGAAACAGGAAGTTTAAGACTTGCATATACAAATGATGATTTGGAATGGTTTGATTACACTAAAGGAGTATTGGATATAGTAGGTGCGCCTTGTTCAATAATTTCTACAGAAGAAATTCAAAAATATCATCCATTTATAAAACTTGATGGAATTAAAGGAGCATTTTTAACAACTGAAGATGGCTATACTGATCCTACGAGCACAACGAATGCAATGGCTAAAGGCGCTAGGAATGGAGGAGCTAAAATTTACAGAAAAAATAGAGTAACCGACATTAAAAAAACATCCTCGGGTGAGTGGAAAGTAATTACTGAAAAAGGAGATATAATTTGTGAGCATGTTGTAAATGCTGCTGGAAGTTTTTGTCCTGAAGTAGCTGCAATGGTTGGGTTAAAAAATGTGCCAAGTATTAATATGGTTCATCAATATCTAGTAACGGAAGCTCATCCTGAAATAGAAAAATTAGATAAAGAATTACCAGTTGTTAGAGATCCAGACTCTTCATCTTACTTAAGACAAGAAGGCAAAGGATTATTAATTGGCCCATATGAAAAAGATGTAGCAGCCTGGGCATTAGATGGAATGGATTGGAAATTTGATATGGAATTACTAGAACCTGATTTAGATAGAATTGCAGATCATTTAGAAAAAGGTATGGATAGAATCCCTGAATTTAAAGATGTTGGAATAAAAAGAATAATATGTGGTCCTATTACTCATACACCTGACGATAATTTTTTAGCAGGACCAGCGCCTGGCCTTAAAAATTTTTGGATGTTTTGTGCTGCAAGCATTGGTATTGCACATGGAGGTGGAGCAGGAAAATACATGGCTCAATGGATTGTTCATGGAGACTCAGAAATTAACATGCAAGAATTTGAACCAAGACGTTACATGAGTTGGGTCAATAAAGATTATTCTGTTGAAAAGTCAAAGGAACAATATCGAAGAATGTATGTCACTCCAATGCCTCATGATAAAATTGAAATTGGAAGGCCAATGAAAACCACGCCAATATATCAAAAACTTAAAGATAAAGGTGCAGAATATTTTGATTTATATGGATGGGAAAAACCTGATTGGTTTAATAAAGATAATGTTAAAGAAGCTTTAAGTTACAAAAGAAATAACGTTTTTCCATATATTCAAAATGAATGTGAGCATGTTCATAATCATGTTGGTGTAATTGATTTAAGTAGTTTTTCTAAATTTGAAATTACAGGAGAGGATAGTTATCAATTTTTAAATAGATTATGCTCGAATAGAATTCCTAAAAAAGATGGAAGTATTATTTTAACCCATGCTCTAAATGATATTGGCAGAATTCAAACTGAGTTTACAATTACTAAATTAAAAGATAATCATTATTATGCTTTATCCGCAGCTATTTCAGAAATAAGAGACTTAGACTGGTTAAATCATAATAAACAAGAAGGTGAGAGAGTTATAATCAAAAATGTAACTCTTGAAAAAGGAGTTTTAGGTTTAATAGGACCTAAATCTAGAAATGTACTTCAAAAATTAACAGATTCAGATTTAAGTAATGAAAATTTTCCATGGTTAAAATCAAAGCATATAAAGATTAATAATATAGATGTAATTGCACTCAGAGTTAATTACATGGGAGAATTAGGCTGGGAGCTTCATCATTCAATAGATCAGATGAGTGAAATTTATGATCTTATTATTAAAGAAGGTAAACAAGAAAGTATTATTGACTTTGGAACTCGAGCAATGAATTCTATGAGAATTGAAAAAGGATATAGAGGATGGGGAACTGAACTTACTCCTGAAATTAGTGTTGTTGAAGCAGGTCTTGATAAATTTTTTAATCTTGAAAAGAAAAATGAATTTAAAGGGTCCAAAGCAGTAACAAAATTACTAGATAATGGAATAGAAACTAAGCTGGTATATCTTGAGGTTGAAGCAAAAGATGCTGATGCACATGGAAATGAACCTGTGTACTTTGATGATAAGAAAGTGGGACTTACTACTTCTGGAGCTTATGGTTTTAGAGTTAAAAAAAGTTTAGCTTTTGCATATGTTAAGCCAGATTGTGCAAACATAGGAAATGAGTTATTTATCAAAATTCAAGGAGCAAAAATCAAAGCAAAAATAATTGACGAACCTATCTTTGACAAAAATAACGATCGATTAAGATCTTAAATCAACCCAAGTCTTATTACTGAGTTTCCAGCATCTTTGATGCTATCTCGTGCTGGTTTAAATTTTATCCCCAATAAGTCTTCAGCATATGAAGTATCTGTTTGCATTAGAATGCCTAGTTCTGGTACCATAAGTTTTGCAGATGAATCCAGATAACTAATTAATTTTAACATAAAGTTTGGCATTTCTTTTTTTGGTAGTTTTTTTGCGTACTGTGGAAACTCTTCTTGCATAATTTTAGAAATTTCCAGCATTTTTTTAACTTCTGAACCAATTAATAGACGTCTTCCATTTACTTTAGAATTTTTTAATGAAAGTACATGTGCTTTTGCTACATCTTTTACATCAGAAATTAATATTCCAAAATTTGGAGCCATTGGATATTTTCCTTTAAGGAAAAGTTGAACATATTTAGTCGATGTATTTTCTTTATCATCTAATGCATCACCATTAACACCACCTGGATTAATTACAGTTAATTTATCTTTCAATCCTTTGCTTTCCATTAATTCCCAGGCAACTTTCTCAGCTTTAGTTTTAGATATAATATAATCGTTAGAACCACTCCATTCAGTATCTGACCAATCATTTTCTCCGACATTGTAAGGGTTGGTTCTATTTGGTCTTTTAAACATTGCGGCTATTGATGATGTTAGAACTATCTTTTCAATGTTAGCCTCTATACCCGCATTTAAAACTCTCAAAGTTCCCCCTTTAGCAGCTGGAACTAAAGCTTCTCTATTTCTTGAACTTTTCATGGGATAAGGAGAAGCAGTATGTATAATATATTTACAGTCTTTAGCAGCATCATTCCAACCTTCATCTTTTAAAAGATCCAATTCAACAAATGATAATTTATCTGTTGAAACATATTCGCTTATAGTTTTTTTAGTTTTCTCTAATGAATTTTGACTTCTAACAGTTCCCAAAACTTCATACCCAGAATTTAATAATTCAATTGCTATATGTTTCGCTATCCAGCCACTTATTCCAGTTAGTAGTACTTTATCAGTCATTTTGTTTTCCTCTAGTTTGTATTAAGTTTTAATGGCTCTTATCAGTGAGATAAAAATTTTTCAGCTTCAAGCGCAGCCATACAGCCCATCCCCGCAGCTGTTACAGCTTGTCTAAAAGTTTTGTCTTTAACATCTCCAGCAGCATAAACTCCAGGGACATTAGTTTCTGTAGAATCTGGTTTAGTTAATAAATAACCCTCTTTATCCATATCTAATTGTTCTTTAAATAAAGCTGTGGCTGGATCATGTCCAATCGCAATAAATAACCCATCAATCTTCATTTCTTGAATATCGTTAGTTTTTAAATTCTTAACTTTAATTGCTTTAACATTTTTAGGATCATTATCTCCGATAACTTCATCAACAGCACTATCCCAAATAATTTCAATTTTTTTATTTTCCATTAATTTTTTTTGAAGCATCTTTTCAGCTCTTAGTTCATCTCTTCTATGAATTAATTTAACTTTTGATGCAAATTTTGTGAGAAACATTGCTTCTTCAACAGCAGCATTACCACCACCAACAACTGCAACTTCTTTATCTTTAAAGAAAAAACCATCACAAGTAGCACAAGCTGAAACTCCAAAACCTCTGAATTCTTGTTCTGATTTTAAATTTAACCATCTAGCTTGAGCGCCTGTAGAAATTATAATGCTATCTGCCGTATATTTTTGACCACTATCGCCAACAGCTTCAAAGGGTGTAGATTTTAAATTTACCGATGAGATATGATCTTCAATCATTTCTGTTCCAACTGTTTTAGCCTGATCTTTCATCTGATCCATTAACCAAGGACCTTGAATTACATCTGCAAAACCTGGAAAATTTTCAACATCCGTAGTTGTTGTCAATTGCCCACCCGGTTGAACGCCGTAAACTAAAATTGGATTTAACATTGCACGTGCCGCATAAACTGCTGCAGTGTATCCGGCAGGACCAGATCCTATTATTAACACTTTTGTGTGTTTTGTTGGATTTTGACTCATATGGAAGCTATATAGTGATTAATGACTAAATTAAAAGGCATATTATTAACTCAAGGAATGCACGGCATGATTAGTCAGGTAGAGGGTTTGGCAAAAGCCTTAGATATCGATTTTACACACCACACAGTTGAACTAAATAGTTTTTGGAAAGTGATACCGCCTAAGCTGACACCCATTTCACAAAATGTGTATCAAAAAATTAATCAAGATGACTTTGATGTGATTATATCTTGTGGACGCAAAAGTGTTATCCCATCAATTCATTTAAAAAATAAAGCTAGTAAAAAAGTATTTAACATTCATATTCAAGATCCAAAAGTAGATTTAAATCATTTTGACTTTATTGTTGCCCCAGAACACGATGGATTAGAAGGTCAAAATGTTATCAACACCAAAGGCGCCATTCATTATCTTACAGAAAATGAAATTACTGAAAATAAAGATTACTTAAATTCATTTGTTAAAAAAGATGAAAGAAAAATTTGGACATTAATTATGGGTGGTCCAACAAAGTATTACGATTATTCCACAAAGAATATGAAACATATCTTTACGATGTTATATAAATTGCTAAAAAAACATGATTTTCAACTAGTTATAATCCCCTCAATGAGAACACCAATAAACACAATTCATTATGCCAAAGAATTTTTTGGAGATAATCATACGGTTATAATGGATGTCGATAAAAAAGCTTACCTGTCAGCTCTAGCAATTGCAGAGAATATTATTGTTACATGCGACTCTAGCTCAATGATCTCTGAGGCAGCTTTAACGGGAAAACCTATTTATGTAGCTAATATTTTGCCAAAAAAAAATGACAAAAGATTTCAAAGATTTAGAAATTTATTTAGAGAATTAAATATAACTAGAATTTTAGGTGAAGAGATTGAAAATTGGAACTATCAAAAATTAGACGAAACGAATAGAGTAGCAAGTATTATCAAACAACAAATTAATTCATAATGTCACTTTTAGATTCAATTCAAAACCAATCAAAAAAACACGAATTTCCTTTTGATCACTGGGAATACCATAATGCACTTACAGAGAGTGCAATAGAAGAGATAATCAAAGCAGATATTCCAGATGTAAGTAAACATAATTTAAATTATGATGGAACTAGAGCAATTGATGGTGGGGCTGCTGAGTTTAGAGAAGGAATAGCTTCTGGTGGTGAGGCAATAAAATTTAGATGTTTTGTAACTAAAGAAAATGAAAAACAATTTCCAAATTTAGTTAAATTCATTAACGAACTTCAATCTAAAGAAGTGCATCAAGCTATTTCAAAAATGATCAATAAAGATTTATCAAACTCATATGTTAGAGTTGAGGTTATTTGCGATCGTGAGGGATTTTGGTTGAAACCTCATTGTGATATTAAAGAGAAACTAATGTCAGGATTAATATTTGTTAATAATACTAACGAGTCAGAGGAACTTGGAACAGATTTTTATAATGATAAATTAGAAAAAGTAAAAACAGTTCCATACAAAAATAATTACGGATACATGTTTACTAGTGGTCCCAATACTTGGCACGGTATGGAAAAAAAGAAAATAGTTAAAGAAAGACGTTGTATTCAGGTAAATTATGTTACCTTTGAAACAGACTGGAAAGTTTTATAATTTAATTAAAGCTCTTTATTAGCTGTTAATATTTTATCAATTTTAATAAAGGTTCTCCATCCATCTGAGTTAACAATTTTTTTTTCATATTTTTTTTTTACCAAATCAAATGAAGAATTAAATCTAGGTAGTTCAACAATTTCACAGCTATTGTTTTCGGCAATATCAACAGCTCTATTAGTAAGTTGTAGATAAACTTTTTTTTCCAAAACAGGACTTGAAGAAATTAAATTTTCTACAACTAAACATTTAGAAAATTCTTTTTTAGCATTTTTGGAAAAGCCTTTATTTATAATGTCTTGCATTGAGTAAATTAGCAAACCAACATTGTACAAAGAATTATTTTTTGCAACCAAGATACCGTTCGACTCTTGTTTTAGAACTAATCTAACATAACTTTTTAATCTATCTAACCCCCAAGATGGAAATTCTTCAGCTAATAAAGGTAAAATACCCATTAAGTTTAAGTCACTATCTTGAAATCTTAAAATATTGAGACCTGGCAGATTGTTCGTATTATTTGTACTAAGCACACTTTGTATCTATCCTAAATTTAAAAGAACTATTTGATCTGGATCAATAACAATTTATACTTTGTTTATATATTTTGGTATGCAGTCAGCACAATTGAATAAAGAATTTAACGAAAAGAGCAGATGCTCAGAGTGCAATATTAGACCATACTCATTTTGCAGATGTCTACAGGAGGAAAAGCTCAAAGAATTTTCAAATATTTCATCAGAAAAAAAATTTCAAAATAAAGCAAACATTTTTTTGCAACAGGATGATGCAAAAAATATTTATAATATTACTGAAGGGAATGTTAAAATTTATCAATTAATTGATGATGGTCGTATTCAGATAATAGGTTTTCTCTATCCTGGAGATTTTTTTGGTTCTTATAAAAATGGTAAATACAATTATTGTGCAGAAGCTATTGGCCAGGTGCGTGTATGTGTTTTTGAACAGAAAAAACTAGATGAATACATTGATAAAAATATGGTTCTTGCAAAAGAGCTTTTGAATCAAACATCTCATGAATTAACACTGGCTCAAGATAGAATGGGTGTTCTTGGAAAATTAGATGCCACAGAGAGACTTACTAAGTTTTTAATAAATATATCAGATCAAAGAAAAAGAATTGGCTGGCAAAATAATCCAATAAGTTTACCAATGACAAGACAAGATATAGCTGATTACCTAGGTTTAACAATTGAAACAGTAAGTAGAGAAGTATCTAAATTAAAAACTTCAAACATAGTTAAAGTCTTATCTTCTAAGCAAATCTATATTAACGATTTCGATAAATTATCTAATCTTTCAAAATAAATTAAATAGCCTCAGTATTTAACTGAGACTATTCATAATATTATTGCCTGCTAGTAATTGGTATTTCCTCAACATATTTTGGCAAAGGTTTTTCTTCTCTTAACTTAATTGATAATAAACCTTTTTCCATGATCGCCTCTTTGACTTTTATATCCTTGCTTATAATAAAGCTGGCACAGATATTTTCTTTTTCAACACCTTTATAAAGATATTCTTTATCATCTTTTTCAATTTTATTATTTGAAGAAGACTTTATTATAAGAACATTATCTTCAACACTAACTTTGACATTTTTTTTATCAATGCCAGGTAATGCAACTTCAATGTTGTAGTCTTGTTTTCCTATCTTTGTAATATTGTAGCCACCTCTGTTGGTTTCAAAAGCATCCAATTCTCTATGATGAATATCTTCAAAATGTTTAAACATATCATCAAAACCAACTGAAAAAGGTTTTAATGAGTCTATAATTGATAGTGATTTCATGTTTCTCCTTTCTATTAATTTAAACTAACAAAACATGAAAAAAAAAATTTGGTTTAAATCAAAATTATGAATTATTGATTTTGATCAAAACTGATATTTTTTGATGCATATCAGCACAAAAATTAATCGTTTAAATATACTTACAACAAAAGGAGTAATAATGAACTACATGTTAACTAACAGGCCTTATCACGGTAAAGCTAATATTGCGATTGCAATGATATTCATTGCATTAGCGGTAACGTTGATTGCTGTTTATATGCCAAAATTTACTTCTAATCTTAAGACTGGAGTAGGTGGCACTGGTTTAGATTACAATCAAATACCATAATATAAAAAATAGATGGGTCCGGACCCCAATGTTAGTTTTGATTTAAATCAATATCAAATTTTAAAAAACATCTATTTTACAATTATGAAAATACATAATCTTGTAAAAACTTTGATACTAGCCATAGCTATAAGTTCTTTAATTACTTTTGCTACAATTTGGATTTCACCATATCTTTTCTAGGATAGGCCCCACCATTTCAGAGACAATGTTGATACTCGTAGGGTAGATACATGGTGAGACCTACTAATTTGTAACAGAATAAATCTTAATATTTTTGATTCACATCAACTTTTTCTTTTTAAATTTCTTTAAAAAAAAATCATGTCAATTAAAGATCTAGTTTATAAAGTTCCAGGTTTATCATTTGATGTTAATAGACTGGTTGACACTTATAGAGAAATTAAAAGAAAAAAAGAATTTGATCAAGGTGATGGGTCAGTGTCACATATAGATAGTATTTCTCTTAATAAAATTCCAGGTAATGATGATAGTACATCTGGAAAATATTCATGGGGACTTTATTGGACGAAACCAGATAGCTCAGGTCAAGAGGTGGCCAGAGCAGATTATATAGAGGAAAATAATTTCACAGAGTTTTTACCAGAGTTTGAAAACACATATTTTAAATTTGTTTACGATATATTATCTAGAAGATTCGCTTTAGGAAGAACTCGAATATTAAAAAAAGGACCAAGATCAACCTTGAGTTGGCACAAAGATCCAGAACCAAGGTTACATATACCAATTATTACTAATCCAGGATGTAGATTTGTAATTGAAGACAGATCTTTTCATTTACCTGCAGATGGGGGTGTATGGATAGTTAATGCAAAAAAATACCATAATTTTTTTAATGGTGGAGAAGAAGATAGAATACATTTGGTTGCAACACTTCCACATAGCAAATTATTTACTAAAAAAAAGTACACTTATAATCAACTTTGGGATCAATGGGCGAGCTAGATTTAAATCTTTTAGTAAATTTTTTAGCGTGGCTAATTATAGCTAATTTCTTATTTATAATTTTCCGAGTATTTATATTTGGAAGTTATCCTAAAAGTTTTATTTATAAGATACATCATTCATGCTTTAAAGTTTCACATAAAGATTTTGCAAAAGCACATTACAAAGGCATCATTCTCCATGTAACCTTAACAGTTTTTTTTGTTTTACTTCCTTATATTGTCTTAAGATATTCAATTTAATCTCATAAAATTTTTATCCACCTAACGTTTGACACAAATCAAATTATAAAAACTTTGATCAAGATCAAGTAAAATTTTGAATCAGTCATTAAGGTGATATTTATGGATACAAAAAATTATATATCTATCTTTATCTCTTTAATATTAATTTCAATTACATTACAGGCAAAAATATGAATACAAAAAAATATATATCTATCTTTATCTCTTTAATATTAATTTCAATTACATTTCAGGCAAAAAGTGGTGAAGCAGATAAGCTTCCTGTAGTTATCCAGGAGCTAGTGCCGGCACCATTAGTTCCAGCTCATAACATAGTTGCAAAAGGGGGACCCAAAGTAATTAAAGTTAGAATGAGTATTACAGAAAAAGTCATCACTATTGATAAACAAGGAACAAAGTTCAGAGTTTTTGCCTTTAATGATAGTGTACCAGGGCCACTTATCGTTGCCCATGTTGGAGATTATATTGAGCTAACATTAGTTAATCCTAAAAAGAATAACTTTGAGCACAATTTAGATTTTCATGCAGCAACAGGTGCTCTAGGTGGAGGAGGTCTTACACATATTTTACCAGGTGAAGCAGTAATACTAAGATGGAAGGCAACTAAACCAGGGGTATTTGTTTATCACTGTGCACCGGGTGGTGCCATGGTGCCTTGGCACGTTGTTAAAGGAATGAACGGCGCCGTTATGGTTTTACCTAGAGATGGATTGAAAGACAGAGAGGGAAATCCAATCACATATGACAAAGCATTTTACATTGGAGAACAGGATTTTTATCTTCCAAAAGATGATAATGGAAATTACAAGGAATATATTCACCCAGGTGATGGTTTTAGCGATGTTTTAGAAGTGATGAAAACATTAACACCTACTCATGTAGTATTTAATGGATCAGAAGGTGCTTTAGAGGGAGATAACGCTTTGACTGCAAAAGTAGGTGAAACGGTAATGTTTATCCATGCACAAGCAAATAGAGATACACGACCTCACTTAATTGGTGGACATGGTGATTATGTATGGCCAAACGGATCGTTTAATGATCCTCCAAGAACTAACTTAGAAACTTGGTTTGTACCTGGAGGTGCAGCTGGAGCAATGGTTTATAAATTTAGACAACCAGGAACTTATGTTTATCTAAATCATAATCTTATTGAAGCGTTTATCTTGGGGGCAAAAGCTGAAGTGAAAGTAACAGGTAAATGGAATAATGATTTAATGGAACAACTAATGGAGCCTACAAGAATTGCAGATTAATAATATGTATGTATCCGACAAAAGCTTGAATGAAAGTATAACGCTAGAAAAAATATCAAAATTACAAAATGAAAACAAATATCTCAAAGATGAAATGGATGAAGAATCACAAAAGTTCATACAAACTATAAGTGTTCTTAAAAGAGAGATTGAGTTTTATAAAAATAATACTGATATTTTAAATAGAGAAATTAAAAATCTAAAAAAAACACAAAGGAGAAAACTGTTTACATCATGAAAAAATATATATTAATACTTTTTTTAATATTTTCTAATTACGCGATGAGTGAAGAAATAAATATTAAAATGTTAAATAAGCTAGATAAAGAAAGAATGGTTTATTCAGAAAAGGTTATCAATATTAATGTTGGAGATAAAGTTTTTTGGGAAGCAACAGATAAAGGGCATAACGTCGAATTTATAAAAGGTGGCGTACCTGATGGTGTAGAAAAATTTAAATCTAGATTAAATGAAGATGTAAGTTATGAATTTACTATTCCAGGTATTTATGCCTATTGGTGTACTCCACACAAGAGTTTAGGAATGATAGGGTTTGTCATCGTTGGTGATGATAAGTCTAATTTAGATATGATTAAAAAAATAAGATTTTTTGGACAGTCTAAAAAATTAGCTAAAGTATTGATTGAACAAATATAAAAAATGGCACAAACAGTAAAAATTAATTCTGATACATCTAAGTTTGTAAATAAAAGTGGATTAATGACTGGTGACCCAATTTATAAACCATTCAGATATCCTTGGTGTTACGATGCTTGGTTGACGCAACAAAGAATTCATTGGTTGCCAGAGGAAGTTCCGTTAGGAGACGATGTAAGAGATTGGCAAAAAGTAATTTCTGCTTCAGAAAAAAATTTATTAAAACAGATATTTAGATTTTTTACTCAAGCAGATGTTGAGGTGAATAACTATTATATGGGTCACTGTATGAATGTATTTAAACCGACAGAAGTGAAAATGATGTTGTCTGTATTCTCTGCAATGGAAACTGTTCATATTGCGGCCTATTCTCACTTATTAGACACAATAGGTTTGCCTGAGACAGAATATTCTGAATTTTTAAAGATTAAAGCTATGAAGGATAAATATGATTACCTTCAAAAATGTGATGTGAATTCTCTTCATAATATCGCAAAAACACTGGCAATATTTAGCGCTTTTACTGAGGGTGTTCAACTATTTGCTAGTTTTGCAATTTTACTAAACTTTCCACGTCATAATAAAATGAAAGGAATGGGACAAATCATAACTTGGTCGGTGAGAGACGAAACTTTGCACTGCAATTCAATGATAAGATTGTTTCAGGTGTTCATTAAGGAAAATAAAGAAATTTGGACAGATAAATTAAAAAATGAGATTTATGAGGCCTGTAGAATAGCGGTATCACAGGAAGATGCCTTTATCGATGTTTCATTTGAAATGGGACCTCTTGAAAATCTAAAGGCACAAGAAGTAAAAGATTATATAAGATGGATTGCAGATAGAAGACTTGTTCAATTAGGACTTGATAGAATTTATAATATTAAAAAAAATCCATTAACTTGGTTGGACTCTATATTAAATGCTGTTGAACACATGAACTTTTTTGAAGGTAGATCCACAGAATATTCTAAAGCTGCAACCCAAGGTACATGGCATGAAGCTTTTGAAGATTTAAAATCACCTTATTTTGATTTACTTGAAAAAAATAAGGTAGTTGGTGAAACAGAATTTTTTAAACCTGAACATTAATAAGGAAATAAAATGTTAAATAAAACAGAGATAAAAGACAAACCAATATGTAAAAATTTTTTTGAATATAATGATGTTAGAAAAAATTTAAATAATGCTTTATCAGTTAAACACCCATTTAATTATTGGACATTTGATAAAGTTTTGCCAAAAAATTTAGTAGATAAATTTCTCAAACTTCCAATTGATCCACCAGTTATCAATTCTTATTCAGGAAAAAGAGAAAGCAACAACATGACACGAATATTTTTTAATAATGAAAATTGTAAAAAATATGATTGTATGGAGGAAATTGCAGAAATTTTTAACAGTGATGGAATTATCAGTACATTAAGTTTAATTTGTGGAAAAGAGTTATCAAAAGGGAAACTTCGTATTGAGTATACATTAGATACAGGAGACTTTTGGCTTGAGCCGCACTTAGATATTAAAGAAAAAATGTTAACTTTTTTAATTTATCTTTCAAGCGACTCAAACACCTATGCAAAAGATTGGGGAACTACAATTTACAACAAAGATTTAACATTCCATTCAAAAGCACCCTACAAACAGAATACTGGATTCATGTTTGTTCCAGGTGAAGATACATGGCACGGTGTACCTAAACAATATATTTTTGGAGTCAGAAGAAATTTGATTATAAATTATGTATCAAGTGATTGGAAAAGTACCAAAGAACTTTACAAACTATCTTAAATTTATTTTTTACAATTACATTCTTTAATAACAAAGAAATGGATCAATGCCATTGAGAACCACATCCAGGTCATTTCATTAATAGAAAATAAAGCGTTGCTGTGTGACATCATTGTGTCCTGATTAATATCTTTCCATAAAAATATTATTCCAAGGAATAGAAAAATAAGACCTGAGTAATTTATTTTCATCAATTCTTAACTAATAAATCTAAATATTGTAAAAAAGCTATGTTTTAAGCCAATAATTTTCTATTAGTTTCTTGTCTATAAGCTGCCTGTTTTTTTTCATTATCAAGTAAACCAAATTTTTTACGAAAGATTTCTCTCTCTTTCTCAAACTGTCGTTTAATTGAATAATGCAAAATTGAAAAACTTATAAGTGTAAAAATATATGCAGACCAAATATAAATTCCATAACCATTTAGATATAATATTTTATTAATCATATTATTTTTTAACCTTTTTTTTTTAAATAAAGATTGATCTGCATCAAATCTAATAAAAAATAAAAAAGATATATCTTTTTAATGATCAACTATAATGATGAGATAGTTAAAAAATTTACTATTGCATCTATATTTTGGCTTGTAGCGGGATTAGCAGCAGGTTTACTAATTGCTTTTCAGATGGTTTTCCCATCATTAAATTTTGAACCATTATTAACATTTGGTAGGTTGCGCCCCCTACACACTTCAGCTGTAGTATTTGCCTTTGGTGGCAATGTGTTGTTTGCAACAAGTTATTTTGTAGTTCAAAGAACTTGCCAAACTAGATTATCAGGTGATGGATGGGCAAATTTTACATTTTGGGGATACCAGGCATTTATTTTAATGGCTGGTTTAGGATATTTATTTGGAGTTACTCAAGGTAAAGAATATGCTGAACCAGAATGGTATGCTGATTTATGGTTAACAATAGTTTGGGTAATATATTTGATAATTTATTTAGTTACTCTTACAAAAAGAAAAGAACCTCACATTTATGTAGCTAATTGGTTTTTTCTTGCTTTCATAGTTACAGTTGCGGTTCTACATTTGGTTAACGGTGTTTCTATTCCAGTATCATTGTTTGGTGCAAAAAGTTATCCGTTATGGGGAGGTGTTCAAAGTGCAATGATCCAATGGTGGTATGGACATAATGCAGTAGGATTCTTTTTAACAGCTGGATTTCTTGGAATGGTTTATTATTTTATTCCAAAAAGAGCTAATCGACCAATTTACTCTTATAGGTTATCTATTTTACATTTCTGGTCTTTAATTTTTTTATATATTTGGGCGGGTCCCCATCATTTACATTACACAGCCTTACCAGATTGGGCTCAAACATTGGGTATGACTTTTTCAATTATGCTTTGGATGCCTAGTTGGGGTGGAATGATAAATGGAATGATGACGTTATCTGGAGCTTGGTACAAACTTCGAGAAGATCCTGTTTTAAAATTTATGATAATTTCTCTAGCATTTTATGGGATGAGTACTTTTGAAGGTCCTTTAATGTCTATTAAAGAAGTTAATGCATTAAGTCATTATACTGACTGGACTATTGGCCATGTTCACTCAGGCACATTAGGTTGGGTAGCATTTATTAGTTTTGGTGTAATTTATTATTTGTTTCCAGTTTTATGGAATAAAAAAAATCTTTACTCACTAAGATTGGTTAATATTCATCTTTGGATTTCCACTATTGGTATTGTTTTTTATATATCTTCAATGTGGGTATCAGGAATTATGCAGGGTTTGATGTGGAGAGCTTACGATAATCTGGGTTTTTTAGAGTATTCTTTTGTTGAAACGGTTATGGCGATGAAGCCATTTTATCTAATTAGAGGTATTGGTGGAGTTCTATTCTTTGTTGGAGTTTTGATCATGATTTACAACTTAATCAAAACTTTAGAGATACCTAGTACAAATAAATCAACAATTTCTCAAAAGGCTCAAATCCAATGATGGAAAAACATAAAAAATTAGAAAAAAACTCAATTTTATTATTAATTTTTACGGTTATAGCTGTTTCAATTGGGGGCATAATTGAAATCGTTCCACTTTTTAGATTGGAAACTACAATTGAACCAATTAAAGGTGTTAGACCTTATACACCCTTAGAACTTAAAGGATTTAATATTTATTTAAGAGAAGGTTGCTATACGTGCCACAGTCAACAAATCAGACCATTACGAGATGAAGTTGAACGTTACGGGCATTATTCTTTAGCAGCAGAAAGTATGTATGATCACCCATTTCAATGGGGATCAAAAAGAACAGGGCCAGATCTTGCACGTTTAGGAGGTAAATATTCTGATGAGTGGCATGTAGAACATTTAATCAAACCTCAAAATGTAGTTCCAGAGTCAATTATGCCTAGCTACAAACATTTAAGTAATCGAGTTTTAAGCTTTGATGACATGGGAAAACATCTGAGAGCATTAAAAATTACTGGTGTTCCTTACACAAAGGAGATGATTGAAAATGCTTCAAAGGATGGTCTTGCACAATTAAGACCAGAAACAGATTTAGCAGAAAATTTAAGAAATAGATATGGTGAAAAAGTAAATATCAGAGATTTTGATGGTAATGAAAACTTACCCACAGAATTAGATGCTTTGATTTCTTACCTTCAGGTCTTAGGAAGTATGGCGGATCTAAAAAATTATGACCCTCAAATAGTTGAAGAGGTTAAAAAATGATAAGTTTTATTTCTGACAATGCAGGTGTTTTAGGTCTAATTATTTTTTTTTCTATTTTTTCAGTAGTTGTTATTTGGTTATTTAACCCAAATTTTAAAAAAAAAATTGAGTCACATAAATTTATACCAATTAAAAATGAAAAAGTAATCTATGTCCGAAAAAAATAACAATAAAGAGATTGATAAAATAACAGGCCAAGAAACTACCGGACATGAGTGGGATGGTTTAAAAGAATTAAATACACCTGCACCAAGGTGGTGGATATGGGTATTTATAGTTACAGTAATTTGGTCAGTTGGTTATTGGATTGTTTATCCTTCTTGGCCAACTTTGACTGGAAGCGGTTATCGTGGAGGCACAGTTGGAATACTAGATTGGACTCAATATAAAAAATTAAGAGATAATCAAAAAGAAATATTAGATATTAGAGAAAATTATAAAGAGTTTTTTAAAGCAACCTCATTTGACGAAATACTTAAAGATAAAAAATCTTACACTTATGCAGTAGCAGGAGGTAAAGCGGCATTTAGAGATAATTGTGCAACATGTCATGGATCAGGTGCCGCTGGAGCCAAGGGGTATCCTAATTTAAACGATGATGATTGGTTGTGGGGAGGAAACGTTGAGCAAATTTATTCATCCATAAAATATGGTATTAGATCTGGTCATGATGAAGGTAAATATTCTGAAATGCCAGAGTTTGCAGAAGTTTTAAATGATGAGCAAATTAATGAGTTGGCTGAATACATCTTATCTCTCAATGAAAATAACAACCAATCAAGTGAAAATACCTTATTTGCTGATAATTGTGCTGCTTGTCATGGAAACAATGGTGAGGGAATTCAAGAATTGGGCGCTCCTAATTTGAGAGATAATATTTGGTTTTATAGTAGTGGTGATAAATCGAGCATCATTTCTCAAATTAAAAAGCCAAAACATGGAATTATGCCTGCATGGGAGGATCGTTTAGATGACCCAACTATAAGAATGTTAGCTTTATATATTCATTCACTATCAGCGTCACAATAAGACATTAATTATGCAAGAAAGTTTGGAAAAAAATCCACTACGTTTGTTTTCTGAGCAAAAAATCATCTTTCCAAAAAGAGTTTGGGGAAAATTTAGAAAAATAAAATGGATTATTATGACTTGCACATTGTTTGTTTATTATTTTGCTCCTTGGATAAGATGGGATAGAGGTCCACAGATACCAAATCAAGCAATATTAATTGATATGCCGAATAGAAGAGCATATTTTTTTTTCATTGAGATATGGCCACAGGAAATTTATTTCTTAACTGGAATATTAATATTCTTAGCAGTAGCATTATTTTTAAGCACAAGTCTTGTAGGGCGTGCCTGGTGTGGTTATGCGTGTCCACAAACTGTTTGGACTGATTTATTTGTTTGGGTGGAAAGAATTTTTCAAGGAGATCGTAACTCTAGAATGAAATTAAGCAATGCACCGATCAGTTTTAACAAAATATGGAGAAAACTATCAACTCATATAGCTTGGATCGTAATTGCAATATTAACTGGAGGTGCGTGGGTTTTTTATTTTAATGATGCACCAACATTATTAGAACAAATTATAAATTTTGATGTTCCTTGGTCTGTTTTAAGCTGGATTGTAGTTTTAACTTTTTCAACTTATTTGATGGCTGGTTTTGCAAGAGAGCAGGTTTGTACTTATATGTGTCCCTATGCTCGGTTTCAGTCAGCAATGTTTGATAGGGATACATTAATTATAAGTTATGATGAATTTAGGGGAGAGCCAAGAGGCAAACATAAAGCCGGTGATAGTTGGGAGAACAAAGGTCACTGCATTAATTGTACAGAATGTATTCAAGTTTGTCCTATGGGCATTGATATAAGACAAGGTTTGCAAATGGAATGTATTGCCTGTGGTTTGTGTATAGATGCATGTAATAAGATTATGAAGAAAATTAATCTTCCAGCGGGATTAATTAGATATGACACAGAAAAAAATAAAGGTAGACGCTTTAGAAACGAAAAAGAAAAAAAAGGCTTATTAAGGGGACGCACATATAGTTATTTATCAATCCTTCTTATTTTAAGTGCTGCAATTCTTTATATGCTGTTGAATAGATCAATTTTAGAACTTAATGTTTTGCATGATAGAAATCCATTATTTGTAAAACTTTCAAATGGTCAAATAAGAAATAGTTATGATATTAAAATTCTCAACAAATCATTTATAAGTAAGAAATATTCACTCTCTATTGAAGGTCTAAAAAATTCAAAAATTAAAATTCAAGGTATAGAAAGTTTATCTTCTAACAACTTACCTGTTGTGGCTAATAGTGTTGGTCATTATCGTATTTTTCTTATAGCGGATAAAAATAAAGAGGTACGAAAAAAAGTAATTTTCAATATTAAAGAATTAGATGATGAAATATCGGACACAGTAGAAAACATATTTATTAGTGGGAAATATTAGTATGATTAAGCAAAAAAATAACAGTTTTCCTCATTATTTTATAGTTTTCTTCGTTATTTTGATAATTTTAGATAGCATATTTGTTTATCTAGCAACCTCAACTCATAGAGGTGTAGTAACTGAGAACGCTTACAATCAAGGATTAAATTACAACAAAATAATTGAGGCTAGTAAAAAACAAAATGATTTAAATTGGAAAAGTGAAATCATTTATCAAGAGGATTTTCTAAATTTTTATTTAGAAAATGAAAAAAAAGATAGTTTTGATGGAGCTTCTGTTACAGCTTTTTTAGTTAGACCAACTCAAACTGGTTATGATTTTTCAATTAAATTAGAAAAACAAACAAATGGTAAATTCCAAAAATTAATTAAATTTCCTTTAAAAGGACAGTGGGATGTAAAGATATTAGTAATATGGAACAAGCACAAATATCAAACAATAAAACGAATTTTAATAAAGTAGAGATAAATAAATTATTTTCTCCTTTTGTTAAAATTGATCCAAAAAATAATAATAGTATTATTTTTAAAGTAAAAAATATTCATTGTGCTTCATGTATCCATCTTATTGAAAAATCACTTTACACTTTAAAAAATGTTTTTTTTGTAAGAGTAAATATGTCTACTGAAAAATTAGAAATTAAATGGGTAGGTGAAAAAAAATTAGCAGATAAATTTGCTAAAATTGTATCTGATTTAGGATATCCAATTAGTTTGTATGATGTTGATAATTTAGATGATGATTTTGAAGAGAATAAAAAAGTCTTGATAAGATCTATTGCAGTGTCAGGCTTTGCAGCAGCGAATTTAATGTTAATTTCAGTTGGCTTATGGTCATCATCAGTTGAGACAATGGGATTTGCAACAAGAGAACTATTTCAATGGATTTCAAGTTTAATTGCACTACCAGCTATAATCTATTCTGGAAGACCATTTTTTTATTCAGCATTAAAAGTTTTGCTAAAAAAAAATACAAATATGGATGTGCCGATTTCATTAGCAGTAATTCTAACTAGTTTAATAAGTCTATTTGAAACAGTTAATAATGGTGAACATATCTATTTCGACTCTGCAATAATGTTATTGTTTTTTTTACTCATTGGCAGGTATCTAGATGTCTTAGCAAAAGGTAAGGCAAAAAAATCTGCTAAAGAATTACTTTCAGCTTTAGGTGGAACTGCAACAGTTATAAAGGATGAAAAACAAGTAATTGTTCCGATAAAAGACATAAGGACAGGAGATATTATTACAATTTCTATAGGAGAAAAAATACCTGCAGATGGAATTATTCTAAACGGATCTACAGAAATAGATTTAAGTCTTATTAGTGGTGAAACATTACCTAAAAAAGCAAATATAAATGATAATGTATTTGCCGGTACAATTAACATTTCAGCACCAATTCAAATTGAAGTTTCTAAATCTACAGAAAATAATTTACTCACAAACATTGTGAAACTAATGGAAAAAGCAGAGATAAGTAAATCCAAGTACACCAGAATTGCTGATAAAGCAGCCAAATTATACACACCAACAGTACATTTAGCTGGCTTATTTACATTTATTGGATGGTGGATGTTCGCTGATTTAGCTTGGCAACCCTCACTTTTAATAGCTGTAACCGTATTAATTATTACATGTCCCTGTGCTTTAGGTTTAGCAGTTCCAGTCGTTCAGGTATTAGCAAATAATTCGCTTATGAAAAAAGGCATCTATTTAAAATCTGGTGATGCTTTGGAAAAATTATCAAAAGTGAAATATGTAATTTTAGATAAGACAGGAACACTAACAGTGGGTAAGCCTAATTTAATAGGATCATACTCAGAAGAAGATCTACAAATTGCAGCATCGTTAGCACATTATAGCAAGCATCCTTTTTCAAGATCTATTTGTAATCAATTTAATGGCAAATTACTTAATTTAGATAATGTAAAAGAAATAATTGGTTGTGGAGTGGAAGGATATTTTAAAGGTAAATTATTAAAACTAGGAAAAAAAAATTGGTCTTGTCCTTCACAAAAAGATGAAGATGAAATTTTTTCAGAGATATGGCTTTCAGTAGAAAATGAAAAAAAAATCTGTTTTAGTTTTGAGGATCAATTACGAGAAGACACCAAGGATGTAATTGATGAGATTAAAAAATTAGGAGTTATTCCAATAATTTTATCTGGTGATCGAAATGAGGTAGTAAAAAGAATAGCAAAACACCTTAGTATAAATGATTATTATTCTGAATTTTCAATAGAAATGAAAAGTGAATTTATTAGAAAATTAAAATTACAAAATAAAGAAATTCTGATGGTCGGAGATGGTTTGAATGATGCCCCATCGCTGGCTGAAGCTGATGTATCTATTTCACCATCAACCGCAATGGATATTACCCAAAATACTGCAGACATTGTTTTTCAAGGTGAAAAACTATTTCCAATTATTAGTTGTATTAAAGTTGCAAAAAAATCTGTTTTATTAATCAAACAAAATTTTTTAATGGCAGTTATTTATAATATCTTTGCTATTCCTATGGCGATAATAGGTTTAGTTACACCATTAATTGCAGCTATTGCAATGTCAAGTTCTTCACTATTTGTAATTGGAAATAGTTTTCGTTTAAATCTAAAAAGGAAAAAATTTTAATCATGAATATTTTGCTCTATCTTATACCTATTGCACTTACTCTTGGTTTAATAGGGTTACTAGCATTTTTATGGACGTTAAAAAATAATCAATACGAAGATCTAGAAGGAGCTTCTGAAAGAATTTTGATTGAAGAAGAAAAGGAAAAAAACGAGAGAGACTAGTCTAATTGTATTTAGCAGAAAATTGTTTTATATATCCTTCAATTTGATTACCTGGCATTGGTTTGGAAAATAAAAAACCTTGTATTAAATGTATATCAATTTCTTTTAGATATTTTAGCTGCTCTTTAGTTTCAACTCCTTCAGCTATTATTTGATTATTTAATCTAGTTGCCATTGTTTTAATTCCTTCTACCGCAACACGAGAGCGTTTATTAGTTACAACATTATCAATTAACTGTTTATCTAATTTAATGATATTCCAGGGTGTATTAATCAAACGTTCAAGATTACTTCCTTTTACTCCATAATCATCTAAAGCAACTGACACTCCTTGATTTTTCGCATATTGTATTTCATTATTGGCCACTTTGTCATCAATTCTAGTATTTTGCGCTTCTGTAATTTCTATTATTATTTCATTATCAATTAAAGTTTTTATATATTCTATTTCTTCCATCAATAGCTTTCCTGCTCCAATATTTGCAAAGTGAGACATTTGAAAATTAATTGAAAATTTTATCCTTTTATCGATATTAATATTTTTAAAACTTTTATCAAAAACCGTTCTCCATATTCTAGTACCTTCTTTCATAGATCTTGCATTTAAGTGAATAAATTTAGATAAGAAATCTTTTGGTAAAAGTATAGTACCATTAGGCTTAGTCCATCTAATTAAACATTCAAAAAATTTAATTGAATTATTTTTTACATCAATAATAGGTTGAAAATAAAAACTTAATTGACTTTTTTTAAGAGCTTCACTTAATCCATCAAGTGTAATAATTTCATCTAATTCTTTAGAGACACTAATAAATTTATCATCTGCAAATTTATAATTATTACGACCTTTTTTTTAACAACTTGCAAAGCTCTGTCGGCGTATGATAAAGAATCTGAAATTTTACCATCAACAGGAAGTAATGCAGAACCAAATGAACACGTTTTTTGTATTATTATCTTATTATCATCTAAGAAAATACTATTCAATTTATTATGAATAGATTTTGAAAATTTATTTATCTTTTGAGATAGAGTAAAACTTTTATATCCTTTTGTAGTTTCATATTTTTTTTCAATATCTTTTAAATTGAAAAGTAGTGCAAATTCTTCACCACCTAATCTTACAGAATTTAAACTATCTACTCCAATTTTTATTAGTTCTTGACCAAATTTTTTTAAATATTTGTCACCAACTTCATGACCATAACTATCATTAACACTTTTAAAATAATCAATATCAATAATTAGAATTAAATAATCAAATTTTCTTTTACCATTATCACCATTATTAAAAAAGAAACTTCTTCTTGTTTGAACATTTGTAAGTTCATCAACATTAACTATACTTTCCAATTTATCTGTTTTAATTACAACATAAGATAAAAATATTACTAATAAAAAAAATAATATAAAAACAAATACAGCTTCATAATAAAAAACAATAATAAAATTATTTTTGATAATATCATTAATACTTTCAAACTCATGATCGTGAACAGGTGAGAATAAATGAATTAAAAAAAAAACTGAAAATATTACAATAGATAAAATTAATAAAAGTATAACTTTATGTGTTGTTTTTAAACTTATTAATAATTTTATCATATTTAAGTTAAATATTTTCCATGTGTAGTTTTGGCCCAATAATGTGGCTTGGTTATTACTTCAAAAAGTCCGATGAAAGCTGCATAACTATGCAACATCCAATAAATAGGAACTAGCGGTAAGATAAAATATAATTTACTAAATTTTCTATTTATACCTGCTACCATTGACATAAAAATATTAGATAAATTGTATAAAAGTATTCCATAAATAAAATATGTTAATAAATCATCTCCAAACCCCACCCAGCTTGAATAATCAGGCGATGTAAGCAAGAAAAATCCTTGTAAAATAGCAAAGGGATTAATTAAGAAGTTTATTAATGGTAATGTTAAAAATAAATGAAATCCTGCAAATCCCCTTAAACCAGTTCTCCATAAAAATTTAAATGGATTTCTATTATGAATAAGGACAGTTATCATGTGTCCTTTAATCCATCTTGTTCTTTGTTTAATCCATGAACTCTTAGTGCCAGTTGCTTCTTCCCATGTGGTAGAGTCTAAAAGTGTTGTCTTTAATCTATTTTGATAAATACGAATACCTAGATCCGCATCTTCAGTTACATTGTACGAATCCCAATTATAAAGTTCGTATAATTTTTTTCTTTTAAAATGATTAGATGTTCCCCCTAAAGGAATTGGAGAATTAAATTTATTTAAACCAGGTAAAAACCAATCAAACCATTGAGCATATTCTAATGAAAATAATCGAGTTAAATAATTATAACCTTGATTGTAATAATTAAGAGATGCTTGTAAGCAAACATAATCATCAGGCAAAGATCTAAATTTAGCTACAGCTTTTAATAATTGGTCTGTCTCAGGTTTATCTTCAGCATCATAAATACAAACATATTCACCCCGACAAAATGGTAAAGCATAATTACATGCCTTAGGTTTTGTTTGCGGATAACTTTTGGGAACAATAATGAATTCAAAAAAATGAGGCGGATTTAATTTTTTTGCTAATGCAATAGTCTCCACATCATCTTCTTCAAAGATTAATTTTACATCAAGCTTTTTTTTGGGATATTTTAATGCAGATATGTTTTTGATCAGTTTTTTTAAAACTTCAGTTTCTTTATATATAGGAATCAATATTGAGTACGTTGGTAAATTCTTTTGTCCTAAAATGGGGATTTCTTTTTTATATCTATTTTTAAATTTTAAATAAATAGCCACTACAAAAAGCCAAACCCTAAATGATGAATTAATTAAAAAAACACACGTACAAAAAGCGGCAAAACAAAAAGAGGTTTCAGCTGGATATTTATAGCCACAGGTGACTAACGTCCCAATTAATGACAATAAAAAAATTGTAAGCTTCAGGGAAAAAACTTTTTTTGCAGATAATTTAGGTTCTCTAATATGAAGCAATTCAGATGCATTTTTAGTATCCGTTCTTTTATAAATTTTTTGAAAAAATAATTTTAGATCCCTAGGTGTTGTTAATACAATTTTTATTTGATCCTTTTGATATTCAGACAATAAAAAATCTATTAATTTTCTATCTATATTTGTTGCTAAAATTAAAATTTTATCATCTTGTTTTGCAAAAGGTTGACATCTATTTTCAAGGTATGAAATGTGTTTATTTTTTTTTCTAAAATTTAATAAATTTCTTGATAATTTTTTATCTTTTTTAACTTCATCATATAAAATAAAATCATAACCATGTAGGCTCGCTAAATTTTTGTAATAATCTAAATATGAAAATAATTTTCTATTAATTATTTTTTGAGATATTTTTTTTAAATCAGGTGTTATATTTATTAAATTAAACCCTTTGTGCTTTTTAATTTTAAATTTTGGAAATGATAAAATTTTAGCATTATCTCCATGTATCATGACGATAAAATATTAATTTTTTTTAAATCATCAACAAAAAAATTTAATTTCTTAATTTCTAAATTCAAAATAGGTTTTTTTAATTTGAATTTAAATATCTTGAAGAGCAGTTACTTCTAATTTTTTAGTTTTAAGTGATTTTATCGCTTGCAAACATGCTTGAGCAGTCGACATATTTGTACAATAGGGGACTTTGTTTTTAAGTGTTCCTCTTCTAAGTGCTATTGCATCATTTAATCTATGTTCACTATTTCCACCCCCAGTATTAATAACAAGGGCTATTTTTTTAGAGTCTAAGACATCGACTATATGAGGAGATCCACTACTTACTTTATTAATAATTCTACATTTAATTTTATACTTTCTAAAATATTCTGCAGTACCTTTAGTCGCACAAAGTGTAAAATTTAATTTAATTAGCTCTTTTGCTAAGTCTATCCCTTCATCTTTGTGAGAATCTTTTAAGGATACGAATGCTAATCCTTGTTTTGGTAATGAGTTAGCAGCACCAATTTGACTTTTAGCAAATGCCATTCCAAAATTTTTATCAAACCCCATTACTTCACCTGTTGATTTCATTTCAGGCCCTAGAAGTAAATCACTGTTTGGAAATTTGTTAAAAGGAAACACAGCTTCTTTTACAGCATACATTCCTTTAGATTTATCTTTTAAATTAAACTTAGATAATTTTTCACCAGCCATTACACGTGATGCAATTTTAGCAAGCGGAAGACCTTTTGCTTTAGATACAAATGGCACTGTTCTACTTGCTCTAGGGTTAACCTCAATTACATAAATTTCATCTTTTTTAATTGCAAATTGAATGTTCATGAAACCTTTAACTTTTAAAGCTAGAGCTAATTTCTTAGTTTGATTTTCAATTTCTTTAATTAAATATGGTTTAATTGATATTGGAGGTAAGCTACAAGCTGAGTCTCCAGAGTGAATTCCAGCTTCTTCAATGTGTTGCATGATACCAGCTACATGAACTTGTTTTCCATCTGATATTGCATCAACATCAACTTCCATTGCATGATCAATAAACTTATCAATTAAGATTGGGTTTTCTTCAGCAGCCTTAAATGCTTCTTCAACAAAGTTTTTAAGCTGACTTTTTTCATGAACAATCTCCATTGCTCTTCCCCCTAACACATATGAAGGTCTAACCATTAAGGGTAAACCAATTCTCTCTGCTATCTGAATAGCTTGCTTGAATGTTTTAGCAATTCCACTTTCAGCTTGTTTTAACTTTAATTTATTAAGAAGATTTCTAAACAAATCTCTATCTTCAGCTAAATCAATTGATGTGTACTGCGTTCCTAAAATTGGCAGTTTGTTATCATGTAAAAATTTAGCAAGTTTAATTGGGGTTTGGCCACCAAACTGAGCAATAATACCAACTAGGTTTCCCTTTTCTTTTTCTTTTTTAATTATATTAAAGACATACTCTTCTTTTAAAGGTTCAAAGTACAACCGGTCACTAGTATCATAGTCAGTTGAAACCGTTTCAGGGTTGCAATTGATCATGATGGTCTCAAAACCAGCATCCTTTAGTGCAAAACTAGCCTGACAACAGCAATAATCAAACTCTATTCCTTGTCCTATTCTATTTGGTCCACCACCTAATATTATGATTTTTTTCTTAGCTGATGGATCGGCCTCACACTCAGAATTAATTGAAAAATTTCTTTGGTATGTAGAATACATATAAGGAGTGAAAGATTTAAATTCAGCTGCACAAGTATCAACTTTCTTAAATACCGGTAATATTTTAAGAGCAGTTCTTTTACGTCTAACGGCATCTTCCGATGTTTTTGTAAGTTCAGACAGCTTTTTATCAGAAAAACCAATAGATTTTATTCGGTTAAACTCATTAAAATCTTTAGGTAATCCTTTATTTTTAATCTTAGTTTCATTATCTACAATTTCTTTAATTTGCTCTAAGAACCAAGGGTCAATTTTTGATAAGGTAAATATTCTCTTTAAATCGATCTTTTTTCTAATCGCTTCAGCAACTAATAAAATTTTATTTGGAATACTTTCTTTAAGTTTTTTCTCAATTTGTTTCTTATTTAGATCAAATATTCTATCTAATCCAGAAAACCCTGTTTCAAGGGATACTAATGCTTTTTGAAGCGACTCTTTAAAGTTTCGACCAATTGCCATAGCTTCACCAACTGATTTCATAGATGTACCCAATGTTGCAGGCGAAGTTGAAAATTTTTCAAATGTAAATCTTGGAATTTTTGTTACCACATAATCAATACTAGGTTCAAATGATGCAGGTGTAACTTTTGTGATCTCATTTTTTAATTCATCTAACGTGTAACCAACAGCAAGTTTAGCAGCAACTTTTGCAATTGGAAATCCAGTTGCTTTTGATGCAAGTGCTGATGAACGAGATACTCTTGGGTTCATTTCAATTACAACCATCCGTCCATTTTTGGGATTGATCGCGAATTGAACATTTGATCCACCTGTTTCAACTCCAATTTTTCTAAGACATGCAATAGATGCATTTCTCATAACTTGATATTCCTTATCAGTTAATGTTAGAGCAGGAGCAACAGTAACTGAGTCCCCGTGTGAATTCCCATTGGATCAATATTTTCAATAGAACAGATAATAATACAATTATCTTTTTTATCTCTTACAACTTCCATTTCAAATTCTTTCCAACCCTCTAGACACTCTTCGACTAGAACTTGGCTTACTGGAGACTCGTGTAATCCACTTTTAATAATTTTTAGATATTCTTTTTCATTTTTAGCAATCCCACCACCAAGGCCTCCAAGAGTAAATGCAGGTCTAATGATTGCAGGCAATCCTATTTTCTTTAAAACTTTAGATGCTTGATTAATGTTATTGACGATTTCAGATTTAGGTAGATCTAAACCAATATCAATCATATTTTTTCTAAATTTTTTTCTATCTTCTGCGTTAGATATTGCTTTAGAGTTTGCGCCGATTAATTCTATTTTGTATTTTTTTAGAATTCCTTTTTTTTCAGCTTCCATTGCAAGGTTCAAAGCAGTTTGACCACCCATGGTCGGAAGAATTGCATCAGGTTTTTCTTTTTTAAGAATTTTTTCTAAAACCTCTAAAGTAATAGGCTCTATATAAGTTTTATCAGCAACATCAGGATCGGTCATAATTGTTGCTGGATTTGAGTTAATTAACACAACTTTATAACCCTCATCTCTTAAGGCTTTACATGCTTGTGTACCTGAATAATCAAACTCACAAGCTTGGCCAATGATAATTGGTCCAGCTCCAACAACTAATATTTTTTTAAGATCTTTTCTTTTTGGCATTTGTTTTCATGTTGTTGATAAATTCTTGAAATAAATAAACACTGTCTTGTGGTCCTGGGTTTGACTCAGGGTGGTATTGAACTGAAAATATTGGTTTATTTTTTAATCTGATACCTTCAATACAATTATCAAATAAAGATTTATGAGTAACCTCAATATTTTTTGGCAAACTTTCTCTAATAATTTCAAAACCATGGTTTTGACTTGTTATTTCAACATTGTCGTGAACTAAATTCTTAACTGGGTGATTTGCACCTCTATGACCTAATTTCATTTTTTTTGTTTTAGCACCAAGTGTAAGGGCTAGTATTTGATGCCCTAAACAAATGCCAAATATGGGTAAATTATTTTTAATTAAATCTTTGATTATATTGATTGCATATTTTCCTGTTGCTGCTGGATCCCCTGGACCATTTGATAAAAATATACCATTTGGTTTAAGAGCTAAAATTTTTTCAGCTGATGTTTTGCAAGAGACAACTGTCACTTTGCAATTAAAGTCAGAAAAATATCTTAAAATATTTTTCTTTATTCCATAATCTATTGCAACTACATGAAATGTACTTTTATTATTTTTTTTATAACCAGTTTCTTTTTTCCAAGTTTTAAGACCTTTCCAAATATAGTTTTTTGGGGTTGTAACTTTTTCTGCAAGATCAAGGTTTTTTAATCCACTCCACTTAATTGTTGAGTTGGTTAATTTACTAATATTAAATTTGCCAGTTTTAGAATATGAGATCGTTCCTTTTGGAGCACCTTTATCTCTGATAAAATTAGTTAAACTTCTAGTATCTAACCCTGTAATTCCAACTATTTTATTTTTTTTAAGCCAAGCATCTAAATGAAGAAATGATCTGTAATTCGATGGCGATGTTATTTCTGAATTAAACACCACTCCTTTAGTCCATATTTTATCAGACTCGTAGTCTTCTTTATTAGTACCAACATTTCCAATATGAGGGAATGTAAAATTTATGATTTGCCCGGCATAAGATGGATCTGATATAATTTCTTGGTATCCAGTTAATGATGTATTAAAACAAACTTCCCCTGTTGCTTCTCCTTGGAAGCCAATTCCAATTCCTTTAAAAACCTTTTTATTTTCAAGAACTAAGACGCCTGTGGTGATTTGTGAATTTTTTGAGTTCGATTTTTTTGCTTTTTTGATCAATTACAACTCTTGAGTTAGAGGTTAATACAATAATTGCATTATTATCGCAACAGAGATGTAATATAAAATTGTAAAAAAACAATTTTTCTTTTGAAGATTTTTTTCTTTGAAGTAGATTAAAAAATTATGGCATTAAAAGAAACTATCGAAACTGATTACAAAAACGCACTAAAAGCTAAAGATAAAACTAAAATATCAACCTATAGGTTAATATTATCATCCATTAAGGATTTAGACATTGTGAATAGATCTGGTCCTAACAAAAAAGATACTGATGACGAAGATATTAAAAAGCTTTTAAAAAAAATGGTTAAACAAAGAGCCGAATCGATAGATATTTATAAAAAAAATAACAGAACAGATCTTTTAGAAATTGAGCAAAATGAATATGAAATTTTAACAGCGTTTTTACCCAAACAGCTTGGCGAAGAAGAAACTAAGAAAATATGTGCTGAAGTTATATCAAAACTTGGAGCAAGTTCAGTTAAAGATATGGGAAAAGTAATGGGTGAATTAAAAAAACTACATGCTGATGAAATTGATTTTGCAAAAGCAGGTCCACTAATTAAGGAACTATTGGGCAGTTAATGAAATACCCCAAAGAGTACTTGGATGAAATTAAAACGAGACTCAAAGTTTCAACAGTCGTATCAAAGTCAGTTGCTTTAAAGAAAAGAGGCAAAGAATATGTAGGTTTGTCTCCATTTAAAACTGAAAAAACTCCATCGTTTACAGTTAACGATGAAAAGGAATTTTATCACTGTTTTGCAACATCTGAGCATGGAAATATTTTTGATTTTGTAATGAAAACACAAAATTTTAAATTTGGTGAGGCTGTTAAACACCTTGCTCAGCTAGCTGGTATGCAACCTTACATGTTTTCAAAACAAGACGAGGAAAGAGAAAAAAAATGGAAAGAATATTTATCAATTTATAGTCAGTATGTTGATTTTTATCACAGTGAGCTATTAAAAAATGAAGCCTATTCAAATGCTAGAGATTATTTAAAGAATAGATCGTTAGGCAGAGAAGAAGTTAAAAAATTCAAAATTGGCTACATAGAAAAAAATCCCAGTTTTTTTGATAAATTAAAAAATGAATTTAGTGAACAAGCTTTAGTAGAGAGTGGATTGTTTTACCTGGATGAAAAGAAAAAAATATATGTTGAAAGATTTAGAGGAAGATTAATTTTTCCAATAAATAATATTTCAGGACAGCCAATTGCTTTAGGTGGAAGAATAATAGAGAACTTAGATTACTTAGCAAAATATATTAATTCACCTGAAACAACTTTTTTTAAAAAAGGTTCAAACTTATATAATTTAGATTTAGCTAGAAAATTATCTAACAAATTAGATCACATTTATTTAGTTGAAGGATACATGGATGTTGTTGGATTGAGTAAAAATGGAATTGAAAATGTAGTTGCTAACCTTGGAACTTCATTAACTGATAAACAAATTTTAACTTTAAATCAGTTCTTTGACGATATTATAATTTGTTTTGACGGTGATGAGAGTGGATATAAAGCTGCCCTCAGAGCTGCTGAAAATTCTATAAAAGAATTAAGACCTGAAAAACAAATATCCTTTTTATTTTTACCGGATAAAGAAGATCCTGATAGCTATGTTAATAAACATGGAAAAAACTACTTTGTAGATTTTACAAAACAAAGCAAGCTATCCATTCATCAATTTATTTTTAGTCATTACAAGAAACAAACTGAAAACAACCCATCTTCAATGGCAATATTTGAAAAAAAACTTAGATCCATAGCGAACACTATTAAAGATGATTTTATTAAAAAATATGTGCTTGAATATTTTTTGGAAAAAATTGCAGAGTTAACTCCTCACTCCAATCAAAATAAAAAAAAGTTTTATATAAAAAAAACAAAATCACTTGACTCAACTAAAAAATATTTTAACGAAAGCCAATCAATAACTGGTGTAGAGTTAAAAGAATTTTCTTTACTATATCTACTTCTAAATAATCTATCTCTTTTTCAAGCAAATATTCACTTAATTGAAAATATAAAGTTGTTCACAGAAATAAATAAACAAATTTTTAATTCCATTATTGAAAGACTAAAATCTGGTGAGCAAATTAGTATTGAAGATATAAATTTGGATAAACAACTATTGGAGAAGATAAATAAATTTGCTCCAATTAAACATATTCTGAAAAATAAATCTGAAAATGATAATCAAGCAATAGAGTTACTTGATGATATTTCTAAAGATTTGTTTAATTACGATCTTGAGTTCAGAATCCAAGAACTAGAATCGAGGTTTTCAAAAGATATGAGCCAAACAACATTTAATGAGCTAAAAGACCTAAAAAAAGAGAGAAAAATCAACTAATCTCAATAAATTAGCAATGGATTTTTGTTAATTTGATATTATATAAGTCTTTCAAACTTATATTGCTGTGGAAAGAATAATTACTAAATCATTTGCTAGACTAATGGGAAGAGGAACCCACAGAGGGTTCATTACTTATGAAGAGTTAAATAAATCTCTAGGAAAAAGAAATCTATCTGATGAAAATTTATCTCAAGCATTCATTCATATTTTGGATGAAGGTGTAGCTTTAGTTGAAAAAAAATCTGATTTTAAAGTCTTAAGAAAAAAAGAAGGATCCTCCAAAGAAGAAGGTAAGACAATGGAGAAAAGTGATGATCCTATTAGAATGTATCTCCGAGAAATGGGTGGAGTTGAATTACTTTCAAGAGAAGGTGAAATTGCAATTGCAAAAAGAATTGAAGCTGGAAAAGATGTAATGTTGATTGCCCTATCACAAAGTCCGATGACTGCTCAACAGTTTTATGAATGGAATGATCAATTACAAAAAGATGAAATTTTAGTAAGAGAAATTATTGATATCGATACAAATTACATGGAAGATGAGTCAACTGGTCCTAGTGCTAAACAAAAAAATGCAGGTGAGACTGATAAGGATGAAAACTCTGGTGATAGTGATGATGATGACTTTAACCCAACTCTTGCTGCTATGGAGACTGAAATTAAACCAAAAGTTTTAAAAACAGTAAACACTTTAACAAAAGAATATACAAGATTAATCAAGTACCAAAAAGAAAAATTAGATTGTGTTCTAAATTCACAAAATTTTTCTCCTGCCAAAGAAAAAGGATATCAAAAAATTGTAGATGAAATCTTAGAAAATATTAAATCACTTCAATTATCACCTTCAGTTTTAGAGGAGTTGGTTCAAAAGCACTATGTTGAAAATAAAAAAATCATATCTCTAGAAGGAAATCTTTTGAGATTAGCAATGGATAATAACATTCCAAGAAATGAGTTTATCAAGTTTTATATTGGAAATGAAATTAACCCAAATCTTAAAAAATTTTTAGATACTAACTTAATTTGGAAACAGTTTTTTGCAAAAAATAAGGAAGAGTTTAAAAATATTAGAGAAAGATTAATTGAGATCAGTCATAAGTTAGGAATTTCTGTTACTGACTTTAAAAAATTAGTTAGTAGAGTTCAAAAGGGAGAAAAAGAATCTAGAATTGCTAAAAAAGAAATGGTTGAAGCTAATTTAAGATTAGTGATATCAATTGCTAAAAAATATACTAATAGAGGTCTTCAATTTTTAGATTTAATTCAAGAGGGAAATATCGGTCTTATGAAAGCAGTTGATAAATTTGAATATCGAAGAGGTTACAAATTTTCTACTTATGCAACTTGGTGGATTAGACAAGCAATTACAAGATCGATCGCTGATCAAGCTCGAACTATTAGAATACCAGTTCATATGATTGAAACAATTAATAAGATTGTAAGAACTCAAAGATTAATCTTAAGCGAGTTTGGAAGAGAAGCAACCCCTGAAGAACTTTCTCAAAAACTTAGAATGCCACTTGATAAAGTTAGAAAAGTTTTAAAAATTTCTAAAGAACCTGTTTCATTAGAAAAACCAGTTGGTGATGAAGAAGATAGTAGTTTGGGTGATTTTATAGAAGATACAAAAGCATTAGCGCCATTAGAACAAGCTATAAAATCTAACCTAGGAGAAGCAACAACTAAAATTTTATCTACTTTAACTCCCAGAGAGGAAAGAGTTTTAAGAATGAGATTTGGTGTTGGGATGAATACAGATCATACTTTAGAGGAAGTTGGTCTTCAATTTTCTGTGACGCGGGAAAGAATTAGACAAATCGAAGCAAAGGCTCTTAGAAAATTAAAACACCCAAGCAGATCTAAACAGCTAAAAAGCTTCTTGGAAAGTTAAGCAAATCATTATTTGGTTGAATATATTAGAAGATACATCAATATATTTTAAAAATTAGTTACGTCTAGGATAACTAAGAGTAACAATATGGGGGATTAGCTCAATAGTAGAGTACTCGATTGACATTCGAGGGGTAGTTGGAGCGTAACCAACATTCCCCACCATCATAGTTACATAATTTATTAAACTCAAAAAGGTAATTCTTATTTATATCCTGCCTCATACCATTTTTTATCTTTATCAAGAAATTTATCTCTATCAATAGCACCTCTCAAGTAATAAAGAAAAATTAAAAATTCAAATAAATTATATGAATATAAAATCTTAGTTCTGTCGCATCCAATCAAATATTTTTTTAAGATAAAGCTTAACGGTTTTATAATAAGTATATTCAATATCTTAAAAAATAATTTAATAAATTTTTTATCAAACAATCTTTCAAAATAGAAAATTCTACTCTTCATAGTATTTCGGTATCTTTTTGATAATGATAGCATGGCATCTTTTGATAATGTGTACCACTTAATTACATACGCACCTATATTTTGACTTGTTTCTTGATGATCTACCTTAACTTTTGTAAGAATTATCTCAAATTTTCTTTTATTTAATCTAAAAGCCCATTCAATATCTTCTAATCCATATCCCTGAATATTTTCATTAAAATATAATTTTTTTGATATTTTTTTTTTGTTAAAAAAACAACACCCTGTGATTATATTTTTATAATTTATCTTTTTTTGCTCATTTGTTTTTATGTTTTTAGCATTTCTGAATCTGTGATAGTTACTTTTTAATATTAATTTTTTTTGAGTTGAATATTGTCCACAAAAAATTTGATTATACTTAGAATTTTCTAGATAATTTTTTATATCTGTAAAAAAATTTCCTATTGGGAGACAATCATCATCTAAGAGAAGTATATTTTGATATTTTGATATTTTTAATCCACTATTTCTTTTAAGTGAAATAATATTTTTTTTTACATTGATGTAGATAATTTTTTTATTTTTGCCAAATATTTTCTTTATAAGTTTTTGTGATCCATCTGTACTATAACTATCGCATATGATAATTTCATATTTTATATTATTTACATTAATTTTAGAAATTATTCTTTTTAACAATTTTGTTAATTTTGCTTTTCTGTTCCAAGTAGGAATTATTATACTTAACTTAAAATTTTTCATAAAATTATTTTTAAATTTAACTTATTTTTTTTTTAATAAATCTTATAGAGGGCATTGTTATAGCCGCCAAAATAAGAGAAAATGTATTGATAACTGTAAAACTTATACCTAAAATTAAAATATCTTCTACACCTGGTATAATAATTGTTGAAACACTTAATAATATTAATTCAAAAATTCCAAAATAATTTATAAGTAATACTGTTTTAGTAAGTGCGGTTATAATATAAATATAGCTAGCTTTTATTAATGTTATTTCTGCTCCAAATAATTTAAGTGCAATAAAAAAACTAACACTTTCTAACATTACCATAAATACAAATCCTAAATGGATAAAAATAAATTTTAAATATTTAGCTTTAATTATATCTTTAATAATTTTTAGCTGATTAAGAATATCTTCTAATTTTTTTATATTAATTAATTTTTTTTTAAAGAAATTTTTATAATTTTTATAAAAGTAAATTAAGACTATTATTAAAGAAAAAAATATTAAAATTAGATAGTTAAAATTAAATTTTGCTACAAGGATAATTCCAGTCAAAAGAGCTAGAAATATAAGAGACAATAATGAATTTAATGTAAAAATTGTCTGGCTCACCAAAAATTGTGAAAGTAATATCTTTGAACTTGATTTTAATTTGTAGTATTTATAGGCATGACCAGCTCCAGGTAAAAGTTGGTTAATCATACCTCCAAATAAAAAAATTGTAGACACATCGGCAAGATCATTTTTTCTATTTGAGATTGTATTTAATATTATAAAAAATATATAACCTATGAATAATTTTAAAGAGATTAAAAAAACAACTAAATATATTAAACTTGATGACTCAAAAAGTATAAATTTTTTCTCGCTTGTATTATCAATAACAAAATATTTAAAAAGAAAAAAAATTGCTAATAATTGAATAGTCAAGCTTAATAATTTTTTATTCATATGATATTTTAAATTACAGCAATTATTTTTTAAATGTAATTATCATATTCTAAATAGATTAATTATCCATAATTAAGATTTTTACCAACTCTTTATTAAGAAATTTCTTTAATAAATCATTATCTAGATCTTTAAATTATTCTTTTTTATTTTTGTTAATGGTGAATTGTTTATATTAACTAACTTGCAAGATATGCCAAAGTGAAGTAAACCTTGAATAAATTTAAGGGCCTGTAGCTCAGTTGGTTAGAGCAGTACACTCATAATGTATTGGTCCCAGGTTCGAGTCCTGGCGGGCCCACCAAAATTAGTTTTCTGCAAATTTTTCTAGATTTTTAAATAAAACATTTATGTCACCATCATTTGAATTTAAAATTGATGCAAATTCCTCTTTTTGCGTCCTAGCTAAACTAAGGCCTTCTATAATTAAATCTCTGATCAAAGGATTGTCAGGATTCTTTGTATAAATTCTCCAGTCAATTTTTACCTCAGGTCTTTCAGAAGTGCTAACTAATATGCTATTAACAATTGTATAATTTTTATTTATAATCTCTTTATTCTGAACCTCAATTTTTGGATTAGAATATTCAGATAATCTGCTGGAAAAACTTTTTAAAAAATAATCTTCAAATAAGTCAAAATATTCTTTTTTTTGATTATCGTTTAAAACTTTTCTGGTTGAGCCTAAAGAATAAAAACCTATTCCTTTTATATCTACTGTTTCTTTAGCTACAAGTTTAAGCTGATTTATTTTTTCTTGTTTTGAAATATTTTTTGATAGAATTTCTGATGCTCTGTTGACCGTAGACTGAACAAATACATCAGGCTGAATAGAATAAGCATGACTTAAGCTTAGATTTAATAAAAATATGATTGTAGTTAATTTTTTCATATTAATTCTTTTTTGTATATGATTATTTGCTGTCTATTTCTTCCCAGTCTTCTTCATCTTTATATATTACTTCTACTTTTCCCCTTTGATTATTTTTAATCTTATTTTCTCTGTCTTGTAAATACAAACTTCTTAAGGAAGCATAAAAGTCTATCGAATTTGACTCAAGGTTATCTAATGACTCAAGATTATCTGACCTAAAATTAATACCACCCAAAGCTCTTGATGCAATATAAGTACTTTCACTTAAAAACTCATTATTACCATGAATTGATGCGTTGTACCAAGGGTCTCCACCCAACACATTTGCAAATGAGCCAGCAGTATCTCTAATTGTAGATGGCCCAAGAACTGGTAAAACTACATAACAACCTGGACCTACTCCCCAAGCACCTAAAGTTTGACCATAATCTTCTTTTTCGTATTTTGGAAAACCCATTTTATTGGCAACATCAATAGTGCCAAGAAGCCCAACCGTTGTGTTTACAACTAATCTTCCGGTGTTTATTATTGCAGTTTTAATATCTCCCTGCAAAATATTGTTGGGGATTGTTACTAGGCTAGATAAGTTTGTAACTGCATTTTTGGTACCTTTTTGAATTCCATTTGGCAATTTTCTATAACCTTTTGCAATTGGTTTAATAATTGCCTTGTCTAAACCCTGGTTAAATGCAAAAGTTGTCCTATTTAACTTTTCAAAACAATCTTTTATTTCTTTTGGTTGTTTTTTCTTTAATACCAATTCACCATCAGACCCAGCATTTGCATTAAATGCTAGTAAAAAAATGGAGACTAGAGTTACTATTAATTTTTTAAACATTCTAAAATATAATATATAATTATTATTTGTTAAATAAAATTTAATTTTAAAAAATGTCTACAAAGTGTTTATAAATAGTCTAAATTTGTACCTAAATTGAGTATGGATACAACTCTGAATTATTCACCAAACTTTGAAGTAAAAAAAAGAAAACTAAATCAAATCAAATTTATTATTTTTCATTATACAGGAATGAAAAAAGAATCTGAGGCAATAGAAAGACTTACAAATATAAGATCTAAAGTGAGCAGCCATTATTTGATTAAAAATAATGGAGAAATAGTTATTATGGTACCAGACTTGTATGAAGCATGGCATGCTGGAGTATCATCTTGGATAAATTTTAAATCTTTAAACAAGAATTCAATCGGAATTGAAATAAGCAACCCAGGTCATAACTCTAGTTATAAAAAATTCTCCAAAAAACAGATTCAATCTATTAGAAAGTTAAGTAAATTTTTAATTAAAAAATACAAAATTAATCCAAAAAATATTTTAGGTCATTCTGATATTGCCCCAATTAGAAAAAAAGATCCTGGTGAAAAATTCCCATGGAAATATTTGTCTGAATTTGGAATTGGTAAGTGGCATTCATTATCACAGAAAACTCTCATCAAAAATAGAAGAAAAAAAATAAGCCAAGTAGATAAAAAAAAATTTTATCAAAATTTATCAAAAATTGGATATTCAATAAAAAGCTCAAACAAAATAAAAGAAGATAAATTTTTTATTTTTATAGTTAGCGCATTTCAGAGAAGATTTAGACAAGAGCTGATTAATGGTAAAATTGATCAAGAATGTTTACTTATAAGTCAAAATTTGGCAAAAAAATTGTATTAAAATTTCTTGCAGTTTTATAGTTTAGTAATAAGTTGTTTAAGCCAGATAAATAATTTATCGCTTTAATTTATTAAAGAGGAAAGTCCGGGCTCCACGAGGATACAGTGCCAGATAACGCCTGGCGGGGGTAACCCTAGGGATAGTGCCACAGAAAATAAACCGCCATAACATGGCAAGGGTGAAAAGGTGTGGTAAGAGCACACCGGTTCTATTGGTAACAATGAACGCTGGAAAACCCCACTGGGAGCAAGACTAAGTAGAGATGACATTGTCGAAAGACTAAAAGCCATCCTTGGCTAGTCATCAGGGTTAGTTGCTTGAGCTTAAGAGTGATCTTAAGTCTAGACAAATGATAGATTTAAATGACAGAACCCGGCTTATAGTTTATCTGGCAAAATTATCCACAGTTTAACATTACACTTTAAATAAATGTTCACGTTTTGATTCACTAATGAGTCAATAATGTTCTATTTTTTCTACTTAAGGTACATGGCTTTTAATCAAAACAATTTGAATAAATTATTACATTCGATATTAAAAAGTTGTTAACAGTCGTCAAAAATTTGCAAGATTCAATATTTGACACTAAATTAAATAACCCATATATTCCCATATATTCCCAATTATGGAATTTAAAAATTATAAATTATATGTTTTTATCAATTTACGAGAACAAACTAGACAAAAAAGGGAGAGTTTCTGTGCCTGCTAATTTCAGGTCTCATCTTTCAAATTTAGGATACAATGGAGTTATTTGTTATCCTTCTTTTAATAATGCCTCTATTGAAGCTTGTTCTCAAGATAGAATAGAAAAAATTTCCTCTGCTATAGACTCTTTAAATCCATTTGAGGAAAAAAGAGATTTTTTTGCAACGTCAATTTTAGCAGAAAGTACAAATTTACAATTCGATGGAGAAGGAAGAATATTAATTTCATCAAAATTATTGAAGCATGCAAAGATTAAAAATAGCATGCTGTTTGTTGGTCAGGGTCAAACATTTCAAATTTGGGAACCAACAGCATTTGAAAAATTTAAGGCAACTGCAAAAAAAAAAGCAAATTTAAATCGAGCAAGCCTTAAATGGGAAAAACATTTTAACAACAACGAGGGGAAATAACTGATGACAATTAACTTTAAAGCACCAGAAATAAAAGAATTACAACCACGACTTTTAGTAATGGGAGTTGGTGGAGCAGGTGGAAATGCAATTAATGAAATGATTGAAAATAATCTACAGGGTGTAGAATTTATTGCAGTCAATACTGATGCACAAGATTTAAAGTTAAGCAAATGTAAAACAAGAATTCAAATTGGTTTAAATTTGACCAAAGGTTTAGGTGCTGGAGCGAAACTTGATATTGGTCAAGCAGCAGCTGACGAGTCGTTAAACGAAATTGTAAATACTTTACAAGGTGCAAATATGGTTTTTATTGCTGCTGGTATGGGTGGTGGAACAGGCACTGGTGCTGCTCATGTAATTGCTAGAGCTGCAAAAGAATTAAATATTTTAACTGTAGGTGTTGTGACTCTTCCATTTTTATATGAAGGCCCCTCAAGAATGAGAAGAGCACAACAAGGTTTGGAAGAGTTAAGAAAACATGTTGATACAATAATAGTAATTCCAAATCAAAATTTGTTTAAAATTGCTAATGAGCAAACAACATTTGAAGATTCTTTCAATCTTTCAAATAATGTTTTAATGCACGGTGTGCAAAGCATAACTGATTTAATGGTAAGACCAGGTTTAATAAATCTTGATTTTGCTGATGTAGAAACTGTTATGGCTTCAATGGGTAAAGCAATGATGGGAACTGGTGAAGCAGAAGGAGAGGGCAGAGCTCTTAAAGCAGCTGAGATGGCCGTAAGCAATCCATTAATTGATGACTATACTCTTAAGGGTGCCAAAGGATTATTAGTTAATATCACTGGTGGTAAGGACCTTAAACTTTTTGAAGTCGATGAAGCAGTTAACAAAGTTAGAGCTGAAGTTGATCCAGAGGCAGAATTAATTATTGGAGCAATTACTGATGCTGAACTAGATGGAAAAATGAGAGTTTCTATTGTTGCAACATCATTAGATGGCCAACAACCAGAAACTAAATCTGTAATAAATATGGTGCATCGTATTCAAAATAGAAATCCAGGGTATTCAGATTTTTCTAATATTGGATCATCTGCATCCTTTAACTTTTCAAATTCTATTTCTAATCCTGTTTCACATGGAGCTAATGCACTCAAAATTGAAAATGAAATTGTTCAAGAACATAATCAAGAACATCTAAATTCAAATGCTACAAATGAAGAGGTATTACATAATAACAACCTTGAAGCTGAAAGTATTGTTGAAGATAGCCCTGTAAATGAAATGGAAAAGTCATTTACTCAAGAAGCATTGGAAACTTCTCAAGAACAAACAGTTGAAGAGAACATAGAAGAAGATGCTTCTAATGATTTAAAAGAATTTGGTGTTGATTCAGAAGCACCAGATTTATTTAGTTCAGAAACTGAAAATTCAAGTTCTGATGATTTATTATCTTCAAGCAATGAAGAAGAAGATGATCTTGAGATACCAGCATTCTTAAGAAGACAAAAAAATTAATGGTCTTCATAGAAATAAATGGACGCCACCATAGTACCAGAAGCACAAAAGCATTATCCGGTACTGCTAAAAGAAATTGTTAGCATTATTTCCCCTCAATATGGTGGCACCTTTATTGACTGTACTTTTGGTCAAGGTGGTTATTCAAATAAAATATTAGAGTTTGAAAATACTAAAGTAATAGCTTTAGATCGTGATATTGAAAGTGAAGTAAAAGCTAATCAGTTTAAAAATAAATTTGAAGATAGGTTTTTATTCAAAAATATAAAATTTAGTCAGCTAAATAATCTAAAACTCAAAAACGAGAATGTTAGAGGAGTAATATTTGATCTTGGTTATTCTTATGTTCAAATAAAGGATCCTAAGAAAGGATTATCTTTTCAATCTAAAGGAAATTTGAATATGCAAATGGGTTTAAATAATTATTCAGCTGAAGATGTTATTAATAAACTTGATGAAAAAGAGCTAGACAAAATATTCAAATTTTTTGGAGAAGAAAAAGAAAGTAAATTTATAGCTAGAAATATTATTAAGGAGAGATCTAAGAAAAAGATTGACACCGAAACACTTGTTGAGATCATAGATAAAACAAAAAGAAAAAAAAACTTTAAAGTTCATGTTGCTACCAAAGTTTTTCAAGCTTTAAGAATTTTAGTTAATAGAGAAATAAGTGAATTAATCTTTGGATTAATTAATGCAACAAAGGTTCTAAAAAAAGATGGAGTGCTTGCTGTAGTAACATTTCATTCACTAGAAGATAAAATTGTTAAATATTTTTTAAAAAGTCTTTCTGAAAAAAAAAGTATATCTAGATACACTCCCATCACAGAACAACCTGAGCCATTACTTAAATTGAATGAAAAAAAAGCAATTACACCCTCTGATGAGGAGATTGTTGAAAACTTACCATCAAGATCAGCAAAATTGAGATATGCGATTAAAAAAACTGATTTTTACGATTTTGAAACTGATATTTTAGATCAATTTAGGAATTTGATAGAGATAGAAAATTTTGGGAATAAGCTGTGAAAAAAATCACTTTAGTATTGGTTATTTTTTCATTAATTTTATCTACCGCTATTATTAAAAATTCTGCAAAAAAAAATGAAGATAAAATTTTTACAGTACAAGAAAATACCAGAGTTTTAAGTTCAGAACTTGAGAAGATCAAACTTGAATTTGACTATCTAAGTTCCTCAGACAGGTTATTACAATTTCAATCACTATATTTTGAGAATGATTTAGTCCAAAAAAAAATTGAAAATATAAAAGTTTTTAAAATCATGAACAAAAACAAAAAGATTGAAAATTTAAAAATAATTAAAGATTAATGAAAAAATTAAGATCAAAAATTATTATTGAAGATTATAAAAATAATTTTGATTATAAAAAAAATGATACTAATTTAAATATAGAATTTAATAGAGTAGCTTTTATCTTTTTTGTCTTTTTTATTATTTATCTTATTTACATTATTCATCTAATTCATCTTGGATCACGTAAATCTAATACAGAGATAACCAATGTTTTGCCTACATTTAACAATAAACTCTATAGAGCAGATATAATTGATATAGATGGCAATTATTTAGCCAAAACAATAAAATCTATTGATATAGGTATAAAGACATCAGATGTAATAGATAAGAAAAAACTTCTGTTAAACTTAAATATTATTTTCCCTAATAAAGATTTTAATAAAGTTAAAAAGCAACTTGATACAAAAAAATTTTTCTGGCTAGAAAAAAAAGTTTCAGAGGAAAATTATGAAAAATTAATGAAACTTGGTGATAATTCTATAAAACCAGAGGAAAAGGTTTTAAGAATTTATCCTCAAAAAAATCTTTTTAGTCATATTATTGGTCAAATAGATGATGATAATAATGGAATTGCTGGCCTTGAAAAATCTTTTGATCAAATTTTAAGAAATTCAAAAAAACCCATGAAGCTTACAGTTGATAAAGATATACAATTTTTAATACGAAATGAGTTAATTAAATATCAAGAAATTTTTAAAAGTAAAGGTAGTGCCGCTATACTAATGAATGTCAAAAGTGGAAATATACTTTCGCTTATTTCGTTGCCTGATTTTAATCCAAATGAAAGACAAAACATAACTGATGTTAATTATATTAATAGGGTAACTAAAGGAACTTATGAGCTTGGTTCAGTTTTCAAACCATTCACATTTGCAAGTGCTTTAAATGAAGATTTGATAAAACCTGAAACTGAATTTTTAGATTTACCAAAATCCATTCGTTGTGACAAACATAGAATTGGAGAATATGACAATAAAATTCCCTCAAATTTAACGGCAGAACAGATCTTAGTTAGATCAGGAAACATTGGCTCAGTAAGAATAGCTCAATTAATTGGACCAGAAAAACATAAGTCTTTTTTAAAAAAAGTAGGTGTACTAAGTTCAATAGATTTTGATATCGATGAGGTAGCTCCACAAAAAGAATATAATTTTGGTAAATGTAAATTAGCTACAGTCTCATTTGGTCATGGTGTTGCAACCACGATTCTTCAGTTGGCAAAAGGTTATGCGGTAATATCGAATGGAGGTTATGACATTAAACCAACTTTAATTGATAAAAATTCTGAAAAAAAAAAAAGAATAGACTAATTAATAAAGGGGTTTCTGACAAAGTTGTTACAGCTTTAAGAAAAATTGTTAATACAGATGAAGGTACTGCAAAATTTGCGAATGTAGCAAATTATGAAATTGGTGGCAAAACAGGAACTGCAGACCAACCAAAGGAAGGTTCTTATTCTGAAGCAAAGATAAATACGTTCGCCTCAATATTTCCAACATCAGATCCACAATATGTATTTATTGTTATGTTGGATACACCACAAAAAGCAAAAGATTATTATTATAAATATAGACATCAAAAAGGTGGCTGGAAGGGAACCTTGTATAATACAGCGGGGTGGACTTCGGTAGAGATAGCTGGAAAAATAATGGATAAAATTGGGCCCATTTTAGCCACAAAATATCTAGAAATTAAATAATTATGCTTCTAGGTGATTACTTCAAAAATATTCAAAAAAATTATAAACAAATTTATTTTTCAGGAATTTCATTTAACAGCAATCAGATAAAAAAAAATAATATTTTTTTTGCAATTAAAGGAAATAAGACAGATGGTAATAACTTTATATCTTCGGCAATTTCAAATGGTTCAAAAATAATAATAACCGAAAAAAAAATAAATGGCCTGAAAAACGGTATTTTATTTATTCAATCAAATAATATTAGAAAGTTATTGGCTGAAATATCATTTAAAATTTATAATAAAATCCCAAATAATATCATTGCAGTTACAGGTACAAATGGAAAATCATCTATTGCAGATTTTTATTATCAAATATTAGATTTAAATAACAAAAAAGTTGCTTCAATTGGGACATTGGGAATTAAATCAAAAAAATTTAAAAAAGATTTATCAAATACCACAATAGACCCAATTCAATTAAGTAAAATTTTAAATAACTTAAAAAAACAAAATATTAATAATGTGATTATGGAAGCGTCCAGCCATGGGTTATGTCAAAATAGATTGGATGGTTTATCTTTTAATACTGGAATATTTACAAATCTATCTCAAGATCATTTAGATTATCATAAAAATAGAAAAAATTATTTAAAAGCTAAACTTTATTTATTTGAAAAATTAATAAAAAAAGATGGAAATATAATAACTGATGAAAAAATACCTGAATTTAAAAAAATAAAAAATATAGCATCTAAAAAAGATTTACACCTTTTTTCGTTATTAGATAAAAAAAATAATTTTCAATTTTTATCTCATCAGTATGAAGACGAAACTCAATTGTTAGAAATAAAATTTAACAATTCAATACACAAAATTAAACTTAATTTGATAGGAAAAGTTCAATTAAAAAATATATTAATGGCAGTTATTTCTGCAATGAAAAGTAATATCAATATTAAAGACATATTTAATGTAATACCAAAAATAAAATCTGTAGAAGGAAGATTTGATCGAGTTGGTATAATTAAAAATAACTCAAAAGTAATTTTAGACTACGCACATACACCAGACGCATTAAAAACTTGTCTTAAAAATATAAAAGAACAATTTCCAAGTCGAAAAATTATTTTAGTGTTTGGTTGTGGGGGTGATAGAGATCAAAATAAAAGAGCTAAAATGGGTAAAATTGCTGATCTTTTTTCAGATAAAATATATCTTACTGATGATAATCCCAGATTAGAACAGCCTATTAAAATAAGAAAAGATATTAAAAAAGGAATTAAAAAACAAAAAGTATTAGAATTTCCAAATAGAGCAAAGGCAATATCTGAGGCAATAAAACACTTAAATACTGGGGAAATTTTACTGGTAGCTGGAAAAGGTCACGAAACAGTTCAAGAAATTGGTGTGAAAAAAATTTTCTTCTCGGATAAAAAAATTATTCTTAATGCTATAAAAATTAAAAATTTAGCTTTATCAAATAATTTGAAGATTAATATTCTTAATGAACTTAATGGAGTAAAAAAATTATCTAACAAAATTACTTTGGAGAAGGCCAGAATTAATTCTAGAGAGATAAAAAAAGATGATATTTTTTTTGCAATTAAGGGAAAAAAAAATGATGGCAATAAATTTATTTGTGAAGCTTTCCAAAAAAAAGCATCAATTGCAGTAGTTAATAAAATTGAAAAAAAAGTAAATATTTCTGGTCAAATTAAAGTTAAAGACACGCTTAAATTTTTAACAAAAAGCTCTAAATTATATAGAGAAAATATAAAAACAAAAATTATTGCTATAACTGGTAGTTGTGGAAAGACCACACTAAAAGAATTACTAGGCAACTCATTAAAGCAGATATCTAAAGTAGGGTTTTCACCTAAATCTTACAATAATAAATATGGAGTTCCTTTAAGTCTTTTTAACTTAGATCAAAAAAATGATTATGGAGTTTTAGAAATTGGAATGGACAAAAAAGGTGAAGTTAATTATCTTTCTAAAATAGTTCATCCAGATGTGAGTGTTATCACCAATATTAATTATGCTCATGCTAAGAATTTTAAGAGTCTAAAACAAATTGCTTTAGCTAAATCAGAAATAATTAATAATACAAAAGGTAATGGGTTCATTGTTCTAAATGCTGATGACAGTTTTTTTGTTTTACATAAAAAGATAGCCAATAAAAGAAACCTTAAAATTTTATCATTTAGTATTGATAATCAAAATTCAAATATAAAGCTGATAAGTATTAAAAAAATTTCTAATAAGTTCAAAGCAACTATAAGAATAGATAATTTAAAAACTCATTTTTTTATTTCCAATGATTTTCAAAATAACATTTTAAATATTCTGGCTGCATTATCTGTTATGAGTATTTTTTTAGATGTATCTAAATTAAATAAAAATATTTTTTTGGGCTTTAAAATACCAAATGGGAGAGGAGATATCTCTAAGATTAAAATTAATAATAAGAATATAAATTTGATAGATGAAAGTTATAATTCAAATCCATTGTCTCTAAAATCTGCAATTTTAAATTTTGATAAAATGAAAACTAATAAAAAGAAAAAGTATTTACTATTAGGGGATATGTTAGAACTTGGAAAACACTCAAAAAAGCTTCATCAATCTATTGGAAAAATAATCAATAATACAAAAATAGACAAAATCTTTGTAAAAGGAAGTAAAGTTTTATTTACCTATAATTCTATTTCAAAAAAGAAAAAAGGTAGGGTATTAAACAGCAACTCACAAATTATTGATTTGATTAAAAATGATTTAAATAATAATGATTATCTTATGGTTAAGGCCTCAAATGCGACAGGATTCAATAAGATTGTCAGTAATATAAAAGGTTCAAAATAAATGTTTTATCAATTTCTACTTAATTTCGTTGATACTTTTGGGTTTTTAAATGTTTTTAAATACATCACTTTTAGAACTGGATTATCCTTATTCACCTCACTGATTATAGTTTTATTAATTGGTGGACCTTTTATAAGTTTTTTTTCAAATAGAAAAATTGTAAATCCTATACGAGAGGATGGTCCACAAGATCATATTGTAAAAAAAATCGGTACACCAACAATGGGGGGAGTAATTATCTTATTTGGATTACTGATTTCTGTTTTATTTTGGGGAGATTTATCCAATTTAAGTGTTTTATTTTGTATTTATATAGCTATTTCATTTGGCTTACTTGGAGCCTTTGATGATTATAAAAAAATAAAACATAATAATTCGTCAGGAATTTCATCTAAATTGAAAATATTATCTCAAGTTTTTTTAGCAATAGTGGGAATTAGTTTATTTATTTATTTCGTTGATTATCAAGAAATTACCAATTTATACTTTCCATTTTTTAAAAATTTAATAATTAATCTTGGATGGTTTTTTATTCCTTTTTCTGTGTTTGTAATTGTAGGATCGTCAAATGCAGTTAATTTAACAGATGGACTCGATGGATTGGCTACAGTCCCTGTAATTTTAGTTGCAGGCTGTTTTGCTTTTATAAGTTATGTCACTGGAAATATTGTTTTTTCTGACTATTTACAAATTCCTTATATTGAAGGGACTGGTGAGGTTTCAATTTTCTGTGGAGCAATAATAGGATCATGCTTAGGATTTTTATGGTTTAATGCACCGCCAGCTAAAATTTTTATGGGTGATACAGGTTCTTTAGCTCTTGGTGGATCTTTAGGAGCTGTGGGAATAATCACAAAACATGAAATAGTATTAGCAATTACAGGTGGGTTATTTGTTCTTGAAGCTGTTTCTGTGATGGTGCAAGTGATTTCTTTTAAATTAACAGGAAAAAGAATTTTTAGAATGGCACCAATACATCATCATTTTGAAAAAAAAGGATGGCCAGAGTCAACAGTTGTAATTAGATTTTGGATCATTTCAATTATATTAGCAATGATAGGTCTGGCTACTTTAAAATTAAGATAATGATAAAAAATAAAAATATTTTTTTAGAAAAAAAAATATTAATTTATGGTTTAGGAAAAAGTGGTCTTTCTTCATATAAATTTTTAAATAAGAAAGCTAATGTATATTTATTTGATGATGATTTAAAAAAAAAATTTAGAAATCAATCAAATCAAAGGCTTAGAAATGTTCAAGCATTATCTAAGATTAAGTTTGATAGAATTATTATTAGTCCTGGAATTGATATTTTAAATTGTAAATTGTCTAAATTTCTTAAAAAAAATATATCTAAAATCTATACAGATTTGGACGTATTCTACTCATTTTACAAAAATAAAAGCATTACTATTACGGGAACTAATGGAAAATCAACTACAGCCAAAATATTGCATGAAGTTTTATTGGATCAAAACTATGACTGCAGATTGGTTGGAAATATTGGAAATCCAGCATTATCTGAAAAAAAAATTACTAAAAATACTGTTTTTGTGATTGAAGCTTCATCTTATCAATTAGATTATAGTAGATTATTTACCTCAAAATACTCAGTAATACTTAATATTAGCCCCGATCATATTGAAAGACATAGAAATTTAAAAAATTATATTAATGCCAAATTTAAGCTATTAAATTCTCAGTCTAGGGAGTCCATAGCATTTATAAAAAAAAATGATTTACTAATAAATAAAAAATTAAAAAGTAAAAAATATAATCCAAAAATTATTAGAGTTGATTTAAAAAAAACAAATAAATTAATTAAACAATTAGAGAATAAGTACTTTTTATCAGCAGGAAACTTAGAAAATTTATCATTTGTTTTAAAAATTTCAGAAATATTAAATTTAAATAGTAAAATATTAATCAAAACTTTAAATAGATTTAAAGGATTAAAATATCGACAACAAATTATCTATGAGGATAAAAATTTGATAATAATTAATGACTCTAAGTCAACAAGTTTTGCTTCATCAGAAAATCTGTTAAAAAATTTAAGAAATGTTTATTGGATTTTAGGCGGTATTCCCAAAAAGGGGGATCAATTAAATCTTTCAAGAAAAGATTGTAAGAATTATAAAACATTTATTTTTGGTAACAATTATGAAGAATTTAAAATAAATATTAAAAATAAGATGCCAATTAAGCATCTAAAATATTTAAAAGATATATTAAATGAAATATTTTTTGATTTGAAAGATAAAAAAACAAAAAAAAATATTATATTCTTCAGTCCAGCTGGAGCATCATTTGATAGTTTTAAAAATTTTGAAGATAGAGGTAAATATTTTAATCAATTAGTTAGAAAATTTCTTAATGCAAAATAATATTTTTCTATATAAATTTTATTACCAATGGTGGAAAAATATAGATAAATCAATTTTTTTACTCATTAGTTTTTTTTTTATAATTGGGCTTTTTTTTTCATTAGTTTCAACTTCATTAATTGCTGCAGATAAACTAGATACAAATAGCTATTTCTTTTTTTTTAAGCATTTGATCTATATTTTTATAGGAATATTTATAATTTTTATTTTTTCTTCATTAAAAACTGATCAATTATTTTATTACTCATATTTTATTTTTTTTATTACTTTACTTTCTTTATTTTTAGTTCCAATTATTGGTGTTGAAGTAAAGGGATCAAAAAGATGGATAGATTTATTTTTTCTACCAAGATTTCAACCAATTGAATTATTAAAACCTTTTTTAATTATCATGATTTCAACTATTTTAAGTAGTGCTAGAAATTCAAATCTTTATTTAAAATATTTATTATCAATTGTCTTAGTTTCAATAATCTCTTTACTTCTAATAATGCAGCCAGATATTGGCCAAACTCTTCTTGTAGTTTTCGCATGGGCAGTTTTAATATTTACCTCTGGAATCAATATTTTTTTTCTTTTTGGTCTTTCTATATTTGGTTTTATTTTATTAACTTATCTAATTATGTACGTGCCTAAGTTTGATTATATTCAAAGCAGGATTTTATCTTTTTTTAATAGAGATACTGGGAGTCATAATTTTCAATCTGATAAGGCAATAGAGTCCATTACAAGTGGTGGTTATTTTGGAAAAGGAATTGGTGAGGGAACACTAAAAAATCGAGTACCTGAAGCACATACGGATTATATTATATCTGTAATTTCAGAGGAGTTTGGCGTTGTTGCCATAATATTAATATTATTATTATTTTTAATATTTACTTACATGGTCTTTAAAAAAATAAGTTACGAAAAAAATGACAAGATTAAACTTGTTTTAATTGGTTGTGTGAGCTTAATCCTAATGCAAGCAACCATTCACATAGGTGTTAATATTAGACTGTTTCCAACTACCGGTATGACGTTACCGTTTTTGAGTTATGGAGGTTCTTCAATAGTGAGTATTTCAATATTATCAGGAATAATTTTAAATTTAACTAAAAGAAAAATAGATAATTAAAATGAAAGATAAAATTTTAATCTCCACAGGAGGGACAGGGGGACATGTCATTCCTGCAATTACAATACATGATCATTTAAAAAATGATTACGATATCTTAATTTCAAGTGATATCAGAGGCCTTAAATATTTAGATAATGAATTATATAATATTCAGATCGTTGATACACCTAAGTTAAATAATTTAATTTTATTACCTTTATCAATTTTAAAAATAATTTTTTTAACTTTAAGATCTTTGTTATTTTTTAAAAAAGAAAAAATTCAAATTCTTATTTCTACAGGTGGATATATGTCCTTACCTTTGTGTATAGCTGCAAGAATTTTCAATATTAAAATTTATTTACTAGAACCAAATATGGTTATTGGGAGAGCTAATAAATTTTTTCTAAAATTTTGTAAAAAAATTATATGTTATTCAGAAAATATTATTGGTTTCCCAAAAGTGTTCGAAAATAAATTAAAGACTATTAGTCCACTCATAAGAGAGAAGTATTATTATAAAAAATTAAAAGAACATAAAAATGAGCAATTTACTGTAATAATAATTGGTGGCAGTCAAGGAGCACAAATATTTGACAAAATTTTACATGAATCAATTATTAAAATTTCGAAGATAAAGACTTTAAAAGTAATTCACCAAACAAATCAAAAAAATGTAGACCACCTTAGAAATTTATATTCAAAGAATTTAATTGATAATATTGTTTTTAATTTTGATCAAAATCTTAATTTACTAATAGATCAAGCAGATTTATGCATAACAAGAGCGGGAGCCTCTAGTTTGGCTGAAATTTCTTTTCTCAATAAACCTTTTATTGCCATTCCATTGCCAAGTTCTAAGGATAATCATCAACTAGAAAATGCAAATTATTATAAAAATAATGGTTGTTGTTGGGTTGTTGATCAAACTAATTTTGATAAAAAAAAATTTGAAGACTTATTACTAAACATATTAAATAATAAAGATGAAATGCTTGTAAAAAAAAATAATTTAGAAAAATTAAATTATCAAAACACATGGAATAAGGTTAATCAAAATTTATTAAATATTATTAATGAAAATTAAATTAGCAAAATCTGAAGTTATTCACTTTATAGGTATTGGTGGAATAGGTATGAGTGGATTATCACTTATAATGAAGGGCAAAGGGTTCAGAGTTCAGGGCAGTGACATCGCTAGCAATAAGAATATTGAAAGATTAAAAAAAGAAAAAGTAAAGATTACAATTGGACATAAAAAACAGAATATAAATAAAGCCACCATTATTGTGGTTTCTTCTGCAATAAAAAAAAATAATCCAGAATTCGTAGAAGCAAAAAAAAAACAATTACCAATTTATAAAAGAGGAGAAATGTTAGCAAATATTGTTTCTTTAACAAAAAATATTGTAGTTGTAGGCTCTCATGGAAAAACAACCACAACATCACTAATAGCATCAATTTTTCAGGAAACCAAAATAGATCCAACTATTATTAATGGAGGTGTCATTAATTCTATCAATAATTCTGCTAAACTAGGCAAAAGTGATTGGTCAATCCTAGAAGCCGATGAGTCAGATGGTAGTTTTATCTATATTCCACCTACATACTCAATAATAACTAATATAGATAGAGAGCATATGGATTTTTATAGCTCTATGGACGAGCTAAATAAATATTTTATTAAGTTTGTGAATAAAGTTCCATCCTTTGGAAAATCTTTTATTTGTATAGATGATAAGAATAATAAAAATTTAATTAGGAAACTAAGTAATAAAAATTTTTATACTTATGGAATTGATACAAAGTCAAATTTTTGTATTAAGAATATAAAACAATCAAAAGATTATTCTGAGTTTGATCTAAAGATAATTTTGCCAAATAAAAAAAATAGATTGATTAAAAAAATTAAGATACCACTATTGGGAATACACAACATTAGAAATTCAGTTGCCGCATCAGCTTTGGCTATTACAGTTGGATTAACAGTTTCAAGTATTAAAAAAGGATTAAAAAATTTTAAGGGCGTTCAAAGAAGATTTAACAAGATTTTTACATACAATAAAGTCGACTTTTTTGATGACTATGCTCATCATCCTACGGAAATTAAAGTTGTATTAGATGGAGTAAATAATGTTTATAAAGGTTATGAAAAAGTGTGTATTTTCCAACCACACAGAATATCAAGATTAAAAGACTTAAAAAAAGAATTCACATATGCATTTAAAAATGCAGATAAAGTTATTTTACTTCCAATTTATACAGCAGGTGAAAAAATAACATTAGGTTTTAAGTATGCAAATTTTGCTGGAGAAATAATCAAAAACTCTAAAGTAAAACTAATTATAGCAGACGATAGATTTCAATTAGCAAGATACATAAAAAATAATATTTATGGAAAAAAAATAGTTATTGGAATGGGTGCGGGAACCATCTCATCATGGATGAGAGAAATGCCTCGATATTTATAATGAGCATGAACCAAGAGGATCTATTGTTAGAATTTAAAGAAAATATAAAATTTGATTATAATTTAAAAAAAAAAAATTGGTTTAATATAGGTGGCAATACTAAAATTTATTTTAAAGCAAAAAATTTAAAAGAATTAATAAGATTTTTAAAAATAATTGGAAATAAAGAAAAATTATTCATTCTAGGAGGTGGATCGAATACCTTAATTACTGATAAAACTTATGATGGTGTTGTAATTAAGCTGTCAAATAATTTTAATAATATTTCTCTTTTATCAAAAAATATAATTATTGCTGGAAGTGCTGTTAGTGATAAATCGCTCTCAGAATTTGCAATGGATAATAGCTTGGGTGGATTTGAATTTTTATCCTGTATACCTGGTACAGTAGGGGGAGGAATAAAAATGAACGCAGGTTGCTTTGATAGAGAATTTAAAGATATCCTAATTTCAGTACAAGCTATCAATAAATTAGGGCAGGTTATTACGATCCCAACAAAAGAAATTAATTTTAGGTATAGAGATAGTGGATTACCTAATGATTTAATTTATCTAAGTGCATCTTTTAAGGGTTTTAAAAAAAACTCAAATTTAATTAAAAATATGATGATAAAATTAAAAGAAAAAAAAGAAAAGGCACAACCTACAAAAATCAAAACTAGTGGAAGTACTTTTAAAAATCCATTAGATCAATCAGATAAAAAAGTTTGGCAACTAATAAAAGAGTCAGTCAGCTTAGAAAAATCATTTGGAGATGCCTGTATTTCAGAAAAACATTGTAATTTTTTTGTAAACAAAGGTAATGCTAAGTTTGATGATATGAAAAAATTAATAGAATTTGTATCTGAAAGTGTTTTGAAAAAAACTGGTGTAAAGTTGCAAACAGAAATAAAAATTTTAGAATAAATTGAGAAAAAATATACTAATACTTGCTGGTGGAATCTCAAAAGAAAGATTAATTAGTCTTGATACAGGTTTACAAGTTGCAAATGAGCTTAAAAAAAATGGTTATAATGTAAAAATTTCTGAACCAGATGCTAATTTAACAAAAAATATTATTCAATTTAAACCAAACGTTATATTTAATGCACTACATGGACAGTTTGGTGAGGATGGTTACATACAAACTATTTTAGAAAGATTTAAAATACCATACACCCATTCAGGAGTAGTTGCTTCTTCATTGGCAATGGATAAAGCAATATCAAAAAAAATTTTTATTAAAAATAAAATCAATACTCCAAAATATATTAAATATTCTTATGAAGAAAATAATTTTGATTTAATAAAAAATATTGAAAAGAAGTTAAAATTTCCAGTTGTAATAAAACCAATTAATGAAGGTTCAAGTGTAAATGTTTATATTTGTACAAAAAAAAATATTTTAAAAATTTTAAGTTCAATGAAAATTTATAAAGAGATCATGATAGAAGAGTTTATTGGTGGAAGAGAAATTCAAGTCGCAATCATGGGGCATAAAAAATTAGGAGCAATAGAACTTAAACCAAGAAGAAAATTTTATGATTACGAGGCCAAATACAACACAAATGCAAAAACAGAACATATTATTCCAGTAGACCTCCCAAAAAATAAATTAAATGAGGTTATGAACATGTCACTTAAGGCACATAAGGTTATAGGCTGCAAAGGGGTTACAAGATCAGATTTTAAATTTTTTAAGAATAAGTTTTATCTTTTAGAGATTAACACCCAACCAGGAATGACTAAATTATCGCTTGTTCCAGAAATAGCAAAATATAAAGGAATAACATTTATAAAACTAATTGAGTGGATTTTAAAAGATGCAACAACGAAAAAATAAAAAAATTTTAATATATATTTTTTTATTCATCGTAGTTGGGTCAGTTAACAATATCAGTTTCAATAATTTAAAATTTCCTGATGTTGGTAATATTAATATTATCGGATTAGAAGATAAGGAAAAATCAATTTTATTAAAAAAAATTAAAAATTTAAAATTGAATAATATTTTTTCAATCAATAGAAATAATCTTATAAATGAGATTGAATTTAATCCTTTAGTAGAAAAATATTATATTTTTAAAAAATATCCATCTTCAATAAATATTAATATAAGTAAAACTAATTTTTTAGCAAAAATTAATAAAAATGGTAAAATATTTTATTTAGGTTCAAATGGAAAACTTAGTAAAAATGATTTTTCAAATAACCAATTACCATTTATTTTTGGAAATCCTAACATTAGTGAATTTTTTGATATTAAAAAGATTATTGATCAATCAAAGATTCCTTATAAAGAAATAAAAAATTTATATTTTTATACATCTAAAAGATGGGATTTAGAATTAAATGATAATACTATAATAAAATTACCTAAAAAAAATACTCATCTTGCATTAAATTTAGTATTTGAATTTTTGCATATGAATGAATTTAAAGATAAAAAAACAATTGATGCAAGAGTCAATAATCAAATTATTTTAAATGATCGAAGAAATTGATTTTGTAACTTTTCTTTATATTTCTCAAAACAAATATCAAATATTTGTTTATGATAAAATAAATTTGAAAAGTTTGTATAAAAAAGAACTTAAAATAAATGAAGAAATTGACTCAAGTATTCTTTTAAAATTTCTTGATGAAAATATCTATAAAATTGAAAAAATTGTAAGTAATTTTATAAAAAATATTATCTTAGTAATAGAAAATGATAAAATTTTAAATGTTAATATGACAATAAAAAAGAAGAATTACGAAAAATCTTTAAATCAAAAAAATTTAGAAAATTATTTAACAGAGGTTAAAGATATATTTAGAGAAAATTATCAAGATCAAATCATAATGCACATGATCATTAATGATTACAATACAAATGAAAACTTTTCTTCATTGAGTAATGAGGTAATCAACAATGGTTATGTATATTTAGAGGTAAATTTTATTTCTATTTCAAATAGTTTTACCACTACATTTGATAAATTCTTAGAGAACTATCAAATAAAGATTAGTCAGTTTATGTCAGGCCTATATATCAAAAGTTTCTATAATGAAGATGAAACAGAGCCTTTTGTAATGGCAAATAAGTTAAATAATGGTTTTAACAAAAATGAAGTCAGATTGGTTTCTAAAAATATTGAAAATAAGGGTTTTTTTGAAAAATTTTTTCAACTATTTAGTTAAAATTGTTTTTTCTAGTAACATTTGTTGTTTTTAAAATTTATCTAAAGCAAATTAAAAGACAATGGTGTCTTATTTAACTCAAAAAACAATTAAGAATAACGTTTCGTTTAGTGGTGTTGCATTACACAGTGGATTGAATGTAAATGTCTGCATCAAGCCTGCTGAACCCAACTTTGGAATAGTTTTTAAAAGAATTGATCATAATTCAAATAATATAATTTATCCAAATTTCATGAATGTTACAAACACTTCACTTAATACAACTATTGAAAATGAATTTGGCATTAAGGTTTCAACTATTGAACATTTAATGGGTGCATTATTTGGACTAGGTATTGATAATGCATTAATAGAGATTGACAACGAGGAAGTTCCAATTTTAGACGGTTCTGCAAAAATATTTATCGAAAAAATAATTTTATCTGGTTTTGACGTGAGTGACGTACCTATAAAGATTATTAAAATAAATAAAAAAATAGAATTTTTAGACAGAAAAAGGCAAATTTCAATTGCACCATCAAAACTTAGTTTAAATATAAATTTTGAATTAAAATTTGATAATGAAATTATTGGTAATCAAAGTAATAAATTTAAAATTTATGAGGATGATTTAACAGATGTCTATAATTCAAGAACTTTTTGTTTATTTGAGGACATAGAATTTATAAAAAAGAATGGACTAGCAAAAGGTGGAAGCCTAGATAATGCAATCGTAGTTAAGGATAAAGAGATATTAAACAAAGAAGGTTTAAGAAACAACAAAGAGTTTGTAAATCATAAAATACTTGATTGCATAGGAGATTTATATACATCTGGTTATAGGATAATTGGAGACGTAGTGTGCTCCCAAGGTGGTCATTTTTTAACAAATCAATTACTAAGAAAAGTTTTTAAGGAAAAAAGCAATTTTTCAATTATTGAAATAAGAGAAAAAAATCTACCCCATACATTAATAAATCGAAATCTATTAAGATCCATAGCTTAAATTTAAAGACATATTTAAAAATATTATAAATAAGAGTATAAGTTTTAATGTTAAAAATTAGGTTTATTTTAATTATTTCAATCTTTATATTAAATATTTCTTGTTCAAAAAATGTTATTGAAAAATCAATAATTAAAGAAAAAGATTTAGAACTTCAAATGATAGAGGCTTACAAAGAGGGCCTGAAAGAATTGGAGAAAGGTGATGCCTTATACGCTGCAAAAAAATTTAATGAAGCAGAAGTTTTATTTCCACAATCTGATTACGCACCAAAAGCAGCTTTAATGGCTGCATATTCATATTATATTCAAAATTATTATGGTGATGCCGTGGCAGAACTTGAAAGGTTTTTGAAAATTTATCCAAATCATTACAATATTGATTATGCAGAATACCTTTTGGGTTTGTGTTATTATGAACAGATTGTAGATGAAAAAAAAGATCTTCAATCTATCTCTAACGCAAAAAGCATCTTTTTAGATGTAGTAAAAAAGTATCCAAAAACTGATTATGCAATTGATGCTGAATTTAAATTAGATTTAATTGATGATATCTTGGCTGCAAAAGAAATGTATATAGGCAGATATTACTTTGATAAAAAAAAATGGATTTCAGCAATAAATAGATTTAGAACAATTACAGACGATTATGACACGACAATATATGTTGAAGAAGCCCTTCATAGACTTGTAGAAATTTATTATATTATTGGTTTGGAAGATGAAGCAAAAAAATATGCAAATTTATTAGGATATAATTATAATTCATCTGAATGGTACAAAAGTACTTATAGCATTTTTGATAAAATGTACCATGAAAATAAAAAAAAAATATTATAAAAAAAGATAAAAATAATTCGATTTTAGAAAAATTTAAATCTCTATTTAATTGAGATGAATAAAAAAAAAATAGAATCTGAATATAAAAAAAAGATAAAGTTAATAATCAAATATAACAAAAATTATTATGATGTTAGCAATCCACTAGTAACCGATAAGGTATATGATGATTTAAAAAAAAGTATTCTAAATTTAGAAATAAAATATTTTTTTTTAAACTCGGAAAACTCACCATCAAAAACAGTAGGATTTAAACCATCTAAAAATTTTAAAAAAATAGCTCATAGAGTTCCAATGTTATCTTTGTCAAATGCTTTTGGAAAAGAAGACCTAATCAATTTTGAAAAAAAAATATTAAATTTTTTATCTAAAAACAGAAAATTCAACTTATCTTATAGTACAGAACCCAAGATAGACGGTATATCGGCATCATTAATGTATAAAAATGGGGAGTTTAAAACTGGTTTATCAAGAGGTGATGGAAAAGAAGGTGAAGATATAACGGCTAACCTTGCTACAATTAAAGATATTCCAAAAAAAATTGATTTAAAAGATTTCCCAGAAGAAATTGATATTAGGGGTGAAGTTTTTATACAAAATAGTGATTTTGAAAATTTAAAAGAAAAATTTGCAAATCCAAGAAATGCAGCATCTGGTTCATTACGACAAAAAAATCCAAATGACACAAAAAAAATCCCTTTAAAATTTATTGCTTACACTTTTGGTTATGAAAAAGGTCTAAAAATTAGAAACCAAATAGATTTCTTAAGAAAATTAAATGACTGGGGTTTTAAAACTAATCCATTGAATAAATTAATTACAGGAGTTGAAAATTTATTAACTAATTATAACAAGATAGAAAAAAATAGAACAAAAATTGATTTTGATATAGATGGTATAGTTTATAAAATTAATGATTTTGATCTTCAAAAAAGACTTGGAAATGTTGCCAATGCACCAAGATGGGCTATTGCCCATAAATTTGCCTCTAATAAAGCAATATCTAAAATTCTTAATATAGAAATACAGATTGGCAGAACAGGAGCCTTAACACCAGTTGCAAAAATAAAACCAGTTAATATTGGAGGTGTAATTGTATCTAATGCAACTTTACATAATGAGGATGAGATTGAAAGAAAAGATATAAGAATTGGTGATTTAGCAACTATTGAGAGGGCAGGAGACGTAATACCTCATATATTGTCAGTGGATAAAGTTAAGAGAGATAATAAATTACTAAAATTTATATTTCCAAAAATATGTCCATCATGTGGCTCAAAAACAATTAAAGAGTTTAACAATATTACTAAAAGAGAAGATGCAGTGAGAAGGTGTACTAGCGAAGGTTATGATTGTGAAAAAATTTCAATAGAAAAACTAAAACATTTTGTTTCTAAAGATGCCTTCAATATTGATGGATTTGGAAAGAAGATAGTTGAAAATTTTTGGAAACTTAATTTAATAAGATTACCACAAGATATATTTAAATTAGATTTTAAAAAAATAGAAAAACTTGAAGGTTGGGGAAAACAATCAATGGAAAATTTAAAATATTCAATTAATCAAAGAAAAAATATTTCTTTAGAAAGATTAATATACTCATTAGGTATAAGACATATTGGTTTAGAAAATGCAAAAATTTTATCAAAATATTTTAAATCATTTTCAAAGTTTATTAGTTTTTCAAATGAAGCAATTTTGGATGATATATTAAATATTGATGGAATTGGGGGAACTCAGCTGAAGTCAATAAAAAATTTTTTTGATAATAAAGTTAATCTAAATATCTTAAAGGAATTACAAAAAATTTTAAAAGTTAAAGACGCAATAATTAATAATAAAAATGGATTGTTAAATGAAAAAACATTTATGGTAACAGGAAAATTAAGTGGTATCAGCAGAGCAGAAGTAAAATCTTTGATAGAAGTAAATTCTGGCACATCAGTAAGTACTGTAACTAAAAAATTAAATTATTTAATCGTTGGTGAAAAACCAACAAAAAAGAAAGTTGATAAAGCTAAAGAATTTAAAATTACTATATTAAATCAAAGCCAGTTTTTGAAAATGTTAAATGTGAGTAGCTAACCATTTTCTTTCATTAAGAGAGAGGTACTTTGAAAGTTTTGAGTAAACATCTAAGTGATATTTAAAAAGATAATTTTTTTCTAATTTAGTTAAAAGATTATAATTAATTAATTCTTTATCTATTGGAGCAAGAGTTAAATTTTCAAAAAACATTTTTTTTTTATTTTTTTTAACGTAAACAAGATTTTCTATTCTGATACCATAAGAACCTTTTTTATAATAACCTGGTTCATTACTTAAAATCATACCTTCTTGAATTTTGACTTTATTTAGTTTGGAAATTGATTGTGGTCCTTCATGGACGTTTAAAAAGAAACCAACTCCATGTCCTGTGCCATGAGCATAATCTAATTTGCTTTCTTTCAAGTATTTTCTGGCTCTTCTATCTATTTTTATACCCGTATTATCTATTCTTAAATCTGTTTTTGCTACAGCTATATGTCCTTTTAATACTTTAGTGTAAATATTTCTAATGTTTGATTTTGGCTTTTTAAAACAAATAGTTCTAGTAACATCAGTGGTACCATATTTATATTGACCACCTGAATCACATAAAAAAATGTCATTTTTTCTTATTGTTCTACAACTTTCTTTTTTGGCTCTATAATGAACGATAGCACCATTCTCACCAGATCCTGCAATCGTTTCAAAACTAGGATATAAGTAATTGTTACTTCTTTTTCTAAATTTTTCTAATTTTATCTGAGCATCAACTTCTGTTATTTTTTTCTTATTGATTTTTTTAATCCAATAAATAAATTTTGTTAGTGCCACTCCATCTATAACATGAGATTTAATCATATTACTAATTTCAGTATTATTTTTTATAGCTTTTAAAAGATAAGTTGGATCTTCTCTTTTTATAATTCTAAATTTAGATTTAATTATATTCTCATAAAAAACTGAACAAGATTTATTATCAATTATGAAACTTTTTCCACTTGAAGCCAAAATATTTTTTGGTAAATCATTTGTGTTAATCAATTGATTTTTATAAATTATTTTTTTTTTATTAATTCTTTCGCTTTTTGAGGCTCCGTTATTAAAAAGACCTTTTTTGATTTATTAATGATTAATCTTGAATTTGGAATTGGGCTATTGGGACCATCTGCACCTCTAATATTTAAAATCCAAGCTACATTTTCTGGGGCTGTTACAAATAAATTGTCAGCTTTATTTTTTTTTAAATAATTTATAATTTTATTAATTTTTGATTCACTATTTTCTCCAATTATTTTATCTTTGAGTAAAAAAAAAGGAGTATTATTTACAACTTTTTGAGTTTTAATTTCATCAATTAAATTATTCGATAAAAATTTAACTTTATTATATTTCAAAAAATAATTTTTTATTTGCACATGTGTAAATAGTTTTGGGTCTAATCCCAACTTCAAATTTTTAAATAGATTACAATTAATTATTTTTTCATAACTAGTAATTTCAAAATGTTTTCCACTCTCCATTTCACTTTGAATAGTGTATCTGCCATCTGAAAATAAGTAGTTTTTATTTTTTAAAACAACAGCCAAACCAGCAGATCCACTAAAATTTGAAATAATTTTTAATCTGTTTATTTTTGAATATTCTGTAAAATAATCATCATTTTTAGGTATAACATATCCATCAATATCGTATTCTTTAAATTTTTTTCTCAACTCTTTTACTTCTCTATTCATTTAATTCTCTTTTGATATCTTATCCATCCAGGACTTCTTGTTCCTTCTTCAATTTCAAAGTCCTGATTAAAATCAAAATCTTGATTATCGTCAACTTCCTCTTCAAAAAAAGAATTTTTTTCTAAATGTTTTTCTGGTAATTCTTCAATGAATCTTGAGGCCATGCTATCAATCCAGTCACCTTGGTAAAATCTATTCATCGAAAAAGAAATTATAGCTTTTTTTTTAGCTCTGGTAATGCCAACATAAGCTAAACGTCGCTCTTCTTCCAAGCCATTTTGTCCTTTTTCTTCAATTGATTTTTGATGTGGGAATAAGCCCTCCTCCCAGCCAGGAAGAAAAACTACGTCAAATTCAAGCCCTTTTGCAGCATGCATTGTCATCATATTAATTTTTTCACCATCCCATTCTTGATCAATTGAAGTTGCAAGAGAAACATGTTCTAAAAAACTCTCTAAATTATCAAATTCTTTCATTGCGCTTAATAATTCTTTAATATTTTCTAATCTATTTTCATTATCTAAATCTTTTTTATTTTTAAGCATAGCTGAGTAACCAGACTCGTCCAAAACAATTTGTAGCAATTTGATGTGACTTATCTTTTTGATATTAAGGTCATTTCTCCATTTGTTTAATGCATTAAGAAAAAAACTAAGACCTATTTTAGTTTTTGGTTTAATTAAATTTTGTTCAAGCATTTTATTTGCAGCTATCTCTAAACTTAAATTACTTTCTTTTCCAAATTCATGAACAGCTTTTAAGGTAGTATCTCCGATTGATCTTTTTGGATTATTCACAATTCTTTCAAAGGCTAGATCATCTTTTTCTTGATGAATTAATCTTAAATAAGCAACACAATCTTTTATTTCGGCTCTCTCATAAAATTTTGTTCCTCCTAAAATTCTATAAGGCATGCCGATTTTAAGAAACCTTTCTTCAAATTCTCTTGTTTGAAATATAGCTCTAACTAAAATAGCCATTTCATTAAATGAATATTTTTTTTTTAATTTTTTTTCTATTTCATCAGAAATTCCAATTGCTTCATCTTTCCCATTTTTAAAACAATTTAGCTTAATTAAATCTCCTTCCTCCATATTAGTTGTAAGTGTTTTGCCAACTCGATTTTGGTTATTTGAAATTAAATTCGACGCGACTGATAAAATATTTTGAGAAGATCTATAGTTTTGTTCAAGTCGTATTACTTTTGTATTTTTATATACTTGATCAAACTCTAAAAAATTTTTAATTTCTGCTCCTCTCCAACTATAAATAGATTGATCATCATCTCCAACACAACATAAATTTTTATTTTTTTCGGATAATAAATTTAACCATTTGCTTTGAATAAAATTAGTATCTTGATATTCGTCAACTAAGATATATTTAAAGTTGGTTGAATAGATTTGTCTAATATCAGGATAATTTTCTAAAATTTTAACAGTATGCAAAATTAAATCACCAAAATCACATGAATTTAAGTCTATTAGTTTCTGTTGATAGATTTTATATAAAGGAAGTATAGTTCTCTCATAAACGTCTTTATTATTTACTATAACTTCAGAAGGGTAATATCCTTTGTTTTTCCATCGATCAATTATTGCTAATATGAATCTAGGCGCTAATTGTTTGATATCAATATTTTCACTTTTGCAGATATTCTTAATAAGTCTTGTTTGATCATCTGTATCTATAATAGTAAAATTTGAATTTAGATTTGCAGCTGCTGCATGTTTTCTTAATATCTTAGCGCATATTGAGTGAAATGTTCCAAGCCATGAAAGTCCAGTTGCAGCTGACCCAAGCATTTTGCTGACTCTTGTTTGCATTTCTTTAGCTGCTTTATTTGTAAAAGTTACTGATAAAATTTGATTAGGAAAGGCTCTCTTTTCTTTAATTATGTGTGCAATTCTTGAGGTTAAAACCTTTGTTTTTCCAGATCCTGCACCTGCAACAATTAATAGTGGTCCATCCAAATATAATACTGCCTCTTTTTGAGCATTATTTAGGTTTTTTAAATAATCGGAGTTTATCATTTAAAATATTTCATTATAAGTTTTATAATTTTATGAACAGACATAATTATTTTGTTAGAATCCTTAAAAGGCTTAACTTCTTTATAAATAGCCATTTAAAGAAAAATTTAAACAAATTAAATTTTTTATTTGAAAAAGATAAATTATTAACTTTTTTAAGTTTTAAAAGAATTTTTGTCTTTATTTCAGTCTTATTTGTTTCTTGTTTTTTATATTTATCTATACCACACTTGTTTAATAGTAAAAAATTAGTTTCTAATATTAAGAATCAGTTATTAAAAAATTTAAATTTAGATTTTAATTTATCAAATAACTATAGTTACAATTTACTTCCAAAGCCTAACCTTAAATTTGAAAACAGCTCATTTCTAAACCAAGTTGAAAGTTCAGGAGAGATCAGGATATATATCTCACCTAAACATTTTTTATTCCCAAACAAAATTAAAATAGAAGATGTTATTTTTGATAAAATGAATTTTAATTTGAATAAAGAAAATTATAATTTTTTTATTAAACTTTTGAATAATGATTTTTCTAATTTTTCACTTAAAGTTGAGAATAGTAATATCTTTTATAAAAATATCGAAAATGATGTTCTGTTTATAAACAAGATTAATGAATTAAAATATTTTTATGACAGTAAAACTTCAGAAAATATTTTATTTGCTGATAATGAGATTTTTAATCTACCTTATAAAATTGAAGTTAAAGATGACATTAGTAAAAATAAAATTTTTAGTAAAATAAATTTAAATTTTATTGATCTTCAAATTGAAAATATTTTTAATTATAAAAATTTTGAAAAAGATGGTTTGATAGTGATTACAAACAATCATAAGAAAAGTGGAGGTACATATAATCTTAAAAAAGATTTTTTTGATTTAAATTTTTTTGATAAATCTCTTGATCAAAATTTTGAATATAATGGTTTTATTAATCTAAAACCTTTCTTTTCAGAATTATCAGGCAATTTAAATAAAATTAATTTAGATACATTATTAAATCCAAACTCAATATTGATTCAATTTTTAAAAACAGGATTACTTAATAATAAGAATTTAAATATAAGTTCAAATATCATTGCAAAACAAGCTTCATCTTTAAGGGATTTTATTAATTTAGCACTCAATGTTAAGATAAGTGAAGGTTTAGTAGATATAAATGAAACTAAATTTAGTTTAAAAAATTATGCTGATATTAAAATAACAGATAGTTTAATTTATACGAATAACAACAATCTAATCTTGGATGCTTTAATTTCTATTAATGTTAAAGATTTCAACGAAGTTTATAAGATTTTCCAAACACCTCGTAATAATCGAAAAGAAATTAAAAAGATTGAGTTTAGATTAAGTTATAATTTTGATCAAATGACTGCTGACTTGAGTAGCTTTAAAGTAGATGAAATAATTAACCAAAAAATTAACAAAACTTTAAATCAAATTATTTTTAAGGATAACAAGTTACAAAATAAAATTTATTTAAAAAAATTAGTGAACCAAGCAATGAATGATTATGCTGGATAGATCATTTTTTTAGGATCTACTATTTTATCATAATCCTTTTCGCTAATCAGACCTGTCTTTAATGTTTCAAACTTAAGTGTTGTGTCATTTTTAAGTGCTGTCTTTGCAATTTTTGCTGCATTGTCATAGCCAATTTTAGGAGCTAAGGCTGTAACAAGCATCAAAGAATTGTCCAAATGTTCTTGGATTTTTTTCTTATTAGCTTTTATTCCCTTCACACAATAAAGGGCAAAATTTTTAGTACTGTCGGCTATTAGATCAATTGATTGTAAAATATTATGAGCAATTAAAGGTTTAAAAACATTTAATTCAAAGTGCCCATGAGATCCAGCCATAGTGATACCATTATGATTTCCAATTACTTTAACACAAACCATAGTAACTGCTTCACATTGAGTAGGATTTACTTTTCCTGGCATAATTGATGAACCTGGTTCATTCTCTGGTAATATAAGCTCACCGTATCCTGCTCTAGGACCTGATCCTAAAAATCTAATATCATTTGAAACTTTCATTAAAGCTACAGCACATGTATTTAATGTTCCCGAAAAATTAACAATTGAATCGTGTGCTGCAAGTTCAGCAAATTTATTTGCTGCTGGTTTAAAAGGAATTTTTGTAAATTTAGCAATTTCTTTAACGATCTTTTTATCAAAATTTTTCTTAGAATTTATACCAGTTCCTACAGCTGTTCCACCTTGTGCAAGATATAAAATTTCTTTTAAAGCATACTTTATTCTCTCAATACTTTTTTGAACTTGTACGTGATAGCCTGAAAATTCCTGTCCAAGAGAAAGAGGTGTTGCATCTTGTAAATGAGTTCTTCCAATTTTTACAATATTTTTAAACTCATTTGATTTTCTTTTTAATTCCTTTTCTAGAATTTTTAAACTTGGTACTAATTTTTTTAAGGTTTCCTCTGCTACAGAAATGTGCATTGCTGTTGGAAAAACATCGTTTGTTGATTGTGATTTATTAACATGATCATTTGGATGTACTGGTTTTTTGGTTCCTTTTTTCCCACCTAAAATTTCAATTGCTCGGTTAGCGATTACTTCATTAACGTTCATATTAGTTTGGGTTCCGGAGCCTGTTTGCCAGACTTTAAGAGGAAAGTTTTCATCTAACTTACCTTTTATCACTTCATCTGAAGCTTTAATAATCGCTTTAGAAATTTTGTTACTGATTAGTTTATCTTTCAAATGAACTATAGCAGCTGATCTTTTAATAATTGCTATAGATTTGATTATTGAAATATTAACAAGAATTTTACCAATATTAAAAAATTTGTTTGATCGTTGAGTGGATGCACCCCAATATTTATCTTTTGGGACATTAACACTTCCTATACTGTCAAATTCTTTTCTTAATTTCATTGATTAATTTGTAAGTAATAAATAATTATTAACATACAATAATTTTAAAAAACTTACAGGAGCAAAATGTCGAATTTTAATAAAGTTGGAACTTTTATGAAAACTTTTGGCCAAGAGGTCAAAACTAAGCCCTCATTTAGTAGTGATAAAATCAACAAATTAAGGATTGATTTAATTAAGGAGGAGCTTGATGAGCTTAAAGAAGCAATGGATAATAATGATCTGCTAGAAGTAGCTGATGCACTAACAGATATACTGTATGTAACTTATGGAGCAGGACATGCCTTTGGTATTGATTTAGATAAATGTTTTAATGAGGTTCAAAACTCTAATATGAGTAAACTAGGTGAAAATGGTGAGCCTATTTATAATGAGTCTGGAAAAGTAATGAAGGGTCCAAATTACTTTAAACCTGATTTGTCAAAATTTGTATCTTAGATTTCTAATTTTAAATCAATAGCAGTAGAACTATGAGTTATGCTTCCAACAGAAATTCTATCCACTCCTGTTTTAGCAATGCGTTTGACTGTTTTTAGATTGATATTGCCTGAGGCTTCAGTTTCGTAATATTTTTTAGCGATCTTAACACCTATCCTTAAATTTTTAACATTCATATTGTCAAACAGAACAGTATTGAATTTAAGACCCATAATAGTTTTTAATTGTTTTAAATTATCAACTTCGACAGTAATTTTTCTTCCTTTTTTGTTGTTAATAGCTAGCGAAACTAAATCTTTAATATTTGATGATGCAATATGATTGTCTTTAATTAAAAATTCATCACTAAGATTAAATCTGTGGTTAGTACCACCTCCTAATTTTACAGCATATTTTTGAATAACTCTAATGTTTGGAATTGTTTTACGTGTACAACAAATTTTGCATTTTTTACCAGCGAGTTTTACAAATTGATTTGTTTTTGTAGCAATACCTGAAATATGAGATAAAAAATTTAAAGCAACTCTCTCAGCAATTAAAATATTTTTAGCATTCCCTTCAATAGTTGCAATCAAAGAACCTTTCTTAACAACAGATCCATCTTTTTTTTTAATGCTAAATTTAATCTTATTATCAACTAAATCAAAAGCTTGTTTTGCAAACAGCAAACCACCAATAACTGCATTTTGATTTGAAAGAAGTTTAACTTTAATAACTTTATTATTTTTTACTAAACTTGATGTGATGTCTCCAGAAGGGTAGAGATCTTCATTTAAAGCTCTCTTAACTGTATTACGAATAAAATCTTTGCTAAGTTTTATTTTTGACACTTAATTATCTGCCGATAGCTGCCATTTTTTCAACTGATATTCTAGCTTTATCAATTGTATCTTTGTCCATAATTATTTCGCCTGTTTCATTTTCTAAGCAATCTAATATTTTAGGAAGTGTAATTTTTTTCATGTAAGGACACATGTTACATGGCTTTATAAAATCTACATTTGGATTTTCTACCTGAATATTATCACTCATAGAACATTCCGTAACCATCATTACTTTTTTAGGTTGGTTATCCTGAACATATTTAATCATACCAGAAGTTGACCCTGCAAAATCACTAGCATTAATAACTTCAGGTGGACATTCAGGATGGGCTATAATTTTAATTCCCGGGTTTTTTTCTCTAATATCGTGTATTTCTTTTTCATTGAACTGATCATGGACAATGCAAATGCCTTTCCATGAAATGATTTCAACATCTGTCTGTGAAGCAACATATTTTGCAAGATAATCATCTGGTAAAAATATTACTTTCTTTACCCCTAATGATTTTACAATTTTAACTGCATTCGCTGAAGTACAGCAAACATCTGTTTCCGCTTTTACTTCTGCAGATGTATTAACGTAAGAAACCACAGGAACTCCTGGATATTTTTCTTTCAATAATCTTACATCTTTACCGGTAATTGATGATGATAATGAACAGCCAGCATCCAGGTCTGGTAATATAACTTTTTTTTCAGGACTCATTAGCTTTGCTGTTTCAGCCATAAAATGAACTCCTGCCATTAAAATTATATTTGCAGAAGTTTTTGATGCTTCAATTGCTAGAGCAAGTGAGTCTGCAGCAAAATCAGCTACACCATGATAGATTTCTGGTGTTTGATAGTTGTGTGCAAGAATTACTGCATTCTTTTCTTTTTTAAGTTTGTTAATTTTGTGGATATATGGAGCATGCACTGACCATTCGATTTCAGGCATAACTTTTGAAATCTTTTGGTAAATTGGATCAGTTGCTTTTTGCACTTCTTGAGTAAATTCCATGATGTTTTTTACCAATTTGAAAGTTGCTTGTCATTCATTTATTATGAGACATATTGCGGTCGTGCTGAAATTGGTAGACAGGCACGGTTGAGGGCCGTGTGGACCTAGTCCATGAGAGTTCGAGTCTCTCCGACCGCACCAAATTGTAAATCTGATCAAATTTTTGATAAAAATTTAGAAATAGCATAAGTTGCATTAGAACATGAGGAATATTTTTATTACAATATCTTTGATATTTTTCATTTTTGGCAATTCCCAAGCAAATGAAAAACATTTTTTACCAAACGGTTTTTACAAATTTTTATGGACGTACAAAGACAAAGATAAATCTGAATATCTAATTGCTGATACAGTTAAATTTAATGAAGGTAAATTGGAACATTTATACATACCTTGCCATAAAGGAATTAAGGGGAATTATAGAAAAAATTTTAAATATAAATTATCAAAAAATGGAAAAAAATTTTCGGTATCTGGTACAGTAAAACTTTGGGAAGATTTAAAAAATGCAAAGATAAATATTAAATTTGATAAAGATAAAATTGAAAATTTTGATATTACAAAAAGATCAGTAAAATCCTCTTCTCCGTATGGGGACTATGAAAAAGAAGAGGTTCAGCTTAAAATAATAAAAGTGGATAAATTCAAAGATAGTAAATTTATTTGTAGTAGTGAAATTGTAAAATTTGATAGTTTTTCACCCAAAACTGCTAAAGAAATGCTTGGGGGTTTAAAGAAGTTAAAAAAACAAAAAGTTTATGGTGATTTATATATTCCACAAACAAATAAAAAAAAAATTCCTTTGATTATTACCTTGCATCCATCCATGGGTTTTGTACCCAGTCATCATTTTGAATACTTTAATAATCTAGGTATAGCTATTCTTGATATTCAAACATTCAAATCCAGAGGAATTGAAAACCAATGGCACTATGAGGTATCTGAAGAGGCTGCGACTATAGATGCGTATGCTGCGCTTGATAATATAGTCAAAGACCGAAGAATTGATAAAAATAAGATAGCAGTAATGGGATTTAGCTATGGTGCAATGGCAGTAATAAATACTCATCAAAATTTTTTTATAGATATTATTAAACCAAAAAATAGGTTTATGACGCACATCGCTTATTACCCATTATGTTATTTACACAAAAACATTCAGACAACCAAAGCACCTCTTTATATTTTAGTTGGTGAAAAAGATAGATTAACACCTTATGAGTTTTGTGAGGACTATGTTAAAAAAATTAAAGAAAATAATGGAAATGTAGTGCTCAAGGTTTTTCCAGAAGCCACTCATCGATTTGATTGGAAAGAATTAAAAAGCCCAATAACAATGAAATCTTTTAGTGAGATGAAAAAAGAGTTTGTTTTAAGTAAGCTAGACTCATCATATCCAAGGTATGATATAGGGGAGGGTGTTTTTGATACAACTGAACCTAATGGATGGTCATATTTTTCTTTAAAAGATGAAAATTATAGAAAAAATTATTACGCAGAATGTTGTGATATTAAAAGCACTATAAAATATAACGATAAGGCTGCTACCGAGTCTCTTAATATTATAAAAAATATTTTTGGAGTGAAATAATTATTTAAGATTTTATCCAATTTGGTTTTTCAATCTTAATTATAGCGTTTTTTGTATTAAAATTAGCTTTTTCATTAAAATTTTCATTTAAGTATTTAATTAAAGCAAATGGATATTGTTTATCTATTAATACTTTGCCAATTTCATTATCATTATAATAAATACTTTCACCTTCATCTAACTCACCTTCAACAACATTTATTGGCAATAATCTTTTTGAAAGCTTATTTTTTAATTTAATTCTAGCTGTATTTTCTTGCCCAACATAGCAACCTTTTTTAAAATCAATTCCATTTAATTCTTCATAATTACATTCAATTCCAAATAATTTATTTTGTAATTTGTTTAAATCCTTTGGAACTATTCCAAGTTTATGACTAAATGAGTAATATTCATTCATATTTGCATCATGCAAGTCTAATTTCTTTAGAGATAAATAAAGTTTTTCTAAATTAATAATTAATCTTGCTCCTAAGTGTTTATTTCTTGGATCTAAAAAAATAGGATCTTCTCTATATTTTAAAGTAAACCCAGAAATATCTTTTGCTTCTTCAAAAGTTAGGAATTTTTCATGAGAAAAAGCAGCAACCACAAATTCATTACTAAGATTTAGAATTTCAACTTTTGATCTTAGTTTATAAATACTTAATTGCTTATATAATCCATCTACTTGAGATTTTTCACAATCAATTATGTAACCAGACTTGTGTTTAATTATTATAAACTCATATAAGAATTTACCTTGAGGAGACAACAAAGAAGAAAAGCAGCTATTATTTTGATTTACTTTATTAATGTCATTACTAATTAGATTTTGAAGAAACTCTTTTGTATCCTCGCCGTTTAAGTACAGAATGGCTCTGTCATCCAAAATATATACGTTTTTAATATTCATATTTGATTGATTGATGATTTTAATATAATTACTTTTTTCATAAATGTTAGATCTAATAATTAAAAACGGAAAATGTTATATTGATGGTGAATTGAAAGATGTAGATGTTGCCATTAAAGATGGTAAAATTCATCAAATTGGTCAAATTTCAGATGATGCCAAGGAAACAGTTAATGCGCAAGGCCAAACTGTTTTACCAGGATGTATAGATACTCAAACGCATTTTAGAGAACCAGGATCAACTGATACTGAAGATTTGCATTCTGGAAGTAGAGCTGCAATTGCCGGAGGAATTACCAGTGTATTTGAAATGCCTAACACTAATCCACCAACTTCTAATATGAAAGAATTTCAAAGAAAATTGGACCTCGCAAAAAATAGAATGTATTGCAATTATGCATTTTATTTTGGTGCAACTGCTGACAATGCAAATGATTTAGCAAGTTTAAAAGATTTAGAGGGTTGTTGTGGAATTAAACTTTTTGCAGGGTCTTCAACTGGAAACCTTTTGGTTGCGGAGGAAGATGATATTGATAAGGTTTTTCAAAATAGTTCAAAAGTTGTTGCGGTTCACTCTGAAGATGAAGCAATTTTAAATGTTAATAAAAAATTAATCAAAGATGGTGATGTTCATTCCCATCCTGTTTGGAGAAGTGCAGAATGCGCAATATCCTCAACAAGACGAATTGTTAGAATTGCAGAAAGACATAAGAAAAAAGCACATATTCTTCACATAACAACAAAAGAAGAGATTGATTTTTTATCTCAACATAAAGGCAATATTACTTTTGAGATAACTCCACAGCATTTAACAATTTATGCGCCAGATTGTTATGACAAACTTGGAACTTATGCTCAAATGAATCCTCCCTTAAGAGATAAATCTCATTATGATAGATTGTGGTATGGAGTTAGAAATAATTTTAATGATACAATAGGCTCAGATCACGCTCCGCATTTAAAAGCGAATAAAGAAAAAAATTATCCTAACTCACCATCTGGTATGCCTGGAGTTCAAACCTTAATGCCAGTTATGCTTAATCATGTTAACGATGGTAAGCTTTCTCTTAATCAACTAATGAATTTAGTATGTGAAAACCCAGTTAAGATTTTTGGAATTCAAAACAAAGGTTTTATTAAAGAAGGTTATGATGCTGATTTTACAATTGTCGATATGAATAAAACAATTGAAATTAAAAATGAAAATATTGAGAGTAAATGTGGCTGGACTCCTTTTAATGGATATAAATTTAAAGGAACTCCAACTTCAACTATCATTGCTGGAAAAATTAAAATGCAAGATGGTAAGATACTAGGTGATCCTGATGGAACACCTTTGAAATTTAGCTAAGCTTTACTGTAAAACTATTAACTAGAACAACTCCAATAACAATAAGGAACAATCCGCAAATGGCTTGCCAAGCTAGTGTTTGTTTAAAAAATATGTACCCAAGTATTGCTATTGTAAACACACCAAGTCCACTCCATGTTGCGTACACAATCGCTATTGGAAGTTTATCCATAACAAAAGTCATTAAATAGAATGAAGCAAGATAAAATATTGCAAGACAAACTGTTGGTATAACTTTTGTAAAATTTTGTGATACTGGCAATAACATTGTTCCAGCTACCTCACAAAATATTGCAATGGATAAAAAAAAATATGTTTTAATCATTATTTAGAATTTTGTTATCAATTAGGTCTTGCTTAATCTCGTCAAGGATTGAAGGATCATCAATTGTAGGAGGCACTTTATATTCAACACCATCAGCAATTTTTCTAATAGTTCCTCTTAAAATTTTACCAGATCTTGTTTTTGGTAATCTTTTAATAACAATTACAACTTTAAATGCTGCAACAGGTCCGATTTTATCTCTAACCATTTGCACACACTCTTTAGAAATTGTGTCATTATCTTTATCTACTCCAGATTTTAAAACAACAAGCCCAATAGGAAGTTGTCCTTTTAATTTATCTGCAATTCCAAGTACTGCACATTCAGCAACTGATTGATGTTCAGATAAAACTTCTTCGATAGCACCAGTTGATAGTCTATGACCTGCAACATTTATAATGTCATCTGTTCTAGACATAATCCAAATATAACCATCGTCATCAATGTGACCTGCGTCATAAGTTTGGTAATAACCCTCATAATTTGACATATAATTTTCTTTATATCTCTTATCTGCATTCCATAACGTTGGAAAAGTTCCTGGAGGTAGTGGAAGTTTAACCACGATATCACCCATTTCATTTGGTTTCGCTAAAGTTTGATCGGGTTTAATGATCTTAACATCATAACCAGGCACTGCTTTACAGGCTGAACCATATTTGGTTTCCATCATTTCAATTCCAGTGCAATTAGAGCTAATTGCCCAACTAGTTTCGGTTTGCCACCAATGATCAATTACAGGAACTTTTAATAAATTTTCTGCCCATTTAATTGTGTCTGGATCTGCTCTTTCTCCTGCAAGAAATAAGCTCTCAAAATTACTTAAATCATACTTTGAAAAAAACTTACCTTCAGGGTCTTCTTTTTTAATAGCTCTAAAAGCAGTAGGAGCTGTAAAAAGAGATTTAACTTTATAGTCAGATATAATTTTCCAAAAAGCTCCAGCATCAGGAGTGCCAACTGGTTTACCTTCAAATAATACTGTAGTGCAACCTTTAAATAATGGAGCATAAACAATATAAGAGTGTCCTACAATCCAACCAATATCACTTGCTGACCACCAAATATCATCGGTATCAATATTATAGATATTTTTCATAGTCCATTTTAGAGCAACTATGTGACCACCTATATCTCTGACTATTCCTTTTGGGGTTCCGGTTGTACCTGATGTATATAAAATATATGCAAGTTCATTTGAATTCATTTCAATACAATCAGCATTTGATACATTTGAAATAACTTCATCCCAACTGACTTCAATTGGACCATTTAATTTTACTTCATGACCTGGTCTTTGAAATAAAATCATTTTATTAATTTTATGATTAGCAAGTTTAACAGCTTCATCCACCAAAGGTTTGTATTCAACAGTTCTTCCAGGCTCAAAACCACATGAAGCTGTGACTAATAATTTTGCTTTACTGTCATCTATTCTGCTTGCAAGTTCGTTTGAAGCAAAGCCACCAAAGACCACTGAGTGTATTGCTCCAATCCTAGCACAAGCTAGCATTGCAATAACTGCTTCAGGAATCATTGGCATATAAATAATTACTCGATCCCCTTTAGTAACTCCTTGTGCAGTTAGTGCTCCTGCAAATTTTGAAACTTTTGATCTTAGTTCTTCGTATGAGAATTGACTTTTGTTTCCTGTAATTGGACTATCATAGATAAGAGCAGTTTTTTTTCCTCTACCTTGATCAATATGGATGTCTAAAGCATTGTAACAAGTGTTGGTCACACCATCTTCAAACCATTTATAAAAGGGAGGATTAGATTTATTTAAAATTTTACTAGGTTTTTTAAACCAAAAAATATCATTAGATGCTTCTTGCCAAAATTTTTCAGGATTATTTATAGATTGTTCGTAAATTTTTTGAAATTTCTCTGACATAATTTTTGATTCGAATTCTTATTTATTGTTGGTTTTTAAATCACAAATAGTATTTAATTTTAAAAAATAAGTAAAATCAATGTAAATTAACAGTAATTAACTCTTCATAAATCTAAATTTATTTGCTATTTAACCGAAATCTTTGTTCGAGAAAACTCGAACTTAGTTTATATAAACTAAACAAATAAAAACTAACTAAAGAGGGAGTTTTTTTATGAAAAAACTTAAATTGTTTGCTCTTACAGCTGTTGCCCTAATGGGTGTTACAGGTGTAGCAAACGCTGAGACCGTTATGTTAGCTCAAGATGATTTCGTAGGTATTTCATTTTGGTTAGTATCAATGGCTTGTTTAGCTGCTACTGTATTCTTTTTCTTAGAAAGAAGTTCGGTTCCAGCTGCATGGAGAGTTTCAATGACGGTTGCTGGTCTAGTAACTGGTATTGCATTCGTACACTACATGTACATGAGAGATGTATGGATCATGACTGGTGATTCACCAACTGTTTACAGATACATTGACTGGTTAATTACAGTTCCATTACTAATGTTAGAATTCTATTTTGTTCTATCAGCAGTAAACAAAGCAGATTCAGGAATTTTCTGGAGATTGATGCTTGGTACATTGGTAATGCTAGTAGGTGGATACTTAGGAGAAGCAGGATATATCAACGCTACACTTGGTTTCATTATCGGTATGGCTGGTTGGGTATACATTCTTTATGAAGTATTCTCAGGTGAAGCAGGTAAAAGAGCGGCGAAAAGTGGTAACAAAGCACTTGTAACTGCTTTTGGTGCAATGAGAATGATCGTTACAGTAGGTTGGGCTATTTACCCATTAGGTTACATTTTTGGTTACCTAACAGGTGGAGTAGATGCTAACTCACTTAACGTGATTTACAACGCAGCTGACTTTTTGAACAAGATCGCTTTTGGTCTAATCATTTGGGCAGCAGCAATGCAACAACCTGGTAGAGCTAAGTAGTTTTACTTAAAAGTTTAAATTAAGGGGCAGGTACAATTTTGTACTTGCCCTTTTTTTTGCCTGCAATAATTTAAGCTATGGAAGTTAATCTAGACAAATGGCACAAGTGTAAAGTCGATATTGAAGTTCTTAAAGAGCTTTCAAAAAAATCTGACATAAAAGGTTTACAACATATCTCTCTTTTTTTTGGTTTATTAATTTTAACTGGAAGTTTGGCGTATTTAACTTGGGGAACCTGGTGGTCGGTGTTTTGGTTTTTAGTGTATGGAAACATCTATTCATTTTCAAATCCATTGTGGCATGAGACGGGTCATAAAACTGCCTTTCAATCAAAATTTTTAAATGAAATTTTTTATTATATTTCATCTTATATGGCTAATTTTGAACCAATCAGATGGAGATACACTCATTTTGTTCATCATGGCAATACTTATTCAACTGAAAATCCTTTTGATCATGAAATTGAATATGGAAACAATTTAAAAGAAACTCCAAAAGGATTAATTATAAATATAATTCCGTTTTTAGATTTAATATTTTTTAAAAAACATATTTCATATGAAATTATTCAACATGCATTTGGAGTTAAAACAAAAGTAATGGAAGACTGTATTCCTGAAAAAGCACAAGTAAAAGTAATTTTTAGTTCAAGAATTTATGTTGCAATTTGGTTGTTAATTATTTTATGGTCAATACTAGCGTCATCTTGGCTACCGATGCTTTATTTTTTATTACCACAATTTTATGGAAAAACTTTACACAAACTTGTTGCATTTACTCAACATGCGGGACTTGCAAGAAATGTTAAAGATCACAGATTTTCATCAAGAGAAATGTATCTAAATCCAATATTAAGCTTTTTATATTGGAAAATGGAATTCCATTTGACACATCATATGTTTCCAACAGTCCCATCATATAACTTAGATAAACTTCACCACCATATAAAAGATCAATTGCCTAAACCAAATAATGGACTGATAGACGCATACAAAGAAATAATTCCAGCATTGATTAAACAGAAAGAAGATGCGAGTTATTTTATAAGAAAAGACATACCTCAATTACAAAATGTCTGAAAATAGACTAAGTATGATTTTACTCACTTGTTCTATCTAAATAAAAACCTATATATAGCCCATGGCAAAAATTACATATAATACTCACGACAGCAAAACACACACAATCGATGTTCAAAATGGATTAACAGTAATGGAGGGTGCAGTTCAAAATGATATTCCAGGAATTGATGCTGATTGTGGAGGTGGAATGGCGTGTGCAACATGTCATGTATATGTAAATGAAGAGTGGAAAGATAAACTTCCAGCTAAAGAAGATGGTGAAGAAGATATGTTGGATATGGCTTTTGAGCCAAAACAAAATAGCAGATTAAGTTGTCAGCTAATTGTTTCAGATGAATTAGATGGTCTAGTTGTAAACATTCCATCAAAACAAGGTTAGATGAATAAAACAGATGCATTAATAATTGGAGCAGGTCCAACAGGGCTTTTTACTGCTCATCAATTAAAATTAATTGGTCTTAACTGTGAGATTGTTGATAACCTAGATAAAATTGGAGGGCAATGTATTGAGCTTTATCCGGATAAACCAATATATGATATTCCAGCAGTTCCTGAATGTACGGGAGAAGAGTTAACAAATAATTTAATAAACCAAATTAAAACTTTTAATATACCTATTCATTTAAATGAAAGAGTGGATGAAGTTAAAAAAGAAAACAATAACTGGTTGGTAAAAACAAACGCTGGAAAAACTTTTATTACACCAAACGTAATTATTGCTGGTGGTGTTGGCTCTTTTGAGCCAAGAAAATTTGCACCAAAAGAGTGTGAAAAATATGAAAATCAATCAATTTTATATTCTGTAAAAGATAAAAAGGTATTTGAGGGAAAAACAGTCTCTATTTTTGGAGGTGGAGATAGTGCATTAGATTGGACCGTTGAGTTATCAAAAACTTCTAAAGTAAATTTAATACACAGAAGAGATGATTTTAGAGGTGCACAATCAACGGTAGATAAAGTACAGGAGCTTGCAAAATCAGGCGCAATCAATCTTTACACAAAATATCAGTTAGCAAATGTTAGTGGTGAAAAAAGTTTGGATAGTATTGGTATCAAACATGATGATGGTGAAATCAAAACTTTTAAGACTGATTATGTTTTAGGTTTTTTTGGATTGATAATGCAGTTAGGTCCTATTGCAAATTGGGGACTTAATATTGATAAAAAAACTATTGAAGTTGATACAGAAAAATTTGAAACCAACAAAAAAGGTATTTATGCTGTTGGAGATATATGTAATTACCCTGGAAAGTTAAAACTTATTTTGTCAGGTTTTCATGAAGGAGCATTAGCTGCTAGAGCTTGTTTTAAATTAGCTCGACCCGATGAAAAGTATAGATTTGAATTTACTACTTCGTCTAAAACTATAAAAAATAGACTTGGTGTTAAAGAGTGATAGAACTTTTTACAGCTGACACCCCAAATGGTAAAAAAATTTCTATTATGCTTGAAGAGATTGGTTACGATTATAAAGTAACAAAAATAGACATAAGTAAAGATGAGCAATTTAAACCAGAGTTTGTAAAGTTAAGTCCTTTTAGTAAAATTCCAGTAATTACCGACCATGATAACAATGAAAGTATTTTCGAGTCTGGAGCTATTCTAATGTATCTAGGAGAAAAAAGTGGAAAGCTTTATGATCAACAAGATAGATTAAAAATTAATCAATGGTTGATGGCTCAAATGGGAACCATTGGACCCATGATAGGTCAACACCATCAATTTCATCACTACAATCCTGGCAAGAGTGAATTTGGTGAAGAGAGATACTTTAAAATTGCAAAGAGAATATATCAAGAATTAGATAATAGATTGAAAGAGTCAAAATTTCTTGCAGGAGTAAAGTATACAATTGCTGATATTGCAACTTTCCCTTGGTTTGCGAGACATGAGTGGCATGATATTGGATTAAAGAATTACAAAAATTTATCTAGATGGTATCTTGAGATATCAAACCGTGATGCAGTTATAAAAGGGTACGATCTTTTAAAAGATGGTTCAAAAATTCCAAGCCTTTAAATCCCATTGTTTGCTTGTTTTCATTTAAGATTTAAATTAACCTCATTTAAATATGTCTGAAGTTTATAAATTAGGAATTTCAATTAAAAATAATCAACCAATAAATGAAGTAAATTCAATTGAAGTCCTGACTAATCAAGGTGTTGTAGGAGATAGACATTTTAAAGAATTTAATGACCCATATAATCAATTATCTTTAATCGAGTCTGAAAATATTGATTATTACAATTTTAAATATAGTTTAAATATTCCCTATATAGATTTCAGAAGAAATGTTGTTACTAAAGGAATTCAATTGAATGATTTAGTGGGTAAAAAAATTTTGGTTGGAAATGTAGAAGTTGAAGGCATTGATTTGTGTCGTCCATGTAGGCATTTAACAGAAGTTCTTGGACAGGATAACATTTTAAAAGAGTTTTTAAGAAGAGGTGGTCTAAGATGTCAAGTGCTTACCTCTTCTAGTATCAAAATAGGTGATAAAATAAAGGTGCTAGATTAATTTAAAGTTAATTAATCATCTGCATGAACTTTTTCATTTTTCTCATGCTTTTCTTGTGCGGCAATAGTGTATTTTGCAACAGGTCTTGCTATTAACCTTTTTAATCCGATTGGTTCTGCGGTATCTAAGCAGTAACCATAAATATCTTCTCTAATTCTAGCCAAAGCTTTATCAATTTCAGATATTAACTTGATTTGTCTATTAATAGCTTTCATCTCTACATTTTTATCAGTGTATGAACTTGCTTGATCCACAACATCAGCAGAAATACTATTATCGTCCATACTTCCAAAGTAAAGCGCCTCATTATTGGCTTTAACTAAATCTTTTTTCCATTCTGTTAATCTCATTCTGAAAAACACCTTATGTTTTTCGCACATATATTTTTCAGTATCTTTTGGCACGTAAGTTTTTGAAATTTTTATTGGAGCCTTAGCTGCAACTTTAGGTTTGGCCGCAACTTTTGTTTTTGGTTTAACAGCTTTTGATTTAGGCTTAGAAACTTTTTTTATAGTTTTAGTAGTCTTTGGCATTGTTTAAATTTGAATTTTCGCAGTATATTTAGCAAATTAGAGGTGTCAAGCAAGCTGAATTGTTATAAATATTTATAAATGACCAATAACAACAGAAATATAAATAATATTTTTTATATTTTCGTTATATCGCATCTAATATTTTGGACTTTGGTTCCATCTATAACTAATCACAATTTACCACTGGATACTATAGAAGCATTAGCTTGGGGAAGTAATTTAGATTGGGGATTTAACAAACATCCACCAATGAGTGCCTTTTTTCCAGAAGTTTTTTATCAAATTTTTGGCTCTCAAGATTGGGCTTATTATTTGCTTAGTCAAATTTTTGTACTTATTTCTTTTTATTACGTATTTAAATTTTCTAAAGAAATTTTTAACAATAATTTATTAGGTTTAATTTCAGTTTTACTTATTGAAGCTATCTATTTCTATAATTTTACAACTCCTGAATTTAATGTGAATGTTTGCCAACTCCCATTTTGGTCAGCCACAGTTTATTATTCATGGAAAATTTATAATAGCAAAGAGGTAAAATTTTCTGATTGTTTTTTAGTTGGATTGTTTGCAGCCTTTGGTTTTTTATCCAAATATCTATTTGTTTATCTACTAGCTTCAATAGATCTATTATTCATGTATTTAATTTTTATAAAGAAAGATAGAAAATTTGATTTTAAATATTTAATAACACTAGAAGTATTTTTGATAATTTTAGTGCCTCATTTAATCTGGCTTAATAACAATGAATTTATTACAATAACATATGGACTTGCAAGAACTGGATTAGAGCAATCTAGTGTATTTGACCATATTAAATTTCCATTTATTTTTTTGACAAAACAAATCGGATTACTAATTCCATTTTTAGTTTTGGTTTGGTTGTTAGTAAAAAAAATAAAATTTAAATTTAATTTTAAAGATAAGAAGCTACTTTTTTTATTATTTATTAATATTCTTCCCATCATATTAATGTTTTTAACTTCAGTAGTTACTGGTTCTAAAATTAGAACAATGTGGATGACACCGTTTTATTTATTTTTTGGAACTTTATTTGTTTATTTATTTCAAGCTCAAATAAACTTCAAAAAGCTAAAACCATTCATGGTTGGATTTATTTTTCTATTCTTTTTATCTCCAATATTTTATGCATATGTCTCATTATCAAAAGAAGATAAAAGGACTGATTATCCTGGTAAAGGAATTGCCTTAAAAACACAGTATGCTTGGGATCAGCAGTTTAATACTAAGATAAACGTAGTTTATGGAAACGAATGGAATGCTGGCAATTTATCATATCATCTTCAATCAAGACCTGTTTGGGAAGGAATTATTGCAAGAGAAAAACTTGATCAATTGAAAGACTATATGTGTCTTGATAATGTTTGTGTTGGCTCAAGATAAATATGAAAAAGTATATAATTCTAATCCCAATTTATAATGATAGAGAAAGTTTAACTAAGTTAATTGAAGATATTAACTCAGAAGCTAAAAGTCTTAATGCTGAGATATCAGTTATTATTATTAACGACGCATCTTCTCAACAGATAATCGATAAGTATCAAAATACTGGAAATATTAATTCAATTGAAATTATAAATATGAAAGAAAACAGAGGTCATGCAAGATGTATTGCTTCTGGACTTAAATATATTTTTGAAAAAAAAGAATTTGATTATGTAATACCCATGGATGGAGATGGTGAAGACAGACCTGAAGAAATAAAAAATTTTATACAACTCACAGAGCAAACAAAAGATAAAAGTATAACTGGTGAAAGAGTAAAAAGATCTGAAAGTTTAATATTTAAAACATGCTATCAGGCACATAAAATTTTAACTTTAGTTTTTACCAATCAATCTATTAAATTTGGCAACTTTACTTGTTTGTCAAAATCAACAGTTGAAAAAATGATTAATGAAAAAGCAACTTGGAATAGTTTTTCAGGATCATTAAAAAAAGTAGAAAAAGACTTATTATCAATACCTTCAATTAGAGGAAATAGGTATTTTGGACCATCAAAGATGAGTTTTTTTAATTTACTAAAACATTCTTTATCAATAATTAGTGTTTTTAGAAAAACGGTTCTAATTCGTTCAGCATTATTTATAGTTTTTTATATTCTTTTAATAAAAAGTAATGCTTCTATTATCACTTCACTACCACTAGTTTTATTATTGATAATGATTTATTCGATTTCTAATCTAGCTCTAAGAGAAAATATGAGTGAATTTGACAAATCACTAGAAAACATAAATAATATTAATATAGTTAAATAGTTATGAAAAGCTTTTTTAGAAAAGTTGGTTTTGGTCTGAAACCTGGAGAGAAAGCTCCATCTGATCCGCTATCTTGGGCTCAAAAACAAGTTGAAACAATACCTGAATTAAATTGGAAGGGTAAATATATTTTTTCTGAAAAAGAAATGAGAAAACATTGGATCAAACAAAGAGTTACTGAAGAAACAACTTTTAAAAAAAAATACAAAAATGATCCAGAAGGATTAAGAATAGCTGAAAAGAAACTTGAAGATGATAGTGGGGCAAAATTTTGGCCTAATAACGAAATTTGTATCAGACATGCAGAAGCGGTAAGAAGCGATAACCCTGTACTTGCTAAACTTTGGTATTTTTGGACCAATCATTTTACAATAAGTGACACTCAAAGGTTACCAAGCTTTTCAACAGGAGCTTATCAAAGAGAATTCATAAGAGCTAACATGGACAAAACTTTTGAAACTATGGCTATCGAAGGAACTATTGCATGGCCGATGATAATGCATCTAGATAATAAAGATAATATTGGACCAAAATCTATAAGTGGAAAAGAAGATTGGCGTAAGAAAGAAAATGAACCTGCAACAATAAATGAAAATCATGCTAGAGAATTAATGGAACTTCATACGGTTTCACCAAAGGCTGGTTATACTCAAGAAGATGTCATGGGACTTGCATGCATAATGACGGGCTGGAGACCAAAGTGGACAAAATCAAAAGATCAAGGAACAGATATTAGATTTATGTCAAAGCGACATGAGCCAGGAAAAAAATATGTTTTTGGTAAAGAGTATAAAGCAGGAAAAAAAAGTTTAAAGATTGTTATCAAAGATTTAGTAAATCATCCTTCATGTAGAAAATTTATCGCAACAAAACTCTGCAGATATCTAATCACTGACAAACCAACAGAAGAAATGATTACTCCAATTATTAAAGCATGGGAAAAATCAGATGGATATCTGCCTGAAGTCCATAAGGCTGCTATTAAAGTTGCGTTTGAATATAATGATAAATATCAAAAATTTCAAAACCCTGAAAATTGGTGGCTACAAACAATTAATATGTCAGGTGCCACATACGCATATCCAATACCAGAAAAGAAGATGGATAAGTTTGAATTAGGTTATTTAATTAGTCAAGAGTTGAGAGAACCTGATCGGTTGTTAGAAGATATAGGGTATCATCCATATAGATCCAAACAACCAAATGGATATTCAGATTTATCAAGTGATTGGTTGTCTACTGAATTGATAATAAGAAGATTAATGTATGCTAAAAAAGCCTTCCACACCTACAAAATTAAAGACCAACTAGATGATAGTATTCATGAAAAAATCATTCGAACAAATTTTGATAACCCAGATAAAATTTTAAAGATAGTTTCAAAAGCTAAAAGTAATGAAGAAAAGCATATGATTTTATTTAATTTACCAGAGGTATTAAGAGCATGAAGATATCAAGAAGAGATTTTTTAAAAGGCTCAGCTACAACTTTATTTTTAGCAGGATTTAATCTTCCAGCTTTAGCTTCATCATCAAGGAAAAAGAACTTAGTGGTAATTATGTTACGTGGAGGTATGGACGGTCTTTGTGCGGTACCTATAATTGGTGATAAAAATTTTGAAAAAAGACGAAAAAATATCTTAATTGAAGATACGATAAAACTTAATTCTGATTTTGCTTTGCATCCAAGATTAATAGGATTTAATAAATGTTGGAATGATAATACAGGATCAATAGTTCATGCAACTAGTATTCCCTACACGCAAAGATCACATTTTGAAGGCCAAAATTTAATGGAAACGGGTGGAAGAATTGCCTACCAAGAAAAAACAGGATGGGTTGGAAGAGCAATGAAGCTAGCGAAACTACAAGGTGATGGATTAGCACTATCATTACCAATGCCGCTACTATTAAGAGGTATTCCAAAAAATAATAACTATTTTCCAGCAGATGGAAAACTTCCACAGAAAGACACTTTGGATCTTTTAAGATCAGTTTATGCCGAAAGCTCAGAAGATGAGCTTTACGAGATGATGGACTTCATTAAAAAAAGAAAAGATGAACAAATGATGGGCGGCGGTTCCTATCGTCGTGGAAAAAGAAAAAATAAAAATCTTGCAAGACAAGCAGCTACATATTTGAGAAAATCAGATGGTCCAAGAGTAGCAGTGTTTGAAGTTAATGGTTTTGATACTCACGCAGCACAAGGTGGAGTGGATGGCACTCATACAAAATGTTTAGTTGAAATGGATGAAATTATTAATAATCTGAAGGATAATCTTCAGGAAGCTTACAAAGATACAATTATTTTAACAGTGACTGAGTTTGGAAGAACCATAAAACAAAATGGTGGAAATGGAACTGAGCATGGATATGGAACCGCAATATTTATGGCAGGGGGTTTATTAAAGAAAAGCCAAGTTCATACAGATTGGCCAGGTTTAAAGAAAAAAGAATTATATCAAGGCAGAGATCTTAACGCTACGATTGATGCAAGGTCAGTTTATGCATCAGCAATGTCCACTGTATTTGATTTAGATTTCAAACGTATCCAAAAAGATGTGTTCTGGGGTGAAGATTTACAAAATCTTTCTGATAAGCTGTTTAAAGCTTAATGAAAAAATTCTTATTAGTTACTTTTATATTAATTCTTTCAACATCAGCTCATGCAAATAAAAGTAAAAATACTTGGGATTATCCACTTATAGATTATGAAGGTTGGGTAGTTAAAGGATCAGAAAATCACTACAAGTTTAAATCAAATTTAAGACAACATAAGAATGTTTTAAAAGAATTTAAAAATAATAAAAACACTGGAATAATTAGTTACCTACTGTTTGAAAATGATCAAATAGTAATTGATGAATCTGACATACCATATTCTGTTCAAGGGGATAAAATCATTGATGGCATGTTGCCATCACATTCGATGGGGAAAAGTTTAGTTTCTTATGTAACAGGGCATGCCATTTGTGAAGGTTATATTGATAACATAAATGTAAAATTAAATGATTGGCCTTTAATTCAAAATACACTTTACGAAGACTCTATATTACTTGATCTTTTAAATATGAAAGGTGGAGATCAAAAATGGGTTGGTGAAAGAAGAAATGTTGGTTCTGACAATAGGATCAAAGGTGAAAAAAAAGAAGAAAATGTAAATGTCATTGGTCTTGTAAAGGTAATGAATAAATATTTAAGAGGTACAGAAAAAAGTAAATTAATTTATAATTATAGTGCTCTGACTACTAATGTGATTATGAATTACGTGAAATTCAAAGCTGGAGAGGATTGGGACAAATTATTACATAAAGTATTTAATGAACATGTTGCAGTTAAAAATAATGTTCAATTTCAGAAATCTAGAAAATATTTAAAATATGAAGATTTTGTTTCTGCAAGATATTCTTTTTATGCAAATAGATATGATTACCTAAGAATTGCTAAAACTATGATGGATGATTGGCACAATGATACTTGTGCTGGAAAATATTTAAAAACTATTTATGAAAATAGAGTTCAAAAAAAAGATAAGACAAAAAAAGCAACTGATGTCGGTCTTTATACAAAATCATATGGTGGTCAAATCCATTTCGATATTTTTGGAATTGATAAGAAAAGAAAAATTTTAGGACTGAGTGGATTTGCAGGTCAGCAAATATTAATTGATTTGGATAATAGAAGAATAATAGTAGTTAGTTCATTATATAGAAACTACAATTGGAAAAAAATTGTTCATTCAGTAATAAAAGGTTAATTGAAAAAAATTTTAATCACTCTTCTATCCCTTCTTTTGCTTCCATCACTTTCTTACGCTGGAAAATGGCACACAAATATGAAAAAACAAGAGAAGGAAGATTTTGGACGTTATGTTTTGAAAGCTCAGTCAAAAAATAAAATGGTTTTCAATACCAGAAATGCTCCAAATAAAAATGGTCTTTACAAATTTTTTGATAAATTTGAAGATCATATGGGTGTTGCAGAGCAAGGAATTGAATTTAATTTAAAGTATTCAAACAAGGGACACAAACATGATTGGAATAGATGGGGTAAACCAGGTCACGCTCAGAGATTTCAAATTATGGAACCTTACAAACATACTACAAAAAAAGGTAAAACTAAGTGGTATAGAGTAGGCTACTTTGTTCCAAAAGACATAAGAACAGATGAGCATACTATTTCTTTGTTTGATTTTAAAAAACTTTATGGCAAAGGTGAACGGACACATGATGCCTCATTAAATATAGTAAAAAATAATTTTACTTGGTCTTTCAATTCACCAAATTATGGCTCTAAAAAAAATGAAACTGGAGGAGAATATTATTATTTTGATAGTTATACTGTAGTCCTTGATCCTGATTTCTCTTCACTAAAAGGTAAGTGGGTTAATATTTTAATAAATGTGAAATGGGCCAAAAAAGGTTTTTTGCATTTTTGGATAGATGGCAAGTTAAGAACAAGTTATTTTGGTGATACAATGGTAGGTGCATCAAGTGCAAGATTTAAGTTTGGTCCTTATAGACATCATATGGATGAAGCTACCGATGCTGGATTAAAAATACCTGATACAGTTATTCGATACTCAAATGTGGGCAAAGCAGATAGTTGTGATGATTTATGGAGTGGGTGTTCCGACATAATAAGTCAACTGTCTGATAAATCTCAAGTACATGGTGCAAAAAATGTTGCTTTATGTGGAGGAGTGCCAGGAAAATCATTTTGTAAGGATTTAAATTATTCACAAAATCAAAGACCTTTTTAATTTTTTCCATAATCAAAAATTAATTAATTTTCTACACGTAAAAATTGAATATTAATTTCATTTATATCATATTTAAACAAAAATTAACTATGTCTATAAAGGATAATAAGTAGTAGGATTTTTCTTATGAATGGTTTCTTAGCCAGGCCCAGTTAAATTTAAAACTGTATCATTAGTAATAAAAATTTTAATTGTTTTAACTTTTATAATTTTTTCTTCATCAAATTTAGAAGCTGCAAAAAAAAAAGATAAAGAAGAGAAAGATTGTATCTATTGCAAAAAATATGAAACAATGTCTGATTGGCCTGAAAACGAAAGACCAGAAGCATTTATCTATGAAAAAATAGATTACCCAGAAAAAATGTTTCATAAAAATAATAAAACAAGCAAGCAAAAACAAGGGGCTGCAGGAAAAAAAGTATATGCTAGATTTGTAAAAGGAAAATCAAGTCTCAATAAATATCAACATCATATGATTAGAGATATGGCTTACTTCGAGGCCTTATTTAATGAAATGCTTAATGATAAAAAAGCAAAGGTTGAAACTTTAGAAGGTTTAAAAAAAGGAAGAGAGGCAATGAGAATGAGTTTAAATATTTCTCCAAAAGCCAAATCATCAGAAGCAATTTTAAAATTCTGGGCAACAGGTAAAATGCTTAATGCTGCTCACAAAAAAAATAAAAAAAAGAAGAAAAAAAAAGTAAAAGAATTAACACCTGAAATTGCTGAACGTGCAGCAGTACTAGCTAATTTAAAAAAACAAATTGCAACAGCAAAAGTTAATGCTCAAAGAGCAGCAACCATTAAAGCACAAGAAAAAATTGAGGAAGTTAAATGATGATTAGAAAAATTATTATAAAAAGTTTAATTATATCCTTACTATTTTTGAATATGGTTGCGAAAGCAAATGATATTACTTCTATGTCAGGAATTTCTGAAGCAGCAGGTAGTTCGGCTCAAGCAGCAGCCGATCAATTAACTTCTGATGCAGGAAAAGTTGCTGAAAATATTGCAGGAGCTACAGAAGCGTTGGGTGAGGCTAAAAGTGATATCGGTAAAGCTTTAGATGTTTCAATAGCGCAAGCTGAAAGTGCAATGTCATTTGCAACAGAAAGTTTAGCTAAAGGAGATATTACTTCTGCAGTTCAAGCAATGTCACTAGTTGAAGGTGTAACTGATATGGCTTTAGGGGCTATTCCTGATCCAACAGCTTTAGATATGACAGGAATAGATTTTGCAAAAGATTTTTCTCCAGCAGAAATGGCAGCTTTATCAAGTATAGCAGGACAAATGGGAGCTGGAAAAGTTGTAGCTATGCAAAAAATGGCAGGGCAAATGAATGCGCTAGGTGCAGCAGGGTTTGATGCAAAAGGTATGATGGGATCTCTTGATGCTCAAGGAATTGGAATGGGAGCTGCGATGGAAGGACTTGCTAACGCAGGAATGGTTGACATGGAAGCTGTTACTGGGTCAGCTAATTTTGACATGGAAAATTTTGATGCAGGAAATTTTGCATCCATGAATGTTGCAGAAATGGGAATGAAGCCTGCAATGATGGCTGGAGCATTAGAAGCTTTACCAGTTGGAGCAGCAACAGCAGCTCTTGAAACTTTGGCGGCTAATCCAGAAGCTATGGGACAAATGGGTAAGACTATGACAGGTGCTATAGTTGCAACGATGAGTGCAAAAGGCATGGGTAAAGATATGATGAAAAGCATGGAAGGCAATATTGGCATGCAAGGAATGGCAAATATGGCTGATGGCATGAAGGGCATTGAAGGAATGAAAGAAATAGGAAAAGCAATGGCTGATATGGGAATGGAAGGTATGGCTAAATCATTATCGACTGCTTTTGCAAATCCAGAGGTAGGCATTACTGGTGCTATGTCAGGAACTGTAGGAATGATTAGCCAGGCTATATCTGGAAAATCTCCTAAAGAAAAAAATGCACTCCAAAAAGGAGCAGAGATGAAAGGCTCTTTTGCAAATAATATGGCGGAGGCAGGACCACAAGCTTTAGATATGCCAGAAAATATTAGCGAGTCAGGAATGATGATGGGAGCAATGGTTATGGCAAAACCATCTTTAGCAGGAGGTTTGCCAGGCGCAATGGCACCACCTGAAGGTATGACAGCAATGGGTATGACTGCAGCAGGAGTAATTGGCGTTGAAGCTGGTGCAGGTATGACAGGTATGGCTGGAGTTATGGGTGAAGCTATGAACTCAGCAGAAATGGGAAAAACTATGTCAGGAATGACTGGAATGGATTTAGGTGCAATGAATAAATTAGGAATGGCTCAAATGGCAGCACAAACAGGTTTAACCCCAGGAATGGTAGCTAGCATGGGTGCAGCCGGAATGGCAGGAATGGATATTACATCAGTTATGTCAACTAATGTTGCAGGATTAGGAAGTCAAGCAATACAAGGAATGGCAGAAATGGCTGCTGGAGGAACTATGGGTGCTGGTATGATGGGTGACATGATGGAAGTAGGTTTAGTTAATCAAGGTACAATGGCTGCAATGGGAGAAAATGGAATGAAAGGTTTAAGTGGAGCCATGGGTATGGAAGGTGGCGATATGGGATTAGCAGCAATGAGTGGAGGAATGGTTGGAATGGGTGCAATGGATTTAAATGCTCAAATGAATCCAGAAATGGCAGCTAGTATGGGTTTAGCTGGAGGACCACAAGGAGCTAAACTTGGAGATTTAATGGGAGATCCAAAAGGAATGGATGGAGCTATGATGAAAGGTGGAATGAATTTAGGCCAAGTTTCTGCTGCAATGGGAACAGGTATTGATCCTGGAAAAGCGATGGGATCAGTTGCTGGTGCAGCAATGGCAGCTAATGAGGCAGGATCAGGATTAGCAGGTGCAGCAATGGGCGCAGCAATGTCAGCTCAAGGAGCTGCAGCTTCAGCTATGGGTTCTCATGCAATGGGAGCTGCAATGGGAGTTGGTGGAATGGGTAAAGGTGCCATGGGTGAAGCCATGGGTGGAGCTATGAAAGAAGGTATGGGCGGTGCAATGGGTGGAGCCATGGCAGGTGCTATGGCAGGAGGACCTGCAGGACCAGAAATGGGTGAAGCTATGGGTGGTATGGGTAATCCAGGTGGAGCTATGGGAGATCCAGGTGGAGCTTTAGGTGGAGCCATGGGTGATCCAGGCGGTGCAATGGGTGGAGCCATGGGAGATATTGGTGGAGCAGTTGAAGGTGCAATGGGTGGAGAAGGTGCCCCTGGCGGACCAGGCGGACCAGGTGGACCAGGCGGACCAGGCGGACCAGGCGGACCAGGTGATCCAGGTGGACCAGGTGGTCCAGGCGGACCAGGTGATCCAAAATAAAAAAATAACATTACAAAATGAAAAATAAAATTATTTTTTTTAATATTTTAATTTTTTTAATTTTTTCATTAAAATTTTCTTACGCCGAGTCAAGATTTGGTGAATTAACAGAAATGCGCGATGAAAGAATGAGAGGAAAAGATGGTCAATGGGTACGACCACATCCAGGACCCTTTGTATGGAATAAAATTGAAAGGAAGCAAGGAATTTTTTCCTGGGATGAAGCTGATGCACAAGTTGTTTATGCTCAAGAACATAATCAAACAATCATAGCAACTATTTGGCCATACTCTAATTGGGAACAAAAATCTTGTAAAAGAAAAAAAACAAGAAGTCCTTTTGGTAAACATTTTTCAAAGTATTTGAGTAAACCTTGTTCAATGGATAATTATAAAAATTTTCTTTTAGCATTGGTAGATCGTTATGATGGAGATGGTAATAATGATATGCAAGGATTAACTAAGCCAATTATATATTGGGAGATAATGAATGAACCAGAATTTAAGATGTTCTTTAAAGGAAAGAAAGATGAGTTTATAGAAATTTTTAATTTTTCTTCAAAAATTATTAAAGACAAACAAAAAGACTCTATAATAGTTATGGCGGGTGCTGCTGGAATGTTTCCAGAAAATGAAAAATTTTGGAAATATGCTTTACCAAAAATAAAAGACAATTTTGATATTGCTAATATTCATCACATAAGTACTCCTGATGGAAAATGTGATAAAGAATTTTGGGTTGATGAATTTGCTTCTCTTCTAATGACTGTAAATATTAATAAACCTATTTGGGTTACAGAAGCCATGACCTGTGGACCGCCAGTTAAAGCATATATAAATGCTTTTTTAAATGGAGCAGAGGTTATTGTTGATGTTGGTATTAATGCACCAGGTAAAAAGATGAGTAAAAAAGGAAGAAAAAACTTAAATGAATTTATTTCTAATTATGATGGTTTTTCATCTTTAAGACGTGTCTCAAAAACAGAAGTAGAATTTCAATATAAAGATGGCTCTAAAAAAACTTTGCAAATTAAATAAAGAAACTAAAAATAAACTATGAAAAAGATTATATTTTTAATAGTTTTATCTTTTTTTTGGATTAATCATCTGCATGCAAATGATAATTTTATAGATCAATTTAACGATTGGCTAACTAAAAACGGTCATTATGGTTATGTAAATAATGATGAAGTACCTAAAATTTGCAAAGAAGAAAAACGATACTCTCATTTATGGTATTATAATAAATGTGATCAAATCAAATCAGGAAATACTTTAGATATCAAATTTTATAAATCATCAGAAATACCTTGGGGTGTAAATCCTAATAAAGATACTTTGCTTTATTATTTATTTAGATACCTAGAAGTAGAAAATAAATTTGACCGTGCTGGATCTAAAGGTTCAGAAAATCCTTATAAATTTAATATAGAATTAAGAGATGATAAAATTTCAAAATACATCAAAAAACATATGCAAAAAACAGCTTTGCTTAGTTATTTACTTTTTGAAGATAATAAAATTACAATAGATGAAATTTCACCAAAAGATCGACTCGGAATTTTGTATAATAACGACACCCAGTTTACTAGTGCATCAGTGGGAAAAAGCATAGTTTCTTATGTTACAGGCCATGCAATATGCAAGGGATATATCAATGGTGTTGATCATAGATTAAATGATTGGCCATTATTAGAAAATACACTCTTTTATGATCAAAAATTAATCAATCTTTTAAATATGGCTGCAGGTCATCAAAAGTATGCTGATTTTGACTTAAAAACAAATAAATATCATAAAAATGCAAACTCAAATACCGTTGAATTTCACTTGAAGAAGGGAGTTTTTAAAAACTCAAAAAAGTCAAAAAGCAAATATCAATACACCAATTTTCTTAGCAACCTTTTAATTAACTATGTTTGGTTTAAATCTGAAGGTAAATTTCAAGATTTACTAGATGAAATATTTGTTGATAAAGCAAAAATTAACAATGATGTATGGTTTTTAAAAATGAACGATAGAACTATCAAAATGAATAATAGAAATAATACTATCTTAAAAGAATATGAAGTGAAAGATGAAGATGGTCCTTTAAGATATTCATTTAGAGCTTCAAGGTATGATTATCTGAGAATAGCTAAAGCAATGTTAGATGATTGGCAAAATGATACCTGTGTTGGAAAATATTTAAAAAAAATTCATAAACTAAGAATTCCTATGAATAATAAATGGAAAGATGACAAAACGTCTTCATTAAATCCAAAATCATATGCAGGAAAGTTTTATACAAATTATACAGGAATGAAAAAAAGAAATGTAATGGGTATGAATGGTTTTGGTGGTCAACATATAATGATAGATTTTGATTTAGGAAGAATTGTTGTGATTAATTCAATGCATACAGACTACAATTGGAAAAAAATAGCTCACTCAGTTATTAAAAAAGGTAAATAAATCAAGCTCTAATCGTTGGAAGACTAAAAAAATCAGCTGTGTCTATTTTAGAAGAATATTCTCTTTTCATATTCCATCTTTTTTGAACACCAGCACTTGCAACACTTAGAGTAGATCTCCCGTATCTGTGATTAGTGTTATCAATAGACCTCATTAAACTGCTTATTTTCTCATCTTTTTCAGATGAAAATAGGTTTGTTTTATCATTGGCGTTCGATAGTCCCGTTAGCATGACACCTGCTTTTTGATATTGGTAACCATTTTTAAATATACTCTCAAGTATGGTAACTGCAGTTTTAACTACTTCGATACTATTATTTGTTGCAATTGGAAAATCAATTGTCTTTGCATTCGAGTAATATCCATAATTTCTTTGAAAAGGGCTCGTTCTAACAAATACTGTAATTGCTTTTGCAACTAACGACTCTGATCTTATTTTCTCAGATGCATTTAAACAATAATTTGCAACTGCTTCTTTTAATTCTTGAAATTTTTCAACTCTTTTCCCAAACGATCTTGAGACAACACAACTTTTTCTTTTTGTAGTAGTTGTTTCCAAATTAATACAAGGAATTCCTTTAAGTTCCATTGCAGTTCTTGAGCCCAAAACATTAGAAGATTTCTTAATCCAGCTGTTAGATTTATTCTTAAGTTGCTTTGCATTATAAACTCCATTTTTATTATAAAATTTTGTTAATTGTTTGCCAACACCCCAGACATCATTAATTTCAATTTTTTCAAGCACAGGATCCAAGTTATTAATTCCAATTAGACTAGTAACTCCTGATTGCTTTTTCTTTGCAATTTGATTTGCAATTTTACTCAAGGTTTTTGTTTTAGCAATTCCAATACTAGTTGGGATACCAGTCCATTGTAAAACTGTTTCCCTAATCTCTTTTCCAATTTTTTCCACATCTTGATCTGGAAAATTTGATAAATCCAAGAATGCCTCATCAATAGAATAAATTTCCATATCTGAATTAAATCTTTTAAGAGTTCGCATTACTCTTCTGGATAAATCTCCGTACAAAGAATAATTAGACGAGAAAACTTCTACTTTATTTTTGATAATAATATCTTTTGCTTTAAAATAAGGCTCACCCATTTTAATCCCTAAAGTTTTTGCTTCAGTAGATCTTGAAATAATACAACCATCGTTATTAGATAAAACTACAACAGGTTTTCTTCTTATTTTAGGATTGAATAATCTTTCACAAGAAACATAAAAAGAATTACAATCAACTAATGCTATTTTTTTAGTACATAGAATGGATGACATAAGTTACAACTCCCCAGATAAAAATATCTTGTTCTTCATTAATTAAAATTCTGTCAGTAAACTCCTTGGATCCTGACGTTAAAAATTTCTTATCTCTTTCTTGAACTAAGCTTTTAACCACAAGTTCGTCATGAACATTAGCAATCACTGTTGAAAAGTTTTTTGGTTTCAAACTTTTATCGACAACCAATAAATCTCCATCATTAATTCCAACATCCACCATTGATTTACCTTGCACCCTGATAATGAAAGTTGCTGGAACATTTCTTATTAAATGCATATTAAGATCAATATCTTCTTCGATATAATCAGTTGCAGGAGATGGAAAACCAGCACCTGCTTTATGTAGATAATAAGGGATAGTTAGTTTCATGTTCTTGTTTTGTTCTACTTTATAGACTATTTATACAATACACTCAAGGGGTTGTATTTTGAGTCTGTAACTGAATCAAAAGTGAATCAAAACGTGAACATCTGAAACCACATTTTGTGCTATTGTGGATAACTTCAACCAGAGATAGTTTAAACTTAAAAAACAAACAAATGATCTGCATTAAAACTGAAATACCAAAAGAGTTAAATAATATAGATGATGAGTTAAAAGCTATTTATCATAGCACAGATACGGTTTGTTTTTATATATTCAAAACAAGAGAATTGAGAAACGAATTTATAGAAAAAACTAAAGGGATGAATAAAGATAGTAGAGAACAAATTTATAAAGAGTATCAATTAAATTAGGTTAGGAAAGTTATATGAAATTAAATTGTCATTGTGGAGCTGTTGAAGCTGAAATTAATGTTCCAATTAATGAATTAGCAAAAATAGTAAAATGTAATTGTTCAATTTGTAAAAGAAAAAGTGCAACTATGGGTATGGTTAAAAATGAAGATTTTAAAATTACCAAGGGAGAAGACAAATTAAAGCTTTACCAATTTCACACAAAAGTTGCTAAACATTATTTTTGTTCTGAATGTGGAATTTACACCCATCACAATCCAAGAAGTAATACTGCGATGACTGGATTTAATTTAGGATGTGTTGATGAGGTCGATGTAGCAAACTTAAAAGATATAACTTTGATAGATGGAAAGAACCATCCAATGGATCAGAAAAAATAATAAGTTCGATGAAAGTTACAGAAGAGTGTTTTAGTAAGGTTAAAAAAGATTGTTTTAAATTTATTAAATCACAAGAAACTTCCACAGAAAAGTTTAGTAATAAAGATGGAATGCTAAAGTCTTTTTTAATTCCTATGTGTTTTTGGATTGCAAAAAAAGTAAATAATAAAAGACCTTACTTTGTTGGTTTAGCGGGTGGGCAAGGAACAGGTAAAACAACCATCAGTTCAATTATAAAAATTATATTAGAAAAATATTTTAAACTTAAAGTATTTAAAATATCTATAGATGATTTTTACAAAACTCGAAAAGAAAGATTAAATTTATCAAAAAAAGTTCACCCAATGCTAATGACAAGGGGGGTGCCTGGAACCCATGACGTACAAATGATGTTAAACTTTTTTAAAAAAGCAAAGAGCAAGAATTTTAAAACAATCGATTTACCAAATTTTAATAAAGCAGTGGACGACAGATTCCCTAAAAAGAATTGTTACAAAATAAAAGAAAAACCTGATGTAATAATATTTGAAGGATGGTGTGTAGGAGCTAAAGCAGAAGAAAATAAAACTCTTAAAAAATCAATTAATTCACTTGAAAAAGTAAATGACCAAAAATTTATTTGGAGAAAATATGTAAACCAACAATTAAAGACAAAATATAAAAAATTATATTCTCAACTTAATTGCATGATTTATCTAAAAGCTAAAAACTTTACCTTGCTTCAAAAATGGAGACTAAAACAAGAGCATAAACTTTGGCTTAAGACTAAAAAATCATCTAGTCACAAGATAATGAGCAAAGGGGATGTGATAAATTTTATGCAAACTTATCAAAGAATTACAGAAAATATGTTCAAAAAAATGCCTAAATATGCGTCTATTATTTTGAATTTAAATAGTAACCATCAAATTAAATCTGCGGTATATAAAGCAAAATGAAAAAAATATTAATACTAGTTACCTTAACAGTCTTTATCTTTAGTAATGCTAATGCGGTTACTTTATATGATGCATTAAATCAAACCTATCAAAATAATATTCAGCTAAATGCTGAAAGAGAAAATATTAAAGCATCAGAAGAAGATATTAATATCTCAAAAGCTGATTACAAACCTACACTTACTTTAAGTGGATCTAAAAGTTTAGAGAATACAAATAAACTAACCAATCAAAGTGGAGGAGACGCTACAATAAATGATGTAGATCCATTCACTACATCAATTAAATTAGAACAAACGCTTCTAGACTATGGAAGAGATTTAACTCTTGATAAAAATATTGCAGCATTGAATTTAGCAAAAGCAAAATTGATTAAAAAAGAACAAGATACCCTTCATAGTGCAGTTGACGCTTATACAAATTTAATCCTAGCTAGAGAAAAACAAAATATAAATAGAAAAAATTTAGATCTTTTGAGAAGACAAGTTGAAAACGATAAAATTCGAAGAGATCGTGGTCAAATCACAAATACGGACTTAGCACAATCAGAGTCATCATTGGCAGGTGCTCAAGCTCAATTTACTCAAGCAAAAAGTGATTTGTTAATTGCAAAATTAACTTATGAAAATATTATTGGAAAAATAGCTGATCCTAATCAACTAAAGAAAAATTCAAAATCAATTGTAAGTATTCCAAATTCTTTAAATGAAGCAATTAATTTATCAAAACAAAATAATCCAGATATTAAAATTGCTAAATTTGATTTGACCCAATCTGAAAAAGATGTAGCTATCTCAAAATCAGATTTAAAACCTACAGCATCTTTATCATTAGAGAGATCCTATTCGGATGATCTAAGTTCAACAGTTGATGAAAGAGAAAAAGATGTATTAAAGGCAACAGTTAGTTGGCCTTTCTTTACAGGTGGAAAAACACAGTCAAAAATAAACAAACAATCTAATTTAACTACTAGAAAAAGATTATTATTGGATGATGCTGTTAGAACTAACGAAACAAATGTAGCAAGTGCATGGTCAAGTTTAGAGTCTTCTAAAGGTTTTTTAAATTCTGTAAAAGTACAAGTAAGAGCAGCTAAAATTGCAAATGAAGGAATTGCTGCAGAGTATGAAAGAGGATCAAGAACAACACTGGATGTTATCCAGTCAAATTCTCTATTACTTTCTGCTCAATTATCTCTAGTAAGCTCAGAAAGAAATTACCTAATGGCTCAGTATAACCTGTTAAAAGCAGTTGGCCTTTTAAATAGCCAATACCTAAAACTTAAGTAATTATTTGTTTTTTTAGACTAGAAAATTAATATATTGCTAATGAGAACAAAATGTGTACATTTAATTCATGATTCGAGTGTTAAAAAAATTAAAAAAAGAGGCTAAAAATGACGAAAAGTAACCTAAAAGTAGTTAAATCTACTAAAGATCAAGAAATGGATATTAAAGAAAAAAACAAAGCATTAGATGCAGCAATAGCACAAATTACTGATAATTTTGGAAAAGGTTCAGTAATGAAGCTTGGACAAAGAAGAGCAATGGATATTGAATCTGTTTCTACAGGATCTTTAAGTCTTGATTTGGCCTTAGGAATAGGTGGATTGCCAAAAGGAAGAATTGTTGAGGTTTATGGACCGGAATCTTCTGGTAAAACAACATTAGCATTACAAGTTGTTGCTGAAGCTCAAAAAGCTGGTGGAATTTGTGCATTTGTTGATGCAGAACACGCTTTAGACCCAGTTTATGCAAAAAAATTAGGTGTGAATACAGAAGAACTTTTAATTTCTCAACCAGATGCTGGCGAACAAGCTTTAGAAATAGCTGATACTCTTGTAAAATCAGGATCAATTTCAGTTATCGTAATTGACTCAGTTGCAGCTTTAACCCCAAGAGCTGAAATTGAAGGTGAGATGGGAGACCACCACGTAGGTCTTCAATCTAGATTAATGAGTCAGGCTTTAAGAAAGTTAACAAGCTCAATTTCAAATACGAATACAATGATGATTTTCATCAACCAAATTAGAATGAAAATTGGAGTTATGTTTGGAAGTCCTGAAACAACATCAGGTGGAAATGCATTAAAGTTCTACTCGTCTGTTAGAATGGATATTAGAAGAATTGGTGCCATTAAAGATAAAGATGAAATTATTGGAAACTCAACAAGAGTTAAGGTAGTTAAAAACAAAGTAGCACCACCATTTAAAGTTGTTGAATTTGATCTAATGTATGGAAAAGGGATCAGTAAGATGGGGGAACTCGTCGACCTTGGTTCTAAAGCAGACATTATTGAAAAATCAGGAGCGTGGTATGCTTATAAGGGTGAAAAAATTGGTCAAGGTAGAGAAAATGCTAAAACTTATCTTGCTCAAAATCCTAAAGTAGCTGCTGAAATAGAACTGTTAATTAGAGAAAAAGCAGGTGTAATTCAAAAAAAGATTGAAGGAAACCCTTTAGATCCAGAAAAAGCTGCAAAAGATCAGATAGAAGATCCAAAAGCAGAGGCTAAAGAGGAAGTAGTTCCTACTAAAAAAAATTAGTTAAAAAGTCATCTTTAATTATTAAAAGGCGCTTAATTTAAGCGCCTTTTTTCCCTTACTGTTATCTAGACATAGAATAAAAAAGCTGTATTTTAAAAATATGGCAGACAAATCTTTAAACGAAATAAGAAATACATTCTTAAAATATTTTGAAAAGAACGATCATAAGATTGTAGAGTCTAGCAACTTAGTCCCAAATAACGACCCCACTTTAATGTTTGCTAACTCAGGTATGGTTCAGTTTAAAAATGTATTTACTGGTTTAGAGAAAAGAGACTATCAAAGAGCAACTACTTCACAAAAATGTGTAAGAGCAGGTGGAAAACATAATGATTTAGAGAATGTTGGCTACACACCAAGGCATCATACTTTCTTTGAAATGTTAGGAAATTTTTCCTTTGGAGACTATTTTAAAGAACAAGCAATCCATTATGCTTGGAATTTAATTACCAAGGATTTTGGTATAGATAAAAATAGACTTTACGTAACGGTTTATCATGAAGATGACGAAGCCTTTAATTTTTGGAAGAAAATAGCAGGTTTTAGCGATGATAAGATTATAAGAATAGCAACATCTGACAACTTTTGGTCAATGGGTGAAACAGGTCCCTGCGGACCATGTTCAGAAATTTTTTATGACCATGGAGATCATTTAACTGGCGGGCTACCAGGCACTAAAGATGAAGATGGAGATCGTTTTATAGAAATATGGAACTTGGTCTTCATGCAATTTGAACAAATTTCGAAAGATAAAAGAATAAATCTACCAAAACCATCTGTTGATACTGGTATGGGGCTAGAAAGGATAGCAGCTTTACTTCAGGGTACGCACGACAATTATGAAACAGATCATTTTAAAAAAATAATAAGCTCAGCATCTGACATAATTAAAATAAAACAAGATCAATCTAACCAATCTAGTTTTAGAGTTATTGCAGACCATTTGCGAGCTAGCGCTTTTTTAATAGCGGAAGGCGTACTACCTTCTAATGAAGGTAGAGGTTATGTCCTAAGAAGAATAATGAGAAGAGGTATGAGACATTCCCATTTACTTGGATCTAAGGATCCAGTTTTTTTTAATTTATTTGACACACTCAAAAATGAAATGTCAGGTAATTATCCTGAATTAGTAAGAGCGGAGTCTTTAATTAAAGAAACACTAAGAATGGAAGAAGAAAAGTTCCTAGTTCTTTTAGATCGAGGAATTAAAATTTTAAATGATGAGGTATCTAAAATAGATAAAGTATTACCTGGTGAAGTAGCATTCAAATTATATGATACTTATGGATTTCCATTAGATCTTACAGAAGATATTTTAAGAAATAAATCAATGTCAATTGATACAGATAAATTTCAATCATTGATGAAAGAAAGCAGAGAACTTGCGAAAAAAAATTGGAAAGGATCTGGAGATGCTGCAGTTGAAGATATATGGTTTGGAATAAAAGATAAGTTAGGAGCTACAGAATTTTTAGGTTATGAAAGTAACCAGGCAGAGGGAGTAGTTTTATCACTTCTATCAAACAATAAAGAAGTTAATGAATTAAAAGAAAATGATGAAGGCATGATTATTGTCAACCAGACTCCATTTTATGGAGAATCTGGAGGTCAAGTAGGGGATACAGGTGAAATTATTTCAAATAATTTTAATTTCGAAGTAACAGATGTTCAAAAGAAATTAGGTGATCTATATGTGCATTACGGAAAAGTTATTAGTGGATCAATAAAGATAAATGAAAGTGTTGAACTTAAAATTGATACTAAAAGAAGAGATGATACCAGGGCTTACCACTCTGCAACTCACTTGTTGCACGAGTCTTTAAGAAGAGTATTAGGTGATCATGTAACTCAAAAAGGCTCTTTAGTTGAACCAAGTCGTTTAAGATTTGATTTTAGTCATATGAAACCAATACCAATAGATGAAATTGATAAGATAGAAAACTTTGTGAATACAATGGTTTCAAAAAAATCAGACGTAAAAACTCGTTTAATGACACCAGATGAAGCAGTTGAAAACGGAGCATTAGCTCTATTTGGAGAAAAGTATGGTGATGAGGTTAGAGTTCTTTCAATGGGAGATGATGAAGGGAAGTATTTTTCAACGGAACTTTGTGGTGGTACTCACGTAAAAAATACGAGTGATATTGGTAAATTTAAGATAATTAGCCAATCTTCAATTGCAGCAGGAGTGAGAAGAATTGAGGCTCTAAGAGATAAGCAATTAGAGGATTTTTTACAAAATAAAGAGAAATTATCTAATATTTCCTCAGAAAAAAATGATGAGGTTATTAAAGAATTAAGTGAACAAATATCTAAATTAGGTGGAAAACCAAACTTAGATCAATCAGATCAAAAAACTTTAATTAAAAATTTATCAAAGCAACTAGAAACAATCTCTGTTAATTCAATTTTAGAAGATAAATCAAAAAATATTATTAAAGATGAAGAAATTAATGGAGTTAAATTAAGACTTCAAAAAGTTGATGGATTGCCACCAAAAGAATTAAGAAAACTTGTTGATAAAGGTAAAAAAGAATTGAGTGATGGAATTGTAATAGTTTTTGCAAGTAAAGATGACAAGGTAGGAATTGCAGTTGGAGTTACTGAAAGTTTAACAGAAAAATTTGATGCGGTTAAATTTGTTAAAGTAGGATCAGAGATTATTGGAGGTCAAGGAGGTGGAGGTAGAAAAGATTTTGCTCAAGCTGGTGGCCAGGATCAATCAAAAATTGATGATGCTTTTGAAAAGCTTAAAACTTTAATTTAATTTCTTTTTAAGATTACCATCAATCTCATCTAAAAACTGATTAGTAGTTAAATATTTACTTGAAGGACCAATTAAAATAGCTAAATCTTTTGTCATTGCGCCATTTTCAACACATTCAATACAAACTTTCTCAATAGTTTGAGCAAATTTTATTAACTCATCATTGCTATCAAGTTTTCCTCTGTGTGCCAATCCTCTCGTCCAAGCAAAGATAGAAGCAATAGGGTTTGTTGAAGTTTCTTTACCTTGCTGGTGCATTCTGTAGTGTCTTGTAACTGTTCCATGCGCAGCTTCAGCTTCCATTACTTTTCCATCAGGTGTTAATAATGTACTAGTCATTAATCCTAAAGAACCATAACCTTGTGCCATGGTATCAGATTGAACATCACCATCATAATTTTTGCAAGCCCAGATATATTTACCACTCCATTTCATTGCACAAGCAACCATATCATCAATTAATCTATGTTCGTACGTTAGGTTATTTTTTTCAAAATCTGTTTTGTATTCTTTTTCAAAAATTTCTTGGAATATGTCTTTAAATCTACCATCGTATTGTTTTAAAATTGTATTTTTCGTAGACATGTAAACAGGCCATTTCTTTATTAAGCCATAGCTAAAACAAGACCTAGCAAAGTCTTCAATTGATTTATCTAAATTATACATTGAAAGCGCAACACCAGGACCAGTAAAATTAAACACTTCATATTTTATTTCATCTTTGCCATCCTCAGAAGTCCATTTAACTTCCATCTTACCTTTGCCGGGCACTTTAAAATCTGTTGCTCTATATTGATCTCCAAAAGCATGTCTTCCAATGATCACAGGATCTGTCCAAGAAGGCACAAGTTTGGGTATATTTTTGCAGATAATTGGCTCTCTAAAAACGGTCCCACCAATAATATTTCTTATAGTTCCGTTAGGAGATCTCCACATCTTTTTAAGGTCAAATTCTTTAACTCTATCTTCATCAGGTGTAATTGTTGCACATTTAATTCCAACACCAATTTTTTTAATGGCATTTGCTGAGTCTATTGTGATCTGATCGTCAGTATTGTCTCTACTTTTCATACCAAGATCATAATATTCAATTCCAAGATCAAGATACGGAAGAATTAGTTTATTTTTGATAAACTCCCATATGATACGAGTCATTTCATCGCCATCAAGCTCTACAACTGGGTTATTTACCTTGATTTTACTCATTAAAATAATTTATCTTATTAATTGAATTTGAATGGTTTATATACATATTAATCAAAAATTAGCAAATAGAAGAAAATGATTAGCAAGATATTTCCAAAGATACACACAGAAGGCTACAAATTTTTAGTTATTGCAGGCTTCATTACAATAATTTTATTATCTCTAAGTGGTTTTCTTGGAACGATAGGTTTACTGTTAACTGTGTGGGTTTATTATTTTTTCAGAGATCCAGAAAGAGTTATAATAGAAGACGATAATTATCTAGTAAGTCCAGCAGATGGAGAGGTAATTAAAGTTGAAGAAGTTGATGGACCAAAAGAAGTTGGTTTAGAAAATAAAAGATTTAAAAAAATAAGTGTGTTCATGAATGTTTTTGACTGTCATGTAAATAGAACACCTTGTTCAGGAAAAGTTGAGAAAATTTTATATAAACCTGGAAAGTTTTTCAACGCATCTTTAGACAAAGCAAGTGAGGACAATGAGAGAAATTATTATAAAATCAAAGATAAAAGTGGAAATGATATAATAGTAGTTCAAATAGCCGGACTTGTTGCAAGAAGAATTGTTTGTGAAACAGATAACGGTCAAGAAGTTAACCAAGGTGATAGAATTGGTATGATTAGATTTGGAAGTCGTGCGGATGTTTATTATGAGAATTATGAACCTTTAGTAAAAGTTGGGCAAAAAACTATTTCTGGTGAGACTTTGTTAGCTAAAAAATAAAAATGGAACAACCCAAAAGTAATTTTAAAATTATAGCAGATAAAAAAAATGCTAGAGTTATTCTACCCAATATACTTACTTTAGTTGGTGTTTGTATTGGATTAACCTCAATTAGATTTGCATTAGATGAAAAATTTGAATTTGCAATTATAGCAATAATTTTTGCAGCCTTATTTGATTGGTTAGATGGAAGAATTGCAAGATTAATTAAAGGAACTTCAGAAGTTGGAAAAGAATTAGACTCTTTAGCAGACGTGATAAGTTTTGGTGTAGCGCCAGCATTTATTATGTATTTTTGGAAGTTAAATGAATTAGGAAGATTTGGCTGGTTGTTATGTTTGGTTTATGTAAGTTGTGTGGCATTAAGATTGGCAAGGTTCAATGTTAATTCAAATCAAGAGCCTTCATGGAGAGATAATTTTTTTGAAGGGGTTCCATCACCAGCAGGAGGCATTTTGGTTTTGACACCTTTAATTATAAGTATAACAAATTTTGATTATATTAAGCTTGATTATGATATTATTGTACCAATTTGTTTTATAATAATTTCTTTACTGTTAATAAGTAAATTCCCTAGCTATTCATTTAAAAAGATTATTATACAAAGAAAAACAACTATTTTTTTATTATTTGGTATTGTCTTATTTTTAGGGTTACTTTTGATTTATCCTTTTAACGTTATAGCAATAAGCTCAATTATTTATCTAATTATGTTACCGATTAGTTTTTTTCATTATCAAAAATTAAAAAAACAATATCTCGATAAAGATCTAGCTGATGATGATGATTTAGAAGATATTTTGTAATGAAAAAAAATGTTATAATATCACTTGCTGACTCAAATTATTTTGAATTGCTTAACGAATTAGTAGACTCCATAAAAAGTTTTCAAGAAAGTGAAAATACTGCAATTTGTATTATGGATGCAGGACTTACATCTAATCAAAAATCTATACTTGCTAAAAAAGTAGATGAAATAAAACCTGCTGACTGGGATATAGAAGTTTCTAATTTTAAGGTTAAAGGAAGAGAGTGGTTAAAAAGTCAAGTATCAAGAGCATTTCTTCCAAAATATTTTCCGAATTATGAAAAATATTTATGGATAGATGCAGATGCCTGGGTTAATTCATGGGAAGCAATTGAGTTATATTTTAAAGGGTGTGAAAATGACAAGCTGTCTATTGCAACATCAGCAGATAGAGCTTATGGGAGAGTTTTAAGAGCTGAATGGTTTTTTGGAAGTTTTGCTAGAATAAAATCTCAAAACTATAAACATGCAAAATCATCTGGTTTTTCTGAAAAAATTGCTCGACAAGTAGCTCTCAAACCTCATTTAAACATAGGTGTATTTGCCCTAGAAGCTAATGCTTCACATTGGAGTGTTTGGCAAAAAAATTTGAAAATTGCATTAAAAGCAGGAAAAATTTGGGGATCAGAACAAATTGCAATGAACATAACAATTTATTGTGATGGTTTGTCAGCAGAAATACTTCCAGCTTATTGTAATTGGACACATATTAGTGGTCTTAAATATGATAAAATACAAGATACTTTAGTAGAACCATATTTACCTAATCATAAAATTGGAATAGTTCATTTTGCAGGAAAAAATAATGATCAAATTAGAAACGATAAAAATTTCATATCAAAAATAGAAACCATCGATGGAGATGTAATCGATAAAAAATTACGATTTAATAATTAATTGAAAAAAAATAAAATTTCAAAAAACTGGGTTAACAAACAAAGAAGAGATACTTATGTCAGACAATCAAAAGTTGATGGGTATCGAGCCCGATCTGCATATAAATTAATTGAAATAGACGAGAAATTCAAAATTTTTAAAGGTGGCATCTCTGTTATAGATATTGGAGCAGCTCCAGGAAGTTGGTCTCAATATGCTGCAAAAGCTGCAAAAAGTGGCAGATTGATATCGATAGATTTAAAAGAAATGGAGCCTATAGGTAATACTGTTCAAATCCAAGGTGACTTTACTGAAGAAAATATTCAAGAAGAAATAAAAAAGCATGTAAAAAATAAAATAGATGTAATTATGTCCGATATGGCGGTAAATACGACAGGAATAAAAAATATTGACTCAATTCAAACAGGTGAACTTTGCAAGGAAGCCATGTTTTTTGCAAAAGATCTTTTAACTGATAAAGGTTATTTTATCTCAAAAATTTTTATGGGAGGCACATTTAACGAAATAGTCGCAGAAGGAAAAAAATATTTTAAAGAAGTTAAGGTTTTTAAACCTAAATCCAGTAGAAAAGACTCTAAGGAAAGTTTTATCATTTGTAGTAGTCTTAGATAGGTACTTTTAATTTAAAATGAATCGTATATAAAAGATTATGGTTCCTATAAAAGAAGCACTTACCTTTGATGATGTAACATTAGCACCAAAATACTCCGAAATATTGCCTTCTGAGGTGAATACAGAGATACAATTAACTAGTCACCTTAAACTTAAAATTCCTCTTTTATCGTCTGCAATGGATACAGTTACAGAGAGTAAAATGGCAATAGCTATAGCAAAAGCAGGTGGAATAGGAGTTATTCATAGAAATCTAGATATCAAAAAACAAATTTTAGAAATTAAAAAAGTTAAAAAGCAAAAATTACTAGTAGGTGCAGCTGTTGGAGCTGGACCTAACGAATTTGATAGATCCAAAGCTATAATAAAAGAAGGTGTTAATCTAATAGTGGTTGATACAGCTCACGGTCATACCAAAAAAGTTGGAGAGATCATTAAATTTATTAAAAAATTGAAGAATAAAAAGATTGCTTTATGTGCTGGAAATATTGCAACACCAGAAGCAGCTAAATTTTTAATTAAATTAGGTGTTGATATTATTAAAGTTGGAATTGGCCCTGGATCTATTTGCACCACAAGATTAGTTGCAGGAATTGGAGTTCCTCAATTAAGTGCAATTTTGTCTGTAAGAAATGGATTGAAAAATAAAAATATAAAAATTATTTCTGATGGTGGAATTAAATATTCGGGTGACCTAGCAAAAGCATTTGCCGCAGGTGCTGATGCTGTAATGATAGGATCATTATTTGCTGGTACAGATGAAACACCAGGAAAATTAATAAAAAAAAATGGAAAATTATTTAAAAGCTTTAGAGGTATGGGCTCTGTAGGAGCAATGAACAAAGGTTCAGCAGATAGATATTTTCAAACCAAACAAAAAGATACATCAAAATATGTTCCAGAAGGAGTTGAAGGTTTTGCAAAATATAAAGGAGATGTAGGAAGTATTATTTATAAATTGATTGGTGGACTAAGATCATCTATGGGCTATCTTGGATCCAAAAATATAATAAAACTTAGAATAAAACCAAACTTTGTTAAGATTACTAAAGCAGGTTTTTATGAAAGTATGGTTCACAACGTAGATGTAGTTAAAAATGACAGTAAATATTAATGAATAAAATTTTTAAATTAATTACCTTAATATATTTTTCTTTATTTTCTATAAACTTGGCACTAAGTGCAGAAAGTTTTTTTGATGAAGCGTTAAAAAAGTATCAAGATAAAAAATATGATGATGCACGATTTATGTTAGAGCGCAATATAGTTTTTAATCCTAAAGATGCAAAATCGTATTTGTATTTAGCAAAAATTTATAATCATGAAAAAAATCAAAAAAAAGAGGAATATAATTTGGACACAGCGTTACTGATAGAGCCAAATAATGAAGAAGTTATTTTAATGTTAATGAAAATAGCTTTAAAAAAATCAAATTACTCTAAAGTCAAAAATCTCTCACAAACATTTGTAAAAGTTTGTGACGAATTATGTGATGAAAATAATGAAATTCAAAAGTCTCTTAAAAATATAGAACCAGAAAATGAGTCTTGATCAAAATCTTGATAAAATCTTAATAATAGATTTTGGTTCACAATTTACGCAATTAATTGCTAGAAGAATTAGAGAACTAGGTGTTTTTTCTGAAATAATAAGTCACAAAAAAATCAAAATTAGTGATGTTGATAGCTCTATTAGAGGAATTGTTTTATCTGGTGGACCTTTAAATGTTTATCAAATTAATAAATATTCATTTGATAAAATGATTATAAATTTAAATATTCCAATTCTTGGTATTTGTTTTGGTCATCAAATTCTTTCTAAGCTTAATGGTGGTAAAGTAAAGCAATCAAAACATCGTGAGTTCGGACTGGCAAATATTTATAAAAAAAATGAAAGCCTTTTAACTAAAAATTTTTTCAATAAACAAAAATTTAAAAAGGTTTGGATGAGTCATGCAGATCAGGTATCTAAACTTCCAAAAAACTTTAAAGTAATAGCATCTAGCACTAATTCAAAGTTTGCAATTGTAGAAAATAAATTAAAAAGATTTTATGGAATTCAATTCCATCCAGAGGTAACCCACACTGAAAATGGAAAAAAATTGATTAGTAATTTTATTTTTTTGATTTGTAAAATTAAACGTAATTGGTCTTCTAAAGATCAAAAAATCCAGCTTATTAAGGAAGTTAAAGATCAAGTTGGATCTGAAAAAGTTATTTGTGCTTTATCAGGGGGTGTTGATAGTAGTGTGGTGGCTCAATTACTTAATAAAGCCATTGGTAAAAAATTATATTGCATTTTTGTTAATACTGGTCTTTTAAGAAAAAATGAAGAAGTACAAGTTGTTAAGACTTTTAAGAAACGTTTAAAAATGAACCTAATTTATGTAAATGCTGAAAAGGAATTTTTAAAAAAGCTACACAATGTTTCTGATCCTGAAAAAAAGAGAAAAATTATAGGCAATCTCTTTATAAAAATATTTGAAAGATATGCAAAAAAAATTAAAAATGTAAAATTTTTAGCACAAGGAACTCTTTATCCAGATTTAATTGAAAGTAGATCGGTAACAGGCAGTCAAACCTCAAAAATAAAATCACATCATAATGTTGGAGGACTTCCAAAAAAGATGAAACTTAAACTTGTCGAACCTTTAAAATTTCTTTTTAAAGATGAAGTTAGAAAATTAGGTTTAGAATTAAATTTAAACAAAGATATTATCTCAAGACATCCTTTCCCAGGACCTGGTTTAGCAATTAGAATGCCAGGCATAATTACAAATGATAAAATTAAAATCCTTAAAGAGGCTGATTACTATTTTATTCAAGCTTTAAAAGATCATGGTCTTTACCACAAAATATGGCAAGCATATGCTGCCCTGTTGCCTGTCAAAACAGTAGGTGTTATGGGTGATAATCGTACTTATGAGTATTTATGTCTTTTAAGAGCAATAACTTCTGAAGACGGAATGACAGCAGATTTTTATGAGTTCAAAAAGTCTTTCATGGAAACAATTTCTAATCAAATAGTGAATAGCATAAGAGGTATTAATAGAGTTGTTTATGATATTACCTCAAAACCACCTAGTACTATTGAATTAGAGTAGTTTTGAACTATAAATTAGTCATATGAAATATTTGCATACCATGATCAGAGTTAAAAATATTAATGAGTCATTAAAATTTTTCTGTGATGGATTAGGATTAAAAGAAACAAGACGTATGGAAAATGAAAAGGGTAGATTCACTCTTGTCTTTCTTGCAGCCCAAAATGATGAAAAAGCAGAAATTGAATTAACATATAACTGGGATGGTGATGAACTTGGTGAAGGTTCAAGAAATTTTGGCCATTTAGCTTATAGAGTTGATAATATTTATGAAACCTGCCAAAGATTAATGGATATGGGTTATACTATTAATAGACCGCCTCGTGATGGTCATATGGCGTTTGTTAGATCTCCAGACAATATTTCAATTGAAATACTTCAAGAAGGAAATTTAGAACCCAAAGAACCTTGGGCTTCAATGGAAAATACCGGCTCGTGGTAAGTCGATGAAAAAGCAAATATTAGATATAATTAAAAAAAAAATAAATCAAAGATTGTTAGTTTAACTGCCTATTCAAAGAATATTGCTTCAATCTTGGATAACTTCTGCGATATAATTTTAGTAGGAGATTCACTTGGTTCAGTTTTATACAATTATAAATCTACAAGACAAGTAAGCTTAAAGACTATGATAGAGCATTCAAAAAGTGTGAGAATGGGTATAAAAAAAAGCTTAATGGTTGTTGATATGCCACATAACACATATCGAAATTCTAAAGAAGCACTTAAAAATGCAAAAAAAATAATTTCAATTACAAAATGTGATGCTGTTAAATTGGAAGGTGGGAAAAAAATTTATAATATTATTCAAGCTTTAACTAAAAATAAAATACCAGTAATGGGTCACTTAGGATTACTGCCTCAATCAGACAAAACTTTTAGATACAAAGGAAAAAAAAGTTCTGAAAGAAATAAGATTTTAAATGATGCCAAATTATTAGAAAGTGCAGGTGTATTTTCAATTGTTCTTGAATGCGTAGAAACTACTCTAGCAAAAAAAGTAACAAGTCAGATTAACATTCCAACTATTGGAATAGGAGCTTCAAATAATTGTGATGGACAGATTTTGGTACTAGATGATTTAATTGGACTTAACCCAATAGATGTTAGGTTTGTTAAGAAATATAGCAACATTAGAAAAGAAATAAAAAAAGCAGTATTTAATTATTCTCAGGATGTGAGGCAAAAAAAGTTTCCACTAAAGAAACACTCTTATTAACTAAAAATATTTAATAAATTCTTCATTAATTTTTAAAATTTCTAGATCAACTAATCCACCAATTATTAACTGCAATCCTACAATAAGAATAAATATTAACCCCATATAAGCAATCCAGATATGTTTTTGTATGTAATTTGCCATGTAGGTTGCTAAGGCTCCAGTCAAAACGACCGATAAAACAAGGCCAAAAATCATAAAACCAAAATATTCTTTAGCCGCTGCAACAACCCCAATAACATTGTCAAAGCTAATCATAATATCTGCAAATAAAACTTTTCCAATACTACTTATGTAAGAGGGTTCTTTTGTTTTTTTAGTTTGTGATTTAATTTTTTTAATATCAACCAAATCTTTTCTTAAATCATTGACAATCCAAATTAATAATAATCCCCCTAATATTTTGATGAAATAAAATTTAAATAAGTAAGTAGCAAATATCGCAAAAAAAATTTTGAATACAAAAGCTCCTGCCACACCCCACAAAATAATTTGTTTCCTATTTTTGGGTACAAAGTTTGCTGCAATTGAACCAACTATAACTGCGTTATCAGCTGTTAAGATAATAGTGATAAAAATAATTTTAGTTAAAATAACGAGTTCTTCAATCAAGGTAAGTTAATATTATTTTAAATTTATAATAATTCAATAAAAAGTATAAAAAAAAAGGCGGCCAAATTAATGACCGCCTCTAATATTATCTAAAATTATTTTTGAGACCAAGTAGGCATTGGATACTGCAATTTACATGCAGCTAATTCAAATGGATAAACTGTACAATATTTACCACCTTGAACTTGCATCAAAATACCTCTAGTTTTTTCATTTTGACCGTCAGCACCAAATTTAATTCCTCTGTAAGGAACAATTAAAGAGTCTGATGACATATCTAAATTAACTAACGCTTGTCTAATTTTTTCAGGATCAGTTGATCCAGCATTATTAATTGCATTCGCTAATGCCATAAAGCCAGTAAAAGCTCTAGCTGGTACATCAGATAGATCTCTTCCACCTGAGTGAGTTTTGAAAAGGTCATTTACAGTACCAATCATTGGAATTGTAGTAGCCAAGTCAGTATTGAAAGGAGATCTTGTAATTACACCTTCAGCTTTACTTCCCATAGTAGCTATAAATTTTGGATCAGTATATCCAGCATTCTGTGCAACTAAAAGTTTAGGGTTATAATCAAGTTCTTTAGCAGTATTTAAAAATAAATAAGCATCAGCAGTATAAGATGATGGCAATAAAACATCAGGGTTTTTTGCTTTCAATCTTTGTACTTCAGAACTTAAAGATGTTGTTTTTGCTTTATAGCTAATTTTTTCAATAACTTTAAATCCTTGGTCTTTAGCCATTTTATTTTGTGTTCCACCACTATCAGATCCCCACAAAGTATCTTCATGAATAATACCAAGTGTATTTAATTTGTTATTATTCTTTTTGTTAAAGTCATTCATAAATTCAAACATTAATTGAGTAAATTCACCATCGTGTGGAGTAACTCTAAAGAAATATTTAAATCCTCTTGTTGTTAATTTTGGAGATGTAGACTCACCATTAACCCAAGGTATACCAGCTCTTTCAGAAACTTGACTAGCTGCACCAGTAACTGATGAATAGTAAGCTCCAAACATTGCGTGAACTTTATCAGAATTTAACATTTTTTCTGTTTCACCAACTCCAATATCTGGTTTTCCACCATGGTCACCAACAACTATTGAAATTTTTCCACCACCCAAACCTTTTAGACCAGCATCTTTTGCCAAAGGCATTCCAGGAATATTGTGGCTATTATTAATAATATCTAAAGCAGTTTGTACTGCAGCAACTGCATCCTTACCCACTTGGGCTACAGGACCAGTTAATGGATACAGTACTCCAATTTTAACATCTTGCGCAGAACTTACTACAGGTGCACAAATTAATGATAAAAAAGTAAATACTGCAAGTATTAATTTTTTCATTTATTTCCCCTCATATTTGTTTTTGTTAATAACTAATTAAATACCATATATAAAATCAATTCAATGATATACTTTTGCAATTATATATAATGTTTATACGTTTTCTAATTTATATTTATTCTTAATGACATCAGAGATTATTCTTCAAGCAATTGTTACCGGTCTAATGATGGGATTAATTTATGCCTTAATAGCTGCAGGACTGAGTTTAATTTTTGGTTTAATGGATATTGTGAATTTTGCTCACGGTGAACATTTAATGCTATCAATGTTTTCTTCATTTTGGCTGTGGTCATTATTTGGGATTGATCCTATTTTTTCAATTCCGATTACCATTTTATTGATGGCTGTATGTGGAATACTCACACACTATTTTTTAATTAGATACATCTTAAAAGCAAAAATGTTAATTCAAATTTGTGCTACTTTTGGATTATCAATATTCATAAGATCTATAGCTCAATTATTATGGACACCAGATTTTAGAAATATAGAAAAACCTTTATTAGAGGGTAGGCTTGAAATAGGATCTGTTTTTATTGGTCAACCACAATTAGTAGCAAGCTTAGTATGTTTGGTTGCTTTTATAGCTTTGTATTTATTTGTCACAAAAACTGAAACTGGTTTAGCTTTACAGGCTACAGCTCAAGATAGACACGCTGCTGAAATTTTAGGAATTCCTTCAAACAAAATGTTTGCAATTGGATGGGCAATCGGACTTGGATGTGTAGGTATAGCAGGAGGAATGATGGCTAACTATTTTTTCATTTTTACTGATGTAGGAATTAATTTTGCTTTATTTGCATTCGTTGCTGTAGCTCTAGGTGGTTTTGGAAGTATTATTGGCTGTTTATATGCAGGAATAATTATTGGTCTTGTAGAGTCATTAGGTGGCTTATTGATAGATCCATCTTTTAAACTTTTGTATGTCTTTGCAATATATTTATTAGTGGTAATTTATAAACCTCAAGGTTTATTTGGTAGATATTAATGAATGATAAATTATTAACCGCACAAGCAGAGCCACTTTGGAACACAGACAAAAAAATTATTTCATTAATTGCTGGTATAGTTTTATTATTATTTGCACTACCACATTTTGGATTAAACTCTTTTTATCTCCATTTAATGATCATGATTTTCATGCATGCTGTTATGGCTCAATCTTGGAACGTGATAGCTGGATTTTCTGGCCAGATTAGTCTTGGACATGGTGCTTTCTTTGGCATAGGAGCTTATGCAACTTCATTTTTTTATGTTCAGTACGGTATTTCTCCTTGGATAAGCATATTTTTTGGAATAATTTTTTCAGGAGTTGCAGCAGTTTTAATCGGAATACCAATGCTTAGATTAAGTGGGCATTATTTTGCAATCGCAACGTTGCTGATAGGGATAAGTTTTCAAGTGGTTTTTCAAAGATGGGATTTAGTTGGTGCAGCATCTGGTTTATGGGTTCCAATGACATCTGGTGACTCTTGGTTAGCGCTTCAATTTCACACAAGTAAAATGCCTTACTATTATGTTTTTTTAGTATTTTTTTTAATCACTTTTTATTTGGTTTGGATCTTAAGTAGATCAAAATTAGGATTTAGATTAAGAGCTGTGAGAGATGATCCTCAAGCGGCATTAAGTTTGTGTATAAATGTTTCAAATTACAAAATTATTGCTTATGTAATATCAGCTATGATTATGGCTCCAATGGGAAGTTTGTTTGCTCAATATATTTTAATAATTGATCCCGATAGAGTTTTTAATATTGAAATATCAATTATTGTTTTGTTGATAACTGTCCTTGGTGGAATAGGCAATGTTTGGGGGCCATTACTTGGAGCAGCAATCTTGATTCCAATTTCAGAATATTCAAGAATATATTTAGGTGGTACAGGTGGTGCGGTAGATCTAATCCTTTATGGACTAATATTAATGTTAATTTGTGTCTTTAGACCAGATGGACTTATATCTTTTGTTCCAAAAAATATTTTAGAGAGAAAAAAACAAAGATGAAAATTTTATCTGTAGAAAATTTAAGTAGAGCTTTTGGTGGAATTAAAGCAAACAATAATATTTCTTTTGACGTTGAAGAGGGCTCTATACTTGGTGTAATTGGCCCAAATGGTGCAGGAAAATCTACTTTATTCGACTTAATCACAGGTTATACAAAAGCTGATACTGGCGAAGTTAAATTTTTTGAAAAAAATATTTTTGGATTAACTCCTGACAAAATAAGCAAACTAGGTATTGGAAGAACATTTCAAAAATTAAAACCATTTGCAGATCAAACATTGCTTGAAAATGTAATGATAGGTTCGTTTGTTAAAGAAAAAAATATTAAAAAAGCTAGAGATAAAGCTTTAGAAATAATTGATTTTGTTGACTTGATTGAGAAAAGACATCATTTTGCAAAAGAGCTTTCTACAGGACAAAGAAAAAGACTTGAGATGGCAAGGGCTATGGCAATAGAGCCAAAATTATTACTAATGGACGAAGTAACTGGTGGCGTTGACCAGAAAACTATACCTGGTCTTGTGGAGCTTATCAAAAAACTTAAAAAGTCAGGAGTTACAATTGTTACGATTGAACATAATATTAATATCATTATGGAGATTTCAGATAATATCTTAGCTCTAGATCAAGGAGAAAGAATAGCCTATGGCTCTCCAAAAGAAATTCAAAATAATAAACAGGTTGTGGACTCTTATTTAGGAACATTCGATGCTGCTTGATATTAAAAATATTGATGTTTTATACGATGACTTTCAAGTAATTTGGGACGTATCTATAAATGTTAAGAAAGCAGAAATGGTTGCTCTTTTAGGGCCAAACGGTTCTGGAAAAAGTACAATTTTAAACACAATAAGTAATTTAGTACATCATAAGAATGGAAGTATACATTTTGATAATAATTTAATCTCCAAAGAACCTACGCATAAAAGAACTGCACTAGGCATATCTCATGTTCTTGAAAGAAGAAGAGTTTTTCCTCATTTGACTGTAATGCAAAATCTTTTACTTGGCGCTTGGCACCCTGCAGCTAAAAAGGAATTAGATAATTCGCTAAATAAAATTTATAAGATCTTTCCAAAACTTGAAGCTAGATCTAGCCAATTAGCGAGGACAATGTCTGGCGGTGAACAACAAATGTTGGCAATAGCTAGAGGTATGATGGGACTTCCAAAACTTTTAATGGTTGATGAACCTTTTTTAGGTTTATCACCTATGGTAATGAAAGATTTAATTAAAATTTTTAAAAATATTGTTAACGAAGGAATATCAATTTTGTTTGTTGAACAAAATGTTAGATTGGCTCTTAGTATGGCTGATAGAGGTTATGTGCTTGAAAGTGGAAGATTAGTTATTGATGGAAAATCAGAGGATCTAATTGATAATGACAAAGTTACAAAAGTTTTTTTAGGAAATTAATTATAAGGCTGCTAAATCATTATTAAGCTTATCAGTTATAAGCATTTTCCCAGGACTGTGTGTTATACAAAAATCTGGTTTTGAATCTTGTAAAACTGATTGAGGTGTTACTCCACAAGCCCAAAAAACTGGAATCTCATTATTTTTAAATGCTTTTGGTGGATCACCATATTCTGGATTCATTATGTCTTTTATACCAATTTCTGAAGGGTCACCCAAGTGTACAGGTGCACCATGAACAGCTGGAAATCTTGAACTAATTTGAATTGATCTAATTGTATCTTTTGAATTCAATGGCCGCATAGATACTACAAGCTTTCCTGAAAACTGCCCAGCTGGTTCACAATCTATTGAAGTTCGATACATTGGTACAATAGTATTATTCTCTATATGCTGAATAGGTATTCCTGCTTCAATTAAAGGTAACTCAAAAGACATCGAGCATCCCAAAACAAATGTTGTTAAATCTTCATTCCAATATTTTTTTATATCATAAGGCTCATCAATAATTTTTCCTTTTTCCCATACTCTATATTGAGGTACATCTGTTCTGATATCGATATCTCCCAAATCTTTTAAAGATGGATCTCCCTTAGTGCCAAAGCCTATCAGAGGACAAGGCTTTGGATTTTTTTGACAAAATGAAGCAAAATCCATTGCGTATTTACTTGGTAAGATACAAATATTTCCTTGTACATATTTGTTTGCTGATCCAGCTGTTTGCTCAGTATATTCGTTATTTCTGATAACTTTTCTTGCTTCTTTTGGATTTTGTATGTCAAGCATATGAATTAATATTTTGATGTTTTTGTTCCATCAATTATTTCTTTTAATTCACCATACTCTTCACAATTACAATTTTCCAATACATTTAATCTTTCTTTTGCAAGATCAATTCTATTGGTTACAACGTAAAGTTCGCCCAAGTATTCATTAATTCCTTTATGATTTGGATCAATTTCTAAACCAAGTAAATAATATTTCTCTCCATTTTCATAATCACCTAGTTTTCTAGTTGTAAAACCCAGATAATTTAAAGTATCAGCTTGAAGTGGTTTTTTTTTATTAGATTTTAAAAGTAATTTTTGAGCTTTCTCATATCTTTTATTAGCTTTTTCAGTTTTGCCTTTTTTTTCATATTTCTTTGCTTGTTTAATAAGTGAAACAGCTTTGTCGTAATTAGATTTAACTTTTGCTGAACTATCATCTGTTCCAGCAGCTTGTGAACTAATTGAAAATAAAGTTATAAAAAAAGATACAATTAAATATTTTTTTAACATTAAATAAATTTCTCCATTAAGTTTAAAGGTTTAAGTTTAAGTCCATTATCAATCAAATTATTTTTGATTGATTTTGCTGTAGCTAATGAACTATCGTTATCACCATGTATGCATACAGAGTCTATTTCACAAGGTATCTGTTTTCCACTGTGACAATTAAGTGCCTGATTTTTAACCATATTTAGCACATGTTTTTTTGCTTGCTCTGGGTCAGTTATTAATGCGTGAGATTTTTTTCTAGAAACTAGATTTCCATCGTCCTCATAGTTTCTATCCGCAAAAATTTCACATGCAATTTTCATGTTGAATTTTTTTGCAGCTTCCTCCATTTTCGAACCAGTTGGAACAAGGTAAATTAAATCTTTATTAATTCCTTTTATAGTTTTAGCTAAAGTAGTTGCTAATTCTATATCTTCACAGGCCATATTGTTAAGTGCACCATGAGGCTTAATGTGTGTAACATTTTCTTTATAATTGTCTGCAATTGTTTGTAAAATATCATATTGATCAATTATTAATTTTGTAATTTCACCTGAAGAAAGATTCATTCTTTGTCTGCCAAAATTTTCAGGGTCATTAAATGATGGATGTGCACCAATGCTTACTCCATTCTCCTTGGATATTTTAATAACTTGGTTCATAGACTCATCGTCTCCAGCATGAAAACCACAGGCAACATTAGCAGAATTTACTATCTCTAGTAAATCAGGATCATACTTATTAGAATGATGTTTAGATTTTTCACCTAAATCACAATTTATATTAATTTCCATAGTCTTAAATGTTGAAGTATAACATGACATGATAAAAAATATATCAAATCTTGGTGACGCAGCTCTTTACTGTGATTTTGGAACTGAGGTTAATAAACAAATTAACTCTGATGTAATTAAGTATTTTAATACAATTAAAGAAAAAAAAATTAAAGGAATTAATAATCTTACACCTTCTTATAATAAATTGATTATTTCTTATGATCTTCGTGTAACAAATTTTAGAGAAATCAAAGATAAAATTGAAAAACTTAATGTTGAAGAAACTTTAAAGATAAATAACAAAAATTTAGAAGTACCAGTTTGCTGTGATGCTTCATTTTCTTTAGACATGGAAAGATTAGAAAATAAATTAAATTTAACTAAAGAAAAAATTCTAGAGAATTTTTTTAATAAAGAATTTTTTTGTTATATGACAGGATTTATAGCAGGCATGCCTTTTTTAGGTGATTTAGATGAAAATATGAGAGTTCAACGGTTGGAAACTCCAAGAGTAAAAGTACCAAAAGGATCTGTTGGAATAACAGAACAATTTGCTGATATTTATACATTTGAAAGTCCTGGTGGGTGGAACATCATCGGAAATACTCCGTTAGAAGTATTTGATAGTTCAAAAGAAAAAGATCCTAATTTAATTAACCCAGGTGACACTGTTAAATTTAAACAAATAACATTTGAAGAATATAAAAATTATAATGAGTAGCAATTATTTTGAAATAATAAGAGCTGGTATAAACACAACATTTCAAGACATGGGAAGAAATAATTTATACCATATTGGTATTCCTTTCAGTGGAGCCATGGATAATAGAAATTATCTATTAGCTAATAGACTAGTTGGTAATAAATTAGACTTACCAGTTATCGAGTTTGCATATCAAGGTCCTTTATTAAAGTATAGCGGAGACAATATTACCATAGCTGTGGCTGGAGATGTAATTTTTAAAATAAGAAAAAAGGATAACGAAATAGAGGCTAATTGTTATGAAAATTATCTAATAGAAAATGGAGATGAGATTGATATTCTATCAACCAACAAATCTGTTTATGGCTATTTGGCTGTTAGTGGGGAGTTTGATTTAAAATTACAATGGGGTAGCTGCTCAATAAATACAAAAGCCAACATTGGTTCTAACGAGGGTAAAAAATTAGAGAATAATCAAAAATTAATCATTTCAAAGATAAGTACAAATCAACAAAAAAATAAAACTAATTATTTAAACTCAAAAGTAGAAAATATAAGAGTTATAAAAGGAACTAATTTCGATTATTTTTCTGAAGAAGGAAAAAAAAATTTTTTTGAAAAAGAATTTACAGTTTCAAAATTATCTGATCGAATGGGTATGAGATTAAATGGCCCTGAAATAGAAAACATTGTTAATACAAATATTAAATCTGAAGGTTTGTTGAAGGGGGTAATACAAGTTCCAGCAGATGGTAATCCAATTATAATGCTATCAGACCATGGAACGATAGGGGGTTATCCAAAAATAGGAGTTGTTGCTAGTGTTGATTATGACAGATTGGTTCAAATATCGCCTGGGTCAAAAATAAAATTTAAAGAAATAGAATTATCTGATGCAGAAACTTTGTTTAAGTTGTATGAAATGGAAACTCAAAATTTAATTTCACAAATCTAATGAATATAATTACAAAATTACCAGGACCTTTATTAGTATTTTTAGGTGCTTGCTGTTTAAGTTTTGGTGGACTTATAGTTAAGTCATTTGAAGGTTCAACTTTATGGCAAATTTTATTCTGGAGATCCTTATTTTTTTCTCTGACAGTTCTAGCTTTTTTAATAATCAGTTATAAGAAGAAAACTTTTAAAGCATTTAAAGATTCTGGTTTACCAGGGTTTATTGGTGGAATTATTTTATCTTTTGGTTTCTGTGGATATGTATTTGCAATGTATAACACGACGGTTGCTAATACGAATTTCATTATATCTCTTCAAATTTTATTTCTCGCAATATTTGGTTATTTTTTTCTCAAGGAAAAAATTTCTGCAATTACGTTAACATCAATTATTTTAGCAATATCAGGCGTTTTGTTGATGGTGGGAAATTCATTAACACCAGGTGAGCTTTCAGGAAATCTTGCAGCATTTACAATGCCTATCACCTTTGCAGTTTTAATTATTATTGTGAGAAAATTTCCAACAGTTGATATGGTGCCAGCACAATTTATAGCAGGTATATGTTCATGCTTTATTGGTTTTTTACTTTCAACAAAAATAATGATTTCACCGCATGATATTTTTCTTGGTTTTCTAGGTGGCTGTTTTCAAGTTGGATTAGGATTTATATTTATTACAACTGGAGCAAGAACTACACCTTCAGCCATGGTCGGAATAATAATGTTATCTGAGTCTGTTTTGGGACCAATTTGGGCCTTTATATTTGTTAGTGAAAGACCATCTATGTTTGGGTTGATAGGAGGAGCTATAATTATTTTTGCTGTATTGGTTCAATTTTACTCACTATTAAGTGCGCGTAAAAAAAGTATTTCTCATTGACCATCTGTAAATAGTTGATAAGTTGATCATTAACGGGAGAGATTACAAATTTTGTAACACCGAAGGAGCAACCACCCAGGAAACTCTCAGGTATAAAGGACCGTAACATATTAACTCTGGAAAGAGATTAAATTCTCGCCGAAGGAGCAAAACTCTCAGGCAAATATACAGATGGGTAAAACGAGTTAGTATGGAAATAAAAAAAACATCTTTAAACAAACTTCATCAAGACAACAAAGCTAAGTTTGTAGAATTTGCAGGCTATGAAATGCCAATACAATACAGCAAAGGTATTGTTGAAGAGCATAAATTTACAAGAACACACTCAGGCATTTTTGATGTTTCGCATATGGGGCAATTGTTTATTTATGGTGATGATAGTCTAACCGCGGATCTAGAAAAAATTTTTCCGCTTAATTTAAAAGACTTAAAAGTAAATTCATCAAAATATAGTTTTTTAATGAATGAAAATGCTGGAATTTATGATGATTTGATTATTACAAAAATAGATGGTGGTTATTTAATAATATTAAATGCTGCTTGCAAGGATAATGACTTTAAAATTATATCTAAATTACTTAACGATAAATATAGGATGAATTTAGAAGAAAATAGATCTTTAATAGCAATACAAGGACCTAAGTCTGTAGAGATTTTAGATTTAATTCTTAATGGAGCAAAAGACCTAAATTTTATGACAGGAAATTGGTTTTATTACAAAGATCAAAAATTATTTGTAACTAGATCAGGTTATACTGGTGAAGATGGCTTTGAAGTATCTATCCCCAATGATTTTGCCGAAGAGTTTACAAAAAAATTACTTGAAAATGGAGCTCAGCTTATAGGACTTGGCGCTAGAGATACATTGAGATTAGAGGCTGGACTGTGTTTATATGGTCATGAATTAGGTTTGGATAAAACTCCAATCGAAGCCAATCTTAAATGGGCAATATCTAAAGAAAGAATAACAAATGGTGGGTTTATAGGTTCAGATAAAATTATAAATCAAATTAATGAGGGTACTCCGCAAATTAGAGTTGGCATTAAACCAGAAGGAAGATTAATTGCGAGGGAGAAAACAAAAATTTTCAATGAAGATGAGCTGGTTGTTGGTGAGGTAACTAGTGGTACCTTTGGACCAAGCTTGAATGGACCAGTTGCAATGGGTTATGTTGAAAAAGAATTTTCTCAAAAAGATACAAAAGTTTTTCTTGAGGTAAGAGGAAAAAAATATCCAGCAAATATTTGTGGATTACCATTTTATAAAAAAAGTTATGTGAAAGGAGCAGCTAAATGAGTGAAGTTAAATATTCTAAAGAACATGAGTGGATAAAAATAGAAGGTGATGTTGGCACAATAGGTATTACCCAACATGCAACTGAAATGTTGGGAGATATTGTATTTGTAGAATTACCTGACGTAGGTACTTCTGTTGAAAAAGATGGAAATGCCGGAGTAGTAGAATCAACTAAAGCTGCAAGCGATGTTTACACACCTATATCAGGTGAAGTAATGGAAAATAATCAATCAATAGTTGACGATCCTGGTAAAATTAATTCAGATCCAGAAAATGAAGCTTGGTTTTTCAAATTAAAAATTAAAGATAAAAATGAACTAGATAGTTTAATGAACAAAGATGAATATGACAAATTTGCAAAAGAAAGTGGTAGTTAAATGTTAAAAAATGCTCAAAAAGATTTTATTCAAAGACACATCGGCCCCTCTACTGAAGAGCAAAATATTATGCTTAAAGAGTTAGGGTATAAAAATCTAGATGAGTTAATAAAAAATACTGTACCAGAAAACATTTTATTAAAAGATGATTTAGAGATAGGAGATCCAAATTCTGAATATAAAGCACTCAGAAAATTAAAGAATATTTCAAAAAAAAATAAAGTTTATTCTAGCTTTATAGGAATGGGATATTACGGAACCTACACTCCTTACGTTATATTGAGAAATATTTTAGAAAATCCAGGGTGGTATACTTCTTACACACCATATCAGCCTGAAGTTGCTCAAGGTAGACTTGAGATGTTAATGAATTTTCAACAGATGATTATTGATTTTACAGGTATGGATATAGCTAATGCTTCACTTTTAGATGAAGGAACAGCCGCAGCAGAGGCTATGGGTTTAAGCTATAGAGTATCTAAGACAGACTCAAATAAAGTTTTTGTATCAAAAAATTGTCACCCACAAACAATTGAAGTCATTAAAACTAGAGCCGAACCTTTGGGGGTAGAAATAATTATTGGTGATGAGGAGACTGATATCAAAGATGAGATTATCTGCGGTATAATTAGTTATCCTGGTACATTAGGAGATATTAAAGATCCTAGTGAAGCAATAAGTAAAATACATAAAAAAAATGGTAAAGCAGTTTTAGTTTGTGATTTGCTAGCTCTTGCAAAATTAAAAACACCTGCAGAATTAGGAGCAGATATTGCTGTAGGAAGTTCACAAAGATTTGGCATTCCAATGGGTTATGGTGGTCCACACGCAGCATTTTTTGCTACAAAAGATGAATACAAAAGATCGATGCCAGGTAGAATAGTTGGAGTTTCAGTAGATAGACATGGTAAAAAAGCTTATAGATTAGCTCTTCAAACCAGAGAGCAACATATTAGAAGAGATAAAGCTACAAGTAATATTTGTACTGCTCAAGCTTTATTGGCAATTGTTTCTGCAGCTTATGCAGTTTATCATGGCCCTAAAGGAATTAAAAAAATTTCAGAAAGTGTTTCTCAGTTAACAAAAAATTTTGCTGATAAGCTGAAACAATCTGGATATGAACTTTATTCAGATCATTTTTTTGACACTGTAACTGTAAAAACTTTAGATAAGACTGATAAGATTTATAAAAATGCTTTAGATGAAGGTGTTAACATCAGAAAAGTAAATTCAGAGATGCTTGCAGTTTCTTTTGATGAAAGAAAAAATCTATACAGAGCTAATCAATTGCTGAAAATTTTTAATTGTTCTGAAACAATTAAAGAATCTATGAATGAGAGCTTATCTAATATTCCTAAAAATTTATTAAGAAGTTCAACTTACCTAGATCATCCAGTTTTTAATAGCTATCATTCAGAAACTGAAATGCTTAGATATTTAAAAAAACTAGAAGATGCAGACATTGCTTTAAATAGATCAATGATAGCTTTAGGTTCATGCACAATGAAGTTGAATGCAGTATCTGAGATGATACCAGTAACTTGGAAAGAGTTTTCACAACCACACCCTTTTTCTCCAGTAGAACAAATGGATGGTTATAGAGAACTTTTTACTGATTTAAAAAATTGGCTTAGATCAATTACTGGTTTTTCAGGTGTATCACTGCAGCCAAACGCTGGAGCCCAAGGCGAATTTGCTGGATTAATGGTAATTCGTAAATTTCATGAAAAAAATAATGAAGCTAATCGTAATGTTTGTTTAATTCCAAGCTCTGCTCATGGCACTAATCCTGCGAGTGCGCAAATGGTTGGGATGAAAGTCGTTGTGGTTAAATGTGACGATCATGGAAACGTAGACTTTGAAGATTTAAAGAAAAAAGCTGAAGAACATAAAGATAATTTAGCAGCATTAATGGTTACATATCCTTCAACGCATGGAGTTTTTGAGGAGAAAATAACTGATATTTGTAAACTTATTCATGAAAATGGTGGACAAGTTTATATGGATGGAGCAAATCTAAATGCATTAGTAGGTATTGCAAAACCAGGAAAATTTGGCCCAGATGTTTGTCATATAAATTTACATAAAACATTCTGTATTCCACATGGCGGAGGAGGACCAGGTATGGGACCAATAGCTTGCAAAAAACATTTAGAAACCTTCTTACCAAAACACTCAGTGATTAAAGATTGTGGACCTACAACAGGAATTGGTGCTGTTTCAGCTGCCCCTTGGGGAAGCTCAAGCATTTTATCAATCTCATGGATGTATATAAAAATGATGGGTTCTGAAGGTTTAAAGAAAGCATCACAAGTTGCTATATTAAATGCAAATTATATTGCTCACAAACTAAAAGATTCATTTCCAATTTTGTACAAAGGCAAAAGTGGGAATGTTGCCCATGAATGTATTATTGATATTAGAAAAATAAAAGCTGATACAGGTGTTACAGAGGAAGATATAGCTAAGCGTTTAATAGATTTTGGTTACCATGCGCCCACAATGTCGTGGCCTGTTGCTGGAACTATGATGATTGAACCAACTGAAAGTGAAAGTTTAAGTGAGATAAATAGATTTTGCTCAACTCTTCAAAAAATTAAACAAGAAATCGATAAAATACATTCAGGTGAATATGATAAATTGGACAATCCAGTAAAGAATGCGCCACATACTCATCTTGAATTAGCTTCCAACAAGTGGGAACATAAATATGAGAGAGAGGAAGCAGCTTATCCATCTGAATTTTTAAAGACAGCCAAATATTGGCCACCAGTTGGAAGAGTAGATAATGTTTATGGAGATAAAAACCTATTTTGTACATGTCCATCAATGGATGAGTATGAAGATACTGCTGCATAAAATTATTAAATGAAAATTGCAGTAGTAGGTTCGGGAATATCAGGACTAAGCTCAGCTTACTATTTATCAAAAAAACATAAAGTTGATTTGTTTGAAAAGCAGGATCGTTTTGGTGGTCATTCTTATACATTGGATGTTAAATACAATGATAAAGAAAAAGTTGCCGTTGATATTGGTTTTATGGTTTTTAATAAAATCACATACCCAAATTTAATTAATTTTTTTAAAGAAAATGAGATTGAAATTGAAGAAAGTGACATGTCATTTTCAGTCAATGTTAAAGAAACCAATATCGAATATTGTGGCAAAGGTTTAAATGGTATTTTTTCGAACAAATTAAATTTATTTAATTATAAATTTGTAAAAATGTTTTTTGAAATAATTAATTTTTACAAAAGGTGTGAAAAATTAGATCCTAATACACTTGAAAATAACATTACACTTGGAGAATATTTGCAAAAAATCAAAAAAACTAATTTCTTCATAGATTATCACATAATACCAATGGTTTCAGCGATATGGTCAATGCCACCATATGAGGCATCGCAAATGCCATTATCATTCTTTTTAAATTTTTTTAAAAATCATGGATTGTTTAAACTTAAAAACAGACCTCAGTGGTTCACAGTATCTAATAGGAGTAAAACTTATGTTAATAAAATTTTATCAAATATAAGTGGAGAATATTATAAAAATTATGAAATTGATAAAATCGTAAGAGGTGACAATAGGGTAAAGGTTTATTATGGATCAGAACATGAATTTTTTACTTATGACAAAGTTGTACTAGCTTCTCATGCTGATGAGAGTTTAAAGATTATCTCGGATGCTTCCGATCAAGAAAAACAAATATTAAATAATTTTAAATATAGAAAAAATATTGCAATAATTCACTCTGATGAAAGCTCAATGCCAAATAATAAAAAAGCATGGTGTTCATGGAATTCATCATTAGATCCAAATAATAAAGAGAATTCATCAGTTACTTATTGGTTAAATCAATTACAAAATTTAAAGATTAATCAAAATATTTTTTTAACAATAAATCCTTTTTTTAAAATTGACCCTAATAAGATTTATAATGAGATAGATTTTACTCATCCATATTATGATGAAAATGCATTAAAAAATCAGTCAAAATTAAATTCTATTCAGAATGTTAACAATACTTTATTTGTAGGAAGTTATTTTGGTTATGGATTTCATGAAGATGGCATAAAATCTTCAATTGAAATGCTTAAAACCTTAAATGATTAATTCATCTATATATAACGGGCAGGTAATACACAAAAGGTTTAAACCAAAGATTCATTATTTTAAATATAATGTTTTTTCATTATTAATAGATCTTTCTGAATTAGAAACACTACATAATAAAGTTAATTTTTTTTCATATAATAAGATTAATTTAATCAGCTTTTATGACAAAGATCATGGTGAAAGAAATGGATCTTCATTGGTAGAATGGGTACATAATAATTTAAAAAAAAATAATATTTCTACTGACAATATAAAAATTAAGATTTTATGTTATCCAAGAATTTTTGGTTTTGTTTTTAATCCTTTAAGTGTTTTTTATGTTTATGATTTAAAAGATCAATTAATTTCAATTTTATATGAAGTTAAAAATACATTTGGCGAACAACATACTTATATATTTCGAGTAGAAAAGGATGCTAATTTAATACAAAATAATTGCTCTAAAAAATTTCATGTATCTCCATTTATTGAAATGAATTGTAATTATTTTTTTAGACTATTAAAACCAGGGAATAAAATATCAGTTATAATTGATCAGTATGACGCTCAAGATAAAATTTTGTATGCCTCACAAGATGGAATTAGGTCAGATTTTAATACAAAATGTTTAATTAAATCATATTTAAAACATCCAATGATGACTTTTAAGATCATCCTAGCGATACATTATGAAGCGTTTAAATTATGGACAAAAGGAATTAAGTTCATAAAAAAAAAAATTAAAACTAACAATAATATAACAATTGAAAATTAATGTTACTTTACAGCGTTGCAGATAAAATAGTTTTTAGTATTCTTAAAAGAATAAATGTTGGATCTTTAGAAATCTCAACTTTTTCTGGTGAAGTAATAAAATTTGGCAATCCAAATGACAAACTAAAGGCTAATTTAAAAATTAAAACTCCTGCATTAAATTATAATTTAATCAAAGGAGGAAGTATTGGATTTGCTGAATGCTATATGAGAGATGAATTTGAAACTGATAATTTATCTGATTTAATTGAATTAACTGCAAGAAATATTAATATTGTACATAAATTTGCTGGTTTATTAGATTTAAAATTTTTAAATTTTATTAAAAACAGATTTATTAAAAATACAAAAAATAGAAGTAAGGAAAATATTGCTAAACATTATGATCTTGGAAACGATTTTTTCTCTCTTTGGCTAGACAAAACTCTCACATATTCAAGTGCAATATTTGATGATCAAAATAAAAATTTGTCTGATGCGCAAAATAACAAGTACCAAAAGTTAATTAATTTAATTCAGCCCAGCAATGGGGATAAAGTTTTAGAAATTGGTTGTGGTTGGGGTGGTTTTGCAGAGTATCTAGGTAAAAATTATGATGTTAAATTGGATTGTATTACTATCTCAAAGAGACAATTTGAATATGCAAAAGAAAGAATTCATAATTGTGGTTTGAATGAAAAGGTTAATATAGAAATTAAAGATTATCGAGACTTAAAAGGAAAATATGACTCCATAGCATCAATTGAAATGATTGAAGCTGTGGGTCAAAATTACTTAGAGAGCTATTTCAAAACAATCAAACATAATCTCTCGGATGGAGGCATGGCTGCTATACAAGCTATTACCATAGATGATAGTTTGTTTGATAGGTATAAAAATAAACAAGATTTCATTCAAAAATATATTTTTCCAGGAGGGTTTTTACCTAATAAAAATACTATTAATAAACTTGTGTCTAATAATGGATTAACTGTGAGCTCGTATGTTTCTTATGCGGATCATTATGCAGATACATTAGCTTTATGGAGAGATGAATTTAATAAAAAATGGGATTTGATTAAAAACCAAGGTTTTGATTTAACTTTTAAACGAATGTGGGAGTTTTACCTTTCGTATTGTGAAGCCGGTTTTAAATCAAAAAATATTGATTTAATTCAATTTTCACTTCAAAATAAATAATACATAGGGGAGATACAAATGCGTCATTTAAATATTATTAGATCAATTTCATTGATAATTTCATTATTCTTAATTACAAGTTGTTCAAATAATAGCGCAATGAAACCAGAAGATTTTAAAAATAAAGAACCAAGATTAATAATCGAAGAATATTTAACAGGAAATGTAAAAGCCTGGGGTGTTCTCCAGAATAGATCTGGTAAAGTAACAAGACAATTCTCTGCTGACCTAGATGGAACTTGGGATGGTAAGCAATTAATTTTAAAAGAAAAATTTAATTGGGATGATGGAGAAGTGCAAAATAGAGAATGGACTATCAACAAGATAGATGAAAATAATTATGAAGGTACTGCAGGAGATGTTGTTGGTAAAGCAATAGGATACTCTTATGGACCTGCATTTAAATTTGAATATGTTTTATTAGTACCTGTCAAAGGCAAAGAAATGAAGATCACATTTGATGATTGGATTTTTAAACAAGATGACAGAGTTGCAATTAACAGAGCAACAATGACAAAGTTTGGATTTAAAGTGGCTGAGTTAACTGTAGTATTTGTAAAAGATTAGTAATCTATTTTTTTCATACCTTTTGAAACAAGTTTAAAATACAAACTACTAGGTAGTAATTGTAAAAATTTCAAAAAATACGTAAAAGCTTTTGGAAAGTGTATTTCAAAACTTTTTTTCACAGTTAACCCTTTATATATTTCATTCGCTGCAAATTCTGGTGATTTAATCATTGGCATTGGAAAATCATTTTGATCTGTCATTGGGGTTTTAATAAAACCAGGGCTAACAAGTGAAACTCGCACATTTTTCATTTGCATATCAAAATTTAAACTTTCTGCAAAACTAGTAAGTGCAGCTTTGGAAGCACAATATGCTCCAGCAGCAGGTAAACCTCGATAGCCAGCTACAGAAGAAATTATTGATATTTGACCATTTTTTTTTTCAGAAAAATAATCATAGATAGAGTTTATAGAATTCATTGTTCCAAAATAATTTACTTCCATAATTTGTCTTATCTTGTCTAAATTAAACTTTTTTTCTGATTTTGGATCATGCATTCCAGTGCCAAATAAACAAATATCAATATTTTTAAATTGATTAATTATGTTTGTTGCAACTGTTTTACATTTATCAATATCTGTAACATCTAACGGAAAGGGATAAATATTTTCATTAATTTCTCTAAGTTCATTTAACAAATTTTCTCGTCTTGCAGATACGGCAACTATCCACCCATTTTTTGCAAATTCAATTGCAACAGCTTTACCTATTCCACTGCTTGCACCAGTTATCCAAATAACTTTTTTTTCTTCCATAATTTATTGTATAATAGATATGTGTTAAAAAACAAATTCATATCATTCTTACTTTTTAGTTTAGTTACATTTTCAGCTTCTTTCATTGGAGGCTTAGCGACAATTAGCTTTAAAGAACCATGGTACTCATTGTTAAATAAACCAGTGTTCAATCCTCCAGATTGGATATTTGCACCTGTTTGGACAACACTATATTTGATGATGACAATTGCAATATGGGTTTTTTGGCACAATAAAAACCGAGATATGAATACTGTTTATATTTATTTCATCCATCTGGTTTTTAATACAACTTGGAGTATAGTTTTTTTTGTATTTCATAACATGTTATTAGCTTTATTTGTGCTGATAATACTAATTAGCCTAATCGTTATTCTTATTATTAGATTTAATCGTGTCAACATAGCAAGTTCCTATTTAATGATTCCTTATATACTTTGGTGCAGTTTTGCTTTGATTTTAAATTTTAGTTTAATAATATTAAATTGAATATGGATGATGTTGTAATAATTGGCGGTGGTATAATAGGGGCTGCAAGTGCTTATTTTTTATCTAAAGAAGGTAGAAAAGTAAAAGTAATAGAAAGAGATCCAACTTATAAAACAGCTTCGTTTCCATTATCATTAGGTGGTTTTAGAAGACAATTTTATCAGAAAGAAAATATTTTACTTGGTAAATTTGCAAGAGAATTTATTTATCAAATTCCAGATCTTTTAAAAACTGAAAAGAATCCCAATCCAACTGCTAGCATGGTAACCAATGGCTATTTATTAATGTTTGGCCCTGAGCATGCAGAAGAACAATATAGAGCTCTCGAAAATCATAAGGTTTGTGAAGCTGGAACTAAAAATATTAAAGGTTCTGAGTTATCAAAAGTATTTCCCTATATAAATAGTGAAGGGATAGAAACAGCTACTTATACAGACAATCAAAGTGAAGGATGGATTGATCCATTTATGTTTCATGGAGCGTTAAAAAGCAAAGCTATAGAATTAGGAGCTGAATTTATAAAAGGAGAAGTAAAAAGTATCTCTGAAATTAAAGCTAACACCATAATATCAGCTGCTGGATGTTGGACTAAAAAATTACTTGATGATATCCCTGTTGTCCCACAAAAACATACTGTTTTTAGGGTAAAGTGTCCAAAATATATTAAAGAAATGCCTTTAACAGGCGATTTAACAACAGGCGTTTATTGGAGACCAGAGGGTGGCGAGTATCTTGCTGGTTCACCTAATTCAGTATTTGATGCAGAAGATTTGGAGCCAGCATGGAATGATTTTGAAGAGTTAGTTTGGCCTGCCTTAGCTAAAAGAATACCTGCATTTGAAGAATTAAAACTAACTGGTGGTTGGGCAGGTTACTATGATTGTAATAAGTTAGATAACAATGCTGTAGTTGGCAAACATCCAAAATATGAAAATGTATATATGGCATCTGGATTTACGGGTAGAGGTTTAATGCAAGCACCTGGAATTGGAAGAGCTTTAACAGAATTAATTACCACAGGCTCATATCAAACAATTGATATTAGTGATTTTGCTGTTGAAAGAGTTCTTGGAAATAGCGCAAGACCAGAGCCATACGTATTATAAATTAAGTTCCACAAAAAGTCTGATAATTTTTATCATTTGATGGTGACTTATAATCTTCAATATCAATTTGTTCATTATAAGGATTACTCAATTTTGATAATAATTTATTCATTACCTCTAAATTATCTTCATTAGCAGCTGTTAAGGCTTCTTCGACTTTATGATTTCTTGGAATAATAACAGGGTTAGAATTTTTCATAAGTTCTAAAGATTTTTCTTTTGAACCATCATCTTTAAAAATTCTGTTTTGCCATTCTTTGCACCACTTTATAAAATACTCATCTTTATATATTTGGTCATTAATTTTGACATTCATTAGATAACAAAATGTATTTGTATAATCGGCTTTATTTTTTTCCATCCAATTTAATAAATTATTAATTAGCTTTTTATCATTTGTATCATTTCCATATAAGCCAAGTTTATCTCTCATCATATTTAACCATTTTTGTTCATATATATTTTGAAAGTTATCAATAGTCTCAGTTGCTAAAGTAATAGCGGTATCCTCATCTTTATTGATTAGTGGTATTAGACATTCAGCAAATCTTGCTAAATTCCATTTGGTAATAGGAGGTTGATTTGAGAATGAATACCTACCAAATTTATCAATAGAGCTAAAAACTGTTTTAGGATCATATTGATTCATAAATGCACAAGGACCATAATCAATCGTTTCACCTGAGATTGTCATATTATCTGTGTTCATTACCCCATGAACAAAACCTACACGCATCCAATCAACAACTAACTTACATTGTTTTTCCATTACAAGATTAAGTAAATCTAAAGCCCTATTATTTGATGATTTAATTTCTGGGTAATGTCTTTCTATTGTGTAATTAACTAAGGTATTTAAATCATCCAAATTTTGTTTTGCTGAAATGTATTGAAAAGTACCAACACGAATATGACTTGATGCAATTCTGGTTAGGATTGCCCCTGGTAATAAATTTTCTCTTACAACCTTTTCACCAGTTTTTACTACTGCAAGACTTCTAGTCGTTGGGATTTTTAATGCGTGAATTGCTTCACTAATTATATACTCTCTTAACATAGGACCTAAAACAGCACGACCATCTCCAGTCCTTGAAAAGGATGTTCGGCCAGAACCTTTGAATTGAACATCAAAACGCTTGTTATTACTTGTAATATGTTCACCTAAAAGAACAGCTCTTCCATCTCCAAGCATAGTAAAGTGACCAAATTGATGGCCAGCATAAGCTTGCGCAATAGTTTTGATATCTTTTGGTATTTTGTTTCCAGAAAACATTTCAGATAGATCTTTTTTAGAAATTTTTGAAAAATTTAAATCTAAATTATTAGCTAAATTATCATTTATGATTACAAGCTCAGGATTATGAACAGGTGTTGGTTTAATTTCTTCTTTAAAAGTATTTGATAGTCTTGAATAGGTGTTATCAAAATGCCAACCAATGGTCATTTTATTTATTTTACTTCAGCCTGATTTTCTTTTGGTTGTACTTCAGTTTTAAATTGATTTGAAATCTTCTGAACTTGCACTGATGAAACTTTATATTCAGCACACATTGTTTCTTCATCTTTTCCATGTCCGGTAACCATGTTAACCATATGTTCTGGAAAGTGGAAAGTTGTAAACACGATACCTTGTTTAACTTTGTCTGTAACTTCTACTTTCAAAGCAACTTCACCTCTACCTGAATATAATCTTCCAATATCACCTGTATTCAAATCTCTTTCTACAGCATCTTTAGGATGAACTAATAAAACGTCCTCTTTAACAATATTTATATTGCTTGTTCGTCTAGTCATAGTTGCAGCATTGTAATGCTGTAACACTCGACTGGTTGTTAAGATTAATGGATAATCTTTTTTATTAGTTTCAATTTCTGTGGACTCTTTCCAATCAAAATTCTTAAGTTGCCCTTTTCCTATTTTAAATGTCTCCGTGTGTAGTATTTGGGTATCTGTTCCATCTTCTTGAACAGGCCATTGTAATCCTAATTTTCCAAGTCTTTCTCTTGTAACACCTTTAAAGAATGGTACTACATCAGCAATTTCAGATAAAACTTGATCAGCATCATATGTTGGTTGATCAAAACCTAATTTTTGCATCATATCAGTTACAATAACTCCATCAGGTTTTGTTCCTGGCAGAGGTTCAACTGCTCTATTAACTCTTTGAATTCTTCTCTCTGTATTTGTGAAAGTTCCATCTTTTTCTAAGAATGTTGTTCCAGGCAAAACTACAGTTGCAAGTTTCGCTGTTTCACTCATAAAAATTTCCTGCACAACTAATAATTCTAGTGAGTTCATTGCTTCAACTACATGTGCACTATTAGGATCAGTTTGAACTATATCTTCACCAATAATCCATAAGCCTTTTAATTCTTTATCAATTGCTGCTTCAAACATTTGTGGAATTTTAAGACCTGGTTTTGTTGGGTGTGTTACGCCATATTTTTCAGTATAAAATTTTTGGTTTTTTTCATCAGCCACTTCAAAGTATCCTGCACCTTGATGAGGTTGACACCCCATATCCGCTGCACCTTGAACATTATTTTGTCCTCTTAGTGGATTTACACCCACACCTCTTCTTCCAATATTTCCTGTAATCATTGCAAGATCGGCGATTAACATTACTGTTTTTGAACCTTGCTCATGCTCTGTTACCCCTAAACCATGAAATTCCATTGAGTTTTGTGCTGTTGCGTATGCAATTGCAGCTTCTTTGACCATTTGTTTATCAACACCAGCGACTTTAGCCAACTGATCTACATCTTGCTTTTCAATTTCTCTAATAAAATTATCAAACCCTTCAGTTCGGTCTCTTACAAAATCAACGTTATATAATTTAGATTTAATAATGAAATGTAGCATCATATTAAGAACAGCAACATTGGTACCTGGTCTTAGTTTAATATGGTAATCAGCAAGTTTAGCAAGTTCAGTAGTAATTGGATCTAATACAATTAATTTTTTACCCTTCATTGCTTGTTGTTTAATTTTAGCACCGGTAACAGGGTGAGCATTAGTTGGGTTTGCTCCAATTACTAAAAATAAATCTGCATAATAAATGTCATCAGTAGAATTAGTTGCAGCGCCTGTTCCAAATGTTTGTTGCATTCCCCATGCAGTAGGTGAGTGACAAATTCTTGCACAACAATCAACACTGTTAGTTCCAACAGCAGCTCTTATCATTTTTTGAAAAACATAGTTTTCTTCGTTAGTACATCTTGCAGAAGAAATACCAGCAAAAGCATCAGGGCCACTATCTTTTACAATTCTATTCATTTCTTTTTTTATAAAATCATAAGCTTCATCCCAACTTGCTTCTTCAAATTTTCCATTTCTTTTAATCAAAGGTGTTTTTAATCTGTCAGGATGATCATAAAAACTAAATGCGTATCTTCCTTTAATACAAGTGTGACCTGCGTTAACTTCTGTTTCTTTAGGAGTGTCAATTGCAACAACCTTATTATCTTTGATGGAAGCTTCTAGATTACAGCCTACACCACAATAAGAACAAGTCGTTCTAACTTTTTTATCTACATCTGCTGATTTTGATTTGAAAACATCAGAGATGGCATCTGTTGGGCAAGTGTGAGCACAAGCGCCACAAGACACACAAGAAGAGTCTCCGAACATCATATCATTGTCTGTAGTGATTCTAGACTCAAAACCCCTACCACTCATTGTTAAAACAAATGATCCTTGAATTTCATCACAAGCACGTACACATCTTCCACAATTAATACAATTATCTAAGTTCATTCTCATATAATCATGAGAAGTGTCTCTTGGAATTCCTTTATGCTGTTTTGGACTGTTATATCTGTGATCAGAAATGCCTAAATCATTTGCAACAGTTTGTAGTTCACAATTATTATTAACCTCACAACTGTCACATTCCATAGGATGATCAGTTAAAACTAATTCAACAATATTTTTTCTAAGACTTGTTAAAGCATCATTGGATGTAAAGATGTGTTGATTTTCAGCAACAGGAGTATGACATGATGCAACAATTTTTGTTGGACCATCTTTCTCTAAAGCAACTTCTACAGAACAAACACGGCAAGCACCGTAAGGAGCTAAATTAGGATCATCACAAAGTGTAGGAACTTTTTTTTCTCCAACATAGCTTTTGACGAATTTAAGAATAGACGTATGATTGGCACCAATTTCGTATGGTTTTCCATCAATATATGCAATTTTTCTTTTTTCAGAACTCATTAATTATCCTTAACCATATCATTTTTCATTTCGTCCCCAAAGTACTTAAGGATGTTCATTATTGGAGTAGGGATAGCTCCACAAAGTGCACATAAGCAACCCTTCTGCATAGTAACAAGCAATTCATTAAGTAATTTAAGGGGTATTTTAGCCGTTTTTTTCTTTGCTTGATCAAACATCTCTTTACCTCTGTATGATCCAAGTCTACCTGGAAAACATTTTCCACACGACTCTTCTGCAGAAAACTCAAATAAATGATGAATGTATTCTGACATTGAGAAATCTTTTGGAATACTAACTACACTTGCATGTCCTAGCATAAAACCCTTAGCAGTAAATTCTTGAAAATCTAAATTTAAATTATCTATCTCACTTATTGGAACAACACCACCAAGAGGGCCACCAACTTGAAACGCTTTAATTGGTTCTTTGTATCCACCACCAATTTCATTAAATATTTTACTCATAGGAGTTCCCATATCAATTTCATAAACACCTGGATTATTAAAAAAACTATCAAGACAAACTAATTTTGTTCCAGCAGATTTTTTATTTCCTATTGCTGAAAATTTTTCAGATCCATTTATCAAAATTCCAGTTGCGGCTGCTAATGACTCAACATTGTTTACCACGGTAGGTTTTTTGTATAAACCCTCTGTTACTGGGAAGGGTGGTCTAACATCTACCTCGGCACGTCTTCCTTCTATTGATGCAATCAAAGCAGTTTCCTCTCCGCAAATATAAGCACCTTGCCCAATACAAATTCCCAAATCAAAAGAAAAATCTGTTCCCAAGATATTTTCACCAAGTAGACCTAATTTTTTAAGTTCATTTATACTTCCATTAATAGCTTCTATTGATTTTGGATATTCACCCCTAATATACAAAACTCCTTCATCACTTCCAATAACTAGTCCACAGATAACCATACCAAAAATAACTTTGAGAGGCTGATCTTCTAGCAAGTATCTATCTGAGAATGCTCCAGAGTCTCCTTCATCTGCATTACAGATAACATATTTTTTTTCTCCTTTTGCTTTACTGCAAAAATCCCATTTCATTCCTGTAGGGAAGCCTGCACCGCCTCTTCCAGTTAAGTTAGAGTTTAACAAAGATTTAACTATTTCTTTTTTATCTGTTTTTAAAAACTTATTTAACTGATCTTTAAATTGATCTGCTGATGAAAGTTTATCGTCCATTAAAAAACTTGTTGTAGCGAAACTTTTTGAGAAGAATTTTTCTTGTTTAACATCTTCACCTTTCAAGATTTGATCAATTTTTTCAATATCTTTTCCTGCATAATTTTCACCATCATAATGAAAGGCATTATTTTCATAGCAATGACCCAAGCAAAACATTTCACCTACTTTATCATTTCCAAGTTTTTCTTTTAAAGTATCCTTTAACTTGTCTTGAGTCCCAGCACACATACATGCGCTTCCATTACAAACGAATGCTTTTTTCTCTCTATGAGAAGGTCTTAAAAATTCATAAAAAGATTCTGCACCATGAAGTGTTGAAACACCTAAATTATGCTCTTTAGCAATTTCTTTAATATCTTTAGGAGAGTCACTTAGTGTATTCTCCGAAATCTGTTTGAACAGGTTATCTTTTAAACCTATTCTTCCTGATAAATTGCTTATATTTTTTGACACAAATACCCTTTTTTTTTAACCCACAATAACTTTTTTGTTATTTGTGTAAATATTAAAACTGTCCCTCTTTACGAAACCTATGAGGGTCATGTCAAATTTATTCGCTAAATCAATAGCAAGACTAGTTGGCGCACCAACCCCAATCATTATACCAATATTGGTCATTAAAACCTTTTGAACCAATTCAAAATTAAGTCGACCTGAACATGTTATAAATTGTGACTTTGGATCTAACTGTTGATTAACTAATACACTTCCTACGAGTTTATCTAGAGCATTGTGTCTTCCAACATCTTCTCTTAATTCAACTAAATCACCATTAGAAGTAAAAAGACCACTAGCATGTATACCACCCGTTTTGCTAAACTCAGACTGATTATCCCTTAACGTGTTTGGTGATTGTATGACGACTTCCTCTGAAATTTGAGGTTCAGATGAGTTTGTTTTATCTTTTTTAATTATCTCAAGCGTATCTAAAGATGATTTACCACAAACACCACAGGAAGAATTAGTTAAAAAATCTCTTTTAATTTTAGAAATATTCACGTTCTCAGAATTATTAAGAGTTGCCAAAATTTTATTTTGAATATTATATTGTCCTACTTTTTCTCCATAACTTTCTACTGAGTTAATATCTTCAATCTTTTTAATTATTTGTTCATTAAATAAAAACCCCCTGACTAAATCTTCATCGTTACCAGGAGTTCTCATAGTTATAGATAAATTTTGCGTAATCCAATCGTTTTGTTTTTTAAATTTTAAAGAAATTTCTAATGGTTCTTCAATTGAAACTAAATCTTCAACTTGTTCAAATTTTCCTGAATTAAATTTTAAAATTTTATATTTTGAGCTCATGAATTATTTTAAAGGATAATTTCTTTTTAGAATAAATTTATTAATTAAAATTGCTAATAGCAAAATTAAAATACATCCAAAAATTATTGGACTAATTAGATATTCATAAGATACACTTCCAATTATAACTATAATGGGGTTACCACCAGCAGGAGGATGAACTACATTTAGCAAGATCATAAAAAAAATTCCAGCTCCAACAGCTAAAGCAATGTTAATATAAATTGGAAGTGGAATATAATTAACAAAAATTATACCTACCAAGGCAGTTATAAGATGACCAAAAAAAACATTTTTAGGTTGTGCAAAAGGACTTTCAGGAAAACCATACAACAAAACCATTGAAGAACCAAATGACCCTGCTAAAAAATATCCCAATGTGCTTTTATAAGTAAGCACAGTTAATACACCAATAGTGAATGCAGAAAAAAAACCTGCTATTAATGCTTTTTGTAAAATTGGTTTTGTAATCTTTATCATTTAAGTCTTCAAAGCTTTTAAAACAGTTTTTAAAGGAAGTAACAAACACTCTTTTCTTGAGAGATTTTTTTTATCTAATATTTCTTTAAAATCATTCCAGTGTTTTTCAATATTAACCTTAACATCATCAAATAATTTTTCACCGTTAGCTATAAAATCCTTAATTTCTTCTACGCTTTTATCTTTTACTTTTCTGGAGAGTAAACTAACTGATGCTTGACAATAAATGCATGATTTGCATTGATAACCCATATCCTTAATCACATCATTTTTAACTACTAAGCTTATTTCCATTTCATCTCCACATAATGGATTTTTATTTTTTGATTTATGGGTAAAGTTTTCAATAATTTTATTATGTTCAGTATAAGAAGCTATTTCTAAAATTCTAAGGTTCATTATATTTCTTTAATTCAAGTTTTAATGTTTTATATTTTGATAAATGGATCATAACAATATTTTAGGAGTAGTACTAGCAGGTGGAAAGTCACAAAGGTTTGGTGAAGATAAATGCCAAGTTAAATTAGGTGATAGATTATTGATTGATTACATTTTATCGGAAATTACTGATGAATTTGAAGAGATATTATTAGTAGCCAATAACTCAATCAATTTTAAGAAATCTAAAAATATTACATTAATAAGCGATTTTAAGAAAAACTTAGGACCACTAGGAGGAGTTTTGACGGCTATGAAATGGGTCAAAGAAAATAATAAAAATTATCAGTGGATATCAACTTTTCCTGCCGATACTCCATTTTTTAAAACGCATATATTAAAAAAGTTTTTACAAGCCATAAATTTTGATGAGAACAAACTTTTCTTCATTAAATCAAATAATACACGACACAATATATTTGGACTTTGGTCTATTGATCTATTAGATAAATTAGAAGAAGATTTAGACAAAGGAGAGAGAAAGGTTGAAATTTGGGCAAATAGCATAGGAGTTAAATCAATTGATATGCATTTTGAAAATAAAGATCCTTTTTTTAACATTAATACCAAAGAAGAATTGGCAAAAGCTGAAGAAATTTTAAAAAATGATTAGTTATCAAGACTCAAAAAAAATTTTGAAGAAAGCAATCATCAAAATTAAAGATGAAGACATTAAGAGTACAAACTCTTTAAACAGAGTTTTGTCAAAAGATATTTATTCTAATATTAATTATCCGTCAGGAGATAATGCAGCTTTTGATGGTTATGCAATAAATTCTAATGATACAAAAAAAATTAAAAAAAAATTATCAATAAATTTCAAAATTATAGGCTCTATTGCTGCAGGCACAAAACCTTTTAAAAAAAAGATCAATAAATTTGAAGCTATCGAGATTATGACTGGTGGAATAATGCCAATAGGTTTTGATACTATCATTCCAATTGAAAAAATTATTTTTAGTACAGATAAAAAACATATTTTGATTAACAAAAAGATTAGAAAATATAATCATGTCAGGTTTGCAGGTTCTGATTATAAAAAAAATGAATTAGTCATAAAAAAAAATACAATTATTCAAGCTAATCATATTTTAGCTTTTAAAACACTGGGTATTAAAAATATTAAAGTTAAAAAAAAGATAAATATATTATTTTTCTCTACAGGAAATGAAATATCAAATAAAGATGATATCCCTGACTGGAAAGTCAGAAATTCTAATAGCCATTATATCAAAAGCTTAAATGAAAATTTTTTGTTTAATTTTATTGATGGTGGAATTTTAAAAGATAATCATCAAAATATTTTTAAATCAAAAATTACTCAAACATTTAATTCCAAAATAGATATCATTATTACCTCAGGTGCAGTTTCTGCTGGAAAGTTTGATTTTATTCCTGATGTGATAAAGTCCTTTAAATTAGATCATTTTTTTAAAGGTGTAGCAATCAGACCTGGAAAACCTATTTTATTTGCTAGGATCAAAGGTAAACAAAAAACAATTTTTGGATTACCTGGTAACCCAATGTCTTCCGCTGCTTGCTTTAGATTTTTTGTATATCCTTACATAGAGAATATTTTGGGTCTTAATAGCGAAAAGCCTTTCAAAGCTATTCTTAAAAATAGTTTCTTAAAGAAGAAAAACTTTACGAGGTTTGCTAAAAGTAAATTAAACACAACTAAAAATGGAAAAATGGAAGTTGAAATTCTTAAAGGACAAGAGTCGTTTAGAATTAAATCATTTGTAAAATCAAATATTTGGACATTATTGCCAGCAGGCAAGACTAGGTTTAAAAAAGGAGAAATTGTTGATTGTTTTTTGCCTAACAACTCAAATTCAACCTTAATTTAGGTATTGTCATTTTTGTTGTAGTTAAATCTATTTAGAATTAAATATCTGAATATGTTTGAGCTTAGAAATCCTAAAGTTGCAGCTCCCGTTGTTTTATTTGCAGGTCTTGTCTGGTCTTTTGGACCACTGGTAGTACGATATATGAATGATCCGCATTTAATACCTTGGCAGTATATTTTTGGCAGAGGCCTAACAATATTTATTTTATTAAATCTTTATTTATTTTTTGAAGAAGGAAAAAATTTTTACAAAAATTATTTTAAGATGGGTTTATCTGGTTTAATTGGTGGATCAGGTCTAGGTGTTGCGATGATTTCTTTTATGTTTTCTATAACAAATACAAGTGCAGCAATTACACTTTTATGTCTTGCCGCTATGCCATTTTTTACAGCTTTACTTGCTTTTTTATTTTTAAAAGAAAAAATTTCTTTAAATGTTTGGGTGTCAATCTTTATTGCAACTGTTGGTATTGGCATCATGGCTGTAGGAAATAATGCTCAAACATCTTTTGTAGGATTTGTTTTTGGTATCACATCTTCATTAGGGTTTGCAGTTTTTTCAGTCACTCTAAGATGGCGTAAAGAAACACCCAAGTTTACAACAACTGCATTTGCTGGTTTTTTCTGTTTTGTTTTTGCAACGATAGTAATTTTGAATAAAGATCTAGTTTTCTTTTCATCAAGCTATAACAGCTCGTTATTCTCTCTGCATGGAACCCTAGTATGTTTGGGTTTAATTTTATACTCTATTGGATCTAAAGCTATTCCAGCAGCAGAATTAACTTTATTATCTCTAACGGAAGTAATAGGAGGAATCTTTTGGGTATGGTTGCCTTTGTTTGGCATAAATGAAATTCCAACAACTAATACTATTATTGGTGGATTCTTTCTTTTTATTTCACTTACTTATTATAGTCTAGTGATGAGATGGAATAAAAGATACATAGGATTAAATTAAATGGAAAGACCTGATTTTTTTACATTAAAAAATGGAGAGAAAGTTAATCTTCCTTTTTCAAATACTGAATACGATAGAAGAGTTAATAACTTAAGAAAAGTAATGGATAAAAATAATCTTGATATGGTTATTTTAACATCAATGCATAACATTGCATATTACACAGGATTTATTTATTGTTCTTTTGGCCGACCTTATGGTTGTGTAGTCACAAAAAATAAAATTTCGACAATCTCAGCAAACATTGATGCCAGCCAGCCCTGGAGAAGGTCACATTGTGATAATGTAATTTATACAGATTGGAAAAGAGATAATTTTTTACGAGCTATAGTATCTATCATTGGAAGAGATGATCCTCCAAAAAATATTGGTTTAGAGAATGATCATGTCACTTTAGATATGAAAGAAAAAATAGGGTCAATTTTTACATTTTCAGTTTTTAGCGATATTTCAAAAGATTTGATGCAACTAAGAATGATTAAATCTAATGAAGAGATTGAAATTATTAAAAATGGAGCAAGAATTGCTGATTTAGGTGGAGAAGAAATTGTTAAAAATATCAAAGAGGGTAATACAGAAATTGAGATAGCAATTGCAGGTCGTGATCGAATGGAACGTGAAATTGTAAAATCATATCCAGATGCGGAATATATGGATACCTGGGTTTGGTTTCAGTCAGGTATTAATACTGATGGAGCACACAATCCAAAGACAAATAAAAAACTAATTAATGGCGATATTTTATCTTTAAATACTTTTCCAATGATTTCAGGATATTATACGGCTCTTGAGAGAACATTATTTTTAGATCATGCAGATGATGCATCATTAAAAGCTTGGGAAGCAAATGTTAAAGTTCACAAAAGAGGTTTAGAGCTTATTAAGCCAGGTGTTAAATGCTCTGATATTTGTCACGAGTTAAATGAATTGTTTGCAGAACTAGGATATCTGCATTACCGAACTTTTGGATACGGACATTCTTTTGGGGTTCTTTCTCATTTTTACGGAAGAGAAGCAGGATTAGAGCTTAGAGAAGATATTGATACTGTGCTTGAAGAAAACATGGTTATCTCAATGGAGCCGATGATAATGATCCCTGAAGGAAATCCAGGAGCAGGTGGTTATAGAGAACATGATATATTGGTAATCGGTAAAGATGGCGCAGAAAACATCACAAAATTTCCTTTCGGGCCTGAACATAATATTATAAAAAATTAAAAATTATGAGTGATAACAAAACTATTGTTAATAGTTGGAATGAGTGGGATCCATTAAAACATGTGATCGTAGGAAGAGCTGATGGAACTTGTATACCAGCTCCAGAGCCAGCACTTGATGCTAAAGTTCCAGAGGATAGTGACATGAGAGGTCAGTTTGGCCCAAGAACCAAAGATACTGTTGATAAAGCTAATCAACTCTTAGATGATTTTTCAAATATGTTAATTAAAAAAGGAGTTAAAGTAGATAGACCAACTCCAATTGATTTTAATAAAAAAACTTCAACGCCTGATTGGGAAGCAGAAACGATGTTTGGCTGTATGCCGCCAAGAGATGTTTTGCTTACTGTTGGTAATGAAATTTTAGAAGCAACGATGAGTTATCGTTGTAGATGGTTTGAATATCTTTGTTACCGACCTTTACTTCAAGAATATTATAATCAAGATCCTAATATGAGGCATGAGTCTGCTCCAAAACCAAGGTTAACAGATAAAGATTATCGAAAAGATTACCTATCAGATAAAATTGGTATTCAAAAAAGATTAGAATGGACGGAAGATAAATTTTTTGTAACCACAGAAGAGGAACCGCTATTCGATGCAGCTGACGTTTTAAGATTTGGAAAAGATTTAGTTGTACAACATGGTTTTACAACAAATTTAAAAGGAATTGATTGGTTAAAAAGACATTACAAAGATCATAGAGTTCATGCGGTTAATTTTCCAGGGGATCCTTATCCAATTCATATAGACGCTACTTTTACTCCAATTAAAGAAGGTTTAATTATTAATAATCCTCAAAGAAGACTGCCAACAGAACAAAGAAAATTATTTGAAGACAATGGTTGGGAAATTGTTGATAGCGCACAACCTGCTCATAATGAACCTCCACCTTTATGTTATTCATCAACCTGGTTATCGATGAATGTATTGGTGCTTGATCCTAAAACAGTATGTGTTGAAAAAAGTGAAGTTTATCAAGCAGAACAACTAGATAAACTTGGAATGGAAGTCATACCAGTTGAGCTTAGAGACGCTTATGCATTTGGTGGAGGACTTCATTGTTGCACAGCAGATGTATATAGAGAAGGTACTCTAAAGGATTATTTTCCAAAACAATAATATGGCTAAAATTAAAACAAAAAGGGAGCGAGTTAAATTTGCTTCAGACAATGTTGCTGGCGCTTGTCCAGAAGTTTTGGATGCAGTTTTAAAAGCCAATGATGGAGACAGCACTCCTTATGGTAATGATGAAATATCAACTGAATTACAGGACAAGTTTTCAGAGATATTTGAAAAAGAGGTAATTGTTTTTCCAACTGCCTCAGGAACTGCTGCTAATGCATTAGCTTTATCTACAATGACGCCATCATTTGGAAATATTTATTGTCATAAATTATCCCATATAAATACAGACGAATGTGGTGCCCCTGAATTTTATACAGGGGGAGGAAAACTAATTGCCTTACAAGGTATTGATGGAAAAATTACAGCTGATGAATTAGACCAATCTATTGGAGGCAAAGGAATAGTGCATCACACACAACCTTCATCTGTGAGCATTACCCAAGTTTGTGAAACTGGAGAAGTATATCAAATTGATGAAATTAAAAAGATTTCAGACGTTGCTCATAATCATAATCTAAACATGCATATGGATGGAGCAAGATTTGCTAATGCTTTAGTTTCTCTTGATGTAACGCCTGCTGAGATGACTTGGAAAGCAGGTATTGATGTATTGTCATTTGGAGCAACCAAAAATGGTTGTCTTGCAGCAGAAGCAATAATCTTCTTTAAGAAAGACTTAGTTGGTAATATTGCATTTTTAATGAAAAGAGCAGGGCACTTATTATCAAAAATGCGTTTTGTTTCAGCTCAATTAGATGCCTATATTTCAGATGATGTCTGGTTGAGAAATGCAAAACATGCAAATAAAATGGGAAAAAAATTAAGTGAAGGATTATCTAATCATTCAGATATTAAACTTTCATACCCAACAGAAGCTAATGAAGTTTTTGCAAAGTTTCCAAGAAACATGATCGAACATTTAAATTCAGAAGGTTACAAAATGAATGAAGATGAGTTGGATGGAAAATCAACAAGATTAGTTACTGCTTGGAATACACAAGATACTGATGTCGATCAATTGTTAGAAATTTTAAAAAACTCTAACTAGGGTTTTGTTTTAAAAATTCAATATACTTTACCACTTCATCAAATTTCTCATCTGGAATATCTTTGTAGCTTGCATCGAAATGATCTTTTACACATATAGCAACATGAGCGTAGGGGTTTCTTCCTTTGGGATGATTTGGATGTTCGGGCAGCTGCCCCACCAAATAATCGCCAGCTTCCTGTATCATTTTCCACAGTTTACTTGCGTTTTGTTTGTTCATAACCCACTAAACCTTGAAACATCTCGAAATGGTCTAGTCTGCGGTCTAGTCATCCTATAAAATCCTATAACTAAGAACCACGATCCCTAAAAGTTTTTTCATAATCCAAGATTACAGAATATTTAAAAATTTCTCAAGTTGAGTTAATTAGCTAATAGTAAACAGGATTAAAGAAGCCTGAGGTGTGGCTAAAATTGAAAGGATTTTATTCATTAGTCTTCTACTTAATTAAACTTTTAAAAAATTTTTTTAACATTAATACCAACATTACTTTCAGAATTAACATTAAAACTATTTTGTAATTCAATATTGTAATTTAAATCCCACCCAGACTTGGATTGCTGATCATATTGTATTGAAAATTGTGAAGTGTTTTCATTTGTTAAATTGGAATGAAAACTTAGTTCTGCATTTGGTTTTATTAAGTAAGATCCTGCAAAATTCATAGTATTAGTATAACCTGAATCAATTTCTTCATTTCTCTCAAAACTTGCAGTATAGAACATATTTTTTCCAATATCTAAATCTGTTCCAAGGGTGACTCTATAATTATCTGATGATTCATTTACACCCTTATTAGTATAATTAGTATTTGGATATGCTTTATGATACGAAACTATTGTATCATTTGAGTCGGTACTTCCTCTTCCATATTCAAAACGACTAAATGGTTTAAATTTTAAATTGTTAATTTCATACGAATTATTAATTAGAAAACCCAATGATGATTTACTATTTTCAATTTTCATTTCATTGTATTTTAGAGCTGAAATTTTACCACTTTCTAAATATTCATCTAAAATAGTATATCCTAGATCAATTCTTCCATAAGGAGATATATTTAAATCTTTTTTTATAAATTCACCTCCATAGACAATTGATCCAAAAATTTGATTACCATTTCTGTTGCCATTTAAAAATCCTGCTTCATGTTTTCGTCTTGAGTCAATTTTTAAACTGCTAATACCTATATTCGTATCAATAAAAGTTTTATTATTAAATGGAAAGGTTGCATAAGAAGATAAGCTAAACATGTCTGTTTTTAGGTTAGTGTCAGATGTACCTATATCTACATCATCAAGACCAACTCTAAGTGCAAAACCATACATTCTTCTATCGCTTACTTTTTTATCAACACCAATTGTAATACCTGTTGTTTGAATTTCTTGCAGTGAAGCAAGCGAGGTATTGTCTATTTCACCCAATGTAACGGTACCTTCGCTCCAAAAAGCCCAATTATTGTTAAATAAATCTTTGGTACGATTTATATATTTATCAAAATTTAACGCAGTGGCAATTTCTGTATATTCTTCATCACTAAATTTAATTTTGATTCCTTGATCTGATAAATTATTAACATCTCTGTTTCTTCTTAACCACTCCATTCTATTCAATACAGCATAAGATGATTGTTCTATAAAACGTTTAGAAGTTTCTCTTTGAGCATCTATTAAAGCAATAACATCCTTTTCATTAAATGGATTTTCTAAATCCTCTTTTAAAAACTCTGCAGTAAATGTTTTACTTGAAGCTGGAATAACATTATCCGCAAAATCTTCTACCGTTGCACCAATTGCTGCATATATTTTTTGTGCACTTGTAAAATTGCTGACAGGATCAATTGTAATAATAGTTTTTGCAGAATTAATTGTTGCAACAAATGGAATATCAGCTCCATTTTCATCTGTATCTTTTAATGTCATTAAACTTGCAACATCAGAATTTATTAAAGCTGTGTTATTTAAATTTCGAATTGCCTCACTAAAAGTAAAAGTAATATCTGAATTAACGGCAATAGATGCTGTAATAACAGCTTCAATTTCTACACTAGGTGGCAGTTTATCTGCTGCCGTAAAAGTAGATGATGTTGCGATTATTGCATTACCATAAGAGTCTTCAACTGTAGCTCCAACTGCCACATAAACTGTTTGCTCACTTGAAATATCACTTAATAAATCAATAGTTATAATTGTCTTGTCAGAATTTATAGTGGCATCAAAAGCAATATCTGTTCCAGTTGAATTGCTGTCCTTTAGAGTTATTAAGCTATCAACATTTGTATTATTAATAGCAGAGTTATCAAGTAATCTTACTTCTTCATTAAAGGTAATAATTACATCAGTATCAAGTGCAACTAATGTTGATCCATCTGCTGGATCAATAGTAACAACTGGAGCCGTTGAATCCGTAACACTAAAAGTGCCTGATGTTGCTGACATTGTATTATTTGATGAATCTTCAAGTGCTTGTATTTCTACACGCACAAACCTACCACTTATAAAATTTGCATCAGGGTTAATGGTTATAATTTTCTTGTCTGAATCAATAGTTGCTGTGAAATCAATAGATGCGTTATCTGATACATACTCAAGTGTAATTAAATTTCCAACATTTGAATTTGTTAACTCAGAGTCATCAGGATTTCTTACTGCTTCATCAAATGTTAGTGTAACATTTGCAGTAATAGGCACACCTGTTGATGTATCTGCTGGATCAAAAGTGACCTCTGGTGCAGTGGCATCAGCTGCCGTAAATGTTATAGAACTTGCACTTATAGCATTGTCTGAAGAGTCTTCTACAGTAGCACCAATTGCCACATACACAACTTGTTCACTCGAAAAACTATTATCTGGCGTTATGGTAATTAATTGTTTTGTGGAATCTATTAATGCCGTAAAACTAATATCAGATCCATTAGTATTAGTTTCTTTTAAAGTAATTAGACTGTCAACGTTGGCATCTGTTAAAGATGTATTATCAATATTTCGAACTACTTCATCAAAAGCAATTGTTATATCAGAATTAACGGCAATACCAGTCTCTGAGTCAGCTGGACTAAAAGTTACTGTTGGTGGTGTTGAGTCAGCGGCTGTAAAAGTAATGGATTGAGCTGTTATTGCATTATCTGATGAGTCTTCAACTGTTGTTCCAATTGCCACATAAACAACTTGTTCACTAGAAAAATTACTATCAGGGTTAATAGTAATAATTTTTTTATCTGAGTTAATTGTAGCGTTAAAACTAATATTATCTCCATCTTCATCTGAATTTTTTAATGTTATCAAGCTATCGACATTAGTGTCGGTTAAAACTGTATTATTTGTATTTCGTATTGCTTCATTAAAAGTAAGAGTGATATTGGAACTAACGGTTACATCAGTTTCACCGTTAGTTGGACTAAAAGTAATAGTTGGGGCTACAGTATCAGCAACTGTAAATGTTATAGACGAGTTTGATATTGCATTATTATAATAATCTTCAACGGTTGCACCTATTTCTACATAGACTACTTGACTGCTAGAAAAGTTACTTGAGGGGTTGATCGTTATAACTTTTTTAGTATTATCTATAGTAGCATTAAAAGGTATTCTATTTCCTGAAGAGTTTGTTTTTCTTAATGTAATTAAACTATCAATATCTGTATCAGCAATATCTGTATCATCAATATGTCTAATAGCTTTATCAAAAGTAATTGTAATATTAGTGTCAACAGCGTTACCTGTACTGTTATCTGAAGGGTTAAATGTTAAAGATGGTGGTGAAGTAGGAGCAGCAACAGTAAAGCTTATATTTGATGCACTTATCGCGTTATTTGAGGAGTCTTCAACAGTAGCCCCAATTGCAACATACACAACTTGTTCACTTGAAAAATCACTATCTGGATTTATTGTAATAATTTTTTTATCGGAGTCGATGGTAGCATCAAAATCAATATTTGAGCCACTAGAGTTATCTTCTTTAAGTGTAATTAGAGAATCGATATTAGAGTCTGTTAGTTCTGAATTATCTGTATTTCTTATTGCTTCATCAAAGGTAATTGTAATATTGGTGTTATCTGCAATACCAGTTGTACCATCTAAAGGACTAAAAGTTAGAGTTGGTGCTTCAACGTCTGCAGTAGTAAAATTAAGTGTAGTTGTATCTGTTATTCCCACATATGAATTACTAGAACTATCATCAAATGCTGTTGCTTCAATTTTTACATAATAACTTGTAAAACTGTCTAGGGTAGTTGCTGGATTAACGGTAATTTCTGTTGATCCTGAACCTGAAACTTTAGCATTACCAATTGGAATTGATTCTACTTCAGAGTCATCAGATGTTTTATAGATAATAATATTTCCACTTTCAGCATCAACAGCTTCATTGAATGTTAAAACAATATTTGCATCTACAGCAATACCTGTAGCGCCATCAGCTGGAGTAGATGATGATAGGGTTGGTGCACCTATATCTGCTGTTGTAAAATTAAGGGTTGTGGCATCACTAATACCTGCATACGAATTACTCGAGCTATCATCAAACGCAGTAGCAGCTACTTGTATATAATAAGCCGTTGATCCATCTAATGTTGTCGAAGGATTTATTGTTATTGTTGTAGAGCCTGATCCAGATACTTTGGCATCTCCAACTGGTATAGACTCTACTTGGGAGTCATCAGAAGATTTATAGATAATTATATTTCCACTTTCAGCATCAACAGCTTCATTGAATGTTAAAACAATATTTGCATCTATAGCAATACCTGTAGCGCCATCAGCTGGTGTAGATGACGATAAGGTTGGCGCATTAACGTCAGCCGTTGTAAAGTTAAGCGATGTCTTATCATTAATCCCAGCATAAGAATTACTAGAACTATCATCAAAAGCAGTTGCAGCAATTTGAACATAGTAGGCTGTTGAACTGTCTAAAGTTGAAGCTGGGTTAATAGTAATTTGAGTTGATCCTGATCCAGATACCTTAGCATTGCCGACAGGAATTGATTCAACTTCAGAATCATCAGAAGCCTTATAAATAACAATATTACCACTCTCAGCGTCAACAGCTTTACTAAAATTGAAAACAATATTATCATTAACACCTACCTCTGTTGCGCCATCAGTAGGAGTAGATGATGTTAGTGTTGGAACATCAGTATCAACAACAGTAAAAGTTGCATTGGCTGCAGTAATTGCTTGTCCACAAGTTTGATCTTCAACTGTAGCACCTATTGCTACATACACATTTTGTTGGCCTGTAAGATTGCTGTCAGGATTAATAGTAATAACTTTTTTATCAGAATCAATCGTAGCATCAAAAGCAATATCTGCACCGCTTGAATTATTCACTTTTAAAGTGATAAGACTATCAACGTTAGTGTTTGTTAAAGCGCTATCATCTGTGTTACGCATGGCATGATTAAAAGTTAATGTAATGTTTTCTGTAGGTTGAACATCATTATCAGAGTTGGCAGGATCAAAAGTAACAGTTGGAAGAGTCGTATTCGTTAATGTACCACTACCTGTGGTTGTAGTGCCTGCCACAAAAAGACAAAGCCCACTTGTGTTCCAGGTTCCAGAGGAGCTAATTGTAAAATCATTATCAACATCTACGTGGTTTGTAGATTGTGTACCTGCGCTACCACTTAAAATAACATTGTAAAAATCTTGTGCTTGATCGGTGATACCACCCGAGGTAATAGTTGACGTTCCATCAAAAGTGACTGTACCTGATCTAGATTTAAAAATATCACTATTTGTCCAATTTCCTGCAACATTAATACTTCTATCATCTGAGGAAACATCGAGTGTTCCATCTGTAATTGTTAGTGCTCCATCAACATTTAAATTAGCATCAAGGGTGTAAGTTCCAGTACCATTAAAAGTTAGATTATAATAATTATCACCGTATTCTAGATCATTGTAGGTACCTGAACCATCATAAGTGATTGTTCCAGAGTTTGTATCTTTGTTAGTAATAGTTACTGTTTCATCCCCTTCTAATTGAAGCGTACCATTATTAACTAAAGTAGTCGCTGTCATGTTTAGTCCACTGATATCAAGAATTGCCCCAGAATTAATAGTAAGAGTTTTATCTATACCTACATTCTTTGTAGAAAATGAAACAACGCCAGTTGTATTGGTTATTGTTAAATTTTCAAAACTGGGCCAAGCACCGCTATTATGAGCTATAACATTTTGATTACCGGTTCCATTAAATATCACTGATGTTGAAGCGCTTGTATTGGTAACCTCTCGTCGATTACTACTATTTGCAATATAATTTCCTTTAACATACAGATCATTCCCGTCTACATTCAATATACCTCTATTTAAGGTTATGTTATTAACTTGCATATCCCCATTCATTCTCAGAGTTGTATTTTTATTATTTTTTATTACGTTATAAAAATCCTTACCTGTGCCTGTACCATTTGTTAAAACCTGATAACTAGAATCCCTTGGAGAAAATGTTACCGTACCATTACTGTGCGTGAAAGTTCCATTATTGATAAAACCACCTAGAAATAATGTGTTTTTTGCAGGTGCAATAAAAGTCCCGCCTTCATGAATGTTTAAGCTGGGAAAAATTTTAACTAAAAGTGCATTTGCTGATGAGAGAGTTCCTCCGTCCTGAATATGAGACATGCTTTTACTTGCATTTAAAGTTGCATCAGTACCAAGAAATAATGTACCCCCATTAATGCTAAAATTTTGTCTTAATGTAAGTATTTGATTATTGGCTACACTAACAGTACCATCGTAGTTATTTTTCAGGATTAGTTTTTGAATAACGTTTCTTGATGTAAGTTCTGCATTACAATCACTACTATCAGCAGTCGCACCAAAAATTGCAACATCATTTTTATTTGGTCTTCTTGCTCCTCCTGGGCCATCTTTTGTGCTTGACCAGTTCGCATTATTGCTAAAATCGTTAGTAACACTACAATCTGCAGCCACCCAGAACTTATCATCAGCTAATAACTCAAAACTTGTAAGAGAAAATAAAATAACAAATAGAATGTTTATTTTTAAATTTTTGAACACATTGTTTTTTATCTCCAAAAGTGCTCATTATGGGTTGCAAATGTCACTAAAATAGTGATGTTCATAGTGTGAAAAAATTAAACTACGGAATGTATGATTTTGCTAATTCTTCTTTTTCAGCCATCATCATTACGTTTATATTTTCTACCTATTTTGCAAGGCAAATTGTTGGTGATGCGCAATTAGGTGCTGCCTACTGGCAATGGACGACGGGAGTTTGTGGTTTATTAATTGCTATAACAGGTCCTTATTTTGGCATCCTAGCAGATAAAAGAAAAAATGGTTTAATAAATTTTTTACGCATATTTACAATCCTATGTATTCTCATAACGTGTTTATTTTGGTTTTCAAAACCAGAAACTAGTTTTATTTTTTACACATTAATAATTTTTTTATGTTCAAATTATTGTTATGAAATTGCGCAAATTTTTTATAATTCACTGTTACAACAAGCATCTGAAAAAAATAAACTTGGCACAACATCAGGCTTAGGTTTTGGGTTAGGGTATTTAGGAACAATTCCAGTATTATTGATTGTGCTTTATTTCTTTGTTTTATCAGACACAGTTTTATTTGATCTTAATAAACAAGAATTTGAAAATATTCGATTCACTGCACTTATTGTTGCTTTGTGGTTTTTTATATTCGCCATTCCTATGCTTTTCTTTTTTAGGGATAAAACTTCTAAAGATATAAAAAAAAATCATTTAAATTTTAAATCTTTGACTCAAATAATTTGGCAAAATAAATTAACTGAAGCAGGAAAGTTTTTAATAGCAAGAATGTTATATGCCGATGCGCTTATTGTTCTGATAAGTGGAGGAGGTGTTTATGCAAGTGGTGTATTTGGTTTTAGCTTTGATGAAATTATAAAAATGGCTATTTTTTCAAATATTATTGCTTTTTTAAGTGTAATAGTTGGAGGACATTTAAATGACAAATATTCATCAAAAAATTTAATCTTAATAAGCATAGCAGCATTAACATTGTGTATAATTTATGCTTCATTACTGGCTGTAAGTAAATCGAATTTTTTTGCAGTTGTAATGGTCATTTCTATATTTATTGGAATAATACAAAGTGCTAGTCGTGTAATGATGACATCACTGATTAATGAAGAGCAAGCAGGTAGAAGCTTTGGTTTATTTGCATTTTCTGGTCGAATTACTTCATTTGCTGGCCCTTTATTAGTTGGGACAATGACTTATTACTTTTCTCAGAGAATTGGTCTTTTTTCCAACACTCTACTTTTTGTATTAGGTTTTTATTTCATGTTAAAAATTAAAAACAAATAATTATGAACTCTAAAAATAAAATAAAAGAAAATGAAAATTTTTCATCAGGTTTTTATGATTGGGCAATTTTTTTAATTAATTTTTATCAGCGAATTAATAAAAGACTAGGCCTAGATTTTGAAAGTTTTATAATATTGCAAGTAGTAGTTAGCTATGATGTATATTTAATAAATAAAAATAAAAAATTATCCTTAGAGTCATTATCTTTTGAATTTGAAAAATCTTCTAATGCAGAGTTCTTAAATGACCCAAAGTTAACCGTGACAAGTATTTCGTCCTCTTTAAATATGCCTAGAGAAACAGTTAAAAGAAAGGTTTTATTATTACAAAATAAAAATTTTGTAACAATTAATCCTAACAAAACAATTCAAATGGGTGAAAATTATACTAAAATTTTTCCTGATTTTGCATCAGGTACTACTCTTGATTTAGCTCGTTTAATTCAACGATGGGATAAAAAAGATATAGTCAGAAAATTTCTTGATTTAAAAATTTAATTTATTTTGAGTTTTCCAAAAAAAGTCTGTCTTAGGGTTTTGTTTATATAGGGAATTACTTAATAAATACTTTTTTATGAAATTTTCATTCTCGGCATAAGCATCTCAATCAACAACAAACCCAGAACCACGATCCCTAAAAGTTTTTTCATTTTATAATCCAATAAATGATATTTATTATATAAACCAAAATACTATAAAATATAAACATTAGGATTTTTTCTTTTCCCGTTTTTTCTTTCCAATTCAATGTAAATAATACTGATGGAGTGGTTACTAATAAGAGAACTCCAATAACAATTATAAGCACTGATAAAATTATAAATACATTCATAAGTTCTCTTTTCTTCTATATTCAATCATGACAAACCCAGAACTATAATCCCTAAAAGTTTTTTCATAATTCAAAAACCTACCAAACCTCTAATCAGGTGTCTAGGTGATGGAATGATTGTTATTTAATAAAATATATACTACATAGCTTTCTTTATGTTTTGATATATTTTAAAAAATTATTTAATTAAAAAGGATACACAATGAAAGCTGTCGTTTATAAAGATTATACTGCCAATATTGAAATTATTGATATTGAAAAGCCAAAACTTCAAGATAAGTCTGTCCTAGTAGAAGTGCATGCTGCTAGCATTAATCCGATCGATAATATTCTACATGCAGGTTATCTAAAAGAAATGCTAGAGCTTAGCTTTCCCCACGTTATGGGCTACGATGTTTCAGGCAAAGTAGTCGAGGTTGGTAAAGATGTACTTAATGTCAAAGTTGGTGATGAAGTGTTTGCTCGTCCCAATCAAGAAGACGCTGGCTCTATTGCTGAATTCGCTCGTATCCAAGAAAATGAACTTGCTATTAAACCAGAAAATCTAAGCCATATAGACGCGGCATCTGTCCCACTAGCGGGTTTGACAGCATGGCAGGCATTAGTTACGAAAGGTAATATTAAGCAAGGTGACAAAGTGTTGATTCACGCTGGTTCAGGTGGTGTTGGAACGCTTGCCATCCAAATTGCAAAACATTTTGGGGCAACAGTTGCAACGACTACAAGTTCTAAAAATACTGAACTAGTTAAAAGTTTGGGAGCTGATCTAATAATTGATTATAGCACTCAGTCATTTGAAGATGAATTGTCTGATTATGATTTAATCTTTGATATGATCGGTGGTGATGTACTTGCTAAGTCTTTCAAGGTTTTAAAAAAAGGAGGTACTCTGATTTCTATTAAGGGTCAAGATACTGAAAACCTTGCTAAAAAATATGGTGTAAACTTTGAATGGTTTTTCATGTCACCTGATGGAGCAATGCTAACAGAACTTGTAACATTAATTAGTCAGGGTACCATTAAGACTATCATTGATAGTACGTATCCAATGGAAAAGGCTTCTGAAGCTTTTGGAAAACTAGCAGAAGGTCGAACCAAAGGTAAAATTGTTCTTACAATTAAATAGAGTTTAGATAATCAAGCTATTTAAGTTTAAATCCTGAACCATGAGTCTATTTGCTTTAAAAATAGCCATTTGATTTATCTCTAAATGGTCTAGTCTGTGGTCTAGTTTCCAACTTAATTTGATGAGTCTTTAAGCGATTTATTTCAAGCTAACTTTTTAATATCCACATAAGTACTGTAGAATAGTGTAGGTGAGTGTAGTTGAGTGTAGGATAAGTTGAACCTCTATTCCCCCAAATAATCGCCAGCTTCCTGTATGATTTTCCACAGTTTACTTGCGTTTTCTTTATTCACAGTGTCCCATTTCTTGTTTTATCTCCAAATGATCTAGTTTGGGGACTAGTTTTAAAATATTATACTATAACAAAATTCTAAAACTTATGAGTTCATTAAACCCTTTTTCAAACAATATATTAAAAACAAATATTTTTAAAAGTATTAATTCTTTTTATGATTTTGAAAAAAGAATTGAAAATACTAAATCAATTGGTGGTAGAGGGATTGAAAATACAAAAGGTGATATTTTTGAAATTTTTGTAGAAGCGTTACTTAGTGTAAATAAAAAATATATAAAAGATAAAGTTTATCCATCTTTTAAAACACCAATTAAAATAAAAGATGATTTAAAATTAAGTTTAAAGAAATCAGAAATGGGGTTTGATGGTGTGTATTTGTCTGACAAAAAAATTTCTACTTATCAGGTAAAATATAGAGGTAATAAAAAAAATACATTAACATGGAGAGAACTATCTACTTTTGTTGGTGTAAGTGAAAAAGCTAATTATAGACATTTATTTACAAATATTGATAAAATTAGCAATGAATTTCTAAATAAAAATAGAATTTTAATAACTTCGAGAAAAGATTTAATCAAATTAAAGCAAATTGAATTTAAAGAAATTGAAAATTGGCTTTATGAAAAAAAAGAAATAATAAAACGACATAATCCAGAAAAATATCAAGAAGAGGCAATTAATAATATTCTATCTGAATTAAAAAAAGCAGATAGAGCTACAGCTATACTTGCCTGTGGAACAGGTAAAACCAATATTGCACTTTGGACATATGAGAAATTACATCCAAAAATATCAATTGTATTTGTTCCTTCTATCGCTTTAATTAAACAAATAAGAGCTGATTGGCTCGAACAAACCAATATTAAAAATATTCAAACTTTACAAATTTGTTCTTTTAAAGAAAGTTCCGCAAGAGAAGATGAATTACAATTAAACAAAGATGATGTAGATTTTGAAATTACAACAAATTCTAAAGTAATTAAAAATTTTATTAGAAAAAAAAATAATAAGTATAAAATTATTTTTAGCACATACCAATCTTCAAAAGTTTTATCAGAGGGAGCTAAAGGACGTCCAATTGATTTTGCTGTTTTTGATGAGGCTCATAGAACTGCAAGAATAACAAAAAGAAAAAATCAAGAATTAACAGGATTCAATTTACCACTTTATGACAAACATATTAAAATTAAAAAAAGACTATTTGTAACTGCAACTAGAAGAATTTCTAATCCAAGTAAAATTTATAATACAGGTGATCCAGAGATAAGTTTAAGTATGGAAAATGAAAATCTGTACGGAAAAATTTGTCACTTTTTATCGTTTAGAGAAGCTGCTAGATTAGGATGTATAGCAAAATTCAAAATAATAGCTTCTTTTGTAACAAAAAAAGAAGTTGAAAATAAACTTAGAAATAAATCAGCTACTATTGTAAATAATAAGGAGATTAAAACTGATCAAGTGGCAAATCAAATTGCTTTAGAAAAAGCAGTTAAGAAGTATAAAATAAAAAAAATATTTACTTTTCATAATACTGTTGAAAGAGCCAAGTCTTTTTGTTCATTATCTGATGAGGGCATTAAGGAACATTTACCAGATTACTATACAAATAGTATTGATGGAAAAATGAAATTATACAAAAGAGAAAATGCTATGGAAAATTTTAAATTTTCTAAAAAGGCAATACTCTCTAATGCAAGATGTTTGGTTGAAGGTGTGGATGTGCCTTCTGTGGAAATGGTTGCTTTTCTAGATAATAAGAATAGTGAAATTGATATTGTTCAAGCAGCAGGTAGAGCACTGAGAAATAGAGGGATCAATAAAAAATATGGTTATATTCTAATTCCAATATTCGTAGAGCAAAATAAAGGTGAAAAAATATCAGATGCGTTGGAAAGAACTAATTTTGATAATATAGCTCAAATATTAAAAGCGATGAAAGAACATGACACTGAAGTTGCACAAATCATAACTGAAGCAGTTATAAATAAAAAAAGCAAAGGTTTCAAAAGTAGAATAAAAAAAGTACAGGAATTAATTGAAGGAACAAGCGGAATAATATCAAAAAATTTATTAATAAATTCTATTATCAATAAGTCTTTTTCATCTCTTAACACAAAATGGGATGAAATGATCATAGAGTTAAAAAAGTATAAAGAAATAAATGGCAATTTTTTTGTAAAATCTGAACAAAATCTACAACTATATCATTGGATAAATAATGTACGAAGAAGGATAAGCAGAAATGAACTATTTATTCATCAGTTAAATGAATTAAGAGAAATTGGATTTGATTTTGTTGATCCAAGAATAACAATTTTTGATAATAAAAATTTATTAAATCTTGACCAATTATCAAAGAAAATTAATGTAAATGAGTCATTTCTTAGAAGATTGGCAGACAAAAACATACTTAAGTCAGTGGGCTTAGGTAAAATGAAAAAATCAGGAAAAGTAGTAGATTTATTTAAAGAAATAACTTTTCAGCAACTCAAAGATTTGGCTGGAATAGATTTTTATAAAGAAGATAATATTTACACTATTTCAAAACTTACAAAACTTACAGGCTTTAATTTAAGTCAAATATTAAATTATTTTGATAAAAAAAAAATAAAAAGTCTTGGTAGGGGCGTTGCTACTGGAGGCAGTAAAAAAGATAAAAAAATTGGAAATTTAGTTTACCCTTTAGTAACTAGAAAGCAATTGTGTGATTTCTACGAAGTATCAGAGAATATTATAGATGAATATTTTACCCTTTCTTCAATGACTAAATTTGTAAATAAAGAACTAAATTGTAAGACGTCAAAGGTATTATTAAAAAAATTAATTGAAAACGGTAAAATAAAACCAGTTGGACAAATTATGAAACAAAGTGGAAGGGTAGATATCTTTAAAAAATATAAGATTGATGATTTGATTGAAATCGCGAAACCATTAGCATTTATTGATACCAATAAGTATTTAACTATTTCAGGTTTAGCAAAAAAAATTAATGTTGATAGAACAACTTTTAGAAAATATTTAGTAAAAACAAAATTGTTAAAACCTTTAGTTAAAGGTCTAACTCATAGCCCTCAAGGTAAAGACAATATTGGTGATTATTATGATGCTTCTTTTACAAGAGAAGATTTTGAAAAAAAAATAGGCGCTAAAATAGAGGTGCCTACTAACCATTATATATTCAATGATTATAGAAAAAAATTAAAAATTTCAGGAAATTTACTCCATAAGATATTCAAACTATTAAAGATCAAGCCAAATGGTAAAACAATTACAAATCGTGGCCTATCAGATTATTATGAATTTTTAGATGAAAAAACTATCTGTAAAAAGCTAAACTATGATTTTTTAGTAATTTCAAAAGATATTTTAACTATTTCAGGAATTGTGACAAAAATTAAGTCTAGTTATAAAACTTCTTTTTCATCTAATACTGTTAAGAAAAAAATTAAAAAATTGAATATAGATATGTTTGGTTATGGACCTTCAAACTCTAGTAAACCACGAACTCCTTATTACAAATTAAATAAAAATCAGTTTAAAAGTTTGATTAATATCTAATTATTATAATTTATTTATCTCAAAATGTTCTAGTTTGGGGACTAGTTTGTTACTTAAATTAATGAGTCTTTAAGCGATTTATTTTATTCAAACTTTCTAGTGTGCGCATAAGTACTGTAGTTTAATGCAGCTTAATGTGGATTAGGTTGTACCGCTAACTCCCCAAATAATCGCCAGCTTCCTGTATCATTTTCCACAGTTTACTTGCGTTTTTTTTATTCACACTGTTCCATTTATTGATTTATCTCTTTTGTTTCAAATTATCCTATAAAATCCTATATCTAAATTCAATAAGACTGAGGCGTGGCCATCTCCTATAATTGCTGTTAGGTTAAAAGTAGATAAATACAAATAACAACTTAACCAAGGATAATAAAATGATTTTCATGTGTACATATCAATTAGATCGAGACAAGCAAGCAGAGACGCAAGCCTTTTTTGCAAATATGACTGATGAACAAATTGCTGGAGAATACCCTGCTGATGTAAAACAAATTGGTCGTTGGCATGATGCAGCTAATGGAAGTGGCTTAATAATAGTTGATACAGATAATCAAGAATCGCTAACAGCATGGATCATGGGTTGGTCTGGAGCATGCACTTTTCCTATCGTTAAACCAGTATTAGATGATGCTAATGCAAGAAAAGCTATTAAAGCTATGATGGCTAATCAAAAAGGTTAATCAAAAAAATTTAGTTACCCTTATTCAAGAGGGTAACTAAACAAACCCAGAACCATGATCCCTAAAAGTTTTTTCATAGTTTCAATTTATCAATTTTTTGAATTAATGTCTTGTTACTAGTTTGTTACTTAAATTGATTAGTCTTTAAGCGATTTATTTCAAGACATTGAAACATCTCAAAAGTCTTTAGTCTAGACACTAGCTTATCCTGTAAATTACTAATTTAAGAGTTTTTTCTTAGCTTTTTCAAACTCATCAATAGTTATAATTCCCGCCTTATAAAGTTCGTTTAGTTTTTTTATTTGATTTACAATATCATTTGAGGAGTTTTTACTGATTATTTTGCTAGATGGAGAAAGTTTGATTAAACTTAACTTATGTCTATTTAATACTCCTATTGAATTTTCAAAATCAATATGTCTTTGAGCTGAAATTGAAATCCATTTTTCCATTATTTTTTTATGTTCAGGATAATTATCAATATTATGTTTGTGATATTCTGACATATTTTCTTCGATAAATTTATTATCTGGAGCATTCAAAATTTTTGGATCTACAATATAAACAACATAAAACCACTTTCCCAATTTTAACCTTGAGAAATATGAATGTTCGCTATAGAGAGCAACCTTAGGTAATGAAACATTGTTTTGTTTTAACCACATTTTTAACTGAGTATTAGCAGTTCTTAATTCTGGATTATCTGGATTGTAAATGTGTTTAATTAAATCATGGTGACCTACCCAAAAACAATTATGTGATGATCCTTTTTTGTATAATTCTAATACGATATATTCTGGTTTTTCATAACAACCATCGTATTTATTTTTAAACAGTATTTCTAAAAGTGCATTATTTACAATATCTTCATGAACTCCTGCAGTTTTCCATTCAGAAATTGAAATTGCTTCTTTAACCTTATTATTTTCAATTCTTAGTAGGGTTAAAACTTTATTTGTAATGTAATAATCATAAGCATTTTTTTCAGCTAAAATCCATTTACCCTTAGGTAAATTTATTTTAAATTTATTATTAATAATAAAAATATCTTCTATGATATCACCAATTTTATAATTTTTTGCGTAAACTTTTGAATTAATTGTAGATAAAAAGATTATGGATACAAAAAGTAGAAATAATATTTTTTTCATTTATTTAAGATTAATCCCTAAAATTTATAAATTCAATTGGTAAACCAATGTCGATAGTTTTGATTGCAGCTATCGCATCCTGGAGATCATCTCTTTTTTTTCCATCTACTCTTAATTCTTCTCCTTGGATTTTAATCTGTATTTTAAGCTTAAGTTTCTTTATGTCCCCAATGATCTTTTTTGCATTTTCTTGGCTTATTCCTTCTTTTAATTCACTAACCTGTCGAATGGTTCCACCTGATGCACCTTCTGAATTTTTAACACTTAGTACTCTTGGATCCACTTTTCTTCTTACAAGATGAGTTTCTAACAGTTCATTGACTTGTTTTAGCTTTAACTCATCTGATGCAAGTGTAGTGATATTTTTATCTTTTCGTTCAATTGAAATATTTAGTCCTTTAAAATCATATCGATTACTAATCTCTCTTAAACAATTAGCTAAGGCATTATCAAATTCTTGATAATTAATTTTACTGATTACATCAAATGAAGGCATAATATTTTTATTAATCTATATGATAATATATTTTTTATTAAAAGAAATTAAAGATAAGATAATAATTAACAAATGAATAAAATTAAAATTCATATAAGAAATAACCACTGGAAAGAAGGTTTTTTACCTTGTGATCCAGAAGGTGAAAAGCATAGTACAATAACTAAAGAAGAATTTGAAAAAGGACTAAGTCAATTTCGAGGAATTAGAGAAAAGATAGATTATTTAATAGATTGGGATGATGATAATTATCTAACTTCTATGAAAGAAGCAGATATTTTGCTTGGTTGGCAATTCCCAACAGAAAATATTAAAGCTATAGCTCCAAAGCTTAAATGGATACACGTAAGTTCTGCCGGAGTTAACCATCTATCTCCCTTTGATTGGATGAAAGAAGATTTAGTTTTAACAAACAGTAGTGGCGTGCATGCTAAAAAAGCAGGAGAATTTGGTTTAATGAGCATCTTAATGCTTCAAAATCAAATGACTAAAATTGTTACAAATCAAAAAAATAAAGAGTTTGTTACTTTACTAAGTAAACCTATTGAAGGTTTTAAAGTTGTTGTAGTTGGAACCGGATCTTTAGGTGGCTCAATGATAAAGCATATAAGTAAACTTGGAGCTGAAGTTATTGGGGTTAATCGAAAAGGAAAAAGTGTTGAGGGTTGCTCAAAAGTAATTACCTTTGATAAAATAGATGAAGTATTGCCAAGTGCTGATTTTTTATATCTCGCAGTTCCTGAAACAGAAGAAACAAAAGGATTAATTAATAAGACTAGACTAGATAGTCTTAAATCGACGTGTGGTATTGTTAACATTGGTAGGCACTCAGTGTTAGATTATGAGGCTTTAAGAATTAAATTAGAAAAAAATGAAATAGCGGGTGCCATTTTAGATGTATTTTCTCACGAACCCATACCAAAAGACTCTAATCTTTGGGATACGCCAAATTTAATAATCACACCACATATTTCATCAGATAGTCAAGGCAACTATATTGAGATGGTGTTAAAGATATTCTTTAAAAATCTCAAACTTTTTTTAGAAAAAAAGGAACTTATTAATCAAATTGATAGAAAGTTAGGTTATTAAAGTAAGGTCATAGAGACAATTTGTTTAATTACAGAAATACTAGTTGGGTGTAGATTACTTCTAATTATGAAAAATATTCTAATCTTTATACTTTTAATATTTGGCCTTAATTCAGTTGCTGTAAGTAAAGAAACTACTTTTACTAATGAGATTTTTGAAAAATCACAATTAGAGGGAAAAACTGTTGTAATCCATTCATGGAACAAGACCTGCACAACTTGTGCTAAACAAATAAAAGTATTAGACAAAGCCAAACAAGATTTCAAAGATGTAATATTTTTAAGCTTTGAACAAACGAAAGATAAAAAAATCGCAAAATCTTTAGGTATTAATTATTGGACAACAATTGTTGTTTATAAAGATAGCAAAGAATTATCACGAACCATTGGTCAAACAAATAAAGATAAGATTTACTCTCAGATCAAATCTTTAGAATAATTAAAATACTAAAAACTATTAGGTTTGTTTTCTTCAATTACAGGTTCTAAAGATGGTTTAACCGGTTCTTCAATAGGTTCAGTTGAAGGGTTTAATTCAATACCAGCTGGCGTAATTGATTGTGGCATTGCAACGAATTGAGAATCTGGATTTTCAACAACAGGTCTAACTTTTGATCTATAAAGTCCATAAATTCCAATTAAAGAATGAAAAAATATTAAGAATATAAAAAAACCATTAGGTCCAACGAAACCCATAAATACTGAACACAAAAAAGGGCCACCCATAGCACCCATACCAAATGTAAACTGTAAACTAGCACCTGCTGCAACAAATTTTTCTTTAGGGATAAAATCATTGGTATGTGCTAAAATTAAAGAGAACATTGGAAGACTACAAAAAGAAAATAAAATTAAAAAAACATAAAACCAAAATTTACTGGTTGCTAACTCACCTGGTAAATACATTTGTCTTGAAGATAAAATTGCACAAAAAGCAAAGAATGCTGATGCAAAAGTCACTATAATAATTACTCTTCTTCTATCAAACATATCGGACAATTTTCCAATAGGCCATTGAGAAATTGCACCTGATACCGCAAGCATAAAGGTAACTAATGAAATTTGAAAAATAGAAAAATTCATTGTTGCTGCATATACTGCTAGCAGTGTGAATAATGCAGATTGAATAGTTCCATAAAAAAATGCACTGACCATCCCAAATGGAGATGAGATAAATGCTTCCTGTAAAGACATAGTTGATATCTTTTTAAACGTTGGAGCTTTTCTTTTTGTAAGTAATATTGGAATTAGTGCAGCTGAAGTTATGACTGAAATTAATATAAAGGGTTCAAAGTTTAATGGATCACTAAAGTTAAGTAAAAACATTCCAAGCCCCATAGCACCATATAAGATGACCATATAGACGGACAAGACACTGCCTCTATTTTTATTACTTGCTCTATCATTCAACCAACTTTCAGCAACAGTATAAATAGAAACCATACTTATACCTGTAAGCACCCTTAATAGAAACCATACAAAAGGGCTAACGTATATAGCATGAATTAAAACTACTAATGAAGCAACAGAAGCAAAAGCTGCAAACACTCTGATATGTCCTACACGAGAAATTATTTGTGGAATAGTTTTAGCACCAATAAAGTAACCAACAAAGTAACCAGACATCATAAACCCTGTTGCTGTTAAACTAAATTCTTCTTTTACAGCTCTAACTCCAAGCAAGGATCCTTGAAATCCATAAGCAAGCATAAGTGCCCCCATACCTAAAAATAATGCCCATGAATTTTTTAATACTTTTTCCATCTGAATCGGTATCTATTTCTGATTTGTGGCCAAATCAAGTTAAATGTATTTAGAGGTTTATGATTTTCTAAGCTTTAGGAATGAGTGAATCGCAATTGTTAAAATTATGACTAATCCGCCTTGAATGGTCTCAATACTAGGCTGTTCTTTAATTACCATCCAAACCCAGAATGGACCAATAATAGTCTCTAATAGGAAGAATAAATTCACCTCTTCAGCAGGGATAAATCTAGGAGCAATCGTTACAAGCACAAAAGGAATAGCAACACACATAATACTCATTAATGGTACAATAAATAAATCTCGGTCAACTAAAGTGTAGGTTTCAATAAAAAACATAGCGAATATTGCAACACACAATTTCCCGACAACTGCTGCAGGTAGTAAGTTTTTTTTCTTAGCCGATCTAATAGTCACAGCATTAATTGCAAGTCCAAGACCTGTGATAAAACCTAAAATATCCCCATAAACATTCCCTAATTGAAGCGAGTCGTAGAAAATATAAACTGCAGCTAAAAATGTTACTGCAATTGCAACCCAAGTTTTTTGATCAGGTATCTCTTTTAAGAAAATAGCACCTAAAATTGCAGACAACATAGGTGCCATTGCAATCATGACTAAAGTATTAGCTACATTAGTGTTTTGGATAGAGACTACAAAAGTAATATTAGTAATAGAGAAAGTAGTTATAAAAATTAAACCATGGTAACCACTATTAAATAACATCTTAAAAAAATTGGATTTATAAACGATTAACATTCCAATCAAGACAGTAAAAAACGGAATCATTCCACGATAAAATACTAAACCCCAAGTATCCACATTCGATAATCTAATAAATAAACTATCAGGTGTAATAAACATTACCGCAACAAATGCTAAAAAAGATCCTTTTTGTTGGTCAGATAAATTTGTCATGCTTTTAATTTTTCCCAGAATATTTTTGCAAGATTAACTCCTGATAAATCGTATAATGTTTTTAATCCAGTAGGTGATGTAACATTGATATCACCATTTAATTTTTGATCTATAAAATCTATTCCAGCAAAAAAAATATTTTCTTTTTTAAGATCTTTAGCAATTAATTTTGAAATTTTATGCTCTGTTTTGGTTAATTGGACATTAATTGGTTTTGCACCTTTGCTCATGTTACTTAAAAAAGAACCATGTTTAGGAACTCTAGATATTGCACCACATACTTGACCATTTAATAAAAAAACTCTTTTATCACCTTTGCTAATCTTAGGTAAAAATTTTTGACACATTATGTGATCATGCTTTTTGATAAATTGATAAATTAGTTTAGGATTAAATTTGTTTAAAAGATGAATATCATTCCCACCGTAACTATGGATAGGTTTTATAATTACTTTTTTATGTATCTTAAAAAAGTTTTTAATTTCACTTATATTTTGAGTAAAAATAGTACTTGGCATAAATTTTTGGTATCTTGCAGAATATAGTTTTTCAGATACGTTTCTAATTGAAGTAGGGTTGTTTAAAATTTTAACTTTATCTTTAATTGTATCAAGAATGTATGTTGCCGAAATATATTCAAGATTAAAAGGAGGATCTTGACGAATTAGAATAAATTTACATTTTGTAAGATTTAGTTTTTGTTTTTTTAAGATTTTAAAAAATTTTTTATCTTTATAATTAAACTTTATAAAAAATCCTGAGGCAATTACTTTTGAATTAATTACTGACAAATCTTTTGGGTCATAATAAAATATCCTGTAGTTTTTGCTTTGAATCTCATGAGCAAGAAAAACACTTGTGTCTGTTTCAGAGTTTAATTTTGAGGGGTGATTTCCTTGAATAGCAACGATTTTATTTGTCATATAATTCACTTAAATCTTCAGTTTTAGAAAATTTACTAATCATATGATCTGCATTAGTAGTTTTATTATCAATTACTTTTTGCAAATGATTTAAAAATAATGTCTCATTTTTTCCGTGTTTATTCAAAATATCTCTGTCCTCTAATCCTTTTTTAGATAAATCTAATAATGTACCTGCCCAATAAAGTAGATCTTTACCCATAAGTTGAGTATTAAATCCTTTTTTGGGAGCTTCTAGATATGCATTAATAATTCTATCTTTATCCCAAGTCGAAATTAACTCATAAACTTCATTTAAATTTCCATATAGCATCCCAACATTGAAAGCGGGTCCTGAACATAGACAATCCCAACCACAAGTATCCATTGATCTAAGTTCAATATATTTCTTTAATCTATTTTCTGTAAAAATTGTACTTAAGTGAGTAGTTAAATCATTTTCGGTCGGTAGTCTGTTTCCAATCTCATTAATTTTACCCTCCATAAAATCTTTAAATGTATATTTTCTTCCAGAAATATATGACCCTTCATGTTGAATAAATAAAATTGGAAAATTTATTGAAAACTCTGCATATTTTTCAAAATCTAATTCTTCAAAAAATAATTTAGGAAGTCCTCCCCTCGAGGTGCTTTGCCAAACTTTGGATCTATATGATAAATAATTACTTTTTTTCTTTTCAACAATTGCTGAGTTTGCAAATAAAGCAATTGAAATTGGGACTATGGAATTAACAACTTTAAATTTTTTTTTAAAATCTTCTTCAGAATTATAATCGATATTTAATTGTGTACCACAAGTTCGATACATCATATCTAAACTTAGTTCTCCCCCAAGTGGCATGTCCTTAGTCATTAACTCATATCGTTGTTTGGGGTTATTTGGAATTTCATCTAATTTTGAAATAGGATCAAATCCAGCACTTACAATATTAATACCTAATTTTTGAGTAACTTGTCTTAATTCAAATAGATAATCCTGAGACTCTGCACAAGCTTCATGAATATGATTAAGTTTATCACCTGATAATTCTATTTGGTTTCCAGGTTCAAGAGTAATATTTTTGCCACCTTTGTTTAGCCCTATAATATTTTTTTTCTCTAAAATTGGATTCCAGCCAAATTCTAAAAGAGCAGCAAACATCTCTTTAATTTTTGAATAATTAATTCTTTTATTATCAATGTTACTGAACAAAAATTTTTCATGCTCAATCCCAATCCTAAAATCTTTTGTCTGTTTAATTCCTGATTTAAAATAATCTATTATTTGTTCTTTAGATTTGATCATATATATCTAGATAATATTTAAATTTAGAATTTAAAGATAATTATTAAAAAATAAATTTTTTCTATTTAATTGTTAGAACCAGTGCTTAATAAGGATAATTGAGTTACTTTATTGTCTCCTAATTGATCAATAGGTTTTACAGGATAGTCCCCTGTAAAATAATGATCCGTAAGCTGTGGGTAAGTATCATTTCTTTTGTCAAAACCAATTGCTTTATATAATCCTTCAAGAGATAAAAATTTTAGAGATTTAGCTCCAATATACTCACAAATTTCCTCATTTGTCTTATTAGCAGCTAACAATTCCTTTTTGGTTGGAGTATCAACTCCATAAAAATCTGGATATCTGATTTCAGGACATGCAATTTTAACATGCACTTCTTTAGCCCCTGCATCATATAACATTTTAACAATTTTATGAGAGGTAGTTCCTCTTACAAGCGAGTCATCAATTAAAATAATTCGTTTATCTTTAATAGTTGTTTGATTTGCATTTAATTTTAGCTTAACTCCTAAGCTTCTAATTTTTTGACTTGGTTCAATAAATGTTCTTCCCACATAGTGATTTCTAATTAAACCATGTTCATAATTTATTTTTAAATATTGGGCAAAGCCAAGAGCAGCTGCATTGCCACTGTCTGGAACAGGAACTACTATATCTGCCTCAATATTATTTTCTTTAGCAAGCTCAATTCCAATATTTTTTCTATGCTCATAAGCAGTTTTACCATCAAGAATACTGTCAGGTCTTGCAAAATAAATATATTCAAAAACACAAGGCCTTACTTTTTTTGGAGGGTAGGGTTTGATACTTTCTAATTTATCATTTTCAATTAAAACAATCTCACCATTTTCAACATCTCTCACAAATTTAGCACCAATAATATCCAATGCACAAGTTTCTGATGCAAGTACATAGCTGTTACCTAATTTTCCAATAACAAGTGGTCTAATCCCAAATGGATCTCTAACACCAATCAATGAATTTTGTGTTAACATCACTAAGGCATAACCTCCTTGAATTTGGAACACTGCATCTACGACTTTATCAATTGTTTTGGGTCGTTTAGATTTAGCAATTAATTGAACAATAGTTTCTGTATCAGATGTTGAGTAAAAAATAGCTCCATCTTCAACCAATTTATTTCTAAGTGCAATAGAGTTTGTTAAGTTTCCATTATGAGCAACTCCAATTCCACCTGCATTAGTATCTGCAAAAAAAGGCTGGATATTTCTTAATGTATTTTCACCAGTTGTGCTGTACCTGTTATGACCAATAGCATGGTTTCCTTTAAGATTTTTAAGAACTTTTTCTTTATTAAAGTTGTCTCCAACTAAGCCAAATCTTTTTTCGGAGTAATACTTTTCACCGTCAAAAGAAACTATTCCACAGCCTTCTTGACCACGGTGTTGAAGAGCATGAAGACCAAGAGCTGTTAAAGCAGAGGCATCTTTTGAATTACTTATGCCAAATACACCACATTCTTCTTTTAATTTAGGATCAAAGTTCTTCAATTTTTTCTTTAGAATCTTGATATGTTTTTTCATTAGGAAATTCTTTTATGAGATAATTACTACCTTTTTCAAGGTAAGGAAAGATGTATGATTGCTCTATATTTATAGGCCATTTATCGTAATTGTAGACAATATGAAAGCCAGAGAAAATACAAACTGAAATTATATATGCTCGAATAAACCCAAAAAAGAATCCAAAGGTAGAATCTAATCCTCCGATACCAGTGTAACTTACTGCTTTACTAATTCCTTTATTCACAAGTAATACTAAAAAAATAACCAATATAAAAATAGCAATTCCCAACCCAACATCTAAGACATACTCGTTATCAATAATATCCTCAATGTATGGTTTTATTCTTGGAAATAAAATTAGAGTAATGATGTAGGCAAGTAACCATTTAGCCATTGATAAAATACTTAAGACAAATCCTTTTTTGTAACAAGTAACAAGTGATAAGAAGGTAATAATTATGTAGATTAGATCAATTACAGATATTAAATTATAAAAATCTTTTAAACTATCAATCATTACCAACTATCTTCCAAAAGGTTTAATAGTTAAGATCAAAGCGGGTAACAAAGTTAAAACAGAGATCATTGCAAGTAACATTGCAAGTCCTGTAAACACACCAAAATAAATTGTAGGAATAAATTTTGATAAAACTAAAATTGAAAAACCAAAAACAATAGTGATGGATGTATTCAATATTGCAATACCAACTGTTGAATGACATCTTTTTAAAGTTTTATTGTAATCTTTAATCTTATCAAATTCTTCTTTAAATCTATAAATATAGTGAATACTATTGTCTACAGCTATGCCGATAGTTATTGCCGCTATAGTAATGGTCATCATATCTAATGGGATGCCAAGAAGACCAATAATTCCTAAAATAAAAAATGCTGCAATAAAATTAGGAACTACTCCAATTAAAGACAATTTAATATTTCTAAATAAAATTACGAACATTGAAAAAATTCCAATCATTACCAACCCTAAAGTAAGAATTTGTGATTTAAATAAACTTTGTAATAAATTATTAAATAAAATTAAAACTCCAGCTAATTTAAATTCACTTTCCTCTAATCCTATTTTATCTTTAAGATCAAAATTTATTTTATTTATTAAATCATTTCTTCTTAAGTCTTTTTGGGAGTCAATTATTCTTAAACTTATTCTAGCTTCATTGTTTTCAATAGATAAATAGGGATCAATAATTTCTGTTTTTATACTTTCTGGAATTTTAGAATACAAAACGCCCATTTCCAAAGTACCAAGAGGCTTGTTGTTGTTCAGTTGTGTTGCAACATCAATGATAGATGAAAAAGATAAAACTTTTCCAACTTCTGGTAGGCTATCTAGATAATTGTGAACTGATGCTATTTTATCAACTTTATCTTTAGTAAACCAATATTTTTCATCATTCTTATCCTCTTCATCATCCCAATCTTCAAACTCATCATCTTCAGTCGATAAATCTTTATTTTTAACTACAGGAAATTTTAGAATTACCTCAAGTGGAGTAGTACCACCTAATTCTTCGTCTATAAGTTTCATTCCCTTATAAATTTCAGTATTTTTATTAAAGTAATTAATAAAGCTATTCTCTACTTCGAGCTTGCTAATTCCAATTATGCTCAAAATAATAATAATTCCAGTTAATCCAAAAATTGTATTTTTATTATTTATTGAAAGAAGACCTAAATAATTTGTAATTTTTGAATCTTGTTCTTTTTTAAGAGTTGTATTTTTTGTTGGTGTAAAATTTAAAAGAGTTGGAAGAAGGGTGAAGGTAATAATAAATGATGTGATTAATCCAAAAGTCATCATCCACCCAAAATCAATAATTGGTTTAATTCCACTAAAGATAAGAGATAAAAAGGCAAAGACAGTGGTAAAGACTGTATACAAAATAGGCCAAAACATTTTATTTGTTGTAAGAGATATAATTTCTAAATTATTTTTAGCAGGGTAATCTTTTTTTAGCTGAAGAAAGCGAGTACTCATATGAATATTCATCGCCATTGTTAAAATAAGCATTAATGCAATAAAGTTAGAAGAAATAACTGTTACCTTCCAACCTAGAATTCCTAGTAAGCCCATCATAATTACAACTGAGAATAAGCAACTACAAATTGGAACAATAATCCAAATTAACTGTCTAAAGACAAACCATAAAGTTGTAATAATAAATAAAAGAACTCCTATACCAAAAACTACAATATCACTTTTAATGAAAGTCATCATGTCATCAGCTATCATTGGAATTCCTCCAAGATAAATCTTACCTACATCTCCATAACTTTGAATAACTTGTCTAATCTCTAATATATTTTCATGATTTTGTTTTTTAATCTTATCCTTGTAAATTTCTACTTCGTCTTTTGATAAATCTTTAATATTTTCTAATTTTTTATTTTCTTTGATGTTAACTATAATACCGCTCGTATTACCATCTTCACTAATAACATAATTTCTAAACACAGGACTGTTTAAAATTTCTTTAAACCCACGATTTTTATCTACTCCCTCATCTTTTAATGTTTTAAAACTTTGAAGTCTTTCTTGTAGAGGAGAGTCTGAATTACTTAAAAGAGGTATATCTAAAAGAGTGATGACGCTATGAACCCAATTAAGACTTTGAATTTTATATTTTAAACTTAAAAGATTATTAATTGAGCTGTCAGTTACCATTCCTTCATTTGGAGTATAAGTAAGAATTAAAAATTTTTTTGAACCATATCTTTCAGTTACTTCTTGAAGATAGGTTAAATCAGGATCACCCTCTAACAATAGTGTTTCAGAAGATGCATCTAATCTGAAATCTTTGGAATAATACCCAAAGCTTAATATTGCAATAATAAGTATAATAAATACTGATTTTGGGTTTTTCAGAACTCTATTATGATACAATTGAGCAAACATTAGCTCTTTTATATTGGAATTTAATTAATTTGAGTATCTTTAAATTTAGTGAATCTCTCTTCAAACTCAAGAGTTACATTGCCTATTGGACCGTGTCGTTGTTTACCTATTATAATTTGAGCTAAGTGAGCAACTTCATTCATTTTTGCTTGCCACTCTGCATGTTCAACCGTTGCTTCTCTTGGTTCTTTTCTTTGTAAATAATATCCTTCTCTGTAAACAAACATTACAACATCTGCATCCTGTTCAATTGAACCAGACTCTCTAAGATCAGCTAACTGAGGTTTATGATCATCTCTTTGTTCAACTTGTCTTGAAAGTTGAGATAAAGCCACAACAGGAACAGCCAATTCTTTTGCAATTGCTTTTAAACCTTGTGTGATTTGTGAGATTTCTTGAACTCTTCCATCTTTGTTAAAGGTTGTTCCTCTCATTAACTGAATATAATCAACTACAATCATATCAAGACCAAATAATCTTTTAATTCTTCTAGCTCTGTTACTCATTGCGGCAATACTAATTGCTGGCGTCTCATCGATATACAATGGAAGTTCAGCAATATTTTTTGAAGTTTCTAAAAATTTATCAAATTGTTCATCTGAAATTCTTCCTCTTCTAATATCATTTGAGCTAATTCTTGCTTGTTCTGAAATAATTCTTGTAGATAATTGTTCAGAAGACATTTCTAGTGAAAAGAAAGCGATAGATGATTTTTTTCCACTGTCTTGTAATTTTTGTGCTGCATTAAAAGCGATATTTGTTGCAAGAGATGTCTTACCCATAGAAGGTCGTCCAGCAATAATAATTAAATCTGACTGGTGAAGACCACCGAGTTTATCATCTAAATCTCTAAGACCTGTTGGAACACCCACAATACCTTCCACATTTTTATAAGCAGCAGATGCCATTTCGATTGTTTGTTTCATGGCTTCATCAAATTTAACTAGTGATGAGTTAAAAGAGCCTTTTTCTGCTAAATCAAATAATAGTCTTTCCGAATTTTCAATAATTGTTTGACCATTGGTATCTAGCTCATTTAGTTTTGCACTATCAATGGTTTGTTCTGAAATTTTAATTAATTCTCGTCTTACAAACATATCATAAATTATTTTTGAGTATTCAACTGCTTGACGAACTGATGTAGAAAATTTTGTAATTTTAACTAGATATTCTGGAACATTTAAATCATCTTTCTCATCTTCAAAATAATTTTTAAGTGTAATAGGGTTAGCGAGCATCCCTTTATAAATTAAACTTTCAATCGCCTCAAAAATTTTTTGATGCATTGGATCATGAAAATTAATACTTGAAATTATTGTGCTAATTTCATCAAAGATATCGTTACTAACTAATATAGATCCAATAACTGCTTGTTCAGCTTCAATGTTATTTGGTAATTCTTTGAATTGATCTTTAACGATGCTTAGATTGTTCTCCATAAATAATAATTTACAGAATTATTTTTTAATTAAAATTGCTAATAAATGTTGGGGAAAAGAATGTATAATTATTGGATCGTATCAGCTGATGTAACACTGATTGTAATTTCAGCATCAACTTCTGAGTGCAAAGAAACTTTTACTTTGAATTTTCCTAAAGATTTAATTTCTTCAACTGGTTGTATCATTGAAGGCTTGATTTCAATTTTATTTTCATCTTGAATAAGTTTTGAAATTTCAGTTGGTTTAACTGAACCATATAATTCGTTATTTTCAGTGCTTAGTTTTTTAACTGCATATTCTTTGCCATTAATTTGTTCTGAAATTTGAGTAGCTTCTTTCTTCTTTTCACTATCTTTTTTTGACAAGTCTGCTTTTATTTTTTCAACTTCTGAAATATTTTCCTTTGAAGCGTACAATGCTTTTTTGTTAGCAATTAAAAAATTTCTAGCATAGCCTCTTTTAACCTCTATCACTTCACCAATAGAACCAATTCTCTTTACGTTTTCTAATAAAATAACTTTCATTTTTATATTAATGCTAAGTTTCTAGCTCTTTTAATTGAAAGAGATAATTCTCTTTGTTTCTTTTGAGAAACATTAGTAATTCTTGAGGGTAAAATTTTTCCATTTTCAGACATATATTTCTTTAGAAGTCTTACATTTTTATAATCAACAGCAGGCGCACCTTTTGCTGATAGTGGACATGTTTTTTTGAATTTATATTTATTTGGTTGAAAAATACTTAATTTCGCAAAGTTACTCTGCTTACCTTTTTTATTTCCACTTTGTCTTTTAGGCATAATTAATTTCTGTAGCTTTCTTTTTTATCTTCATCTTCTCTTTTAGCAAAGTAATTAGCTTCTAGATCAAATTTTTTAACTCTTACTGTTAAGTATCTTAATAATTTTTTATCAATTGCTTCATTTTTTTCCAGCTCATCTATTACATTTCCTTTACCTTTAATCTTAAAGTGAATGTAGCTACCTTTTTTATTTTTTTTAATTAAGTATGATAAGTTTAGTAATCCCCAATTTTCAGTTTTAACAATTTCACCCTCATTTTTTTCAACAATTTTAGAATATTTTTCTGTTAATTGCTTAATTTCACTTGGTGAAGTATCTTGTCTAGCTATAATAGTATGTTCGTATAAATTCATTTAAGTTCTTTAATAAAAAGTGAGGATATACTATTATAAATGTTCAATTACAATAGTTAAAAAGGCAAAATAGATAGTTTTTTTTATATGTTTTCAGTAATTTTTCCAGGTCAAGGATCACAAATGGTTGGAATGGGAAAGGAATTCTTTGACAAGTTTGATATTGTTAAAAATCTCTTTAAAGAAGCAGATGATACGCTAAATTTTCCTATATCTAAGCTTATACTAGAGGGCCCTAAAGACAAGTTAGACTTAACGGCAAATACTCAGCCAGCAATTTTTTTAATTAGCTATTCAATTTACAACGTAATTAATAAAGAATTTAATATTAACTTAAGTAAAGCAAAATATTTTGCTGGACATTCTTTAGGAGAATATTCTGCGCTATCATGTGCGGGATATCTAAGTTTTTCTGATACTTTAAAAATCTTAAGAATAAGAGGAGATGCTATGCAAAACTCAGTTCCTAAAGGACAGGGGGGTATGGTTGCAGTATTAGGTTCAACTGTTGAAACAATCGAAAAAATATTAAAAGATAATGAGCAAAGTTTAAGTGCTCAAATTGCCAATGATAACTCTGAAGGTCAAATTGTATTAAGTGGAAAAATAGAAGATTTAGATAAATTAATTATAATTCTAAAAGAAAATAATATTAAGAATATCAAGTTACCTGTAAGTGCACCTTTTCACTGTAATTTGATGAATAAAGCAACAAACATCATGAGCGAAGAACTAAATAAATTGAACTTTATAAAAGGTGACAATAAACTGATTTCAAACGTTACAGCAAAAGAAATATCAAACACCAACGAGCTTAAGGATTTATTAATTAAACAAATTGAAAATAGAGTTCGATGGAGAGAAAGTGTGATTAATATGATTAATAATGATATAAATCATTTTATTGAAATAGGTCCGGGAAAAGTTTTATCAGGTTTGGTTAAAAGAATTAGCAAGGAAGTAAAAATAGACACTATTAATAATCAAGGAGATATTGAAGGTTTAAAAATATGAGCAATTTAGAAAATAAAAATATCATTGTTACTGGTGCATCGGGTGGAATAGGAAACTCTATAATTAAAAAATTAAATGAATCGGGTGCAAATATTTTGGCTTCTGGAACTAGAATTGAAAAGCTAGAAGAGCTTAAAAAAAATTTCAAAAATATTAAGATATTAAGATTTGACATCTCGCAAAGTGATAAAATTGAAGAGTTTGTCGAAAATGCTACTAATGAATTAGGTGGAAGCTTAGATGGTATAGTAAATAATGCTGGAATAACACAAGATAACCTTGCAATTAGAATGAGTTTGGATGAATGGCAAAAAGTTATAAATATAAACTTAACCTCAACTTTTTTAATGAGTAAATTTGCTATTAAAAAAATGCTTAAAAATAAATCTGGAAAAATTGTAAATATTACTTCTGTAGTAGGCCATACTGGCAATTTAGGACAAGCAAACTACACAGCATCAAAAGCGGGGATTGTTGCTATGTCAAAAAGTCTTGCAATAGAATATGCTAAGAAACATATTAATGTAAATTGTATTTCACCAGGATTTATTAAAACAGCAATGACAGATAAAATTGACGATAAATTTAAAGAGATTATTGTATCAAAAATACCATCTGCACGATTAGGTGAGCCAGATGATATTGCAAATGCTGTGTTATTTTTATGCTCAGATCAGTCTGATTACATAAATGGGGAGACAATACATGTTAATGGAGGCATGTATATGGCTTGACAAAATGGCTTTTTAAACTATTAAGAATTTATAACAAAAAGGATCAATATGTCAGATGACGTTTCAAGCAAAGTAAAAAAAATTGTAGCAGATCATTTAGGTATCGATGAAGCGAAAGTAAATGAAGAATCTAGTTTTATAGACGATTTGGGTGCAGATAGCTTAGATACAGTAGAGTTAGTGATGGCTTTTGAGGAAGAATTTGGATCTGAAATTTCAGATAGTGAAGCTGAGAAAATTTTAACTGTAGGTGACGCAGTTAAGTTTATCGAAGGAAAAGCGAACTAATAATTCAAATGCCCTCAGAAAATGATGGGGTAATGATTGTTTTATCCTCTCCATCTGGAGCGGGTAAAACTACATTGGTTAAAATGTTATCCAAAATGGATAACTTTGAAATCTCAATTTCACACACGACACGTCGACCAAGACCAAATGAAATAAATAATAAAGATTATTATTTTGTTGATAAGGACGAGTTTAAAAGATTAATTAGTAATGAAGAATTTCTAGAGTACGCAAAAGTATTTAGTAATTTTTATGGAACAACTAGAACACCTGTAATAAATAAATTAGATAAAGGAAAAAATGTTTTATTTGATATTGATTGGCAGGGTGCAGATCAAATTAAAAATAAAAAGTTAGATTATAAATTGATAACATTTTTCATATTACCCCCAAGTAAAGAAGTATTGTTTGAGAGACTATCCAACAGAGATATGAAAGATAAACTGATTGCCGATGAAAGAATGAAACAATTTAGTAGAGACGTTTTGCATTGGATAAATTATGATTATGTAGTAATTAATGATAATTTACAAAGTTGTTATTCAAGAATAGTTAATTTAATTAAAGCAGAAATGTTTAATGGCTCTAAAGATTATGATTTAGAGTATATTAGAAATCATGTTGAAAAATTAACTTCGTAATTTTTCATATTCACAGGTTAACTGATAATAAGTGTCAAAATTTAAATTTTGGGGTCTTAAATTTAAATCAATTTTTAATGTATCCAAAATTTTTTGATCTCCATTAAATATTTGATTGTATGGTTTTTTTAACATTTTCCTTCTTTGACTGAAAAAAACTCTAGAAATTTTTTCAATATTTTTTGGATCTTTAATTCTAACAAAGTTATTTTTTGGAACAAAATAAAGAAGTGAACTATCAACTTTAGGTTTAGGTGAAAAACACTCAGGACTTATGTCGCAAACTTTTTTTATATTAAGTCTCCAGTTTGCTAAAATTGCCAGCCTGCCATATGCTGATGTATTATAGTTTGCAATAATTCTATCAGCCACCTCTTTTTGAAACATCAAAATAAGCTCTTCAAACCAACAATTTTCATCAGTTAAATTAATTATCCAGTTACATAGAATTTCAGTTGAGATATTGTAGGGTAAATTTCCAAAAACAGTAAGTTTGTTTTTAGATAGAGATTGTGTGTTAAAATTTAATATATCCTCATTGTAGAGGGAGATCTTATCATTATATTTATTTTTTAAGGAAATAGACAATTCATTGTCCTTTTCAATTAAATATAGTTTTTTCGGATTAGCTTTTAAAATTTCATTTGTTAAATTTCCAGTTCCTGGTCCAACTTCAAGAATTTCTTTACCTTCAATATCAGCTGTCCCTATTATTTTTTGAATAATATTTTGATCAACAAGAAAATTTTGACCTAAGCTTTTTTTGGCTCTAATCACTTAAAAATCTAAAAACTGTAATGACCTAAGTAAACTTAAAGGATTTGATTTATTTTTACCAAGCATTTGCTCATTAGGACCATGATCTGGAGAAACTCTTATAAAAGGAAGTCCAGCAGTAATATTAATTGCATCATATTCAAATAGAGTTTTTATAGGAGCCAAAACTTGATCATGATACATTCCAATAATTATATCAAACTTTTTACGATTATTTTTTAAAAAAATTGTATCAGCAGGGAAAGGTCCTGAAATAGAGTATTTTTTTTTTTTAAAAAATTAATACTAGGTTTTAAAATTTTATCATCTTCATTAACAACATCAAAACTTTCACAATGTGGATTTAATCCTGTAACAGCGATCCTTGGAAGTTTTTTAAAACGCTTTTCCCAAAAAGAAGTAACAGTTTTAACCTTATTAATAATCTGAGATTTGGTAATTTTTTTTACAACATGTTTAATAGGAAGGTGTGTTGTTAATGGAGATACAGAAAGAGACTTATTATAAATAATCATTACTATATTTTTAGAATTAGTTTTTTTTGCTAAATACTCTGTTATTCCATAGAATTTATCTTTTAAAAAATATTTTTTTGATATTGGTCCATTAATAAGTTTATTACTAATTCCTTTATTCAATATTTCTAAAGCAACTTGAAAAGAGCCATCAATATATTTATTAGATTTATTTGAAATTCTTTTAAATAAATGGTCTTGATCATATTCAATATTAATTAAATTAATTTTTTTTGGACAATTAATCTCTCTTTTTTCTTTTGAATAGTCCAATTCATGAAATTTAACTTTAGATTTAAAAAATTTTATTTGTTTTTGTAGCAAGTTTTTAGAGCCAACCAAAATTATTGGACTTTTAAAGTTATTTTGAGCAACTGTTTTCAAAAAAATTTCAAAAAATATACTATTAGGTTCTCCAGCTACAATAATAATAGGTTTATATTTCATTAATTTGCATATTATTTTTTATCTTATTAAAATACATTTTAGAAAATTGATTAAGTTGAGAATTTTTTTTTAAATTAATTATTTTTTCAACTTCATCGTCAATATTTTTAAAAGTTTCAATTTCTTTTATTTTGTTAATATTTAGTATCATAAAACCCCCAGGTATTGTTATAGGATCTGTGAATTCATTTTCTTTAATACTTGATAAAATTTCTCTTAATTTTTTGTTTAAAGAATTTTCATTTATCCATCCTAGTTTTCCTCCTAGGTTAGATGTGCCTGAAGTGCTATGAGTTAAAGCAGCATTATCAAAACCTTTTTCTTTAATAGTTTTTTTTATTTCCTCGTATTTTCTTGTTAATTCACTGGAATTAGAAATTTCAAAAATAATTTCAGACATTAAATATGATTTTGTAGTTTTATCCTTGTTATCAATTATTCTATTTCGGATTTCTTGTTTATTGATCTTTATTCTTGAAGAAAATTTTTCAACAATTAATTCATTCCACAATGCTTCAATTTCAATTTTCTTTATTACATCCTGATAATTAACATTCTTGTTTATCAAATATCCTTTAAAATCATTTAGATTATCTATATCGATTTGATTGTAAATATTTTGAAGTATTAGTTCTATATATTTTTCTGGAATTATTGGGTTTTTAAAATTTTTAGAAAGTTCTATAATCTTTATTTTTTCTTTAACAATTGACTTTTTTGATATTTCTAAGATTTCATTTTTATTGAGATTTTTTAAATTTTTATTTAATGCAATTAAATATCTGTATTCATTTTCTACATCAATCTTTGTTATTATTTCATTATTTATTTTAAATATTATTTCATTTTCTATTGATATTGAGCTGTTTATGAGGGTAAAAAATAGAATAATTAGATTTATCAAAATTTTTGATTTTTTCATTAGCTTCAATATTTTTATCTAATTTCTTTTATAAATTTCTTTTTCGTATGTTGTTAATGGTACAAGAGTTATACTAAAAAATAAATCTTCAGATGGTTTTAAATCATTATCTTTATAAAATACCTTATTAAATTTTAAAGCAGCTGTTAAACAATCATTTTTATATTCATAGCTTAAATCGTAATACTCAGTTAAGTTTATTTCTTTATTTCTTCTAGTAGAAAATTTTAACGAATTATTATCATTAATTTTAAATTCAGTTGAATTAGAAAGTGAATGAGTTGATCCTATTTCATTTCTTTCTTCTATAAAATTAAATGTCGTTACAAAATTATTTATTTTGATTTCACTATTAATTGAATTTGAATTCAATGTTTTCATATCATTGTCTAAAGAAAAATTATAACCAAAATTTATATTATCTAATAAATGATTATTTATAGAACCAAAGATATCAGAGTTTTTTTTATTTATAGTTGAGCTGATAGGTATATTGTTTTCATTTTGATCTCTTATAACAGTTGCTAAATTAAATTCTAGATATTTGTCTTTATCATTTTCTTTAGCTGAAATTTCTTTATTATCTATTTTGTAGTCAAGACCAATTGTTAGAGATTTACCTGCTTCAAAAGCATCTAATCCTAATCTGTTAGCGTCAAATGCATTATTTGCGTCCACAATTTTATTTGTTTGACTAAAATCATTCATATTGTTGCCTGGATTAATTTTAAAGGAAATTTTGGGAGTTAAGCTTTCCACTTTTGTTTTACTATCCTTTTTCATAGGAAAAATACTATCTAGTTTTATTAAGCTCATGCTATCGAACTGAGGACTTGAAGTGTAAACGGAATCGTTTTTAGCAACTATATTTTTGTTTTTTAAATATATACTAAAATTATTTTTAAAACCATTGTCTGTTAAATAATCAATTGAATTGTACTCAATATTATTTGTAATCTGTGTCTGTAAATTATTTGTATTTGAAAGAATATTATTTCCATTTGAAGAAATAGAGATAAATCCATCAATTTTATCTGTTAAAATATTTTTATAGAAATCATAATAAGGAAATACAAATTGGTATCTGTCACTATTTTTAACACCTAATTTTTCATAAGATGAGAATCCAGAAGTAAAATTGTAACTTTCATTATCTAAATATAGATTTACTTTAGACTCCATTAAATCTTTATTACTAGGCATTAAAGCTGTATTGATTAGGTTGTTTGCAAAAACTTTTAAGTATGTGTCGTTGTTAACTTTTTGTATATCAATATCAAGTTCACTATTTATAAAATTCGGCAATAATAAATTTTTTTTAAAATTTAAAAAAAAATGATTAATATTTTTTGATTTGTTGTCTGAAGATGATTTATAATTTGTTGTTAATGCAAAATCAGTGATTAAAGAATAATCTTTACCTTTTTTTCTAAGTTCATTTTGAAAAATATACTTATTATCTTCAAATATTGTTGGTTTGAATGTTAAATCTTTATCTGGACCGAGTGTTTTAAAATAAGGTACATATATTGATGAGCCTAGAGTTTCAGAATTATTAAATTGAGGTTGTAAAAAACCTGATCTTCTTTTTACTGTCGGATCGGGATGAAAAAATTTAGGAAAATACATAACTGGCACATCATATATCTTTAAAGTCGCATTTTTATAAATAAGATTCTTTTTAATCTTATCATGAACGATTTTTTCTGATTTTATACTCCAGGGAGGGCAATTGTCATTAAATTTGCAACTAGTAAAAATACCCTTGTTAACAATAGTTTGATTTTGATCTCCTTGTGAAGAAGATCCATAAAGTCTTGGATCATTTTCACTGTTATCAAAAATGTTTTTATGTAATTTAACATTTGTTTTTTTTGAAATAAAACTTTTATCTTTTAAATTAAAAAAACCTTCTGAAAAAAAATATTCATCTATGCTAGTTGGATCATTATTAGATAAAATTTTGATATTTTTACCTTTAAGAAGGTTTTTGTCTATAGAGTAATTAAAATTATCTAGCTCATAGATATTTTTATCATCGTCTTCAATTAAAGTTTTTTTTTGAGATGAGATTATGAGTTCATTTCTAAAATAAGTAACATCTTTTGAGTAAAAATTATATTTATTTTCTATTAATGCATATGTTTCGCCTCGTGTAATAAACTTCTCTTCATTTTTAAGATAGATTAATTGATCTGTCTTCAAAATAGCATCTTTACTTAAGTCAACAACTTTAACATTTTTGATTGCTTTTATAATATTATTATTTTTTTCATATTCAAAATTTGAACTTGTGATGATATTATTTTTATTGACTGCTTTAGAATTACCATATGTAAATATTTTTTCTTCATTTTTGAAATATTTTGCTTTATCAGATGTGATAACCAAATCATTTAATTCATCTGTAAATTTAACATTACCTGATACTTCTAGAATATTTGTTTTTTTGTTATAATAAAAATTATTAGCAAATATCTTAATTCCATTGTTAGCTGTTGCCGTGCCACCTTTATATCCATTAATCTGATTACCATTATCTAAAATTTCAAGTTCTGTAATATCAAATATAAATTGATCGTTAGCTTTTACAGCTGTAACAACAGTTAAACTCGCTAAAATATAGATTAAAAAATATCTAAAATTATTTTTCATTGATAGTTGTTAACATTATCATGTTGATCAAACTTAAAAATATTATTGGTGACCATATGGAAATCATCAATGGGATTTTTTCTGTAGATCCCATCACATTAAAAAAATTATTTATATAATAGATTGCTACAGAGAAAAATAAACCAATTATTATTTTAATAACCTTGCTATTAGAATTCTTAGTATTGAACATTATTATAGAAGATAAAATTGTCATTAAAACAAGTAATATTGGATATGTACAAATCTTATAAATTTGCATATCAACATCTACAAGAGAATAATTCAATAATTTATAGTTTCGTCTTAAATCGAGTAGCTTTAATAAGGATAAAGAGGAAAGATTTGAAAACAAACTTTCAATTCTTTGCTGATTAAAATTTGAATTGAATTTTATCAAATCAATTTTTTTACTTGAGTTGTTCTCAAAAATGATTGCATCATACACAAGCCATTCATTATTTTTAATGTCAATTTTATTACTTTTAAAGCTTTTAATTAATTTAAAGTCTTTATTAAATATTGTTACAAAGGTGTCGGTCAAAAAATTATCATTTATTTTAGAGGAATTAATTATACTTATCTTTTTGTTTAAAGTGTCTTTAATCCACAAACCATTTTTATTTATAACTGCTAAATGAAGTTTATCTTTCGAAAATTGATTTTTTACTTGCAGGTAGTGGCTTTGCAAGTTTGAGGACATAGTATAAAATATTGTAACAATTAAAATTCCAATTAAAAAACTTATTAAACTTAAAATTTTAATTATGTTCATATTTTTTAAGCCTGAATATTTAAAAATATTAATCTCATCGTTATCAAATAATTTGAGAAAAAAAAATTGAGTAGCTATTAAAAAAATAAATGGAAATATTTCAAAAATAACTGAAGCTGAGTTCAAAACGGAGAGATAAACTGGGTAAAGTGAACTAACATCTTTATTACTAAAAAACTCTATTTCCTTTAAAATATTTAATATTAAAATAAGAGCAGTCATTGTAATTAAAACATTAAAAAATGATTTTGTGAACCCGGTAACTAAAAATTTAATATATGTTTTCATTTTCAAATTTTCTTATCATTAAAATTTAATCTATAGAAAAAATAAAGGTAAAAAATAACAATAAAAATAAATGGTAAACTGATGAGTATTGCATTATTAATTAGTTTATTAGTAATATAACCAATTGAACTTTCGGAAAAAATAATCATCGCAAAACCGACAGCAAAAATAAAATATTTTTTTTTAATATAGACAGGGTTTTCTTTCGATGTCATTATAAGGTGCAATGAGATTAAAACCAAAAGAGGTAAATATAATGGGTTTATTAATCTTTTGAATAATTCTTTATACACATTGGTTGGATTGGCTAATTCACAATTTAATAATCTAATCTTTTTTTCAGAAATATAAATATTGTAAAGACAATAGAAAAGACTGTATGTAGATTGCTCTTGGATTTTTTGTTGAATAACTAAATGTGAATTCATATTAGATAATCCAAAGTCTGATTTGGAAAAATCAAAATTAGTGATCTTGTTATTTCTACTATTTAAAGTTCGTCCGTCATATAATACAAGAATTTTTTTATTATTCCTTAATTCAAAAACTCCTTTTTTAGCAAAAGTAATTTGAAAATTCTTATCAGTAGAATTTTTTTTTATATAAATATTCTTAAACTCTCCATCAATATTTTTTTCTTGAGAGTAGATTGTTAGTCCTTTTATTGTATCGTTGAATTTTTTTGGCTTTATCAAGCCCTCAAAATAATCAACATCAGAGCTTCTTAATTTAGATCTAGCTATTTCTTGGGATTTAGGAACTAAAAAAGAAAGAATTAAAATTTGGATTAACATAATCAATATAGATATAAAAAAGAAAAAATTTATAACGGTTAATTTGCTTTCACCATGATTCCAAAAAATGATTAGTTCATTTTGAGCCTCATACTTAATGAAGGTATATGAAAAACTAAAAAAAAGTGCAAAAGGTAATACTCTGCTAATAATTTTTGGAAAATTTAATAATGAATAACTAAGATAAACATTATAATTTCTACCATCATCAATTATAATATCCAAAAAATTTACTGCCTGGAAAACCCATATAATGGCGCTAATACCTAACAGAGCAAGGCAGAAAAAAATTAAACAGTCTGATAATAATTTTCTATAAATAATTTTTTTCATTGAAATATAGTATTTTTATCCATATATACCACTCATCTCGTCTAGAGTGAATTTAAAATTTATGACAATCAAAATTAATTATAAAAATACTTATTCAAAAAAAAATTTTACAAATCTTGTCTTATTTGTTGATGAAAAATTCAATATTAGTGGTTTAAGAAAAAATATTTTAAATTCTGAATTTTTATACATTTCAGATTTATTAAAAAATAGTGATTTAAAAAAAGATTTGCTAATTTTTGAAATTAATTCAAAAAAAACAATATATTTAGTCTCCCTTAAAAAAGAAATTAAAACTTCTGATATAGAAAATTTAGGAGCTAAATTTTATGGTTACATAGATTTTGAAAAGAAAAATGATTATTTTGTAAATTCAGATAATATTAATAGTAAAATAAAAAACTTTGTAGGATATTTTTTGCATGGATTAAAACTAAAATCCTATGAATTTATGATTTATAAATCAAAAAAAGATAAAAAATTTGTTACTATAAATGTAATTGGAAATAAAAATAAAATATCTTCAAAAGATCAATTGAAATTTAAAGCATTGGAAGAAGGAATTTTTTTTGCGAGAGATCTTGTTTCTGAACCAGGTAATATTTTACACCCTGATGAATATGCAAAAAGAATAAACTCCCTTAAAAAATTTGGATTAAAAATTAATATTTACGATAAAAAGAAATTAAAAAAACTTGGAATGAACGCCTTGCTTGGAGTTGGCCAGGGTAGTATTAGAGGATCGTATCTTGTCACAATGGAATGGAATGGTGTAAAAAATAATTCCAAACCTTTAGCATTTGTTGGAAAAGGTGTTTGTTTTGATACAGGTGGTATTTCATTGAAACCTGCTAAATTTATGGAAGACATGACCTACGATATGGCTGGCTCTGCTACAGTAGTTGGTTTAATGAAAAATTTAGCAGTAAGGAAAGCAAAAATTAATGCTGTTGGTGTGGTAGGGCTTGTAGAAAATATGCCAGGTGGAAATGCCCAAAGACCTGGAGATATTGTAAAATCATACAGTGGTAAAACAATTGAAATATTGAATACGGATGCAGAAGGTAGATTGGTTTTGGCTGATGCTATTACTTTCACAGAAAAAAAATTCAAACCTAAATTTATGGTTGATTTAGCAACTCTTACAGGCGCTATTATAGTTTCTCTTGGCTCTGAATATGCTGGTCTTTTTTCAAATGATGACAAATTATCTAAACAATTATTAAATGCTGGAGATAAAGTTGATGAAAAGTTGTGGAGAATGCCATTGCATAAAAATTTTGACAAATTAATAGATTCAAAAAATGCCGATATGCAAAATATTAATTATGTTGGTGGAGCAGGATCGACCACAGCAGCACAATTTTTACAAAGATTTGTTTTAAATAAAACACCTTGGGCACACCTAGATATAGCTGGTATGGCTTTCTCAAAATATGGTGGAGCATTAAATTCGGGTGGAGCAACAGGTTATGGGGTAAGATTATTAAATAAACTAATAGAGGATGATTATGAGTAATACAGAACAAACGTTATCAATTATTAAGCCAGATGCTGTCGAGAGAAATTTAGATAATGAAATAAAAGAAATGTTTAAAAATAAAGGATTTTCAATCTTAAAAGAAAAAAAAATTCAAATTGAAAAATCAGAAGCTGAAAAATTTTATAAGGTTCATGAGACAAAACCATTTTATAATGATCTATGTGCTTATCTATCTTCTGGACCAGTTGTAGTTATGGTTCTTGAAAAAGAAAATGCAGTATTAGGTAATAGAGAATTAATGGGTGCCACTAACCCAAATGATGCTGAAGAAGGAACTATCAGAAAAAAATATGGAATTTCTATTGATAAAAATTCTGTACACGGATCTGACAGTGTTGAAAACGCAAAAATTGAAATAGATTTCTTTTTTAAAGACTAAGTGCTTTAATTATAGCAGCTGGATATAGTTTATGCTCTTGGATTAAAATCCTTTTTGCTAGGGTTTTAGGTGTATCAAGTCTTTTAATTCTTACTTTTTTTTGATTAATAATTTTGCCAGAATCAAGTCTAGAATTTACAAAGTGCACAGTACAACCAGAATATTTATCTTTATTTCTAATTGCTCTTTCATGAGTATTTAATCCTTTATATTTTGGAAGAAGGGAAGGGTGGATATTAAGAATTTTACCTTTAAAATTCTTAACAAAATCTTTTGATAAAATTTTCATAAAACCTGCAAGACAAATTAAATTAATATCACTTTTTTCTAATTCATTGATAACTTTTTTTTCAGAAAAAGTATTTTTAAAATTAAATATTTTCTTTTTAATTTTGTAAATATTTGCATATTGTAAACCTTTTGCTTTATAATCATTAGAAATAATCATTTTAATACTTATTGGTGATTTTTTAAGTTTTGAGAATTTGATAAGAGATTTTAAATTACTGCCTGTTCCAGAAATAAAAACTACTGTTTTTATTTTTTTAGATCCAGTTAACAGAGCCATTTAGTTTAACTTTTTCTCTAAAATTCTTAGTAATTTTTCCTATCACATAAGGCTTAAAATTATTTGTAAAGTATCTTTTAATTTGATTTAATTTTTTTGGATTAATAATTAAACAAAAACCAACACCACAATTAAAAGTTTTGAGCATTTCTTTATCTGATATTCCTTTTTTATGAAGCCATTTAAAAATTTTAGATGTTTTAATTAAGTTTAAATTTATTTCAGCTGTGAAATTATCTGGAATAATTCTTTGAATATTATCAGCTAAACCTCCACCAGTAATATTGGCACATCCATTAATCAAATTTTTATCTATTAATTTTAAAACTTCATTTACATAGATTTTAGTGGGTTTGATTAACTCTTTTTTTAAAAAAATATTTTTTTTAATATCTATTTTTTTTTGTTTAAGAAGATAACGTACTAGAGAATATCCATTTGAATGAAGACCACTTGAAGGTATAGCTAAAATTAAATCATTATTTTTAATTTTATCTTTACTTAAAATTTTATTTTTACCAACAATCCCAACCGCAAAACCTGCAATATCAAATTTGCCTTTTTCATATGTACCTGGCATTTCGGCTGTTTCACCACCAACTAATTCGCAACTAGACAATTTACAACCTTTAACGATACCTTTAATGATTGATTTTAATTTTTTTAAATCAATTTTATTTATAGAAATGTAATCTAAAAATAGTAGAGGCTTTGCACCTTGAACAATTAAATCGTTCACACTCATTGCAACTAAATCAATTCCAATAGTGTCATATTTATTAAGCATATTTGCGATTTCAACTTTAGTACCAACACCATCTGTGCAGGCAACAATTTTAGGTTGTTTTATTTGATTTGGAATGTCTGATATAGAACCAAATCCACCAATATTTGAAAACTTTTTTTTGCCTCTTTTTTTTGATGAAACAGATGAAATGAAATTAACAAATTTATCAGCAGCACTTATGTTAACTCCACTTTTTTTATAGGTTATTAATTTATTATTCATTAATATGTTTTATGAAATTTAATATTAAACTTTTTAATTATAAAAGATTATATATTCTTTTTTGCTTACTTGCTTTGTTAAATATTTTTTTTTCCACAGAAAACATTCAAGCAAAGACTTTCTCAATCAATGATATAGAAATATCAACTCCTTTTGAGATTAATTTTGATAAAAACAAGATAATTGACGAAGGTTTTGCGCAGGCATTTAATAGGTTGGTTTTATCCATATTGCAAACACAAGATCAAAAAAAACTAAGCAAAACACCAATTGGTTTAATCAAAAGTATGATTGAAACTTTTTCAATTCAAGAGGAAAAATTTATTAATGAAGTTTATTATTTATCTTTAAATGTATCATTTAATAAAAAAAAAATATTAAATTTAATGGAAAAAAAAAATATCTTCCCATCTCTTCCAGTTGAAAAAAAAATATTTTTTTTACCAATCTTAGTAGATAAAAACAAAGATGAAATTTTAATTTTTTCTGAAAATTATATTTTTAATAACTGGAATTTTAATAACCAAAAATATCATTTATTAAGATATGTTTTACCCACTGAAGATCTAGATGATTTTAATTCAATAAAAAGATATTCAAAAATCTTGGAAAGTTATAATTTTAGTGAAATTATAAAAAAATATAATCTTGATGATTATATTATATCAATCATCTATAAAGAAAATAATGCAATTAAAGTTTTAAATAAAATAAACTTTAATCAAGAAGAAGATCTTAAAAATATTAGTTTTCAAAATCTTAATATAGATAATTATAAAGAAGCAGATAAATTAATTGAAAACTTAAAAAGTATTTATGAAAATTATTGGAAGAGTAAAAATGAAATTAATACATCGATAAAGATATCTTTAACTATTTCAATTAATAACAATGACAATTCAGAAATTTCAAAGTTTGAAGAAATATTAGACAATACAGATTTGATATACGATTATCATATTTTTAAATTAAACAATAAAGATAATTTTTATAAAATTACATTTAATGGATCACCAGGTTACTTTCTTAAAATTATGAAAAATAAGAATTATGAATTTGATATTCAAAATCAAATTTGGGTAGTTAAATGAGTGATTTAAATCAATTAATATTAAATTTTGATTATGATCAAAATTTTAAAGATCAAGATTTTTATGTTTCAAAAAGCAATGAGTTTGCATTTAAATTATTAAATAGTTGGCCCAAGTGGGAAAAAAATTTTGTAAATTTAATTGGAGAAAATTTTTCTGGCAAAACTCATTTAGTCAATATCTTTTTACATAAGTTTAAAGGAATTAAGATAGAGGCTAGTGAAATCAATAATGAATTTCTAAAAAAAATTAAAGTCTTTGAAAATATAATTATTGAAAATTTTAATGATAAAATTGATGAAAATTTATTATTCACTTTAATTAATATTGTTGATCAGGACAATAAATATTTAATTTTAACTTCGAAAACTCCTCTTGTTGAGCACTCCTTTAATTTAAGTGATTTAAATTCAAGATCAAAAAATTTTTTATTGTGTAATATTGAGAAACCAGGAGATGATTTGATGTTTGCGCTTATATTAAAAAACTTATCTGATCGCCAAATATCTATAGATAAGAAATTAGTTGATTTTATTATTAAAAGAATTGATAGATCGTATGGCAAAATTTTTGATTTCATATATAAAATCGACAAAATTAGTTTAAAACGAAAAAAACCAATCGATTTTAAAATTATAAAAGAAGCCTTAGGAGAATAATTGAATAAATATAGATCACATAATTGTAATGAATTGAGAAAAGATGATTTAGATAAAGACATTTCAATCTCTGGGTGGATTAATAAAAAAAGAGATCATGGGAACCTTTTATTTATTGACCTCAGAGATAACTACGGAATTACCCAATGTATTATAGATAAAGAAAATAAAAATTTTTTAGATTTAGAAAAAACTCAACTTGAAACTGTCATAAAAGTAAGTGGAAAAGTTGTTAGCCGTTCTGATGAGACGATTAATAATGAGATTGAAACTGGTGAAATTGAAGTTGTTATAAATGAATTTGAAATATTGGGAACTTGCAAAGAATTACCAATGCCAGTTTTTAGCGACCAAGAATATGCTGAAGAAATAAGATTAAAATATAGATTTTTAGATTTAAGAAGAAAAAAAATTCATGAAAATATAATCTTAAGATCAAAAGTGATTTCATATATTAGAAATGAAATGACTAAACTTGGTTTTTTAGAATTTCAAACACCAATTTTAACCTCATCAAGTCCAGAAGGTGCGAGAGATTTTTTAGTTCCAAGTAGACTTAACCCTGGAAAATTTTATGCATTACCACAAGCACCTCAACAATTTAAACAATTAATAATGGTCTCTGGTTTTGATAAATATTTTCAAATTGCTCCTTGTTTTAGAGATGAAGATGCTAGAGCTGATAGAAGTCCAGGGGAATTTTATCAATTAGATTTAGAGATGTCTTTTGTGGAACAAGAAGATGTTTTTAATGTTGTTGAAACTTTAATGGTTAATACTTTTAAGAAATTCTCAAATAAAAAACTCTTGTACGATAAATTTCCAAAAATTTCATATGCTGATGCAATGTTAAATTATGGAAGTGACAAGCCTGATTTAAGAAACCCATTACTTATAAATGATATTACGGAAATATTTACTAGAGAAGATGTGTCGTTTGAGATATTTAAAAAACTTGTAAAATCTGGTTCAAAAGTCAGATGTATTTCAACTAAAAATACAAAAGATAAACCTAGAAGCTTTTTTGACAATATTGATAAATGGGCGAAAGACCAGGGTGCTTCTGGATTGGCATATTTTACTTTTGAAAAAGAAGACCAACTTTCAGCTAAAGGTCCGATTGGAAAGTTTTTTTCACATGAAGCTTTAGAAGAAATTATGAAACAAACTAACTCAGAAGTAGGTGATAGTATTTTCATGGCATGCGGAAAGCAAAATGATCTAGAAAAAATTACCTCACTTGCAAGAGATAAAATAGCTAAAGATCTAGATTTAATTGACGATGATGTTTTTGCATTTTGTTGGATTGTTGATTATCCAATGTTTGAGAAAGATGAAATAACTAACAAAATTGAATTTAGTCATAATCCATTTTCTATGCCACAGGGAAATTTAAATGAAGAAAATTTTGAAAAACCCTTAGATATATTAGCTTATCAATACGATATTGTCTGCAATGGTATTGAACTTTCTTCTGGTGCGATAAGAAACCATAAGCCAGAACTTATGTACAAACTTTTTTCAATAGCTGGTTACGATAAAAATCAAGTTGATGAAAAATTTAGTGGTATGATAAATGCATTGAGTTATGGAGCTCCACCTCATGGAGGAATAGCTCCTGGTATTGATAGAATAGTAATGTTGCTAGCGAATGAAAAAAATATAAGAGAAGTAACAATGTTCCCAATGAACCAAAATGCACAAGACTTAATGATGAAAGCTCCATCTGACGTAAGCGAGGACCAATTAAAAGAACTTGGTATTGCTATAAAAAATAAGAAATAAAATTATTTTTTACCTTTTAAGCTTATTTTAACATCTGAAAGATCTACTAAATTTTTTTTATAATTATTTCTTACAAAACCTTTGCTGGTTATATCTTTTACAATTTTTAATAATTGGTTTTGGTCCTCAGATTGATTTTCTTCATTTGTAGCTGACTCGCTTCCTCCAATTGAAGGTGTATGAGCCAGATCTTCTCTATTTTGATATGATATTGCTAATTCTCTAAAAATATAATCTAGTATTGAACTTGCACTTAGTATTCTGTCATTACCATGCACTTTTCCAGATGGCTCAAATTTTGTGCCAACAAATGCACTAATGAACTCATCAAGTGGCACACCATATTGAAGTCCTAATGATACAGCGATTGCAAAATTGTTCATTAGAGCTTTTACTAATTCTCCTTCTTTGCTTGTATCAATGAAAATTTCTCCTATTTTGCCATCCTCATACTCGCCAGTATGTAGATAAACTTTATGATCTCCAATAGTCGCTTTCTGAATGTAACCTTTTCTTCTATCTGGCATTCCAAATCTTTTACCACCTCTTTCAGATGATTTATTGAAGTTTGCAATAATGTTTTCTTTATTTCCCGTGCTAGCTTGGTTTACCTCAGCTACGACTTCTGCCTTTTTACTTTCAATGACTTTATTATTATTTGGATCAAGACTTTTTGTTTTACGATTATCAAGTTTTACGTCTAGTACCTCGAATTTTCCATCATCTCTTTTTTCAAGGTTTTTTAACTCTGTTTCATTTATATCATCCAAGTAATGATTAACTTTAAACGTACATGTGTAGTAAGTCTCAACTAAATATTTTGCCATTTAACTCCAATTTAAATTTTAATTTGAATATTGAATCAATTAATTTATATACATATTCATATTTTAGTCTAATTTAAATTATACAATTTTTAATTGAATAAATAAAAATATTTTATGTTGACACTTTTAAAAAAAATTTTCACTTGGTGGAATCAAGATACCTTTGGTACTAGATTAAAAACAATTTTTTTTGGAAAATTAGTTGGTAGTGATGAGCTTGGTAACAAATATTATGAAAATAAAAATGGAAAGAGATGGGTTATTTATGCAAACACTATCGATGCCTCTAAAATACCAGTTGAATGGTACTCTTGGATGCATTTTACACCTAATAAAATAGAAAAAACGCATGAACTTAAAAAATATGATTGGCAAAAACCTCATCAATCTAATTTAACTGGCACTGAAAAAGCTTATTATCCAAACAAAGATAAAGATGGAATCAAAAAGAAATATTCTAGCTGGAAACAATAAATTTAATTTTTATCTTTTTATTTTAGTTTGTTTTTTTTTAATAAATCACTCATTTGCAAAAGATAACACCGAAGGTGTTTTTACAGATTTAAAAATTTTAGATAAAATTAGTTCAAAAAATAGCTTAGTAAAATTGAAAAATGGAGAACTAATTACATTTAAAGATCTCTCTATAAAAAGTTTAAAGTGTAAAAATTCAGAATTTGACGATAATCCTGAAATTACCGCCTATATACAAGTTAAAGATCTAACTGATGAAAATAATAATGAGGTATTCGTATTTAATGGCTGGATGTTTTCCTCAAGTCCATCAATTACTCCATTTGATCATCCAGTATACGATGTTTGGCTTGTTAAATGCTATTAGACTATAGTATCTTTATCTAACCAGCTTACGTTAAAATCAGAATTAATAAATTTTTTATGACTAAGTAGTTTTTTATGTAGAGGAATAGTTGTGGTAATTCCTTCTATAACAAATTCATCTAGAGACCTGTTCATTCTTTGAATTGCCTCAGTCCTATTTCTTCCATGACAGATCAGTTTGCACACCATGCTATCATAATAAGGAGTAACCTTATATCCTTGAAAAATAGCCCCATCTACTCTTGTTCTGAAACCAGATGGTTGATGACACATACCTATAGTGCCAGGGGATGGTTGAAAGTTTTTGCTAGCATCTTCTGCATTTATCCTACATTCAATTGCATGACCTCTTGGGTTAATATCGCTTTGTTTGAGAGCTGTTTCTCCAGAAAAAGCAATCCAAATCTGTTCTTTTATTATGTCAATACCAGTTACCATTTCTGTTACAGGGTGTTCAACTTGAACTCTTGTATTCATCTCCAGAAAATAAAATTTTCCATCTTCGTAAATAAATTCTACAGTTCCAGCACCCAAATAACCAATTTTTTTAACCATCTTCACAGTTCTTTCGAATAAATCTTTTCTTATTTCATCATTAAGAACTGGACTCGGTGTTTCCTCAATTAATTTTTGGTGTCTTCTTTGAACTGAACAATCTCTTTCATGAAGATGAACAACATTATTTTTACCAGCTAAAATTTGTACCTCTATATGTCTTGGATTTTGAAAAAACTTTTCAATATATACTTCATCATTACCAAAGTATTTTTGAGCTTCTGATTTTGCAGTAGAAAACAAAGTTTCGAATTCTTCTTCTTTGTAAACAATTTTCATACCTTTTCCACCACCACCACCCGAAGCTTTAATTAAAACAGGAAATCCAATTGTTTTACATAGTTCTTTAGCTTGAGCTATATCAGTAACACCTCCCTCAGAACCTTCAATTACTGGTAAACCATTCTCTTTAGCAATTCTCTTTGCTTGAATTTTGTCACCCATCATTTCAATATGTTTTGATGATGCACCAATAAAACTTATTTTATTTTCTTCAAGAATTTTTGCAAAACTAGCATTTTCAGATAAAAATCCATAACCAGGATGTACCGCATCAGCATTAGTAAGCTCAATTGCTGACATTAAATTAGGAATATTTAAATAACTATTTGCAGGTTGGTGAGATCCAATGCATACACTTTCATCAGCCATTCTCACATGCATACTTTCTCTATCAACATCGGAATGAACAGCTACAGTTGGAATTCCCCATTCTTTACAAGCTCTAATAATTCTAACTGCAATTTCCCCACGGTTTGCAATTAAGATTTTTTTAAACATTATTTTACTCTAGAATAATAATGGTTTGACCAAACTCAACAGGATGACCGTCTTCAACACAAATTTCTTTTACAATACCATCTGCTGTTGAAGGCACATGGTTCATTGTTTTCATCGCTTCAACTATCATTATAGTGTCACCTTTTTTAATTTTTTTACCAACTTCAACAAATTTTTTCGCACCAGGTTCTGGAGCGTGGTAGGCGGTACCAATAATTGGTGAGGTAATTTCAGTACCTGATTTTATATTTGGTTTCTCAGCAACTTTTTCATTTCCAGTTTGTGCACTTGCTGTTGTAATGACTGGCTGATTGCTAATAGATACATTGTTCTTAGAAACTTTAATTTTAGTATCTTTTTCAGTAATTTCAATCTCAGTGAGATTGAACTCATCCAAATAATCACTTAATTCTTTTATAATACTTTTATCTATTTTCATTTTTTTAAGATCTTTTCTATTGAAATTATGGCTAAAATATAACCCTCAACTCCTAAACCAAAAATTCCTCCTGTTGCTACATCACTTATAAGAGATTTATGCCTAAATTCCTCTCTTTTATAAATATTTGATATATGAAGTTCAATTATTGGCTTTTTAAATAAATCAAGAGCATCTCTGATTGCAACTGAAGTATGCGTAAAACCTGCAGCATTAATAATCATACCATCATATTTTTTTCTAGCATTTTGAATTAAATCTACAATTTCTCCCTCAATATTTGATTGAACAAACTCTAATTCTAAATCAATCTCATTTGATTTTTTTAAACAGCTTTCTTTTAATTGCTTAAAGGTAGTTGAGCCATATTGTGATTGTTCTCTTTCACCTAATAGATTAAGATTTGGACCATTAATAATAATAATTTTATTATTCATTCAACACTTATATACGATGAAAAAAATAAAAAAAATAGAAATTAAAGTAAATGGTAAATTAAGATTTATTTCTGATAATTTTAAAATTTCAGATTTAGTAAAAGATCTAAAAATCCCGTTAAAAAAAGTGGCAATTGAACTTAATCGAGAGATAATAGATAAAAAAAATATTAGTAAAATTAGTATAAAAAAGAATGATAAAATTGAAATAGTTCATTTTATTGGAGGGGGTTAAATGAAAAATGATAAAATAATTATTGCAAATAAAAAATTTAATTCCCGATTAATTGTTGGCACTGGCAAATACAAAAATATGTCAGAATGTGCAAAAGCAATTAAACTTTCTGGAGCTGAAATTGTAACTGTTGCAGTTAGAAGGGTAAATATAACTGATAAAAAAAAACCACTTCTTATGGATTATGTTGATCCAAAAAAAATTACTTATTTACCAAATACAGCGGGATGTTTTACTTCAGAGGAAGCTTTAAGAACGCTTCGGCTAGCTAGGGAAATTGGTGGTTGGAAATTAGTTAAATTAGAAGTTTTAGGTGATAAGCAAAATTTATTTCCTGATATGATTGAAACTCTAAAATCAACAGAGGTTTTAGCTAAGGAAGGTTTTAAGGTCATGGTTTATTGCAACGATGATCCATTAATGGTGAAACGATTAGAAAACTCAGGTGCAGATGCGATCATGCCGTTAGCCGCACCTATTGGTTCGGGCTTGGGCATTCAAAATAAAACAAATATTCAAATTATTAGGCAGCAGACAAAGTTACCATTAATTATAGATGCTGGTTTAGGCCAAGCATCAGACGCAACGATTGCTATGGAGCTAGGGTGTGATGGTGTTTTAGTTAACACTGCTATTGCTAAAGCAAAAAAACCATTTGATATGGCGCTTGCATTTAAAAATGCTGTGATTGCTGGCAGACAATCTTTTTTAGCTGGACGTATCAATAAATATTTATACGGAAATGCATCTTCACCAAAAACAGGAATTATTAAATAGCTACTGCTTTTTTTACAAACTTTTTTTTGAAATAAGGTTTCTTTTTAAAAGGTTTTTTGTGAAATTTTTTAGTTTCTTTCTTATCAATAATCTTGTCTTCTTTAATCTGTATTTCTAAGTTTTTTAATTTTTCAAAATGCTCGATGAGTTCAATTGTTTTTTTTGATTTATTTTGAATATTAATAATATACTCTGGAATAATAAGAGTTGGATCGCTAACAATATCTATTGTCATTTTATTTTTCTTTTCAAAATAAGTTAAATCATCAACAAAATTCTCTTTTAAAAAATCAGAAATTTTCTCACATACCTTAAGCTCAACAAATTTAGCTTTATTAATTACTGCTTTTAATTCAACAGTTTTTAGTAATTTTTGAGCAAATGACTCGTCTGTTAGAGTTACTTTCCATTTAATTGCACTTTCCCTTAACCTTTGTCTAGACATCTCAAGAAGACCAAAATTACTTATTCTTCCAATTTGGATCCTTGCTCTATCAGTTCTACATTTTTCTTTAAGTTTCCTTTCAACCAATCTTCTATTTCCATAACTAAGCATATCAATGAAGTCGATTATAATTAGACCAGATAAATCTCTTATTTTAATTTGCCTTGCAATTTCTTCAGCTGCTTCAATATTTGTGTCTAATGCAGTGCTCTCAACATTTTTACCTTTAATTGAGCTTCCAGAATTTATATCGATTGATACAAGTGCTTCGGTAGGGTTAATTACTAAATATCCTCCTGATTTAAGTTTTATCTCTGAGTCAAATATTTGGTTCAATTTTTGTTCAATATTTTCTTCAATAAATAGAGGAACCTTACCTCTATATTTCTTTACTTTTTTAACACTGGATGGCATGATCATTTTCATAAAGGTTTGTGCTTTTTTATAACCTTCGTTACCTTCAACTATTATATTTTGAGTACTTTCATCAAACATATCTCTTAAAGTTCTTTTTATAATTTCACTTTCTTGGTGAATTAATGATGGAGCTATAGAATTGATCGCAGTATCTTTAATCTGACTCCATGTTTTGATTAGAGTTTCTAAATCATTATTAATTTCATTTTTAGTTTTATTGCTACCTGCTGTTCTTACAATTAATCCCATTTCTTTTGGAATTTCAATTTCATTTAAAATAGTTCTTATTTTTTTTCTATCTGCTGGATTAAATATTTTACGAGATATTCCACCACCTTTTGGAGTATTTGGCATTAAGACAATATATTTTCCAGCAATTGAAATAAACGTGCTTAGTGCTGCACCTTTTTGTCCACGCTCATCTTTGATAACTTGTACCAAAATAACTTGATTTGGTTTTATAACTTCCTGTATTTTATATCTTTTAAATTTAAATCTAGTCTCTTTCTTTATAACTTTTTCCTCATTTGAATTTTTTTTTTCATCAAGACCATTGTCATTTTCCTCTGAGGGGTCTTTTTCAATATTAATAGGGTCATCCATTTCAAGTTTCCCGTCAGCAATATTTTCTTCCTCCTTAGCCTCAACTTCCTTAGAAAGTTCTTCTCTAGCTTTTTCCTCTTCTTCTTTAATTCTATCTAAATCTGCTTTAGGTATTTGGTAATAATCTGATTGAATATCATTAAAAGATAGAAACCCATGTCTATCTCGTCCAAAATCAATAAATGCAGCCTGAAGGGATGGTTCTATTCTGCTAACTTTACCTAAATATATATTATTTTTTATTAAATTGTTCTTTAAACCTTCGTACTCGTAGTCTTCAATATTGTCATCTGATTTAAGAACAACTCTAGTTTCATTAGGATGCGATGCATCGATATATAAATTTTTTTCCATAATTGTTTATTTGATTGATTCATTTAATATTTTAATTGTTTATAAAATTTTGTTTATTTGTAATGCCTTATCTTTAACAAATTCCAAGATATAATGGAAACAAAATGAATAAATTTATAAAAAATACTCTATTTGTTTCATTATCTATTCTTTTTTTGTTGAGTATTTTGATATTTGGAATTTTATGGTCTTATTCAAACAATATTCCTGATTATAGATTTCTTAAAAACTACAAACCACCTGTATCAAGCAAAGTATACTCAGGCGATGGGGACCTTGTTGCAGATTTTTCAAAAGAAAAAAGAATATTTGTTCCATTTAACTCAATTCCAAAAAATGTAGTTAATTCCTTCTTATCAGCTGAGGATAAAAATTTTTTCTCTCACCCAGGTGTGGATGCAAAAGGAGTTTTAAGAGCAGTGATTAACAATATTTCTAACATAATTTCATCAAAAAGACTTGAGGGTGCTTCGACAATAACCCAACAAGTAGCTAAAAATTTTTTATTATCGAATGAGGTTAGTCTTAACAGAAAAATTAAAGAGGCAATTTTAGCATTTAGAATAGAAAGAGCACTATCAAAACAAAGAATTTTAGAATTATACTTAAATCAAATTTATCTTGGAAGCGGTGCATATGGTGTTGCTGCAGCAAGTTTACAATACTTTGACAAATCTATAAAAGATTTAGACTATAGTGAGGCAGCTCTTTTAGCTGCCCTTCCAAAGGCACCAAGTAAATATAACCCATATCGAGATATTGAGTTAGCTAAATTTAGAAGAAATTTAGTTTTAAAAAACTTGTTAGAAAACAAATATATAGATTTAAAAAAATACAATTATCTAAAAGATAAAAAAATTGATTTAAATAAATCAAAAAAAGTCTTCTTAGAGGATGCTCAATATTATATTGAAGATGTTCGAAAAAATGTAATCGAAACTTTAACTTATGATAAGGTTTACAAACAAGGTTTTAATATTAACACACCAATAAATTTAGAATTTCAAAAAATAGCAACTGAAACACTTAGAGATGGGTTAATATCCTATGATAAAAGAAAAGGTTGGAGGGGAGCGTTAACAAATAAAAATTATTCAAAAAATTGGAATAAGGATCTTGAGAAGTATAATTTAGAAGACTCAATTAATTGGAAATTAGCAATTATTAAAAAATTAAATAAATTTTCAGTAAATATTGAAACTGAAGATGAATTAAATGGAAAAATTGAATTTAAAGATATTTCTTGGACAAAAAAAGAGTTCGATCAATTATTTAAAGTTGGAGACATAGTTTATGTAAAAAAAGTTGGTGTTAAAAGTTATAGTTTGAAACAATTGCCAAATGTCAATGGTGGAATAGTTGTTATGGATCCTTATACAGGTCGAGTATTGGCTTTAAGTGGTGGCTTCAGTTTTAAAAAAAGTGAATTTAATAGAGCAACTCAAGCCTTTAGACAACCTGGTTCAGCTTTCAAACCATTTGTTTATGCTCTGGCTCTTGAAAATAATTATACCCCAACAACCTTAATTTTGGATGCTCCTATTGTTTTAGATCAAGGAGAAGACCTTAAAAGGTGGAAACCAGAAAATTATGGAAAAAAATTTTATGGACCTTCAACTTTGAGAATTGGTTTAGAAAAATCAAGAAATTTGATGACTGTCAGAATAGCTCAAGATTTAGGTGTAAAAAAGATTGTAAATTTTTCAAAAAATCTAGGTATATACGATAATCCTGAAGAACTTTTATCCATTTCACTTGGATCTACTGAAACAACTTTGTTAAAACTAACCTCAGCTTATTCAGTATTTGTTAATGGAGGTAAACTTGTTGACCCAATTTTAATTGACAGGATTCAAGATAGTGAAGGAAAAACTATTTTTAATAATGATAAAAGAAAATGTATTAATTGTGATCAAATTTCTTACTTAGGAAAAGAATATCCAATTGTAAAAGATAATTATAAAAAAATTTTTTCTCCTCAAACATCTTATCAGATGACTTCAATACTTGAAGGGGTTGTTCAAAGAGGAACAGCTAAAAAATTAAGAGATCTGGAGTTAAACATTGCGGGAAAAACTGGCACTACTAATAAAAATACTGATACTTGGTTTATTGGATATACTTCTAATTTATTAATTGGTGTTTATGTTGGTTTAGATAATCCCTCACCCTTAGGAAAGTATGAAACTGGTTCAAAAACAGCTTTACCTATTTTTAAAGAATTTATTAAAAAAACAGTTAATAAATCAGATGCAAGACCATTCAAAGCAGCAGAGGGGACGGTAATGATGGTGGTTGATCCAAATACTGGTCAAAAAGCAAAATTTAATTCTAAAAATACCATAATTGAAGTCTATAAAAAACAAAATGTGATTGAAGGAAAAGTTTTATATTCAAATAATGATAGATTAGATGCTAATAATATATTAAAATTTTACTAATGGATGATAAATATCAAGATTATAAAAAAGAAATAGAAAAAATTAACTCAAGAGTTAAGGAGTATCTTTGAAAAAAATAATATTCATTCAAAACTTGAAGCATTAAACTCTAAAATGTTAGAAGCTAATTTCTGGCAAGATAAAGACAATTCAAAAAAAGTAATTAAAGAAAAGAAATTATTTGAGGACCTGTTAAACACTTATAAAATTTCAATTGAAAAGCTATCAGATTTAGATGATTTAAGTGAGTTAGCCTTAGAAGAAAAAAACGAGTCTGTGCAAAAAGAAGTATTACAAAATATTAAAGAACTAAGAACTTTAGTAAAGAAAAATGAAGTTAAGTGTTTTTTATCAAATGAAGCAGATTCTCTTGATTGTTACATAGAAATACACGCGGGCGCAGGTGGCACCGAAAGTCAAGATTGGGCAGAAATGTTGAGAAGAATGTACTTAAAATGGGCAGACCAAAAAAATTTTAAATCAAACTTAATTAGTGAACATAAAGGAGATGAAGCTGGTATTAAATCATCAACAATTAAAGTTGAAGGTGATTATGTTTTTGGTTGGCTTAAAAAAGAGTCTGGGATCCATAGATTGGTTAGAATATCACCATTTGATTCTGGAGCGAGACGACACACAAGTTTTGCAAGTATATGGGTATATCCAGTAGTTGATGAAAATATCAATATTGAAATTATTGAAAAAGATTTAAGAATTGACACATATCGATCTAGTGGAGCAGGTGGCCAGCATGTAAATACAACAGATAGTGCTGTAAGAATTACTCACATACCATCTAAAATTGTTGTTCAATGTCAAAATGAAAGATCTCAACATAAAAATAAAGAAACATGCATGAACATGCTAAAAGCAAGATTATATGATTATGAAATTAAAAAAAAAGAACAAGAAAATCAAAACACAGAAAATTCTAAATCTGAAATTGGATGGGGGCACCAAATTAGATCATATGTTTTACAACCGTACAGACTTGTGAAAGATAATAGAACAAATTTTGAAAGCACGAGCCCAGATAAAGTTTTAGATGGAGATTTAGATGAATTTTTAGAACAATCTTTGTATCAAATTAAATGAGTAAAAAAATATTAAGATATATATCTATAGTAGTAGGAATTTTTATTTTATTAATAATTTATTTGAGCACTATTGGTATCGAGACAGAAAAATTTAATAAACAAATCCAAGATCTTGTAAAGCAAAAAAATAATAAATTTGATACTAGTTTAAAAAAAATAAAACTTACCTTAGACCCATTAAATTTTAAGTTTAATGCAAAAACAATAGACACTAAAATAATTTTTAAAGATAAGATAATTGAGCTTGAATATATAAAAACCCGAGTATCATTAAATTCATTAATTAAAAGTCAATTAGTTACATCCAAAATAGAAATATCAACTAAACCAATTTTGCTTAAAAATTTTGTATCATTTATAAGATCAATAAATAATAGACCTGAATTATTTTTTTTAGAGCAATTTATAAAGAAAGGATATTTAATAGCTGATTTAGAATTCAATTTTGATGAGTTTGGTCAGCTCCAAGAAGATTATAAAGTTAATGGATTACTAAAAGATGGTAAAATAAGTTTATTTAAAAAAAATGAATTAGAAAAAATAAATTTTCTTTTTAATATTACAGGAAATAATTTTAATTTTAGAGATATTAGTTTTGATACAAATAATATTAATTTTTTATCTAAGAAACTAAATATTAAAAAAAATGAAAAAGTTTATTCGCTTGAAGGCAACATAAGAAATAAAAATTCTTCTTTAAACGAAAAATTACTTAAAATAATAAAATTAAAATATCCTCAATTTAATCTAATTAACACAAGCTTTGAGTCAGATAATAATTTTTCTTTTAATATTAATGATCAGCTAAAAGTTGATAATTTGGAAATCAATTCAAACATTTTAATTGATAGTTCTCAGTTTAAAAAAGATAATTTAATTAGTAAGAATTTCGTCGAAATTAATGACTTAATTGATTTAAAAGATCATGAGATAAAAGCTAATTATGCCAATAAGAAATTATCAATTGAAGGAAAGGGGCAGGTTAAACTTCAAAATAAATTTGAATTTATTGATTATGAAATAACAAATAACGGTCCTGATTTAAATTTAGTATCAAATATTCAATTAAGTGAATTAGATATTAAAAACCAAAATTTAATCAAAGATTATTTACCTAAAACTAATGAAATCTTAAACCTAAAAGATCATAAAATTGAATTAAATTATAAAGGTAATGATTTATCACTGAAAGGTTCAGGAAAAATTAAGTTAGAGAAAGAATTGAATAAAATAGAATATTTTTTTTCAACAAAAGATAAAAAATATAATTTTGAAACTAATTTAGAAATTAATGACACACCTTTAAATATAGATTTTATTAATTATACAAAAAATAAAAACTTAAATTCTCAATTAAAAATAAATGGAAGCTATACAAAAAAATTTGGATTTGATTTTAAAAAAATTAGTTTTTTATCAAAGAATAACAGCTTAATAATTGATGATTTAATTATAGATGAGAAAAATAAAATAGTGAAAGTAGATAAAATTGACTCAGATTATTTTGATAATAGAGACAAGAAAAACAAATTTACATTTAGTAGAACTAAAAATAATGATTATGAGCTAAATGGATCATTATTTAATGCTGATAGTCTGATTACGAGTTTGTTAAAAAGTAAAGATGATCAACAACTAAATCTTTTTAAAGAAAATATAGATATCACACTTAATTTTTCCAATGTTTATCTTGATAATGATAGTATTGTTAAAAATTTAAGTGGTAAACTTCGAATTGTTGATAACAAAGTAGCTCAAGCTAATATATCAGCACTATATGATGATAGTGAAAATTTAACATTTACAATAAAAACCAAAGATGGTGAAAAAATTACCACTCTATTTTCATCTAGGGCCAAGCCACTTGTAAAAAGATATAAATTCATAAAAGGTTTCGAAGATAGTAATGAAGGTTATTTAGATTTTTATTCCTCAAAAAAGAATGGCACTTCAAATTCAAAATTGATTATAGATAATTTTAAAGTCAAAGAAATTCCTGCATTGGCAAAGTTACTTGCCCTTGCTTCTCTTCAAGGGATGGCAGATTTACTAACAGGAGAAGGTATTAGATTTACAGATTTTGAAATGAATTTTACAAACAAAAATGAACTTATGACTATTAAAGAGTTGTACGCAATTGGGCCAGCAATATCTATTTTAATTGAAGGTTATATTGATAAAAATGATATAGTTAGTTTAAGAGGAACATTGGTTCCAGCGACTACAATTAATAGATCCATTGCTTCAATTCCATTAATTGGAGATTTGCTTATTGGAAAGAAAGCTGGTGAAGGTGTTTTTGGAGTAAGTTTTAAAGTAAAAGGTCCTCCACAAAAACTTGAAACAACTGTAAATCCAATAAAAACATTAACTCCAAGGTTTATAACTAGAACGCTAGAAAAGATTAAAAAAAACTAATCTAATTCAATTTTTAAATGTCTTTTTTTTCCAATAGAAAGTTTAAGGTAGTTTTTATTAAAAAATTCACTTGTAATAATTAACTTCTCATTGGAAATAACTTTATCATTAATTTTTACTGCATTACCTTTAATTAATCTTCTTATTTCACTTTTGGATTTTTCTAATTTAGAAAGAATAATTAGATCAATTATATCAAATTTATTATTCATATTTTTGGAATTAATCTTGATAGATGGTGAACTTGATCCAAGTGAATTACCTGAAAATGCTTCTTTAGCAGCTTGTTCTGAATTTTTAGCAGCATCTTCACCATGAAGCATAGTGGTTGTTTCATTAGCTAAAATTATTTTTAAATCATTGATATTATCATTTTCAATTTTCTTAATATCTTCCATTTTCATATCAGTAAAATTTTTTAAAAATTTTATAACATCTCTATCATCTGTGTTTCTCCAAAATTGCCAATAGTCATAAGCTGAAAAAAATTTTTCATCCAACCAAATTGCTCCATTTTCAGATTTTCCCATTTTAGCTCCTGTGGCCAGAGTAATTAAGGGGGTCGTTAGACCATAACTTTGTTTATTTGAATATCTTTTGATAAGCTCAACACCGTTAACAATATTTCCCCATTGATCTGAGCCACCTATTTGTAAGACACAATTTTCTTTTTTGTTTAGTTCTAAAAAATCATAAGCTTGTAAAATCATATAATTAAATTCCATGTAGCTTAAAGATTGCTCTCTATCTAATCTTAATTTTACACTATCAAAAGTTAGCATTCTATTAATTGTAAAATGTTTACCTATGTCCCGAAGAAAAGAGATATAATTCAAATTTTTAAGCCATGTATAGTTATTTACAAATATAGGTTTTGTTTCTGGGTCGTTGTTGTCTAAAAATTTTTTTAGTATATTTTTTATATTCTTAATATTTTTTTCAATTTCTTCTTCACTTAGTATTTTTCTTGTTTTATCTTTTCCAGAAGGGTCACCAATTCTTGTTGTGCCTCCACCCAGTAGCACAATCGGTCTATGCCCATTTTTTTGTAACAATCTAAGACACATGATTTGTAATAGGCTGCCAACATGTAAGCTTTCAGCAGTGCAATCAAATCCGATGTAAGCTTTAATTTTTTCCTTGTCCATTAAGCTGGACAATTCATCTTCATTTGTACATTGATAGAAGAATCCTCTATCTTTAAATTCTTTTAAAAATTTATTCATAAGCTTATAGTTACACAATATACAAATTTTTATTAAAAAGAATATCAATGAAAAATAAATTATATACAGCTATTGGGTTGATGAGTGGAACTTCAATGGATGGCGTTGATGTATCATTGATTAGATCAGATGGATTTAATCAATTTACCAATGTTTTAGATGAATATTTTGAATATAATGAAAATTTACATCAACAATTAATTAAATTAAGAAATTTAATTTTAAGCAGTAATGATTTGAAGCTGTACTCTTCTAGATTAAACGAGCTTGAAAGAGAAATTACTATATTTCACAGTAAAATTGTTAGTGAGATGTCATTAAAATATCAAGATGAGATTGATTTTGTTGGTTTTCATGGGCAAACAATTTTTCATAATCCTGAGCAAAAGATTTCAAAACAATTAGGAGATGGAAGGTTAATGTCCCAATTAGTTAAAAAAAAAGTTATTTATGATTTTAGGCAAGAAGATCTAGCGAATAAAGGCCAAGGCGCTCCGTTAACACCTATTTTTCATAACTTATTGTCTAAAAGAATAAATGAAAAATTCCAAATAAATTTTCCTCTTTGCTTTCTTAATATTGGAGGAATTTCTAATATTACTAAGATAATTAAAAAAGATGAAAAATTAGAAGAGAACTTAGAAGCTTTTGATTCAGGTCCCGGTAATTGTATGATTGACGAATGGGTAAGAAAAAATTCAAAAAATAATTTTGATGAGAATGGTTCAATTGCAAAATCTGGTAAAATTGATCAATTAATTTTAAATCAAGTAATTGATAACTTCAAAATAGATAGTTTTGATAAATCCTTAGATGTTAAAGATTTTGATATTTCATTTGCAAGAGGATTATCATTAGAAGATGGTTGCGCAACAATAACAAATTTTACTGCCTATCTAATAGCAAAAGGTATTGAACATGCTAATGGAAACAATATTAAACCAATAAAATATTTAGTTTGCGGTGGAGGGAGAAAAAATACTTTTCTTATCCAAAGTGTTAAAGATTATTTATTTCACAAACAAAATATAAGTTTAAACTCTATTGATGATTATAATTTAAATGGAGATTTTATCGAGTCACAAGCATTTGGTTATCTTGCAATTAGATCATTTTTAAATTTACCAATATCATATCCAGAAACTACTGGTTGTGAATTACCTACAGTAGGTGGCAAGTTAGTTAAAAACTTTTAGTAAAGAGCAGTTTCTTTTTTTATATATTTATCAAGATTTGTGATTAAAGATTCTTCTGTTTTTGAAAAAAAATGATTTGCTTCAGGGACAGATTGAAATTCTACTTTAATACCTTTTTGAGCACTTAATCTTTTGTCTAGTTCAGTAATATATTCTAAAGGGACTAATTCATCTTTTTTACCATAAATCATCAGTCCAGAGGTAGGGCATGGTGATAAAAAAGAAAAGTCATAAACATTTGGTTGAGGAGAGATTGCAATAAATCTATTTATTTCTGGTCTTCTCATTAATAGTTGCATGGCAATTAATGAGCCAAAAGAAAATCCAGATACCCAACATTGTGAGTTGTCAAAATTTTCTCTTTCAAGCCAGTCTAATGCAGCAGCTGCATCTGCAAGTTCACCTTGTCCGTTATCAAACTCACCATCACTTTTACCAACACCTCTAAAATTTACTCTACATACTGAAAAATCATTATCCATAAATGTATGAAAAGTATCTACCACAACTTTGTTGTTCATGGTTCCTCCATATTGAGGATGTGGCTGTAACACTAGTGCAATTGGAGATGTATTTTTTTTACTCTTATAGTATTTTGCTTCTAGTCTTCCAGCGGGACCTGGAATAAATATTTCTAAAATTTTATTATCCATATGCGATATTGATTATTATTCTCAAAAAAAAACTACGTTTATCATAAGTGAGCGACAATATGTTAGTTTTTTTAGACCAATATATACTTGACCATTTTAGTCAGGTATGTTTAAAACGCACAATTTTAAAGGGTAATATGAAATTAACATCAAAGAGTAGATATGCAGTAATGGCTTTAGCAGATTTAGCCAGGTTTGATGGCATTAATCCTGTATCGCTAAGAGACATTTCTTTGCGCCAGGGCATATCTCTGGATTATTTGGAGCAAATTTTTTCTAAATTAAAAAAAAATCAAATTGTTCAAAGTACCAGGGGAACACAAGGTGGTTATGTGCTTTCTAAAAAACCGAACGAGATAAAGCTTACCAATATTTTTCATGCAGTCGATGAAAAGGTAAAAACTGTTCAATGTAAAAAAGAGTCAAAAAAAGGCTGTAATGGTAAAACCACAAAATGCTCTACTCACAATCTTTGGGATGAGTTGGAAACACATATTAACAGTTTTTTTGAAAAGAAAAGTTTAGAGGATTTATTAAAAGATAATAACAATCAAAGTAATTAAAAGATGGATAACAGACAAAAAGAAATTGATAATTTAAAAGATTACAAATATGGTTTTTCAACTGATATTGAGAACACAAGAGCGCCTAAAGGTCTAAATGAAGATGTAATAAAGTTTATTTCTAATATTAAAAAAGAACCTCAGTGGATGCTTGATTTTAGACTTAAGGCATTTGAAAGATTTAAACAATTAAAAGAACCTAATTGGCAAAAACCAAAGTATCCAAAAATAGATTATCAAGATTTATATTATTATTCAGCGCCCAAAAGTATGGATGATAAACCCAAGAGCCTTGATGAGCTTGATCCTAAACTTTTAGAAACTTATAAAAAACTTGGAATTCCATTGCAAGAACAAGCAAGATTAAATGGTATAGCCGTTGATGCTGTGTTTGACTCGGTATCTGTTGCAACAACATTTAAAGAGGAATTAACTAAACAAGGAATTATTTTTTGCTCAATGTCTGAAGCTATTCAAAAACATCCTGACTTGGTCAAAAAATATCTAGGTTCTGTTATACCAACAACAGATCATTTCTTTGCAACTCTTAACTCGGCAGTATTTACAGATGGTTCTTTTGTTTACATTCCAGAGGGAATAAAATGTCCAATGGAACTATCAACATATTTTAGAATTAATGCATCTGAAACTGGTCAATTCGAAAGAACATTAATTATTGCTGATAAAGGAAGCTATGTAAGTTATTTGGAAGGTTGCACCGCACCAATGAGAGATGAAAATCAATTGCATGCTGCTAACGTTGAGTTGATTGCATTGGATGATGCTGAAATTAAATACTCAACAGTACAAAATTGGTATCCTGGAGATAAAGATGGCGTAGGTGGAATATACAACTTTGTTACAAAACGTGGTTTGTGTAAGGGAAAAAATTCTAAAATTTCTTGGACGCAAGTTGAAACTGGTTCTGCAATAACGTGGAAATATCCAAGCTGTATTTTAAAAGGTGATAACTCTGTAGGAGAATTTTACTCTATAGCAATTACAAACAATCATCAAAAAGCAGACACAGGAACTAAAATGATCCATTTAGGAAAAAATACAAAAAGTAAGATAATTTCTAAAGGAATATCAGCTGGTAATTCTGATATGATGTATAGAGGTTTAGTTGATATTTCTTCAAAGGCTGATAATTCAAGAAATTTTACTCAATGTGACTCGTTATTGATGGGCAATAAATGTGGTGCTCACACTATTCCTTACATTAAAAACAAAAACCCAAAATCAAATATTGAACATGAGGCAACTACATCAAAAATAAGTGATGAACAGTTATATTATTGTAATCAAAGAGGATTAAATCAAGAAGAGGCGGTTAGCTTGATTGTAAATGGCTTTTGCAAAGAAGTTTTACAACAACTTCCTATGGAATTTGCCGTTGAAGCACAAAAGTTAGTTGGAATTAGTTTAGAAGGGAGTGTTGGTTAAATGTTAACGATTGAAAATTTAAAAGCAAAGATTGAAGAAAAAGAAATATTAAAAGGATTAAATTTAAATATAAATCCTGGAGAAGTGCACGCAATTATGGGCCCTAATGGTTCTGGAAAAAGCACATTATCAAATATTTTGTCAGGAAAAAAAGGGTACGAAGTAAATGGAAATATTACTTTTGAGGGTGAAAATTTATTGGATTTAGAAACAGAGGAAAGAGCGCATAAAGGAATTTTTTTAGCATTTCAATATCCATTAGAAATTCCAGGAGTTAACACTAATACTTTTTTAAAAACTTCGATTAATGCAATTAAAAAAGCTAGAGGTGAGAAAGAATTAGATGCTATTGAATTTTTAAAATTGATTAAACAAAAAGCAGCAGAATTAAAATTTGATGAAAAAATATTAAGTAGACAATTAAATGTGGGCTTTTCTGGCGGAGAAAAAAAGAAAAATGAAATTTTACAAATGTCAATTTTAAATCCCAAACTTTCTATTTTAGATGAAACTGACTCAGGCCTAGATATTGATGCTTTAAGGATAGTTTCGGAAGGTGTAAATTCGTTAAGAAATAAAGAAAATTCTTTTTTAATTATTACTCACTATCAAAGGTTACTTGATTACATTAAACCAGATTTTGTACATGTCTTAAAAAATGGTCAAATAATTAAATCAGGTGACTATGAGTTAGCTAAAGAATTAGAAAAAGTCGGATATGAGGATTTTAATTAATGCAAAATGAAATCAAGTTAAATTTTGAAAAATCTCTAAGTGAAGGAAATTATTCAATTTCACAAAAAGAAATTAAAGAAAAAAATTTTAATAAATTTTTAGAACAAGGCTTTCCAAATAAACGTATTGAAGATTGGAAATTTTCTGATTTAAACCAAATCATTTCAACTAATTTTGAAAAATTAGATTTTTATAAAGAAAACAATACATCAAGCATTAATAATGATTATATTAATGAATTTAAGCATAATAAAATAGTTTTTATTAACGGCAACGTATCTAAGATTGATTTTGGTTATGAAGATAAAGAAAAAATTAGTATAAACCAAAATTTAGAACTGGATAATGAACTGAATGAAAATGTGTTAATAAACTTAAATACTGCCTTTCTTTCTAGCTATATTAAAATCACAATTAATAAGGGTTATCAGTTACAAAAACCATTGGTTTTATACAATTATTTAACATCAGATTTAGACTGTTACGGTTTAAACATGAGACTTGACATTGATCTTGAAGATGACACTTCTATAGATGTAATCAACATTTCAAACGAAACTACAAATAATAATTTTTTAAATTTTAGACAAAAAATTAATATCGGTAAAAATGCTACTCTTAAAAATTATAGTTTAGACATCAATCCAACATCTAATATTAAGTATTCATTTAAAGATATTGATTTAGATAAAAATAGTCATTTAGAGTATTTTATTTTATCAAAAGGTTCAAAATTTGCAAAACACGATATTAATTGTTCTCTTAATAACGATCATGGCTCAGTTGTACTTAATGGGGTTATTGATTTAGATAATAAAAAACACCATGAGATCAAAACTTCGATAAACCATAACGAAGAAAATTGTAAAAGTTATCAATTAATAAAAAGTGTATTAAATGAAAATTCCAAAGGAGTTTATCAAGGTAAAATTTATGTAGACTCTAAAGCTCAAAAAACTGATGGCTATCAGCTAAGTAGAGCACTATTGCTTAATGATAATGTGGAGTTTAATGCAAAACCTGAATTAGAAATTTATGCTGATGATGTAAAATGCTCTCATGGATCAACTTCAGGTAATATAGATGAAAACTCTATTTTTTATTTAATGTCTAGAGGTCTAAGTCATGCTCAGTCAAAAAAACTATTAACAAATGGATTTTTAAATGAGGTTGTCGAAAAGATTACAAATGAAAGTGTAAAATCCTTAGTTAAAAAATTAACAGGCATTCAAGAATGATCATAAATAATATAAAAAAAGAATTTCCAATTTTTGATAAAAAAATTCAAAATAATGATCTAGTTTATTTAGATAGTGCAAACTCTTCACAAAAACCAAAAGTTGTAATCGATAGAATAAATGAATTTTATACAAAGCAATTTTCCAATGTAGGAAGAAGTGTTCATTATCTTGCTGTTGCTGCTACTAATTTATATGAAGGGACAAGAAGCTCTGTTCAAAAATATATTAATGCAAAAGATAAAAATGAAATTGTTTTTACAAAAGGTGCTACAGAGGCACTTAATTTAGTTGCAAATACTTTGGGTCAAAATTTTCTTCAAGAAGGAGACGAAGTACTTATTACAGAACTAGAACATCATTCTAATTATGTTCCTTGGCATTTTTTAAGAAAATCAAAAAATATTAGAATTAATTTTGCAGAAATTAATGAAGAAGGTGAAATCACTCTAGAAGAAATAGAAAAAAAATTGACACCTAAAACAAAGGTAATTTCAATCACACATTTATCAAATGTTACAGGTGCTATTTTACCAATTAAAGAAATAACCGAGCTTGCTCACTCTAAAAACATAGTAGTTGTAGTCGATGGTTGTCAGGGCGCACCTCATTTAAAACTAGATATGCAAGATCTTAATTGTGATTTTTATGCTATTTCATGTCACAAAATGTATGGTCCAACTGGGTTGGGTGTTTTGTATGGAAAGAAAAAATGGTTAGAGGAGTTGCCGCCATATCAAGGAGGTGGTGGCATGATCAAAGAAGTTAAAAAAGATATGATTTCTTACGGTGATTTACCTAATAAATACGAAGCTGGTACGATGGCTACGGCACAAGTTATAGCATTTGACCAATCCATTAAATTTTTAGAGAGTGTTGGAATAGACAATGTTATGAAACATGAGGCAGAATTAGTTGAATATGGTCAAGATCTTTTACAAAAAAATAATTCTGTTAAATTAATTGGAAGCCCTAAAGACAAAGGTGGAGTTTTATCTTTTACTATTGAAGGTATACATCCCCATGATATTGCAACTATTTTAGATGAAGATGGTGTTGCTATAAGAGCAGGACATCATTGCTGCCAAATATTACATGATAAATTAAATATACCTGCTAGTGCACGGGCATCAGTTGGAATATATAATACAAAAGATGATTTAGATAAGCTTAACGACTCAATTAAAAACTGTAAAAAAATATTTAATTTAAAATGAATTTAAAAGAATTATATCAAGAAATAATATTGGAACATGGTAAAAATCCAAAAAATTTGAGGAAGACTGATGGTTTCAATAAAGATGCCAAAGGTAACAATCCTTTATGTGGAGATAATGTTCATATTTATTTAAAACTTAATGGACAAATGATAGTTGAAGATATTTCTTTTGAAGGAAGTGGATGTGCTATTTCAATGGCGTCTGCATCTATTATGACAGATTTAATTAAAGGTAAAAACGAAAATGAAGCAAAAGAAATTGTCGAAGATTTTTTAGGGATGATTAAAGAAAACCCTGAACTTAAATCAGAATATCTAGAAGAAGATGAAAAAACAAAACTAATGTGTTTATCTGGAGTAAAACAATACCCAATGAGAGTAAAATGTGCAACTTTATCATGGCACACATTAGTCTCAGCTTTTGAAAATAAAAAAGATCAAGTAAATACGGAGAATTAAGATGACAAAAAAAGAAAAAATTATTGAAGAGATTAGAAAGATTTATGATCCAGAACTGCCTGTAAATATTTATGAACTTGGTTTAATTTATGATGTTCAAGTCGAAAATGATAATTTTGCAAAAATTAAAATGACATTAACTACACCCAATTGTCCAGTAGCAGAAAGTTTACCCAAGGAAGTCAAAGATGGTGCTATGCAAGTTGAGGGAATAGATGATGTTGATCTTGAATTAGTTTGGGATCCACCGTGGAATAAAGATATGATGTCAGAGGCGGCAAAATTGGAGCTAAATCTATAATGAACCCTATAATAAAACTAAGTAATAATGCAGCATTGAGAATTAAAGAAATTATGTCTAATGCTGAAAAAGACTCACTGGGTGTAAGAGTGTCAGTTAAAACAGGTGGTTGTGCTGGAATGTCTTATGTTATGGAATACACCAAGATAGCTAATCCAAACGATGAAGTTATTGAAGAAAAAGGTGTTAAGGTATTTGTGGATTCAGCAGCAGTTATGTATCTCCTAGGAACTGAAATGGATTATAAAAAAGAGGAATTATCCTCATCATTTGTCTTTAATAACCCGAATGAAACTGAGCGTTGTGGGTGTGGTGAGTCTTTTAAGATAGAGTAGGACGTATTGTCCTACTATTTGCATATCAGTATTGCATATCTTGCATATCTAGTGTAAGAATCACATATGAACACATTTGAGTTTAAAAATCTTGTTAAAAGCCTTAAAAATTCTTTAAAGCAAAGAACTTTTTTTAAAGATCTTCGTAAAGAAGTAGAAACTGGTGCAAACGGCACGCAGGACTACGTTGTGAAAAAAGGTGTTAACAAAGATACAATCGCAACAACTAGACAGTAATTAATTACTAGCTACTATAATACATCTCAAATTCAACAGGATGAGGTGCGTGTTCAAATTTGTGAATTTCTTCAAACTTAAGTGCAATGTAAGCATCAATTTGATCATCTGTAAATACACCACCTTGCGTTAAAAATTCTCTATCTTTATCTAAACTCTCCATAGCTTCTCTTAATGAGCCACAAACAGTTGGGATAGCACTAACTTCTTCTGGAGGTAATTCATATAAATCTTTATCAAATGATTCACCTGGATGAATTTTATTTTTAATTCCATCTAGGCCAGCCATTAGCATTGCTGCAAAAGTTAAATAAGGATTTCCAGAAGCATCCGGGAATCTTATTTCACATCTAGCACCATTTTTACTTAATGTAATTGGTATACGACAAGAAGCAGATCTATTTCTTGCTGAATACGCAAGTAGTACAGGTGCTTCGAAACCAGGAATTAATCTTTTGTAACTATTTGTTGTTGAGTTAGCAAAAGCATTAATCGCCTTAGCATGTTTTAAAATTCCACCAATATAATGTAGAGCTGTTTCTGATAAACCAGCATATGCATCACCAGAAAATACAGGTGTATTTCCTTTCCAAATAGATTGATGAATATGCATTCCTGAACCATTATCTCCAGCAACAGGTTTTGGCATAAACGTAGCAGTTTTTCCAAATGAGTGGGTTACCATTTGTACAACATATTTATATAATTGAACATTATCTGCTTGATCAACCAATGTTCCAAAATACATTCCCAATTCATGTTGACTTGGAGCAACTTCATGGTGATGTTTTTCAACTTTAATTCCAACTTCTTTTAAATTTTTTAAATATTCTCCTCGCATATCTTGCTCACTATCAACAGGAGGTACGGGAAAATAACCACCTTTTACAGGAGGTCTATGACCCATATTTCCATTTTCATAAACTTTTCCAGAGTTGTATGGACCTTCTTTGCTATCTAAAACAAATCCGGTGTTATTTGGGTCATTGCTAATTCTTACATCGTCAAACACAAAAAATTCTGGTTCTGGACCAAAAAAAGCTTTATCACCAACACCTGAAGATTTTAAATATTCCTCTGCTTTTTTAGCAGTTCCTCTAGGGTCTCTTTCGTAAGGGGATTTTTTAACAGCATCTAAAATATCACAGAACAGAATCAATGTATTATGAGAGGTAAATGGATCCATTTCCATTCTTGAAGTGTCAGGTTTTAAAATCATGTCTGATTCATTAATAGCTTTCCAGCCTGCTATTGAAGAGCCATCAAAAAAAACTCCATCATCTAGCATTTCATCGTCAACAATAGTTACATCCATTGTTAGATGTTGAAGTTTACCTCTTGGGTCTGTAAATCTTAAGTCTACAAATTCAACTTCTTTTTCTTTTATAAATTTTAAAACATTTGCTGCACTCATTGTATCTCCTGTATAATTTTATAGTTGATAAATAACAAAATAATCTTGAAAAATATTGCTTATTTAATAAATAACACCTATGCAATTTTCACATAAGTGGTGTATTTATGCAATATTATTAAATAATTATTTACAGTGAACCCTTTATTAAAAAAAGAACCAGTCAAAAGAGCTGGAAAAACTATTAAAGATTTTGATCCAAATCTCAAAATTATTTGTTTAGAGCAAACAGCAAGAACAGCAAAGGATGCGGCTACAGCTTTAGGTTGCAATGTTGGGGCAATTGTTAAAAGTTTACTATTTAATTCAGGTAATGACTTTGTACTTTGTTTGGTATCAGGCGATAAAAGATGTTCTTTAAATAAACTTAAAAAAATTTTAGATGAAAAAGATGTGTCCATGGCCCATCCAAATGATGTTAAAAAAATTACTGGCTATACAATTGGAGGAGTTTCACCTGTTGGGCACCTAAATAAAGTAAAAATTTTTATTGATAGTAATTTAAATAGATTTAAAACGGTTTTCGCTGCAGCTGGGCACCCAAATTGTGTCTTTAGAATAGATTTTAGTCAATTAAAAATTTTAACTACCGGTGAAATAAAAGAGATAACAGAATGAGACAACCAAAATTAATAGATTACATCTTATTAACAACATTAGCTTTAATTTGGGCTTCAGCTTTTTTTAATATTAAGATTGCAACATATTCATTTGGACCCGTGACAATTGCTTTTTTAAGAGTTTTTTTTGGAGCAATTCCAGTTTTACTTCTTTGTTATTACAAAAATATAAAAATAGAAGCATTTTCAAAGGACTGGCATTGGTTTGCTATGATTGGATTTATCAACTTAGTAGCGCCATTTTTTTTAATAGCATATGGGGTAAAGTCTGTTCAAAGTAATTTAGCAGCGATATTAATGTCTACTACACCATTAAGCTCTACTGTTCTTGGACATTTTTTTACTAAGAATGAAAAGTTCAATTTGGTAAAAACATTTGGAATTTTAATTGGATTTTCAGGAATCGTATTTTTATTTTCTGATAATATCTTAATTGATGAAAATAATTTCAACTCAGCATTACTAATATTGCTCGGTTCAACTTGTTATGTTGTTGGTGGTGTTTTAACTTTAAAGATAAGTAAGAAAAAAAATGAAAATGTAACAGGGTCAATTTTAATTTGGGCAATTATAATTTTATTACCATTAATGAGTTTTATAGAGCAACCTTGGCAATCAATTCCACGAACTGACTCATTAATATCAGTTATATATCTTGGTATAGTGCCAACAGGCGTTGCTTGGTTATTAAGATTCAGAATTTTAAAAAACAATGGTTTAATTTTTCAATCACAAGTATCGTATCTAATACCAATATTTGGCACTATACTAGGATATATATTCTTGAAAGAATTAATAACGATTAAGGTTTTAATATCTCTAATAGCTGTCTGTATTGGTATCTATTTTGTTAAAAAAGCTGATAATAAAAAAACTATTTAACTGCAGCAATTGCGTTTATGTGTGCTGGCCTAGTTTCGCAGCACCCTCCTAATATCGTTGCACCGTTATCTTTAAATTTTTTAACAATTTCTCCAATTTTTTTAGGTGTAAGATCTTTTCTTTGTCCTAAGAATTCATTTGGATTACCATTAGATTTTGAGAAAGTTGAGGTGTAACCATTTTTGGGTTTAGTAGTTATAAACCCATTTATCTTAAAGCCAAAAGGAACATTTAAACTTTTTAGCTCCTCAAGATTAGCCTCATAGTTTTCAGGTGACACACATGAAAGCATAATACCAAGTAATTGTTCGTCAATAATATTTTTAATATCTGAAATATTTTCGCCACTCGGTAAATTTGTACCTTCAGATATATGAATACCAATGAGATAAGGTTTATTAAATTCTTTAATTGCCTCTATTCCACACTTAAATTCTTTAATGCTACTCCATACATCAAAATAAAAAAAATCCACATAAGGATTTAATAATTTTGCCTGTTCATTAAAGTTTTTAATAATCTCTTCTTCACTTCTTTCATCTGCCTCGTAAGTTAAATTTTGAGGAGGTATTCCACCTGCTACAAGAATATTTGGAAATTCTTTTTTAACATCATGTGCGATTTGACCAGCTTTTTTATTTAAGTATTCAAATTTTTCCTCAACATTGTTATCTCTTAATCTTTTTCGTCTTGTTGTAAAAGTTGTTGTGACTATTACTTCAGCACCAGCTTTTATAAAATCCCTATGTGTATCAGATAAGAGTTGATGGTAATTTTCATCTAATATAGCGTTAGCACTCCATAATGTTCCGTTAGGTTTCATGCCTCTTGCTAGAAGTTCTTGGCCCATTCCACCATCTAGCACCCTTGTTTTTTTGAAAAAATTTAAATCCACTTTAGTCCTTACTTTTTTAGTACTTCAGCTTTATGCTAGGTGTACAATATAGTTTAACTACCTCGCTTATTGATTTTGTGGGAATTATTCTTTTTAGCAGTTTATGCCCGCAATAAGATCAAATCGGCAAATTATTTATACTAATTATATTTGTATCTGTATATTATTTTTTTAATATAATTTTAGCGTTAAAAGAAAACGATCTACGTTCACCATTAATATTAAAAGGATAAGCAGTATGAAGTAAATAATTTGGAAAAATGATAAGTTCTTTAAGTTTTGGTACCACATTATATATACTCTTGCTTAAAAAACCTTTTTGTCCATTTATGAAATCTATAGTTCCATTTGTTTTAATCTTTTTATTCTTTACCATTTTATTGTTAGTCATATCTTTAGGTATTGTTAAGTAGCCCACACCTGATAAATCTCCTTCATGGTAATGAATAGGGTTGTATTCACCTTTAAATTGTCGAACAACCCATAAATTTAAGATCTTAATTTCTTTTATATTCTTAATTTTTTCATTATTTAAAAATTTTGTAATATGGTTCTTTAATTCTTTTTCTAGATTTTTTTTGACAAATTTTTCTGAAATTTTTAATTCTTTTTTAATTTGGCTTGCTAATTTAGAACTATAGTCAATTTTTTTTGATTTAGATTTTTCATTAAACTCATTATTTAAACATTTAAAAAATTTATTCGAAATTCTTGTTCTTCCAATTGTTGGCCCAAAAGGTTTAATATTTTTCATTGAATGTTTAGATATAGTAAATGTTAATTAAATCAAGATTATGGTAATAGCTTTAAACCCATCCTTATAGCCACAAATATGACCAATAAAGATGTAATTAAGGACAAGGTTTTATTCGATAAAAACTTAATATTTAAAAAATTACCAATTTGACCACCCATAAAGACTACCAAGAAAAGAGGCCAGAAATTTAAGAATTGATTTAAAACAATATCTTTTGTTAATTGTCCAGCCACTCCAAAAATAGAATTGATTAAAATAAATAAGGATGCAGTTGTAGCAATTTGTTTTGGATAACCAGCTTTTATTAAAAAAAGTATTGGACTTAAAAAGATACCGCCACCGATACCTACAATTCCTGAAATAAATCCTATGACACAACCAATAAGAATAGATATTTTTTTTGGGATTTGATTTATCTTAATTTTATTACTATCAAAAAATTTACTTCTATTTAATAATAGAATTCCAGCAATAGTTAAAATTATAAATAACAATATCTCAAATAATTCTTTTGAAATTGATAATGAAGCACCAAAAAATGCCAAAGGAACAGACCCCACTACGTAGGGTAAAAGAAGATTGAGACTAAAATTACCAGATTTTATATAATTTATTGAATTACCCGAAACCACAATGATGTTGCAACATAATGCCAATATTGGAATGATGTAAAAAGGAATTTCCCATATTAACATTAAAGCCAGATAAGTAGACCCACCTCCAAAACCAACACTAGAATATAATATTGATGTTATAAGAAAAAATATTGATAATATAATCATGCTTAAAAAATTTTATGAATGTAAATATTGCTTTATTGACTGTAACAGATACCAGAACATTTGATAATGATAAATCTGGAGCTATTCTTGTAGAAAAAATTAAAGAAGCTAACCATAAATTAATTGATAGAAAAATATGTAAAGACAACAAAGAAGATATTGTTTTAATTTTAAAAGATTGGATTAATAAAAAAGATATTGATGTAGTTATCACTACTGGAGGAACAGGGCTTACTGGAAGAGATATTACCCCAGAAGCAATAGAAGAGGTTGCAGACAAACAAATACCTGGTTTTGGAGAAGTTTTTCGAACAATAAGTCTTAAAACAGTAGGAACTTCTGCAATACAATCTAGGGCATGCGCAGTATTAGCAAATGGTAAATATGTTTTTGCTTTACCAGGTTCTTCTGGTGGTGTTACTGATGCATGGGATGGAATTTTAAAACATCAATTAGATATTAATCATAAACCTTGTAATTTTGTTGAGTTATTTCCAAGACTGAAAGAAAAATAATTATTTTTGATATTTTTCTTTCCACTCTGAATAAGGCATTCCATAAACATGTTCTCTTGCATCTGGATCAGATATAGTTTCACCTTTTTTTTCAGCTTCTTCTCTGTACCATCTAGACAAACAATTTCTACAAAAGTTAGCTAAATTCATTAAATCAATATTTTGAACATCTTTTCTTTCATCCAAATGTTTTAACAATCTTTCAAATGTTGCTGATTGAATTTCTATTTTTTTATTATCATTCATAAACTTAGTATTAGTCAGTTATTTTATGAGCACAAGATGTAGTATTAGATGCAATCAAAAGTAGAATATAAAATATATTATAAATAGACTTTGATACAAAACCTTAGTTAACTATTCTTATGGCTATTAAGAAAAAAAAAATAGCAAACTCAAAAACTAAGAAAAAAAAGGCTAAACAAGTCAAAGTTTCCAGAAAAAAAATCAAAACAAAAAAAAAAGTTGCTACAAAAACGTCTGCGACCAAGAAACGTTCTAAAATATCTACAAAAAAAAATAAGATCAAAAATAAAAAAAATAGAGAGGTAAAAATAATGAGTACAGAAACAGTTCAAGCTGGGAAGTCTCCTTTACTGGATACATCTCACTTAAAAGTAAAGTTTCCTTATAAAGAAAAATATGGAAATTTTATTGGTGGTAAGTTTGTTGAGCCTAAATCAGGTAAATATTTTGACAATGTAAGCCCAATTAATAATGAGGTTATATGTTCAGTTCCAAGATCTGATTCTAAAGATGTTGAATCAGCATTAGATGCAGCACATGCTGCATTTCCTACTTGGGGAATTACATCAATAACTGAAAGATCAAATATATTACTTAAGATAGCTGATGTTATTGAAAAAAATTTAGAACTATTAGCTACCGCAGAGTGTTTAGATAATGGTAAGCCAATTAGAGAATGTATGGCTGCTGATTTACCGTTAGTTGTAGATCACTGGAGATATTTTGCAGGAGTGATAAGAGCTGAAGAAGGTTCTGTTTCTGAAATAAGTAACAGTGAATATTCCTACCATATACCTGAACCACTTGGTGTTGTTGGACAAATTATTCCTTGGAATTTTCCTTTACTAATGGCAACATGGAAACTTGCACCTGCGTTAGCTGCAGGAAATTGTGTAGTTCTAAAACCAGCTGAACAAACACCAGCATCTATTTTACTTTTAATGGAACTTATTGGTGATTTGTTACCTCCAGGAGTAGTTAATGTTGTGAGTGGTTTTGGTTTGGAAGCAGGTAAACCATTAGCTTCATCAAAAAGAATAAGAAAAATAGCTTTTACTGGTGAAACAACAACTGGACGTTTGATTATGCAATACGCATCACAAAACTTAATTCCAATCACTTTAGAATTAGGTGGAAAATCTCCAAATATTTTCTTTGAAGACGTTATGGATCAAGATGATGATTTCTTTGATAAGTGTATGGAAGGTTTTGCAATGTTTACTCTTAACCAGGGTGAAGTTTGTACTTGTCCAAGTAGGGTGTTGGTTCAAGAGTCTATCTATGATAAATTTATGGAAAGAGCTGTTGCTAGAACAAAAGCTGTAACTCAAGACAATCCTCTAAAAATGGAAACTATGATTGGAGCTCAAGTATCATTAGAACAGATGGAAAAAATAAAATCTTATCTTGATCTAGGTAAGAAAGAGGGGGCTAAAGTTCTTTGTGGAGGTGAAGTTGCCAACTTAAATAGTGGTTTGGAAAAAGGAAATTACATTCAGCCTACTATTTTCGAAGGTGACAACTCTATGAGAGTTTTCCAAGAAGAAATTTTTGGACCAGTTGTATCTGTCACTAAATTTAAAGATGAAGCACATGCATTAGAAATTGCTAATGATACTCTTTATGGTTTAGGAGCAGGTGTTTGGACTAGAAATGGAAATGTTGCTTATAGAATGGGAAGAGGAATCCAAGCTGGTAGAGTTTGGACAAACTGTTACCATGCTTATCCAGCTCACGCTGCCTTTGGAGGTTACAAACAATCTGGAATCGGTAGAGAGACCCATAAAATGATGCTTAATCACTATAGACAAGTTAAGAATTTACACGTGTCTTACAGTGAAAAAAAATTAGGCTTCTTTTAACAGATATATTATATTGGCCCGTAATAAATGCGGGCCACATAAAAATGAAAGTTTCAGCCACAACTACAGCACTTGAGTTAATAGAAGATTTAAAAAAAACTCATGGTAAAGATTTATTATTCCATCAATCAGGTGGTTGTTGTGATGGTAGTGCTCCAATGTGTTATCCTGCCAAAGAATTCCAAGTAAGTGACGATGATGTTTTAGTTGGTAAAATTGGAGATATTCCCTTTTACATTAGTGAAACTCAACATGAGGCATGGAAAAATACAGATTTAATTATTGATTGTATTAAGGGAATGGGTGGAATGTTTTCTTTAGACAACGGAACTGGAAGAAGATTTTTAACTAGATCAGAGATCTGTATTCCAGAAAACACAAATATAAATTAATTATTAAACTTTTTTGAATTTAAATCTAAATAGTAAAAGTATTAATATTATTGCCATATAAATTAGTGGTTCTGTTAAATCTTTTTTAACCAACCAAATAAAGTGAACCACCCCTAATATTGCAATAATATAAATCAATCGATGAATTTTTTTCCATTTATCTTTTAATAACATCATTGCTTTTTTTGAGGAAGTTAAAGCAAGAGGTGTCAATAAGAGCCATGCTGCAAATCCAACAAAGATAAATCTTTTTGTAAAAATATCTTTTGAAATACTTTGTAAATCTAAACGATAATCAATAACCACGTATGTTAACATGTGAATTGTAGCATAAAAAAAAACAAACAATCCAAGCATACGTCTTAAAGATATCCAGACATTTAATTTTGTAATTTTTTTAAAAGGTGTCATCGCTAATGTTAAAATAATAAATATTAACGTCCACTCACCAGTATGATGAGTTATCTCTTTTACAGGTTCTGGCCCTAGTTGATTAAAAAAAATTTTATAAGTAATTATTAAAAATGGAAAAAGGCTTAAAATAAAAACACTTGGTTTTAAAAATCTTTTCATTAAAAAAATTTCTTTAAATCCATACCAGTATATAAACTAGCCACTTCTTCCTCATAACCATTGAACATTAAAGTTTTTACTCTAGGTGCAAAAATATCATTTCCTATAATTCTTTCTGTAGCTTGTGACCATCTTGGATGATTAACATTGGGATTAACATTTGAATAAAAACCATACTCTCTGGGTGATGCCCACATCCATGAAGAAGTTGGCATTTTTTCTACTAATTTAATTTTAACAATAGCTTTCGCACTTTTAAATCCATATTTCCAAGGGACAAATATTCTCAAAGGTGCCCCATTCTGATTTGGAAGTTTTTTATTATACAAACCTGTTACTACAGTTGTTAATGGGTGCAATGCTTCATCAATTCTTAATCCTTCTTTATAAGGCCAATTTAAAACTGGATATCTTTGACCTTTCATTTGATCTGGGTCATAAACACTTTCAAATTCAACATATTTAGCTTTAGAAGTTAGGGTTACTTTAGATAATAACTTACTTAAAGAAAAACCCATCCAAGGAATTACCATCGACCATCCTTCTACACATCGAAGACGATATATTCTCTCCTCTGATACAAACATTTCTGAAATTTCTTCCATTGAAATGTTGATAGGATTTTCAATTTCACCTTCAATATTAATAGTCCAAGGTTTTGTTTTAAAATTCTGGGAATTTATGTAGGGATCACTTTTAGAAGTGCCAAACTCATAATAATTATTATATGTGGTAATATCTTTGTAACTTGTATTTTTATTTTTTTCTTCCGATAAAGCATCTCCAGTAAAGGGAAGAGAAGTCATTGCAATAGAACCAGCCCCTATACTAATCGATTTAATAAAGGATCTCCTGTTATTATAAATTTTTTCTGGTGTAATTTCTGAATATTTAATTTTTTTCATGAACTATTGGATTACCTTTCAACCATTCGCTTTCATTATTTGTATAATGTTCTTTTTTCCAAATTGGAGATCTCTTCTTAATTTCTTCAATGACATATCTAGACAAAACATACGCTTCATCACGATGCTTACATGCAATTGCAATGATAATGCTAATTTCTCCAAGGTTCAAATAACCTTTTGCATGCTCAATAAATACTGCTTTATCTTTAATGTTTAACTTTTGATCAGCTTCATTGTAAATTTCTTCAAAACTTTTTATAACAAGAGCGTCATGACTGTCATAAGTTATTCCTACTACACTTTTATTATCGTTTTGATTTCTTACAGTTCCAGAGAAAAAGATTGAAGCTCCAAATTGAGAAGATGAAATAAAATTTTCAGCTTCTAAAATTGAAAGTTTTTTTTCTTTTATATTTATTACTTTTGTATGAAGCATTAACCTCCTCCAATAGGGGGTATAATAGCAATTTTTTCATTACTTGTTATTTTATAATTGTCGCTGACAATATTGTTACTTTTAGAACAAAATGCAGATGAATTTACAATCTTTTTAAAATTTTCATTACCTATAAAATTTTTATCTAAATACTCTATTATTTTATTTTTAATATCTTTAATTGTTGAATTTTTTTTTATTTCGAATTCTAGAAAATTTTTATCACTAAAGTCTCGACTTGCCCCAAATAGCTCAATCTGTACCTTCATTAATATTTTAATTAAAATATTTCTTTTAAAAAATTAGGTAGCCCTTCTGGATTTTTCCACAAACCACTTTTTCCACCTTCTTTGATTAATAGCTTAACATCATGAATTTTTAAATGAGGATTAACAATTTTACTTAAATCGTAAATAGTTATTAAAGCAGCATTTACTCCCATAATTGCTTCCATTTCTACACCTGTTTTTGCATATGCGGAAACAACACAAAACACTTCAAGTGTGTTATCTTTATCGTGCATAATAATTTTAGTAGCTGTATGGTCGATTGGTAGTGGATGACATAAAGGAATTAATTCACTAGTTTTTTTAACTCCTAAAACTGCAGAAACTTCTGCTAAAGCTACAGGATCTCCTTTAGGCATTTCTTTATTTTTAATTAGATCAAATACTTCTTTACCAACAAAAATTTTGCCAGAGGCTAAAGCTCTTCTGTGCGTTTCTTTTTTGGCTGAAACATCAACCATGTTAAAAGAATTTTTTTTGAAAATTTCTTCTGCCCAATCTTTTAACTCATTATTTTTTATTACTTTTAAATTCTTCATATTAACCACCAGTAGTTGATAAATTCTTTGTTAAACCAGTTTCACCGATCTCTAAATAATGAGATTCTTTCTTAAAGTTAAGCTGTTTTAAAATCAAATCTTTTAACTCTTCTAATTGACTATCTTTTTGCATTAAATGTCTAATATTTATTCCAGTGTTACCAAACAAACATAATCTTAAATCACCTTTTGCAGTTATTCTTAACCTATTACAACTTTTACAAAAATCTTCTGAGTATGGAGCGATAACACCAAATTTACCTTTAAACTTCGGATTTAAATAATTTTTTGATGGTCCCGCATCTTTACCAAATGTTTGGATAACCCAATTATTATTGTTTAAATAATCAATAAATTTTTTTGCTGGAACATGATATCTATTGAAATAGTCAAGGTTATCTCCTGTTTGCATTAACTCTATATATCTAAAATCAATTTCATTATTTTTTATAAATTCAGCCCAATCATTAAAATCTTTATCAGAATCATTTACTCCTTTTAGTAAAACAGCGTTAATTTTAATATTTTTGAAATCTAAATTTTTTAGTTTTTTGACACCTTTAAGAATTTCTTCCAATCTATCATGACCAGTAATCTTTTTAAAAGTATCAGCATTTAAACTATCAATACTGATATTAATTCCATCTAAACCACTATTTTTTATATCATTTGCAATTTTGTCTAACCTATAACCATTGGTAGTTATTACAGTTTTTTTGATCCCTGAATTTTTTTTTAAAATTTTAACTATTTCAAAAAAATCTTTTCTGACTGTTGGCTCACCACCAGTAAGTCTAATTTTTGATACACCAAGTTGTGACAGTGCTTTTGCTAATCTACCAATTTCATCAGTATTGATGAAAGTTCTATTATCACTTTTATCAATTTTATATCCATTAGGTAAACAGTATCCACATTTAAAATTGCACACATCTGTAATTGACAATCTAATGTATGGAAATCTTCTACCAAAGCTATCCTTAAGAATATTCATATACAATAATAATATTATATATGATTTTATATAATATGAGTAAAATTCTTTAAGAAAAAAAAATTATATAATCTAAAGAGATTATTACTGTTATAGAGATATTTAACTCCTCCTCTAAAAAAATAGAGGAAGAGTTTTTTTGTAATTATTTACCTGGTTCTTTGTAGCCACCAACCATTTTGTTTGCAATTTTTGCAATACCATTCAAGTCAATAGACTCTAATACAGTAAAGTCAGTTACAGCCCCACTTGAAACCGCAACCATTCCTGATGCAGCTGCTTGATCAAAAGTACCTTCGACTTCTACCATGAAATCATACTTGCCTCTTAAACCAGCATAGCCAGTAAGTTTTGCACCACCTGCTTCAGCTAAAGCTGTAGTAGCAGCTTTTCGATCTGTGTCTGGATTACTTACAAAGCCTCCAAGACCTTTATCCGTATATCTTCCTAGTATATAAAACTTAGCCATTAAGACCTCCTTTTAATTTGACTAATTAAAATAGAAAAACAGAGTCATTGCAATAGATATATATCCACAGCATTTTTTAACTTTAAATTAATGTATTTTTTAACTGTTAAGTCGTACCATTTCTTTAAACTCAACTTTATGTATAGTTTATTTGTAATCTTTTAAATTATCCTGATGTGAAAACTCTTTCAGACTCTGGGTCATTAGTAGAAAATGGTAGTTTTGATATTTCATCCCAAAATTCACCAGAAATTTCAGCATTTGCCCAAGCCAAATTTTTTTCTATGCTTTCAACACTAGTTACACCACATATCGTTGAGGTAATTCTGTTATCTCTTAAAGAAAACTGAAGTGCAGCTGCTCCTAATTCCACATTATGTTTTTTGCAAACTTTTTCAAACTCACGAGCAGGGGCTAATTTCTCTTCCGTAGCATCCTGATAGGTTACTTTTTTAAAGTTATCAGGACCTTTTGCTAAAACTCCTCCTGCGTATGGAGCAGCATTAAAAATTGCAATATTTTTACCAGAAGCATAATCATACATTGCATTAGCCTCTCTATTTATTAGGGTATATCTGTTATGATTAATTATCACGTCAAAATCCCAATCTTTTAGCAAAGGAAACATAATATCTACTTTACCCATTGCAACACCTGCTGCTTTAGCAAGACCTTCATCTTTAATTTTAAATAACTCATCCATTGCTCCGTCTTTTTTTGTAATATCAGTAATGTCTTTTGCATATTCTGGATCATGTAAAAATAAAATATCAACAGAGTCTACATTTAACGTTTTTAAACTTTCTTCTAACGATTCTCTAACTCTATTTTTATCGAGAACTAAGGTGTCCATATTTCTGTCTAGTTTTGTAGATAAAAGAAAACCTTTAGGCCATCCTCCATTTTCTTTAATTGCTTTTCCAATTCTTTTTTCACTTTCACCCATTGCGTAATTTCTTGACGTATCAAGCATATTAGCTGGCCCTTGAAAAAATCTTTTTAGCGTTTCTTGAGCTCTTAGTTCTGGTACTTCATAACCATAAGTATCTGGCATACTCCCCAAAGAGGATGTTCCAAAACTCAATTCTGTAACCTCTAAACCAGTATCTTTAATTTTATTTTTTTTCATTATTTAATTTAAATTAGGCTCACTCACCTAAAATACTATCATCTAATATTTTGGTGTCATACGCTGAATATGAATGCCATCCTGCAACAGTTTGATCAAAATCAACAATGCTTCCGGTCATAATTCCTGACTCTTCTGAACATAAGAAAGCTAAGATCTTTGCAACATCCAAAGGTTTGTTTAATCTTTTAAAAGGAACTTTGGCTTCAGCTTTTTTTAGCCAATCATCATCTGCGTTGTGAAATTTTTTTTGAATTACGGTTTCTGCTGGTGTGTCTGTCCATCCCAAATTTACTCCGTTTACTCTTATTTGATGTCCGGAAACTGAATTTGCAACATTTTTAATCATTATTGCTAATGCTGCTTTAGAAGAACTGTAAGCAGTTAAGAAAGGCATACCACTGTATCCAGCCATTGATAAAATATGGGCAATAGTTCCTTTCTTTTTATCTCTAATCATTATTTTTATAACGTCTTGCATCATAAAAAGGGGAGCTTTTACATTTACATTAAAATTTTTATCATAATTTTCTTCTGTTGTGCTTAAGATCGTTCCTCTTTCTGTAAAAGCTGCAACATTTATAAAAGAGTCCACTGTGTTAAATTTTTTATCAGTTTCAGAAACTATTTTTTTACAGTCTGCAAGTTTTTCTAAATCTGCTTGAACATATAGGCATTCTGCACCCATACTTTCTATTTCAGATTTTACTTTATTTCCTTTATCACTATTTCTTCCACAAATAGTTATTCCCTTAGCACCTCTGCTTGCTAGTAATTTTGCAGTCTCAGCTCCACTTCCTTGAGTACTTCCTGTTACAATTATTATTTTATTTTCAAATTGGTTAGATTGTTCAGATATATATTTATTGGACATATTAGAATTTTATATCAATTACTTTACCACTTTCAAACGACTCATATGCTGCATTAGCTATTATCAAAGCGTTTCTGCCATCTTCAAATCCAACTAATGGTTTTGTTTTATCTTCAACACATTTTACAAACTCATTAAATTGATCTCTGTAAGCTTGCTCGTATCTTTCAATAAAAAAGAAATGTATAGGTTCTTTTTCATCAGTAGATGTATTTGTATATCTTTGTATGGATGTAGGGGTTTGATTGTTTGAAATTACCATACCTTTACTACCAAAAACCTCTACTCTTTGATCATACCCATATACAGCTCTTCTAGAATTATTTATATGAATTAAAACTCCATTTTTTGACTTTAAAATAAACATAGCAGTATCCAGATCTTTTTCTTGTTGCACATTTTTATCAAATAAAGCATCTCCAAATGCAGATATTTGAACTACAGGATCATCCCCTAATATAAATCTAGTTAAATCAAAATCATGGATAGTAGTATCTCTAAAAAATCCTCCTGCAGCTTTTAAATAATCAATTCCTGGTGGCTCAGGATCTCTACTTGTAATAACAACCATTTCCAATTCACCAATTTCTTTTTTTACTTTTGCCTGTTGCGCCTTTGCATGACTGGCATCAAATCTTCTATTAAAACCAATTTGAATAGGAACGTTTGTTCCCTTAATATTTTCCATACACTCATTTACTTTATTGATATCTAAATCAATTGGCTTTTCACAAAAAATTGCTTTTCCAGCTTTCGCTGCCATTGTAATAAATTGAGTATGAGTTGGAGTAGCCGATGCTATTAGAACTGCATCTATATCGTCAGCCTTTATAGCTTCTTCTGGTGAAGATGCTATTAAACACTCTGTTGATTTTGCTATTTCTTCGGCAAACTGAGAATTAACATCATATACATATTTTAATTTTGCTTTTGGATGTAATGCTATAAATTTTGCATGCATTTTTCCAATCCGTCCTGCTCCCATTAAAGAAAAGTTAATCATAAGAATTTACAACAGAATTAAAGATTGAAATCAAGAAACAATTTTTCAAGATGAATTAAATATCAATTATAAAGATAATTTTCTTGATGCACAAAAGATCATAATTTAGAAATGCATTTAATTTTTAATAATTTTATATGTCAATTAAATTAGGAATAGCACCAATTGCATGGAGTAATGATGATATGCCTGAATTGGGAGGTGACACTTCTTTAGAACAATGTTTGTCTGAAGCTAGTCAGGCAGGATTTATTGGAATTGAGTCTGGTGGTAAATTTCCGAAAAAATCAGAAGAATTAATTCCCAAACTTAATAAATTTAACCTAAATCTTTGCTCAGGTTGGTATGGAGCTAATTTAAGAACAAATAATGTAAATGAAGAAAAAAATTTAATTCAAGATCAGTTAAAACTTTTTAAAGATTGCAATTCACCTTGTATGGTTTTTGCTGAAGTTTCCGATTCAATCCAAGGAGATCCAAATAGAAAATTATCTACAAGACCTCAAATGGATCTTGAAGAGTCTAAAAAATACTATGAAAAAATTTCAGAAATGGGAAAATATCTTGAAGATGAAGGGATGCCACTTGCTTACCATCATCATATGGGCACTGTAATAGAGACTGAAGAGGATACAGTGAGATTGCTTGAAAACACGCATGATAGTGTAAAACTTACATTAGACACTGGTCACATGTTATTTGCTAAAGGAGAATCGTTAAAAATATTAAATGATTTTAGTGAAAGATTAATTCATATGCATTGTAAAGATATTAGAAAAAATGTTTTAGAAAAATCTTTGAAAGAAGATTTAAGTTTTAGAGGGGCATTTTTAGAGGGTGCATTTACAGTTCCAGGTGATGGATGTATTGATTACAAGCCTTTGTTCGATGTATTGAAAGAAAAAAATTACTCAGGTTGGTTAGTGGTAGAAGCGGAACAAGATCCTTCAAAAGCAAATCCTTTTGAATATGCAAAGATCGGCTATAAATATTTAACAGAAACTCTTAAAAAAAGTAACTTAGAAGTTTTTCAAAACTAATTTTTTTACAATTTTACAATTTTAGATTTTTCTAACTTTTCATCAAAAAAATCAATAATATTTTGTATTGTCTCTTTACCCATTCTTGTCATGCATTCTTCAGTAAAAGCTGCTGTGTGTGGACTTAGAAAAACTTTATCGTTTTTTAATAATGGATTATTGGGTTCTGGTGGCTCAGTTTCAAAAACATCTAAACCAGCTCCAAAAATTAAACCTTCATTCAAAGCTTTATTCAGATCAACTTCATTTACAATACCACCTCTAGCCGCGTTAATAATAATACAATTATTTTTCATTGTTTTTAGTAAATCATAATTGATTATATTCTTAGTTCTATCATTTAACGGAATATGAAGAGATACAGCATCCATAGTTTTGCAGGCATCTTCCATACTATCAACCTTGATACCACCTAAATTTTCAATAACATCTTTAGAAACAAAAGGATCATAGACAAAAACTTTCATCTCAAACCCTAGACATCGTTTTATTAAAGATTGACCAATTCTACCAAAACCAGCAATTAGTATATTTTTACCCCAAAGTTCAACAGTTTTGGGCAATTTGTTTCTATCATTAAATTTTCCTTCCTTAACAGTGTCATCATACATAGTTTTTCTTTTAGAAATATTAAGGAGCATAAACATTACATGTTCAGCTACAGCTACCGCATTTGCGGTTGCTGTAATGGCAAGAGTTAAGTTATTTTTTTTAGAAGCTTCTAAATCAATATTATCGTAACCAACACCGTGTCTAGAAATAATCTTTAAATTATTTGCTGCTTCAATAACATCCCCAGTCAATTTTGCTGTTCTTATTGATACTCCATCACAGTCTTTAATTTTAGATTTGAGAAATTCAGGATCTACATTTTCAACAATTTCAAATTCGTAATTTGTATTATTTTTAAGCAATTCAATTCCAGCTTCATGAATAGGCTGTATAACTAAAATTTTTTTCATAAGCTCTTATACACAAATATATATTTTATAAAATTATTTATTTAAAAATTAATTAACCTAGATAGATCTCTTTTTTTATTTTTGAATGTAGGTAAAGGATATTTAAAGGCATATTTTCTAGGTATACATTTTTCTTTAGCTTTTTCCCATAGAGCAAGCCATTGTTTAAAATTTGAAATAGTAATATTTTTTTTATTTTTACTTTTTACATAAAAACTTGGTAATGGCTCTCGACCAGAGGTTTGACCTGCTTTATTATATCTGAGATCAGCACTTATTCTAAAATTATTAGATTTATTAGGAATGGAGCAATGTGCAGAGTGTCGGTGTAGCAAAACTATATCTCCCACATTAGCTTCTAAGTAAGCTACTTTTTTTGAATTAAGTAATTTTGAGTCTTTTATTTCAACTTGTCCTCTGTAGCCAGAGTGATGATTTAATAATCCTAATTTATTTATTCCAGGAATAGTGATCATACAGCCATTTCTCTTAGTTGTTTTTGTAAAAGGTATCCATACTGTTAAAAGTTCAGTTTTTTTTTGACCTTTAGTGGATAGTACAGCTGCATCTTGATGCCAAGGCGTCCTTCCGCTTAAACCATCATTAATTGATTTTTTAGGTAATGTTTTTTCTGGTTGTTTTATCCTTGTGTTTTGAACTGGGTTAGAAAGTATTTCTGGTCCAAGTATTTTTTCAACAACTTTAAGTATTTTTTTATGTTTAATTAAATTCCAAAGAGAATGGCTTGCAAAGTATTCGCTATCTTTTTTAACATGGTCTCTAGGTAGTCGTGTATTGAAATACTGATCTAGATCAAAAATATTAAGAGAAGATACAAACTTATATTTTTTTTCAAATTTAAATTTTAAAGCTTTTGATATTTTTCTTTTAGGAGAGAATTTATGAATCAGTCTATCCATTACATATTCCATATCATTTAAGATGGGTTTTAGATCATTATCAAAATTTAAAACATTTTTTACTATTGAGTATCCCTGTTCTTCAAATTTTTTTTTAGTCAATGATTTCATTTTTTAAACTTATATTAATTTGTAGTTGGGATGGTAAGATAATTTGCATCATGAAAAGATGTAAGCATTTTTTTTTTATTTTGAATTATGTGAGGATAATAAGGAATATTATTAAATTTCCAAATTACTGGCTTATTCAGGGCGTAACTTCCATAAATAAAAAACCTTTTAGAACAATTTTTTTCAATAAATCTTTTTACGCCATGATAAGAGTTGGGAGTTGATTGAAAAAAAACAGCTGTTCCTTGCTTAGGTGTAAACTCCTTCACAATTTTAAGTTCACTAATTTTAGGAAATCTCCTGAAGCTTTTTCTTAGATTCTTTTTTGCCTTTTTTTTATAAATAGTAAGTGATCCACCGTTCTTTTTTGGAATATCTGTTAAGTAAATTAAAAAATTATATAATCTTGTTATGTCATCTCGATGTGGTCTTAATCTGTATCCACCTTTTGAAACAGAAAAATCAATATCTAAATTTACTTTTGGATTAGAGTAATTATTCCCAAGCATTTTTTGAAGTTCACTTGAGTTTAATTTTTTTTTAATAGTAAACTTTTTTTGATTAAAAATTTTTGGAAGATTTGAATTTGCCCAAGAGCCATCTTTAAAGTTTTTTTTAAATATACTTTCAATTTTTTTATAGAAAGATTTACCATTGAAAACTTTAAAGAGTTTTTCTGAGGTTTTTGATTTTTTAATATAATTATTAAAATTTTTAGACCCTTTGTTTATTCGACTTCTCCCACCCATGATCATGTCATCAAAAGATTTGGAGTTACTGATTTCTTTAATTAATGTTTTGCAAATACTTTTTGGGATGACGTTTCTACCTACTAAAACTGGAAAATTACTTTTAATTTTTTTTAATTTCTCAATATTTAGCATTTAGCTATACATTCCCTCCTTAACTTTTATCATTTTGTACATTAAATCGTTTAAAGGAGTTTTTATTCCATGTTTTTTTCCAAGACTTGAAACCACACCGCTTATAAAGTCAATTTCAGTTTTTCTTTTATATTGAACATCAAAAGCCATAGATGATTTATTTGTTTGATTGGAGTCTACAATTTTATTAAACATAAATAGACACTCATCCTCAGATACCTCAACACCATCTGCTAAAGCTACTTGTCTTGTCTCTAATATGATTTCTTTACCAAGAGATCTTGAAACATCATTTGCACTATTATTAATATATAAATCTGTGTGATGTAGATCAAAAATTGCAGATAAAGGACCAATTGCAGTTAATGCAAAAAGTTTCATCCATTTTCTTTTCTTTACATCATCTGCCGCAATTGTCTCTAAATTATATGCCGTGAAGGTATCAGCTACCTCTTTAACTCTTTCACTCATACCGCCCTCGTATTCTCCTATCCAGGATGGTAAAGCCGCGTGGTTCATTATATGTCCAGGTCCCAATATATTTGATGCTTGAGTTGTTGTTCCACCTAAAACTTTTTCATCTCCAACAATTTTTTTCATAATAGCCTCATGTCCAAAACCATTTTGAAAAGACATAAAAACAGTTTTTTCACCAATGATATTTTTAATACTGTTGAGAGCTGGCTCTAGAACAGTTGCTTTGCACATTACTATTACTGCATCAACAATACCTACAGTTGATGGATTAGTTGTTGCTTTCACTTTTATAAATCTATCCCCACCATGACCATCCATTTTAAGACCGTTTTTATTTATTGCCTCTACATGCTCTTTCCAAACATCTATTAGAATTACATTTAGCCCTTTTTCAGCTAACAAACCTCCAAACAAACAGCCCATCGCACCAGCGCCTAAAACTGCAACTTTTAAATCATTATTTATCATTATCTTTTTTTAAAATTAATTTATGTATAGATATTATATATATTATCTATAGACATCTTGCAAAATAAATTATAGCTTAATTAATAATGCAATTAAAAATAGAAAAATCAAAATTTAAAGAATATTCATTAGATAAAATCTCTGAAGCTTTGCAAGTTGGATTATCTAATAATTACAAAGCCGTCGAGATATCTATAGTTGACTGTCCAAATTTGAGAGATTGGGGTTGTCCTTCTGAGGGAATAAGTGGTAATCAAAAAATTATAGATGTTGGTGGCGAACCTTACATGCACGATCCTAAATTTATTGGTGCTGAATTCGATTATGAAGAAATTTCTAAAATGATTGGATCAGAAAAAAGTTATGCATTAGGTGCTGGCTCAGGTGCCATGTCTTGTTTAGAAGGTCATTGTGGTGAATTAGTAATTAATGAAAATTTAATTACCTCTGAGTCAAAATCAATTATTGCTCGAGTTGGTGCTAACAAAGAATGTATTGCTGAAAAATATACAGCTAGAAAACATGGTGGCTTAGGCAACGTTTTTTATACTGATGGGGTAAGAGGAAAAGTTATTAAAATTAAAATAAAAGGAAGATCTGGTGAACAAGACTCTTTACCTCAAGCAATGAGAAAAGCTTTGTCTGATAACTTAAAAATTGAGGGCAACGATCATCTTGCCTTAGCAGGCGTTTTTAGAATATTAAAAGGAAAAATTAAATCACATGTTCAGCCTGATTATGCCGATATTAAACATGAATACTATGACCCCGAACAAATGAAGTGTGTAAAAGATTTTTTACAATTTTATGAACCTGTTGGACCAGAGCTTCAAGGTTACAGCGTACTTTGGACGGGTGATCCAACAGGTGGGGCGCTTAACTTAAGAGAGTCTGGCGAACACACTCATTTTCACTCTTATACAAAAAAAAATATTGCTGGCCACTATCACTTTGATGTAACACCAGATGAAATAGAGTACGAAGGGTATTTTAATACCGCAGAAGAAGTGTGCAGAGTTAACAATATATATAAAGAATTAAGCAATAAAAAATAATATTAATTTAACTTTCTTTAAGATAACATTTGACTAATGAAGAGACAATTTAAGTATCCTAAGCATTTTGAAGAACAAAAAAAAATTCCAAAAATTACTCAAAAACGAATTAAATTAGCTGAAGTGTCACTTGGTGACTTCGAAGGAAGATTGGAAAATGAATTACTTAATTGGTTCTCATTGACTCCACAACATTGGATCATGTTACATATGGTAATGCTTGCTTATTATAAAAATAAATCAATTACTAAAAATGAATTATTAAAAGTTATTGAAAAATCTTACTTAACCTCAAATGTTTATATAGATACTGCTATTAAAAAAGGATTTTTTAGAATTATAAGAAATGAAAAAGACAAAAGGTCTATCTTTATCTTACCATCTGTAATTACAATAAAAACTTTTGAAGGGTTTATTGATAGAAGAGATATTCTTTATAAAGGGATATAATAAATATTTTAATTAATAAGCTTTAGATTCTTCTTTTTTAGAAAAACCTTTCATTTTATCAACTACAGCCTTAGATCCAGCACTTAATGCTCTTTGATCAGCACCAATTGTTACAAAATTAAAACCCTTATCAATCATTTTTTGTGCATACTCAGGCGTACCATTGTGAATTCCTGCAAAAATATTATTTTTTTTAGCATGTTCTAAAATTCTTAAAATTTCTGAATAAGCTTTTGTGCTTTCTGGTCTATCAAAACCTGGTTCTTCACCAATAGCTAAACTTAAGTCTGCTGGACCAATATAAATACCATCAACACCGGGTGTTGACATAATTTCATCAAGCTTACCTAAAGATTCTTTTGTCTCTATCATTGCTAACTTAAGCATTTCATCATTTGCATGTTTAGCGTAATCTGAACCACCATAAATTAAACCTCTTACAGGACCAAAACTTCTATAACCATGAGGAGGGTACATACATGCTTGAACAAATCTTTCCGCCTCTTCTTTATTACTTACCATTGGACAGATGATACCGTAACAACCTGCATCAAGTATTTTCATTATTTGACCAGGTTCATTCCAGTTTACTCTTGCAAGTGGAGTTACATCTGTTGTTGATATAGTTTGCAACATTGGTAAAGCATTAGTGTAATCAACTAAACCATGTTGCATATCAATTGTAAGCGAGTCCCAACCTTGATGAGCCATTACTTCAGCTGAAACAGTGCTAGGAATTTGCAACCAACCATTAATGACAGGTTTACCTGCCTTCATCATTTCCTTAATTTTATTTTTTCTCATTTTTATATTTTTAAACCCATATGAGTGTATTTTACATTTAGATAATCTTTGATTGCTCCTGATCCACCTTCACGTCCATAACCAGTTTGTTTTATTCCACCGAATGGTGCCTCAGCAATTGCAACTACGCCTGTATTAACCGCAACACATCCAGATTCTAATTTTTCAGACCCTATATGAGCTTGGTCCATTGAATTTGTGTATAAATAACTACATAAACCTAAATCATTATCATTTGCTCTTTCAATAACTTCATCAAAAGTTTTAAATGTTAGAATAGGCACAAGTGGACCAAAAGGTTCTTCTTTCATTATTGTAAAATTATCTTTCACATCATCAAAAACTGTTGGTTCATAATAGTACCCTTTATTAAAACCAGCAGGTCTTTTTCCACCCATTAAAACTTTAGCGCCTTCATTTTTTGTAGTTTCAACTAATTTTTCAATTTCTTCTAATCTTTTTGCGGTAGTTAAAGGTCCTAACTCAACACCTTCATCCATACCATTACCTATCTTAAGTTTTTTTGCTCTTTCTATAAATGCACTTACAAACTCATCTTTTCTATTTTCTTGGATATAAAATCTATTAGGTGAAATACAAACTTGACCGTTATTTCTAAATTTACCTGTTATAGCTATATCAGCAACTTTGTTCATATCTACATCTTCACAAACAATAAAGGGAGAGTGACCACTTAGTTCCATTGTAACTCTTTGAACTTTATCAGCTGCTTTTTTTAAAATTATTTTTCCAACTCTTGTTGAGCCAGTAATAGATACTTTTTTAATAATATCAGATTCCATTAATTCATTTGATATTTCAGCCGGATCACCTGATAGAAGGTTTACCACTCCATCTGGTACTCCTGCTTCTTTACATATGCTAACTAATTCCATTACTGCGCCAGGAGTAATTGTATCTGGCTTACAAATAACAGAACAACCTGCAGCTAAAGCAGTAGAAATCTTTCTAGAAGCCAAAACTATTGGAAAATTCCAAGGTACTAATGCTGCTACTACACCAACTGGCTGATAATAAACATGCACTCTAGTATCTGGAAATCTACTTTGTTGTGTTTGACCATAAATTCTCTTTGTCTCTTCTGAATTCCATTCAAAAATATCAGCACCACCACCAACTTCTCCAACACCTTCTGCAAGAGGTTTTCCTACTTCAAGTGTTAACCACTTAGCAAGAACATCTTTTCTTTCTCTCATTAAATCTGCAATTTTTCTAAGAGTATAAGCTCTTTGCCAAGGTGCAGTATTTTTCCAAATCTCTAAGCCTTTTTCAGCAGATTTTAGTGCTTTTTGCACATCAGCTGAAGATGCTTTTGATGCTTTACCAATTACTTCTTCAGTAGCTGGATTAATTACATCATATGTTTCATTTTTTTCTGCTTGTTGCCACTTACCGTCAATGAATTGTCCAAATTTACTATACATAGAATTTATTTTTAAGTTTACTTAATGTGGTTTTTTATTTTATAAATATATTTATATATAAACATTATATACATTTAAAGATAAACTTAATTTATGAAAAAAATTACACTCACCTGTGCTCACGCAGTAGTTAAATATTTAATAGCTCAAAAAATATTAATTAATGGGAAAAAAGAACCTTTGTTTCCAGGTGTATTTGGAATATTTGGGCATGGAAATGTAGCATGTTTAGGTCAGGCACTTGAAGAAAATCAAAATGAACTTCCTACTTATAGAGGTCATCATGAACAAAATATGGCTTTAACTGGTATAGGTTATGCAAGAGCAAAAAGAAGACAGCAAATTTTTGTAGCAACTTCATCAGTTGGTCCTGGAGCAACAAATATGGTAACTGCTGCTGGTGTTGCTATGAGTAATAGGTTGCCAATATTGTTTTTACCAGGGGATACATATGCAAATAGAATGCCAGATCCAGTTTTACAACAAGTTGAACATTTTAATAATCCAGGAATTACAGCAAATGATGCTTTTAAACCTGTAACAAGATATTTTGATAGAATAACAAGGCCTGAACAAATTATTCAATCTTTTCCAGCAGCTGTTCAAACTATGCTAGATCCTGCTGATTGTGGACCAGCTTGCATTGCTTTATGTCAAGATATTCAAGGACAAACTTTTGATTATCCAGAAGAATTTTTTAAAGAAAAAGTACATACAATTAGAAGACCTAGACCTGATGAGTTTCAAATAAAAGAAGCAGTTGAAAAAATAAAATCTTCAAAAAATCCAATAATTATTTCTGGTGGCGGAGTTTTTTATTCTGATGCGATGGACGAATTAAGCAAGTTTGCAATTAAACATAATATTCCAGTAACTCAAACTGTAATGGGTTATTCCACAATGAAAAGAGATCATTCACATTATGCTGGTCAAATAGGGGGTTTGGGTGGAAAAAATACAAATTCTCTAGCCAAACAAACAGATCTTGCAATTGCAATTGGAACTAAACTTGCAGACTTTACTACAGGTTCTTGGGCAAATTTTGAGAATGAAAATTTTAAACTTGTATCAATAAATGTATCAAGATTTGATGCAAACAAACATTTAGCACAAGCTGTAATAGGTGATGCAAAAGTTTCATTAGATGAATTATCTTTAGCTTTAGGCGAGTGGAAGGCTGGAGAAGAGTGGAATAAAAAATCTCAAACTGAACTTAAAGCATGGAATGAAGAAGTTGATAAAGCAAGTGCTCCATCAAATCAAGAGATACCAAGTTATGTTCAGGTTATAGGCGCTGTATACAAAAATTCTGATGCATCAGATATAGCAGTAACAGCTGCTGGCGGACTAGTTGGTGAAGTCGTTCAAGTTTGGAGACCTAGAGAATTAAACACTCATGAAACAGAATGGGGTTTTAGTTGTATGAGCTATGAAATTTCAGGCGCTCTTGGAATTAAGATGGCCAACCCAGATAAAGAGGTTATTTCATTTATTGGTGATGGATCATACTTAATGAATAATACTGATATCTATTCTTCAGTTATTACTAACAATAAACTTATAATAGTTGTTTGTGATAATGGAGGTTTTGCAGTCATTAATAGACTTCAATTATTTAAGGGTGGTAAAGAATATAACAACCTACTTAAAAGCTCAAAAACACCTGGACTTGTAGGTGTTGACTTTGCAAAACATGCTGAAAGCATGGGAGCTAAATCAGAACATGTAAATTCTATATCTGAACTTGAAGAAGCATTTAAAAGAGCAAAAAAATCTGATGTTACATATGTAATTTCAATTAAGACACATGCTTATCAGTGGTTAGAAGGTTCTGCGTTTTGGGATAGTCCCACATTAGAAATCCCAACAACTGAAGAAAACAAAGAAGCTATAAAACTTTATAAAGAGGGAAAGAGCAAACAAAGACAAGGCGTGTAACTCTTTATGAATAAAATATTTAAAGTTGGCCTCATTGGCTGCGGTCATATCTCAGAGACTTATTTCAGAGCTGAAAAATATTTTAACAATATTAAAATTATTAAATGTGCAGATATAAATCATGGTAATGCAGTTAGATGTGCAAAAACCTATAAAATTCAAGCATTAACTGTAAATGAACTTTTAAAAGATAAAGAAATTGAAATTGTTCTTAATCTAACTATTCCAAAAGCTCACTATAAAGTTGCAAAGCAGGCATTGGTTAATGGTAAACACGTTTATTCTGAAAAACCACTGGCAATTAATTTTAAGGATGGAAAAGATCTTTTAAGAATTGCAAAAAAGAAAAAGCTTTATATTGGAAATGCTCCAGACACTTTTTTGGGTGGTGGTATTCAAAAATCAAAAGAACTAGTCGATAAAAAAATTATTGGCAAAATTAACTTAGGAAATGCAATTTTTGCTTTTCCTGGAGTTCAATCTTATCACCCTAATCCTGAACCTTGGTTTGCAAAAAAAGAAGGTGGACCAGTAATTGATATGGGGCCTTACTATTTAACTGCTTTAGTTAATTTATTTGGACCAGCAAAAAAAGTTACAGGAAGTGTTGTGAATGGAGTTAAGAGAAGAATTATTGGCATTGGACCAAGAAAAAATAAATCGTTTAAAGTTGAATGTCCCACAACTTATTTATCAACTATTACGTTTGAAAATGGAACGATTATTAGGTTAACTTTATCATTTGATGTCATAGCTCACCAAAGAAACCATATAGAATTATATGGTGATAAAGGATCAATGATAGTTCCAGACCCAAATATGTTTGGTGGTTCGGTTTATATTTGTAAAAATTTGGGAGATCCTTGGAAAGAATACAAAACTAATAAGATGCCATTAGGAAAAATTAATATTAGATCTCAAAGTTCAAGAGCTAATGAGGCTTCAACCAATGCAAACTATCGTGGAGCAGGTTTGGCTGAAATGGCTTATTCAATAGAAAATAAAAAGATAAACAAATGTAATGGAGAATTATCTTTACATGTCTTGGATATAATTCAATCTACAATGAAAGCTTGTACTTCTGGAGTTTCTCAATTAATTAAAACAAGTTGCCAGAAACCAAGGCCATTTTTATTTAAGGAAATAAAAAAAATATTAAAGTAGATTTTTATTATTCAATAATATTAAAATCAGATTTATATTTATCAGTTATTGTCAAACCTAGTCCTGGTTTATTATCATCTAAATCAATAAATCCATTTTCTGGCGCAGGGTCACCTTCAAAAATATAATAAAAAAGTTCATTCCCTATTTCCACATCATTAACTGGAAAGAATTCTGAAATTGGACAATTGAAATTAGACATTGTTAAATGATAATTGTGCATTTGACCTGCATGAGGAATAACAGGAACTTGGTGAGCTTCTGCAATCGCATTAATTTTTTGAGCAGCAGTAAAACCACCAACTCTATTGTTATCATATTGAATATAGCTTACTGCCTTTAAATCTAATAATTGTTTAAATCCAAACATGTTAAACTCATGTTCACCACCTGAAATTGGAATCATGTTCATATTATTGAGTTCAGCATAACCATGAATGTCATCTGCTATAACTGGTTCTTCCAACCATCTCGGATTAAATTTCATTAATTTTGGAATCATTCTTTTTGCATAATCTAAATTCCAACCCATATAACATTCCATCATTAAATCTGTATCTTCACCTATTACTTCTCGTACAGCTTCTGCGAGCTCAATATTTTTTTTCATTCCTTCGGGACCATCTTTAGGGCCCCAGCCAAATCTCATTTTAAACATTTTAAAACCTTGTTTCACATAACTTTCAGCTTCTTTTTGAAGATCTTTAATAGGTTGGCTGTAAAGTTTTGATGCATAAACAGGAATTTTTTCTTTTGTTCTTCCACCTAATAATTTGAAAACTGGTTTCTTTGTAATTTTACCCATTATGTCCCAGAGAGCGATATCAATTGCAGAAATTGCAACCATACCAATTCCTCTACGACCCCATGCATGAGTTCTTCTGTACATTTTTTCCCAGATATAAGCGTAATCAAAAGGGTCTTCACCAATTACTAAAGGTTTTAAATATGTATCGATAGTTTTTTTTGCAACTTGAGGTGCCAAGGCAGCGTTTCCAATTCCAACGATCCCATCATCAGTTTCAATTTCACAAATCAACCATTCATGAAATCTAAACGAACCCATAGCATCAGACTTTTCAAATAAAAGATCTGAAGCATTTGTACAAAAGTTGTTTTGTGGAGGTACAGTTTTACCATTCCATTGGTAAACCTTGGTTCTAATATCTTTTATTTTTGTCATGCTTTATTTTTATTTTCTGCCATTGTTAATGCAATTTTAAATGAATTCAAAGTAGGTTCTAGATTAGCTTCATTTTTGCCAGCAATATCAAAAGCAGTGCCATGAGCAGGTGTAGTAATTGGAACAGGTAATCCACCTTGAACAGTAACACCTCTGTCAAAACCAAATGCTTTTAAGCCAGATTGAAGAGCGTCATGATACATACCAACAATACAATCGTGGTTTTTATTTTTATAAGCAGTAATAAAAGAAGTATCACAAGGCAAAGGTCCATCAGCGTTAATACCTAGTTTTTTTGCCTCTTCTATAGCTGGAATAATTTCATCTTTCTCTTCAGTTCCAAATTCAGCATGAGGATTAAGTGCTTGGACTGCTACTCTAGGAACTTTTATACCGTTTAATTTCATTGCCTCATTGATAAGCTTAATTGGTTTCATAATTTTTTCTTTTTTAACATGATCTGGAACTTCCTTAATTGGAATATGAGATGTAACACGAGCTGTCCAAAAATTATCAATAACATTAAATTCACAAAAGAAATTTTTTACTTCCAATTTTTCAGCCATTAAATGCAATTCATCAGAATATTTATTACCACCTAGTTTTAAACTTGTTTTATTGAATGGACCAAAATTTATCGCGTGTATTTTATTTTCTTTAGCAAGTTCTAAGGCCAAACTTAATGCGGATAGAACACTCTCACCAGACTCTTTAGAGCACTCTGATAATTTATAACTATGATTTTTTCCATTAGAAATATCCAGAAAAAACTTATTGCCTTCTTCAAAATTTATTTGATCAAAGTTATCAACATATTTTAGATTTTGTGAACTACCAGAAATTTTATTACCACCTTCTAAAATATTTTTTTCACCGATAACAACTATGTTAGCATTATTAGTAATCTTCTTATTCAATAATTTAGATATAAGTTCTGGACCAATACCAGAAGGATCCCCTAGAAGAAGCGCAATATTAATTTTGTTTTGAGACATTTTTTTCTTACGATTTGTATCAGATTATGTTTATATAATTAATTATAAATTAACTAAAGAGGGAAATAATGAAAAAAAGTTTTAAACTTTTCTTAGCTGCTGCATTTCTAGTGACTGAATTTTTTGTTATAGCATTACCAATGCTTACTACTTCTGCAAAAGCAGATGGTGCTATTCAAGCAATTACTCACGCTGGTTTTGGTGGTGGTACTGATGTAACTACTAGAATGATGCTTTTAAGAGCTCGAAGAGTTCTTAAACAAGATATGCAATTAGTTAACAAAAAAGGTGGTGGTGGAGCTGTATCTATGGACTACATGATGAGCTTACCAGCTGACGGTCAACACACTTTAACTTGGACTACTGGTCATGCTGTATCAATGGCATTAGGTAAAACTAAAGTTAAAATTAGCGATATGCAGCCACTTGCAAGAGGAACTGATGATCCTCAATTGTTTGTTGTAAATTGTAAAGCTGACATCAAAGATGCTAAAAAATTTATTAGTGTTCAAAAATCAAAATCACTTAAATATGGAACAACTCATGTTGGTGGAATTGATGATGTAAGCGCAATTGCATTTACTAAAAAAGGTGGATTAAAAGATCCAACTATTGTTGCCTATAAAGGTGTAGCTCCAATCAAAACAAACCTAATCAAAGGAGATATTGATGTAGGTGTTTTGAACTTAGGGGAAGCATTAACAGAAATAAATGATGGAACACTATGTGTTTCTGTTGTTTTAGCAAATGATAGAATGGCTAAAATTGGAGATTCTCCAACAGCTAAAGAATTAGGAATACCTGTTTCTTTATCTACTGTTAGAGGTTTCGTAACTAAAAAAGGAGCTCCAGCAGCAAGAGTTAAAGAGTTAGAAGCTGGAATGATGAAAGCTATGGGACACAACTATTACAAAAATTTCTTAACTGAAATTGGTCTTGATGACACTAGTGTAGTTGGTGCTGATGAATGGGGTAAGCAAATGGAAGAAATGCTTACTGAAATGACTGCACAGCTTAAAGCTTTAGGTTACATTAAGTAATTTTAAAGATAGTACATTTAATTAATGAACAATGTACGAAAACAAAAAAGGGCAAACAAAAGTTTGCCCTTTTTTTTTAAAGATGAATTTAAAGTTTCATTTATAATAATACTTATTTCTACTATTTTACTAATTACAACTTTTACATTTGATATTGTTCCTCCAATTTTAAACAGAGGTATTCAACCAGCAACTTTCCCAAAGGCATTGTTGGTTTTAATAATAAGTTTAACGTTAATTATTTATTATTTATCAAAAAAAAAACCATGGAAAATTGAAAAAAAATTACCTAAAACATTTTTTTTAACATTACTAAGTTTTATTTTTTTTGTAGTAATTTCAAAAACTTTAGATTTTTTTCTAGCAATTTCTATTTTATCAATTTTTGTGTCTTATAATTGGGGTGAAAAAAGATTATTTTATTTATTATTAGTAGGTATAATTTTTCCAGTAATAGTATTTATTTTTTTTGAAACAATTTTAGGCTTAAGATTTCCACCAGGAATAATAACTAACATTTATTATAATTAGATGGATAATTTATTATTAATGTTGGCACCTCTATTTAGTTCTAAACTAATGGTAGTTTTATTTTTTGGAACTTTATTTGGTTTAATCTTAGGAGTTTTACCAGGACTAGGACCAACAACAGGTGGTGCCTTAATTTTACCTTTTACTATGACACTTGATCCTCTTTCAGCAATTGTATTGTTAACCTCTATTTACTGTGCTGGTACTTATGGTGGAGCAATTACAGCTATCTTAATTAACACACCAGGAACACCTGCAGCAGCAGCAACATGTTTAGACGGTTATCCATTGGCCCAAAAAGGTGAGGCAGGTAGAGCTCTTGGAATGGCAACGGTATCAAGCACAGTGGGTGGAATTTTTAGTGTGATTATATTAGTTTTTTTTGCACCTTTATTGGCAAAACTTGCTTATGAGTTTGGGCAACCAGAATACTTTGCTTTAGCTATTTTTGGTTTAACTATGCTCGCTTCTATTGGTGATGGAAGTCCAATAAAAAACTTAATTGCTGGAGCTTTTGGAATACTGATTTCAACTATTGGAAAAGATTTTATGACTTCAATAGATAGATTTACCTATGGAATTAATGAATTATCTGAGGGTATTGGTTTTATACCAGTTGTTGTTGGTTTATTTGCAATTAGTGAAATGTTAACTCAATCAACTTTACTAGATCAAGTTTTTAAAAGAGTAGCTTTAAAAGCAGTAAAATTACCATCACTTAATGATTATAAACAAACATGGAAAACTATTTTAAGATCATCAGGTATTGGATCTTTTATAGGAGTGCTTCCTGCAGAAGGTGGCACAGTTGCATCTTTAATCGGTTATTCTGAAGCAAAAAGATTTTCAAAAAAACCTGAAGAATTTGGTAAGGGTTCAATAGAAGGAATTGCAGGAGCAGAAGCTGCTAATAATGCCGCAACAGGTGGAGCGATGGTGCCAACACTTGCTTTAGGTATTCCTGGTAGTGCAACTACTGCCGTAATATTAACTGGCTTAATTATTCATGGGGTAAGACCGGGTCCTGATTTATTTAGAGAGCAACCAGAATTTTTATATGGAATTTTTGGTGCAATGTTAATTGCTAACGTACTATTTTTTATATTTGGTTTTTTTGGTGCTAAGATTTTTGCTAGAATAACATTGGTACCTAATAAGATTTTATGGCCAATGATTTTTGCAGTGTCTGTTTGTGGAACTTATTCATTAAGTCAATCAATTATAGATGTTTGGATAATGATATTCTTTGGAGTGCTTGGATTTTTTATGAGAAGATATGGTTTTTCAGTTGTTCCAGTTATTATAGGATTAATATTAGGAGAATTGGTTGAGGGTACTCTTAGACAATCATTAGTAATATTTGATGGAAATTGGTTAATGTTTTTAACAAGACCTATTGCTTTAACATTCTTTATTTTATCTTTAATTGCTTTAGCTTTTCCTTTATTAAGATCAAAAAAGAGAAAAAAATAATATGATTAAATATAATTTAGGTAAAAGAGTTGCAGTCGTTACAGGTGGAGCACAAGGTTTTGGTTTAGCAGTAACTGAGAGATTTATCGAAGCTGGTGCAAAAGTAGTTATGTGGGATATTGATGAAGATGCTATAAAAAAAGCATTAGACAAAGTTAATTCTGAAAATTTAAGTTACCAGATTGTAGATGTAAGTAATTTTGAAAATATCACTAAAAGTTTAAATGAAATTGAAAGTAAAAATGGTAAAATAGATATTTTTATTAATAATGCTGGGATTGCTGGAATGAATACAACAGTTGCCGATTACCCTTTAGACGAATGGAATAAAGTTATCAATTTAAATCTTAATTCGGTTTTTTATTGCTGTAAGGCAGTTGTTCCATTTATGGAAAAAAATAATTATGGAAGAATAGTTAATATTGCTTCAATAGCTGGAAAAGAAGGAAATCCAAATGCAAGTGCTTACAGTACTTCAAAAGCAGGGGTTATTGGTTTAACAAAATCATTAGGTAAAGAGTTGGCTCTTAAAAATATAGCTGTTAACTGTGTAACACCAGCTGCTGCAAAAACTAGAATTTTTGATCAAATGACAGAAGAACACATAAATTATATGCTCTCAAAAATTCCAAGAAATAAATTTGCAAAAGTTGAGGAATTAGCATCTTTAGTTACATGGTTATCTAGTGAAGAAAATTCATTCTCAACTGCTGCTGTTTTCGACTTAAGTGGCGGTAGAGCAACTTACTAATAATTATGCAAGTAGGTATAGATGTTGGTGCAACAAAGATAGAGAGTGTTGTACTTGAAAAAGATGGACATGAAAAACACAGATCTAGAATACTATGCCCAAAAAATTACACTCAAATTATTACTTCTATAAGAGATATTCATAGACAATTAGAGCAAGAATTTAAAAAAGAACTTCCAATTGGTGTTTGTCATCCAGGGGTTCACTCTCCTCAAACAGGATTGGTTAAAAATGCTCCCAACATAACTTGGTTAGAAAAAAAACCTTTTCAAAATGATTTACGTAAAGCACTTGGGAAAGAAGTGTTTTGTGAAAATGATGCAAATTGTTTTGCTTTGTCAGAGGCTATAGATGGAGCAGGCAAACATTACAAAATTGTTTATGGTATAATCTTGGGTTCGGGAGTTGGAGGTGGTTTAGTGATTGATAAAAAAATAGTAAGTGGTCCGAATGGTGTTGCAGGAGAGTGGGGCCATAATCAAATTCCTTATTTTGCTGCTAAAAAAGAAAATTTTGACTCGAGTAATCCAAGAGAAGCTGAGATTGAAAGTTTTTTATCTGGTTTAGGTTTAGCAAAAAGATTTAATAAACTTTATGGAAAAAATTTAAAAACAAATGAAATTTTTGAATTAAATAGAAAACATGATTTAGACGCAGAAAGATTTATAGATGATTTTAAAGTAAATTTAGCAATGTCACTCTCAAGTATAATAAATATTTTAGATCCCGATGCTTTTGTTTTTGGAGGTGGGGTTTCAAATGAAATTGATTTTTTACATGAAATAGACTCGTTAGTGAGGAAATTTGTTATTGGCAGAGAATACGAAGGTGTTTTTTTAAAACCAAAATATGGTGATGCTAGTGGTGTTCGTGGTGCCGCAAGATTGGGAAGAAGTGCCACATACTAGAAATTTCTATTAAAAATTTAATTTAGAAAATTTTAATTTTACAAAAGACAAGAATAGAAGGGAAAAAAAATTGATAAAAAAAAATCAATTGAAAGTTGTATTTATATTTTTTGTTATGATCTTTCCTCAAAGCAGTTATATTTCATTTTTTAAATTAATTTAAAAGGGAGAAATAATGAAAAAACTTATACTTTCGATTGCAGCTCTTGCATTATTTGCAACTACTGCTTTCGCTGAAAGATACGTCATGATAACCCATGGTGAAGGAAAAGATCCTTTTTGGCCAGTAGTTCAAAAAGGTGGTGAAGATGCAGCTAGAGCAATTGGTGCTGACTTCGAATACATCTACAACCCTTCTGCTGACATGGCTGATATGGCAAGCTCAATTCAAGCTGCTGCAGCTACTCAACCAGATGGTATGGTAATTTCTTTACCAGACCCAGATGCATTAGGACCAGCTATTAAAGCTGCTGTTGCAGCTGGTGTTCCAGTAATTACAATGAACTCTGGTTTAGAGTCTTCTGCTAGCCTAGGTGCTTTGATGCACGTTGGTCAGCCTGAATTACTTGCTGGACAAAAAGCTGGTGAAAGAGCAAAAGCTGAAGGTGCTACTAAAGCACTTTGTATGATTCAAGAAGCATACAACACAGCTCTTGTAGACAGATGTGAAGGTTACGGTTCTGCAGTTCCTATGCAAATGACTGATACTACATCTGACCCTGCAACTATTCAAACTAGAGCTACTGCTGCTTTACAAGCTAACAAAGATGTCAATGCAATCCTTTCAGTAGGACCTCACGTATGTGAAGCTGTTGATAAAGCTTTAGCTGATCTTGGTATGACAGTACACCATTCTTGCTTTGACTTAAGTCCTGCAGTTATGGACTTAATCGGATCTGGAAGAGTATCTTTCACAATTGATCAACAACAAAGACTACAAGGTTATGTGCCAGTTATCGTATTACACTTGTACAACAACAGTGCTGGACTTCTTCCAGGAGCTAACATCCCTTCAGGACCTGGCTTTGTAGATAAGTCTAACGCTTCTTCAGTTGCTGCTCTTGCAGGAATTGACAGATAGTTAGTTAAAATTTAAAGGGTCGATTATTTAATCGGCCCTTTTTTTTATAAAATTAACAAACCTTTTTTAAAAATGAATACATCAACAACAAACAAACCAAGACAAGAGTCAGACCGACAAGGTGAAAAAAAATGGTATTCCGCATTACTGGCTCGTCCAGAGATTGGACCTTTGGGGGTAATGATCTTACTTTTTTGTATGTTGGGATACTTTTCTATTCCAGAAGGAGAATTTTCTCTTAACCCTTTTTCTGGTGAAGGATTTAACGCCTTAGGAATTAGAAATAATTTTAGGGTAATTGCTCAATTAGGGATCGTAGCACTTGCTGCTGGGATGTTAATTATTGCAGGTGAATTTGATCTTTCAGTTGGCTCAATGATTGGTTTTGCTGGTGGTTGTATGGCAATGATACTAAAATGGGGTTTTGCTGTTGTTATTCCTTATGTATCTTTTGTAGGAGGTTTTCATTTTGAGGGGGTTCAATTATTTGAAATTAGAGATGTCTCACCATTATTAGCAATATTAATTACGTTATGTATGACTCTATCCTTTGGATGGATCCAAGGGTGGGTAATTGTTAAAAGTGGTATATCTTCTTTCATTGTTACACTAGGTGGACTTTTCTTTTTACGAGGTTTAACAGAAGTATCATATAGAGCATTTAATAGAGCTCCTGATCAAACTGCTGGATCAACAACTGTTACAGACTTACCAGATATCAAAAATATTATAAATGTACCAGGTCTTGGAGAAATGGAAAGAGATGCGGCTAAAGCTTTACCAAACGACCAATTATTAGAAATTCTTAGCACTGTGCCTGCTGGCACGGTTGCAAAATTAACTGAACGACTAACATATATCAATGAAAAAGTTGCAGCTTTAAAAACTGACATAAATTCAGAAAAAATGATTCAAACCCTAGAAAAATCTTTAGCTGGGGCAAAAAAATCTGGCAATGAGTCAATGGTAGAAATTTTGACAAAGAAAATTGAAGCTGGAGTTGATGTTCCTGCAGTTACGGCAAAAGTGGTCACTGATATAGATATAGCAAAAGCTTACATCGACACCATAGTTACTGCAAGACCAGTGGCTAACTTTTTTGGAGGTGACATTATGGAACCAGTTTTTAATTGGTTGTATTTTACAGTAGACTGGAATGTAAATAACTTTGGAAATATTTTTGCTAAAGGAATGTATTCTGCTTTAATGATTTGGGGACTTATTGCTTTTATTTGTTATTTTATTTTGAGCAAAACTCAAGCAGGTAACTGGATTTATTCAACTGGAGGAAATCTTAATGCCGCAAAAGCTAATGGTGTGCCAACAAATAAAGTTAAGATTGCATTATTTGTGAATACTGCATTTTGTGCAACTATGTTTGCTGCATGTCAAGTATTTGAAGTTAATACTGCGGATACAGCTAAAGGTAATTTAAAAGAATTAGAAGCAATTGCTGCAGCAGTTATAGGCGGTGTTGTGCTAACAGGAGGTTTTGGAACAATAGGTGGAATTATCCTGGGTACGATTATTTTTGGAATAGCAAAAGAGGCCTTCTTTTATATTCCTGGAATTGATGGATCTTTTTATAGAGTGTTCCTTGGAGCAGTTCTTGTTACTGCTGCCTTTACAAATGAGAACATTAGGAAACGAATTATGGGAAATATCTAATGGATAAAAAACCATTAATTGAAATAAAAAATTTAGTTAAAAAATTTGGAGCATTTACTGCTTTAAATGGTGTTTCATTAGATGTTTATCCGGGTGAAGTTCACGCTCTTTTAGGTGACAATGGTGCCGGAAAATCAACTTTGATTAAAGTGTTATCTGGAGTTCACCCAATGACAAGTGGAGAAATAAAAGTAGATGGAGAAATAGTTAACTTTACTTCACCACGTCAAGCATCTGATGCAGGCATTGGTACAGTTTATCAGGATTTAGCTCTCAATGCCTTAACTTCAGTTACAAGAAATTTTTTTCTTGGCCGTGAATTAACAAAAGGACCTGGCGCATTTGGTTTGATGCAAATGGATGAGATGGACAAAATAACAACTGAAGAAATGTCTAAAATTGGAATTAATATTTCAAACCCCAATCAACCAGTTGGAACAATGTCAGGTGGACAAAGACAAACTTTGGCTATTGCAAGAGCAATTTACTTTGGTGCGAAGATACTAATATTAGATGAACCTACATCAGCACTGGGTCAAAAGCAGCAAATGGAAGTTTTAAAAACAATAAAAAAAGTTCAAAGTTTAGGAAACATTGCAATTATACTTATTACACACAATGAAATTCATGCACGACTTATAGCTGATCGATTTACTTTTTTAAGTTTGGGAGAAGTAATTGGTTCAGGATTGTCTTCAGAACTTGGTAATGAAGAAGTAAAAAGATTGATGGCGGGTGGTGCAAAAATTGGTGATCTAGCCAAAGAATTGGAATTATAATGAAAGTAAAATATTATGATTTAGAAAATAAAAGAGTATTTGTAACAGGTGGAGGATCAGGGATAGGAGCGTCAATTGTTGAACATTTTTGTGAGCAAGGATCTGAAGTTTATTTTATAGATATTAATGAAGATGAATCAAAAAAATTAATTGAAGATATAAAAAATAAGAATTATAGTTTACCAACATTTATTAAATGTGACCTTCTAAATATCAAAGAACTTCAAAAGACTATAGCTGACATTATTAGTAATAAGGGACCGATAGATATTTTGATTAATAACGCTGCTAATGATACTAGACATAAAATTGATGATGTAACTGAAGAATATTGGAATGAAAGAATAAATGTAAATTTAAGACATTTTTTCTTCACGGTCCAATCCGTTAAAAAATCAATGATAGACAATGGTGGTGGGGCAATCATTAATATGGGGTCAACATCATGGATGGTGGGTCAGGGAGGTATGGCCGCCTATACAGCAGCAAAGTCAGGAGTAGTTGGTTTATCAAGATCTTTTGCAAGAGATTTAGGAGAATTTAATATTAGAGTTAATTCTGTTGTACCTGGATGGGTAATGACACAGAGACAGATAGATTTGTGGTTGAATGATGAGTCTGAAAAGGAGCTGATGAAAAGGCAGTGTTTAAAAGAAAAATTAATGCCCCACGAGCTTGCTCAAGCAGTATTGTTTTTTTCATCAGAACAGTCTTCGGGTTGTACTAATCAATCTTATATTGTGGACAAAGGTTGGCTATAATAGCTGAGTGAAAATAAAAAGTTCTGTCATTGAAAATAAATTTTTAAGAGTAAAAACAATCAATCTTGGCGCTACTGTTTATGAAGTTTTTCATAAGAAAAAAAAAACTAATTTAATTTTAAATTTAGGCTCAATAAGCGGTTACAAATACAAAAGCTTGTATGTAGGAGCAACATGTGGAAGATTTGCAGGTAGAATTGCTGGTTCAAAGTTTCAAATCGATAAACAAAAATATTATTTAAATAAAAACGAAGGAATTAATACTCTTCATGGAGGGAAAAAGGGTTTTGATAGATTTGTTTGGAAAAAAATTAATCAAACTAAAAACAAGATTGTTTATCAGCTTAAATCCAAACATTTAGATCAAGGATTTCCAGGTAATTTAGATATCAAATGTATATACGAACTTAACGATAAAATTTTAAATATTAGATATGAATATATCTCAGATCAATTTACACATGTTAATTTAACTAATCATAGTTACTGGAATCTTAATTATAAAAAAAATAATAATATTTTTAATCATAAATTAAAAATAAATTCAGATAAGTATCTGGTGGTAAATAAAAAATTGATACCAACTGGAAAAATAAAAAGAACCAAGAATACAATTAATAATTTTAAATATTATGAAAATTTGGGGGAGAAAATTAAATTAATTACTAACAATACTATTAAAAAAATTTCTAATACAATTAATCAGTCTGGTTTTGATTTGACATTTTGTGTTAATAAAAACCATAATAATTTCGTAGCATCATTAAAAAATGATTATAGTAAAATTAAACTTGATATTTATTCAAGTTTACCTGGTGTCCAATTATACACAAGTCAAAGTCTTAAATATAAAAAAAAATTATTTCCTTACCAGGGGATTTGTCTTGAGACTCAATATTATCCAGATACTCCAAATAGAAAAAATTTTCCAAGTACTTTAATAAAACCAAATAAACTGTATAAACATTTTACAAAAATTAAAGTTAGTTAAGAACATGAAAAAAAAAATTAATATATCTATCGTTGGTACTGGTTTAATGGGTCTTCAGCATATTAAAGCTATATCAAAATCAAAAAAAGCAAAACTGCACTCAATTGTTGATATTAGTAAAAACGCAACCAACCTATCTAAAAAATTTAAAATTCCTCTTTACGCTAATGTTGAAGAAGTTTTAAAATCTAAAAATTTAGATGCCGTAATTGTTTCAACACCTAATCAACTACATGAAAAACATACAGTTAGTTTCTTGAAAAAAAAAATACCTGTTTTGTTAGAAAAACCAATCTCAGATAATATTAAATCTGCCAAGAAGATTATTGATAGTTCAAAAAAGAACAAAACACCCTTATTGATAGGATATCATCGAAGACACAATTCAATTGTATCTAAAGTAAAAGACATTATTTCTTCTGGAAAATTGGGCAAAATTGTATCTGCAAATGTTTTGTGCTGGCTTTATAAACATAAAGAATATTACAAAGAAAAATGGAGAACAAGTAAAGGCGGGGGTCCTTTAGGGATTAATCTTGTCCATGATATTGATATGATTTGTTATCTGTTGGGTCCAATTCAATATGTTCAAGCCTTTACCACAAATAAAAATAGAAAATTTAAAGTAGAAGATACAGCAACAGTTAGTTTAGTTTTTAAATCTGGTGCATTATGCACTCTTAATATTTCTGATACTATTGTTGCTCCATGGAGCTATGAACTAACTGCAGGTGAAAATCCTGTCTATCCAATAACTAATCAGTCAGCTTATATGATTGGTGGAACTAAAGGATCTTTACAATTCCCAAATTTAAAAAATTGGTTTTACAAAAAAGAAAGAAGTTGGTGGAAAAAGATATTAGTAAAAGAAGATATTAACAAAAAAGATGATAATACACTTATTAACCAAATAAACCATTTCGCTGATGTAGTAAGTAAAAAAATTCACCCAAAAGTTAATGGTAATGATGGTTTGGTTTCACTTAAAATTTTTGCAGCAATTACAAAAAGTGCAAAGTTTGGAAAAAAAATTAGACTTTAACTTTATCCTTATCGCCTTCTGTACGAATAAATAACAGCCCAAATATAATAATTCCAATTACACCTACAATTTTATTATAGTCAAAAGGTACACCAAAAATAAGGAAATTTACAATTGTAGACCAAATTAATTGTGAATATTGAAAATTTGTAACAAATGATAAGTTAGATAATTGTATTGCATAAATTATTAATGAATGACTTACAAATCCTGCGGTACCCAGTAATACTAAATAAAGCCAATAAATATTTTTTTCTAAAGGCACCCAATTAAAAGATATAAAAATACTAAAAATAATTGCTCCTAAAATTGATGTATAAAAAATTGATGCAAAAGGTTCGTTATCAGAAGATACAACTTTTGTAAAAAATTGATAAAGAGCCCAGCAAATCGGAGGCACAATAGGAAAAATTAAGTCTAAACTAAATATTTTCATACTTGGTCCTAATGAGTAGATAATCGAACCAAAACTTAGAAGCATTAATATTATTCCCTTAAAAGATAAGATATCTTTTAAAAAATATGCAGATAGTAACGAAACTATTAAAGGTGCAGAAAAGAAAACAACGTATATATCTACTAAGTCAAATTTCTGTAAAGAATAAAACATGAATGTTGTGGCAGTCACCATCAATAAGGATCTTATTATTTGAAGTTTAAAATTTTTTTTCAAATTTACTTTTGGTTTAAAAATTAAAAAAAATATGATTAGAGACACTAAGTGAAAAAAAAATCTTCCCCAAATTGCTTGAGTAACAGGCATCACGGTACCTAAATATTTTGCTGTAGAATCCATACAAACAAACATAAAAAATCCACCAGCAGCTAATAAAATTACGTTAAATAAAGGGTTTTGTTGAGGCACAATGAAGATCTCTATTACATTACCACGCCTACTTGCCAAGGATTAAATTCCTCGTCACCGTAGCCGTTGATCTCACTTTTTGATTTATTTCCTGATGCTGTGTTTACTATTAATTCAAATATTTTTTGTCCTACTTCTTCTATTTTTTCTTCACCTTCAGCAATTGTTCCACAGTTGATGTCCATATCTTCTGACATTTTTTCATACATGGCTGAATTAGTTGAGAGTTTTAAACTTGGAACTGGTTTACATCCAAAACATGAACCTCTACCTGTTGTAAAACAAATTACATTTGCTCCTGATGCTACTTGACCTGTTACGGATACAGGATCATAGCCAGGAGAATCCATAAAGTTAAAACCTCTATTTTTTAGAGGTTCTGCATACATCAAAACATCTTGAAGTATGGAGTTGCCTCCTTTAGCAACTGCTCCTAAAGATTTTTCTAAAATTGTAGTCAAACCTCCTTTTTTATTTCCTGGCGCAGGATTGTTATCCATCGAACTATTATTAATTGAGGTATAATTTTTCCACCATTCAATTCTTTTTATTAATTTATCTGCTGTCTCCTGTGAGTTAGCTCTATTAATCAGCAAGTGTTCAGCTCCATATATTTCAGGTGTTTCAGATAATATTGAGCTCCCGCCTTTTTTAACTAAAAGATCTGCAGCAACACCTAGTGCAGGATTTGCAGTAATTCCTGAATATCCATCAGATCCCCCACATTGCAAAGCGAGCGTTAAATGATTTACTGATTGAGATTTTCTTTCAACTTTATTTGCTTCAGTCAGCAAATTTTTAATTTGAGATAATACTTTTTCTACGATCTTTTTTGTCCCACCTTCATCTTGAATAGTTAAGAAGTGAATTCTGTTATGTTTTTTTAATGACTCATCAAACAAACTTACTTGGGCACACTCACATCCTAAACCTATTACAAAAACATGTGAAAAGTTTGGATGATTTTTAAATCCATCAATTGTTCTTTGAAAGATTTGCATACCTTCACTTTCTATATTCATTCCACATCCAGTAGAATGAGTAATAGGAACTATGCCATCAATGTTTGGATAATCTTTTAAAATATTGGAATATTTAATTCTTTCTACAATCATTTTAGTCACTGTTGCAGAACAATTAACAGTACTTACAATTCCAATATAATTTCTAGTGGCTACATCACCATTATCTCTTAAGATGCCATTAAAAAAAGTATCTGCTTTTTCATTAATAATATTCTTTTTATTAGTTACTTTAAAATCTCTCTTAAATTCTCTAAATTCTAGATTATGTGAATGAACATGCTCACCCGGTCTTATGTTGTCTAAAGCAAAACCGATTATTTGATCATATTTTATTATTGGGTCACCTTTATTTATAGATTTTAAGCAAACTTTGTGACCAAATGGAATTGGATCTATTGTGCTAATATCATGCCCTTCTATTTTAGTTTTTTCAGGAATTATAAATTGACTTACACCAACATTGTCATTTTGGTTTAAAACTATTAGATTATTCACAGTTTTATTATATAAATATTACTTTAAACAAGCCATAATAATTTTATTACATTGTTACTATGAAAAAAAAGAATTTAAGAAGTCAGCAGTGGTTTGATAACCCAAAAGATCCTGAGCAAACTGCTATATATCTAGAGCGTTATCTCAATTATGGTTTAACAAGAAAGGAACTTCAATCAGGCAACCCTATCATTGGTATAGCTCAATCGGGAAGTGATTTAACACCATGCAATAGACATTTTCAGTCTTTAAGTAAAAGAATAAAGGATGGAATAAGAAGAGCAGGCGGTATTCCAATGGAATTTCCCACACATCCAATTCAAGAAACGGGAAAAAGACCAACTGCAATGTTAGATAGAAATTTATCTTATCTTTCTTTGGTTGAGGTACTTTATGGATATCCAATAGATGGAGTAATTTTAACAACAGGTTGTGACAAGACTACTCCAGCAGCTTTAATGGCAGCAGCAACTGTAAACATTCCAGCAATTGTTTTATCAGGTGGACCAATGTTAGATGGTGTTTACAAAGGTAAGTTATCTGGATCAGGGACTGTTATATGGGAAGCAAGAAGATTGTTGTCAAAAGGAAAAATTAATTATGATGAGTTTATGGATATGGTATCCGCTTCTGCTCCAAGCATTGGTCATTGCAATACAATGGGAACAGCTTCTTCTATGAATTCAGTTGCCGAAGCTTTAGGAATGTCTTTAACAGGATGTGCAGTTATACCTGCACCTTACAGAGAAAGAGAACAAATTTCTTTTGAAACTGGAAAAAGAATTGTTGGTATGGTTCATGAAGATTTAAAACCATCAAAAATTATGACACGTAAAGCATTTGAAAATGCAGTGGTGGTTGCGAGTGCAATAGGTGCATCAAGTAATTGTACAACGCATTTAATTGCTATTGCAAAACACATGGGAATTAAATTTGATTTATCTAATTGGCAAAAATTAGGACATGCAATTCCATTGCTTGCCAATTGTCAGCCAGCTGGTGAATATTTAATGGAAAGTTTTTATAGAGCTGGTGGAATTCCCGCTATTATGAAAGAATTGATGAAACATAAAAAAATTCATACCAATATAATGACGGTATCAGGAAAAAATGTTGGTCAAAATTTAAAAAGAAAAATAGATGTTGACAGAAGTGTAATCAAAACTTTCAAAGAATGCTTAACAGAAAAAGCAGGATTTTTGGTTATGAAAAGTAATTTTTTTTCTACAGCCGTAATGAAAACTTCGGTAATTAGCCAAGAATTTAGAGAAAGATTTTTATCAGACCCTAAAAAACCAAATGTTTTTACAGGTAAAGCAGTAGTGTTTGAAGGACCAGAGGATTATCACAAAAGAATAAATAGTAAAAAATTAAAGATAGATGAAAAATCAATTTTAATAATTAGAGGCTGTGGACCAGTTGGTTATCCTGGTGCTGCAGAAGTTGTTAATATGCAACCACCAGATAAGTTACTAAAAAAAGGGATTAATGCATTACCGACGCTTGGAGACGGAAGGCAAAGTGGTACTTCAGAAAGCCCATCTATCCTTCATGTTTCACCAGAATCTGCTGTAGGGGGTGATTTAGCGATAGTTAAAACTGGAGACAAGATGACTATAGATTTAAATAAAAGAAGAGTTGATTTATTAATTTCTCAAGCTGAATTTAAAATAAGAAGAAAGAAAAAGAAACTTCTTAAAATTGACAACCAAACTCCATGGCAAGAAATTTTTAGAAATACAGTCGGACAACTTGAAGATGGTGCTTGCATTAAATCCAGATCTCTATATCTAGATATTGCTACTAAAAAAGGCACACCAAGAAACTCACATTAATATGAAACCAAAAATATTAGTTACAAGAAAATTATCAGATATAGCTGAAGAAAAATTAAAAAAAGATTTTGATGTAACGCTTAATTCAAAAGATGAACCAATTCCAAACAATGAACTTATTAAGATGGCTAATGAGTATGATGGATTTATATCAACTGGTTTTGATAAAATTGGAGAAGAGTTTTTTAAAGATTTAAATGGAAAGTTAAAAATTATTGCTCAGGTGGGAGTAGGTTATGATAATATTTCGATTAAATCTGCTGAGGATAAAAATATTAAAGTTACCAATACTCCAAATGTATTAAACGAAGCTGTTGCTGAAACGACAATTCTTTTAATTTTAGCTGCTTCAAGAAGAATTGGTGAAGCATATAATTTGGTAAGATCTGGAACATGGAAAGATCAAAAACCTGATTTAACAAAATTTATGATAGGAAATTCAGTTACAGGAAAAACACTTGGTATAATTGGAATGGGTCGAATAGGAAGAATGGCTGCAAAGTGCGCCAAGGCGTTTGGAATGAAAATTATTTATTATAATAGAAACAAACTTTCTTCTGATCTAGAAGATGGAGCAAAATATTTTTCAGATATAGAATCTATGATGCCTGAATGTGATTTTGTCAGTATTCATACACCAGCAACAGCTGAGACCAAACATATTTTAAATAAAGCAACAATTAATTTGCTACCAAAGCATGCTGTAGTGATTAATACTTCAAGAGGCTCAACTATTGATGATGATGCTTTAATAGAGGCTCTACAGAACAATAAAATTTATGCTGCTGGCTTGGATGTTTTTAATAATGAACCTAATTTAGATGCAAGATACATGAAGCTAGATAATTGTTTTGTGTTACCTCATGTTGGTAGTGCTACTCATGAAACTCGTTTAGCAATGAGCATGATGGCAGTTGATAATATTTTTTGTTTCTTTGAAAATAAACCACTGATCTCAGAAGTAGTCTAACACAACTTAAAGTTGTTTATTTAATAAATATATATAATTTCTATACACAAATTATTTTGATTAATTTGTAATTTTTAATTAAATATGATTTAGTCCTATTATTAAAAACATAACCGAGAGGAAGATAATGTTAAAATTAATATCAAAAACTATAGCTGCGGTAGCTGTTGTTTCAGTTGCTTTATTTGGTTCTGCAAATGCAAAAACACTAAAGATTGAAACTCACTTTACTGCTAATTCGCCAAATGGTGAAGTTGCAGCTCAATTCGCTAAAAACGTAGAAATGTTTTCTGGTGGAAGCTTAAAAGTAGAAATGTTTTATTCATCATCAGTTTCAGGAAAATCTGCAGAAGTATTTAACTCTGCACAAACTGGAATTATTGACTGTGATATGACGGGTGCTGGTTACCAAACTGGTAAAAATGCTGCGTTTCAATTTGCAGGTGATGTAATGGGTGGATACGATAACCCTTATCAACAATATGATTTCTTAAAGTACCCTGGTGCTCAAGATGCGGTTGATGCATTATACAATAAGTATGGAATGACACTTATTGGTTGGTGGATACCTGGACATGAGTCACTTATTTCAAGTGTTCCAATTCCAGATGTTGCATCTATTAAAGACTTTAAATTTAGATCACCTCCAGGAATGGAAAGTATGATCTTTGCTGAGTTAGGTGCTAAACCAATCGTAATGGATTTTGGTGAAGTTCCAACTGCTTTACAAACCGGTCTAATTGATGGTGCTGACTATTCTAGTTTAGCAACTAACACTGCAGGTGGACACTATGAGCAAAATAAATATGCTACATATCCTGGTTTCCACTCTATGCCAGCTGACCACTTAGCTTGTAATTCTAAAGTTTGGAAAAAGTTAAAAGCTCATGAAAGAGGTGCTATGAAAGCCGGAATAGAAATTGCTGGTAGAACTATCACTAGCTTAGTTGAGAGAAAAAATGCTGAAGCTGTTAAACAATTAGCAGGTATGGGTGTTACTCTTCATGACTGGGCTCCATCAGAGAGAGCTAAGTTCAGAGCATCTGCATTAAAAGCTTGGGAAACTTGGAAGACAAAATCTCCTGAGGCTGCTCAACTTATAGAAATGCACAAAGCTTACATGAAAGCTAACGGTATCCTATAATTATAGGCATACAGAAAAATCTTGAAGGGCCTGAAAGGGCCCTTCTTTTTCAAAATTTAAAAAATTATGCTTGATAAGTCCTTACAAGAACAAACAGAAAAAGTTGCAAGCAAAGATGATTTTCCAATCAATTGGATAGATAGAATTACTTTATTCATAAGTCATACAATTAAATATTTAATACCAGTCATTGTAATTGTGATGATGTACGAAATTTTTATGAGATATATTATGGAAAAACCAACTATGTGGGTAAATGAACTATGCTTATGGTTAGCAGGGGTTATTTACTTAGTTGGTGGGATATATGCAACAAGACTTAGAAGTCATATTAGAATTGTGATGCTTTATGATTATGTAGAAAGACCAACTCAAAGGATTTTTGATTTAATAAGCACATTAGTAATAGTCATATTTGCTGCTGCTGTCATTTATGGAGGTTGGGAAGACGCGCATAGATCATTTGTAACATGGGAAAGATTTGCAACTTTTTGGGATCCTCCTATACCTGCTACCATGAAACCACTTACACTGATTTGTGTGTTTCTTATTGCGGTTCAATCAGTAAATAACTTAATAGTGGATTGGAAAAATCCAAAAGAAAAACAATACGACCCATCTAAAGATTTGAAATAATATGGAAATAGGAGCACTTTCATTAATAGTTATATTTGGCTTACTTGCACTTATCTCAATAGGTGTTCCACTTGGCTTTGCCTCTGGTTTTATGGCTGCCGTAGTGGTATTTGCAAATATTGGTGAGCATGCACTTGGAATTTTACTTTCAAGATATTATTCGCTTGTAGTAACTTATTCATTTTTATCTGTTCCTTTATTTATATTTATGGCTTCCTTGCTTGAACGCTCTAACATAGCGAGAGACCTTTATGATGCTTTAAATGCTTGGCTTAGAAAAACTAGAGGTGGAGTAGGTGTTGTAACAGCAATAATGGCAACAATCATGGCAGCTATGAGTGGAATTATTGGAGGAGAAATAGTTTTACTAGGATTGATTGCGCTTCCTCAAATGTTGAGACTTAAATATGATCAAGATATGTCCATTGGTATTATTTGTGCATCTGGATCTTTAGGAACAATGATACCGCCATCCATTGTTTTAATTATTTATGGATTAACAACTCAAACTTCTATTACAATGTTGTTTCAAGAAGCAATAGTTCCTGGATTAATGATTTCAGGTTTAATTATTACTTATATTCTTGTTAGAACAAGACTTCAGCCTCATCTTGCGCCGATAAGTGATGAACCAGCTTTAACTTTTAAAGAAAAGATGTCATACCTTCCAGGTCTGCTTCCTCCAATTGCTATAGTGGTAATTGTTTTGGGTTCAATTTATTCTGGTATCACTGGAATTACTGAAGCAGCAGGTATGGGTGTTGTTGCTACATTGATTATAATTTTCTTTAGAAAAGAATTAACATGGTTTTTATTTAGAGATGCCTTAGTTAGAACTTTTAAAGCATCTGGAACAATTTTAACAATTACATTTGGCGCAACAACTTTAGCTGGAGCTTACTCGTTAGCAGGTGGCCCAACATACGTTGCTGAGTTAATTTTAGGTTATGATTTAAAACCAATGTACTTAATTTTTATGATGCAAATAATGTTCTTAATATTAGGTGCGTTTATGGATTGGGTTGGAATTGTTTTATTAGCAATGCCTGTATTTTTGCCAATAGTTTTAGCTCTTGGTTTTGATCCTATTTGGTTTGGGATTTTATTTTGTGTAAATATGCAAGTTTCATTTTTAAGCCCACCATTTGGTCCTGCAGCATTTTATTTAAAATCAGTTACTCCTCCACACATATCATTGACAGATATTTTTAGAGGATTTGGTCCATTCATTTTAATTCAACTAATTGTTTTAGCGTGTGTAATGTTCTTTCCAGAATTTACTACGCAAAATTTCCACGAGTTTAAGCCCAAATAATGAAAAAGATTGGTTTTATAGGTATAGGCCTAATGGGTCTACCAATGGCTCAAAATATACTTAAAGCTGGATATAATTTAAAGGCATTTAATAGATCAATAAACAAAACAGAACCACTAAAAGTGTTAGGTGCAGAAATCGCATCAACTATTAATGACGTTGTAAGAGATAGTGATATTGTAATCACAATGTTAACTGACGACACAGCAATAGATGACGTCATGAGTAGCTCCAATTTTTTAGATAATTTAAAGTCAGGCTCAACAGTCATTGATATGAGCTCGGTAAAACCAACTACTGCAACAAAACATTATAATAACTTAAAATCAAAAAATATAAATTATTTAGATGCCCCTGTGTCAGGCGGAACTATTGGTGCAGAAGAAGCTTCATTAGCAATTATGGTGGGTGGTGAGCAAATAGTTTTTGATGAGGCAATTGAAGTTTTTAAAACTATGGGTAATCCAACGTTAGTTGGACCTTCAGGAAGTGGACAAGTTTCCAAATTAGCAAATCAAGTTATTGTTGGTCTAACTATAGGAGCGGTTGCAGAGGCTGTAACTCTTTGTGAAAAAGCAGGAGCAAATCCAAATAAAATGATTAAAGCGTTATCTGGTGGTTGGGCTGATAGTAAAATACTACAAACACATGGAAAAAGAATGATTGATAAAGATTTTACTCCAAAAGGAAAAACTTCAGTTCATCTTAAAGACATGAATAATATCTTAGAGTGCGCAAATAGTTTTAACACACATTTACCTATTTCAAATTTAGTGAAAGAAATGTATAAAACTCTTGTTGAAAATGGCCATGGAGAAACAGATCATAGTTCTCTATATAAAGAAATTGAAAGGATAAATAAAAAATGAGCAGAAGATTAGAAGGTAAAAAAATTGTAGTAACTGCAGCAGGTCAAGGAATTGGAAAAGCTACTGCTATTGCATTTCATAATGAAGGAGCAAATGTTACCGCAACAGATTTAAACGACAAAACCCTTGCTGATTTAAATAAAGAGTATCCTAATATTAATGTTCAAACGCTTGACTCAACAGATAATAATGCGATTTTAGAATTTGTAAAAAGTTTGGATAAAGTTGATGTTTTATTTAATGCAGTAGGATTTGTTCATCATGGTAGCATTCTTGAATGTGAGGATAAAGATTGGAATTTTTCTTTTGATGTAAATGTCAAATCTATGTATCAAATGTGTAAAGCAATTTTGCCTTTAATGGTTAAACAAAATGGTGGAAGTATAATTAACGTTTCATCATGCGCTTCAAGTTTAAAGGGATTTCCAAATAGATTTGTTTACGGAACTACAAAAGGAGCGGTTATTGGTTTGACTAAATCAATAGCAGCAGACTTTGTGAAACAAAATATAAGATGTAATTCAATTGCACCTGGAACAGTATTTTCACCATCGTGGCAAGACAGAGTAAATCAAAGCCCAGATCCAGTTCAAGCAAAAAAAGATTTTATAGCTAGACAACCTATGGGAAGATTAGGGACAGCAGAAGAAATTGCTGCTGTAGCTGTTTATCTAGCAGGTGATGATGCAACATTTACAACTGGAACAACAATTTCAGTGGATGGTGGAATTTCAATTTAATTAATAAAAAAAAGGAAAATTATGAAATTATTAAGAGTAGGGCAAAAAGGAAGTGAAAAACCAGCAGCATTAGATAAAGAAGGTAAAATTAGGGATATTAGTTCACATATTGGGGATTTAAACCCTGATCACGTGAATTTTGAGACTATATCAAAATTACAAAATGTAGATTTATCTTCATTACCAGAACTGTCTTCAAGTGAAAGAATTGGTTCGTGTATAACAAAACCAGGTAAATTTGTAGCTATTGGTCTTAATTATTCTGATCATGCTGCTGAAACTGGTGCGGAAGTTCCATCTGAACCTATAATGTTTATGAAAGCAACTAGTTGTATAGCTGGTCCAAACGATGATGTTGAAATTGTAAATGGATCAAAGAAATTAGATTGGGAAGTTGAGCTTGGAATTATAATCGGTAAAGAAGCAAAACATATTTCAGAGGATAAAGCTCAAGATCACATTTTAGGATATTGCTTAGTTAATGATGTAAGTGAAAGAGAATGGCAAATAGAAAAAATGGGTCAATGGGTTAAAGGAAAATCTCATGATACTTATGGTCCTATTGGACCATACCTTGTTACAAAAGATGAAATATCTGACATTAATAATTTAAAAATGAGTTTAGATGTCAATAGCAATAGAATGCAAACTGGTAACACAAGTACAATGATATTTAATGTAAATGTAATTGTTTCCTATGTGAGCAAATTTATGTCTTTACAACCTGGCGATATAATAACTACTGGAACTCCCCCTGGTGTTGGTATGGGAATGAAGCCTCAGCAGTTTTTAAAAGCAGGAGACACAATGAAACTATCAATAGAAAATTTAGGTGAGCAAAACTCGAAAGTAGTTGCTTTATAATAAATTGTGAAAATAACTTCTATTAAAAGTCATGTGCTTAAATATGAGTTAGATAAAGAGCTAGGTTATTCACAGCAGTACTATAAACATAGAGCTACTCACCTCGTTGAAGTTCAAACCGATGAAGGAATTTCAGGTTGGGGAGAATGTTTTGGACCTGGTAATATTGCTTTAGCTAATAAGTTTATAGTTGAAAAAGTTATTCAGCCTTTAATCGTTGGGGAAAATCCAATGAATAAAGAGTTTATTTGGCAAAAAGTATATAATTTACTTAGGGATAGTGGTCAAAAAGGAATGCCAATCCAAGCTTTATCAGGTGTTGATATCGCTCTATGGGATATTTTAGGAAAAAAAACAAATATGCCACTTTATCAATTAATTGGTGGCAAATGTAATAACCAAATACCAGTATATGGTTATGGAATGATGTTGCAAAATAAATCAGTTAATGAATTGATTGAGCTTTTCAAGGAAGAAGCAAAACAAATCAAATCCAAAAACTTTAAAGCAATGAAAATGAAAGTTGGACTGGGTCCAAAAGATGACTTGAAATTAGTTCAAGCGGTTAGAGAAGAAATTGGTATAGATTTTAAGTTAATGGTTGATGCCAATCATGCCTATAATTTAAACGATGCATTATATGTTGGAAGAGGGTTGGATGAACTTGATATATTTTGGTTTGAGGAGCCTGTAGCTCCTGAAGATTATGAGGGATATAAAGAATTAAAACATAAAATAAATACTAATATTGCTGGAGGAGAAGCAGAATTTACAAAATATGGTTGGAATGAATTAATAAAAAACAAATGCATAGATATAGCTCAGCCAGAGGTTTGTGGTTTAGGTGGAATCACAGAATATTTAAAAATATCAGCGCTAGCACAAGCTAATTTTATTCCTGTTATAAATCATGTATGGGGATCAGCAGTAAGTATTGCAGTTAATTTGCATTTATTAACAGCTCAACCTGATATGCCAGGAGGATTATTTCCATCAAAAGCAATGCTGGAGTTTGATACTACAGAAAAGAATATTTTTATTACAGATTTACCAACTGAGGATTTTTCAATATTAGATCAAGTAAAACAAAATGATGGATTGGCTGCCGTTACAGACAATGCTGGTATTGGCGTAACACCAAATAATGACTTTATTAAAGAATTTGAAATTAATGAATAAAATTAAAACTACAGTGCCTGAAGTACTTTGGAAGTTAAGATGTAAATTGGGTGAAGGAACCTTATGGGTTAAAGAGCACAACTCAATTTATTTTGTAGATATTAAAAAGAAAATTTTTTTTTCTTTAAATATAAAAAATAATAAAAAGAAAAAATATAAAGTTAATAAAGAAATTGGTTTTTTGGCCCATGTTAAAGGTAATATTTTTATTTTAGGTCTTCAGGGAGAATTAAGAATCCAAAATATTGAAACCAAAAAAATTATTAAAAGTATTTTAATAGAAAAAGATATAAAATTAAATAGAATTAATGATGGTAAAACTGATCCAAAAGGAAATTTATGGTTTGGTACTATGGACAATCTTGAAAGAAAAATTGAAAAAGGCTCACTTTATAAATTAGATAAAGATTTGAATTTAATAAAAGTGGATAAGAATTATAGAATTACAAATGGGCCTGCATTTATTGATGAATATAATTTTTACCACACTGATAGCTCAAAAAAAATAATCTATAAAATAAAAATTGATAAAAAGAACAACATTGTTAGAAAAAAAATATTCAAGAGATTTTCAATAAAAGATGGTTCTCCAGATGGCATGACATTGGATAAATATAAAAATCTCTGGGTTGCACATTTTCATGGTGCTTGTGTCTCGGTATTTAACAAAAATGCTAAATTAATACATAAAATAAATTTGCCTGCAAAAAATATTACAAATTGTGCATTTGGAGGACATAATAATAGTGAAATTTTTATCACTACAGCCACAAAAGGTATGAGCAAAGCAGATTTGCTAAAATATAGATACTCAGGATTCCTTTTTAGTGTAAAAACTAACATGAAAGGAATTTTACAAAAAAAATTTATATTCAGTAATGAAAAAAAGAGATCTTTATTACGAACGAATTCCAACTAAACTTTTAAGAGAGGATATTAGATTTTTAGGTACAATTCTTGGTAAGGTAATCAAGGATCAAGAAGGAGAAATATTTTTTAAAATAGTAGAAAGTCTTAGATTGTTATCTAAAGACACGTTATTGGACAAACAAAAGAATAAAGTTTTTTTAAAGATTTCAAATAAAATTAAAAAATTTTCACCTGAACAAACATTTAAAATTACAAGAGCGTTTTTACACATATTAAATTTAATGAATCTGGCTGAGTCCCTTGATGCATCTAGAAAACTTAATGAGTACAACAATCCTTATTTTAAAAATAAAAATCAAAATTTATTTATTGAAGAAATAATTGAAGGGCTTTTTAAAAATAAAAAAATTTCAAATAATGAGGTATATGAACAAGCTAAAAATTTGAATATTGGCATTGTTCTCACTGCCCATCCAACCGAAGTTAAAAGAAGAACATTGATTCAAAAATATGCAAATTTAATCGATTTAATGGAGCAAAGACATTTATATAAAAGATATCCCACAAAAATTACAGAGATAGACAGACAAATCTATACCCAAATCACAATAATATGGAAAACAGATGAGCTCAAAAGATCAAAGCCATCTCCATTGGATGAAGCAAAATGGGGGTTAGCTGTTATAGAAGATAGCTTATGGGACACAATTCCTAAAGTTTATAAAAGACTAAATGATATCTTTAGAAAAAATTTAAAAAAAGATTTGCCAAGAGGTTTTAATCCCATTCAATTTGGCTCATGGATGGGGGGAGATAGAGATGGAAATCCAAATGTCACGGCTAAAGTAACAAAAAAAGCAATCCTTTTTTCTAGATGGCAAGCAGCAAAATTATATGAAAAAGAATTAACTAAATTAATACAAGATTTATCTATGAAAGAATGCTCTTCTAAAATTAGAAAAGTAACAGGCAAAACTTTCGAACCTTATAGGGTTTATTTAAGACCAATCAGAGATAAAATTAGGACTACTTATCAAGCAATTGAAAATCATTTAAACAAAAATGAACGACTTGATGAAAGTAAATTATTAAAAGATAAAAATGAAATTTTAAAACCACTCAGAGATATAAGAGAGTCATTAAATTCAAATAATTCACAGTATATAGCTAATTCTGATTTGTTAGATTTAATAAGAAGAGTGAGATGCTTTGGTATTAATTTAGCCAGACTTGATATTAGACAGGAGTCATCTAGGCATGACCAATTGTTAAATGAAATATTAAAAAATAAATTTAAGATTAATTTTTCTGATTTTAGTGAAGATAAAAAAATTAATTATCTTAATTCTTTAATTAAACAAAAAAAATATTTTTTGAAAAAATTAAATATTAGAAATAAAGAAAACAAAGAAGTTTGGGATACTTTTAAACAAATATCAAATGAACCTTCTCAATGTCTCGGTGCTTATGTGATATCAATGACTTCAAAGGCATCAGATATTTTAGCGGTTTATTTTTTACAAAAACAAACCCAAGCTAATGAACTATTAAGAGTTGTACCTCTTTTTGAAACTTTGGATGATTTAAAAAATGCTAAAAGTGTAATGGAAAACCTTTTTAAATTACCATGGTATCGAAAACTTATTAAAAACCAACAAGAGGTAATGATTGGTTATTCAGACTCTAGTAAAGATGCAGGAAAATTATCTGCAAGTTGGCATCAATATAAGCTTCAAGAAGAACTTAGAAACCTTGCAAAAAAATACAAGATCGACTTAGTATTTTTTCATGGTAGAGGCGGTTCTGCAGGCAGAGGTGGTGGCCCCATTCAAGCAACGCTAAAATCTCAACCGTCAAATACTGTTAATGGAAAAATTAGAATTACTGATCAAGGAGAGGTTATTCAACAAAAGTACGGATACAAGCCATTAGCAGAATATAACCTTTGTAGTTATATAGGAGCTGTAATGGATGCTTCATTAAACCCTCCACCAAAATCTAAAAAAAATTGGAGAAATCTAATTGAAAAAATGTCAGAAATTTCAACATCAGCTTACAGAAAAAACCTTAATCAAAGTGAGGATTTTATTAGATATTTTAAAACTGTTACTCCACACAAATCACTTGGTAAGCTTGCAATTGGATCAAGACCTACCAAAAGAAAAAATATTGATAATATTCAAGGTCTAAGAGCTATCCCGTGGGTTTTTGCATGGACTCAAATTCGATTAATGTTACCTGCTTGGTTAGGAACCACTGAAGCACTAAGATATGGATCAATTAAAAAATATTCCAAAACATTAACTGATATGGAAAAAAACTGGCCCTATTTTATCTCAACAATGGATATATTAGACATGGTTATTTCAAAAGTAGACCCAGAGATTTCAATTATTTATGAAAATAATTTAGCAGACAAAGCATTAAGAAGAATTGGTAAAAAATTGAGATTTCAATTCAAAGCATTAGTTGAATTACACAATAAAATTACCCCAAAAGAAGTAATTAAAGAGAGAAAAGAATTTAGAAAAGCATTATTTATAAGAAATAATTATACAGAAATGTTAAATATATTGCAGGCTAATGTTATGAATAAACTTAATAATAAAAAATATAAAAAATTAGATAAAAAATTTCTAGATGATGCGTTAATGACATCTATAGCTGGAATATCTGCGGCCATGAAAAATACAGGATAAATGATTGAATTGTTAATAGCTTTTGGAGCTGGACTTATTAGTTTTTTATCTCCTTGTGTTTTACCTTTGATACCTGGGTATGTTTCTTTTATCTCTGGTCAGTCATTACAGGAAATTTTAAAATCAAAAAAAATAAATATACTACCTTTAATTTTATTTTGTTTTGGTTTTTCAACCGTATTTATCATTTTAGGAGCATCAGCATCTTTTTTAGGTCAAACACTTTTGCAAAATTCTGAAACTTTAAGAATAATTGCAGGAATTGTAATAATAATTTTTTCTTTACAATTGATTGGGCTAATTAACATTGGCTATCTGAATTTAGAGAAAAGATTTGAGGCAAAAAAATCACAAAATATTTTATTTCCTTATACAATAGGATTAGCTTTTGGTTTTGGATGGACACCATGTATTGGACCAATTCTAGGATCAATATTAGCTTTAGCTTCTATTGAAGAAACTTTGTCGAAAGCTATTATTTTATTAAGCTTCTATTCCATCGGTCTTGCAATACCTTTTGTTTTATCAGGTTATTTAATTCAAAAATTTCTATTATTTTCAAAAAATTTTAAGAAAAACATAAATTTAATATCTAAAATTGGTGGAATTATTCTTTTAATTACAGGAATATTAATTTTAACAAATCAATTGCAAGCTGTTGGTTTCTATATAATTAAAATTTTTCCTTTTATGCAAAATTTCGGTTAAGATTATTTAATGAAAATTTATCAAATTGATTCCAGTGCAAGGAAAAAGGGTTCTTCTTCAAGAGCATTAGCAAAAAAAGTGTTGGATAAAATTAAAAAACCTGGTGATGAGGTTATTTATCGTGATTTAGATGACGAGATGCTTTTTGTTAGTGGTTTGACAGAGTCTGGAATGAAAATTGATGAAAAAGATCAAACTGAAGAACATAAAAAAATGTTTAAACTATCTGATAAGTTGGTTAGTGAATTAAAAGAGAGTGATATAATAATAATTTCAGCCCCAATTTATAATTATGGTCCTCCTGCTACTTTAAAAGCTTGGTCTGATTTAGCTGCCAGAGTTGGTGAAACTTTTAGATTTAAACCTGATGGAAGAAGAGAGGGTTTGTTGAAAAATAAACGTGCTTATTTAGTTATTACATCAGGAGGAACAAAGCTAAATAGTAAAGAAGATTTCTTAACACCTTGGTTAAAGTTTATATTAAATTTTTTTGGAATTGAAAAGGTTGATGTGGTTAGTGCTGACCAAATGGCTCTTGATTATGATAAATCTATTAAAGATGCAGAATTACAAATTGAAAAATTAAACTCTTAGTTTTTTCTATTTTAAGAAAAATATTTTTTTTGAACTAAATTATCTAGATTAACAATTTTTTTTTGTATTTTTTCTAAAAATAATAAAAAATTATCTAAATCATCTGATTTAATTTTAAAATTATTCACATCTCTTTGAATTTCTTTTATATTTTTTGTCAGATCATTTTTTTTTGATATTCTAAAAATAGCTCTCTCAATTTGATTTAAATTCCAATTTATAGATCTTGGAAAAATTTTTGTTTTTAAAAAAAACTCAATAATATCTAATATAGAAATATCTTTTTTAGAATGTTGTCTATAAGCTTGAAATGCCGAAATTGATTTTAAGATATTGATCCACTCTAAAGTTAAATACTCATATCCTTTTTTATGTTGTTTAGATCTTAATGTTTGTGATTGGAGTATTCGAATTAACATGTCTGTTCTTTCTATAAAACGACCTAATCCTAGAAACTGATAATCAATATTTCTTTGCATTTCTAAGTCTGTTGAATACATAAAATTTTGTGATCCTTGAATTATGTTGCTTAATAATTTTAGATTTTTTTTATTAGAGTTTTTTCTGTTAATAGTTTTGTTAAATTTGATAAGTAGTTCATTCAACTTTAAAATCGATTGTTCGGGTAAAATATCTCTAACAATTAAGGAATTTTCTTTAGAATAATTAAGTGAATTAATAATTGATGAATTATTTTCTTTATTTGAAATAAAAAATTCAATTATTTTTTTTTCAGAATATTTCTTATTTAATTTTAAATAGTCTTTATTAAGACTCATTGCTGTTAATAATGGTTTCCAGGAAATTTCATTTTCGAGCGATAAATCAAGCTGTAGCTCGCAAGTTGTAATAAGTAATCTTGATGTAAAATTTGACCTCTCTAAATAACGAGACATCCAAAAAATTAATTTAGCTCTTCTACTTAACATATTTAACTATCTATAATCCATGTATCTTTACTTCCACCTCCTTGAGATGAATTTACAATCATGCTTCCTTTTTTTAGAGCAACCCTAGTTAAACCACCTTGAGTTACGTAATGATTTGATCCTGATAAAATAAAAGGTCTTAAATCAATATGTCTTGGATCAAGTTGGTTGTTAATTAATGTTGGTGATGTAGATAAATTTATAAGAGGTTGAGCCACATAATTTCTTGGGTTTTTTTTAATTTTCTTAACATATTCACTTAATTCTTTTTTTGACGCTTTAGGACCCATTAAAATTCCATAACCACCAGATTCATTTGCTGGTTTTACTACTAGTTTTGAAATATTTTCAATCACATAATCTCTATGTTTTTTATTATGACATAAAAATGTTTCTACTTGTTCTATTAGTGGCTCTTCATCTAAATAAAACTTAATCATTTTAGGAACATAGCTATAAACAGCCTTATCATCAGCAACACCTGAGCCTGGAGCATTAAGAATGCTAATATTACCTTTTTTCCAAGCTTTAAAAATACCAGGCACACCAATCAAAGATTTTTTATTAAATACTTTTGGATCTAAAAATAAATCATCAATTCTTCTGTAAAGTGAATGTAATTGTTCTTTGCCTCCGACTGTTTTCATAAATACTTTATCTTTTTCAACAAACAGATCTGACCCTTCAACAAGTTCGACCCCCATTTGTTGAGCAAGGTATGCATGTTCAAAATATGCGGAGTTATAAATACCTGGTGTAAGAATAGCTAATTTTGGATCATTTTTATTTTTTGAAAGAGAGCGCATACAAGAATAAAGTTTTGAACAATATTCATCAACAGGGCTTATTTTATGTTTTGCAAAAATTTCAGGAAAAACACTTTTCATAACCATCCTATTTTCAAGCATATAAGAAACACCAGAAGGAACTCTTAAATTATCTTCTAGAACTAAAAAATTACCATCAATATCTCTTATAAGATCTGATCCACAAATATTAGCCCAAACTTTAAAAGGTGGTTTTACTCCAACACATTCTTTTCTAAAATTTCCAGAGTCAAACACCACTTTTTTTGGGATGATTTTTTCTTTAAAAATTCTTTGTTCGTTATAGACATCATGAATAAACAAGTTAAGAGCTTTTACCCTTTGAATAAGTCCTTTAGAAACTTTAGACCAATTTTTTTTTGTAATAATTCTAGGAATAATATCAAGTGGCCAGTAATGATCGGCTGGCTTATTTTCTGAGTAAACTCTAAATGTGATACCTCTTTGACTAATTGCGTTTTCTGAACTTTTAATTGTTGTTAAAAGTTTTTGTTTTGAATATTTGGCAATAAAATTTGAGATATTTTTGGTTTCTGGCCTTAATTTATTTTTTGATGTTAAATATTCATCAAAAACATTATTAGCTTTGTAATTATCCCATGAAATTTTAGGCATTTACAATTAAATCATAAAAAGATTAAAAAAACATGAAAATAAAATACAATTAAATATTAAAATGTTCTTTTTAATGACAAATTCATATAATAAGTAATTCAAAATGACTTATTGTATAGGAATAAATGTTAATGAAGGGATGGTCTTTGCTTCAGACTCAAGAACGAATGCTGGACTTGATAACATCAACGTATACACCAAAATGTTAAATTATGCAGTAGGTGATAGAAATTTAGTAATTGTTACTTCAGGAAATTTGGCAACATCACAAGCAGTTTTTGGCTCTATTAAAAAAGATTTGGAAGTTAGTAATCCTGATACAAGCTTAAATACATGTGAAACATTAGAGGAAGTTGCAAATTATATTGGATCCCTAACAGTAAAACATTCATCACCTCAAGGAATTAATGAAGAGGTTTTACAATTAGGATCATCCTATATCGTTGGTGGTCAGATTAAAAATCAAAAATCAGAAATTTATCTTGTATATCCTCAGGGTAATTATATTAGACCGTCCGAAGCCAGGCCTTATCTTATTATTGGTGAAATTAATTATGGAAAACCAATTTTGGATAGAGTTTTAAAGCCTGATATTACACTTGGTGATGCTGCTCGTTGCGCGCTAATTTCAATGGACTCAACTATTAAAAGTGATTTGAGAGTTGGTCCTCCAATTGATTTTGTTGTTTATAAAAAAGGATTAATTCAACCTATATATCAAAATAAGTTTGAAATTAATGATCCTGAGTATTCTTCAATTACTGATAGTTGGTCACAAAGCATTATTCGAGCTTTTGAGACGTTTCCAAGATTTAATTGGGAAAAAAAACAATAATAAAAATTAACTTTCTTATATTTGTGTAATTAATCTTAATTTGTTAACATTAATTATGAAAAATGTTCTTTTAATCATAATAAGCTTACTTTTTTTTACAAATAGCAATGCAGCGTGTGACGATCCTTTGACAGACGGAGTTGATTATTCAAACTGTAGATTTTCAGATGCGCAAGATTTACAAGGAAGCTATCTTCCAAATTCAAATTTATCTTTTGCAAGTTTTATTCAGGTCAATTTTGATAAAAGTATAATGATGAATTCAAATTTATCGTTTGGAACTTTTCCTGAGTCAACCTTTGTTAGAGCAAATCTTTATGAAACAATTTCTATTGGAGCAAATTTTGAAAAAACTAATTTTGCTGGCTCCAATTTAACAAGAGTTGATTTTATGGGAGCAACTTTAATTGAAGCAAATTTTCAAAATGCAAATTTAATGGAAGCTAATTTTACTTCATCTAATATTACCAATACTAACTTTGATGGTGCTAATTTGATTGGTGCAACATGGACAGGTGGCGAAACTTGCGGCCCAGGTTCAATTGGTATTTGTAATAAGTAAAATGAACACCGCTATTAAAACAGATGATGTGATATTTAATTTTTTCAAACAAATATGTGATGAAAAAGATGATAAGAGATGTGTTGAACTTGGTAATGAATGGATAAAAGCGATGGAAACAAATCTATCAAGTATGGAGGAAAATCTTAATGGTGCTGATAAACTTAAACATCAAAATGATATCAAAAGTAATCGTGATCATTTAGATAATCTTAAAACAAAAAGCTCATCTGAATGGCGAGAATATGCTACTCAATGCATGATTGAGATAATGAATCACAAAAGCCAACAGTAATGAGCAATCAAGAGAGAGTTTTTATCATTATTTGTTCATCATTAATCATTTTTACTTTGTATTATTTGATTGAGAAACATTTTTTCTAAAAAAAACTATCAATAATTACTAAAATGTAATATTAATTTTGAAAGGGGTGTCTTAACAGACTGAGAATAAACCCTAAGAACCTGTCCGGTAATTCAGAAAGGGAGAACAATGGATAAAACATATCTTATAAGTCAATCAACATCGTTATCGTTAGTTATAGTTATAAGCCTATTATTTACAGTACTAGGTCTTTATCATTCTAAAAAATTTAAAGGGATCAATAATTATCTCACAGCAAATAGAAATATTGGTTTGTTTTCATTAACGACAAGTCTAATTGCTTCTGCATTAGGAGCATGGATTTTATTTGGTCCTGCGGCCGCTGCTACGTGGGGTGGACTAGGAGCTGTTATTGGTTATGCACTCGGTACAGCTTTTCCAATGATTTTTTTAATTTATTTAGGAAAAAAAATTAGAACTGAGTTTCCAAAAGGATCATCATTAATTGAATTTATGAGAAGAAAATTTGGAAAAAGTTTATTTAAACTAATTTTATTAATTACTATATTTTATATGTTTATATTCTTATGTGCAGAAGTTACCGCTGTTGCAGTACTGATAAATTATATATCAGGAACTGAGCTATGGATTACAGCATTAATTGTACTTATGGCGACACTTACTTACACTTTGTATGGTGGTTTAAGAGCATCAATATTTACGGATAACATTCAAATGATTGTAATTACTTTTTTGTTGCTAATCTCAATTTCTTATATCTTATCCTATACAGGTAGCAGTTATTCATTAGAATTTATAAAACAAAAAAATCCTCAATTACTTAGCAGTTCTTATGTCCCAAGTTATACAGCAGGATTAACTTTTTTTATTGCAGTAGCTGCAACTAATTTATTTCACCAAGGAAATTGGCAACGTGTTTATGCTGCAAAAGATTATCAAACTCTTAAAAAGAGTTTATTAATTTCTTTTTTTATAATTATACCTATAGTTTTTTTTATGGGATTTACTGGAATGGTGTCCTTTTCAGTGGATCCAAGTCAAAGACCTGATTTAGGATTTTTTACATTATTATTAAAAGAGCAAACACAAACCTTATCTTTGTTAATAATAATACTTGGGCTAGCCCTTACAATTTCAACTGTAGATACTTTAGTTAATGCAATTTCAAGTCTTTTAGTGGTTGATGGTAAAGCAACATTTAATCTTAATAATAAAACTGATTATTTAAAACTTTCAAGATATTTTATTATAATTATATCTCTCGTTTCATTTTTTATTGCTTCAAAGGGTTTTGATATTTTGTATTTATTTTTATTAGCTGATTTATTATGTTGTGCATTTGTGTACACCGTTTTTTTCAGCTTTTACAATAAACGTTTAAATGAAAAAACTGCCTATTTTGCAATAGTCATTGGATTAATTGGTGGTTTTTTATTATTTCCATTCCCAGATTTTTCAAAAAGTTTACTTGTGGGATTATTAATGTCTAAGGAAATGTTTTCTCCATTTGTTTTACAATCTCTATTGTTTTTGTCTTTTATGGTAGCGACATTTCTTCCAGCCATAATTCTAGAGATAAAAAAACGTTAATCAAAAATTATATAGAGACCATTTTAAAATGGTCTCTTTAGATTACTTCTTTTATTATTATTGAAATTCAATAGATAACCTCTATATAACTGTTACATCTCATGTCAGAAAACCAAATAATCATTGATAATCTCTCAAAAGTTTATGCAAATGGATTTAATGCTCTTAAAAGTGTTAATTTAAATATTAAAAAAGGTGAAATTTTTGCAATGCTTGGGCCTAATGGGGCCGGTAAAACTACATTAATTAGTATAATTTGTGGTATTGTAAAACCATCTTCTGGGAAAGTCACTGTTGACGAATTTGATATTATTAGCGATTATAGAGAAACAAGATCTAGAATTGGTTTAGTTCCGCAAGAATTAACTTTAGAACAATTTGAAACTGTTTTTAACAATGTTTCATATTCAAGAGGCTTATATGGAAAAAAGCCTGATCCAAATCATATTGAAAAAATTTTAAGACAATTAAGTCTTTGGGATAAAAAGGATCAAAGATTAAGACAATTATCAGGAGGAATGAAGCGAAGAGTTTTGATTGCCAAAGCTTTATCTCATCAACCCTCAATTTTATTTTTAGATGAACCCACTGCTGGTGTGGATGTAGAGTTAAGACAAGACATGTGGAAAATTGTTGAAGAGTTAAGAGCTACAGGAGTTACAATTATTTTAACCACACATTATATTGAAGAAGCAGAAGCTATAGCGGATAGAGTAGGAGTTATCAATCAAGGTGAAATAATAGTTGTTGAAGAAACTAAAGAATTATTAAAAAAAATGGGACATAAAAAATTAACTGTAGATCTTCAAGATGAAATTTCTAAAATTCCAGACAGTTTAGATAAATATAATTTAGTCTTGGGTCCTAATAAGATGTCAATTGATTACACTTACAATGTTCAAGCAGAACAAACTGGAATTACAAATTTATTACAGGATATAAAAGATGCCGGGCTAAAATTAAAAGATTTAAAAACTGAACAAAGTACTTTAGAGAAAATATTTGTTAGTTTAGTAAAGGAAAATAATGAAATTTAATTACTCAGCCTTTAAAGCAATTTATCTTCATGAGATGGATAGATTTAGAAGAACCTTGATGCAATCATTGCTTTCACCAGTTTTATCAACCTCTCTTTATTTTATTGTATTTGGATCTGTCATAGGCGGTTATGTTGAAAAAATTGATGGAATTAGTTATGGATCATATATAGTTCCGGGGTTACTAATGCTAACATTATTAACTCAATCAATAACTAATACTTCTTTTGGAATATTTTTTCCTAAATTTAATGGAACTATTTATGAAATTTTAGCAGCACCAATTTCAACATTAGAAATAGTGTTAGCTTTTGTGGGGGCTGGAGCTACCAAAACATTAGTTGTTGGAGTAGTAATTTTTATTACTGCTAATTTTTTTGTTGAAGTAGATGTTAAATATCCACTTTTAGTTATTTTTTTACTAATGCTCGTTGCTTTCACATTTGCATTGTTTGGTTTTTTAATAGGATTAATGAGCTCGAATTTTGAGCAAATGTCTATCATCCCAACATTATTTATTACACCAATGGTATTTTTGGGAGGAAGTCTTTATTCACTAGATATGTTGCCACCTTTTTGGCAAACAGTTACATACTTTAATCCAGTAGTTTATTTAATTAATGGATTAAGATTTGCTTTTTATGGAGTATCTGATTTTAATATCTGGATTAGTATCAGTTCAATGGTAGTTTTCTTATTCATCTGCATTGGGGTAGTGACTGTATTATTGAAAAAAGGATATAATATTAAATCTTAATTACTCGCGATCTTTTTTTTAGGATCATAAAAAGGTTTTTCAACTACAGTGCAGCCAAATGTACCTTCGTTTGTAGATACTTTAAATTTATTTCCTAATTCAGATTGCTCAACTGAGACCATAGCTAGAGCTATATTTTTTTTTAGTCTTGGCGAATAAACTGCAGATGTAATTTTACCAATTTCCATATTATCTTTTGAAAGTTTCCAGAAGGTAGTATTTGGTCCTTTTAAAGGTTTACAATCGATTTCGATACCAACTTGTTTTCTTGTAATCCCTATTTGCTTAATTTTTTGTAAAGCATTTTTACCTATAAAGTTTATATCATTATCTAAACTTATTAGACGATCCAATCCTAGCTCAAATGGGTTTGTGTTGATATCTGCATCAGCATGATATGATAGCATTCCACCCTCAATTCTTCTAATTGATGAAGTGTGACCTGGCTGTAAACCATGTTCCTTTCCAGCTAACATTATTTTTTCATATAGTTCATTTCCTTTAGAGCCATCTCTTAAATATATTTCATAACCAAGTTCGCTTGACCAGCCAGTTCTTGAAACAATTAAAGGAATTCCATCTAAATCATATTCTCTTAACCAGTAATATTTTAAATCTTTAATATTTTCTCCAAAAAGTTTAACCATTATTTCACCAGAAGTAGGGCCTTGTAATTGTAATGGAGAAACATCTGGTTCTTTAATTTGTACATTTAAGCTTGAATTAACAGCTACACCTTGCGCCCATAACAAAACATCACTGTCAGCTAATGATAACCAAAAATGGTTTTCAGCTAGTCTTAGTAAAACTGGATCATTTAAAATACCACCTTCATTATTTATAATTAAAACATATTTGCATTGACCAATAGCAAGCTTTGATAAATCTCTAGGTGTCAATAATTGTGTAAATCTGTATGCATCAGGACCAGTAATCTCAACCTGTCTTTCAACAGCCACATCACATAGAATAGCTTTTTCTATTAAGTTCCAGAAATTTTGCTCAGGACTGCCAAAATCCCTTGGAATATACATATGATTATAAACTGAAAATCCTGTAGCACCCCATTTAACAGTGGAGTCGAAGTAAGGAGACTTTCTAATTTGTGTGCCAAAACCAAAATTTTTATTACTCATTTTTGATAATTAACAATTATTTCTATGTTTTCAAAGAAAAAATAGCCCAGTTAAGGGCTATTAAAAAACTAGAGGGAATCTATTTTTGTTTAAAATTGTTCAGATTCAGTTGAACCTGCCATTGCAGTTGTTGAACTTTTTCCACTACTAATAGTGTTTGATACTGCATCAAAATACGAAGTTCCAACTTCTCTTTGATGCTTCACACTTGTGTAGCCATCTTTTTCTCTAGAAAATTCTTGTTGTTGTACTCTAGAATAAGCAGTCATACCTTCTGCTTTATATTTTTCTGCAAGTTCAAATATAGCTATGTTTTGAGTATGAAATCCAGCTAATGTGATAAATTGAAATTTATAACCCATTTTAGCAATCTCTTGTTGGAATGAAGCTATCTCATCATCGCTTAAATGTTTTTTCCAATTAAATGAAGGTGAACAATTATATGCTAACAATTTACCAGGAAATTTTTCATGTATTGCATCTGCAAATTTTTTAGCTTCAGCAAGATTTGGTGTTGCTGTTTCACACCAAATCAAATCCGCATAAGGTGCATAAGCAAGTCCTCTTGAAATAGCTTGCTCAATTCCATCTTTTACATAGAAGAAACCTTCAGGAGATCTCTCACCTGTTAAAAATGGTTTATCATTTTCATCAAAATCATTTGTAATTAATTTTGCAGCATTAGCATCTGTTCTAGCCAAAATAATCAAAGGTACTTCTGCTATATCTGCAGCAAGTCTTGCTGATTTTAAATTTTTAACCATAGTTCCAGTTGGAACTAAAACTTTACCACCCATGTGGCCACACTTCTTTTCACTAGCCAACTGATCTTCAAAGTGAACACCTGCTGCACCAGCTCTTATAAATTTTTTAGTCAATTCAAATACATTTAATGGTCCTCCAAATCCTGCTTCACCATCTGCTATAATTGGTAACATATAATCAACAGAATCTTCTTTCTTCATATCACCATCTTGTAATTCCATATGCTGAATTTGATCAGCTCTTACCAAAGAATTGTTCATTGTCTCAACTAATTTTGGTGCACTATCATAAGGATATAAAGATTGATCAGGGTACATTTCACCTGCAGTATTTGCATCAGCAGCTACTTGCCATCCACTAAGATAAATTGCTTTTAATCCTGCCTTAGCATGTTGAACTGCTTGGTTACCAGATAATGATCCGAGTGTATTAACATAAGCTTCTGAATTTAATAAATTCCATAGTTTTTGTGATTGATTTTTGCACATAGAATACTCAATTTTAATTGAACCTCGAAGACGCTCAACTTCATCGTCAGTGTAATCACGTTTTATTCCAGCAAATCTTTTAAGATCGTATGAGATATTTTCTGCACTCATTATTGGTATTCCTATGATGTTAGTAGTTTTAAGAAAATTGAATTAGTAGAAAAGAATTAGTTATTGTCGTCTAGAGACTTAATAAGGTCATTCATTCCACTAGAACCCCAATCACAATGATCATCTCTCATGTAGATACCTCTACTGTTATGTTGATCAAAATCCTCCTTTTTTATGATTTGAGCTTCATTTTCTTTAGTATTTAATTTTTTATTCATATTGATCTTATAATTTACAAAATTTACAATAGCTATTAAATTCGCAAAAATGCTTGTAAATCATAGAAAAAAATTGTAAAAATAAATTTACAAAATTTACAAATAGTAAATATGAGTCAAATAGATTTAAAAATAGGACCAAAAATCAAAGCTTTTAGAAGGCAATTAGGTCTCCAGGCAAACAAATTAGCGGAAGATTTAAGCATATCTCCGAGTTATTTAAATTTAATTGAAAGTGGAAAAAGAAAAATAGACGGTGACCTACTATTAAATGTCTGTGAAAAATTAAATATTGAGCTATCTGATTTAACATCAAAGACAGATCTCAACTTACAAAACACAATTTCTGAAATTTTAGATGATAGTTTATTTGAAGACTTAGATATTTTAGGACCAGAAGTTAAAGATTTAGTCAGCACCAATCCTAAAATTGGTAAAGCAATCGTAAGATTAGGTGACATATTAAAAAAAAAAGATCATGAACTAATTGATAAAATTGAAAAAATATCTGGAAAAATAGTTGATAATAGAAAAAATTCATTCCCAGGTGAAGTTATTTCAGACTTTCTTCAGCAAAATAGAAACTATTTTCCTAAGTTAGAAGAGTTTGCAAATAAAGTTTTTGAAAAAATTCAAAAAAATAATCGAACAAGATATATTGCTTTATGCGAATATTTAAAATCTGAATATTCAATTAAAGTTATAGATATAATACCAGAAGAAAATAAACCTTTTTCAAAAATTTATAATAAAAATAAAAAAGAACTTTTATTAAGTGATTATAGCTCATTAGAGACAAAAAAATTGCATGCAGCAGCACAGATTGCCCAAGAAGGAGCAAGTAAAGAAATTGATAAATACTTATCAACGTTTAGTTTTCCATCGGAAGAATCTAAAAAATTAACAAAAGTAGCTTTGTTGAATTATTGTGGTGCAGCAATATTAATGCCTTATAAATTATTTCACGCAGAGTGTAAGAAACTTAAATATGATTTAGAGTTATTGCAAAATACATTTGCCACATCATTTGAGCAAGTTACTCATAGGGTAACATGCTTACAAGATCCAAAGCTTCCAGGAATTCCATTTCATTTTTTAAGAGTTGATATGGCTGGGAATATTTCAAAAAGATTTTCTTTATCAGGTATTGATATACCTAGATACGGCGGGGCATGTCCAAGATGGAATGTTTATTCTGCATTAACTAGACCAGGTGTTATTCAAGCAGCAGTAAGCAAAATGACTAATGGTGAAAAATATGTTTGTATTGCAAGAACAGTTGAAAAAGGTATTGGACGATTTGGACAAGCAAAAAGTATATTATCAATAGGTCTTGGTTGTGAAGCTAAATATGCAAAAGATTTTGTATATACAGAAAATGTAAATATTAATGACAAATCAACAGAAATTCCTATAGGTGTTTCTTGTAGAACTTGTGATCGTCTAGATTGTTCTCAAAGAGCATTTCCACCATTACATAAAAAATTTGATGTAGATTTAAACTCAAGAGGAGTTTCTGTTTATGTTAGTGACAACAATTCTTAAATAATGATCAAATATATATTGCCAGCTATTATTATTTTCTTAATCGTTTTATTTTGGGAAAAAATCATAGATTTTGTTGAAAAAAAATTCAATATTAAGCTTAATTATATAGTTATAAGTTCTGTTATTGCTGCAATAGCGATCATTCTTTTGCTCTTAAATTACTAGGATTAATGAACAGTTTTGATTTTTCGAATTATAAATTAGATGAGTCTGATGGTGTTTTCACATATAAAAATGAAAATACAACACTGGGTTTTGTAAGGTTTAATGGCAATGGTGAAGTGGAATATATATTTGTTAATCCTATTTTTAGAAAACAAGGATTTGCAAAAAAATTACTTAACCTTGTTAAAGAAAAAACAGGTAGAAAGATCATACTTCAAGAACCAATAAGTCCTTTGGGTCAAAAATTATTAAATTCAATAAATAAATGGAAATAGATTTATTATTTTTTTTTACAGTTGTTCCAGCGATTATATTATATGGAATTGCTAAGTCAGGCTTAGGTGGATCTATATCATTAATTTCAGTTCCTTTAATGACATTGGTGATGCCTTTGAGTCAAGCATTAGCAATTATCTTACCAATTTTAATATTTTCAGACATGATTGCAGTATATAGGTTTAGAAAAGAATTTGATTTAAGCACTCTTAAATTAATAATTCCGTTTGCTGGAATTGGAATCTTAATAGGATCATTAACATTTTCATATTTTTCAGAAGACATACTAAAATTTTTGGTTGGTGTAATGGGATTCATTTTTACAGTTCATTATTTTTTGTTTAAAAAAAATAAAGAAGAAAAGTCTAAAAAGAATCTTTTTAAAGGTGGTATATGTTCAGCTATTGCTGGGTTTACAAGCTTTTGTGTGCATGCAGGTGGTACGCCTACAAGTATTTATTTATTGCCATTAAGATTAAAAAAAGAAATTTATGTTGGAACTAGAGTTATTTTTTTTACCTTTGTTAATTTAATTAAACTTCCATTTTATATTCACCTATCAATGATGAACCTTCAAACCTTTAAACAATCAATCATACTGGTGCCACTAGCTATTGTTGGAATATATATTGGATATAGAATTCTTAAAATAATAGATGAAAAATTATTTTATAATATAATTTATATACTAATCTTATTTTCTAGCACTAAATTAATCTATGATTATCTTACTAATTACGTGTGACAATTTCCTAAATATTAGAAATTTAGCGATTAAGTACTATTAATTTTTTATGATTAAAATTTTAAAAAAAAAATTTAAACCTAGAGTTAAAGCGCGTATTAGAAAAAATAAACAAATACTAAATAAAAGTATTGATGGTTTTTTTGGTTGGGTAAAAGGCGCTAAACTTGTTGAGCTTAAAGAGTGTAATACTGAAGAAGATCCAGTGAGACCTGAACTAGATAATAACTTTAGAACCGGGTATGGTAGAAAAATATATGGAGTTGAGTACAAAGGTGAAATTCATGCTGTTATGTGTTTTGCTTATACAAACAAAATTCCCACAAGTGTAGATGAGTTGGAAAAATTGAGTACTGATGCCTTTTTACAAAGTGCACTTAGAGATCAAAATATTGGCCAAATAGCAATTGCTTACACTGTTTGGTCTAAAAAAAAGGGAGGTGGAAAATTAATTGTGAAAGAAGTTTTTAAAAAGATAAAAAAATCTAACCATTTAAACAGACTGATAACTCTTTCTCCGCTTACTGATATGGCTACAAAATTTCACTCAAGAAATGGTGCAGAATTAATCCAAATCAATGAAAATACACAAAATTTTGAGTATAAAGTTAAATAACACCATGATTTTTAAAAATTTTTTAAATATTTTTTTTTGTACATTATTCTTTTTTTTGTATTCTGCTGTCATGGCTGCAGATGAAGCAAATTATGAGGTAATAAATAAAAATGATGTCTATGAGATAAGAAAATACTCAGATCGGTTAGCAGTTGAGACCATTTCTGATGGTCAAAATAATAGTTTTAGAAAGCTATTTAACTATATTTCTGGAAACAATAAAACCAGTGAAGAAATCAAAATGACTACACCGGTTACTCGTATTGAAAGAGAGGGTAATATGACAATGCAATTTTATTTACCATCAAAATATAATTCTAGTAATATACCAAATCCAACCAGGAAAGATGTAAGAGTAATTACTATCGCTGGAGGTTATTTTGCTGTTTTAAGATACACAGGAAGAGCTTCAGATAAAAATTTTATTAAACATAAAGATATTTTAGAAAAAGAGCTAAAAGATAATAATACAAATATTATAAGTTCACCGATAAGAGCAACCTACGATAGTCCTTTTACACTTCCGATGAACAGGAGAAATGAAGTAATGTTTAAAGTAGAGATCAATTAAACGAATTAAAATATAAAGTATTGTAAATTACTGATTTCTTATTAGTGGGTAAACCTTAGGATTTAAATACTTTATATTTGTTATCATTATTAAAAGTAATGTTATTAAACCGATACTAATTCCTAAATTAAACAATACCTTGAAGTCAAAAACCCAAACCAATTCAAAAATATTTTCAATTATAAATTTAGATGCAGTTACCGCAAAAAAGGTTGCTATCAATATTACAGAATTAAAGATTATGATAAATTCAATTAGGGAGGATAAAATAATTTCTTTTTTTGAAAACCCTAAAATTTTAAATACTAAATTTTGATATTCTTTTACTTTTCCTTGAACAATGATAGCGCTTGAAATTACAATTAATCCAATGATTATAGTGACTGCCGAGATAAGGGTTACGGCAATAAATACCTTATTTAAAACATCAGTTACTTTGTTTAAATAATCAGCAATTTTAATCATAGATAAGCTTGGAAGCACTTCTAACATTGAAGTTTCATCAAACTTTTCAATTGTTTCAAATTTTGTAGTTGCTAAATATTCATGAGGAATATTATTTGCAAATTGAGGATTAAATAACATTGCAAAATTAATACTAAGATCACGGTAATCAACAGCTCTAAAATTAACTATTTCTCCTTCAATTTCTCTTCCATAAATATTAAGAGTGAATACATCACCTAATTTAATATTTAAATTTTTTGCAACTTCAGCATCTAAAGAAATTTGAAGTTGGTCAGGCTTAGTAAGATCCCACCACTTACCTTCGGTTAAGGGATTATCTTCTGGAACTTCATCGGTCCATGAGGATCTTCTGTCACTTCCAATTACCCAATAACTATCATTATCAGGCTTAATATAAGTATTTGGATTAACTCCATTAATCTTAATAATTCCAGATGATACCATCGGTACTACTTCAATTTTTGCATCAGCATCCATATTCAATATATTTTTTTCGAATATTTCTTTTTCTCCTTTTTGAATTCCAACAAAAAAATAGTCAGGAGCAATATCAGGTATTGATTTTGCAATTTCTCTTTGAAAATTAGTTCCAACTAATGCAAGCGTTAACAGCAAAGTAACCCCAAGTCCCAAAGACATAATTGTAATTGGTGTTATGCTTTTTGTTTGTGTTATGTTTTTAATAGATACTTTTAAAGATATGTTGGAAGTAGATTTAAATTTTTTTAAAAAATATATGATTATTTTTGAAAGTAGAAAAAATACAATCAAACAAACAAAAAAAGCCACAAAATATCCAAGGCTATAAATAGGTCTTTCAGATCCAAAACTAAATAATAATACTAAAATAGATAATAAGATTAGACTTAAAGCTGTAGATTTTTTTGAATAATAAAACTCTAAGTTTTGAAAAACATTTCTAAATAAATTAGAAGCTTTTACTTGGTCAATTGAACTTATGGTTGGAATTGAAAAAATAACAAGAACTAATAACCCAACTAAAAATATCTTAATAAAGTTTAAAATTGAAAACACTGGAGAAACATTAAGCCCTAATCCATCTGATAAATATTGATCCACAATTGGAACTAGTAAAAAACTTGAGCCATAAGCAAAAGTGGTGATTACTAAAAGTAAGATAAATAATTGAAGATAATAAAGTGTTTTGATGTTTCCTGAATAAAATCCAACTGCTTTTCTAACGGCAATAGACATATTATTTTGATTGATAAAAGAAAGAAGGGTATTTGCTATTCCAATTCCAGCAATAAGCATCGCACTAATTGAAACTAATGATAAAAATTGTGAAAAATTATTGATAATTCTCTTTAAACCACTGGCAGAATTTTCAGGATATCTAAGCTTAACTTTTTGATCATCTTTAAATATATCTTCAATTCTTTTTTCTAGTTTTTTAGCATCATCTGTTTCGTTGAATTTTACTTTGTATTCGTAATTTAAAAAACTACCAATTCCATTTAATTTTAAAATTTCTAATGTTTGATCGCCTGCAAGTGCCCAATCACCGAAAGCTACAAATCCACTGACATCAGGGACAGATTTTACAATTCCAATAATTGTGAATAATTGATTTTGAACTTTAATTTTGTCATTAATCTTTAGATTTAAATTTTTGGATAAACTTTCATTTATTAGCAAAGTATTGGGCTCATTGTGCATTCTATCAAATGCACCTACTGGTTCGTAATCAACAGAGCCATATAATGGATATTTAGTGTCTACAGTCTTTATTCTGGTAAAAAGAGATTTGTTTTTTTCTCTACCAGTAGTTGAGACCATTGTGCTGAACTCAATCATTTGAGAAATTGTTGTAAACTTTTTTACTTGATTAACCAGTTCAAGATTTCCTTCATTACGATTATAGTCTATCTCAAGATCTCCTCCTAATAAAGATTTAGCATTATCATTTAATTCTTTTTTTAAGCTATCTTCAATTGTGAAGATGGCACTTAAAATGAAAAGACTAATAAAAAGAGTTATTATAATACTGGCGAGTTTTTTATAATTTCTGCTTAAATCTTTTAAAGCATATTTAAAAATTAAATTTAGTTCAGATGGATTATTTAATTTTTCCATCTTTAATTTTAATTTTTCTTTTTGCTTTATTAGCTAATTTTGGATCATGAGTTACCATAATGAGTGAGGAACCTTCTTCTTTTACATATTTAAATAATATATCAGAAATCATTACTGAATTTTCAGTATCTAAATTTCCAGTAGGTTCATCCGCTAAGATTAATTCTGGTTTCATTGCAATGGCTCGAGCTATAGCAACTCTTTGTTGTTCGCCACCTGATAACTGACTTGGCAAATTATTAAATCGATGACTTAATCCAAATCGATCTAACAATTGTTTAGCCTCTTTTTCAGGATTTTTGAATTTATTCAATTCAAGAGTTAGGGCTACATTTTCAACTGCTGTATAATTAGGGATTAAATAAAATGACTGAAATATAATTCCAATATTTTTTCTTCTTATTTCAGAGACTTTATCTTCATTTAATTTTGTTATTTCATGATCTTGAAAAAAAATTTTTCCAGAGGTAGCTTTTTCTAACCCTCCGATTAACATTATTAGACTAGTTTTTCCTGACCCACTTTCTCCAACAATAGAAATTGTTTCTTTTTTCTTGGTAGTTAAGTTAACATCTTTTAAAACTCTGATATTATCTTTGCCAGTTTTGTATTTAAGATTTACCTTATTTAATTTAAGAAGAATGCTCATGAATAAAAGTTTTATTATTAAAATAATCGTACTCTGTCTAGTCACCATAAAGGTAAGTGCAATAGAAAAAGTAATATTATTTGGAGATAGCTTGATGGCAGGTTATGGATTGCCTAATGAACAACATTTATCAGTAGTTTTACAAAATAGTTTAGAGCTAGAGGGACACAACATAGAAATTGTTAATGGTAGTGTTTCAGGAAGCACTTCTGCAGGCGGATTAAATATAGCTGAGTGGACTTTATCAGAAAATAATATTGATCTTATGATCTTATGTCTTGGAGCTAATGATATGCTTAGAGGTATAAACCCTAAGGAGACAAAAAATAACTTAGAAGAAATTATAAAAATTGCAAAAAACAAAAATATTAAAGTGGTCATAGCTGGAATGATCGCACCAAACTCTTATGGTTCTGTATATAAAAAATCTTTTGATAAAATTTTCTCTGATTTATCTAAAAAGTATAAGTTAAAATTAATTCCATTTCTACTTGAGGGTGTAGCACAAAAACCTGAATTTAATTTAAGTGATGGCATGCATCCAAATGACCAAGGCACAATTATCATTGGTAACACTCTAAAAAAAGCGATCTTAGAAAATCTATAAAGACTTAATATTATTTTTTTGTTATCGTTTTTTATGAAAAAGATTCTTTCAATCATTATTTTATTTCTTTCTACAATAACTGTAAGTGCGAATGACAGAGATATTGAACTTGATAAATTATTCTTAGAATTAAAAAAGAATATTCCATCTTTATCATCAGGAATTGCACAACAAATTTGGATGCTTTGGAGCACACATCCTACAGATCAAAAATTGACATCACTTTTAGATGAGGGCTCAAGATTAGTACAAGACCAACAATTAAATAGAGCTATAGATGTCTTTACGGAAGCGATTGAATTAGATCCTAATTGGGCAGAAGCTTGGAATAAGAGAGCAACAGTACTTTATATGGTTGGAGAGTTTCAAAAATCTCAGGATGATATTGATAAAGTTCTAGAATTAGAAGAAAGACATTTTGGAGCTTTGGCAGGACAAGGTATGGTTAATATAAAGTTAAAGAATTACGATAAAGCAAAAAGAAGTTATAAAAAAGCACAAGAAATTTATCCTGCCATGAAATCTTCAAAGGTAATGATTGAACAAATTGAAGAGTTAATTAAAAGACAATCAATTTAGTTACTAAGATAAATTTTTTCAGATTTAATATTTAGGGAATAATGAGCATTAAATATGATGTTATAATAATTGGAGCAGGTGCAGCTGGCATGATGAGTGCTATTGAAGCTGGCAAACGTGGTCGAAAAGTTTTACTCGTTGATCATTATAAAAAAATTGGTGAAAAGATTAGAATTTCAGGTGGAGGTAGATGTAATTTTACTAATATTAACTCAAATCCAAGCAAATTTCTTTCTCAAAACCCAAAGTTTGTAAGATCAGCTTTAAGTCAATATACCCAGAATGATTTTATCAATTTAATGAATAAGCATGAGATTAAATTTCATGAAAAAAAATTAGGACAATTATTTTGCGATCATAGTGCTCAACAAATTGTTGAGATGTTGCTTAAAGAATGTGAGTTAGCAAATGTAACTGTTTTAAAAGAATTTATTATAAAGAATGTTGAAAAAGATAATGATCAATATCTTGTATCAACGGAAACTGAAGAATATTCATCAGAGTCGTTGATTGTTGCAACTGGTGGATTATCAGTTCCAAAAATTGGTGCCACTTCATTTGGTTATGAAATCGCTAAAAAATTTGATCACAATATTATTGAAACCTTACCTGCCTTAGTGCCCTTAACGTTTAGTGAAAAGATTTTAGAAATGTGTAAAGAGTTAACAGGACTTTCAGTTGAAGCGATAGTCTCTTTTAATAAAGTTTTGTTTCAAGAAGGAATGTTATTTACACACCGTGGTTTAAGTGGCCCTTCTATTTTACAAATTTCATCTTACTGGAAACAGGGTGATAATATTAAAGTTAATCTTTCACCAAAATTAAATGTTTATCAATTATTAGAGGAAAAAAGAAAGTTAAATCCAAAATTTGATATTTTAAATATTGTAAGTGAAATTTTGCCAAAAAGATTAGCTCAAATTATTTGTAGTGAAAATAAAGTAAGTGGAAATATTTCAGAATTATCTAATAAAATATTAAAACAATTAAGTGAGAATATAAATTCTTGGTTAATCAATCCAACAGGATCTGAAGGGTACAGAACAGCAGAAGTCACTTTAGGTGGGGTTAATACTAAAGAATTATCATCAAAAACAATGATGTCTAATAAACATAAAAATTTATTCTTTATTGGTGAAGTTGTGGATGTAACTGGACATTTAGGTGGATATAATTTTCAATGGGCTTGGTCTTCTGGTTATGTTGCGGGCCAATATGCTTAAAACCATCATATCGACTCAACTCATTCTATTTGCTAAAATATACACATGTGCGGAAGATATGTTGTTAAAAACCCAGTTACTAAAACTAGTAAATTAGTTAAATCTGCAATTCAAGTTGAAGATACTGAAAACTATAACGCACACCCATATCAAAAACTTCCAGTGATTAAAAAATATAAAAATGGAAATACTTTAGAAGCACTTAAATGGGGTTTAATTCCAGGTTGGGCCAAAGATAAAGATTTTAAAGCTTTAATTAATGCAAGATTGGAGACTATTGATGAGAAAGTTTCATTTAAAAAACTAATTAAAAATAATAGATGTGTTGCAGTTGCTGATGGTTTTTATGAATGGAAAAGAGAAGAAAATGAGAAAACACCTCATTATTTTACAAGAAAAGATAGTAAACCAATATTTTTTGCAGGAATTTTTGAAGAAGATCAATTTTGTTTAATTACAGAAGAAGCAAAAGAAAACATCACTGAAATACATCACCGTCAACCTGTGATTATTAATCAAACAGATGTTAATCGATATTTGAATTTAGAATTACAAGGTTCAGCCTTTTTAAAGGAATGTAGTAAACCTAATCTTGTTTTTCATGAAGTTTCAAAAGATGTAAACAAACCTACAAATAACAGCACATCATTAATTCAAAAAATAAATTAAACTTCGTTTAAAAATTAACATAAAATTGAAAAGCTATTCCACATAAAATAGCTCCTCCAAAACCGAAAGTTAAGTAAGCGATAAATGTAGAGCGGTTCACCAGAGACCAAACAGCTGTCATTGCTGGAATAGAACTGATTGCTCCACCAACTAGAAAAGCCATAGCACCACCAGCACTCAATCCTTGTTCAATTAATCCTGACACAATAGCTGGTGCTGCATAAGAATTTAAGTAAGCAGGTACACCAGCAAAAGCTCCTATAACAATAGATAACAATCCATCTCCTAACAAAAAACTTCCAATTACTTGAGCAGACATAAATTGAACCATTAATGCTTCAATTAAATAAGCAAGCGATAACCATTTTAATAAAAATAATCCATTCGTTATAAATTCATCTCTAAAAATTTTAGTTCTTTCTGAATTATTCCAAAATTTTAAGATAAGCTCTTGATTAAAAGGATCTTTAGTATCACAGCATGAGTCACTACTAGATCTATTTTGATCTTTTAATGGGCTTGTAAACATCCCAAGTTTTGTTAAAAAATAAATTCCAAAGCCACCAATTAAACCAATAGTTAATGCTGAAATCGTTTTTGCTATTGCATAATCCCAACCAAGAGCACTTGCAGTGATCAACAGAGCAGGAGGATCAATTAAAGGTGAAGATAACCAAAAAGCCATCACAGCAGATAGCGGAACTCCTAAAGCTAGCATACTTGCTATAAATGGTATTACTTCACATGAACAAAATGGAGCAAGACCACCAACTAATGTTGCGATAAAAATCGTTCTAACTCCTTTTCCTTTAAATGCTTTTGAAACTAAACTTTCGGCACCAGTTGCTTTTAAATATGCAACTAAGCTGATAGCAAATAAAATAAAAGGAATAGTTCCCATTAAAGCCTTTAAGGCAAAAACTAAAATAGAATTAAAATTATTAGACTCAAATATGAAAATTAATAAGGAGATTAAAACAACAAGTGTCCAAACATTATTAATTTTAAGGTTAAAATTATTAATATTTCTTAAAAAGGCTGCTTTCATTATTTTCTTTTATTTTCATTTACACAGCATTCTTTTAAAAGATAATCAGCTAAAGATTGAATATGATTAATTTGAGCAAAATTTAAAATGGATCTACCTTTTTTTACTTGTTTAATTAAATTTGCTTTTTTTAAATAATCGAGATGGTGAGCTAGTGTTGATAATGGTATATTAAGGAGATCTTGTATTTCACCAATTGATAAGCCTTTTGAACCTATTTTAACCAATTCTAGAAGAACACTTAACCTATGTTTTGAGCCTACTGCATTAAATCCTTCTGCCGCTCTATCAGTATCTAACATAGTTATATAACTAGTTATATAGTTATTAATAGTATGATGTCAATGATTAAGTAAAAGAATAGGAATGTAATTACAATTAACTGTGTGGTTTTATACAGTTAAAGTTAAGTTTAATATTTGATATATCATTTTGTATAATAATAATAATTAGGAGATATTAATGTTAAAAGTTTATTTAGCTGGTGAAATACATAGTGATTGGCGAAATGAAATTGTTGAACTTTGTAAAAAAGAAAAACTAGGTATTGAGTTTACATCTCCTATTACTGATCATGAAACTTCTGATAATTGTGGTGTCGAAATTTTAGGAGCTGAAGAAAAAAATTTTTGGAAAGATAGAAAAGGTGCCAATATTAATTCAATTAGAACTAAAAAATCAATTCAAGACAGTGATGTAATTATTGTTAAATTTGGTGAAAAATACAAACAATGGAATGCTGCTTTTGATGCTGGTTATGCAGCAGCTTTAAATAAATCAATAATTGTTATTCATAATGACGATCATCAACATGCACTTAAAGAAGTTGATGCAGCTGCATCAGCCGTTGCATCTGATCAAAAACAAGCAGTTCGAATATTAAAATATGTTTTAGAAGGATCTTTAAAATAATTAATAATGCTAACATATATAATCCCTTTTTTAATTCTAATTCTGGTTGTGGTGTTTATTCATGAATATGGTCATTATTGGTTTGCCAAAAGATATGGAGTAGGAGTTACAGATTTTTCTATAGGTTTTGGTAAAGAAATTTTTGGATGGAATGATAAATCAGGAACTAGATGGAAAATTTGCTGGATACCTTTGGGTGGTTATGTAAAGTTTTTTGGGGATCGAAACGTATTTTCACAAGCTGATCAAGAGAAAGTTTTAAAACAATATAATAAAGAAGATCAAGATAGGTTATTTGTATTAAAACCTCTGTATCAAAGAGTTTTAATAGTATTTGGTGGACCACTTGCCAATTTTCTTTTAGCAATAGCAATCTTTTTTTCAATTTATACTTTTATTGGAAAAGATTTTACTCCAGCAGTAATTAATGAAGTTCAAAAAGATAGTCCAGCTATGATTGGTGGACTTAAACAAAATGACGTTATTTTGGAAATTGATGGCAATAAAGTTAATAGCATTATGGATGTTTCAAAATTTATCACAACTTCCACAGGTGAAATTATCGATTTTAAAGTTGAGAGATCTGACCAAGAGTATTTGCTTAAAATTAAACCTAATATAGTTTTAAGCGAAGATAATTTAGGTAATAAAATTAATAAAAGAATGGTTGGTATTAAACTTGGTGCTTACAATAATGAAATCAATCATGTTAAATTAGGACCAGCCCAAGCTTTAATTCATTCTGTTAAAGAAGTTTATTTTGTGAGCGCTACATCACTAAAATATATTGGCAGTATGTTTAAAGGTACTGGTGATACCTCCCAATTAGGGGGACCTATTAGAATTGCTAAGATTACTGGTCAAGTCGCAGAAATTGGTATCTTACCATTTATCTCAATAATGGCTTATATTTCAATAAGTCTTGGTTTAATTAACTTATTTCCTATCCCAATGTTAGATGGCGGACACTTAATGTTTTATGCTTTTGAAAAAATTTTAGGACGCCCTTTGTCTCAAAAAACGCAAGAAGGTTTTTTTCGAATCGGGATGTTTTTGTTGCTATCATTGATGTTTTTTACAACATTTAATGACCTAAAAGACTTAGGTTTGTTCAATTAATTAAACTTATTTGAACTTTAAAAAAGTAAGTAAAATCAACACTTATTTAATGAATATCAAGATATTGTATGTTTTAAAAATAAAGACACTAAAAAAAAGCTTGATTTATCAACGTTTATGATAAGTATGATAATTAATCAACTAAACCGGAGCTAAAATGAACAAAAAACAACTAATGGCACAGCTTTCTGGCTCATTAAACTTGAGCAAAGCAGATGCTGAAAGAACATTTGATACAATTACCAACACTATTTTAGATGCACTAAAAGGTGATGATTCAGTGAAAATTGCTGGATTTGGTACTTATAAAGTAGCTAAAAGAAAAGCAAGAGTTGGAAGAAACCCAAGAACAGGTGAACAAATCCAAATCGCTGCTTCTCAAAAAGTAAAATTCTTACCCGCAAAAGCTTTAAAAGAAGTATTCAACAAGTAATCATTTTTTTTAACAGCCCTAACGTATTTAAATACGTTTAGGGCTGTTACTATATGCAAAAACTGCATACCAAATTTTCCTAATCAGCGTTAGTTTTAAAAATTCATCAATTTATAAGTCTTCTATTAACGGGAGGTTTTATGAAAAAAATTATTAAACTAATATCAACACCATTGCTCTCATTAGTAATGTTAATGAGTTTAACTAGTGTTGGAAATGCTGAAACAACAGTATCAGCAGAAGTAGGGTTTATCTTTAATACTCTATTATTTTTAATTTGTGGTTTCCTTGTCATGTTCATGGCTGCAGGTTTTGCAATGCTTGAATCTGGTATGGTAACTTCAAAAAGTGTTTCTGTAATTTGTGCAAAGAACATTGGTCTTTATGCAATATCAGGAATTATGTTTTGGCTAGTTGGTTACAACTTGGCATACGGTATTCCAGAAGGTGGATATATAGGAAATTTTGTACCTTGGTCTGATGCCAGTTCATTAGAAACTGGCTATTCAGATGGATCTGACTGGTTTTTCCAAATGGTATTTTGTGCAACAACAGTTTCAATTTGTTCAGGAGCTATGGCTGAAAGAATCAAATTATGGCCATTCTTTTTCTTTGCAGCTATTTTAGCTGGAGTAATTTATCCAATCGTAATGGGTTGGCAGTGGGGCGGGGGCTGGTTAGCTGAAATTGGTTTTTCTGACTTTGCTGGATCAACATTAGTTCACTCAACGGGTGGTGCAGCTGCGCTTGCAGGTATAATGATACTTGGACCAAGATATGGTAGATTTACAAAATCTGGTGTGCCAACACCTATCAAACCTTTTGCAGCCTCATCAATACCTTTAGTTACAATCGGTGTTTTTGTACTTTGGTTAGGATGGTTTGGATTTAATGGAGGGTCACAATTAGCTCTTGGATCATTTGCTGACGCTGTTTCGATTTCTACAATCTTTATTAATACCAATTTAGCAGCTTGTGGTGGTGTATTAGCAGCGGCAGTAGTTACTAGATTAATGTTTGGTAAAACTGACGTAGTTCAAATGTTGAATGGTGCAATAGGTGGATTAGTTGCCATAACAGCAGAACCATTAGCTCCATCACCCTTAACTGCAATTTTAATTGGTGCTGTTGGTGGTGTCATTGTTGTGTTCGGAACTAAATTACTATTTAGTTATAAACTTGATGATGTTGTTGGAGCAATACCAGCTCATTTACTCTCAGGTATTTGGGGAACATTAGCCGTGCCATTAACAAACCCAGATGCTACGTTTGGTGCACAGTTAATTGGAGTGGTTTCAATAAATATATTTGTATTTATTGTTTCATATATTATCTGGTCAGTGCTTAACTCTCTGGTAGGAATTACTTTAAGTAAAGAGGCTCAAGCAAAAGGAACTGATGTTACTGAAACAGGTGTAATTGCTTACGCAATTAGAGACTAAAAAATTCTTTCTCTATAACGTTAAAGGTCCCTTAGAAATAAGGGGCCTTTCTTATTGTTTTATAATTCCTTTTAGAGTTTCTAACACCTCTTTTGCGTGATCTTTAACCCTCACATTATCCCAAATCTTTATAATTTTACTCTTTTTATCAATTAAAATTGTAGTTCTTATAATCCCCATAAACTCTCGTCCCATAAATTTTTTTTTACCCCAAACTTTATATTTTTTAAGTACTTTAATTTCTTCATCAGCTAATAAATCAAATTTTACCTTATATTTATCTCTAAATTTATCGTGACTTTTAAGATTATCTTTTGAAATTCCATATATCTCACAATCTAACTTTTTAAATTTTGAAAGTAATTTGTTAAAATCATTAGTTTCTATAGTGCAGCCCGGAGTATCATCTTTTGGATAGAAATAGATTACAACAAACTTTCCGATAGAGTCTTTTAACGAATAATTTTCTTTTGATGTTGAGGGTAAAATAAAATTAGGAGCCTTGGTATTAATTTTTAACATAATTTGCTAGCAATATAATGTTTTTAAGTTATTTTAAATATAATTATGACAATTAAATCAGCACAAACTTTAGTCGCAGAAGCACTAAAAGAAATTAAGACAATTAATACTGATGAAGCTTTTAAAATTGTTGAAGATAACAATTGTAATTTAATTGATATCAGAGATGTTCGAGAATTAGAAAAAGAAGGAAGAGTTGAAAATTCACATCATGTTCCAAGAGGAATGTTAGAGTTTTGGCTAGATCCAAATAGCCCTTATTTTCAACAAGGTAAATTAGATCGTAATAAAGAAATGGTTTTATTTTGTGCAGGTGGAATGAGATCTGCTTTAGCAGCTAAATCATTAAAAGATATGGGTTTTGAAAAAGTTTCTCATATTGATGGTGGGTTTGGAGCGATTAAACAAAGCAAGTTTAAAATAGTTTAATTATCGCTTAATTCTTCAAGAGCATATTCCAAACGATCTTGTCCCCAAAAAATTTTATTTTTTACCACAAAAGTTGGAGCACCAAAAACTTCTTTTTTAAAAGCATCACTGGTTAATTCTTTTAAATTATCTTTAATTTTTTGATGATTGATTTCTTTAAAAAAAATTTCTGTATCAATATTTAAAAAATTTAGCAATTTATATAATTCATTTTCTGAAGATAAATCTAAATTATCTTTCCAATAGGCATCAAAAAAAGTATCCAAGTAATCTTTTTTTTGATCTTCATTCACTTGTAAATATCCGCGCATAATTGATAATGAATTTATTGGAAATTTTAAATTCCAATTAAAAGAAATGTCATTTTTTTTTGAAATTAATTCACAATCACTTTGCATATTTTTCATTTTATACTTGTTAAAAGCTGGAGCGCTTATACCTGCTAGATTGTGAAGACCACCTAATAAAATAGGCTTATAGTTAAATGTAATTTTTTTGTTTTCTTTGATTTTTTTTATTTTTTTATGGGCAATGTAAGAATAGGGACTGATTATATCAAAATAAAAATCTATATGATCACTCATATAAATTCATTCTTTTTGCATAGAATATTCTAATGATCCAATATATTAATAAACCAATCGGTCCTACTAAATAAGTAGCTATTAGAGGAAAAGCTATTAAGATTTTATTGATATAAAATTTTTGTGAGTCTTTAACAATCCACCCACCCACAAATAAATTGATTGCAATGAAGTGTGTCCAAAAGAGCATTAAATATAGATGATCTTCAAATAATCTAGAGAGTTCATCTAAACCTAAGTATAATGTAAAATTTCCAATAAAATCATAACCAATTAAATAGGATTTATATAAAACAAAAATATAGATACCACTTAAGATAAATATTGGAAATACCGATGCAACAAAAATTCTACCAAGATGAGACTGAGGAAAAAAAATTAGTATAAACCAAAACGGTAATACACCAATGTTGATCCACATATAAAGTGTCTCAATAGAAAAATAAGTATAAATTTGTTCGATCATTTAAATATATTATATAAAATCTATCCATGATTCCTATAAGAAATAGAAAAAAAACACTGCAAGTAACTGTAGAAGAGATGCGAAATTTTGCATTTGCTTATGTTGAAAAATATGCCCCTTCAAAACAGCAGTTAAAGACTTATTTGTTGAAGAAATATATGAAACTTTCTTCCTCTGATGTAAGAAAAAAAGATGTCAATAAATTGATTGATATTGTTTTGTCTGATTTAGAAAAAACTAAATTTATTAATGACCAATTTTATTCTGAAAGCAAAGCAAAAAGTATGATCCAAAGAGGAAGCTCTATTAATAAAATTAGAAACTACCTAATAGGTAAAGGAATTCATGATGAGTTTATTAAAGACACTGTCGATAAAATTAAAGAAGATAATTCTGATCAAGATTTTTTTTCAGCAATAAAAATTTGCAAAAAAAAAAGAATAGGACCAGCAAGAGCTGAAGATAATAGAACTTTATTTTACAAAAAAGATATTTCTTTATTAGCTAGAAATGGTTTTGATTTTGAGACTTCCAGAAAAGTAATGGATATAGAAAAAGATGAATACCTAAAAATAATTAATCTACTTTAGTTTTTGTATCTTTTTCTTCTTCAACTAAATTATTAATTTTTTGTCTTACATAGTTTTTAACAAATACAAAAACTAATAAACCAAAAATAGATACAGAAACTATTATAATTAATATAATTCTTAACTGTTCATCCATTATAATATATTTTTACTTTTTAATATTAGACTTGGGTTTTTAAGATCTTTTTTTCCATAAAGAATTTCTTTACCATTAAAATCTGTAACAGTTCCACCAGAGTGCTCTAATATTGCATGACCTGCAGCTATATCCCATTCATAAGCTCTTGGTTCAGCAACATAACCATCATATTCGCCAGCTGCTACAACACAAAATTTAAGTGAACTTTTCATTCTTACGTTTTCAACTACACCAATATCTTGATATATTTTTTGAATTTCTGGTTTAATTTTGTTTGAGTAAGAAATAAATTTAATTGGCCTAACTTTGGTCTCTTTTTCACTTAGCTTTGAAGTTTTTCCATTGCTTAATTCAAAAGCACTTCCTTCACCATAAGAATAAAACATTCTTTTTTTTGCAGGTGCATAAATTAATCCTGCTACAGGCTTGTTATTAATAATTAAACCAGCATTTATTGTGAATTCTTCGAGATTATTTATATAATCATATGTACCATCTATAGGATCAACTAACCAAAAATCTTTTAGTTGTGTGTTATTTTTATTATCTGAAGTTTCTTCTGATATAATTGGGATATCAGGTGTTACCTCAGAGATTTTTTGTGTGATAAATTTATTAACTTCCAAATCACCATTACTAACTGGGGTGTTGTCTGATTTTATCTCTTTTTTTAATCCCTTTTCACGAAGAGTTAATGATAATTCTCCAGCTTCTAAAAAAGAATTTATTAAGTCCTCTACAATTTTTTTTATATCCATATTATAAAAATTTATTTTATATTACTCTCAATTATTCCCAATATATAAGCCATAAGAACTAACACCTTTATTAGCTGAGATTAGACCTTCTCTTGATTTATAAAAATTTTTAATTTCTTCTTCAGAAACACTTGAATAAACTTCAGGCATATATTTTTTTGTAAATCTTGGATGTGCTTTTATGAACTCTCTATCACCATATTCAAAAGAATAAACATTTTCAGCATATTCAGTTTGTAAATATTCAGCTTGAGTGAGTTTTGATATATTTTTATATGGTTCGAACATTGAGCCCACATTTCTTTTTGCCCATTCTGCTGTTAATTTAAAATCTTTAAGAAGCCTGTAGTTGAATTTTAAATAATCTTTTACTTTAGCTCCACGAGGAAAAGTATGTTCAAAATAATCATATCCAACAGGCTTATAAACTTCTGCTAGAATACTTGAGTAACCTGTATATTCCCATGAATAGTTTACAGTATTAGCACCTCTACTTGCGTGGTTAATGTTGATACCATCTTTGTTGATAAAAGCTTGCACAACATAAATATCTTCGTGACCTTTGTCTAACAACTCTTGATTTTCCAATCTAAAGCCAAGCATAATCTCACCAACAGCAACTTTCATTCTAATGTTTCCACAATTATTTGTTCCTGTGTTCTTTGAGTAAATACTTTTTAATTTTTTGATATTACACTTTCTAGTACCTTTATTTAAAACTTTGAATTTTTGATCAAAAAGTTTTTGGACCAGATATTTATCAACTAATTGCCTCTCTTGTTTTGTATAATTAATTTCTTTGTGCCAAACAGCATAAAATTGAGCAAAGGTCCCAATCGTACTAGGAATATCATATCCAGCAACATTATATCCAGATACTCTTTTTACAATCATTGGATCTTTTTTTGCTGATGCCCAATGTAATAATATATCACCTATTATTTGAGGATTATTAATTCCAGCAAAATGTAAATAACTTTGGCATGTAAACCATGCCTGATGTGAGTTGTCATTTTTGGGGTAGGGATCTACATTTTTAATTCTATTAAAGCAATTAAGCTCTTTATCTTTTCTTTTATAATAGTCTCTCATAGGTGTTTTTTTTGAATATTCTTTAAACTTTTGAAAGTTTTTAACTGGTTCCCAGTTTTCAATTACTTTAATTTCTAAAAGAGTATTAGGTAAAAGCTTTTCTTTAGAAGAAGCAAAATTACAAAATGAAATTAAACTTATTACTATTATTAATATTATTCTCATTTAATATCCTTTTTGTTAGAGAGTTTTTCTAGATTTATTAAATTTGAATTAACAACTTTTTTACCAACATTTTCAAAATTAACAGTAACTTTTCCATTTATAATAGATTGAACTTGCCCAATACCCCAGTCTTTATTGTTTGGATTAGTGACTTTGTCACCTGGCTCATAATCTAAAATCATTTAATTTAACTTATATTGTAAATAAGTATAAATACCACCTTATGAATAAAGAATTAAACTCTATTGGAATTGATAAAAAGCCTGAGGATACGACAGTAGTCGTGGCTATGTCAGGTGGAGTAGATTCTTCAACTGTAGCCGGAATTATGAAAAATGAGGGTTATAAAGTTATAGGAATAACTTTAAAACTTTATGATGATGGAAAAGAAGTAGCTAAATCTAAACAATGTTGCTCAGGACAAGATATCATGGATGCAAAACGTGTTGCTCATAAATTAGGAATTGAGCATAAAATTTTATATTATCAAGATAAGTTCAAACAAGGTGTAATAGATAATTTTGTTGATAGTTATTTAAATGGTGAAACTCCAATACCTTGTGTTCAATGTAATCAAACAGTAAAATTTAAAGATTTATTTGAAGTCTCAAAAGATCTTAATGCAGATGCATTAGTAACAGGTCATTATGTAAAAAACATTACAGCAAATAACACTAACAATATGTATAGAGCAATTGATGAAAACAGAGATCAAAGTTATTTTTTATTTAATACGACACGTGAACAATTAGATTACTTAAGATTTCCTCTAGGTGGAATGCTAAAAGATAAAACAAGAGAGATTGCAAAAGAATTAGATTTAAATGTTGCTGATAAACCTGATAGCCAAGATATTTGTTTTGTACCCAACGGAGATTATGCATCAGTAATTAGAAAATTTAGACCAGACTCCTTTCAAAAAGGAAATATTAAGAATTTAGAAGGAAAAGTAATTGGTGTCCATGATGGTATTATTAATTTTACAATTGGACAAAGAAAAGGAATTAAAGTTTCTGATGTAGAGCCTCTTTATGTTTTAAAGATAAATTCAGATAATAACGAAATTATAGTTGGTCCAAAAGAAAATCTTGGAAAAAAAGACATATCTCTTAAAGATCTTAATTTATTAACTGATAAAAAGGATCTGGATAAAAATATATTTGTCAAAGTGAGATCTACAGGAAATCTTCTTGAAGCAAAAGTAGATCTAAAAGATGATAATACTGCCCATGTTAATTTGACCAATCCTGAAGATGGTATTTCACCGGGGCAAGCATGCGTATTCTATAGCAAAGATCAATATGGCCATAGGGTTCTTGGGGGTGGTTGGATTAAAGAATAGAGGAATTATTTCTTCTTGTTTTTTCTCTTTGCTCTTCTCTTTTTAGAGCCTTGTTTTCTTCGGCCTCTATGTTTCTTTGGGTAACTCATTTAATCCTATTTATTAATTTTATTGACGTTTTTTACGGGATATAGCATTGTCTTCTAAACATATCAAATTTTATTATGAGCAATTCTTTTAAAACATTTTTAAAACATACCGCAAAAGACTTTCACAATCAGTCTGTTAATCCACCAATTGTCAGAGCATCAACGATTATATTCAAATCGATGCAGGATATTAGAAAAATGCAAAATAAAGCGAAAAAAAACCCTACGGGTGGACACTTTGATTATGGAAGGCAGGGAACATCTACTACCCATATATTACAGCAAATTTTATCAAAATTAGAAGAAAGCTATTTTACTTTTTTAACACCAACCGGATTTGGATCGGTATTTCTTGCAATTTTTAGCGTTACTAGACCAGGTGACGAAATAATTGTAGCTGATCCAGTTTACAGTCCAACACGTTTACTTTCACAAGATTTTCTAAAAGAATTTAATATTAAAACTACATTTTATGATCCTCATGATCTTAAGACATTAGAAAAAGCTATTACAAATAAAACAAAATTAATTTTTGTAGAAAATCCAGGAAGCAACACATTTGATTTTCAAGATCTTGGTAAAATTATTTCTATAGCAAAAAAACATAAAATTTTAACTGCAATTGATAATACATGGGGAACTCCATATTTTTTAAAACCTATTAAACTTGGTTTTGATATGTCTATTGTATCTGCAACAAAATATTATTCAGGTCATTCTGATGTGATGGGGGGAAGCTTAGCAGTTAATAAAAAAGTTTTTGCTAAAGTTAAAGCTGCAGAAAAAGTTACTGGTTTAAGATTAGGACCTGATGACGCTTATTTGATAACAAGAGGTTTAAGAACTTTAGATGTTAGGTTAGACAGACATAGAGAGAACGCCAAAAAAGTTGCAGAGTTTTTATCCAAATTTAAAAATATTAAGTTGCTATATCCATATAAAAAAGATTCTTACAATTTTAGAATGTGGAAGAAATATTATTCTGGAGCATCAGGTTTGATGGGATTAAGAGTTAAAGCTAAAAGCGAAAAATCAGTGGTTAAATTTGTGAATAATTTAAAACTATTTGGCCATGGTTATAGTTGGGGTGGGTTTGAAAGTTTAGCTTTACATCAAAATATTAGAGAACAAGGCAATAGAAGTTACTTAAAATTAGAAAAAAATGAGCATCTTGTTAGATTACATATCGGACTTGAAGATCCTAATGATCTTATAGCTGATATTAAACAAGCCCTAAAACATTTAAAATAGATTTTAAATGTCATCTGAAAGATTTATAAAAAATAAAACAGTTTTAATTACTTTGTTATCGGCCTGTTCAATTGTAATTATTTCTCTTGGTATCAGACAAACTTTTGGAATGTTCTATTTTGATTTCTCAACTGATTTAGGAATAACTCTGTCTCAATTTGGATTTGCTCTTGGACTTCAGATGTTGCTTTGGGGAGTATTTGGACCTTGGTTTGGAATAATCACTGATAAGTATGGCGGACATATAGCTGTATTAATTGGTTTTGTATTTTATTTATTTGGTATTTTGATGCTTTATTCTCAATTTAATACAGGACTATACTTTGTAACAGCAATTGGAGTTTTTATAGGAATTGCTCTTGGTGGCACAGCAATCAGCATCCCTGTCTCAGTTGTTGCTAAACATTTTCCTCAATCTAATAGAACTTTAGCTATGGGAATTGTTACAGCTTCAGGCTCATTTGGTTTTTTTGTTTCTCCAATCTTTACTAGATATTCTTTGGTTGAATTTGGATGGGAAAATACTTTGTTATTTTTTGCAGTGTTTGTGTTTATTGGATCAATTTTAGCATTCTTTCTAACTACACCTAAAGATGTGGTAGGTGGAAAAATTGATGACAAGCAAACTGCAACTGAAGCACTTAAAGAGGCATTTGATAACAAAAGTTTTATTTATCTAATTTTAGGTTTTTTTGTATGTGGCTGGCACATCACATTAGTTGCAACACATATACCCGTATACATAAACGATCGAGGTTTACCTGAGTGGTGTACTGTTACGATTTTATCAATGATTGGATTGTTTAATATTTTTGGAACATTAACATCTGGTTATCTTGCTCAAAAATTTAGTAAAAAATTGATATTAAGTGCAATTTATCTGGCTAGAGGTTTAGTGATTGCTGTATTTATTTTTTCACCACCAAGCACATTCATGGCAATATTTTTTGGAATTACATTTGGTTTTTTATGGTTATCAACGGTTCCCCCTACGATGGGATTAGTTGGATTTATGTTTGGAACAAAATATATAGGTTTATTGTATGGTATAGTGTTTTTAAGCCATCAAATAGGTTCTTTTTTTGGAGCTTATTTGGGAGGAGTTATTCATGATCTTTATGGTTCTTACGATTATGCTTGGTACATTTCTATCGCATTATCAATTTTTGCAGGTTTGATACATTTACCAATTATTGAAAAGCAGGTTAAAAGATTACAAACTACTTAATAAATTGACAAAAAATTATTTACTTAACGAAATCAATAGTTCCAATAAATCTTTTATTTTATATAAAAGTAAAAAAGGTTTTGATCTCTATTCAGATTTTTCAAAAAAGATAATTCTCAGCAATAAAAACATTAATAAATTTTTAAACAAAAAGTTAAAAATTAGAAAAAAAATAAAAGATACAGATTTGTTTATTGGATTTTTTGGCTATGAAATTTTGAACAACCTTATAGGTGTTAAACTTCCTAAACAAAAATCTATTAATTTTCCCAAAGGAATTTTTTACAAACCAGAGACCAAAGTAAGTCTCAAAGACAATTTATTTTATAAATCTAATAGTGACAAGAAAATAGATAAAAACTTTAAGATCAATATTAATCAAAAGTCATACACTAAAATTTTTAATAGATTTAAGAAAAAAATAAGATCTGGTGACACATATCAGATTAAAATATGTACAAAATACAAGAATAAATCGAAAATTGATCCTTTAGACTTTTTTTGTAGACTTGCTAAATCTAATTTAGCACCAGAAGCATTTATGATTAAAGATAAAAATTTTTCAATTATAAGCTGCTCACCTGAAAATTTGATCACCAAAAATGGCTTATCTGTTTCAACCAAGCCAATAGCTGGAACTTTAAGAAAAACTAAGAATATTAACAAAACAAAAGCTTTAAATTTTTTTAAAAATAATATTAAGGAAACCAAAGAACATAATATGATTGTTGATATGGAAAGAAATGATCTTTCAAGAATATGTGTTCCTGGAAGTGTAAGGTTAAAAAAAGAAAAATCTGTCGAAGAATATAAAGACCTTTATCACTATGTAAGTTTAATTTCTGGCAAACTCAAAAAGAATGTTAAAAACATAGATATCATTAAAGCTATGATGCCAGGTGGTTCAGTTATTGGCTGTCCAAAAATAAATACTCTCAATCTTCTAAATAATCAGGAAAAAGAAAACAGAAATATATACACAGGAAGCTTTGGTTTTATTAAATTTAATGGTGATATGAGATTCAATATTATTATTAGATCTATCTTAAATTATAAAGATATTTCCGAGATCTCTGTTGCTTCAGGTGTTGTAATTGACAGTAATGCAAAACATGAATTTAATGAAAATTTTATTAAGGCAAAAGCACTAATAGATTTGTACAAATGATATATGTAATTGATCATAAAGACTCGTTTACACACAATGTGGTTCATCAATTTTCATTATTTGATGATGTTGAGTGTGATGATTTTAGTAAAATTAATAAATTAAAATTAAATCAAGCATCTACAGTTGTTTTTTCTCCAGGACCTGGGTCACCAAAAGATTACCCTGCATCCTCAAAAATTTATAAAAAACTCAAAGGCAAGAAGAGAATAATAGGAATTTGTCTTGGATTTCAGCAAATACTATTTAGCGAAGGAGCTAGTATAATTGAGCAAAGTAAAATTTACCACGGCTTTCAATCAGAAGTATTGGTAAATAAATCAAGCAAACTATTTAATACTGGACAGAAATTTAAAGTTGGTAGATATCACTCTTTAAAACTGAAAGAACCTTTCAAGGCAGAAAATTTTGACATAACGATGAGATGTGTTATTTCAGGAGCCGCAATGTCATTTGAAAATAACATTGATAAAATTTATGGATTTCAATTTCACCCAGAATCTTTTTTAACTTTAAATGGTAAACTACTTATTAAAAAAATCTTATCAGCTTAAAGATCTTAAGGAAATTGAATTTAAAGATCTTTGGGGTGATCATGGTGTATTTACTACCATGTGGATTTTCGGTTCACCTCCAAGAATTCTCTTTTTTAAAGATCATATTAATAATTTAATTAAGTCTACCAAAGCTTATTCTATTATAAAGTCATCTATTAAATCTGATATTTTAAGATTAATTGAAGAAAATTTGGATAATAAAATAAAATACAATCATCTTTTAAGAGTTGCTCTCAACAAAAATACTTTATCAATTTCCTTGCGTAAGAGAATTAAACCTAAGTTAAATTTTAATTTAAAATTAGTTAATTTAAAGCGACAAAAACCAGAATTTAAAAATTTGAAATATAAAGAAATTTTAAAACATTTATCAAAACTTGATAATTCTAAATCAGATATTGGATTGTGTTCTAACAAAAAAATTCTTGAAACAGGAACATCGAATATACTTTTTGTAAAAAATAAAAAAATTTTTTCACCAATAAATAAATTTTATAAGGGAATTACTTATAAATTTTTTAAGTCAAAAATTAAAAAAATTATAAAAAAAGATATTTTAATAAATTCCTTAAATGAATTTGACGAAATTATTTTAATTGGCTCAGGAAAAGGAATTGCGTCAGTCAGAACAATTAATCAAGTTAATTGGAAAAGAAAAGAATTCAAAATTTATAACCAACTATTAAAACATTACAATTCAGCTATAAATAATTGTCCAAAATATAAATAAATTATGAGAGATCCTAATAATCCTTGTTTGTTCTGTAATTCAAAAGCTAGTGGTATTGCCCATGAAAATGATTTGGCATATGCGAGCTATGATACTTATCCTGTTTCAAATCATCATTGTCTAATAATTCCAAAAAGACATTTAATTGATTACTTTGAATTAACTAATGAAGAGTTGCTTGCATGCAATGATTTAATTAAAAAAATTAAAGAAGAAATTTTAAGTAAAGACAAAACTGTAAAAGCTTTTAACGTGGGAACAAACGCTGGTAAAATTGCAGGCCAATCAATTATGCATTGCCACATTCATTTAATTCCAAGAAGGGAAAATGATGTTGAGAATCCCCAGGGTGGCGTAAGGTCAGTGATCCAAAAAAATCAACACTACAAGCGTAAAATTTAAATTATAGGTTGTTATTAAAGACAAATTGCCCAATAGTTAGGGTTGATCTAGCGAAATATCTAGATTAGAAAACTCATTAATTAATTCATAAAAATTTAACACAAGGGTAAAATGTTAGAGACTAATCCATTTTCAATACTAGCAGAGACAGTATCTCCATTTGCTATGCAATCTTTTATTATAGCAATGATTGTTTTAATTGCGCTGGGAACAATAATTCAAATGATACATCATAAAAATTTGACGTATTTTTTAAATAATGCGAAAAAAGCTAAGCTTCAGGCAACTAGAGAAATAGGAGCTGGTGAAAAAGCATCTATAATTGCAAAAACAACTGTTGTTGATATTGGTACTACTGCTGAACTTGGATTTGGAAAAAGAAGATTATCCCACGTGCTTGGTATGTATGGCACAATTATTTTTTGGGTGTCATCAGCAGTGTTAGTATTTTGTTATACAGGTGCTGATAAATCATCATCATCTATGTGGTCAATGTTATGGCATGTTGGTGCTATTTTGACATGTGTTGGTGGATATTGGTTTTGGTTTTTCTTAAGAGTTGATGTTTCGGCCGAAGCTCATCCTTGGTATAGAATTATTAAAGCAGATTTATTTGTATTAGCATTATTAGCATGTTCGACTTTTGGACTGGCTTGGTCATATACTCAATCTAATGGTCAGACAGAACTTTCTTTCTTATTTTTAGCTTTATTTGTTGTTTCAAATTTAGTTTTATTTGGAGGAGTTTACTGGTCAAAATTTGCACACATGTTTTACAAACCTGGTGCTGCAATACAAAAAAATCTAGCTGAAGCTGATGGGTCTAGAGATAATTTACCACCACCAGCAGATGCGCCTGAACAGTTTGGTTTAGGTATTAAAAGAGAACAACCTAAACATTATTAATTATGAAAATTTTAAATAAGGAGAGAAAATAATATGTCAACATTTGTATACATGACTAGATGTGATGGCTGCGGTCATTGCGTAGATATTTGCCCATCAGATATAATGCACATTGATGAAAATATTAGACGTGCAAAAAACATTGAACCAAATTTTTGTTGGGAATGTTATTCTTGTGTAAAAGCTTGTCCTAATCATGCTATTGATGTTAGAGGATATGCTGATTTTGCTCCAATGGGCCACAGTGTTAGAGTAAGAAGAGAAGAAGAAAAAGGAACCATTTCTTGGAAAATTAAATTTAGAAATGGAACTACAAAAGATTTTGTTTCACCAATTACAACTAAACCATGGGGAAAATTTATTCCAAAACTTGCAGATGGTGATAAACCAAACCAAGGTGAAATTAATTCTCAAAGATTATATACAGAACCGCAAGGTCTTAATATTGATGGAGAACTACCAGTTGTTCCAAAAGATTCATTTAAAAAAGGAGTTTACTACTAATGGCTAAACATAAAACACATTACGAAGATTGCGATGTTCTAGTTGTTGGTGGTGGTATGGCTGGAACTGGTGCTACTTTTGAAGCTAGACACTGGGGAAGAGACATGAAGATTATTTGTGTTGAAAAAGCTAATATCGATAGAAGTGGTGCTGTTGCTCAAGGTCTTTATGCAATTAACTGTTATATGGGAATGCAGTGGGGTGAAAACCAACCAGAAGACCATGTAAGATATGCAAGAAATGATCTAATGGGAATGGTTAGAGAAGATTTGGGTTATGATATGGCTCGTCACGTAGATTCAACAGTTCACATGTTTGATGAATGGGGTCTTCCAATGATGAAAAATGAGGAAACTGGTAGATATCTTAGAGAAGGTAAGTGGCAGATAATGATTCATGGTGAAAGTTACAAGCCTATCGTTGCAGAAGCTGCAAAAAAGTCAGCTGATAAAATTTACAACAGAATTATGATTACTCATTTATTGATGGATGAGTCTCAAGAAAACAGAGTAGGTGGTGCTGTTGGATTTAATATGAGAACTGGTGATTTCCATGTGTTTAGAGCAAAAGCTGTAATAGTTGCAGCTGGTGGTGCTTCTCACATATTTAAACCAAGAGCTGTTGGTGAAGGAATGGGAAGAACTTGGTATGCTCCTTGGAGTAATGGTTCAGCTTATGCTTTGCCTATTGCTGCTGGAGCAAAAATGACACAAATGGAAAACAGAATTGTGTTATGTAGATTTAAAGATGGGTATGGACCAGTTGGTGCATATTTCTTACATTTAAAAACTTATACTCAAAATGCTAATGGTGAAAACTATGAGAAGAAATGGTATGACCAAACTAAAGAGCTTGTTGGTGAGTATATTGATCATCATCCTACTCCAACTTGTTTGAGAAACCATGCATTTATTCAAGAAACTATGGCTGGTGGTGGACCAATTCACATGGTTACAACTGAGGCATTCCAAGACCCTCATTTAGAAACTGTTGGTTGGGAAAACTTTTTAGGTATGACAGTTGGTCAAGCGGTTGTTTGGGCATCTCAAAATATTGATCCAAAATACACAAATCCAGAATTAACAACATCTGAACCATACGTAATGGGTTCTCATGCTACATGTTCAGGAGCTTGGGTTAGTGGTCCAGAAGATTTATCTCCACCAGAATATTTCTGGGGATATAACAGAATGCTTACAATTGATGGATTGTTTGGTGCAGGTGACACAGTAGGTGGAAGTGCTCATAAATTTTCATCAGGTTCTTTTACTGAAGGTAGATTAGCTGCTAAAGCTGCAGTTAAATACATTGAAGACAAAAAAGCTGAAGGTTTAAAGGTTTCTGATAATCAATGTGAGGATTTTAAAACTAAAGTCTATAAACCACTTGAAACGTATACAGTTGCTCAAAATGAAATTACTGGAGGAACAGTATCTCCAAGTTACATTTCACCAATTCAAGGTTTACAACGTCTACAAAGAATTATGGACGAATATGTAGGTGGAATTGCGACTAATTATATGACCAATGCTAACATGCTTAAAAGAGGTTTGGAGCTTTTAGCTTGGTTAGAGGAAGATCTTGAAAATGTTGGAGCTGAAGATTACCACCAACTGATGAGAGCCTGGGAGTTAAAACATAGAGCTCTTACTTCTCAGTGTGTAACAGAACATACAATGTTTAGAGAAGAAACTAGATGGCCAGGATACTATTACAGAGGTGATCATATGAAACTTGATGATGATAATTGGCATTGTTTGACTGTTTCTAGAAGAGATCCTAAAACTGGTAAGTTTAGTATGGAAAAAGTTCCCGTCTACCATATAGTGGACGAGAACGAGAAGAAAAAAGCTTCTTAATAAGACTTTAAGTCAACAACATGGATATATTGTCAAAGACAGACGATGAGGTTTATGAGATAGCTAAACCCATCTGGGATAATTTGGTTAAATCATCAAATCTTAGAGATTATGGTGGTTTTACTAAAGATTTTTCAACTCAAATGTTGTTTGGAGCCAATGAGGTAGAACTCGGTAAGCAGTGGGCCAACAATAAAATAATAACCAATTTAAAAGAAACATTTGAACCATTTGGTTGTCTTAGAAGAGGTGTTCATGTGACTGTCTTAATCAAACAGACGAACAAAGAAATCTCAGGAGAATTTCTTGGAAGACTAGTTTTAGGTGAGGAGGATGGTGCAATCAAAGTCTTTGGTGCTACCATCTATTAAATAATAAAAATTATAAAGAATTAAAATAATTGTTTGACAAATATTCCTGCGGGTGTAATGACGCAGTTAATGCAACTTTCAAACATAAAAATCATAAATAAAATTACAAATCTAAAATCTGTTTTAATAAAAACTGGTATATTTATGAGCCTAGCCGCTTATTGGGGTGTTATTTTAGTTGGAACTTTTATCACATTTAACTAAGTTGTTTTTTAAACGACTTTTAATTTTTTTATGGATGTATTTTTACCAATAGCTCAAGTATTTGTTAATCCAATTGAAATACTTTTGTTAAGTGCAATCGTTGGAGTTCTCTCAGGGTTGTTTGGTGTTGGTGGTGGATTTTTAATGACACCATTTTTAATTTTCTTAGGTGTTCCCCCGGCATATGCTGTTGCTAATGAAGCTAACAATATACTTGCAACGTCTGTTTCTGGATCAACAACCCATTATTTAAAAAATACTTTAGATTACAAAATGGGTTTAATGATTGTTGTGGGTGGTACTATTGGAACTGCATTAGGAATTTATACGTTTTCATATTTTAAAGGAATTGGTAAAATTGATACTGTAATTTCTTTAGCTTACATGTACATACTAGCAATCATTGGTACATTAATGCTTGTTGAAAGTTTAGGTGAGATCGACAAAGCAAAAAAAAATCTTTTAATTAAAAAAAAATTACACGTTCATTATTGGATACATGGTCTTCCATTAAGAATGAGATTTCCAAAATCTAAATTATATGAAAGTGCTTTTACACCAATTATAATTGGTTTAATGGTAGGCTTTATTGCAGCTATTATGGGTATTGGTGGTGCTTTCATTTTGGTTCCTGCAATGATTTACATTATTAAAATGCCAACAAAATTAGTTCCAGGTACTTCACTATTTGTAACAATTTTTGTAAGTGTCATAGTTACATTTTTACATTCATTCAATTATGGATCTATAGATCTGTTGTTAGTTGTGATGTTGGTCGTCGGGTCAATTGTAGGTGTTCAAATCGGACAAAAACTAGGTGAGAAAATTGATAGCTCAGGTTTAAGAGCTTTACTAGCGATTTTATTATTAGTGGTTGGTATTGCTATTGCCTATGATTCATTTTTTGCTGAACACGTAGAAAGTAAAATTAACATGGTGTCAGATGCTGATTTAAATTTCTTTTCATTATTCATTCAACAATTTTCTAAAGAAATGCCTTTCTTTTATGGATTGTTTTCGATTATGTTTGCAATTTTTCTGGGTGTTAGTGCTGCTTTCATAAGACGATTTTTTTCAAATTCAAGAAAAAAATTATTTTTAAAATCTTAAATTGACTAAATAAATTTAGTTAAAGTTTCAATATATATAAGACTTATAAATCCGACTGTTACTGCTGCTATTAAACCTACAACAAACGGTTTGTAGCCCATTGACTTTAATTCACCTAAATTAATTGAGATACCTACAGCAGCCATAGCCATTGTTAAAAATACTGTAGCTAAAGTTTTTAAATATCCAATTAAATTTATCCAAAGATCGTAACTGTTGTTGTTAGGTGTAAAGAGTTGGTCGCCAATATTTCTTAAAATAATCATTCCTATGAAACCAATTACAAAATAAGGAAAAATACTCAAAACAGAGTAATTTTGGCCTTTTAATTCACCTCGATTATACAAAAATGCAAACAAAGGTATTAGAATTACTAAAAAAGTATTTCTTATTAGCTTTGTTACAGTTGCAACATTTAATGTTTCAGGACTATTAAATTGCTGATCATAAATTAACCCAGCCGCCGCAACTTGAGAAGTTTCATGAATTGATGTTCCTAAAAACAAACCGATTTTTAAAGCATCATTATCAAAATACCATTCAGCAAAATAAGGATAAATAATCATTGCTATTACACCAAATAATGTAATGTTTGCTATTGCGTAAGCTACTTCTGATTTTTTTGCATTAATAACTGGTGCTGTTGCAACAATGGCAGTTGCCCCACAAACACTTGTGCCTATAGCTATCAAATAAGACATTTTTGATGAGATAGGTACTTTCTTAATCAATAATTTTACAAGTATTAACACACCCACAATGCAACAAATGATTAAAGGAATAGCGATTGATCCAAATTTAATAAGTTCTTCAAAACTTAATCTTATACCTAAAAAAATAATTCCTAATTTTAAAATATATTGTTGAGTAAATTCTAATCCAATCATCATACCTGGTCTTGGAGTAAATGCATTACCCATTAAGATACCAAGTAATATTGCAATGAGAACTGTTGAAATCGGGCTTTTAGGAGTTCCAAAAATTTCTATAGCTAAGACGTTATTTATTCCCTGTGAAAATAAACAAAAGACTAAAGCTAAAACAACACCTGGTATGATTGACTTTAAGTATTGGAAATTAACAGGCACAAAAGATTTTATGCACTTCTATAAAGCTTAGTCATCACAAATTCTTTGTGACCTAAAGCTTCAGCACAAGTTAATCTTCCATTAGCAACTCTCAAAGTAGTTTTGATTAATTCATCTCCAGCTTGAGACATATTCATTTCACGAGTTAATATTTTTGAAACGTCGCAATCAATATGTTCACCCATACCTTTTACAGTCAATGGATTAGCTGTAAGCTTAACAACTGGCTCAATTGGGTTACCAACGATATTACCTTGACCTGTTGGAAATAAGTGAATGTTAAATCCTGCTGCTGCTTGAAGTGTAACACACTCTGCTGCTGCTGAAGAGGTATCCATAAAGTACAAACCTTTACCTTTAGTTGGTTCTTCTGCTGGTTCCAAAACATCTATAAATTTACAATTTCCAATTTTTTGGAAGTTTCCAAAAGCTTTTTCTTCAATCGTAGTTAAACCACCAGCAATATTACCTGCCGTTGGTTGGCTTTCTGAAAGATCATCTGTAGCTTCTTTTAAAATAAAATCATTGTAAGAGTTCCAAGTTTTCATGAATTTATCTGAAGCCTCAGGAGTTGCACCTCTAGTTGCACAAACTTGTTCTGCACCTGTTAATTCTGAAGTTTCACCAAAACATAAATGAACACCCATCGGCTCTAGTTTGTCCATTAAATTTCCAACTGTTGGGTTTGCAGCTAATCCAGATGTTGTATCAGATTCACCACATTTAACAGAAATCCAAAGATCACTCATTGGACATTCTTCTCTTTGTTTTTCTGAAGCCCACATTACAAATTCTTGAGCTTTTTTTGATGCTTTCATTGTAGTACCAATATCTCCAGTACGCTCAATGTGAAATCCTTCAACTGGTTTCCCAGTTTTAGCAATACCATCAACAATTTTTTTAGTCCATTTTGGCTCAATACCAATAACAATTACTGCCGCAACATTTGGATTGCACCCTGTTCCAATCATAGTTCTAAAATGAAGCTCTAAATCAGCCCCAAATTGAAGTCTTCCGTATGAATGAGGAAGAGCTATTGTTCCTTTAATATTATTTGCAACTGCTTCAGCACATGCATTTGAAATATCATCAACAGGCAGTATGATTACATGATTTCTGGTTCCGGCTCTGCCATTTTCTCTTTTATAACCTAAAAAACTTTTTGGAATTTCCATATTATTACCACTTCTTTGTTTTAACATTGTGAACATGAACGTGTTCACCTTTTTTAATTGATTTAACCACTTTACCTATATCATGACCATATTTAAGGATTGTATCACCCTCATTAAGATCAGTCATAGCAATTTTATGCCCTAAAGGGATTTCATCTACTGATTGAATATTTGTTGAACTGTCATCTTCCATTATCCAGCAAGCACAGTCTTGTTTTGGAGTGATTTTTTCAATAACAACTACTCCTACGTTGTCTTTTTTATCATGAATTATAATGTCTGTAGCCATATTTATTGTGTCGATTTGTTTGTTTGAAATTTGTAAAATCTTATATATTAATCGCAAAAATTAACAAACGATTTTTAAATATTTTAAATTTACACTTTAGAGGAGTTCTAGTTTTATGACAAAGATGACAACAGAAGAAGCTTTTGTAAAAGTTTTACAAATGCACGGAATTGAACACGCATTCGGAATTATTGGATCTGCTTTTATGCCAATTTCAGATATCTTTCCAGATGCTGGGATAACTTTTTGGGATGTTGCTCATGAAACTAATGGTGGATTAATTGCTGATGGTTACACAAGAGCCACTGGTAAAATGTCAATGGTAATTGCACAAAACGGACCTGGAATTACTGGATTAGTCACACCTATTAAAACGGCATATTGGAATCATACTCCATTGTTATTAGTTACACCTCAGGCTGCAAATAAAACTATGGGACAAGGTGGTTTTCAAGAAGTTGAGCAGATGAATTTATTTAAAGATATGGTTTGTTATCAAGAAGAAGTTAGAGACCCTTCTAGAATGGCCGAGGTTTTAAATAGAGTTATTGAAAAAGCAATTAGAGGTTCAGCCCCAGCACAAATAAATGTTCCAAGAGATTATTGGACACAGGTAATTGATATTGACTTACCCCCAATCGTAAGATTGGAAACTCAAGGTGGAGGAGTAGATGCAATTAAAAAAGCTGCAGACTTATTATCTAACGCAAAATTTCCAGTAATTTTATCAGGCGCAGGTGTTGTAATTGGTGGAGCTATTGAAGATTGTAAAAAACTTGCTGAAAAATTAGATGCACCAGTTTGTTCTGGGTATCAACACAATGATAGTTTTCCAGGAAGTCACCCATTAGCGGCTGGCCCATTAGGATATAATGGTTCAAAAGCAGGAATGGAATTAATTCAAAAAGCTGACGTTGTATTAGCATTAGGAACAAGACTTAATCCTTTTTCAACTTTGCCAGGTTATGGAATGGATTACTGGCCAAAAGATGCAAGTATCATTCAAGTAGACATGAATTCAGATAGAATTGGTTTAACCAAAAAAGTTTCAGTTGGAATTTGTGGTGATGCAAAATTAGTTGCACAACAACTCTTAGCTCAACTTTCATCGACAGCAGGTGATAATGATAGACAAGCAAGAAAAGATATTATTCACCAAACTAAATCAGCTTGGTTACAAAAATTATCAAGTCTTGATCATGAGGACGATGATGAAGGTACAGTTTGGAACGAAGAAGCAAGAAAAAGAGATTCAGATAGAATGTCTCCCAGACAAGCTTGGAGAGCAATTCAAGCAGGTATGCCTGAAGATGTTATTATCTCAAGTGACATTGGAAACAACTGTGCAATTGGTAATGCATATCCAACATTTGAAAAAGGAAGAAAGTATTTAGCTCCAGGATTATTTGGTCCTTGTGGTTATGGCTTCCCTTCAATTTTAGGTGCAAAAATCGGTTGCCCAGATACTCCGGTAATAGGTTTTGCTGGTGACGGTGCTTTTGGTATCAGTATGAATGAAATGAGCTCATGTGCCAGAGAAGAATGGCCAGCAATTGCAATGGTTATTTTTAGAAATTATCAATGGGGTGCTGAAAAAAGAAACACGACTCTTTGGTTTGATGATAATTTTGTTGGAACAGAGTTAGACCCAGAATTAAGTTATGCAAAAGTCGCTGATGCATGTGGATTAAAAGGAGTTTCTGTTAGAACGATGGAAGAAACTACAGCAGCTATCAAGCAATCTTGTGAAGATCAAAAGAAAGGAATTACAACATTTATAGAAGTAATTCTGAACCAAGAGCTTGGTGAACCATTTAGAAGAGATGCAATGAAGAAACCAGTTAAAGTTGCTGGTATCAACAAAGCAGACATGAAAAAACAACCTTCTTTAAACTCTTAAGAACTTTAAAATTTATACCAATTATCGTACAGTCACTTCATGGAAGTGACTAACGATAATGGTTGTAGTTGGGTTAAAGATTTAATTCCTCGAACAAATGTTAAAACACTTCAATTAAATGAGGATTGTGAATGGTTAGTAATTGGAGCGGGTTACACTGGGTTGTCTGCTGCAAGAAAATTAGGTCAATTACATCCAAATCAAAGAATTATACTAGTTGATGCTCAATTAGCAGGTGAGGGTGCTAGCAGCAGAAATTCAGGATATTTGGTTGATACAACACTTAATGATGGTTTCACTTCAAATAAAGAGCTGGATAACTATAAAAAAAAGCTGATATTTATGAATTAGGAATAAATATTGTTAAGAAATTCATAAACGAACATCAAGTAGATTGTGATTGGAATGAATGTGGAAAATATTTTGCATCTTCAAAAAAAGAAGATGAAAAAATTTTAAGAAACTTTTCTGATACTCTTACAAAATTAGATTTTGAGCATAATTTATTATCTAATAATGAATTATCTAAAAGACTAGGTACTAATTTTTATAATATAGCACTTCATACCAAGGGTGGAGTTTTATTGCATCCTGGAAAACTAGTTAGAGCAATGGTTGACGTATTACCAAAGAATGTTTGTTTATATGAATATTCATCATTAATAAGTTGGAATAAAACTAAAGATATAATCTCTTGTAAATTTAAAAATGGTAAAATTAATACTAAGAAAATTATTTTTGCTACAAATGGTTTTTTGAAATCATTAGGAATAAAATCAAACTATAATTTTCCAATTACTTTAACCGCAAGTATGACAAGACCATTAACTGATGATGAATTTAAAACTATTGGTCAACCAGAAGAGTGGGGTGTACTACCCGTAAGACCAATGGGCGCTACAATTAGAATGACTAAAGATAAAAGAATTTTGATACGAAATACAGCGGAAGTTCACAATCCTTTTAAAATGAAAAAATCAGATCTAGAGATAAGATCAATTAATCAAAGAATTGGTATTAAAAAAAGATTTCCACAATTACCCGAAGATATAATTCAATCATCATGGTCTGGTGTTGTATCTAGAACAAGAAACAGTTCGCAAATATTTGAAAAAATTGACAATAATGTTTTTGTTGCCGGTTGTTATAATGGCTCAGGTATTGGTGTAGGTACTTTATTTGGTGAACAAATTGCTATTAAAGCAAGCGAAGAAAACACAAAAGAAATAGAAACTATAGAAGCAAGAAATAAACCTACTTGGTTACCACCTCAACCATTTTTAGATATAGGTGTTAAAACGCGTCTAATTTATGAACGTTTAAGAGCTAGGTCAGAAATTTAAAGAACAACCAAATCTAATTTTTGCTTACCTAATCTTTCATTACCATTCTCTATAACTAAATAAGTTTCACCTAAATTCATGGCTAAATTACTATCTGAATCCATGAGTATCATGTGCATGAAGAACACATTACCAGGAGTTATTACATAAGGATTGCCAGTGTACAGCATTGGCCAATCCATCCAATTAGGTGAAAAAGTTGAACCTAATGAATATCCACAAGCATTCATTCTTGCTTTATTAAATCCTAAATTGTCAAAAGTTGTTGCATGAGCATCAAAAACTTCTCCTGCAGTTTTTCCTGGAACTAAAGTTTTTACACAATTAGTTAATGCTTCAACACAAGCTTCATGCATTTTTATATGTTTAGGATCAGCTTTTCCTATAGGTATAGTTCTAAACATAGCAGAATGATAATGTTTAAAAGTACCAGCCCATTCTAAGCTTAGTTGATCTGTATTTGATAAGTTTCTTTTTTCCGCTTGATATCTGCAAAGTAGGGCGTTATCTCCTGATCCAATAATATATTCATTAGCAGGATAATCACCACCACCTTCAAGAACTGCTCTTTGCATTTCAGCTAAAATTTTTGCTTCATTAGCACCAGCTTTTGCATATTTCCATGCTTCATCTAATGCTCTATCTGCAAGTTTGGATGCTTGTCTTACATAAATTAATTCTTCTTTAGATTTAATAACTCTTAATTTTGTTATCAATTCAGATTGATCTTCGACTTTACAATAATTTTCTAAGGATTTATTTAATCTTAAAGCATTACGTCCTGTCATTCCATAAGCTTCATATTCAATACCTATATTTTTATTTTTTAGATCAAGTTCTCCTAAAATTATTTTAAGATCATCTGTTGGATTAATTCCATCTTTATCAACCCAAATTCTTATATCTTTAATATTTGATGTATTTTGTGCCTGTCTCAAATCAGGTGCACGAGTTAATAAAATTACATTTCCTTTTTGATCCATTACTAAAGTTTGAAAAAAAACATATCCAAATGTATCGTATCCTGTCAACCAATACATGGACTCTTGTCTAAACATTAAAAGAGCATCTAAATTTTGCTCTTTCATTGATTTTAAAACATCTTGTTTTCTATTAGAAAACTCTTCTTTACTGAAATGAAGTGCCATTAAGAAATAATTGCTTTTACAGAACCTAATTTATCGATTTTACCAGTGTACAAACCTTTACCAAGAATAGGAACTACACCTACCGTAGAACCTGTAAACACATAAAAATCTTTACCTAAATCAACTTTATCTTTTTTAATTTTGTTTAAAACAAATCTTAAAGAATTAAGAGGGTTAATGTAAACAGCATTTGTATTTCCATTGACACTTTGTTTAACTTTTTTGTTTGAAATATTAGCTTTTAAATTTCCAATATTAATCTTTTTATATTTTTTCTTTTGCCCAATCAAAAACTTCACATTTCCTCCAAAATCACTACTTAAATCACCAAAAGAGGTAATACCTTTTCTTTTTTGTCTATAGCCAACAACTTCTATGCAGGGAGCCATATGAGATATAAATTTGGTAACGTTTTTGTTTGCAACTAAACCCTTTGAGTTAAAAAAAGATTTCTTTATTAAATAACAAACCTCAAGTTCAATTCCTAAAGTTGATTTATTTATTTTTACTCGCTTACCATTTTTTAAAAAATTTCTTTTATAAACTGAAGCATAAAAAGGTTCTTTTTCTTTTAATTTTTTTAAAAGAGGAATTCCGGTCCCACCAGCTTTATAACCAATTATTGGTTCTTTAATTTTACTTTCACATAATTTTCTAAATTTATCTGCTTCTGCTAATTTTTGAGTAAATTTTTTTGGAATAGGTGCAATAATTTTATTTTTTAGAAAGGCGTTAACTAATTTATCTGAAAGTTTATCTTTTAAAGTTTTTTTCATATAACTTTATTATTTTAATACAGACATTGGATCAAGTCTTGTTTGAAACCAATTAATTCTAAAATCTAAATGTGGGCCAGTTGATCTTCCTGTTGATCCAACAGTCCCAATTACATCCCCTTGATTTATTTGGTCACCAACTGATACCAAAATATTTTCGAGGTGAGAATATATTGTTGAAATTCCATGGCCATGATCCATTATAATTGTTCCACCAGTATAATATAAATCATCTTCAGCCATTGTTACCACTCCTGTTCCAGAAGATAAGATCATTGTTCCTTGTTTTGCAGCAATATCAATACCGTAATGTGGCCATCTAGGTTTACCATTTAATATTCTTTGACTTCCATAAACACCACTTATGATTCCTTCAACAGGCATGATAAATTTTTCTTTAAAGAAAAGTAAACTAGAATTAATTGATCTTGCTTCACCAATAGCGTTATTTTCTTTTTTAATTCTTTTATAAACTGACTCTGGAGGAGTTACTTTACTTTCCGCAAGGCCGTCAATTCTTTGAATATTATATTTTCTTTTTAAAACTTTTTTTGTAATTTTAGATGTTTTTCCATTTAAAGTTTTCGTAAAAGTTAGGTCAAACTTTCTGTCTCTATCAATTCCAAAAACAAAGAAGCCATCTCTGGATACTTTTACTTCTTTTTTATTAACTTTAATTTTAGCTTTAGGATCAGTTTTACCTAAAATAAAATGCCCTTGAGTGAATTTCCCTTGAAATTCTATGGCGTTAACTTGAGAGGTTGTGAAGATTAAAAATACTAAAAAAAATCTATAGATTATTGAGCTGTCCATCCGCCATCTATTACTATTGATGTTCCTGTGATCATTGAAGAAGCTGATGAAGCTAAGAAGCAAACTGATGTTGCAATATCACTCTCTGTTGCAGCTTTCCCTAATGGAATATTACCTAAAGCTAATTTTTTAAATTTTTTATTTTTGAAAAAGTTTTTAACCATTGGTGTCTCAACAAAAGTAGGTGCTACAGTATTAACTCTAATATTATTTTTAGCCAGCTCAACACCCATACCTTTAGTCAATCCTTCAATACCAAATTTAGTCATGTTGTAGACATTTCTACCACTCATGCCAACATGGCCTAATTGAGAAGACATGTTGATTATTGAACCAGGTCTATTTTTATTTTTTAACATTTTTTTAACCACAAGTTGAGCAACATTAAAAGCTGCTTTAAGGTTTAAATCAACTAAGTAGTTCATACTTTGTTGTTTGATTTTTTCAAATGGTTCAGGAATATTAGTTCCCGCATTATTAACAAGAACATCTATAATCTTAATCTTTTCTATCTTTTGTTTTAAATCATTATAGTTCATTACATCACATGGAACTTTAACAATTTTGCCTTTAACTTTTTTTATCTCTTTTTCTAATTTATCTAAATCAGATGAAGTTCTGCTTAAAGCTATAACTGTTGCGCCTGCTTCAGCCAAGGCAATAGAGCAAGCTCTACCTAAGCCTTTACCAGCACCTGTTACTAATGCGTATTTATTTTTTAAGTTAATTTTTTGTAAATACATATTAAATAAATAATTTTAAGTCTGTATAGATTAATTCTATAGCAACTACCAGAATAGCAATTAATCCAACCCAAGCAATCCACTTATACTCATTAATCCATCTAGATATTAAATTTGCAGCAGTAGCCATTAAAATAATTGATAAAGCTAATCCAAAAATTAATAATACGTAATGATCCCCAGCAGCTCCTGCTACACCTAGTACATTATCTAGACTCATTGTAAAATCAGCCAATAAAACTGTCCATATAGCTTTCATGAAGCTTGAATTATCAACTTTTATATCTTCTTCATTAGATTGACCTTTGATCACATCAACATAAAGTTTGTAGACAATATAAAGTAATAATAATCCACCAATTAGTCTTAATCCTGTAATTTGTAGTAAGTATGCTGTTAACATTGTTAAGATAATTCTTAAAATTACAGCTCCACCTATGCCCCAAAAAATTACTTTTTTTCTTTGTTCTACTGGAAATTTAGAAGCAACCATTCCAATAATGATTGCGTTATCACCTGCTAATACTAAATCTATAAATATAATTTGACTTAAAATAACGAGCTGTTCAGCTCCAAATAATTCTGAAAACATTAGCTGCTTAATATCATATCTGCACCTTTTTCTGCAATCATTATTGTTGGTGCATTTGTATTTCCTGAAGTGATGTTGGGCATAATCGAAGCATCAATTACCCTTAAATTGTTAAGACCTCTAACTCTTAATTTTTCATCAACCACTGACATATCATCTTGACCCATTTTACAAGTCCCAACAGGATGAAATATAGTTTGTGCATAATTTGAAGCTTCTTTAACTAATTCTTCATCATCATTAATATTTATTCCAGGCCTATATTCCTCTGGTGCATATTTTTTAAACGTTTCAGACTCTAATATTATTTTTCTAGTTAATTTAAGGCCTCTTGCGGCAACCATTCTATCGTGATCAGTTGAAAGATAATTTTGTTTTATTTTAGCGTAAGTTCTTGAATCTTGATCTACTATACTCACGTGACCTCTGCTTGTGGGTCTTATATTTGAAACAGTAGGGGTGAAGGCATGAAAATCATGGTTTTTAGTAGCACCCAATGTATCCATACTCATTGGTTGAACATGCCACTGCAAATCTGCCAATTCTAAAGAAGGATCACTTTTGGCAAACATACAAAGTTGACTGGCACCCATTGTCATTGGGCCACTTCTGTTAAACACATACTCTAATCCAATCATCAAATTACCAAACAAACTATTAATTTTTTTGTTAAGTGATTTTAGTCCATGAACTTTATATATTGGTCTTAACATTAAATGGTCATGTAAATTTTCACCAACTCCATTTAATTCTTGTACTAAATTTATCCCTAATTTTTTTAATTTTTCTGCATTACCAATACCTGATACTTGTAAAATTTGAGGTGAGCCAATTGCTCCAGAGGAAAGAATTATCTCTCTATTGGCTTGCACTTTTTTAAGTTCATCACCATGCCAAAATTCTACTTCTTTAGCAGTTTTGTTTTCAAAAATTATTTTTTTTATATGAGCATTAGTAACAATTCTTAAATTTTTTCTATTTTTGATTGGATTTAAATAACCAACTGATGTGCTACATCTAAAACCATTTTTTTGGGTTACTTGAAAATAACCACATCCATGATTATCACCAGTGTTAAAATCTTTAGTTTTAGGAATACCAAACTCTTCAGCAGCGTTTTGGAATTCATCTAAAAGAGGCAAATGAATTCTTTGATCAGAAACTGATAGTGGGCCGTCAGCTCCATGAAACTCACTTTTTCCTCTCTCTTGATTTTCAGCTTTTATAAAGTAGGGTAAAACATCGTCCCACCCCCAACCAGAATTTCCGGATTGTCTCCAAATGTCATAGTCTCTATGTTGACCTCTTATATAAAGAAGACCATTAATTGATGAACTTCCACCTAAAGTTTTTCCTCTAGGATATCTTATGGAAATATTGTTCATACTTTCATCGGGCTCTGTTCGATAACACCAATCAGTATTTGGATTGTGCATTGTTTTAAAATATCCAACAGGAATATGAATCCAAGGATAGTTATCTTTACCACCAGCTTCTAAAAGTAAAACTTTATGATTTGGGTTTTTAGATAGTCTATTAGCAAGTACACATCCTGCAGATCCAGCACCAAGAATTATAAAATCAAAATTTTCCATTAACTTAGAACTCTTATAAATTAAAATTATTTGTTTATAGCAAATTTACTTAAAAAATGTTGAATAAATACATATTAGCCCTTGTTATACTTTTAAAATTTTGGCAGGGTACTTTTTTTATAAAAAAAACAACAAGAGGGAAAATACAATATGAAAAAAATCATATCATTAGTTGTAGGAACACTTCTTTTAACAGTAATGACTGTTACAGGAGCAAATTCTGCACAAACTCTTAAGTGTCAAACTGTAATTAGTGCAAAAGCTGACGAAGTGAAAATGTTAAAAGATTTCACGGACACAGTAACTGAACTAACAGAAGGTTCACTTAAGTTCGAAATTATGCCAGCTGGATCAGTAGTTGGTGTTAAAGAAACTTTAGATGCAGTAGATAAAGGTCTTATCGATTGTGGTTTCGCTTGGACTCACTATTGGTCAGGTGATCACCCAGCAGCTATGTTATTTGGTTCGCCAGTAGCAGGTGCAGGTGTTGGTATTGATAACATCGCATTTTTATCTTGGTTCCAATATGGTGGTGGTAAAGAACTTTACGACCAACTATGGTCTGAGATGGGAAGAGACATCAAAGGATTTATGTTACAACCAGTAGGCCCAGAAGCTTTAGGTTGGTTCAAAGAGCCAATTAACAGCATGGCAGACTTTAGAAAGTACAAGTTCAGAACTCCTCCAGGAATTCCAGGACAAACTTATAAAGATATTGGTGTAGCTTCTGTTGCAATGGGTGGTGGAGATATTCTTCCAGCTCTTGAAGCAGGAACAATTGATGCTGCTGAATGGTGTTGTCCAAAACCTGACATGACATTCGGTTTCCAAAAAGTTCTAAAACATTACTACCTACAAGGTCTTCACCAAGTAGTAGTAAACGCTGACTTCTATTTAACAGGAAGCAAATATAAGAAAATGTCTGCTTTAGAGAAGAAAGCTTTAGAAGTTGCTGCGAATGCATCTCTATCAAAATCAATGAGTTACAGAATATACGAAAACGGAAAAGCTCTTGCTGAGTTAACTGGAAAACATGGTGTAATTTTACATGATACTCCAGCTGACTACTTCCCAGCGTATATGGCTGCTGCTAAAAAATCTTTAGAGACTAATGCTGCTAAGAACAAGTTCTTTGCTCAAGTATGGCAGTCTCAAAAAGACTTTGCAGATATTGCAGTACCATTCTGGTCTGGATCTCAAATGTCTAATGCTAAGCTAGGAATGGCTCACGCAGCGACATTAAAATAGTATTAAAACTTTATATAAAGCGGACAAGAAATTGTCCGCTTTATTTTTATTAATTAAAGAATTTTTACATGCCAAGAAATCACAAACCCAAAAAACCAGTTAAACCTATGAAGCTCGATATTTCAGATGAAATGATAGCTGAAAGAAGAGGTGGTTCAGGACCAATGCCCAAGAGCATGCCCAAGTGGATGGCATCTTCAATTACAAAGATTGATTTATTTAATAAGTGGGTTGGTAATACAGTTTGTTGGATTACAGTTCCTTTAATATTGGCAATGACATATGAAGTTTTAGCCAGAAAATTATTTACAGCACCAACAATGTGGGCATACGACATGAGCAGATTTATGTACGGTGCTTTATTTATGTTAGGTGCAGGTTATGCACTATCAAAAGGTGTGCACATTAGAGCAGATTTTTTATATAGAAATTTTAAAACCAAAACACAGGGAAGAATAGATTTCTGGTTATACCTTTTATTCTATTTCCCAGGATTAATTGTTTTTCTTTATATGACTACTGGCTTTGTTCAAGAGTCGATAATGAGAGGTGAAAGAGGAATGGATACAGCTTGGATGCCATATATGTGGCCTATTAAAGCTTCCCTATGGTTTGGGATAGTTTTCTTGCTTATTCAAGGAGTTTCAGAGTTATTTAAAAGTTATTGGGCTGCCACAAAAGGTGTTTGGCCGGGAGAAGAAGAATAAATGTTAGCAGAGTTTGTAGATCCAGCGATTTTAGGTTTTATTTTAATTGGAGTAATGTTGTTCTCTATATTTGTTGGATTTCCAATTTCATTTACATTGATATTTTTAGGATTTGTATTTGGTTACTTAGGTTTTGGTAAATTAGTGTTCTATTTAATGACTTTGCAGTTCTCAATGGTCATGACCGAACAAACCTTGGCTGCCGTCCCGCTCTTTGTCTTTATGGGAATAATGATGGAACAAGCTGGATTAATGGAAAGATTATTTTCTGCATTCCAGTTGATGTTAGCAAAAGTTAGAGGTTCACTTTATTACGCAGTGTTATTTGTTTCAGTGGTATTCGCTGCCGCAACAGGAATAGTTGGTGCTTCAGTTACAATTTTAGGAATCATGGCTGCAAAGTCCATGAACAAATCAGGATATAACGTAAGATTAGCAGCTGGAACAATTACAGCTGGAGGTACTTTAGGTATTTTAATTCCACCAAGTATTATGCTTGTTGTAATGGGACCGATTATGGAAATACCCGTTACTGATTTATTTGCAGCAGCGATTATCCCAGGGATTTTACTTGCTACTCTTTATGCTGCATACACAACTATTAGATGTTGGATTGATCCTAGTTTGGGTCCAGTGTTACCACCAGAGCTTAGAGCAACAAGTATGAAAGCTGTTTGGATTGAGTTCTTTTTAGGATTGGTTCCACCTGCAGCATTAGTATTTGCAGCACTTGGTAGTATTTTATTTGGGTTTGCAACACCAACAGAAGCTGCTGGATGTGGAGCAATGGGTTCTTTGCTTTTAGCTCTAGCATATAAAAAATTAACATTAAAAAAATTACAAGATGCATTAGTTAAAACTTTAGAAATTTCAGCTTTAATAATGGTTTTAGTTGCTGCTTCAAACTTTTTTGGTGCAGTTTTTTCAAGACTTGGAACTCCAATGTTACTAACTGACTTTTTGCTAGGTCTTGAGATGAATAAGTATTTAATCTTAGCTTTGATCATGGTGATGATTTTTTTGCTAGGATGGCCTTTAGAATGGGTTCCAATTGTCATGATTATAATTCCAATAATCTTACCTTTAGTTGAGGCATTAGGGTTTAATTTGACTTGGTTTGCAATCTTAGTTGCGGTCAATCTCCAGACGGCCTGGCTGTCTCCTCCTGTAGCCTTATCTGCATATTTTTTAAAAGGAGTTGTTCCAGAATGGGATTTAAAAGATATCTATTATGGAATGATGCAATTCATGGTTATTCAGGTAATAGGTTTAGTATTAATAATTATATTCCCTAAGATCGCATTGTGGTTACCTGCCTATCTATATGGACAGTAGAAATTATTAGTTTATTATAATTTTTAGTGAATCAGCCAAAAGTAAAATATTCTCTTTCAAACTGGGATCTTGTTACAGTTAACCCAAATTATAAAAAATGGGATTGGAAAGACCTCTTTTGTTATTGGGGCGTTAATGTTCAAAGTATAATAGGATTTTCTTTAATTGCTTCATTATACACGATTTATAGTTTGAATACTTTTGTAGTTTTTTTTGGAACTATATTAGGATCATTGTTAGTTTATTTATTTTCAAATTTAATCGGTGCACCCTCACAAAAATTTGGCTTACCATTTGCAGTTTTATTAAGGTCTTCTTTAGGGTTTAGAGGTGCAAAATTTTTTGGTTTATTTAGAAGTATTGTTGGAATATTTATGTTTGGTATTCAAACATATTTTTTATCAAAAGCTATTGGTTATCTTATAAGAATATTAATTTTCTCAATTGATAATTCTCTTTTAGATCAAGAAATCTTTCTTACATTTTTGTTAGGACTAAACATTATTGACTGGATATCGTTTAGCGGTGTTATTATTTTTCAAGCACTAATATTTAGTGTGGGAATTCAATTTAATAAAAAGTTAATTAATATTTCGGCTATTACAGTTTATGTTGGAATGATATTTTTTTTCTTTGTTGTACTTTTAAGTGATGTAAAGGTCACATCTAAAGCGTTTATTGACATTTTAGATTTTAAAAATTTTTTAGATATCAATAATTTAGTGCCATTAGTAACAGTAGCAGGAACAATTTTTACATATTTTTCAATAATAATTCTGAGTTTTGGAGATTATTCAAGATATGTAAAAGATGAGAAAAATTTAGAAAAAGGAAATTACAGTTTAATTTTAAATCTAATTATATTTTCATTTTTTGCTGTGTTTATTGTTATTGGATCTGACACATTTTTAAATCAAAAATTTGAAGATTTAGACAGAATTTTTACAAATCCTACAGATATCATTGGTAAATTTGATAATTTGCAAATTACCATTGTAGTTCTTTTTTTTATAATTGTTGCTTCAGCCTCTACAAACTTGGTAGCAAATTTTATCCCATCTCAATATTCACTTATTAATTCTATGCCAAGTAAACTAACTCTAAAAAGTGCTAGTTATATAATTTCAATTATAGGTTTTTTAATTGGAATTTTTTGGCTTACATTTTTAAGTCAAATTGGAATTTTATCTTTTATAGATACATTTGGTGCATTTTTTGGACCTTTATTTGGTGTAATAATAACTGATTATTATCTGATAAAAAAAAGTAGCTTAAGTAATAAAGATATCTACTCTGTTGAAGTCGACAGCGCATATTATTATTCAAAAGGATGGCACATCAAAGCAACATATTCTTTAATTTTGGGTTTTATTTTTTCTGCTTCAACAATTTGGAATGTTAATTTAATGTTTTTACAATCTTACGCATGGATAATTGGTGCAATTGTCTCCTCAATAACTTATTACTTGCTCGCAAAAAAATAAATTTATGAATGAATTTGATTTTAAAAATAGAACAGCTGTAATAACTGGTGGTGGTCAAGGGTTTGGTCTTGATATTGCAAAACGGTTTTTAAACTCTGGTGCTAAAGTTATTATTTGGGATATTGACGAAAACTTGCTCAAATCAGCTGTTGATGAAGTCAATAATCCTAATTTAAGTTATAATGTAGTAGATGTTTCGAATTATAAACAAATTGAAAAAATAGTTTCAGACATTACAGCAAAATCAAATATTGATATTTTAATTAATAATGCTGGGATTACAGGCCCAACAGCTCCTTTGTGGGAGTATGACGTTGAGACGTGGAATAAAATAGTTCAAATAAATCTTAATGGTACATTTAATTGTTGCAGAGCAATAGTTCCAAATATGATTCTAAATAACTATGGTAGAATAGTAAACGTAGCATCTGTTGCTGGTAAAGATGGAAATGCAAATGCAAGTGCTTATAGTTCTGGAAAAGCAGGCGCAATAGGCCTTACAAAGTCTCTTGGAAAAGAACTTGCTGATAAGAATATAGCTGTAAATGCTGTAACACCAGCAGGAGCCAAAACAAGAATTTTAGATCAAATGAGTAAAGAGCATGTTCAAAGAATGCTTTCTAAGGTACCCAGAGGAAGATTTCTTGAAATACACGAGTTTACAGCATTGGTTTGCTGGCTTTCTTCAGAGGAAAATTCTTTTTCTACAGCGGCTGTGTTTGATATTAGTGGTGGTAGATCTACGTATTAATACAATTAGTAGCTAAAAATTTTTAATAATTTTTTCATTTTTATTAATATTAGCATCTTTTCCTATAACTGGTGCAAAAATCATTACAGACCAATAGATTAATAATAAAAAAATTGAAATTGTTTTCATTATTTTGATTTAATGACAAATATTGAATTAAGAATGTTTAAAATATGTCTAAAAGTTGTAATTAAAAAATAATTATTTATAAGTTTTTTATGATCAGAATTTTTAGTTTAATTTCTTTAATTTTTATTTCTTTCTCTTCTGCTAACGCAGATATCACAAATGTTTTTGAATTTACAAATTCAGAGCTTTCCAAATTAGAAGTAAGAAAAGTAAGAGGAGCTGATAATAAAACAGTTTATTCTATAGGGTCTAATGAGAATGGTAATTATTTAAAAGCTGTTGCTGATAATGCAGCTTCAGGACTTGGAAAAGAGATAAATATTGATCTTAATAAAACTCCATATATCAATATTACTTGGAAAATAGAGAGAGATTTAAAGGGAATTAAAGAAAATACCAAAAAGGGACATGATTTTGCGGCGCGCGTTTTTGTCATAAAAAAAACAGGAGCAACTGTTTTATCAAATAGGGCTATAAATTATGTATTTTCGAGTAATAATGGGGTGGGATTTAATTCACCAAGTCCATATACAAAAAAATCTATAGATAATGTTTTGGCAACCACAAAAGAAAATTTGGATAAGTGGGTTACAGTTAAGGCAAATGTTAAAGATGATTTTAAAAAATTTCATGATTTAGATGTAAGCCAATTAGATGGCTTAGCGATTATGGTAGATACTGATAACTCAAAAATGAAAGCTGTCTCTTATTTTCAAAATATTTATTTTTCTGCCAATTAATTAAAGTTAAAAATATTTTTTTAATCCTATACTTAAAAAAGATAAAAGAATTGCCACAATAACATCCTCTATTGGTTGTGCGTTAGGAAAACCAAAATTCCACAAAATAACTCCAATTAACCAAATAATATAAATTTTTATTATTCAAATTATATCTTAGTTTCTATTAAATTATCATTTTTATTGATAGAATACTTTTATGCATGAAAACTTTTACCACAATGTTAAAGTATATTACGAAGATACAGATGCAGGTGGAGTTGTATATTATGCCAATTACCTCAAATACCTTGAAAGAGCCAGAACAGAAGCTTTAGCAACAATTGGATTGAGTAATTTACAAATAAAAGAAAAATTTGGTGCGCTTATTATTGTTAAATCTTGCAACATTGAATACAAAAAATCTGCTCATCTTGAGGATCAATTAGTTGTTAGATCATTTGTAAAATCAGTTACAAAGACATCATTTTTTATGAATCAGTTTATTACTAAAGACGAATCTTCGATAGTTGAGGCGCAAGTTCATTTAGTTTTCATTAATGAAAAAGGTAAACCAGTCAAAGTACCAGATGTAATTTTTGATAATTTTAAACCTTATTTTTGCGATAGTATTAAGCTTTAGATATTTTTTTAGCTCTTTTAAATAAAGTAACCATCATTTTTTCAGAAATTAATTTTGTATTTACATTTCTTGGACTAGGATGATAGCTGGGCATTAAAGTTACATTATCAGGTAATAGATAGGATTTTCCATGTTTGAAATGCATCTTTTTAGTTAAAGTGTATTTCTTTTTATAAAATTTGAGACAGTTATCGAAAGCTACTTTTCCCAACGTAATAATTATCTTTAATTTATTAAGATTTGAAATTTCAGTATCAAAATATTTAGAACAATTATCTAATTCTTTATTTAGTGGCTTGTCTCCAGGAGGAACACATTTTAAAATATTTGTGATATATGTAGATTTTATTTTAAGACCGTCATTTAAACTTTTTGAAAATGGTTGATTAGAAATTTTAGATTTATACAAACAATGAAATAAAAATTCTCCAGATTTATCACCAGTAAATGCACGTCCTGTTCTTGTTCCCCCGTGTGCTGCAGGAGCCAATCCCAGTATTAAAAGTTTTGCATTTATATCACCAAATCCCGTAACAGGTTTGCCCCAATAGTTTTCATTAATATTTTGCTTTCTTTTTTCTCTAGAAACTTTTTTAATGAAATTAGCTAATCTTGGGCATTTTTTGCATTTAATAATTGTTCTATTCAGTCTATTAAATTTATAATTCATTTAAGTAATTGATATTGATTGGAAATAGAATATTAGATTATAGATATTATGTCTTCTAAAAAAGCAATGAAACAAGCTCAAAAACAAGCTTACGCAAAACATAGAAGTAGCATTACAAATAGCAGTAGGTTTAATTTTAAAAACAAAAATTCTACAAAAAAAAATAAAAAGAAAAATTAACTTTCTTTTTCAAATCTTTCAATTTTTTTACATGAAGACATAAAAGAAATTCCTTCTTCATTATTAATTACTGTTTTTATCATAATATTTGGATTGTCTATTTCAAATAATAATTGTGTATAAAATTGAGGGTAGCCAATTTTATCAGTTAAAATTTTATCATCTTCTTGGTATATAAATTTTGTCAAAGTGTTTTCTTTTTTAACCGAGAGATCAGTTATACGATATTTTTTGAACGTTTTATTATTGTAAACAAAATTTCTAGTCATTAATGACTTTTCTAAATCTAAAATGTATTCGTTCTTTAAGAAACCATCTTTTTTATTATCACATGAACTGAGGATGATAATTTCTGCATTTAGACTATTAGCTGCAATTAAAGAAAACAATATTAAACCCAGATAATTTAAAAATTTAATTTTTTTCATTTTTTTCAGTTAAAAATAATCCTATTAATAATAATGTTGTCCACCCAATACCTATTAAAGCTTTAGGACTAGTTTGGGCATTCCACATATCCAATACTACGGCACCAAAAATTAAACCTATAATATAAATTATAATTACAATTGTTGATTTATTCATTTTTTAAATTTTTCTTAAATAGAGAAATTCCATTATTAATTTTGTGCTGATAGGACTCATTAAAACTATCTAGCTGCCAACCACTAAGCCTATCTTTAATATTATCTAAATTTTCTTTTTTCCATTCATCTGTTGTATCTTCAGATTTCCAAATCTTCTTTTCATCATTATTTCTTCCGCATCCGTAGCAATAACCTGTGGAGGGATCAGTTTTACAAATACTAATACAAGGTGAAATTATCATTTTTCAAAATTTTTTTTAAATTATAGGTGATAAATAGTTAATTTTTGATCAATTGTCATTGGACAAATAGTTTCAATAATATATAAAACCACGTAATTTGTGGGGCGATGGCGGAATTGGTAGACGCGTTGGTCTTAGGAACCAATATTTTCGGATGTGAAGGTTCGAGTCCTTTTCGCCCTACCATTAAAATATTATGAAAGTAACTGTAGAAAATATAAAAGGCTTAAATAAAGACGTTAAAGTTTTTATCGATAAAGAGACAATGAACTCTTATATGGATGAAAAATATGAAGAGATTAAAGGCACTGTAAATCTAAAAGGTTTTCGTCCAGGAAAAGTTCCAAAAGAAGTTTTAAAAAGACAATTCGGTAAAGCTGTATTTGGAGAAGTTTTAGATAAAGTATTAAAAGATACATCAACAAAGGCTCTTGAAGAAAATAAAATTAAACCAGCGGGTCAACCAAAATTAGATCTAAAAACTTACGGTGAAGATAAAGAGCTAGAATATGTCTTGTCTGTAACTGAATTACCTAAAGTAGATGTTAAATCCATAGAAAGTATAAAATTTGATCAATATTCTGTTAAAATTGATAATAGCGAAACAGATAAAAGAATTAAAGAAATAGCTAAAAATCAACCTAGCTTTAAAGAAGCAAGTGCTGAGACCAAAGCAAAAGAGGGTGATTTAGTGTCATTGGATTATCAAGCTACTGTAGATGGTAAGGAATTTAAAGGTAGCGAAGGTAAAAATACTCAATTAACACTTGGTAAAGATTTGTTTTTAAAAGGTTTTGACAAACAGCTTATTGGTGTCAAAAAAGATGATGAAAAAATTGTAGATGCAGTTTTACCAGAAAACTTTCCCGAAAAAGAATTAGTAAATAAATCTGCTAAATTTAAATGTAAGATTTTAAATGTAAAAAATCCTGAAGAAGTAAAAATTGATGATGATTTTGCAAAAAATTTAGGTGCTAAAGATTTAAATGATCTAAAGGTGTTAATATCAAAACAGATAAATGATGAATATAAAAATTCATTAGATCAATTATCTAAAAACCAAATATTAAAAGAAATTGAAAAAATTAAAATAGACGAGGTTCCTGAAAATTTAATTGAAGAAGAAGTTAAAATTCTTTCACAAGGTATGGATGAAGCTGAAGCTAAGAAAAATAAAGCTAAATTTACTGAGACAGCAAAAACTAGAATTAAAACAGGATTAATATTAAATGAATTCGGTGAACAAAATAAAGTTCAGGTATCAGAGCAAGAAATTCAAGCTGAGGTTCAAAAACAACTTAGAATGATGCCAGGTCAAGAAAAGATGGTAATGGATTTTTATCAAAAAAACCCTTCGGCTGTAGCTAGTTTAAGAGGAACAGTTTATGAAGAAAAAATTCTTAATTTGATTAAAGAAAAAGCTAAGCCAAATAAAAAAGAGATTTCTAAAGATGAGGCAGAAAAAATTCTAAAAGATGCACATAAACATGATCACAATCACGACCATGAACATGATCATGGCGAAGATAAAAAAGTTAAAGCAAAATCTACTAAAGAAAAAAAATCACCTTCAAAAGCTTCAAAATCAAAGCCAGCAGCAAAAAAAGTTAGCAAAAAGTAATCTCAAGTTGTATAAGTTAGGACGAATCAACTTATGACAATAGATATTTTTGAACACATGAACACTTTAGTCCCAATGGTTGTCGAACAATCCAATAAGGGTGAAAGAGCTTATGATATTTATTCAAGACTTTTAAAAGAGAGAATTATTTTTTTAACAGGTCAAATTAATGACAACGTAGCATCATTGGTTACTGCACAGCTATTATTTCTTGAGGCGGAAGATCCTAAGAAAGAAATTTATTTATACATAAACAGTCCTGGCGGTCTTGTTACAGCAGGTCTTGGAATTTATGATACTATGCAATACGTTAAACCGGATATTTCAACTTTATGTATTGGACAAGCTGCTTCAATGGGTTCTTTTTTACTTGCAGCTGGAACAAAGGGTAAAAGATTTTCACTTCCAAATTCACGAGTTATGGTTCACCAACCTTCAGCAGGGTTTCAGGGTCAAGTAACAGATATTGAAATACATGCAAATGAAGTCTCTTCATTAAAAAAAAGATTGAATGAAATTTATTCAAAACATACAGGCAAATCTGTGGATGAAGTTAAGTCTGCTCTAGAAAGAGACAATTTTATGACTGCGGAAGTTGCTAAAGACTTTGGTCTAATAGACGAAGTAGTAGAAAAAAGATCTTAAACCACCATATATTGGATGCGATATAATCCAAACTTGATTAGTAGGAGTCTTCTATAATACAGTAATTTAATTGATTCGTTAAAAAAACATTATGACAACAAATAATAAAAATATTCTTTACTGCTCTTTTTGTGGAAAGAGCCAACATGAAGTTAGAAAATTAATTGCTGGTCCTACTGTATTTATTTGTGATGAGTGTGTTGAATTATGTATGGATATTATCAAAGAGGAAAGCAAAGACACTTTTGTAAAACATCAAGATGGACTTCCTTCACCAAAAGAAATTTGTTCAGTTTTAGATGATTATGTAATTGGTCAGCCACATGCAAAAAAAGTTTTATCTGTTGCTGTTCACAACCATTACAAACGATTAAATTATGAAAGCAAAACAAGTAAAAATGTTGAGCTTGCAAAATCTAACATTTTGTTAGTTGGCCCAACAGGTTGTGGTAAAACATTATTGGCACAAACTCTTGCTAGAATTTTAGATGTTCCTTTTACAATGGCAGATGCAACAACTTTAACAGAAGCAGGTTATGTTGGTGAAGATGTTGAAAATATAATTTTAAAATTATTACAAGCTTCAGATTATAATGTTGAAAAAGCACAAAGAGGAATTGTTTATATTGATGAGGTTGACAAAATTAGTAGAAAATCAGAAAATCCATCAATCACTAGAGATGTATCAGGTGAAGGTGTTCAACAAGCTTTACTAAAAATTATGGAAGGAACAGTTGCAAGTGTTCCGCCCCAAGGAGGTAGAAAACATCCACAACAAGAATTTTTACAGGTTGATACAACAAATATATTGTTTATTTGTGGAGGTGCTTTTGCCGGATTGGATAAAATTATTTCTCAAAGAGATAAAGGTACATCAATAGGTTTTGGCGCTGATGTTAAAAATACACAAGACAAGAAAACAGGTGAGTGGATGAAAACACTTGAACCAGAAGACTTATTAAAATTTGGTTTAATTCCAGAATTTATTGGTAGACTACCCATGATAGCAACACTTGAAGACTTAGATGAAAAATCATTGATAAAAATTTTACAAGAACCAAAAAATTCATTAACAAAACAATATCAAGAATTATTCAAGCTTGATGGAGCAAAGTTAACTTTTAAAGAAAATGCATTAAAAGAAATTGCTCAAAAAGCAATTAAGAAGAAAACAGGTGCAAGAGGTTTAAGATCAATTTTAGAGAATATTTTATTAAAAACTATGTATGATTTACCAAGTCAAGACAACATAGAGGAAGTTATAGTTGACGCAGGAGCCGCTAAAGGACAGTCTCAACCTATATTAGTTCATACTAAAGGGGACAGTAAAATAAAGACTAACAAGCCATCAGCGGCTTAATATCTTTAATAACTACCAAAAACCTATTGCAATATAAGATATAATATCCATATTAAAGTCATGGATGTTAAAATCACATTACCTCTATTACCTTTAAGGGACATAGTTGTGTTCCCAAGTATGGTAATTCCTCTATTTGTTGGAAGAGACAAGTCTATTTCAGCTTTAAACGAGGTAATGAAAAAAGACAAAAAAATAATTTTAGTTACTCAGAAAAACTCTGAAATTGATGACCCTAAAAAAACAGATATATTTATGTATGGATGTGAGGGAAGCATTCTACAGCTTTTAAAACTACCTGATGGAACTGTTAAAGTCCTAGTCGAGGGTATCAAAAGAGTAAAAATATTAGATTTTAAAGATAATGATAAATTTATAACTTGTGACTACGCTCATTATAATGATGTTGTTGCTAAGGACGAAGATTTGTACCCACTTGCGGCAACTGCGCTAAGAAGATTGGAAAAGTTAACTTCCATTAATAAAAAAGTTTCAAGTGAAACTATTAATACGATTAAACAACTAAATGACCCTTCTCAAATTGCTGATAATATAGCATCTCATATCAACGCAACTATTTCTGAAAAACAACAAATTTTTGAAACAGTAGATGTTAAGAAAAGACTAAATGCTATTATCAAAATAATGGAAAACGAAACAAGCATCATAGGTGTTGAAAAAAGAATTAGAGGTAGAGTTAAAACTCAAATGGAAAAAACTCAAAGAGAATATTATTTAAATGAGCAGTTAAAAGCTATTCAAAAAGAATTAGGTGAAATTGAGGATGGTAAAGATGAAACTACTAGCCTTAATAAGGCTATCACAAAAGCTAAAATGCCCAAAGAAGTTGAAAAGAAATGCTTACAAGAACTTAAAAAATTAAAAAATATGAGTCCAATGTCAGCTGAAGCAACTGTCGTTAGAAATTATCTTGATTGGATGACAGAACTTCCTTGGCACAAGAAAAGTGAAGTTGATATTGATTTAACAAAAGCCTTAAATATTCTAGATAAAGATCATTTTGGACTAGAAAAAGTTAAAGAAAGAATAATAGAATTTCTTGCAGTTCAAAAAAGAATGGAAAAGATTAAAGGACCAATTTTATGTTTAGTTGGACCTCCTGGAGTTGGAAAAACTTCGTTAGGTAAATCTATTGCTAAAGCAACTAATAGAGAATTTGTTAGAATGTCTGTAGGTGGTATGAGAGATGAAGCTGAAATAAGAGGACATAGAAGAACCTACATAGGCTCGTTACCTGGAAAAATAATACAAATGATGAAAAAAGCTGGTACTAAAAATCCACTTATTTTATTAGATGAAATAGATAAAATTGGAAATGATTATCGAGGAGATCCTTCATCTGCTTTATTGGAAGCTTTGGATCCAGAACAAAATACGACGTTCAATGATCATTACCTAGAAGTTGATTATGATTTGTCTGATGTAATGTTTGTTACAACAGCAAATACACTAAATATCCTTCCGCCACTTTTAGATAGAATGGAAGTAATTAGACTTGCTGGTTACACAGAGGATGAAAAAATAAGTATTGCTAACAAATATCTTTTACCCAAACAAATTAAAGACAATGGTGTGAAAGATAAAGAAATGAAATTAGAAAACGATATCATTAAAGAAGTTATTAGAGGTTATACAAAAGAGTCTGGTGTTAGAAATTTAGAAAGAGAAATTTCAAAACTAGCAAGAAAAGTTGTTAAAAAAATAGTTGCTGGTGAAGAGAAGGAAGTAAATATAAATAATAAAAATTTATCTGATTTTCTAGGTATAGCTAAATTTAAATTTGGTGAATTAGAGTCTGAAGACAGAGTAGGTATTGTAACTGGTCTTGCATGGACTGAGTATGGTGGAGAAATTTTAAAAATTGAAACTGTAACTATGCCTGGTAAAGGTAGAATGCAAATTACAGGTAAGCTTGGAGATGTCATGCAAGAATCTGTTAAAGCTGCTAAATCTTTTGTAAGATCTAAATGTTTAGAATATGGAATTATTCCACCGCTATTTGAAAAAAAAGATTTTCATATTCACGTGCCAGAAGGTGCGACACCAAAAGATGGCCCATCAGCAGGAATCGGAATGGTTACATCTATAGTTTCATCAATTACTGGAATTCCAGTTAGAAGAGATGTTGCAATGACTGGTGAAGTGACTCTAACTGGACAAGTTTTACCAATAGGTGGGTTAAAAGAAAAACTTTTAGCAGCTCATAGAGCTGGAATTAAAGAGGTATTGATACCAAAAGAAAATGAAAAAGACTTGGTAGATATGCCTAAAAAAATAATTGATGATATTAAGATCACGCCAGTTGAATATGCTGATCAAGTTTTAAAAGTTGCTCTAACAAAGGAACTTAAAAGAACCGAGTGGGTTGAGGTAGATATATCTAAAAAAGACGATAAATCTCAAGCTAGTATTCAATAATAATTAATTTACTTTACCAAACTGTTGATGTAATAAGTAGCCATATTTTGTGGGTGGTTAGCTCAGTTGGTAGAGCATCTCGTTTACACCGAGGGGGTCAAAGGTTCGAGTCCTTTACTACCCACCAAAATAATAAAAGTGGGGGTGTAGCTCAGTTGGTTAGAGCGATCGCCTGTCACGCGATAGGTCGAGGGTTCGAGTCCCTTCACTCCCGCCACTTTTCCTCAATTTACTTAAATAATATCAATTAAAATGTGACGTATCAGCTCTTCAACTAAGGATAAAAACTGCTATATAGATTTCCATGTTATCTGAATTTTTAAAAGATTACTTATCAATAATTATATTTTTGGTCATAGCATTAGGACTTAGTTGTGCTTTTGTTGTTATAAATTATATACTTTCACCAAAAAAACCTGATCCAGAAAAACTATCAGCTTATGAGTGTGGGTTTGAGCCCTTTGAAGATTCTAGAATGGAATTTGATGTTAGGTTTTATTTAGTCGCTATTTTATTTATTATATTTGATTTGGAAATTGCATTTTTGTTTCCTTGGGCTATCTCACTAGGCAATATTGGTATATTGGGATTTTCCTCAATGATGATTTTTTTGTTCATACTTACAATTGGTTTTATTTATGAATGGAAAAAAGGTGCTTTAGACTGGGAATAAAAATTAATCATAATGAATAATAAAATAGATCAAGTTCCAGAAGAATTTAAACAACTCGCTAAAGATTTTAGTGAGAATGGATTTATAACGACTTCATTAGATAATTTAATAAACTGGTCTAGATCAGGTTCGCTACACTGGATGACTTTTGGTCTTGCATGTTGTGCGGTTGAGATGATGCAAACAGCAATGCCAAGATATGATTTAGAGAGATTTGGAGCTGCTCCAAGAGGATCCCCAAGACAATCTGATGTTATGATTGTTGCAGGCACCCTTACTAATAAAATGGCTCCAGCTTTAAGAAAAGTTTATGATCAAATGCCTGAGCCAAGATATGTGATATCGATGGGTAGTTGTGCAAATGGAGGGGGTTATTATCATTATTCTTACTCTGTAGTTAGGGGGTGTGATCGAATTGTGCCAGTTGATGTTTATGTTCCTGGATGTCCGCCTTCTGCTGAGGCTTTATTATATGGAATATTGCAGCTACAAAAAAAAATAAGAAACAAAGGCTCTTTCATTAGATAGTTATGAATAACTTAATAGATTTAGAAAAAAAGATAAATTCAGAGTTAACTACTAAAATTAATAGTACCAAAATAAAACACAATCAATTGTATATAGAAATTGATAAAGAGGATTTAATTGATGTAACACTTTTTGTAAAAACAAACCAAGAAACAAAATTTAGACAACTTATAGATATCACAGTTGTAGATTACCCAGAGAATACTCAAAGATTTAAAATGGTTTATTTATTTTTAAGCCATGAGTTTAATCAAAGAATTATTATGAGTTACTCGATAAATGAAAACGAGGTAATTCAATCATTAACAAGTATTTTTCCATCTGCTAATTGGATGGAAAGAGAGGTTTTTGATATGTACGGTGTGTCTTTTAAAGATCATCCAGATCTTAGAAGAATATTAACAGATTATGGTTTTGAAGGTCACCCTTTAAGAAAAGATTTTCCTTTAACTGGCCATACGGAGGTTAGGTATAGTGAAGATCAAAAAAAAGTTATTAGTGAACCAGTAAAATTAGAGCAAAATTATAGAAATTTTGATTATGAAAGTCCTTGGGAAGGAACAAAATATATCAAAGATGAAATAGACAATAATGACAAAAAAAATTAAAAACTTAAACTTAAATTTTGGACCACAGCATCCTGCTGCCCATGGTGTTCTTAGATTAATCTTAGAACTAGATGGAGAGGTTGTTGAAAAAGCTGATCCACACATAGGTTTACTTCATCGTGGAACTGAAAAATTAATTGAAAATAAAACTTATATGCAGGCAGTACCTTATTTTGATCGATTAGATTATGTTGCTCCTATGAACCAAGAACACGCCTTTGCTCTTGCTGTAGAAAAGATATTGAATATCGATGTTCCTATTAGAGCTCAATACATAAGAGTAATGTTTTGTGAAATAGGTAGAATTTTAAGTCATATTTTGAATGTAACCACACAGGCATTAGATGTTGGGGCTTTAACTCCTTCATTGTGGGGTTTTGAGGAAAGAGAAACATTGATGACTTTTTATGAAAGAGCGTCTGGATCAAGACTTCATGCAAATTATTTTAGAGCTGGGGGAGTTCATCAAGATTTACCAACTGGACTAGAAGATGACATTGGAAAATTTTGTCAAACATTTCCAAAAATTATTGATGATCTTGAAAGTTTATTAACTGATAACAGAATTTTTAAACAAAGAAATGTAGATATAGGAATTGTATCTAAAGAAGATGCTTTGGATTACTCTTTTTCAGGAGTTATGATAAGAGGATCGGGGATACCTTGGGATTTAAGAAAATCTCAACCATATGATTGTTATGATCAATTAAATTTTAAGATTCCTGTTGGAAAAAATGGAGATTGTTACGATCGATATTTGTGTAGAATTGAAGAGATGAAGGAAAGTGTTTCTATAATAAAACAATGTTTAGCAAAGATGGAAAAAGGACCCATAAAGTCATTAGATGGAAAAATAAGTCCTCCATCTAAAAAAGAAATCAAACAATCTATGGAAGCTTTGATTCATCATTTTAAACTTTTTACAGAAGGTTATAGAGTGCCAAAAGATGAAATTTATACTGCTGTGGAGGCTCCCAAAGGTGAATTTGGTGTATATTTAATTTCAGATGGGTCAAGCAAACCATACAAATGCAAAATTAGAGCGCCAGGTTTTTCACATCTTCAATCAATGGACTATTTAATAAAAGGCCATATGTTAGCTGATGTTCCAGCTGTTTTAGGTTCTTTAGATATTGTTTTTGGAGAGGTGGATAGATGAGTTTAAGAAGGCCAGCTAAAGATCAACCAGAAACTTTTGAGTTTAATTCTTCATCTTTAGAAGCTGCTAAAACTATTGTTTCTAAATATCCAAAAGGTAAACAACAAAGTGCAGTGATGGCTTTACTTTATATTGCTCAAAGGCAAAACAATAACTGGATACCATTAGCTGCAATGAAATGTATAGCTAAATTTTTAGAGATGCCTTACATAAAAGTTTATGAAGTTGCTACTTTTTACACAATGTACAATTTATCTCCTGTTGGAAAGTTTTTTGTGCAAGTTTGCACAACTACACCATGCATGATTAGAGGTGCAAATAAGCTAGTTGAAGCTTGTAAAGAAAAAATCTCTGAGAATGAAACAGAGCTATCAAGTGATAAAAGTTGTTCTTGGATGGAAGTTGAGTGTCTTGGGGCCTGTGTAAATGCTCCTATGATGCAGATCAATGATGATTATTATGAAGATCTTGATAAAGAAAAAACTTTGGAAATATTAGAAAAGATTTTAAATGGTGAAAAACCTAAACCGGGTTCCTATAGAGGTCGTGTAAATAATGAGCCTGAAAATAATAGAAAAACACTTATGGATTTAAAAAATGCTTAAAGACAAAGATAGAATTTTTCAAAACTTATATAATGATATGGGTTCAGATGTTACCTCGTCTCAGAAAAGAGGAGATTGGGTCGACACTAAAGATTTGATTGACAAAGGAAGAGACTGGATAATCAATGAAGTTAAAAGTTCTCAATTAAGAGGAAGAGGTGGAGCAGGATTTCCTACAGGATTAAAATGGTCTTTTGCCCCTAAGGAAGTTGGATCAAGACCACATTATTTAGTAATTAATGGTGACGAGTCTGAACCTGGCACATGTAAGGATAGAGATATATTAAGATTTGAACCTCATAAATTAATAGAAGGTTGCTTGATTGCAGCTTATGCAGTCCAAGCACATGTTTGCTATATTTATATTAGAGGTGAATATTTTGTTGATGGTGAAAAACTTCAAGCAGCAATAGATGAAGCTTATGAAAAAAAATTAATAGGTAGAAATGCAGCTGGTACGGGGTGGGATTTAGATATCTATATTCATTATGGTGCAGGAGCATACATTTGTGGTGAAGAAACAGCCTTGCTTGAAAGTATTGAAGGCAAAAAAGGTCAACCGAGATTAAAACCACCTTTTCCAGCCTTAATAGGTCTATACGGGTGTCCTACAATTATTAATAATGTTGAAACTATAGCTGTTGTGCCAACTATTCTTAGAAGAGGTGGCAAATGGTTTGCGTCACTTGGTAGAGAAAAAAACACAGGTACTAAAATTTTTTGTATTTCAGGTAATGTAAATAACCCTTGTAATGTTGAAGAAGAAATGAACATTCCTCTAAAAGAGCTAATTGAAGTTCATGCAGGTGGCGTTGTTGGTGGCTGGGAAAACTTACAAGCTGTAATACCTGGTGGTTCATCAATGCCACTTATACCCAAAAAAAAATGTGAAACATTGACTATGGATTTTGATTCTTTGATGGCTGAAAAAAGTGGATTAGGTACCGCTGGTATCGTCGTTATTAACAAAGATCAGGACATCATTAAATGTATGGCAAGGATTGCAAGATTTTATAAACACGAAAGTTGTGGACAATGTACACCATGCAGAGAAGGTTCTGGTTGGATGTGGAGAATGCTTGAGCGTATGGCAAAAGGAGAAGCTAGTAGAGATGAAGTTGATATGCTAGGTGATGTTACAAATCAAATTGCAGGTCATACAATTTGTGCATTTGGTGAGGGTTCTTCATGGCCTGTACAAGGACTTTTGAGACATTTTAAAAAAGAAATAGAAGAAAGAAATAATTTAGATCTAATTGTAGAGAAAAAGAACACAATTCCTTACTTAGTGGATCAACACTTATTATATAAAAAAGATGCTTAAACTAAAAGTAAACAATATTGATGTAGAAGTTGAAGAGGGTTTAACAGTTCTTCAGGCATGTGAAATAGCTGGAGTTGAAATTCCAAGATTTTGTTATCATGAGAAACTTTCAATAGCAGGAAATTGTCGAATGTGTTTAGTTGAAATAGAAAAATCTCCTAAACCAGTAGCATCTTGTGCAATGCCTGCAGCAGAAGGAATGAATATAAAGACAAACACAGCCTTTGTTGAAAAAGCAAGAAAAGGTGTAATGGAGTTTTTACTTGCTAACCATCCACTAGACTGTCCAGTTTGCGATCAAGGTGGAGAATGTGATCTTCAAGATCAATCTATGTTTTATGGGGTAGATAAATCAAGATTTAAAGAAAACAAAAGATCAGTCCCTGAAAAAAATATGGGTCCTTTAATTAAAACTCAAATGACAAGATGTATTCACTGTACACGATGTGTAAGGTTTGCAACTGAAATAGCTGGGGTTCCAGAAATTGGTGCAATTGGAAGAGGTGAAGATATGCAAATTACAACGTATCTAGAACAATCGATGCAATCTGAGCTTTCAGCTAATGTAGTAGATTTATGTCCAGTTGGCGCCCTAACTTCAAAACCTTACGTGTTTGAAGCAAGACCTTGGGAACTTAAAAAAACAGAGTCCATAGATGTTATGGATGCAATTGGATCAAATATAAGAGTTGATACTTATGATTGGGAAGTAAAAAGGGTGTTGCCAATTATAAACGAAGATATCAATGAAGAATGGATTTCTGATAAAACAAGATATGCTTGTGACGGCTTATTAAGTCAAAGACTAGACACACCTTTTATAAAATATAATGGCAAGTTTGAAAAAGCTTCTTGGGACGAAGTTTACAAAATTATTAAATCAAAAATTGAAAATACTACAAAAGAAAAAGTTTGTGGCTTTGTAGGTGATTTATCTAACATGGAGACAGGATATATCTTTAAAGAGTTTTTTGATCGTACTCTTGACACACAAAATTATGAATCTAGATCAGATAATCGATTTGTAAATACAAGCAAAAGAGAAAATTATCTGTTTAATTCAACAATAAATGGCATAGAGGAATCTGATTTTATTTTTTTAATTGGAACAAATCCAAGATATGAAGCAACAATATTAAATGCAAGAATTAGAAAATCTTATTTAAACAATAATACTAAAATTATTTCATTAAATGATTTAGGTGACTTAACTTTTCCTTATGAAAGTTTAGATGGGCAAACTCAAACACTGAAAGATATTTTTGATGGAAAACATGATCTATCTAAACAAATTATAAGCGCAAATAAACCAATGGTAATATTAGGTGAATCATTACTTAACTTAAATTCATCAATGTATTTCTTTAATAAAATTAAAGATTTTCTTGTTAAAAATAAAAAAGTTAGTGAGGATTGGAATCCGTTTAATATTTTATCTCGTGACGCAGCAACAGTTGGCAATTATGATCTGGGTTTAGTAAATGAAGAGAACAATCTATTAGAAGATTTACAAAACCACAAATTTGATGTCATTTATTTAGTTGGGCAAGACAATTTAAACTTTGATAAGAAAAATGAATTTATTATTTATCAAGGTAGTCATGGTGATAAAGGTGCTGAAATAGCCGATATTATCTTACCTGGTTCTGCATACACCGAGCAAGATGGATATTTTACAAATTTAGAAGGCAAGCTTCAAAAAGCTTATAAGGCATCATATCCTCCAGGAGATGCAAAAGAAGATTGGCAAATTATTAATGAGCTTGCTGAGTTAATGAATAATAGAAAATTATTTAATGATAAAGATGAATTAGAAAGCAGCATGTTTAATTATCTCAATTTACAAAAAGAAAAACAAAAAAACACAGGTGATAACAATACTGAGTTTGATGAAAATAAATTCACAAATGAAACTCTAAAAATTAATGTAAAAGATTATTATTTTTCAAACGTTATAGCTAGATCTTCAAAAACTATGGTTGAATGCAATAATTCAAAATTAAATTATCAATCTACAGGCACAGAGGGTTAGGATGGAATATTTAAATATTGTTTTTCAAGAAATTTACAAAATACTCTTTTTGTTAGTACCAGTTCTTGTATCTGTTGCTATGATAGTCTGGCTTGATAGAAGAGTTTGGGCTTTTGTTCAAAAAAGACAAGGTCCAAATGTGGTTGGACCATTTGGTTTACTTCAATCGTTAGCAGATGCTCTTAAGTACATATTTAAAGAAATTATTATTCCATCTAGCTCAAATAAAGTAATTTTTATTTTAGCACCAATTGTTACTATGACCCTAGCTTTAGTTGCTTGGGCTGTAATACCATTTAGTGCAACACAAGTTTTAGCAGATATTAATGTGGGTATTTTATATTTATTTGCGGTTTCTTCTTTGGGTGTTTATGGAATTATAATGGGAGGTTGGGCATCAAATTCAAAATATCCTTTTCTTGGAGCTATAAGATCTGCTGCTCAAATGGTTTCTTATGAAGTTTCTATAGGTGTTATAATCATTAACGTTCTATTATGTGTGGGATCATTAAATTTAAATGATATTGTTGAAGCTCAAAAAAATTTATGGTTCGTTATTCCATTATTTCCCATGTTTGTTATTTTTTTTATTTCAGCTCTAGCTGAAACAAATAGACCTCCCTTTGATTTACCGGAAGCAGAAGCAGAATTAGTTGCTGGTTATCAAACAGAATATTCTGGAATGATGTATGCAATGTTTTGGCTAGGTGAATATGCAAATATTTTATTAATGTGTGCTATGGGTGCTATTTTGTTTTTAGGTGGCTGGATGTCCCCAATTGAAATTTATCCATTTACATTGGTGCCTGGAGCGATTTGGCTTATATTAAAAATTTTATTGTTATTTGTTCTATTTGCTTTGGTTAAAGCTATTGTTCCTAGATATAGATATGATCAATTAATGAGACTTGGTTGGAAAGTTTTTTTACCTTTATCTTTAACTTGGGTTGTGCTGACTGCTAGTTATTTATTTTACTTTAACTTACTACCAACAAATTAATTATGAAAATTTCAAGATTTTTTAAAACAATATTTATGACGGACTTTGTTGGAGGTTTAATTATTGCAATTAAAGAACTTTTCAAACCAAAGAAAACTATTAATTACCCATTTGAAAAAGGAAAAATAAGTCCACGTTTTAGAGGAGAGCATGCGTTAAGAAGGTACCCTAATGGTGAGGAAAGATGTATTGCTTGTAAATTATGTGAAGCTGTGTGTCCTGCTCAAGCTATAACAATAGAGTCAGCCGCTAGAGATGATGGAAGCCGAAAAACTACAAGATACGATATTGATATGATGAAATGCATTTATTGTGGTTTATGTGAAGAAGCATGTCCAGTTGATGCGATTGTTCAAGGTCCAAATTTTGAATTTTCTACAGAAACAAGAGAAGAGCTTTATTATACTAAAGATAAACTATTAGATAACGGAGATAGATGGGAGAATGTTTTAGCTGCAAATATCAAAGCTGATAATCCATACAGATAAATCTATGATAGCTCACTCAATTTTCTTTTATACTTTTTCAATTATAGCTGTAATTTCAGCAATTATGGTTACAGTCTCTAAAAATACTGTCCATTCTGTTTTTTTTCTTATCTTAGATTTTATAAGTATCTCATGTCTTTTTATAATGATAGGTGCTGAATTCTTAGGAATGATAATGTTAATTGTTTATGTAGGTGCTGTAGCAGTGTTGTTTTTATTTGTAGTGATGATGTTAAACGTTGCTCAACAAAAAAACCAGTGGTTTGCCTCACAAGAAAGCTCAGGGCACATTCCAGTAGGTTTGATCATTAGTACGATCATATTTTTTGAATTAATAATTGTTATTGGTGGTTGGAAATATAAGCCTGATTTATTTGATATAAATAATTCATTAAATACTTTTAATGTGAGTAATACTCATGCGCTTGGACAGATTTTATACACTGACTATATTCATGTATTTCAATTAAGTGGAATGATTTTATTAGTAGCAATGATTGGTGCTATTGTTTTAACTTTTAGAAAAAGAGAAGGAGTTAAAAAGCAAAGTTACTTAAAACAAATTTCAAGAGAAAGATCTGAAGGTGTTCAGGTTTTAGATGTTGAAACCAATAAAGGAGTGAAAATCGATGACTGAGATTGGTTTAGGACATTATTTAACATTAGGAGCAGTTATATTCTCAATTGGTATTATTGGTATTTTTTTAAACAGAAAAAACATTATCGTTATATTAATGAGCATAGAGTTGATATTGCTTGCTGTTAATATAAATTTAGTGGCGTTTTCAATTTTCTTAGGTGACCTTGCTGGACAAGTGTTTACTTTATTTATTTTAACTGTGGCAGCTGCAGAAGCTGCAATTGGACTTGCAATAATTGTAGTGTACTATCGAAATTCGGGAACAATTCGTGTTGAAGAAATAGATAAGTTGAAAGGATAATTATGGAAATTTCTATTTTATTTCTTCCCCTAATTGCTTCAATCATTTCTGGTTTTTTTGGAAGATATATAGGTGATCGAAACTCTGAAATTATTACAAGTGTTTTCGTTTCAATATCTGCGTTTTTATCAATCTTTGTCTTATATCAAGTTATAGTTAATCAATATGAAGAAAATATTGTTATAGCAACTTGGATAAATTCCGGATCGCTAGATGTTAATTGGTCCATGTTGATTGACCCATTATCAGCAGTAATGTTAGTTGTTGTTACTTCTGTTTCATCTTTAGTTCATATTTATTCAATTGGTTATATGTCACATGATCCACATAAACCAAGATTTATGGCTTATCTTTCATTGTTTACATTTGCAATGTTGATGTTGGTGACTTCAGATAATTTTATTCAATTATTTTTTGGTTGGGAGGGAGTTGGTTTATGTTCATATTTTTTAATTGGTTTTTGGTTTAAAAAAGAAAGTGCAAATGCTGCAGCAATTAAAGCTTTTGTTGTTAATAGAGTGGGAGATTTTGGCTTTGCTCTTGGAATATTTTTAATTTTTTATTTATTTGGAACAGTCAATTACTCAGAAGTTTTTCAACAAATTCCAACTGTTATTGATAAAAATTTATCTTTTTTAGGTTTCGAAATTAAAGCAATAGACTTGATTTGTTTGCTTTTATTTATTGGAGCGATGGGTAAATCAGCACAAATTTTACTTCATACATGGCTACCTGATGCAATGGAGGGTCCAACACCCGTTTCTGCATTAATTCATGCTGCAACAATGGTTACAGCGGGAGTTTTTCTGGTTGTAAGATGTTCACCAATTTATGAATACTCCCCATTAATATTGAACTTGATAACAATTGTTGGAATGACGACTGCTTTTTTTGCAGCCACAGTTGCATTAGTTCAAACCGATATAAAAAAAATTATTGCTTACTCAACTTGTAGTCAACTAGGTTATATGTTTTTTGCAGCCGGGGTGGGAGCTTATAACGTGGCGATGTTTCATTTATTTACTCATGCATTTTTTAAAGCTTTACTATTTTTAGGCTCAGGTTCTGTAATTCATGCATTTAAAGATGAACAAGATATCAACAATATGGGAGGCGTCTGGAAAAAATTGCCTTATACATATGCATTAATGATTATTGGAACACTTGCTCTTACCGGTTTTCCATTTCTATCAGGTTTCTATTCAAAAGATGCCATTATTGAATTTGCATATTTGAAGGGAAATACTACTGGATATTATGCTGCAGGAATTGGAATTTTTACAGCATTTTTAACTTCAATATATTCATGGAGATTAATTTTTAAAACATTCCACGGAAATTATAATAATAAAAAAGTAAATATTGAGGAAACACATGAGTCCCCTTTAATAATGTTGATACCTTTAGTGATATTATCTATTGGAGCTATATTTGCAGGTTTTTTATTCAAAGACTTATTTGTTGGTCATGGTGGAGAAAATCATTTCTGGGCTGAGTCGATTAAATTTTTAGAACCATTAAGCTTAGAGCATCCTCCAACCTGGTTTTTGTTGATGACTCCTTGTTTAGTATTGCTGTCAATTCCAATAGCTTATTATTTATTTGTTAAAAACAAAGAATTACCAAATCAAATAGCAAATATGAATAAGCCCTTATATAAATTTTTAATTAATAAATGGTATTTTGATGAATTATACGAAGTCATTTTTATCAATCCATCAAAAAAATTAGGTTTATTTTTCTGGAAATTTTGTGATGGAAAATTAATTGATGGTTTTGGACCAGACGGCATCTCATCTTTTATAAAAAAATGTTCAATAAAGGCAAACAAATTTCAAAGTGGCTTCATATATCAATATGCTTTTGTAATGCTTTTGGGCTTTTCAGCTTTATTAACCTTTTTGATTGTTAAATAATGAACTTTCCAATTCTTTCATCTTTGATTTTATTACCAACTGTTGGTGCACTTTTTTTATTTTTTACCAAAGATAAAGAAGGTAACAACTCAACTGTTAAATATGTTGCTTTATTTACATCAGTGGTTAATTTTGTAATTTCTATTTATCTATGGGCCTCTTTTGATCAGTCTTCATCTAACTTTCAATTTATAGAAGAAAGAATTTGGATTGAGAATTTTATAAATTATAAAGTTGGTGTAGATGGAATTTCAATCTTATTTATTATCTTAACCACATTTATTACACCTTTATGTATCATATCGGTAAACAGTTCGATCAAAACTAAATTAAGAGATTTTTTAATTGCAATACTGATTATGGAAAGCTTCATGATTGGAGTTTTTTGCGCTCTTGATCTAGTTGTTTTTTATTTATTTTTTGAAGCAGGTTTAATTCCAATGTTTTTAATCATTGGTATTTGGGGTGGTCCAAAAAGAGTATATTCAGCTTTTAAATTCTTTTTATATACACTTCTTGGCTCTGTATTAATGTTAGTTGCTATTATTTCAATTTATTGGATTTCAGGCACTACAGATGTAATTAAACTTTACGAACTTAGTATAGATCCAAAATATCAAAATTTATTATGGCTAGCATTTTTTAGCTCATTTGCTGTAAAAACACCTATGTGGCCTGTGCACACTTGGCTGCCAGATGCACACGTAGAGGCTCCTACCGCTGGATCAGTTTTGTTAGCAGCGATTTTACTAAAAATGGCTGGATATGGATTTATAAGATTTTCATTAGGTCTTTTTCCTGTTGCGTCAGAAATTTTTACACCTTTAATTTACACTTTAAGTGTAATTGCAATAATTCTCACATCTCTAATAGCTTTAATGCAAGAAGACATGAAAAAACTCATTGCATACTCCTCTGTAGCACATATGGGCTTTGTAACTTTAGGAATATTTACTATTCAACAACAAGGTATAGAAGGAAGTATCATTCAAATGATAAGTCATGGCTTAGTATCTGCTGCTTTATTTTTATGTGTTGGAGTTGTTTATGATAGGATGCATTCAAGATTAATCAGCTCGTATGGTGGAATAGTGTCTATCATTCCAAAATACTCAATTTTGTTCATGTTATTTACTCTTGCTGCACTTGGTTTACCTGGAACGAGTGGTTTTGTTGGAGAGTTTTTGATTTTAATGGGGGTGTTTAAAGATAATTTTTTAGTCGCTGTCTTAGCTAGTTTAGGTGTAATTCTTGGGGCTGCTTATATGTTATGGCTATACAAAAGAGTTGTTTTTGGAAAATTAATCAATGAGGATCTTAAATCAATGATAGATCTAAATAAATCTGAGTATTTTATTTTAGCATGTTTAGCTATACCAACATTGTTTTTTGGTTTTTACCCTGACCCATTAATAAACACAATTGAAGTTTCGGTTAGTGATCTAATTAATATGTATAATTCAAATTTAATTAATAAATAAAATGGAAAACTTAAATTTAGTACTACCTGAAATATTTATTTCGCTTTCAATTATGTTTTTATTAGTTTTAGGTGTTTTTAAAAAAGATAGTTCAAAACTTACTTTTAATATCTCATTTATAGTTCTTTTAATAACTGCAATAATTACTCTTAACGAAACCTTTAGTATCGATCGTATAACTTTGTTTAACAATAGTGTTGTCATTGATTACATGTCTTCAGTAATGAAAATTATTACATTACTTGGGGCTTTTTTAGTTTTAGTAATTTCATCTTCATACCTTAAAACATTTAAAATTTATAAGATTGAGTATCCGGTTCTAATATTAAGTTCGGTTTTGGGTATGATGGTAATGATTAGCTCAAATGACTTAATGGTATTTTACATGGGTCTTGAGCTTCAATCTTTAGCTCTTTATGTGTTAGCTACTTTTAATAGAGATCAATTAAAATCATCAGAGGCAGGCTTGAAATATTTTGTTTTAAGCGCCTTATCATCTGGTTTACTTCTATATGGTTGCTCATTAATTTATGGATTTTCAGGCTCAACAAACTTTAATGTAATTTCAAATCAACTAAATTCAAACGAATATGTGTTAACTTTTGGTATTGTATTTATCTTAGTTGGACTTGCATTCAAAATTTCAGCGGTACCTTTTCATATGTGGGCCCCTGATGTTTATGAAGGTTCACCAACATCTGTTACTTTATTCTTTACGATGGTACCTAAAATTGCTGCTTTAACAGTATTTATAAGGTTTTTGTATGTACCTTTTTTAAATTTAATCGATCAATGGCAAATAATTATAATATTTTTATCTATAGCTTCGATGCTTTTTGGTGCAATAGCAGCTATTGGTCAAACAAATATAAAAAGGCTTGTAGCCTACAGTTCAATTGGTCATATAGGATATACATTAGCAGGCTTAGCAACAGGGTCTAACGAAGGTATTCAAAGCTCAATTGTGTACATATCAATTTATGTTGTTATGAACTTAGCTCTATTTTCATGTTTATTGATGCTAAAAAGAAACAATCAATATTACGAAGAAATTGATGATCTTTCAGGCTTATCAAAAAATCACCCTCTATTATCTCTATCTTTACTAGTTATATTATTTTCTTTAGCAGGAATTCCTCCATTAGCTGGTTTTTTTGCAAAATTTTATATTTTTAAAGCTGTTATAGAACAATCAATGTATTTTTTAGCGATTGTAGGTTTGCTATCAACTGTTGTTGCAGCATTTTACTATTTAAGAATTATTAAAATAATATACTTTGATAAAGAGAAAGAAAAATATGATGATGACCATAGTTTATGGTTAAAATTTTCACTTACTCTTTCAACAATATTAATTCTCCTATACTTCATTTTTCCAAATCAACTGATTGATGTAGTATCAAGAATTAATATTATTTAATGAAATTTAAAAAATTTAAATTCAAAAAAGTTAAAAGCACAAATAACACAGCAATTCGAATTATTAAAAACTCAAATTATAAATATGGGATGGTGATATCTGATGCACAAACAATGGGTAGGGGTCAATATGGAAAAAAATGGATTTCACATAAAGGCAATTTATTTGTTAGTTTTTTTTATGAATTAGAGAATATTAACATAACCATATCAAGATTAACAAAAATTAATTGTTTATTAATAAAAAAATTATTAAAAAACTATTATAAAAAAGATATTACATTTAAAAAACCTAACGATTTATTAATTCAAAAAAAAAAGATATGTGGAATATTACAAGAAACAATTTCTATTTTTGATAAAAATTTTTTGATTATAGGCATTGGCATAAATATTAAGAAAAGTCCTAGAATTAAAAATTATCCAACTACTAGCTTGTATGAATTGATCGATAAATCTATTAATAAAAGAGAAATAGAGAACAAACTTAAAGTAATTTTTGAAAAAAATTTATTAAAAATGTATAAAATAAATTAATAATTAAATAATGTATATTCTTGGAGACATAGGTAACACTGAAACTAAAATTTTTTTAGTCTCACTTAATAATAAGATTACAAAGAAATTAACTTTTTCAACCAAAGATATAAATCAAATAAAATTAGAAAAATTATTCATTAATTTTAAGATTGATTATAAAAAAATAAATAAAGTACTATTTTGTAGTGTTGTGCCCAAATCATTTAATATGATTAAGAAATTTTTATCCAAAAAAATAAAAATTAGATGTTTTGAAGTAAAGGATTTAAACTTAAAATCTTTAATAAAAATTAAAGCAAATTATAAACAGGTTGGTTCTGACAGGTTAACAAATGCAATTAGTTTAACAAATAGTCAGAATAACTTTATTATTTTAGATTTTGGAACAGCTACTACTTTTGATGTTTTGATAAAAAATACATATTCTGGTGGTATTATTGCGCCTGGTGTGAAACTTTCTTTAAATACACTGTCAGATCGAGCTACGCTAATCCCTAAAATTGATTTGAAAAAGATAAAAAATGTCATAGGTAATGACACAATCTCAGCAGTCAGATCTGGTTTTTTTTGGGGGTATGCAGGTTTAATTGACAATATCATTTATTTAATTAAGAAAGAGACTGGAAAGTCATTTAAAGTAATAATTACTGGAGGATTTTCTAACTTATTTAAAAAATCAATAAAAACGAAAGTTTATCAAAATAAAGAGATTACAATTAACGGTCTAATTAGGATTTCAAAATTAATTAAATAACATGAAAGACGAATTATTATTTTGTCCACTAGGTGGATCTGGAGAAATAGGCATGAACATGAATTTGTTTGCTTATGGTAAACCAGGAGAGCACAAATGGATTATGGTTGACATAGGTGTTACTTTCGCTGACGACACACTTCCAGGCATTGATTTAATATATCCTGACCCAGGATTTATTGTTGATAAAAAGGAAGATCTTTTGGGAATTGTTTTAACACATGCCCATGAAGATCATATTGGCGCTATAGCTCATCTTTGGCCACAACTTGAATGCAATATATTTGCAACTCCATTCACTGCTGTTTTAATTAAGGAAAAATTCAAAGAAAAACATATTGATATAACCAGATATCTAAAAATAGTACAATTAAATGGAACAATTGATTTAAATCCATTTAAAATTGAATACATAACACTAACTCACTCAATTTTAGAACCAAATGGTTTAAGAATAGAAACACCAGCAGGTGTAATTTTACATACTGGTGATTGGAAAATTGATCCAGAACCTTTGATTGGCGGAAACATTAATTCTAATAGATTGAAAGAAATAGGTAACGAAGGTGTTCTTGCAATGATATGTGACTCAACAAATGTTTTTAGTTTGGGTAAAGCAGGTTCAGAATTAGATGTTAGAAAAAGCATGCTAAACATTATGAGCAGTTTAAAAAAAAGAATTATTATTGCTTCTTTTGCCTCCAATGTTGCTAGACTAGAAACAGCTTTTTATTGTGCGGAAAAAACTGGCAGACAAATATCTCTAGTTGGAAGATCAATGCACAGAATATTTAAAGCAGCCAAACAATGTGGCTATTTAAAAGATGTTATTGAACCAATTGATCCACGAGAGGCGAAAAATATTTCAAGAGAAAAGATAGTTTATCTTTGTACAGGTAGTCAAGGTGAACCCATGGCAGCATTGATGAGAATTGCCAAATACACTCATCCAGATGTATTTATTGAAAAAGATGATACTGTTATATTTTCATCTAAAATTATTCCTGGTAATGAAAAAAAATTATACAATTTACAAAATCAATTAGTTAAAGATGGCATTGAAGTTATATCTGAAGAAAATGAATTTGTTCACGTTTCAGGTCACCCAAATAGAGACGATTTAAGAGAGATGTATGAATGGGTAAAACCACAGTGTGCTATCCCTGTTCATGGTGAACACAGGCATATGATTGAACACATGAAATTTGCAAAAGAAATGAATGTACCAAACCCTGTTCAAGTTGAAAATGGTGATATTGTTAAGCTTTATCCAGGAAAACCTGCTGTATATGATAAAGCTCCTAGCGGTAGACTTTATGTTGATGGAAACATAAGTGTAGTGGAGGACGCACAATCAATCAAAGATAGAAAAAATTTAAGTGCAAATGGATATATTGAAGCCACCATATTAATTACTCCAAAAGGTAATATTCATAAAAGACCAGTTTTAACTTTTAGAGGCATTCCAGTTGATGATACTGAGGAATTCATTTATGGCTTAGAAGATGAGATCGAAAAAATTACCAGAACCTTTAGACTAGGAAGCAAACAACAAGAACATAATTTAATTGACGCTCTTAAAATTGCTTGTAGAAAATTTTCAAAAGAAAAAACTGGAAAAAAACCTTTTACAAATATTAATCTAGTAAGAATTTAATGAGTATTACAGGATTAGCTATAATCTACATAATTATATGGTGGATTGTATTTTTTGCTATATTACCAATTGATGTAAATAGATCAAAATCTGTTAAAATTGAGGGTGAAGACCCTGGATCTCCAGAAAATCCTAAAATGCTGAAAAAATTCCTATATTGTACTGGAATTACAACTATTATTTTTATTATAATTTATTTATTAATTAAATTTGAATATTTAAATTTAAGAAATATTATTAATTAAGATGCTTTTATCAAAATCTTTTATTCCAATATTAAAAAATAATCCTTCTGAAGCCAAAATAAAATCTCATCAATTAATGTTGAGAGTAGGAATGATTAAACAAGCTTCAGCTGGTATTTACTCTTGGCTTCCACTTGGGTTTAAGGTGATGAAGAAAATAGAAGCCATTGTAAGGCAGGAACAAAATAAGATTGGTGCGCAAGAAATTTTAATGCCAACAATTCAATCGAGCGAAATTTGGAAAGAAAGTGGAAGATATGATGATTATGGAGAAGAAATGCTCAGAATTACAGATCGTCAGAATAGAGAAATGCTTTACGGACCAACTAACGAAGAGCAAGTAACTGAGATTTTTAGATCTTCACTTAAATCATATAAATCATTACCTCAGCTTCTGTATCACATACAATGGAAATTTAGAGATGAGATAAGGCCTCGATTTGGAATTATGAGAGGTAGGGAATTTTATATGAAAGATGCATATTCATTTGATGTTACAGATGAAGATGCATTTTACTCTTATAATAAATTTTTCTTATCTTATTTGAGAACTTTTAAAAAATTATCATTAACAGCTATACCTATGGCTGCTGACACTGGTCCTATAGGAGGAAATTTATCACATGAGTTTATAATTTTAGCTGACACAGGTGAAAGTAAAATTTTTACTGATAAAAGAGTTTTTGACTTAACTAGCGAAGGTACTAATTTAGAAAAATCTTCCTTGGAACAAATGCGTAAAAAATATGAACAGTTTTATTCAGTTACGGATGAGAAATTCAATAAAGAAGAATTTGAAAAGATTGTTTCAGAAGAAAATAGATTGATAACAAAAGGGATAGAGGTAGGCCATATATTTTATTTTGGTGACAAATATTCAAAAGCAATGAGTGCAGCTGTTGACCTTCCTGGTGGTAAAAAAGATTTTGTTAAGATGGGCTCTTATGGAATTGGTGTATCAAGGCTGGTAGGGGCTATTATAGAGGCTAAATACGATGATAAAAATGAAATCATGAAATGGCCATTGTCTGTTGCACCTTATGACATTGCGCTTATTCCTATGATAAATAAAAATGATAACACTGCTCTTGAAAAAGCTAATAATATAAATTCTGAACTAATAAAAAATAATATTGACGCAATTATTGACGATACTGATGAAAATTATTCATCAAAAATTAAAAAAATGAATTTAATTGGTGCTCCATATCAAATTGTTATTGGAAAAAAATCTGAGGGCGATCTTCTGGAATTTAAAGAAACTGGTGGTGAAACTCAAAATTTAAATTTAGAAAAAATAATTGAAATTATAACAAAACAAAAAGTTTCAAATTGATTTCTACGTTAGAAAAAGAAATTACTTTTAGATTTTTAAAAGCTAGAAAAAAAGATGGCTTTTTAAATGTTATATCTATTTTTTCCTTCATAGGAATTAGTCTTGGTGTTGCGGTCCTTATAATTGTTATGTCTGTTATGAATGGATTTAGGACAGAGTTAATAAATAAAATAGTAGGATTTAATTCACATATAACAGTAAAATCTTATGATAATAATGGAATTGATCATAACAAATTAAATAATAATAATTTAAAATTTATCACTAAAAATCTAATTTTCAGTAACTCAGGTGAAGCCATTATCTTAAAAAATAATACCTCAAAAGGAATAGTTTTAAGAGGTTATCAATCTAAAGAATTTTCTAATTTAACGATAATTAAAAATGAAAAATTTAAAGGTGATAAATCTAGATTAAATAAAGCCTCTATATCTATAGGACATGAATTAAGTTTTAGTTTGGATCTTAAAATAGGAGATAAAATAACTCTTATGTCGCCATCAGGAGTTGAAACCATCATTGGAAGTATGCCCAAACAAAAAACTTTTGAAATAACTTCAATTTTTAATAGTGGATTAGCAGATTTTGATAACAATATAGCTATTATTAATTTAGATACTTTAGATGATTTTTTTGGGTTTGAAAAAAAAGATAGAAACTTAGAAATTTATTTAAAAGATCCCAAAAATATAGAGTCACAAAAACAAATAGTTCAAAAAATTTTTGATCAAGAATTTATTTACACATGGGCAGATATGAATAGCTCTTTATTCTCAGCATTAAAGGTAGAAAGAAATGTAATGTTTATAATATTGTCTTTAATAATTATTGTTGCTGCATTCAATATTATCTCTGGATTAACAATTTTAGTTAAGAATAAAACAAGAGATATTGCAATTTTAAAATCAATTGGTGTCTTAAATAAATCAATTGTTAAAATATTTTTTTTAATTGGTTTAATAATTGGTACCTCAGCAACAATTTTTGGAATTTTTTTAGGTGTAACATTCTCGTTATATATAGAAAATTTTAGACAATTTTTAAGTTCAACTTTTAATATCAGTCTATTTCCTGAGGAAATATATTTTTTAAGTACTATGCCATCAGAAATTAATCCCTCATCAATCCTATTGATAGCAATTTGCTCAATATTGATAACAATTATTGTTTCGATATTTCCAGCATTTAAAGCTGCTAATTTAGATCCAATTCAAGCTTTAAAATATGAATAATTTTTTAAAATTAAATAATATTTCTAAATATTTTAATACTAAAAAGAAAATAAAAGTTTTAAATAATCTGTCATACAATTTTGATAGAGGGAAAATGTATGCATTAATGGGTCCATCTGGATCAGGAAAATCAACATTACTTAATTTGATATCTTTAATAGATAGACCTACCCTTGGATCTATTAAGTTTAATGACGACTTAGTTAATTTCACAAATAATAAAAAAAATGATATTTTTAGAGCCAAAAATATTGGCATTGTTTATCAACAAAATAATTTGCTTCCTGATTTTACAGCAATAGAAAATGTTTACTTAGCCAACTTATCTATAAATAATGATAAAAACTCTGCCTTGATAAAAGCAAAAGATTTGTTGAGAAAAATAGGTTTATCAAACAGGTTACATCATTTTCCATCTCAACTATCTGGTGGAGAGTGTCAACGTGTAGCTATTGTAAGAGCAATTATTAATGATCCTGAAATAATTCTTGCAGATGAACCTACTGGAAGTTTAGATTTAAATACCGCAAAAGAAATATTCCAACTTTTAAAAAACCAAAAAAAACCCAATAGACTTATTATATTTGCAACTCATAATAGATTTTTTGCTAATAAAGCAGATTGCCTTTTGGAGATTGTAGATGGTAGTGTAAAAACTATTAATGCCTGAGTCTTCTAGTCAAAATTTTAACCATTTAAAAATGCATTCGCAATATTCAATCTGTGAGGGTGCTGTAAAAATAGATGATTTAAAAGATTTCTCAAAATTAAATAAAATTAAATCGTTAGCTCTTTGTGATACATCAAATTTATGTGGAGCATTAGAATTTGCTGAAAAAATTTCAAAAGTTGGAACACAACCAATAATTGGCACTCAAATTAATTTTAAATATGGTGACAATGTTGGTTTATTACCATTATTTGCCCTAAATGAAGAGGGTTATAAAAGAATAATCAAGCTATCTTCAAACTCATTCCTTGAAAATGATGAGCTATCTGATCCGCATGTTGATTTTAACGAATTATTAGATGACAACATTGGTGTTGCTATTTTTTCAGGTACTGTTTTTGGATTATTTGGCGAACTATTTAATAAAGGAAAATTCAGTGAAATCATTGAATTATATAAAAAATTAAAATTAAACTTTGGTGATCGTTTTTATATAGAGATACAAAGACATAATGATCAGAATGAACTAGGTTTTGAAAAATTTAACTTAACTAAATCTTTAGAATTAGAAATCCCAATAATCGCAACAAATGAAGTTTTTTATTTAGATAAAGATATGCATGAAGCACATGATGCATTGATATGTATTGGAAACAAAACTTATGTTAATGAAAAATCAAGAATAAAATTAAGTAATCAACACTATTTTAAAAACAATTCTGAAATGACAGAATTATTTGCTGATTTACCAGAAGCATTAGAAAATAACTATAATTTTCCACTAAGATGTAATTTTAGGCCTTTATTTTCAAATCCAATTTTACCAAATATTAGTTCTGATAAAGGAGGAAATGCAGATGATGTTTTAAAGAAAGACTCTTTACATGGACTAAGAGTAAAATTTGATAAAACTTTTAGAATTAAAGCTAATGACCTTGAGACTAATAAAAAATACTTAGATTATAAAGATAGATTAGAACATGAGTTGTCAATTATAATTGAAATGAAATATTCTAGTTATTTTCTTATTGTATCAGATTATATTAAATGGGCTAAAAATAATGATATTCCTGTAGGACCAGGCAGAGGTTCAGGTGCTGGGTCATTGGTAGCTTGGTGTCTTTCTATTACAGATGTTGATCCTATCAAATTTAATTTAATTTTTGAAAGATTTTTAAATCCTGATCGTATTTCTATGCCTGACTTTGACATAGATTTTTGTGAGGAAAAAAGAGATTTAGTTTTTGAATATTTAACAAAAAAATATCAAGATAGTGTTGCTCACATTATTACTTTTGGTAAGTTAAAAGCAAGAATGGTAATTAGAGACGTAGGTAGAGTTTTAGGTTTGCCTTACGGTTTTGTTGATAGTATATCGAAAATGATACCTTTCGATCCATCTAGACCTCAAAGTTTATCACAGTGTATTGCTGGTGAACCAAGGTTGCAAAAACTTGTAAATGAAGACCCTAGGGTAAAAAAATTAACAGATCTTTCATTAAAACTTGAGGGATTAAACCGTAATGTTGCAACACATGCCGCTGGTGTTGTTATTGCAGATAAAAAACTTACAGATATAGTTCCATTATATAAAGATGTTTCAGCTAATTTATTATTACCGTCTACGCAATTCGACATGTATTCTGCTGAAAATGCTGGTTTAGTAAAATTTGATTTTTTAGGATTAAAAACATTAACAGTTATTAATAACACTCAAAAATTAGTAAAAAAAATTGATAAAGATTTCGACATAGAAAATATTAGTTACGAGGATCAAAAAGTTTTTGATCTATTGTCTAGCGGTAATACTGTTGGTTTATTTCAAGTTGAGAGTGCTGGAATGAGAGAGGCTTTAATTCAAATGAAACCCAATCATATAGAGGATATTATTGCCCTAGTTGCTCTTTATAGGCCTGGTCCTATGAGCAATATTCCTACTTATAATGATTGTAAGCATGGAAGACAAACCCCAGATTACTTACATCCTTTATTAGAGGATATTTTAAAACCAACTTATGGTGTAATTATATACCAAGAACAAGTAATGCAAATTGCCCAAACATTATCTGGATTTACAGCAGGTCAAGCCGATCTTCTTAGAAGAGCAATGGGAAAAAAGAAAAGATCAGAATTAGAAAAACAAAAACAAGGTTTTATTGCTGGTGCATTGAAAAATGGAATAGCAAAAGATGTTGCGGCAGGAATTTTTTTGAAGATAGAACCTTTTGCTGAGTATGGTTTTAATAAAAGTCATGCTGCTGCTTATGCAATTATTTCTTATCAAACAGCTTTCTTAAAAACTTATTATCCTAAAGAGTTCATTGCTGCATCAATGACAATGGATATTTCTAATCAAAATAAATTAAGTGAATTTTATGAAGAATTAAAAAGATTAAATATTGAAATTACAAGACCTGATATTAATGAATGTTTTGCAGATTTTAAAACAATTGATGATAAATTTTATTACGCTTTAGGAGGTATCAAAGCTGTAGGATTTGAAGCTATATCAAATGTTGTTAAGGAAAGAACTGAAAATGGTAAATTTCAATCTATAAATGACTTTTTAAACAGAGTTAACCCAAAAGATATGAATAAATTACAGTTAGAGGGTTTAGTTAAAGCTGGTGCTTTCGATAATATTAATAACAACCGACAATCGCTTTTTGACTCTATTCCAAATTTTATTCTAAAGACCAAAAATATATTTGAAAATAAATCAGCAAATCAAATAGATTTATTTTCTGAGGATGAAACATCACAAAATAATATTATTAACGAAATAGACGATTGGAAGTTTGAAGAAAGATTATCTAAAGAATTTGAGGCAGTAGGTTTTTTTATTTCAGATCATCCTTTAAATCAATTTACAGAAATTTTTGATGATTATAAGATTATCGATTATTCAAATTTTAATTCTAGCGATGAAATTAAAGATGCAAATATTGCTGCCACTTTATTAAAAGTTCAAGAAAGAAAAACTGCCAAAGGTAATTCCTATGCTGTTTTAAAATTAACTGATTTAACCAGTGTTTTTGAAATATTTATTTTTTCTGATATTTTAGAATTAAATCGTGAAATTTTAAAAGAAGGTAATTCTTTACTACTAACTTTAATTAAAAGCATATCAAATGATGAAAATAGATTTAAAAGAATTAATGTCCAAAAAATAGGATCCATGATGGATCTGTTTAATAGTCCAATTAACGAAGTGTCATTAGAAGTTAATTCTGAAGAAAATCTTAAGACAATTTCAACAATTCTGACAGAAGACGGTAAAACAGAGGTAAATATTAATATGTGTGTTGATGACAAAATCTTGAAATTTAAACTTAAAAACACTAGGAATCTTGATCGAAAATCCTTAAATCTTTTGAGAAAAAGGGAAATATCTAGCTCTATAAGCTAAATAAAACTTGTTAATTTCATCAATTATTAGTAAATAGTGCCTAATTTAAATTAACACGCACACAGTTGTTGGTTTTATACCTCCGGTCCTTAATTGGAAATTACTGTGGTGGCTTAACCGGGAATAAATATGAAAATACCTAACATAACAATACAACAATTATTAGAAGCAGGCGTACATCTTGGTCACAAAACTTTAAGATGGAATCCAAAAATGAAAAAATACATTTTTGGAAAAAGAGACTCAATCCATATAATGGATTTAACCCAAACATTAGAACTAACTAAAGTAGCTTTAGAGAAAATTTATTCAACAATTGCGAATAACGGCAAAATTTTATTTGTTTCAACAAAAAAACAAGCATCAGAAGCTATTGCTGAAGTTGCAAAAGAAACAGATCAGTATTTTGTAAATTATAGATGGCTTGGTGGTATGCTTACTAACTGGGGAACTATATCTGGCTCAATTAAAAAAATGAAAAAATATGAATCTGATCTGGTTGCTGAAAATAGAGGGTTCACAAAAAAAGAGCTTCTTAAAATGAGTGTCAAAAAAGATAAGCTTGAAAGATCATTAGGTGGTATTGCTGAAATGAAAAAAACTCCTGATTTGGTTTTTATAATTGATACAAATTATGAGTCACTAGCGATTGCAGAGTCGGTCAAATTAGGAATACCTATAATTGCTATTCTTGATAGTAATTCTAATCCAGATAATATTGATTTTCCAATACCAGGGAATGATGATGCTCGAAGATCTATAGATCTTTATTGCAATTTAATTAAGGAAACTATTAATAATGCTAAGAGTTCAATTCCAGCTCCTGAACCTAAAAAGGAAACTTCTCAGGAAACTAAAGAAACAACTCAAGGGAAAACAGTTCAAGAAATTGATAGAGAAAAACTAGAACAAAAATTTTCTAAAGATAAAAAGGAGACTTTAAATTAATATGAGTGATATTGAAAATGTTAAGAAATTAAGAGAAGCAACTGGTGCTGGATTTAAAGATTGCAACCTTGCAATAAAAGAATCGGGTGGTGATATTGATAAAGCAATAGAAATTTTACGAGTAAAAGGAATTTCAAAAGCCTCAAAAAAAATGTCTAGAGATGCTAAAGAAGGAGTTGTTGCTGTGAGTGGTAACGATATCAAAACATCAGTTATTGAGGTTAATTGTGAAACAGACTTTGTTGCTAAGAATGAAGATTTTACAAATTTTGTTAAAGAACTTAGTGATTTAAATAACGAAAATAACTCTAATTTAGATGCTCTTAAAGGTTCTAAAATGCAAAATGGTGAAACTGTAGAAAATAATGTGGTATCTTTAATTGCTAAAATTGGTGAAAAAATTACAATTGGCAAGGCAAAAACAATAGAGAACGCTGGCACTGTAAATAATCATTATTTACATACAGTTGTGAAAGATAATATTTCAAAGTTGGCAGTGATTGTTTCATTAGAAACAAATGATAATTCAGATACAATTAAAAATTTTGGTAAACAATTATCAATGCATATTGCTGCTTCTAACCCATTAGCACTCACATCTGACCAAATTGACCAATCAGTTATTGATAAAGAGCAAGAACTTGTAACTGAGGAATTAAAAAATTCTGGAAAACCTGAAGATATTGCAAAAAAAATAAGCTTAGGTAAGATGAACAAGTTTAAAGAGGAAAATTCTCTTCTATCTCAAGCATGGGTTATGGAACCTAAAAAGAAAGTGCAAGATATAGTAAAAGAACTTTCAATTGCTGATTTAAGAATAAAAGAGTTTTATAGAATAAAGATTGGAGAATAAATGTTTGACGAAAAGTCTTACAATATCAAAATGGATAAAGCCATTGAGGTATTCTCAAAAGAACTATCTTCTTTAAGAACAGGCAGGGCAAATGCTGCGATGTTAGATTTAGTTAAAGTTGATGTTTATGGTCAACAAATGCCTATAAATCAAGTTGGAAGCATAACTACACCAGAACCTAGAATGATAAATATTCAAGTTTGGGATGCTAGTAATGTGCCATTAATAGATGCAGCAATCAAAAAGTCTGACTTAGGTCTAAATCCACAAATAGATGGTCAATTAATTAGGCTTCCTGTACCAGAACTTAATGAAGAGCGAAGAACAGAAATTAAAAAATTAATTAAATCAATTGGTGAAAGATGTAAAGTTTCTATTCGAAATATTCGAAGGGAAGCCAATGAGGAATTAAAAAAACTTTTAAAGTCAAAAAAAATTGGTGAAGATGAAGAAAAATCATCTGAAAAAAATGTCCAAACAATTACTGATGATCACATCAAAGTTGTTGACGAAAAGGTTTCTTTAAAAGAAAAAGAAATAATGACTATCTAGAATGAATCCGCTTAATCATGTGGCCATCATAATGGATGGTAATGGGAGGTGGGGTTTAAAACATAGAAATTCTAGAAATGAAGGACACAAAGCTGGTCTGCATACAGTAGAAAAAATCATTAAAGAAACTATCAGACAAAAAATTAAGTACTTAACATTATATGCATTTTCTACAGAAAATTGGAAAAGACCAAAAATTGAAATAAATTATTTATTTAAATTACTAGAAAATTTTCTTTCAAATAAGTTAGAAGATCTTCATAAAAAAAATATCAAACTTAATATAATTGGAGTTAAAAATTTTTCAAAAAAACTAAACAAACTTCTATATTTATCTGAAAAAAAAACCTCTAAAAATGAAATACTTCAAATTAATCTTGCTTTAAATTATGGATCAAAATTTGAAATTGTAAATGCATTAAAAAAAATGAATCAAAATAATGATACAATTAATGAAAAAAATTTTAAAAAATATTTACAAACAAAAGACATTCCTGACCCAGAAATATTAATTAGAACTGGTAATACGAAAAGATTAAGTAATTTTTTGTTATGGCAGTTGGCTTACGCAGAAATTTTCTTCGAAAAAAAATTATGGCCAGATTTTAATGAAAAAGACTATATTAAAATAATTAAAAAATTTAAATCAATAAAAAGAAATTTTGGTAAGATATAATGTCAAAAAATTTATTAAAAAGATTTATAACATCAATTATTTTATTATCTATATTACTAATGGTTACTTTTAGTAATAAATTTATTTTTATTTTCTCAATTTTAATACTCAGCATATTTGTTTGTTATGAGGTGAACAACATATATTCAAGGATTCTTTATCCTCACACGCTAAAAAAAATTGCTATTTTAAAAAAATTTAATTTAAATTTTTTTATTTTAAATTTGATTACTTTTTTTTATGTTTTTTTTATATTCTGTAATTTTTCATACGAAATATATAGACTTAAAAGTCCTCCTTTTTTTTTATATGTCGTTTTTGTATGTTTTTTTACTGATATTGGTGGCTATATGTTTGGTAAGGTTATTGGTGGCAAGAAATTAACAAAAATTAGCCCAAACAAAACTATATCAGGTTCCATAGGTTCATTTATATTTTCCATAATTCCTCTAATTTTATTTTCTAATCTAGGTTATTTGGATTTAGAAATTAATCAAAATAATATTGTGTTCTGTTTATTAATTTCAACCACAAGCCAATTAGGAGACTTGTTTGTATCATATCTCAAAAGAAAAGCTAAAATCAAAGATACGGGCAAAATATTACCGGGTCATGGAGGACTTCTTGATAGGGTTGATGGAATTTTATTTGCTGTTCCATTTTCATATTTTTTACTAAAATTAATTTAAATGAAAAAGAAAATAGTAATACTTGGTTCTACAGGATCAATCGGTAAAACTTTAATTGAAGTAATTAAAAAAGATAAAAAAAATTTTAAGATTGAGCTCTTAACTGCCAATAGAAATTATGAAGAAATTCTTTATCAAGCAAAGGCTCTTAATGTAAGAAATTTAATTATAACTGATCAAAAATCATTTCTAAAATTAAAGAAAAAAAAATTAAAAATATTAGAATTTTTAACACTTTTGATTCCTTAAATATTATTTTAAAAAAAAAAATTGATTATGTTATGTGTGCGATATCTGGATTGGAAGGTTTAAAACCTACAATAAATATTATTAAGTATACACATAAAATAGCTATAGCAAATAAAGAAGCCATAATATGTGGATGGAATTTATTAAAAAATGAATTAAAAAAAAATAATACTCAGTTTATACCCGTTGACTCAGAACATTTTTCTATTAATTACGCTTTAAATAGTTACTCATCGGATAATATTGAAAACATATATTTAACTGCATCTGGAGGTCCTTTAAGGACATTACCATTATCTAAATTCAAAAAAATAAAAATTTCTGATGCATTAAAACATCCTAATTGGTCTATGGGAAAAAAAATTACCATTGACTCTGCTACTATGATGAATAAAGTTTTTGAGATTATTGAAGCTCATAAGATATTTGACATATCATATAAAAAACTTAACATTTTAGTTCATCCAAATTCATATGTTCATGCTATAATAAAATTTAATGATGGAATGATTAAAATTGTTGCTCATGACACAAACATGATAATACCAATACACAATTCTATTTATTCAGAAAAATCTAAATATTTAAAAACAAAAGAAATAAACATAGAAAAATTAAATGATTTAAATTTTAGCCAAATAAATTTGAAAAAATTCCCTCTTGTTAAAATAATTTCAAAACTAACAAACAAAGACACCTTGTTTGAAACTGTAATTGTTGCTGCCAATGATGAATTAGTGAACCTTTTTTTAAATAAAAAAATTAACTTCACTGATATTTCTAAAAAATTAGATAAAATTGTTAATCTAAGAGAATTTGCTAAATATAAAAAAATCAGACCATTGAGTATAGTAAGTATAGAGAATTTAAATAAATATGTTCGTTTTAAAATTAATAAGTTAAGTATATAAATTATCGTGAAATTTTTATTATTTTATTTAAAAGTGTTTTTTTTAATTATTGTTTTTAATACTGATTCATTTTCAGATATTGTAAATAAAATTGAAATAAAAGGTAATCAAAGAATTTCTGCAGAAACTGTTCAGCTATTTTCAAAAGTTGAGATTGGAGAAAATATAAATCAAATTGATATTAATTTAATTTTAAAAGATCTTTATAAGACAAGTTTTTTTGAAGATGTGAAGATTCAATTAAAAAACAATACATTAGTTATTTTTGTTAAAGAATACCCGTTAATACAAACTATTAATTATAATGGCATTAAATCAAGCAAGATATTGGAAAATGTTACCTATAATAAGTTAATTAAAGAAAAATCTTCCTATAATAAGTTTTCTCTAATTACTGAGCAAAATAGAATATTAAATGTAATAAAAGATTTAGGATATTATAATGCCTCTATAGATACTAATTTGATAGAACTTGATGATAATTTAGTTTCAATCAATTTTGATATACAATTAGGAAAAAAAGCTAAGATTAATAAGATTACCTTCGTCGGTAATAAAATTTTTAAAGATAGAAAACTAAGAAGATTGATAGCAAGTTCTGAGTACAAATTTTGGAAATTTTTATCTGGGAGAAAATTTTTAAATGAAAATTTAGTTAATTTAGATAAAAGATTATTAAAAAATTATTATTTAAATAATGGTTATTACGAAGTTGTTATAAATTCTTCATTTGCTAAATTAATTAATAACAATGAATTTGAATTAATATTTAATATAGATGCGAAAAGAAAAATATTTTTTGGTGATATTGAACTAAAAATTCCATCAGATTTTGATATAAATAACTTTAAAAAATTAAATAATCTTTTTGACAAGATAAATGGTCAACCTTATTCAATAAATACTATAGATGATATCTTAAGTGAAATTGATATAATTACTGCTCAAGAACAGTATCAATTTATAAAAGCTACAGTTACTGATGAATTAATTGATAACAAAATAAATTTAATTTTTAAGATAGAAGAGTCTGAAAAATATTACGTCGAAAAAATAAATATTTTTGGTAATACAGTAACTCAAGAAAATGTTATCCGCAATCAGCTTGAGTTAGATGAAGGTGATCCTTTCAATGAAATTTTACTAAATAAATCAATAAATAATATAAAAAGCCTAAATTTTTTTAAAACAGTAAAAAATGAATCACTGTCTGGCACTAAGCCAAATACCAAGATATTGAATATTAGTATAGCAGAGAAGCCTACTGGTGAAATTTCTGCTTCAGCTGGTATAGGTACTGGAGGTGGCTCTATTGGATTTGGTATCAATGAAAATAATTTTATGGGTAAGGGAGTATCTTTAGATAGCAACATTCAAGTTTCCTCAGAAACTATAAAAGGTAAATTTGGTTTAACAAACCCAAATTTTAACAATACCGACAAATCTATTTATATAAATGCTGAAGCTATTGAAAATGACAACTTTAAAACATTTGGTTATAAGTCAACTAAAACTGGAATAAATTTTGGAACCAATTTTGAGTATTTGGATGATCTAAGATTGGGTGTAGGTACATCAAATTTTTATGAAGTGATAAAAACTAATAGCACTGCCTCAAAATCACAACAAGATCAAGAAGGTAATTACTGGGATACATTTTTAAATTTAGATTTTAATTATGATAAAAGAAATCAAAAATTTCAAACATCATCTGGCTATAATTCATTTTATTCTTTAGACTTGCCAGTAATAAGTGAAAGAAAAACAATAGTAAACTATTATAATTATTCTCATTATTTTGATTTATATGATGAAAATATTTCTTCATTATCATTAATGCTTAAATCAGCAACTTCTTTAGCTAACAAAGATATTAAATTGTCAGAAAGGTTAAATATTCCAAGCAATAAGTTAAGAGGTTTTGAGAGCGGCAAAATTGGACCTAAAGATGGAGATGATTATATTGGTGGTAATTATGCATATGCAATAAATTTTTCATCCACAATACCAAAGATATTAGAAGAGTCACAAAATGTTGATTTTTTATTTTTTATAGATGCAGCAAATCTTTGGGGTATTGATTATGATAAATCTTTAAAAGAAAATGGTAAAATTAGAAGTTCAACTGGAATAGCACTAGATTGGTATAGTCCAATAGGTCCTTTAAATTTTTCTTTAGCTTACCCAATAACAAAAGAAAGTTCTGATAAGGAAGAAACTTTTAGGTTTAATTTAGGAACAACTTTTTAATGAATATGTTTAAAAAAATTTTTATTCTATTAATTATTTTATTTTTATCAGCTAATGTGTTGAAAGCTGATGAAAAAGTTTCTTATTTGGATATTGATTATATTCTGAATAATACTCTTGCAGGAAATTCACTTTTAAATACTCTTAAAAAAGAGGAAAATTCAATAATTAATAAATTTAAATTAAGTGATGAAAATTTTAAAAATGAAGAAAAAAAAATTTTATCAAAAAAAAATTTGATTTCTAAAGAAGAGATAACCAATGATTTAAAATCACTACAAGTAAAATTTCAAACTTATAGAGCAAATAAAGTTGTAGAAGTTGATAAATTTAAGATTAAAAGAAAAAGAAATATTGTAAATTTTTTTAACTTGATAAATCCAATTATTGAAAAATACATGGCCGAAAATTCTATTTACATGTTAATAGATAAAAAAAATGTTTTTATTGCAAGTAAAAATTACGACATAACTAAAAAATTAATTGAACTTATTGATAATCAAATTAAAACAGTTGATATAAAATAAATGATTAGCCTAAATAAAAAAGATATTGAAAGTTTGCTACCACATAGACATCCTATGTTATTAATCGATGAACTTTATGATATTAAAAAATTAACATCAGCAACTGGAGTAGTTAACGTAAAAAAAGATAGTTTTTTTGTTCAGGGTCATTTTCCTGGACAACCAGTTATGCCAGGTGTGCTCATCGTTGAAGCTTTCGGTCAAACAGCTGCTGCTCTTACAGCTAATGGAATAGATAAAGCCACGTATGAAAATAAACTTGTTTTTTTAATGGGTGTTGAAAAAGCACGATTTCGAAATCCTGTTGTACCAGATTGTAAACTTTTACTTAAAATTGAGGCCATAAGATCTCATGGTAGAGTTTGGAAATACAAAGGTGAAGCTTTTGTTGATGATAAGAAAATGGCAGATGCCATTTGGTCTGCTACAATTGTAGACAAGAAATAAACAGCAATAAATATTGATAACTTATTTCATTTTGCTTTGTTAAAAGCAATCATGGTTAATCCATTTTTTAAAAATCATGGCCCTTTCAAATTTAGTGAAATACTAATTAAATTAAATCTTAAAACCAAAGAGAGTAATAACAATTTAAAAGTTATTGATATTAAAGATTTGCATAATTCAAAAGCAAATGAAATTACTTTTTTTCATTCAAAAAAATACAAATTAGCTGCTAATAATACAAAAGCTTCTTTTTGCATAACAAATGAGAATTTACAAAATGAATTACCTAAAAGTTGTATACCAATAATTGTTGATAATGTTTTGGTTTCTACTTCCATTATTACTGCTAAATTTTATCCAGATTCTATAAATGATGATTTTGATACTACAGTTGAGGAAATTACAAACACTAAATTAAATGCTAAAGTTAAATATGGTAGAAATGTATTAATTGGTCAAAACGTATCAATAGGTTCTAATTGTTTAATTGGTCATAACACCATCATTGAAAAAAATGTTTCTATTGGAGATAATTGTACAATTGGTTCAAACACTATAGTTAGAAATAGTTTAATTAAAAACAATGTTAAAATTTTAGATAACTGCATTATAGGCAAACATGGATTTGGTTTTTTTCCAACTCATAATAAAAATTTAAGATATCCCCACATGGGAATTGTTATAATTGAAGATAATTGTGAAATTGGTTGTAGTTCAACTATAGATAGAGGGTCAATGTCAAATACGACTATAGGAAAAAATACATATTTAGATAATCAAATTCATATTGCTCACAATGTCAGAATTGGAGAAAATGCAATCATTGCTGGTCAAGTAGGAATTGCTGGCAGCTCAATAATTGGCAATAATGTTAAAATTGGTGGTCAAGCAGGCATTTCAGGACATTTAAAAATTGGCAATAATGTTGAAATAGCCGGTGGATCAGGGGTTATAAAAGATATTCCTGATAATACAAAGGTGATGGGTTATCCCGCAAAAAATATCAAAGATTTTTTGAGAGAAAATAGATGATACATAAAACTGCAATTATAGATCCTAAAGCAAAAATTTCATCTAATGTAAAAATAGGAGCTTTTTCAATAGTTGGTCCTAATGTTGAAATTGATGAAAATTCAGAAATACAATCTCATGTAAGTATTATTGGTAATACTAGAATTGGTAAAAATAATAAAATATATCCCTTTTCATCTATTGGAAACGATCCACAAGATTTAAAATTTGCTGGCGAAGAAACAAGGCTTGAAATTGGAGACAATAATAAGATTAGAGAGTATGTTACCATTAATCCTGGCACAAAAGGAGGTGGCGAACTAACAAAGATTGGTAATAACTGTTTATTTATGGTCTCTTCTCACATTGCTCATGATTGTATAGTTGGCAATAATGTTATTTTAGCAAATAATGTTCCATTGGGTGGACATGCTGAAATTGAAGATAACGTAATTATTGGTGGCAATTCTGCAGTGCAACAATTTACTAGAGTGGGTAGATTTGCAATGATTGGTGGTATGTGCGGTGTTGTGAGAGACATAATCCCATATGGAATTGCACATGGTAATAGAAGTGTATTACAAGGTCTAAATCTAATTGGCCTTAGAAGAAAAAATATTCCAAATAAAGAAATATTGACTTTAAATGATGCTTATAAAGAAATATTTAAAAATGAAAACTTAACTCAAAATTTATCTAATTTAAGTGAAGATTATAAGAAAAATGAACTTGTATTAGAAGTAGTTAACTTTTTAGAGAAAGATAAAAAAAGACCTATTTGTACCCCATTTTCAAAATAAGATGATTGGATTGTTTTTAGGAGATACTGATTTTTCAGAAATCGTTTTAAAGAAAATAAAAAAATTAAATATAAAGTACTTTATTATTGATTTTTCAAAAAATAATAAATTTAATAAAGATAAAAATTCTCACCGAATAAGTATTGGAAGATTTGGAGAAATAATAAATTTAATTAAAGAAAAAAAATCAAAAAAAGTTTTGTTTGCAGGAAAGATTGCTAAACCAAAATTTGCTTCATTAAAATTGGACTTAAAAGGTTTTTATTATATGCCAAGTGTTATTAAGGCTGCAAAATTAGGTGACGCTGCAATTATAAAAGCTATAATAAAAATTTTAGACAATGAGAATATAAAAGTTATCAGTTCCATTTTTTTTAACCCTGAACTAGCTGTAAAAACTGGAAATTACACCAAATTAAAACCAAATTTAGATGATATAAGCTCAATTCAAAAGGGGATTGTATATTTTAATAAATTAAATAGTTTAGATCATGTTCAAGCTGTTATTGTTAAAGAAAATACTATTTTAGCTTCAGAAGATCGACATGGAACAAAGAAAATGTTGTCAAAATTGAAAAAAAAATCTAGAGGAATTTTGATTAAATTACCTAAGAAAAAACAAGATTTAAGAATGGATTTACCAACTATTGGTCTTAATACTTTAAGAGATTGTAAAAAATACGGTCTAAAAGGAATAGTTTTAAAATCTAAAAAGAATATATTTTTAGATAAGTCTAAATGTATAACTTTTGCTAATAAAAATAAGATATTCATTAATGTCATATGAAAAAAATTTTTATTTTAACAGGTGAACCTTCTGGTGATAAATTAGCATCAAAAGTTATTTCAAAACTCAAAACGCATAATCCTAATATTGAATATTTGTCAGTTGGAGGAACACATATTAAAAAATTGGGAATACAATCTATCTTTGATCTTAAAGACATTACTTATCTTGGGTTCACAAGTGTATTGCTTAATATTTTTAAAATAAGAAGAAAGATTAATACAACTGTAGATGAAATCATAAAATTTAACCCTGACATTTTATTCAGTGTTGATAGTCCTGATTTTACATTAAGAGTTGCTGAAAAAGTTAAAAGGATTAATAGTAACATAAAGACAATCCATTATGTAGCTCCTCAAGTTTGGGTTTGGAGAAAAAGTAGAGTTAAAAAGATTAAAAATTTTATAGACCACATGCTTTTACTTTTTAACTTTGAAAAAAAATACTTTGATGAAGAGAATATTAAAAATACATTTGTAGGTCATCCATTAATCGAAAAAGATGAAAGTGTTAAAACAACTTTAAATGAACTAATATCTAAAGATAAGAAAATCATATCAATTTTTCCAGGCAGTCGAAAATCAGAAACCAATGTGCTAATACCAATTTTACTCGATTTTATTAATTTGATGAATAAAAAAGATAATACTTATTCTTATGTTTTTCATGCTACAAATGAAAATAAAGAATTTATCAAAAATCATATTAAAAAAACTGATTTGTCTAATATTGATGTTATCTCTGATGAAAATATTAAATTACAAATTTTATCTAATTCAATATTTGCTGTTTCTAAATCAGGCACTGTTTCACTTCAAATTTCAAACTCTAATATACCATCAATAATTATCTACAAACTTAGTTTTATTAATTTTATGATTTTTAAAATGCTGGTTAATGTTAAATTTGCAAATATTATTAATATCATTAATGATAAAGAAATAATTCCTGAATTATTACAAAAAGATTGTAATGCTGAAGAAATATATAAAACGGTTATTTATTTTTTAAAAAATCCTGAATTAATTAGAAAACAATTGGATGTTTGTAGTAAAACTTTAGAAGGAATTAAATCCAAAACATCTTCTTCGAATGAGGCAGCAAAAATTTTAAACAATTATCTTATTACTTAATCTTTTTTCAATCTCATCTTTTCCCAAAGAAATTATTATATCGTATAAACCTGGCCCAAATTTTGATCCCGTTAAAGCAATTCTAATCGGTTGACCAACTCCTTTGAAATTTGTTTCATATTTCTTAATTAACTCATTAATTATAGGTTCAAGAATTTCCTTATTTAAATTATTTATCGGTGTAATTTTGCTTTTAAATTCTGCTATTATTTTTTTGGCTTTTTCATCTATTAGCTTTAAATCTTCATCTCCAAATTTTACTTCATCAAATATTATATATTTTGCGTTATTATAAATATCTTCCAGCGTTTTGGCTTTATTTTTAAGAAATGATAACGATGATTTAATTTTTATTTCTTTTTCAGCGTTTATTTTCTCTTTATAAATTCCACAATACTCTACTAGATGTTTGTAGAGTTCATTTACGTCTATGTTTTTTATATAATGTTCATTCATTGATAAAATTCTGCTCATATCTAGTTTTGATGGAGATTTACCTATACCCTCCAAATTAAAATGTTTAATACTCTCATCTAGGGTGAATATTTCCTTGTCTTCAAAAGACCAACCCAATCTAAGTAAGTAATTCCTTAATGCATTGGGCATTATGCCTATTTTTGAATAGTCATCTAATGTTGAAGCATTATCTCTTTTTGATAATTTTTTACCGTCTATTGTGTGAATAAGAGGTATGTGTGCAAACTGAGGTAACTTCCATTTCATAGCTAAATAAATTTGCATTTGTTTGAATGTATTTATCTTATGATCATCTCCTCTAATAATATGAGTCATGTTCATTTGATGATCATCTACAGTTGCAGACAAATTGTATGTTGGTGTTCCATCATTTCTTAAAATTATAAAATCTTCAATTGTGTTATTATCGATTTCAACATCGCCTTGTACTAAATCTTTTAGTACAGTTGATCCTTCAATTTTACTTTTAAATCTTATTACAGGCTTTATATCTTTTGGAGCTTCTTCTTCTGAAATATCTCTCCATTTTCTATTATAGATATAAGGAAGTTTTTTTTGTCTAGCTCTCTTTTTTTGATCTTCAATTTCTTCATTAGAACAATAGCACTTATAGGCATTACCATTTTTTAGTAATTCGTTAGCAATATCTATATGATCTTTAATTTTAGTTGATTGTATATATTCTTCACCATCATGTTCTATACCAATCCACTTTAAAGACTTAATGATTTGAACTTTATGTTCATCTTTAGATCTTTCTTTATCTGTATCCTCAATTCTAAGATGAAATGTTCCTTTTTGATTTTTTGAATAAAGCCAATTAAACAGAGCAGTTCTTACTCCACCAATATGAAGCGCTCCAGTAGGTGAGGGTGCAAAACGTGTTGCAACTTTAGACATTCGTGTTATTTAGACTATTTTTTTAGAAGTTTCTATATAAAGATACCAGTACACCTTGGACTTTTACTCTGTCTGGACCAAAAATCTTAGTTTCGTAGTTTCTATTAGCACTTTCAAGAGCAACAACCTTGCCTTTTTTTCGAATTCTTTTTAGCATAGCCTCATGTTCATCTATCAAAGCTACAACTATTTTACCATTATCTGCACTATCTGTTCTTCTAATGATCACTGTATCACCTTCGTTGATGCCAGCTTCAATCATTGAGTCTCCCTGAACTTTTAATCCAAAATAGTCACCATTCTTTTCTAAGTTACTAGGTAAAGGAATTCTTGATACTTCATTTTGAATTGCTTCAACAGGGGTACCCGCAGCTATTTTTCCAAGTACTGGAACTTCCATTTCGTCAGAATTAATGTTTACCTCGTCCAAACCACCTTTAATTACGCTTGGTGAAAAGCTATTGTAAATATCATTTGCAGAGGCTGTTTCTGGTAATTTTATTACTTCTAATGCTCTCGCTTTATGTGCCAATCTCTTAATAAACCCTCTTTCCTCTAAAGCACTAATTAATCTATGAATTCCAGATTTAGATTTTAAATTTAGAGATTGCTTCATTTCCTCATAAGATGGAGATACACCGGAACTTCTCAACTTCTTGTTGATAAATAAAAGTAAGTTTTTTTGTTTTTTTGTAAGCATAAGAACAAATATCGTACAAATAATGTTCTATAAAAGTTCTTCTAATTTAACAATAGTAAAAAATACTAGTAAAATAGAGGTTTATTTACCTATAAAACTGAAAAAATTGAATTTTTTTCTAAATTTTTTAAAAGTGATTCACCAATTAAAAAAGTATTTATAGATGTTTTATTTTTTAGACCTAAGAGCTCATCTTTAGTCTTAATTCCACTCTCTGAAATTAGCGGTCCCTTGTGGTCAATTAACACATTATGAATATCATAGGTTGTATTTATATCAGTTTTTAGAGTTTTTAAGTTTCTATTATTAATTCCAATTAAAGCTTCCTTAAAGTTCAAAGCTTTCTTTGCTTCTTCAACAGTATGAACTTCGACAATAACTGACATATTAAACTTTAAAGCTTCTTCGTATAATTCATTAGCTAAATCATCTGATACTCCAGCTAAAATAATTAAGATCGCATCAGCGCCATAACTTTTAGCTAAAGGAACTTGAAATTTATCAATAAAAAAATCTTTACATAAAATTGGTAATTTAATCTTATCTTTTATTTTACTAACATGAATTAAGCTACCTAAGAAAAAATCTTCTTCTGTAAGAACAGATAAACAAGTTACATTATTATCATTGTATATTTTAGCAATTTCAACAGGATTATAATCATCAATAATAACACCAGCAGAAGGACTTGCTTTTTTAATCTCTGCAATGATTGAACTCTTATTTTTATTTAAATTATTTTGAATCTTATTTTTAAAATCAATAAAAGACATATTTTTATTAATAATTTCATTTAAAGAATTTAGATTTATAGATTTTTTTAAAACATCTATTCTTTCAATTTTTCTTTTTATTATTTTTTCAAGAATATTTTCAGACATTTTGTATCTTTTTTAAATGTGAAAAGGTTTTACCAGATAGTATAAATTCTCTAGCGAAGTTATAGGCGTCAAAAAATTCTTTAAATTTTTCACTAACAATTAAACCGGCTGCAGCATTTAAACAAACTGCTTTTGAAAAATCATTATCTTTACCTTTAAATATTTCTATCATTTTATTTGCATTATATTTTGCATCATCACCTACAAGATTTTCAAATCTTTCAGCATTAACATTTAATATTTTTGGATCAATTATAAATTCAGTTATTTGACCATCTTTTAATTGAATTACATTTGTTTTTTCATAAGGTGATATTTCATCTAATCCATCTTCACTATTAACAATCCATGCAAATTTAATATTTAAATTTTTAAGACCTTCAGCAAATATTTTTAATAACTTTTTATCAAAAACACCCACAACCTGCCTCTTAACTAAAGCTGGATTACTTAAGGGTCCAATCATATTGAAGATTGTTCTTTTACCTATTTTTTTTCTAATAGGACCAACAAATTTCATTGCACTATGATAATTTGGAGCAAACATAAATCCAAAGTTATTATTGTTAATTTCTTTCTCTACATTAGATGGTTCAAGATCAATCTTAATATTTAATGCTTCAAGCACATCCCCAGACCCACATTTTGATGAGACAGCCTTATTTCCGTGTTTTGCTACTTTTGTACCCATACTTGCTAAAAGTAGGGCAGAAGCAGTTGATATATTCAGTGTATTCATACCATCTCCTCCAGTACCGCAAGTATCAACACAATTATCAACATTTACTCTTTTAGATTTATCTCTTAAAACATAAACACCGCCAGCAATTTCATCTGAAACCTCACCTTTTGCTGATAGTAATGTTAAAAAATCATAGATCTGATCTTCACTTGCTTTTCCGGTCATCAACAATTCAAAAGCTAATTTACTATCCTCAAAAGTTAAGTTTTGTTTTTTTCTAAGTTTTTCTAAAAATTGTTGCATTAGATTAATGATTTATAAAATTTTTTAATATTTTAATTCCCAATATAGTCTTTATACTTTCAGGATGGAATTGCACACCGTGAATATTATACTTTTTGTGTTGAACACCCATAATTAGACCATCACTAGTTTCTGCTGTAATTTCTAAGTCTGCAGATAAAGATTTCTTATCAATAATTAAACTATGATATCTAGTTGCTTCAAAGGCTTTTGGAAGATTTTTTAAAATTCCAATTTTTTTTGATTTGATTTTACTTGTTTTTCCATGCATTAATTTTTTTGCTTGAACAATTTTTGAACCAAAAACTTGACCTATTATTTGATGGCCTAGACATACACCAAGAAAAGGTAGATCTTTATGAAGTGTCTTTAAAATATTCAAACAATTTCCAGATTGGTTAGGGTTACCAGGTCCCGGTGAAATTACAATTTTATCATATTTTTTTTTAATAATTTCTTTAGATGTAATTTGATCGTTTCTTATAACGTCAACTTTAGTTTTTAACGAAGAAAGATAATGATAAAGATTAAATGTAAAACTATCATAATTATCTATTAATAATATTTTCATTATCTTAAAGCATTAATTAAAGCTTTAGCTTTATTAACTGTTTCCTCATATTCATTAATTGGTTTACTGTCTGCAACAATTCCAGCACCTGCTTGTACATAGAATTTTTTGTTTTTAGCAACAGCAGTTCTTAAAGCTATGCAAGTATCAAATTCTCCATTAGCTGAAAAATATCCAATACTTCCTGCATAAACTTTTCTTTTTGTTGATTCTAATTCATCAATAATCTCCATTGCTCTAATTTTTGGTGCTCCAGATACAGTTCCAGCAGGAAATCCTGCAAGCATAGATTTAAATTTTGAAAATTTTTTATTGTATTCACCAACTACATTAGAAACTATGTGCATTACATGAGAATATCTTTCTATAATGAAGCTTTCAGTAACTTTGACTGAATTGATTTTAGAAACTTTTCCAGCATCATTTCTACCAAGATCTAAAAGCATTAAATGTTCAGAAAGTTCTTTTTTATCTTTAAGTAAATCTTTTTCATAAAAAATATCTTCTTTGATAGTTTTGCCCCTAGGTCTTGTACCTGCTATTGGCCTGACTGTAATCTTATTATCTCTCAACCTAACTAATATTTCTGGGCTGGCTCCAATGATTTGGAAATCATTAAAATTAAAGAAAAACATAAAAGGGGATGGATTTGTAATTCTAAGTTTTTTGTAAATATCTAAGGGTTTTTTTGTTAATTTTGCTTCAAATCGTTGACTTAAAACAACCTGAAAAATATCACCTCGTTTGATGTAATCTTTAGCTTTATGCACCATTTTAATAAATTTGTTTTTGGGAGTATTAGATTTAACTTTAATGTCTTTAATTGTTTTTTTAGTTAGATAATTTGAAATTTTTAAAGAAGATTGAATTAATATTTTAGATAATTCTATTTTAATTTCTTCATATTTTTTTGCATAGTTTTTAATTTTTTCATCACCAAAAATATTAATTATATAAAAAATTTCTTTTTTTAAATTATCGTAAATAACTAGAGTTCTAGGTCTCAAAAGTCTAACATCTGGTAAATTAAGATCATTTTTACATTTGTTTGGAATTTTCTCAATATATCGAATTGAGTCATATGAAAAATAGCCTGATATTAAAGAGCAAATTTTAGGCAGTTTCTTTGGGGTTTCAAATTTAAAATCTTCAATAATTTTTTCAATTAATTGATCAGGTTTTTCTTTTAATTTAATCTTTTTTTTGTTTTTAATTAAGAATGAATTATCATTATTAAATTCCCAAATTTTGTCAGGATTTTTGCCAAAAATAGTATATCTACCCTTGATTTTCCCTTTTTCAACTGACTCAAATATAAAGCTATTCTTTTCTGTGAGGAAATTATCAATTAGATTTAAAACATTGTCGTCATTTTTTACTTTTTTTGAAGTATATATTATTTGATTTTTTTTGCTTCTGTGTCGAAACTTAAAATCTTTGAAGTTTCGATTAATTATCATTTGAAATAATTTTTAACTCTATCAATAGTTTTCTGATTTAATTGAACTTTATATTTATTATTAAGTAATTGATCATATGATTGAAGAATACTTTTTCTATTGTCCGTGTTTAGTTCTTGGACAAATTTTAAATAATTTTTATCAGCTGTATTGTAAGAATTATCTTTTGCATTAACTATCTTTACCAAATAAATTTTATTATCTTTATCATTTACAAGTGTAAAAGCACCAACTGGAAGACTGTATAGCATTTTAACTGAATTCGTTTCAAAAGTATTGGCATCATTAATTGAATTAAGCGACACATACTCAAGACTGTTAGCTGAAATTTTATTAAATTCATTATTATCGAATTCATTTTTTTGTATTTTTTCTAAAATATTTCTATTGAGATCAAATTTACCTTTTTGAAAAACTAATTCAGTTATTTCATCCTTTGTAGTGAGATCTCCTAAGTCAGGCCCAAGATCATATTTGTCAACTATTGAAAATAATAAAAAATTATCTCCATTTTCAATAATATCTAAATTTGAAGATCTTTTAGAATAAATTCTGTCTTCATTAATCTTTTTAGTGGAAGAAGTTGTGTATTTGCTAATTTCTATTACATCTACTTTAATATTTTCGAGTATTGTTTCAAACGTACCCCCTTGAGAAATTTTGTTTTCAATTTTATCTATTTCGTCAAAAAAATCCTGATTAAACTCTTCTAATCCAATTAAATTTTTAGGATTTAAAACTGCATATTTAAAGTCAATATATTCTCTTTTTAATTGATCTTTATTTTCCTCAACAAATTTCTTAATCTCTTCACTAGTGTAGCTATCTTTTTCTCTATATTGCTTAGACATTGCTAAATATTCAATATCTAGAGTTTTATTTTGTTCCTCAAATTTTTTTTTAATTAAAAAATCTGGCGTTATTGTTCCAGCTCCAATTAGATCAAATAAATGTTTTTGAAGTTCACGATTTTTTAATTGAAGTTCAAACATCGGAGCCGACATATTGTTTGAAAGAAGAAATTTTTCATATTTAATTCTTTGAAATACATCGTTTTCATCTTGAAAATTTTTATTTTCTTTTATTTTTTTTAAAACAGTCAATTCTGTTATTGAAAGATCAAAATCTTCAACCTCTAAATCAATTAAAGTAGTTGAAATCAGTCCTGACAATAATTCTTCAATTATATTTTGATCAAGGTTTTCTCTAATTGCTTGTTGTGAAATGTTACTACCATTTAGATAGTCCATAAAATCTTGTGTCGTTACATTGGTCTTGTTTATTTTTGCAATATTATTCTGGTTGTTGGTGCTAAATCCACCACCAAAACCTCCAAATCCAAACGCTATTACAATTACTGCAATTAGGATTACACCACCCAATTTTTTTCCACCAAAATTTTTCAAAGTTTTTATCATTAAGCTATAAATATATTGATCTGCAAAAAACAAATCTATAGATTAAAAATTCAATAATGACAAATAAATATATGTATTTTGTGGCTAATTGGAAAATGTTTGGTGATTTAAGAACATTAAATTCCCTTGATAGTGTTATAAAATTTTCAAATACTAATAAGAAAAATAAATTTAAAATAGTTTATTGCCCTCCAAATACACTTATCAGACCATTGTCAAAAAGATTAAAACAAACCAAGTTAGAGGTTGGTGCACAGAATTGTCATGAAAGTGAAAACTTTGGTGCTTTCACAGGTAACGTAAATGCAAAAATGTTAAAAAATGTTGGGGCTAAATATATAATATTGGGGCATTCAGAAAATAGACAATCTGGTGAAACTGATCAGTTAATCAACTTAAAAATTAAAAGTGCAATTAAAGCTGGTTTAAAAATTATATTTTGTATTGGTGAAACTTATAAAGAAAGAAAAAACAAAAAAACCAATCAAGTATTAGCAAAACAAATTAACAACGGTTTAAAATCTATTAAAAACAAATCTAATATAATTGTAGCGTATGAGCCTGTCTGGTCAATTGGAACAGGATTGATACCTGCATCTGAAGATTTACTAAAATCTGTCTCGTTTATTAAAAATAGATTTAGTAAAAAATCTCCAAAAATTTTGTATGGCGGTTCAGTTAACAGCAATAACATTGCTCAATTAAAAAATATTAACGTTATAGACGGTTTTTTAATTGGTGGAGCCTCTCAAAGCTCAAAAAAATTTATTGATATAATCAAAAAAACCTTTAATTAGTCCGCATGGAAAATATATTGTTAGTCATTAACATCATTCTTGCATTAATTTTGGTGTCATTAATACTTTTGCAGAAATCTGAAGGTGGGGCTCTTGGTATTGGTGTTTCTCAAGAAAACTTCATGCTTTCAAGATCTGCTGGTGGCTTCATGACCAAAGCAACTGCTGTGATTGCAACTTTGTTTATTGTGTGCAGTCTGGCGCTTACAATTATTTCAAGAGCGGAATTAACCCCTACAAATTCAGTTTTAGATACTATTGAGGAAAAAACTGAGGACACTCCTTCAATTCCTGAAGATAAATAATTATTACTTTTCAATTCATTTTTTATTCGCTATAAGATAGTTCCATGGCGCGATATATATTTGTCACTGGCGGTGTGGTTTCTTCCTTAGGAAAAGGTCTTTCTTCAGCTTCTTTAGCTTACTTACTTCAATCAAGAGGTTACAAAGTCAGAATTAGAAAATTAGATCCATATTTGAATGTAGATCCAGGAACAATGAGTCCGTTTCAGCATGGAGAGGTTTATGTAACAGATGATGGAGCTGAAACAGATTTAGATCTTGGACATTATGAGAGGTTTTCTGGAGTATCTGCGAAAAAATCAGACAATATAACAACAGGTAAAATTTATAGTGATGTTTTAAGAAAAGAAAGAAAAGGAGAGTATCTTGGTAAAACTGTTCAGGTAATTCCCCATATCACAGATCGTATTAAACAATTTATCAAGCACGATTCATCAAAAGAAGATTTTGTAATTTGTGAAATCGGAGGAATAGTAGGGGATATCGAAAGCTTACCTTTTGTTGAAGCTATTAGACAATTTGCAAATGATGTTGGAAAAAAAAATGCATTATTTATTCACTTAACATTAGTTCCATATTTAAAAGCTTCCGATGAAATAAAAACAAAGCCTACTCAACACTCTGTAAAAGAATTAAGAAGCATAGGTATTCAGCCTGATATAATAATTTGTAGATCTGAAAGACCAATCCCTTTAGATCATAGAAAAAAAATCTCGTTATTTTGTAATGTTGATATTAAGAATGTGATTGAGACTGTGGATGTAAGAACTATTTATGAAGCTCCAATGAGTTTTTTTAGAGAAAAATTAGATCTTCAAGTATTGAATTATTTTAAATTAAAATCTAAAAAACCTGCAAACCTAAATCCTTGGAAAAAAATTACTAAAATAATTTTACAAAATAAAAAGCAAGTAAACATTGCAATTATAGGAAAATATGTGGAGCTGAAAGATGCTTATAAATCATTGGATGAAGCATTAACTCATGGCGGAATAGATAATAAAGTAAAGGTCAATCTAGTTAGAATAGACTCTGAAAAATTAAAAGTTTCAGAAATTAAGAAAAAACTCAAAAATATTTCAGGAATATTAATTCCTGGTGGATTTGGAAAAAGAGGAACTGATGGAAAAATTGAAGCAATCAAATATGCTAGATTAAATAAGATACCTTTCTTAGGTATTTGTTATGGAATGCAAATGGCAATTATTGAATTTGCAAGGAATCAATTAAATTTAAAAAATGCTACATCAAGTGAATTTGATAAAAAAGGCTTACCTATAATTGGATTAATTAATGAATGGACCAAAGATGGAAAGATGATTAAAGGAACTGATAAAGATTTAGGTGGGACAATGAGATTAGGTTCCTACGATGCCAAGCTTAGGGATAATTCACAAATCAGAAAAATTTATAAATCAAAATTGATTAAAGAGAGACACAGACATAGATATGAAGTGAACATTGCTTATAAAGATAAGTTTGAAAAAAAAGGGATGATTTTTTCTGGTTTATCGCCTGATAATAAGTTACCTGAGATTATAGAGTTAAAAAATCACCCATGGTTTATAGGAGTTCAATTTCACCCAGAATTTAAATCTAGACCTTTAGCCCCTCATCCTTTATTCTCATCATTTATCAAGGCAGCAAAAAATCATAAATGAGTAATAAAAAAGTAAATTGTGGAAATATAGAAATTTCAAATAATAATAAAATTTGTATTATTGCCGGACCATGTCAGCTTGAAACAGAACAGCATGCAATGGACATGGCAGGTAAAATTCAAGAAATTACAAAAAAATTTGATCTTGGATTTATTTATAAAACTTCTTTCGATAAAGCTAATAGAACTAGTCTTAAAGGTCAAAGAGGAGCTGGTTTAGAAGCATCCCTTCCAGTGTTTGATAAAATTAAAAAAGAATTGAATGTTCCAATTTTAACCGACATTCATAACGCAGAGCAATGTTCGTTATTAAAAGATTATGTTGATATTTTACAAATACCAGCATTTTTATGCAGACAGACAGATCTTCTAATTGCTGCTGCAAAAACTAATAAAATTATAAATGTTAAAAAGGGACAGTTTTTAGCTCCATGGGACATGGTTAATGTTACTAAAAAAATAGCAGACTCTGGAAATGAAAATATTTTAGTTACAGAAAGAGGAGCTAGCTTTGGATACAATACTTTAGTATCAGATATGAGATCATTACCGATCATGGCAAAGAATGGTTATCCAGTAATTTTTGATGCAACACATTCAGTACAACAACCAGGTGGTCAGGGTGAATCTTCTGGTGGGCAAAGAGAGTTTGTTGAATATTTAGCAAGAGCTGCAGTTGCAGTAGGAGTTGCAGGAGTGTTTATTGAAACTCATCAAGATCCTGATAATGCTCCTTCAGATGGCCCAAACATGGTTCCTTTAGATAAGTTAGAAAACTTACTTAAACAATTAACTGATATTGATAACTTAATTAAAAAGTAGTGAGCAAAATCTTAAAAGTAAAAGCAAGACAAGTTTTTGATAGTAGAGGTAATCCAACTGTTGAAGCTGAAGTGCATGTAAAGAATAATAGCGCATCAGCCATCTGTCCCTCTGGCGCATCTACTGGAAGTTATGAGGCTTATGAAAAAAGAGACAAAAACAATAAAAGATATTTAGGAAAAAGTGTTTTTAGTGTTGTAAATTTAGTTAATACAAAAATTTCAAAAAAATTAAAAGGTCAAAATATTCATAACCAAGAACGAATTGACACCCTTTTAATTAACCTTGATGGCACAAGACAAAAAACAAATCTTGGGGCAAATGCAATGTTGGCTGTTTCTATGGCTGTTAAAAAACTTTCAGCTAAAGTTAAAAAATTACCTTTATATAAAACATTTTCAGTAAAGAAAAATTTTCAATTACCATATCCTTTAATGAATATAATTAATGGTGGGGCACACGCTAACAACGGTCTTAGAATTCAAGAATTTATGATCAGACCTGATCGTGCAAAAAGTTTCTCTGAAGCAATGAGAGTTTGTTTTTTAGTTATTAAAAGTCTAAGTAAGCTAATTAAAGATAATGGGTTATCGACATCTGTTGGTGATGAAGGTGGTTTTGCTCCAATGATCAGTAGTAATAATCAGGTACTAGATTTAATTGTTTCTGCAATTAAAAAAGCAGGTTTTAAAAACGGCAAAGATGTTTCCATATGTCTTGATGTTGCAGCCAATGAATTATTTAAAAAGAATAAATACTCCATTCATTCTAAAAGTTATATTTCAGTTGAAAAATCGATCAAAGAATATCAAAAAATTATTAACAAATATAAGATAAAATCAATCGAAGACCCTTTTGCAGAAAATGATTGGCTGGCTTGGAATAAATTAATGAAATCAGTAAAAGATGTTCAAATCGTTGGAGATGATTTGTATGTAACAAACCTTGAAAGACTTAAAAAAGGTTTTTTAAATATTTCATCAAATTCAATTTTAATTAAACTCAATCAAATTGGCACAGTATCTGAAACCTTAGATGTGATAAAATTTGCTCAAACTATAGGATATAAAACAATCATATCTCATCGATCAGGAGAGAGTGAGGACACATTTATTGCAGATTTGGCAGTTGGGACAAACTCTAATCAAATTAAAACTGGATCATTAGCAAGATCCGAGAGAGTAGCTAAATATAATCAATTAATTCGTATTGAAGAAGAACTTGGAAAAAAGGCGAGGATGAATAAAATCAATTAATGCTAAGATTAATAAAAAGGAATTATTTTTTATTAGTATCTATTTTTTTAATCTTTTACTTTGCTTTTAATCTTGTATCAGGTGAAAGGGGTCTTTTTTCATTTATTGAAAAAAAAGAACTTTTGTCCAACTTGAAAAGTGAAGAATTATCCTTAGTTAATAAAATAAATGATTTAGATCATAAAAATACTTTACTAAGCACCAATTTAGATCTTGATTATATTGAAACATTAATAAGAGAAAGATTTTTGTTTGGAAAAGAAGGAGAGACGATTTATATAATTAAAAACGATGAAAACTAGACATCCAGAAAAACAAAACAAACCGATTAATCCGATCAAGAAAAAACCAGATTGGATAAGGTCTAAGCTTGTAAATAGTAAAGAGTTTTTCTTAACAAAAACAATTGTAAATAATAATAATTTAGTAACTGTTTGCCAGGAAGCTAATTGCCCAAACATTACCGAGTGTTGGAGTAAAAGACATGCAACATTTATGATAATGGGAGATACTTGTACTAGAGCATGTGCATTTTGTGATGTTAAAACTGGTTTACCTCGAAAACTAGATCAATTAGAGCCAATTAAAATTGCAGAAGCTGTTAAAAAATTAAATTTAAAACATGTTGTGATAACATCTGTTGATAGAGATGATCTAGATGATGGTGGTTCAGAACATTTTTTTGAAACAATAAATCAAACAAGAAAACAAAATCCAAATACTACAATTGAAGTATTAACACCTGATTTTTTGAGAAAAGGAGACTCTTATAAAAGAGTTTTAGATGCAAACCCAGATGTTTTTAATCATAATATCGAAACTGTACCAAGTCTTTATTTAAAAGTAAGACCTGGCTCAAGATACTTTTCATCTTTAGAACTTTTAAAAAATGCCAAACAAGTTAATAAAAATGTTTTTACCAAATCTGGAATTATGGTTGGACTAGGTGAAAGTAGAGATGAAATCTTACAAGTTATGGATGACTTGAAAGCTGCAGATGTAGATTTTTTAACTATTGGTCAATATCTTCAGCCATCAACAAAACACCATCCACTTGATAGATATTATACTCCAAAAGAATTTGATGATTTAGGAACAATAGCTAAAGCAAAAGGATTTTTACTAGTTTCTTCATCACCATTAACAAGATCTTCGTATCATGCTGATGAAGATTTTGCTCAACTTCAGCAAAATAGATTAAACAAACATTAATGCCTAAAGCATCAGTTAAGAGATTAATTGAATGTAAAAAAAATCAACTTGTTGATTTAGTTCTTGATATTGAAAAATATCCAGAGTTTGTTCCTTTTTGTTTGGACTCACATGTTTATGAAAGAAATAAAGAAGGTAATCAAATTTTAATTATTGCTGATCTTACCATTGGTAAAGGACCATTTAAAGATACATACAAAAGTGATGTAAAATTTGACAAAGAGAACAGTACTATAAATGTAACCAATATTGGCGGCCCATTAAATCACTTAGAAAATAATTGGAATTTTAATGAAACAAAAGGGGGCACCGAAATTTCTTTTGATATTGATTTTGAAATCGAGAATAAATTCTTAAATGTTTTGATGTCTAAGTCTTTCGAGTTTGGTTTGAATAAGATAGCAGATGCTTTTCAAAAAAGAGCAGAAGATCTTTATAGACCAATAGAAAAGTAATTAAATTAAATTTAAAACTATCTTAATTACTTCTCTAACTGTTAATTTTTGAATAGAATTACGGTTATTTGATTTAAATCTATTTTCTTTAACAATTAAGGTTTTACCTTTTTTAATACCAATATAAACCAAACCTATTGGTTTATTCTTTGAAGCTCCACCAGGTCCTGCTATTCCAGTAATAGAAACGTTTATTTTACTTTTTGAAATTTTAGATAAATTCTGGACCATAGATTTACAGCACTCTTTACTTACAGCTCCATATTTTTTAATTATATTTTTATTTACTTTTAAAATTTTAATTTTAGCTAGATTGGAGTAGGTGGTTAGCCCCATTTGAAAATATTTTGATGAGTTGGCTAATTTAGTTAAATTATGAGCCAATAAACCACCAGTACAAGACTCTGCAACAGATATAGATAATTTCTTTTTTAACAGTTTTTTGTGAAGTAATTGTATGCTCATTAAAATTTAAGACTTATTAGGTAAATTAATAACATTGAATACAATCCAGCCATAATATCGTCCATGATTATTCCAAAGTAATTTTTAAAATTTTTATCAAAATAACTTACTGGAAATGGTTTCAAAATATCAAAAAACCTAAAGAATACGAATGACAAAACATAATATATTTCAATTTGCATATTTAGTTGATTAGTTTGGTTTAAATATAACAACAATATTAAAGGCATAGCTTGACCTAAAACTTCATCAATAACTATTTGTCTAGGATCTTTATTCTTAAACTCACTTTCTGCATCTTTAACCGCATAAAAAGAATAGAAAAATAAAAGAGTAAAAAAAATAATTGAAAATTTAAGATCTGTGTATCCAAGATATTCATATGCAATATAAATAAATAAAGTCGTAACTAACGATGTAACAGTTCCTGGTATTTTGGTTAAATAGCCATAACCAAAAAAAGTTGATATTAGCACATTGATTTTTTTCATTGTGATATTGAGCAAATAACTTCACAAGCTATTGCTTTTTCCTTTCCAATTAATCCTAATTTTTCAACTGTTTTACCTTTTAAATTAATTAAATCTTTATCTAAATTTAATAGATTTGATAAAGAGCTGATTATTTTATTTCTATATTTGGAAACTTTAGGTTGCTCACATATCAAATTGATATCTAAATTATTAATATAGAAATTACTTCTATTTAAGATATCAACAATAGGTTTTAGCATTTTTGGCGATCTAATATCTTTAAATTTATTTTTATTATCTGGAAAAAAAGTTCCTATATCTTTTTTTCTCATCGCACCCAATAGTGCATCAATTATTGAATGTAAAATTACATCTCCATCTGAATGACCTTTTAAACCTGAATGAAAGGGGATTTTAACCCCACCTAAATAAAGTTTTTTATCTTTTATCAATCTATGAATATCAAATCCAATACCAAAATAAGTTTTTGTATTAATGATATCTTCTTTAAAAGTAATCTTATTATTTAAAGCTTCACCCTTAATAAAATTAATTTTCAAATTATTATCGATAAATAGTGTTGCCTCATCTTGAATTATATTTTTTTGTTTTATAGACAAATCATAAATGTCTTTGAATTTAAATGCTTGAGGAGTTTGCGTTAAATAAGAATTTTTTCTATTAAGATTAAACAATTGATTTTTAACTTTATATTTGATTGAGTCTTTAGAAAAAATAACAGGAACAGATGCTTTATTCTTTTTTAGAGAATTAATTAATTTATTTAAAAGGCCAATAGTAAAATTGGGTCTTGCTGCATCATGAATTAAAACATTATTAGGACTAAATTTTTTAATATATTTTAAGGCAATTAGAGAGGAGTCCGATCTTTCTTTGCCACCTTTAATAATTGCAATATCTTTAGAGTATTTTTTTTTGATTTGTTTTTTATTGTTAACAACTAAAATAATTTTTTTAAAAAGTTTTGATTCTATGGCTTTATCCAAAGAATGTTCAAAAAGAGCTTTATTTCTATAAGTAATATATTGCTTTGGTTTATTCGAATTAAATCTTTTGCTTTGTCCTGAGGCAAGTATTATAAAATAATTGTTCATCATTTATAGTGATTATTTTTTAAGAATGTACGATTTTATCAAAAAAAACATATATTTAATATTCCTATTTATTATCACATTATTTGTTGGTTTTTTAACCTTTTTAACTTTTATTGATAAAAGTCTCATAGAACTATCAAGTCAAAATTTACAATTTTTACTAATACTAAATTTCTTTTTGCTTGGACTTCTTTTTGTTTTTATTTTTTTAGAAATAAAAAAAGCAATTAAAAATGACATTGATAAAGATGGTTTAAAATCAAACAAAAAATACATAACATATTTTGCACTTTTTACTTTTATACCTTCATTACTGATATCTGTTTTTTCTTTATTTCTTTTTTCTTTTGCACTTGAAAAATATTTTGACAAAAAAGTAACGACAGTTGTCAATAATTCTTATGAACTAGCCAGAGATTATGTTGACGAAGTTAGAAATAAAATTCAATCAGAAATAGTTCTTATTGCTTTTGATGTAAACAAAAGTAAAAAATTTTTAAATGATAGTGAAAAAGAATACAAAAGGTTTTTGCAAACACAAAAATTAATTCGTGGTGTTGATGAAATACATATAATAAATTTAGAAAAAAAATTATTATTTTCAACTATTGAAGATAATGATCCTTATATACCACCCGTTGATAAAGCTTTAAATCTAGTTTTGGACGACGATCGTCCTTTAAAAATTATAAATGCATTTGAAAACAGATCATCAGCTATTATGCGATTACAAAATTTTAAAGATAGATTTATTTATGTTGTTAAATATCTTGACAAAGATATTTCCAAATATTTAACAGAGACAGAAGAGGCTATTAACTTTTATTATACAGTCGAAGAAAAAAGCACAGGTATAAAAGTTTCGTTTGCAATAATTTATATTGTTGTCGTTTCACTTTTATTGTTTGTATCTATATCTATAGCTATTAGATTTTCTTCAAGATTTTTTAGGTCAATTAATAATTTAATTTTAGCCTCAACTTCAATTGGTAATGGAAATTTAGATATCAAAGTTCCCGAAGTAAAAACTGATAAAGATCTAGAAACATTAAATAAAAATTTTAATCAAATGATTGAAAGATTAAAAGATCAACAAAATAAATTGGTTATAAATGAAAGACATGAAGCTTGGGGTAGTTTAGCTAGAAAGCTAGCTCATGAAATTAAAAATCCTCTAACACCAATTCAATTAACTATTGATAGATTAAAAAATAAATATTCTTCAGAGTTAACTGAAAAAAATACGAATGATTTTAAAGAAAATCTTAAGATTATTAACAATCAAATTAAACAAATTGAAAAATTGGTAAATGAATTTTCTGATTTTGCTAGAATGCCTAAACCCATATTTCAAAATAATGATTTAGTTATCTTAATGGCGGATAATATTAAATTGCTCCAAGAATTAGACGATTCAATAAAGATTAATTTTGATCATAATATAAAAAGAATAATTTTTAATAGTGATAAAGAGCAATTAAGTAGAGTTTTTCTTAACTTAATTAAGAATTCGATTGAAAGTATTGAGCAAAAAACAGAAAATATGGGTAATTTTAATAAAAACATCACTATTGAATTAAATGATTTTGATGATCATATAAGTTTAATAATTGATGATAATGGAATCGGTTTTAAAAGTTTGAATAAAGACATTAAAGAAATCTTAAATCCATACTTTACAACCAAAAAACAAGGAACAGGACTTGGTCTATCTATTGTAAATAAAATAATTAATGATCACAACGGTAACATTGAATTTAAATCAAAAGATGATGGGGCCACAATAAAAATTACTTTTATAAAATAATGAGTGCTGAAATTTTAATAGTTGATGATAATGCCGATATAAGAAATATTATTAATGAGCTAATAATAGATGCTGGCTATAAAACAAGAATTGCAGCTAATTACAATCAAGCTTTAGCAGAAATAGATAAAAAATTACCTGATGTTGCCATACTTGATGTAAAATTAGATAAAGGGGATAATGATGGTATCGAACTTTTATCTCACATTAAAACTAAGAACAAGGATGTTCCTGTAATCATAATTTCTGGTCATGCTAATATTGAAATGGCTATCAAATCTTTGCATCATGGAGCCTTCGAATTTATTGAAAAACCATTTGATCAAGAAAGATTACTAAATTTTGTAAGTCGTGCAGTTGAAAATTTCAATCTAAAAAAACAGAATAAAGAATATGAAAGTAAATTATTTTCATCATATGATTTAATTGGAGACAGCAAGAACACAATTAATATAATTGATCAAATAAAAAAAATTTCTTTAACAGAAAGTAGAATTTTTATACATGGACCGTCAGGTTCAGGTAAAGAATTAGTTGCAAGAAAGATACATAAAAATTCTTTAAGAAGTAAAAATCCATTCATTGTTTTAAATGGTGCATTATTAGACTCAAATAAATATGAACTTGAATTGTTTGGTGAGGAGAAGGAAAATGGATCAATATCATATGGTTCACTAGAAAAAGCAAACAGGGGAACCTTACTTATTGACCAAATTTCAGAAATACCATTGGATATTCAGTCAAAAATCTTAAGAGTATTAATTGATCAAAAATTTAAGAGAGTTAATGGAAATAGTGATGTAAGTGTAGATGTTAGATTAATTTGTTCTTCAAGCAAAGATTTAAAAAAAGAAATTCAAATAGGAAACTTTAGAGAAGATTTATTTCATAGAATAAATGTATTTGAAATTAATATTGAACCATTAAGCCAAAGAATTTCAGATATTCCTTTATTAATTAAATATTTCTCCAAAAAGATATCAGAAAATTACAATATTAAAGAATTAGAAATTGATGAGAATAATAGCTATATTTTAAATCACAATTGGAAAGGTAATGTTAGAGAATTAAGAAATTTAATTGAAAGAATTGCAATCTTACAGCCAGATACAAAAGAAAAAATTTCAAATATAATTAAAGAGTCACTAAAAAAAGAAAATTTTAATCATCAAATTGAAGAAAATAGCCTATCTGTGCCATTAAAAGAAGCTAGAGAAAAGTTTGAAAAAGAGTATTTAACTATCCAACTAAAAAAATTTAATGGCAATATTTCAAAAACTGCAAATTTTGTTGGAATGGAGAGAAGTGCCTTACATAGAAAATTAAAAGGTTTAGGAATAAAAGAATTTAATTAAAATGAATATAATCATATGTGGTGCAGGTAGAGTAGGCTTTACTATAGCCAAACAGCTAAGTGAACAAGGTCATTCTATAACTGTTATAGATCAGTCCAGCGAGGATATCCAAAAGATAGATGACTCCTTGGATGTTAAAGCTATAGTTGGAAAAGCCACGTATCCAACTATTTTAGAGAAAGCAAACGCTTCTGAAGCTGACATGATTATTGCAGTTACACGTAACGATGAAATTAATATGGTTATTTGTCAAATAGCTTTTTCTATCTTTAATATCCCAAAAAAAATTGCAAGAATTAGATCGCAAGATTATTTAAATCCTAAATTTACAACTGTTTATAATAAGGAGAATTTACCAATTGATGTAATTATTTCACCTGAATTAGAAATAGCAAAATCAATTCAAAGAAAGTTGGAAGCACCTGGCGCTTTGGACAGTGTACCTTTTGCTGATAATAGAATCAGATTATTAGAAATTTTGATAAATGAAAATTGTAATTTAATTAATATTAAACTTAATGAGCTAACAAAAAAACATCCAAACCTTGATGCAAATATAATTGGTATTATTAGGGGGGATAAATTTTTAATCCCTAAAAAGAATGATGATATTCAAAAAGATGATAAAATTTATGTCATTATCAACTCTACCCAAATGTCTCAAACGCTTGAAGCTTTCGGACATAATGAAAAGGTATCAAAAAAGATATTGATTGTAGGTGGTGGAAACATTGGATTTAATCTTGCAAAAAATCTTGAAGAAAGCTTAGATTCAGCAAGGGTAAAGATTGTTGAAAAAGATAAAGATCGTTCAGAATTCTTAGCAAACGAATTAAATAATACTATTATTATAAATGGGGATGCTCTTGATGAAGAGGTTTTAATTGAAGCAAATTTAGAGGAAGTAGAGACGGTGCTTGCACTTACAAATGATGATGAAGATAATTTAATGGTGAGTGTTCTTGTTGAAAAATTTGCAAAAGATGACAAGAAAATTGATGATAAGAGAACAATGGCCCTAATAAACAAGCCAAATTATTCATTATTACAAAACTCTTTGAAGATAGATGATTTAATTGATCCTAGGATGAATACAGTTTCCAGTATTTTAAAACATATCCACAAGGGTACAATCGAAACAGCCTACACTATTCTTAATGGTGAATATGAAGTTATTGAAGCTGAAATTATTGAAACTTCAGAATTAATTAACAAAGAATTAAAAAATTCAAACTTACCTGAAGAGATAAGAATAGGCGCTGTTTTGCGTGATGATAAGGTGGTCATTCCTAGATCAAATTTTATATTTCAAAAAGATGATAGAGTTGTATTTTTGGCTAAAAAAGACTCAATTTCAGTAGTAGAAAATATATTTAGAATAAGTTCTATATAATTATAAATGTCTCTATTTAGGGTAAAATATCTAAGTTTTTTTTTAATCTTAGTGTCAGTCTTTTCTTTTTTAAATATTATCTATTCTTATTACTTCAATTTATATTTAAATCTTAATACATACTATTTTAGTTTATTTTCTTCATTAATTGTTGGTTTATTATTCTATAAGATGAAAGAGGCTAATAGAAAACCATCAATATTTGAAAAGATTTTGACTGTCTTTTTAGGCTATATTTTATTACCGATTATATTGTCACTACCTTTTTACTTCAGTATTTATAACCTGACTTTTTTAAACTCAATATTCGAGTCTGTTTCTGGATTTACCTCTACCGGGTTCACAATTTTTGATAATATAAAACACATTGATCAAGGTTTAATTTTATGGAGATCCTCTATACAATGGATAGGGGGTTTATATTTTCTTTTTTCAATTATTTTTTTAATAGATATTTATGATGATAGTTTAAAAAAATCACTTACAAACTTTTTATCATTTAATAGTGCCGAAGTATTAAAGCAAACAATTAAAATTTTTATTTTATATTCAAGTATAACTTTATCTATTTTTTTAATCTTAAATTTTTTTGATATTAGATCTTTTAATTCTCTTAATTTATCAATGACTATAATTTCATCAGGTGGTTTTTTGCCATCCAATAATCTTTCGTCAATTTTAATTAACCAGTCTCAAATAGTTATTTTTTCATTATTAATGTTAGTTTCCTTTTTTAGTATTTTTTGCATTTATAATTTGATTTTTTTAAGAGATAAAAATCTTAATTTTTTTTATGAGGATATTCATTTATTTTTGTATCTTTTATTTGCTGTTACAATTTTTTTTATTTTCTTTAGTTTTGATAATAATTTTACTTATAGTTTCTTATCTCTTGTTAGTAGTATATCCAATATTGGTATCTCACTAGAATATGACCAATCAAAATTGAGTTTTATTTATTTAATTTTAGTAATAATTGGTGGATCTTTTTTTTCCACAAGTTCTGGTTTAAGGTTTCTAAAAATATATTCATTAACTAAATATTCGTTAAATCAAATTTTATCTTTTAGTAAACCTAAAAATGTTTTTATGAATAAATTAATGTTTTCTAAAATAAATTTCGAAGTCAAAGAAATTAATAAATATTTTTTAACAATAATAATCTTTATTATTTCATTATTTATTTTAACTTCTTTATTAAGTTTAAGTAATATTAGCTTTGAAAGTTCATTTAAATTAGCAATTTTGACTTTAATGAATACAGCCAATTCATCTGCTTATGGTCTAAGTGATTTTGACTTTAATAATCTTCATTTTTTAACTAAATACTTTCTGATTTTTTTTATGATTATAGGTAGAGTTGAGCTTTTATCTTTACTTTTAATAGCTAAAAAATTTCTTTTTAAATACTAATTAAGTATTATATATGTATCTGTATTTATTTATTGCGCCCTTAGCTCAGCTGGATAGAGCATCGGTTTTCTAAACCGAGGGTCGCACGTTCGAGTCGTGCAGGGCGCACCATTATCAATATATATCCTCTTTACTTTTGCCCACACAACATATAGTTAAAAGCATTCTAAATTAATCAATTTACTTTGATCAACTTTAGATAATGATAAAAGAATAACCTAATTCAAATTTATTTTGAATTATTTGTTAACAAATAAAAATAACTAAAAGGAAGAATAATGTTTAAATACGTAAAACAATTAACTTCTTTAGTAGCAATGGTTGCTGTGTTGTTTACTTTTACAACTGAAACTTTCGCTGCTAAAAAATCTAAGACACTTAAAAACACTCAGAAGAAGGGTTTTGTAAGATGTGGAGTATCTCAAGGTCTACCAGGATTTTCTAATGCTGACGCTGCAGGAAATTGGACTGGTGTTGACGTTGATGTATGTAGAGCGGTAGCTGCTGCAGTACTAGGTGATGCGAACAAAGTTAAGTTCACACCATTAAGTGCTAAAGAAAGATTTACAGCTTTAACTTCTGGTGAGATTGATATCTTATCAAGAAACACAACTTGGACTCTTTCTAGAGATGCTGACATTGGACTAACTTTCGTTGGAGTAAACTTCTACGATGGTCAAGGTTTCATGGTTAGAAAAAACTCTGGAATTACTTCAACAAGCCAATTCAAAAATGGAATCTCAGCTTGTACTAACATTGGTACAACAACTGAGTTAAACATGAGAGATTTCTTTAACTCTAAAGGAATTTCTTATACTCCAGTTGCTTTTGAAAAAGCTGACGAAGTTGTAGCTGCTTATGATGCTGGTAGATGTGATACTTACACTACTGACAAATCAGGTCTTGCTGCTCAAAGAACTAAAATGTCAAACCCTGATGATCACATCGTATTACCTGAAACTATTTCAAAAGAGCCATTAGGCCCTGTTGTTAGACAAGGTGATGCAGTATGGGAAGATATCGTAAGATGGTCTTTAAATACTATGATCGAAGCTGAGGAGTACGGTGTTACTTCTGCTAATGCTGACTCAATGAAAACTTCAGAAAACCCACAAATCAAAAGATTAGTTGGTGCTGAAGGTGAAATGGGTGCTGCATTCGGTTTAGATAACGAGTGGAACTTGAGAATTATCAAACAAGTTGGAAACTATGGTGAAAGTTATAAGAGAAATATAGCTGACACTGGTATCTTACCAGACAGAGGTCCAAATGAATTATGGACTAAAGGTGGTATTTTATACGTTCCACCATCAAGATAATTAAAAGTAATAAATTGATAAAAAGGGCTAGATTTATCTAGCCCTTTTTTTATAGTATCTTATCAAATGAAATTTAAAAAAATCTTACCTCAATTTTTAACTCTATTATTTATAGTTTTAATCTTTGGTTTCTTTACAATGAATGCCCAAGAGAACATGGATACTCGAGGTATCGAGTTTGGTTTTGGTTTTTTATCAAAAGAAGCTTCATTTGATATTCAATTTTCGTTAATTGATTATGATGGCTCCATGTCATATGGACGTGCTTATCTAGTTGGACTATTAAATACATTGTTAGTTTCATTCATTGGTATTATTTTAAGTACTCTATTAGGTGCTGTGATTGGTGTTGCCAGATTGTCACCTAACTATCTAATTAATAAAACAGCCAGTTTTTATGTTGAATTCTTTAGAAACATACCTTTGTTGTTACAGATCTTTTTTTGGTATTTTGCAGCTTTAAGAGCACTACCAATGCCAGAGGATGCCCCATTAATTTTTGGATCTTCTTTTATGACTATCAAGGGGCTATATACACCAGCTCCAATTTGGAACAATTTTGATGTATTTATGATTGCTTTGATTGTTGCAATGGTGGCAATTTATTCTTTCAATAAATTTGCAAAAAGAAAACAAGAAGAAGAGGGAAAACAGTATCCTAAATTTTTAATTTCACTAGGAATTTTTATTATATTACCAGCATTAACTTTTATAATAGGCGGTGTTGATCTTTCTTGGAGCTTTCCAGTATTGAAACAACTAGCTCAAACTTCTTTCACGTATGAAGGTGGTGTTGGAATACCTCCTGAACTTATAGCGCTGACATTAGCTTTAACTTTATATACAGCAACTTTTATTGCCGAAAATGTAAGAGCCGGAATACAAGGTATAGGGAAAGGTCAAAAAGAAGCAGCTGCATCGATTGGTTTAACACCTAGCCAAGTTTTAAAATTAGTAATTTTACCTCAGGCATTAAGAATTATAATACCACCTACTACAAACCAATATTTAAACTTAACAAAAAATTCATCTTTGGCTGCAGCTATTGCTTACCCAGATTTAGTATTAGTTTTTGCAGGTACTGCGATGATGCAAACAGGTAGAGCTATTGAAATTGTGGGAATTACAATGGCTACTTATTTAACAATCAGTTTAGTAATCTCACTATTTATGAACTGGTATAATAAAAGAATTGCGATACAGGAAAAATAGTAATGAGTAATATAAATTTTTTAAAACCCAATAGAAAAAATTTAAATTTATTTTTAATCTTAGGTTCTTTATTTTTTGCACTAGGGTTAATTGATTTTTGTCTAAATAATTTTTATGAGACTAACATTACTGGATTTTTACCTACTTTTGTCAGTTTTTTTACTCCTCTAATATTTGGAATGATTGGATTACATTTAATAAGAATAGAATTTTCTGGCATTAAAATCCTAGATGAGCTTAACAAAAATATTAACACTAGTAATTTTAATGCAGCTTTAAGTATAAGTATAATCATATTGATAATTTTCAGTGTTGCTCCATTACTCAATTGGTTTGTTCTTGATGCTACATTTGTTGGTGATAGCAAAGAAGCTTGTACAGGAGGTGGTGCATGTTGGGTTTATATAAAAACTTGGTTTAATAGATTTATGTATGGAATGTATCCTAATGCTGAGCAATGGAGAGTTAATGCAACATTTATTATTGTTTTAGGGTTAATGGGAGCTGGATATTTTTTTCCATTAAAATTTAAAAAATATTTAACATTTTATTATGTTATCTTTTTACCAATAATCTCATTTCTTTTAATTTACTATTTAATTTCAGGTGGTGAATTTGGTTTAGAATGGGTAGAAACAGGTGCGTGGGGTGGTTTATCCTTAACATTTATTGTTTCTTTCTTTTCATTAATCTTCTGTTTCCCCATAGGGATGATGTTGGCACTTGGAAGAAGATCTGATTTAACTGTTGTTAAGTATTCGTCGCTTTCATTTATTGAGTTTTGGAGAGGTGTACCGTTAATTACAGTATTATTTATGTCTGCAGTGATGTTTCCTATGTTTTTACCTGACGGAACATATGTTGATAAATTAATTAGAGTTATTGTCGCTATTACTTTATTTGAAGCTGCTTATACAGCTGAGGTTATTAGAGGTGGTTTACAAGCACTACCTAGAGGACAGTATGATGCAGCAAAATCTTTAGGTATGGGGTACTGGAGACTTCATTTATTAGTAATTTTACCACAAGCTCTTAAACTAGTAATACCTGGTATTGCCAATACTTTTTTAGCTTTAGTAAAAGATACTCCATTAATTTTTGTAGTAGGGTTATTGGAGTTAGTTGGAATGTTAAACTTAGCAAAAACAAATCCTAAATGGCTTGGGTTTTCGATGGAAGGTTACGTATTTGCTGGAATTATATTCTGGATTATTTGCTACAGTATGAGTAAATATAGTCAAAAATTAGAATTAAAATTTAAAACAGATAGATAAATAACTATGTCAGATTCAATTATACAGATTAAAGAAGTAAACAAATGGTATGGAGACTTTCAAGTACTTAAAGATATTAATCTTGAAGTTAAAGCTAAAGAAAAAATTGTTGTTTGTGGACCATCTGGATCTGGTAAATCTACACTAATTAGATGTATTAATAGATTAGAAGAGCATCAAAAAGGAAATATTATAGTTGATGGAACTGAGATTTCTGAAGATACAAAAAATATAGAACAAGTTAGAGCAGAAGTCGGAATGGTTTTTCAACAATTTAATTTATTTCCGCATTTATCAATTTTAGACAATTGCACATTAGCTCCTATTTGGGTTAAGAAAATGCCTAAAAAAGAGGCAGAAGAATTGGCTTTAAAACACTTGGAAAGAGTTCAGATTTTAGATCAAGCTCAAAAATTTCCGGGACAACTTTCTGGTGGACAACAACAAAGGGTAGCTATTGCTAGAGCGCTATGTATGGAACCCAAAATAATGTTATTTGATGAACCAACATCTGCATTAGATCCAGAAATGATTAAAGAAGTACTAGATGTAATGGTTGATTTAGCTAAACAAGGAATGACCATGATAGTTGTTACTCATGAAATGGGATTTGCTAAAGAAGTTGCTGATTGCATGATATTTATGGATGAAGGTAAGATAGTAGAGAAGGCTGACACAAAAGAATTTTTTGCTAATCCTAAGAGCGATAGAACAAAGCTATTTTTAAGCCAAATTTTATAACTTTTAACTCTTTTATTATCAAAAATTAAGATAACTGTTTGATATTTTTATCTTAAAAACAATAGTTTTTTTAAAATCTTAAGCTTGACAGGTTTTTTGTCACTCATCTTTTAATAAGAAAATAAATAAATTTATCTATTGCATGAACCTCAATAAGTTTGTTCAATATGATTTTAAATTTAATTAAGAGGGGTCTTAATGGAAGATAATTTCAACAAACACTTAGGTAATAAACTTAAGCTGAGAAGATTAGCTTTAGGATTAACACAAACTAAAGTTGCTAAAGCGATTAATGTTACATTTCAACAAATTCAAAAATACGAAAAAGGAACTAATGGAGTAAGTTCTATTAGATTACTACAATTATCTAATTATTTAAAAGTTCCAATTAATTATTTCTTTGAAGATTTTTCTGAATATCTAATTAACTTAGAAAAATCTCAAGAAGGTCACATGAATGTTAACTATAATTTTTTAACAAAATTATATTCAGAACTTAGTGCTGATCAAAAATTAAAATTTAATAAATCTTTACAAATATCAGGAACAGTTATTTCTAAAGCAGTATAATTTTATTTTAAGACCCACTAAACTCAGTTTTTAAAGTATATCTATTATTTATGAATAAATTTATTTCATATATATTTATTGTATTTTTTTTTAGCACTTCTTTGAACGCTAAGCAGTTAAGCAAATCTCCATTTATTCCAGATAATGTTCTAGATGAATTTAACAAACTAACCATAGAACATAAAAGTAAGTTTTGTGGTTTTAACAATTATAAGCCTAAAAAAAATATTATTAACAAAGATCTTGCGCCCAAAATACTTGGCTACAATTCAAGAATGGATAACTGGAAGATAGTAGAAGGTGTTTACAGTAGAGATGTTTTTAAAGAATATGCAGATGCAATAACTTATGCCAGTGTTACTGAGAATGATAAAGATAAAGAATTTTTATTTGATAAACTTTATACTTGGGCAAAGAATAATACACTATCAGCAACCAAGCAGTGTTACACAAACTCAAAAGATAAACCTATTTTAAAAGATTGTGAGGGAGAATGGAGCGATCCTAACGGCCAAGATATAGCGCCAATAAAAGATGCAACTGTTGCTGTAGAAATTGTTATGGGTCTTAATTATATTTATAACTTAAACTTTACATCTTATAAAACAGATGATCCCAGACATAAAAAGATTAATCAATGGTTTAAATCTTTTTACAAAAGGATAAAACCAGTATCAAAATTTTATATGGGAAATTCTGCTGGATGGTTTTTCCCTAACATTGCTCTCAAACACAATAATAATAAAAATTATAAATCACTAGTTAAAAAGCTAATTAAAGGTGCAGATAAATGGATTTTAAAAGATGGTAGCATTAAAGATAGGACAACACGTGGTAATAGGTCATTATGGTATCATCATACTGGATTAGGTGAAGCTTTTATGATTTTGGAAATTGCCAATGCAGCAAATGTAAAACTTCCAAAAAATTATGAAAAAAATTTATTAAAAGCTGCTGAATTATTCCAAGATGGTTTCATGGATAATTCAATTTTAGAGCCTTGGGCAAAAAAAGCACATAATTCACAAGCAAGTAACGGTGTTCAAAAATTTAATAAAAATTTAGATGGAGTGAGTTTTAATGGCCCTTGGTTTCATATTATCCAATATAGATATCCTGATCACAGAACATCAAAATTCCTAAAATCTAAAATGACAACTAGATCTAGATCTTTAAAAAGTGATGAGATTGCAGGAATTGGAATTGGCTGCATCTATAATGCTTTAGCTAACAAATAGATAAATTTAAAAAAAAGATTTTGGCTCCTCGGGTAGGACTCGAACCTACGACCAATTGATTAACAGTCAACTGCTCTACCAACTGAGCTACCGAGGAATGTAAAAAACTCAACTTACTTTTTTTTATAGTTAAAACAAGATTTTTTTTGGAGGCAACGCCCGGAATCGAACCGGGATACAAGGATTTGCAATCCTCTGCGTAACCATTCCGCCACGTTGCCATCTTGTTTTGACTAATAGCTTCAGATGCCTTTTTATATTAAATATTTCTCATTAGTCTATTAAATAACGATCTAAATTGATTATTGTTAATTTAGATTAATAAATTATAAACTTTATACATTCATGAGTAACGATAAATATATACATTCTGATGTAGAGGATAAGATTTACTCTTATTGGGAAAAAAATGAATTATTCAAACCTAAAGAAAATTCAAAAAAATTTTCAATAGTTATACCCCCACCAAATGTGACTGGAAGTCTTCATATGGGTCATGCTTTAAATAATTCTATTCAAGATTTGTTAGTTCGTTATCACAGAATGAATAATTATGAAACTTTGTGGCAACCAGGTACAGATCATGCAGGTATTGCTACTCAAGCTTTAGTTGAAAGAAAACTTACTGCTGAAAAAATTGATAAAAATGAAATTGGTAGAGACAAATTTATTGAAAAAGTTTGGGAATGGAAAGAGCAATATGGTGACATCATTATTAACCAATTAAAAAAACTTGGATGCTCTTGTGACTGGTCGCGTAATGCTTTTACAATGGATGAAAACCTCTCAAAATCAGTAATAAAAGTATTTGTTGATCTATATAATAAAGATTTAATCTACAAAGATAAAAAACTAGTAAATTGGGATACTGTTTTAAAAACTGCAATTTCTGATCTTGAAGTTGATCAAAGAGAAGTAAATTCAAAAATTTATTATATTAGGTATCCTATTGATGGAACCGAAGAATTTATAACAATTGCAACAACAAGACCTGAAACAATGTTGGGAGATACTGCAATTGCAGTTAATCCAAAAGATGATCGCTTTAAATCTTTTGTCGGCAAAAAAGTTACAATACCAATTGTTGGAAGAAAGATTAATATTATAGAAGATGATTATGCAGATCCTGAACAGGGAACTGGTGCACTAAAAATTACACCCGCGCATGATTTTAATGACTACGATGTTGGACAAAGAAATAATCTTGAAATTATAAATATATTTACTGAAGCTGGTAAAATTAACGAAAATGCGCCTAAAGAATATATAGGATTAGACAGATTTGAAGCAAGAAAGAGAATTTTAAAAGAACTAAAAGATAAAGATTTTTTTGTTAAAGAAGAAAATATAAAAAATAAGGTTCCATATGGGGATAGATCTAATTCTATTATTGAACCTTTCTTAACAGAACAATGGTTTGCTGATGCAGAAAAATTATCTGTTAAAGCAAAAGAAGTTGTTAATTCAAAAAAGACTAATTTCTTTCCTGAAAATTGGTCTAAGACTTATTTTCAATGGATGAACAATATAGAGCCCTGGTGTATTTCAAGACAACTTTGGTGGGGCCATCAGATACCTGCTTGGTATGGTCCTGACAAAAAGATATTTGTTGCTGAAGATGAAGATGATGCAAAATTATTAGCAAAAAAACATTATAAAAAAGATGTTGATTTAATTCGAGATCCAGATGTGTTGGATACATGGTTTTCATCTGGTCTTTGGCCATTTGCAACATTGGGTTGGCCAGACAATAAAGAGTATGTTGAAAAGTTTTATCCAACTTCAGTTTTAGTAACTGGTTTTGATATTATTTTTTTCTGGGTTGCTAGAATGATTATGTTTGGAACAGAATTTTTAAATAAAGAACCTTTTAAAGATATTTATGTTCATGCTTTAGTCAGAGATGAGAAGGGTCAAAAAATGTCAAAATCTAAAGGTAATGTTATTGATCCTTTAGATTTAATTGAAAAATATAGTGCCGATGCATTAAGATTTACTCTTCTTTCGATGGCATCTCCTGGTACCGATGTAAAACTTTCAGAAGACAGAGTTAAAGGATATAGAAATTTTTTGAATAAGCTATGGAACGCTAATAATTTTTTAATCACAAATGAATGTGATTTTTCTGACATCGATAAAGTTCCAAATTTATCAGTTAATATCAATAAATGGATTTATGCAGAATTAATTGAAGCAAAATCTAAAATTGAGAAAAATTTAGAAGACTATAGATTTGACGAGGCAGCAAAAAATGCTTATCAATTTGCTTGGCACTCTTATTGTGACTGGTATTTAGAATTATCTAAAACAATACTATTTTCGGATAATGAAGAAGCTAAATCTGAGGTTAAAAAAGTTTCAAGTTATATATTCAAGCAAATCTTAATTTTGCTACATCCTTTTATTCCATTTGTTACAGAGGAGATATGGCTTAAAAATAAATTTGATAATTCAAGCAAAGATTTTTTAATGCTTGCTAATTGGCCTTCTGGTAAAATCAATAAAGACTCTAATACAGAGCAAGTTGAAAATATTATAAGTATAATATCTGAAATTAGATCCTTTAAGAATGAACTTAATGTAAGCCCAGGTTCATTTATAGACATGTCTATCAATAATATTAATGATAACCAAAAAAAATTTATTAATGACAATGAAATTATCCTTAAAAAATTAGGAAGAATAAATAATATCCTTAATGATGACTTAGATAAACCAGCAGCAACTATGGTTGTTACAGGTGATTTATTTAGGATTTATTTTGATAAAGATGTTGATTTAAAATTAATTAAAGAAAATTTAACTAGTAAACAAAATAGAATTCAGGAAGAAATGAACAAGATATCGCAAAGATTAGAAAACAAAAGTTTTGTAGATAGAGCACCGAAAGAGATTGTTGATCAGGAAAAAACTAATTATAATAATTTAAAGAATGATATTGATAAAATATTAGTAACTATAAAGGGAATATAATGGCAAAATTTAATAAAAAGAAACTTCCAAGCAGACATACATCATTAGGCGCAGATAGAGCTCCTCACAGGTCTTTTTATTATGCAATGGGCGAAACAGAAAAAGATGTATCAAAACCTTTTGTAGGTGTTGTTTCAACTTGGAACGAAGCTGCTCCTTGTAATATTGCTCTTATGAGACAAGCTCAATCAGTTAAAAAAGGTGTTAGAGCTAATGGTGGTACTCCAAGGGAATTTTGCACAATTACAGTTACAGATGGAATTGCAATGGGTCATGAAGGAATGAAAGCTTCTTTAATATCTAGAGAGGTTATAGCAGACTCTGCTGAACTTACTGTAAGAGGGCATTGCTATGATGCATTAGTTGGTATTGCTGGATGTGATAAATCTTTACCAGCACTAATGATGTCGATGGTTAGGTTAAATGTACCAAGTGTATTTATTTATGGCGGATCAATTCTTCCAGGAAGATATAAGGGAAAAGACGTAACAGTTGTTGATGTATTTGAAGCTGTTGGAAAACATTCGTCTGGTCAAATGTCTTCAGCAGAACTTAGAAAATTAGAATTAGTTGCATGTCCAAGTGCAGGTGCCTGTGGTGGTCAATTTACAGCAAATACGATGGCATGTGTATCAGAAGCTATTGGTTTAGCCCTGCCATATTCTGCTGGTACGCCAGCTCCATATGAAGAAAGAGATAAGTACGCTAAAGAAAGTGGAAAAACAGTAATGAATCTTTTAGCAAAAAAAATTAAACCTAGAGACATTGTTACAAAAAAAGCTTTAGAAAATGCTGCTACTATAGTTGCTGCTACAGGTGGATCTACTAATGCAGCATTACATCTACCCGCAATTGCCAATGAAGCTGGAATAAAATTTGATTTAATGGATGTGGCTAAAATTTTCAAAAAAACACCTTATCTTGCTGATTTAAAACCTGGCGGAAAATATGTTGCAAAAGATATGTGGTTAGCAGGCGGTGTACCAATGTTGTTAAAGACACTTTATGATGGAGGTTTTATTCATGGTGATTGTATGACTGTTACCGGGAAAACAATGAAGGAAAATTTAAAAAATATTAAATTTAATCCTAAGCAAAAAGTTTTAAGAAAATATGATAATCCATTATCTCCAGATGGAGGTGTTGTTGGTTTAAAAGGAAATTTAGCTCCTGATGGCGGTATAGTTAAAATTGCTGGACTTAAGAAATTACAATTTACTGGTAAAGCAAGATGCTTTGATAATGAAGAAGCAGCTATGGACGCTGTCCAAAAACGTAAATATGAAGAAGGCGATGTAATTATAATCCGTTACGAAGGCCCTGTAGGAGGCCCAGGTATGAGAGAGATGCTATCTACAACAGGTGCAATTTATGGTCAGGGAATGGGTGAAAAAGTTGCTCTTATAACAGATGGAAGGTTCTCTGGAGCTACAAGAGGCTTTTGTGTAGGTCATGTAGGCCCTGAGGCGGCCCTAGGAGGCCCTATAGCTTTATTACGTAATGGAGATGTAATTGATATAGATGCTAAAAAAGGGACGATAAATGTAAGGCTTTCTAAAAAAGAATTAACTTTAAGAAAAAGAAAATGGAAACCAAGAAAATCAGATTTTGGATCAGGAACACTTTGGAAATACGCACAAACAGTAGGACCAGCTTATTTGGGCGCACCAACTCATCCTGGAAAGAAAAAAGAAGTTAAGGATTATTCAGAAATTTAATGAAGATACGACCGGTCATTTTATGTGGAGGTGCTGGAACAAGACTTTGGCCAAATTCTAAAAAACATCAAGCAAAACAATTTATTGATTTTGGAAATTGGACTTTACTGTGTAAAACTTTAGAGCGAACTAAAGCACCTATTTATGACTCTCCAATTATAAGTACAAATAAAAAATACTTAAAACAAGTAAAACAACATCTTAAAAAAAATAAGATTAAAAAATATAAGATAGTTTTAGAACCTGCAAAAAGAAATACGGCTCCAGCTATATTAAGTACTGCCTTAATTAAAGATATTCCAAATGATCAGCCATTGATGTTTTTTACAGCCGATCATTTAATTGAAAAAATGAGTGTGTTTAATAAAGCGATAAATAAAAATAAATCAAATTTAACTAATCAAAATATCTTCATATTCGGTATTAAACCTACATCACCTTCAAGTGAATACGGATATTTTGTTACTAAAAAGATTAAAGGAAACATTAATAAAGTAACTAAATTTATTGAAAAACCCAAAATTTCTAAAGCTAAACATGTAATAAAACAAAAAGGTTATTGGAATTCAGGAATGTTTTTCCTTAGAAAAGACTCAATAATTAATAACTTTCAAAAAAACCAACCAATTATTTATAGAAACTGTGTAAATGCGGTTAAAAAAGCAAAACTAAAATCTAATATTTATTATTTAAACAAAACTTCATTTACTAAAGCTACAGCTAAATCATTTGACTATGCAATTTTAGAAAAAACAAAGCAAATTAATGCTATCAAACTAGATATACCTTGGTCAGATCTTGGAAGTTGGAAAGAAATTTTAAAAATGTATGACAAAAAAAAGAATAAATACATCAAGAAGAAGAATATCTTTTATCGACCATGGGGCAGGTACACAAATTTATTTGAAGGTAAAGATTTTTTGATTAAAGAGTTATTTGTAAAACCAAAAGGTATTTTAAGTTTACAGAAACATCATCATAGAGCTGAACATTGGCTAGTTACTCAAGGAAATCCCAAGATAACATTGAACAAAAATAGTTTTGTAAAAAAACCAAATGATCACATCTTTATTCCATTAGAGGCAATTCATAGAATTCAAAATCCTGGAAAAAAACCAGTCAAAATATTTGAAGCTCAAGTTGGATCAATTCTTAAAGAGACAGATATAGTTAGATTTGAAGATATTTATGGAAGGGTTAAATAAACTTACCTTTGAGCTGAAATCTTTATTGGTAAGTCTTTTGTTACATCAAATCTTTCTTTTTTAGTCACATCATCAATTTGTTCTGATTTTTTTTTCAAACACCACTCTTCATATAGTCTGCAGAATGTGTAAATTGCATTATATCTATCGATCATTATCACAGTATTTAATTCACTTTTTATTAAAAATTTAACATCATATAATTCTTTAATGTTAACTTTACTTAATACTTCTCTTGAGTCTGGGTTATAATAACCAGATTTATCTTCACAAGGTGTTTCTAAAATTTCATCAATATATTCTTGAAAAATTTTTCCCTTAACAAACTTTTCATCATAATCATTTGAATTTATGGTTTCATATATTAATCTTCTCAATGGGGGTTGGTTTAGTTCTATCCACAAATTTAGAAGCTCAAAATATATTAATTCATATAATCTAATTTGAATTGGTTTACCTCTAACAATTTTAGACCATTCAATAAATCTCCTAATCTCAATATCTTTTCTAATATTTTTCATTTTATCTAATTTTAGCCATCAGCTTTTAATTTAGTGTGTCCACAATTTTTACACTCAAGAGTCGTAATTCTATCTGTTGGATTAAATCCAAACTCAATATTTATTGTTTTGTATCTGTGCAATCCAAGAAAACACAGTAATTTTACCAATTTTAAAATCATAATTTTGACACTTTAAATTGTTAATTTTTAAAAATTGATCATCAGCCTAAAGCTGAATTAGCGCGGGACTTAAATAGATCATACCGTAGACGCAAAACTAAAGCAAAAAATAATTCAGTTTTTTTTCTTATTTACTTAAGAGCACCTTTTTAAACCCTTTTTTAAAATTAATTTTTTTTTAAATTCTGATTGTTTTAATTTTATTTATGCTATGATTATTCAATATGAAGGAGTTTAAAGAACTCATCAAAAAACACAAAAAAATTGAATTAGCAATTAAGCATTTTACAAAATTAAGAATGAATGACAGAGCTTTTTCTTCTTGGGAAAAACTAAGAAAATTAAAAAAAGAAAAACTAAAATTAAAAGAGTTAGTTTCTAAATTCAAGAAATAATATCTTAAAAAAAAATACTAAAATTAAACATTTCATGGTCGTATTAGATATTTCTAACACGACCATAATTAGATTTATTTAAAACCAATTATTTGGAATAATGATGTAGTGAATTGCTAAAACAATTCCTACAGACACACTTAATCCAAAGATCATTTTAATGAAGTCTTTTCCAATTAATGGGAAGACATATTTGAATTTGTACTCTTTATTCATAGTTGATATAGCAAGTTCTCTACCACATAATAAACCTACAAATACCCATGTTGTAGACATTGGAAGGTCATTAAGTTCTTTAAAGTAGTATAGTACTGCAGCATAAATAACATTTATTATTGTTGCTGATCTCGCATATCTTGTTCCAGTTTTATCTAAAACAACTTTTTGTATTGGTCCACCATGAATATAAAATATGTAGAACAATAATGCTGTAAAGTACGCTAGAACAATTAATAGTAAAGTTACATCTAGTTGTCTTGGGAGATAAACTGCAATATTTGCTACGTCGTGAGATAACCAAACCCACCATAACCAACCAGAAGTCACCCAAACTGAGTTTCTCCAAAATCCTATCCATTTATCTTCAACTTCATCAAATTTTTCATTGATAAACTTTGATACTACTATCCAAGCTAAATACGCGACTACAGCAGCCAGGCCATAACCCACAACACTTTTCATTAGCATTTTCTCCAATACTACAGTGGATGCAAATGCTGAAAGTACTAAGAAGGTTGTAGATACTGGTATACCAACTCTAGTAAGCACTAAAAGAATAGCAGGAGCTACTGCGTGGTACCATTGAATTTCTTGAAATGGTATTCTGTTAAGCCTTCCGTATGATATATCACCATCATACGAATACCACCCCCATGTAATAGCTATAGCCATTACTACAGATGCTGAACCAGCAAGAGTGTACCATTTAAACCATTTTTGTTTAGACGCTATAAAAGTACCTAGTGTTTGTATTGAATCATTTGCAATAACGCTATAACCAGCTAATGCAAAGCCGACGATCGTATATATTGTTGTCAGTTCCATTTCTTTCCTATTTTTTTTTGTTTACTTTATTGTTTTCCGTTTCGAACGATTCTTATTCTTGATGACGATTTAATAGGTGTGAGGAAATTTATCTATAATTAAATTTATTATTTTTTTTTAAGGTGAGTTGATTCATCGATATTTATAATAAAAAAAACATAAGTCCACAGTAAGAATATAGAACATTTTTAAAGGAATAGCTGATTCATCAGCAATATATTATCTTTAAAATTTGTCTACTTAAAATTTACAAATATAAGTTGTATTTTAGTACAATTACAAAACTACTGACTTAACAATCTTTAAATGACAAAGACATATTCTTTATTAAATCAAAATATAAATTTTTACCTGGATCTAAAGTTGCACCTAATGGATCCAAAACACCTGTTTTTATCTTCATATCTCTTGATACAGCGTTGATTATGTCAGGATTAAATTGAGGCTCAGAAAACACGCAAGCAACTTTATCATGTTCAATAATTTCTCTGATTTCTGCTAATTGTTCTGCACCGGGCATTACATCGGGGTTAACAGTAAACGCTCCAAGAATATTTACATTAAATCTTTGTTCAAAATATTGATATGCATCATGAAAAACTATAGATGACACACTTTTGTTTAATTCAGTCATCACTTGGATCATAAGAGTATCAATTTCTTTAAGTGCTTTTTTTAAATTATTTTTATATTTAGATGCATTTTCAGTGTCATTTTCGATCAAATGTTCAGCCATTTCATTTAAGATTACTTTAGCATTCATTGGATCTAACCAAATGTGAGAGTCATAATCTCCGTGTGCATGATCATCGTGATCATCTTCTTTTTTAGCGTGATCATCATGGTCGTGGTTGTCGTGATCATCTTCTTTTTTAGCGTGATCATCATGGTCGTGGTCGTCGTGATCATCTTCTTTTTTAGCGTGACCATCATGATTATGCTCATCAAAAATATTTCTTTCCCTGAACTTTAATACGTTCAATCCTTTAACTTCTATTAATTCGATTTTTTCGGCTTTTTTAGCTATCGAGCTCAATGGTTTTTTTAGAAAATTTTCCATACTTTCGCCAACCCAGAATACAATATCTGCATTTTGTAACATTTTTGCATGAGATGGTTTCATGGAAAATGCGTGAGGAGACGCATAGCCATTTACAATTAAACTTGGTTTTCCAACCCCATCCATAAGATAACTTGCTAAAGAATGGATAGGTTTTATTGATGTAACCACTTTAATTTCAGCACTAGCTGATGTAAAGAATGTTAACATTGATAAAATTGATAATATTAAGGGTAATTTTTTGATATTTTTCATAATAAGTAATTTAATTAGTTGTTATAATATAACAGTATGTAATAATATAACATATACAAGTCAAGATATAAATGAACTCAGATAAAAATATATTAGTAGAACTGAACAAAGTTGGTTTTAAACAAAATAATAAATGGTTAGTTGAAGGTGTTTCGTTAAAAGTTGAGAAGGGAAAAATTGTTACTCTAATTGGCCCAAATGGGTCTGGCAAAAGTACTACAGCAAAAATTGCATTAGGTATTTACAAAAATATTGAGGGAAGAGTTGAAAAATTTACAAACAAAGTTGGTTATGTTCCTCAGAAAATTTCAATAGATTGGACCTTGCCACTAAGAGTGTATGATTTTATGCTTTTAACTGAAGATATTAAAGATGAAGCAATAAATGAAGCTCTTACCCTTACTGGAGTTAGTCATCTTAAAAATGAAAATTTAGGAAATTTATCAGGTGGAGAATTTCAAAGAGTTTTGATTGCAAGAGCAATTTCAAAAAAACCAGAATTATTAGTTCTAGATGAACCAGTTCAAGGTGTTGATTATACTGGAGAGATAGCGTTATATGAATTGATCAAAAAAATTTCAGATACTTTAAATTGTGGAATTTTATTAATTTCCCATGATTTGCATACTGTTATGACAGCAACTGATCATGTTGTTTGTTTAAATGGTCATGTGTGTTGTTCAGGTACACCAATGGATGTTGCTAAAAATAATGAGTACAAAACTTTATTTGGTGAACAAGCCTCTCAAATTCTATCTGTTTATGAGCACAAACATGACCATGTTCATTCAGATGAGGGTCAAATAAAGAAAAATTAATATGTTAGATGATTTTTTCATAAGAGCTTTAATAGCTGGAATAGGAGTTGCGTTGGTAACTGGCCCACTAGGCTGTTTTGTAGTATGGAGAAGATTGTCTTATTTTGGCGATACACTATCTCATTCAGCCTTATTAGGTGTCACAATAGCTTATTCTTTTGAACTTAATATTGCTCTTTCAGTATTCATAATTTCATCTGTAGTTGCATTGATATTAATTCAACTTCAGAAAAAAACCAATTTACCTGGTGACGCTTTGTTGGGTCTTTTGGCACACTCTTCTCTGGCTGTTGGATTAGTTGTAATTGGTTTTTTAACCTTTATACGTTTCGACATAATGGGTCTTTTATTTGGTGACATATTAGCCGTAACAACTAACGACTTAATTATTATATGGACAGGTGGAGCATTAATTTTATTTGTACTTAAATTGATTTGGAAACCTCTGTTCGCATCTACAGTAAATTATGAACTAGCAGAAGCAGAGGGATTAAATCCCGATAGATCAAAAGCTATATTTACAATTCTGATGGCTGCTGTGATTGCTATATCAATTAAAATGGTTGGTTTATTATTAATCACTGGAATGTTAATTATACCAGCTGCAATGGCCAGAAATATTTCAGATAGTCCAAAGAAAATGGTTTTATACTCAATTATTGGTGGTCTTTTATCAGTAATATTGGGTTTATTTTCTTCATTAGAATTTAATACGTCATCTGGACCTTCAATAATTATGGCTGCTTTAGTTTTATTTATATTGTCTTTACTTAATATTAAACAATCGATTAAATTGAAAAATTAACAACTAATTGATAAGAATTTGTATATGCAAAAAGAACACAATCTTTCTAAAAACCAAAAAATCATTTTTGATATAATTGATAAATCTGGTGAGCCGATGAAAGCTTATTCAATCCTGTTTAATGTTCAAAAAGAAGGTATTAAAGCTCCATTACAAGTTTACAGAGCGTTAGATAAATTAGTAGAAATTGGAAAGATCCATAAGATTGAAAGTAGAAATGCTTTTATAGCTTGTCAAAATTCTAATTGTCAAATTTCTAAAGCAACAGCATTCTCAATTTGTGAAAATTGTGAAAATGTTTCTGAAATAAGCAATTCAAAGCTTTCAAAATATTTATCAAACTTTACGGATGAAACTGGAATGAAATACAGCAAGTATAATTTAGAATTTTTTGGTTTATGTAAAAATTGTAAGACTAAATAAATGAGTAATATTTCTTTATCCTTGGATGAAATTTTTGAATTAGCAAAAAGAACGCTAATAGCTAATGGATGCAATGATGAAACTGCAACTATTTTATCAAATCTAATTAGAAATGCAGAAAGAGATGGATCTGTATCTCATGGCTTATTTAGGTTACCCGCATATGTAAGCGGTCTTAAGAGTGGAAAGATAAACGGTAAAGGAAAACCTGAAATTAATAAAGTTTCTTCATCTGTAATTAAAGTTCAGGGCAATAATTGCTTAGCCCCAGTTGTTTTGAACAAAGGTTTACCTGAATTATCTAAAGCTGCGAAAGAAAATGGTGTTGCCGTTTTAGCTATTAATAATTCACATCATATGGCTGCTATGTGGCCTGAAACTGAAATGTTAGCAGATGATGGTTTAGTTGCTTTTGCTTGTACATCATACAAGCCTGCTGTTGCTCCTGCTGGTGCAATGAAACCTTTGTTTGGTACAAATCCAATTTCATTTGCTTGGCCAAGACCAGGAAAGACACCTGTTGTATATGACATGGCAACAGCTTCTATGGCCATGGGGGAAGTTCAAGTCGCTAAAAGAGAAGGGCATAAAGTTCCTCTTGGAACAGGTTTAACTAAAGATGGAAAAGATACTACTGATCCAGCTGAGATTGCTGATGGTGGTGTTTTATTACCTTTTGGTGGATATAAGGGGTCTGCAATTGCAATGATGGTTGAATTGCTAGCTGGTGCTTTAGTGGGTGATAATTTTAGTTATGAAACAGCTGCTAAAGATAATAATGATGGTGGCCCACCAAGCGGTGGTGAATTTATTCTAGCTATTTGTCCAGATAAAACTGCAGGTACAAGCTGGCAAAAACATGCAGAAGAATTTTTTGAAAAAATGAAATCAATGGGTGAAGTTAGATTACCTGGTGAAAGAAGACATAAAAATCGACAAGATACTGGCCCTAGACATATCAATGAAGAATTAGTTAATAAAATTAAATCTTTAAGTTAGTTTAATTTCAATCGGAGTATGATCTGAAGGCTTTTCTTTACCACGAGGATCTTTATTAATATTAATATCTTTTATATTATCGATAAGAGAGTTTGAAACTAAGAAGTGGTCAATTCTCATACCATTATTTTTTTGCCAAGCACCTCTCATATAATCCCAAAATGTATATCCCTCTTTATCTTCATTAAAGTGTCTATAAACATCATTAAAACCAAGATTTAACATTTCTCTAAATTTTTTTCTAATTTCAAGTCTATACAAAGCGTCGTCTTCAAAGCTTTTAACGTTATAAACATCTTCAGCAGCAGGGATAACATTAAAGTCTCCAGCTAAAATGATGTTTTGATTTTTTTTAGATAAAGTTTTTAGTTGCTTGATAAGTTGATCCATCCAATTTTTTTTATAATCATACTTTTCAGTATCAACTGGATTACCATTAGGTGTATAGATATTTATTAATTGAATAACTTTTTTTTTATATTTTATTTCTGCAGAAATTATTCTTGATTGTTTTAACTTATCTTTGATTAAATCAGTTCTGACATTATTCAATTTTCCTTTAGATATGATGGCAACACCATTATAGCTTTTTTGACCAAAAACATGACTTTCATAATCCATGGAGGCAAAATCATCATATGGAAAATTAACATCTTCAGTTTTTATTTCTTGCATCATTAAAACGTCAGGTTTGTATTTTAGTAGATAGCTTTTGATATTTTCTATTCTGGCTCTTACTGAGTTAACATTCCAAGATGAGATAATCATTAAAGTGAGAATGAAACACCACAGCCACAAGAAGATTTAGTTTGTGGATTAGAAATTTTAAAAGACTCACCAATAAGCTCAGATACATAATCAACTTCAGAACCTTTTAATAAATCTGCTGAAGTTTTGTCAATTAAGATGTTTTCAAAATTTAAATCATCGTCATTTTTGGATTTTTCAAATGTAAATTCATATTGAAAACCTGAACATCCTCCGCCCTTAATAGCGATTCTAAAAAATGATCCATCATCTTTTTTAGATAATAAATTTGCTATCTGTTTTAGAGCATTATCTGTAAATTTAATTTCTTTAATCATGTCTGAACACTGATACTACTAATATAATACTTAATTATTTAAATTAAAGGATGAAAAAACACACTTTGTTAGGCGTATTCAAAAGTAAGGGTAGACTTAGTAAAGAGCCCACTTCAAAGTATCGATCACCATTTCAAAGAGATAGAGATAGAATTATCCATAGTGCATCGTTTAGAAGGTTGAAACATAAAACACAAGTATTTGTAAATACGGAGGGAGATCATTTCAGAACAAGAATTACCCATTCTATTGAGGTTGCTCAAATAGCAAGATCTGTTGCTAAATATTTAAATTTAAATGAAGATTTAGCTGAAACATTAAGTCTTGCTCATGATTTAGGTCACACACCATTTGGCCATGCTGGTGAAGACGCTTTAAACGAATGTATGGAAAATTATGGTGGTTTTGATCATAATCTGCAAACATTAAGAATAGTTATGTTCTTAGAGAATAAGTATTTTAAATTTAAAGGTCTAAATTTATCTATTGAAACATTAGAAGGGTTGTTAAAACATAACGGACCTGTCGAAGATACAAACTTAGTAAATAGCTTAATTGGTTTAAAGGTATTTAAAGGAAAGATTAATTTTAACACTTACGCATCTTTAGAGTCTCAAATTTCAGCAATTTCTGATGATATTGCTTACAATAATCATGATATTCAAGATGGAATTAAAGCTAATTTGTTTAAATTAGAAGAACTTGTTGAAATAGACTTTTTTAAATCGATTTATCTTAAGTATAAAAATAAAATAAATAAAAGAAATTATAAAATTGCCACTTATCAAATAATTAGAGACTCAATTGATTTAATGATTAGAGACTTGTTGTCTAACACACAAAAAAATTTAAAAGAGTTAAAAATTAAATCTGTAAATGATGTTAATAAGGCAGATCAATTATTAGTTAATTTTTCAGATAAATTACAAAATTCAGAAAGAGAAATTAGATTATTTTTGAGAACTAAAATGTACAATAATAAATCAGTTTTAAGGAAAAATCAAAGAGGTAAAGTGATCATTAAAAAATTATTTAGTATAATTAAATCTAATCCTAAAAAATTTCTTTCAAAAGATCAATTGACTAGTGATAAATTTAGAGCTATTTCAGATTTTATTTCAGGTATGACGGATCGTTATGCTATTAACCTATATAATAATTATAAATGAATATCTTTGAATCGTACCTAGACAAAATTAAATTAATTTTAATTAATCTAAGCAAACAAGGAGAGTTACTTATTCCAGAAACTTTTAATGGAATTAATGCGGAAATTCCACCAGCTCAATTTGATTGTGATATATCGACTAATGTAGCTATGGTACTTTCAAAATTAAATAGAAGATCGCCAATAGACATAGCTGAACAAATATCTCCCATTATTAAAGATAAAGATTCATTAATCCAAAATATAACAATTGTGAAACCAGGTTTTATTAATATTAAGTTTAAACCTTTGTTTTGGACAAATTTTATTCAAGAAATCATTACTAACAAAAAAAACTTTGGTGTTAATGAAAAAGAAAAAAAGCTAAATTATTTAATAGAATTTGTTTCAGCTAACCCAACAGGACCTCTCCATGTCGGTCATTGTCGTGGAGCTATATTGGGTGATGTAATCTCAAATGTATTAATCTTTAACCATCACAAAGTTACTAAAGAATATTATGTCAATGATTATGGAAATCAGATTATTAATTTTACTAAATCTGTTTTTGCCAGAATACGCGAGATTAAATTTAATGAAAAATTTCCAATTGATAATTCCGATCTATATCCAGGAGACTATCTAGTTGATTTTGCAAAAAATATTATTTCTTCCAATGATGAATTAAATTTTGAAAATTATGAAAATATAAGTGAAAGATTAACTGAATTATCAATAGAACAAGCCTTATTATTAATCAAAAAAAATCTAAAAAGTCTTGGCATTAAACATAACAATTTTGTCAGCGAGAAGAGTATTGTTTTAGATAAAGAAGTTGAGAATGTAATAAAATTTTTGGAAGTTAATAATTTTGTCTATAAAGGTAAAATTAAAGCACCGGCGGGGGAAGATAAGAAGGATTGGGTAGAAAGAGAGCAATTGTTGTTCAGATCAACAGATTTTGGTGATGATAAGGATAGGGCTTTGCAAAAATCTGATGGTACCTGGACTTATTTTGCAAGTGATGTTGCCTACCATAAAAATAAAGTTGATCGTAAATTTGATTATCTAATTAATATTCTTGGCGCAGATCATGCTGGTTATATAAAAAGAATTTCTTCTTCAGTAGAAGCTCTTTCGGGAGAACAAAATAAATTAATTTGTAAAATTAGTCAGCTTGTAAAATTAATTAAAGACAACAAACCATTTAAAATGTCAAAAAGAAAAGGCGATTATATTACAGTTGACGATTTAATTGAGGAAGTTGGTAAAGATGCAACTAGATTTATTATGTTAAACAGAAGTAGTGATGTGGAGCTAGATTTTGATTTTGATGCAGTCAAAGAAAAATCTAAAGATAACCCACTATATTATGTTCAATATTGTTATGCTAGAATTTCATCTGTATTTCGGCATTTGGACAGAGATTTAGAAAAAGATATTAATATAGATAATTTTAAATTCGAATATTCAGTTGATGAAATTAAAATTTTAAAGAAAATATCTGAATGGCCAAAATGTATTGATGCATCTAGCACTAAATTAGAGCCTCATCGAATACCGATATACTTATATGAGCTTGCTGCTGAATTTCATTCTTATTGGAATCTTGGAAAACAATTTCCAGAAAAACGATTTATCAATGATCAAAAAAATATCTCTCAAGATAAATTAGTTTTTTTAAAAGTGATTGCAAATGTTATTAAATCAGGAATGGACATAGTTGGTGTTACTTCCCCAACTAAAATGTAATGTTAAAAGAGATTAAGTATTTAATATTTATAGCAATTATTATAATATTTCTTTTTTTCACAGGAAGATATTATTTCTCAAATGATAATATCAAAAATTCTTATAGATCTTACAAAAATATTAATAAAAAGATTAAAGATTATTCAAAAAATTTACCTTTATTAAAAAATGATACAGATAATGTCATTGAATATGTGAAACAGACAGACAAAAAAAAGAAAAAAAAATTTAACTTTTGGAAATTATTAGAAAATGATTAAAAATAGAAGAGCTATAATCGTTGGTATTAAATCTTACAAGTTATCAAGTAATGAAAAAAAATTTTTAATTAAATACAAACCATGGGGCGTGATATTGTTTTTAAGAAATATTAAATCTATCAAACAAACTAAAGTTTTAACAGATAGTATAAAAAAGATATTTAAAGATAAGAATTATCCAATATTAGTTGATCAAGAGGGTGGAAGAGTAAATAGATTAAGTAATATTATTTCTTTTGACAACTTAACATCTGAATATTTTGGCAATCTTTATGAAAAAGATAAAATGAAATTTGATATTATTTATAAATTATTTATTGATAAAACATCTCACTTATTAAAGTTAATAGGAGCAAACATCAATACTGTGCCTGTTTTAGATCTTAGAATTAAAGGATCTAGTAATATAATTGGTAATCGATCTTTTTCAAAAAAAGCAAAAATAGTCTCTAAGTTGGGTGATTTATGTATAAAATTATTTCAAGAAAATTCGATTGGAACAATAATAAAGCATATACCGGGACATGGCTTAGCTAAAGTTGACAGTCATAATTTTACTCCTGTAGTTGATAAATCGCTTAATTATCTAAAGAAATATGATTTTAGTGTTTTTAAAAAAAAGAACTGTTTTTTTGCAATGACAGCTCACGTTATTTATAAAAATATTGATAAGTTAAATACAGCTACTCAATCAAAAAAAGTGATTAATCATATTAGGAATTCAATAGGTTTCAAAAACATTATAATTTCAGACGATCTTTCAATGAAGAGCTTAAAAGAGACCATGAAAGACAATACTATTAAATCATTTAAAGCTGGATGTAATATAGTTCTTCATTGCAATAGTAACCTCAATGAAATGAAGATAGTTGCTGAAAATTCACCCTTGATAAGTAGCTTTATAATTAAAAAAACATCACAATTTTATAAAATTTTAAGTTAATATTTGTATATGCCTGAGTCTGATTCTGTTTTATTTAATGTTGATATCAATAACTATAATGGCCCGTTAGATGTATTACTTGATCTTGCTAAAGCACAAAAAGTAGATTTAGAAGAAATTTCAATAACTAAATTAGCTGACCAATTTCATAACTATATTACCAACGAAAAAAATTTGAATTTAGAAATTGCGTCTGAATATTTATTAATGGCTACATGGTTAGCTTATCTAAAATCAAAATTATTACTCCCAGGCACCCCTGAAGAGGAATTCAAAGTTCAAGAGGTTGCAGAAAAATTAAAATTACAACTTAAAAAATTGGAACTAATTAGATTGCTTTCTGAGCAAATGCTTAAAAGAAATCGATTAGGGAGAGAAATTAGAACTCGTGGTATTAAAGGCAATATAAGATCTATTTATAGTTCTGAATATAATGTAAGCTTATTTGAACTTTTAAAATCTTATTCATCAATAGTGATGACTAAAGACTTTCAAACCATGAGTATTCCTAAATTACCTGTATTTACTACTGAAGATGGCATTAAAACTATAAAACAATTTCTTGGCAAATTGATGGATTGGAAAAATATAAATGACTTAATACCTAATAATTTTAAAAATGGATCCAAATATAAAAAGACAGGCAAAGCGGGTATATTTGCCGGATCTTTAGAGTTAGTCAAAGAAGGTAATCTTTCGATAAAACAAGAAAACCTATTTGATGATATCTATGTAAGGGAAATTAATGATTAAAAAAGAAAAAATATCTAAAGATAACATAGTTAAATTTCCATCAAAACTTACAGATCTTGAAAAAGAAATTGAAGCTGTAATTTTTGCGGCTGCTGAGCCTCTTGATGTTGACACAATAGAAACTAAAATTTCAAAAAAAGCAAATGTTGCTAAATCGTTGGAAAAATTACAGCAAGAATATTCAAGCCGGGGTATAAATTTGGTGTGTATAAAAGATAAATGGTCTTTTAGAACGTCACCTAAACTTTCAAATTTAATGACACAAGAAAAAACTGTTGAAAAAAAATTATCGCGTGCTGCTATTGAGACCTTAGCCATTATTGTTTATCATCAACCTGTCACTCGAGCGGAAATTGAAGAAATACGTGGTGTTGCATTTGGGACAAATACTTTAGAAATATTAATGGAATTAGATTGGGTTAAACCAGGAGGTCGTAAAGATGTTCCAGGTAAACCTATTCAATACCTAACAACAGATGGCTTTTTAAGTCATTTCAATTTACAAAAATTATCAGATCTTCCAACAGTTGATGAATTAGGTGCCGCTGGTTTAATTGATAGCGCAAGTGTTGATAATGCAATTTTTGGCTCGAGCAAATTTTTTAAAGAAAAACAAGATGAAAAGAAAGAAGATATCTACTCAAATATTGACGAGATGTTAAATAGCACTCTTGATGAAGAGGAAAAAGATACATAAAAAAGTCACTTTTAAATCAACCATAAAAAGGTTATAAGTTTTTATGAGTATAGGAATTTGGCAAATAGCAATTGTTGTAATATTAGTTGTCTTATTATTTGGACGTGGAAAAATATCTAGTTTAATGGGTGATGTTGCTAAGGGTATTAAAAGTTTCAAAAAAGGAATGGCGTCAGATGTTACTGACGAAAGCGAGCCAAAAAATATTTCCGACGAAAATAAAGACTCAAATAACAAAGATTAAAATACATGCCTACTATTGGTTGGTTTGAAATTTTAATTGTAGTAGCTATTGCTATTGTTGTTCTTGGTCCAAAAGATTTTCCTTTAATGTTAAAAAAAGCTGGTTCTTGGATTGGTACAGCCAAAAGATACATCAATGATATTCAAAATGAAGTTTCAAATATTGATATTGAAGATGAAAAAATTGAAAAAGTAGAAAAAGATAATAAAAAAGATGAATAACGAAGAAAATGAAGGTGGCTTCATAAGTCATTTAACTGAACTAAGAAAAAGACTAATTCATAGTTTTTTATTTTTGTTTATTTTTTTTATTGGATGTTATTTTTTTGCTGAAACCATATATGGGTTCTTGGTTGATCCCTTCGCTAAGGCTGTTAAGGATGATGGATCTGAAAGAAGGTTAATCTTTACAGCGTTACAAGAAACGTTCTTAACCTATCTAAAGGTTTCTTTCTTCACAGCTTTTTTTGTTACTTGTCCATTTATTCTTATGCAAATCTGGAAATTTATAGCTCCTGGCTTGTACAAGCATGAAAAAATAGCGATTATGCCTTACTTAATTTTAACACCAATATTATTTCTTCTAGGGGGAATGTTGGTCTATTATTTAATTATGCCTCTTGCGATTAAATTTTTCTTATCGTTTGAAAGTACTGGTCTATCAACAGGTTTACCCATACAGCTTGAAGCCAAAGTAAATGAATATTTATCTCTTGTAATGAAACTTATTTTTGCTTTTGGATTAAGTTTTCAATTACCTGTGGTACTTAGCTTGTTAGCTAGAGTAGGTGTTGTAGATAGTCAGTTCTTAAAAGATAGACGAAAATATGTTGTGGTTATAATTTTTGCAGCTGCTGCTTTGTTAACACCACCCGACCCAATTACTCAAATCGGGTTGGCCATTCCATTATTAATTTTATATGAATTATCTATATTTTCTGTAAAATTTATAGAAAATAAAAATTTAAAAAATACTGATGCATAATATTAAAGAAATTAGAAAAGACTTTAGTTTCTTTGAAAAGTCTTTGGAAAAAAGATCTTTGAATATTGATTTTAAGAATTTACAAAAATTGGATGAACAAAATAGAGATTTAATTCAACAAAAAGAAACTCTTGAAAAAGAAAAAAAAGATATATCAAAATCTAAAGATAAGTCTTTGTTCAAACGATCAAAAGAAATTTCTTCTGATTTAGAGAAGGTTTCTGATAATCAAAAAAAAATTAAAGTTGAATTAGAAAATATACTATCAAATATCCCAAACATACCTCATCCCGATGTTCCTAATGGTAAAGATGAAAATGATAATATTGAAATTTCAAAATCAGGTAAAATACCTCACTTTGATTTTAATCCTAAATCACACTACGAGCTAGGTGAAAAATTAAAAATGCTTGATTTTGATCTTGCAACAAAAACTACAGGTTCAAGATTTGTTTTTGTCAAAAACCAGTTAGCTTTATTGGAAAGAGCATTATCAAATTTTATGCTTGATACCCATGTAAATCAAAATCACTATCAAGAAATTTCACCACCATTAATTGCTTCTGATAATACAATGTTTGGTACTGGGCAACTCCCAAAATTTGAAAATGATCAGTTTGAAATTAAATTTGACGGAGCGTCTGACAGAAAATTTTTGATACCTACAGCTGAAGTAATCTTAACAAATATGGTTAAAGATAAAATTGTTGATCGTAAGGATTTGCCCATAAGATTAGTTGCCTCAACTCCTTGTTTCAGAAAAGAAGCTGGTAGTTATGGTAAAGACACTAAAGGTATGATCAGGCAGCATCAATTTTATAAAGTTGAAATGGTTAGTATTGTTGAAAAAGAAAAATGCTCAGAAGAGCTAGAAAGAATGACTAACTGCGCAACTGATATATTGGATAAATTAGAATTACCTTACAGAAAGATTATTTTATGCTCAGGAGACATGGGTTTTAGTGCTGAAAAAACTTATGATATAGAGGTTTGGCTTCCCTCAGAAAATAAATATCGAGAAATTTCTTCTTGTTCGTCATGCTCAACATTTCAGGGTCAAAGAATGAAAACTAGATATAAAACTGAAAATAAAGAAACCCACTACGTTGGCACCCTTAATGGAAGTGGACTAGCTGTTGGAAGAACATTGATAGCTGTTTTAGAAAATTATCAACAAAAAGATGGTTCAATTATTGTACCAAAAGTCTTAAGATCTTATATGAACAATTTAGAAAGTATTTCATTCAATTAAAGTTGTTTTCACAATTAAGATAGTATAATAATTCATCTAATTTATAAGGAGATTTATGGAAGGTTCAGGAATAGGACAATTTATACCGTTAATTTTAATATTTGTTATTTTTTATTTTTTCTTAATAAGACCTCAACAAAAAAAGGTTAAAGAACATAAGGCAATGGTTGAAGGTTTAAAAAGAGGTGACAAAGTTATAACTTCTGGAGGTATTACTGGTACCGTTGAAAGATTAATTGATAACGATAAAGTCGAAGTTGAAATAGCTGACAATGTTAAAGTTGAAATTGTGAAAGCAACAGGCATTCAAGGTCTTTTAAATACTCAAGAAGTTAAGAAATAATAAATTAAAGTAAAGTGCTTTATTTTTCAAAGTTAAGAATCTTATTTATAACTCTATTATCATTATTATTTATTGTTATAGCCTCATCAAATTTAATTAAAGTTGATGACAATTTTTTTAATAAAAAGATCAATTTAGGTTTAGACTTACAAGGTGGCTCGTATCTATTGCTTGAAATTGATAATGCACCAGTTATTGAGCAAAAACTTCAAAATTTAACCACAACAATTAGAAATTATTTTAAAGATCAAAATATAAAGATTAATAATATTAAAATTGAAGATGAAAAAATATTTTTTAATACTGATGATCAGAGCAAACAATTAATAATTGATGTTTTTACTGATGAAAATAGTGATCTAAATCCTTATTATCCTAGATTCAAATCTCATCAATTAGAAATTGAAGATACAGGCACAAATCTTCAAGTAAATTTTTCAAAACAAGGATTAATTTCTTTGAAAACCTCTTCTCAAGATCAAGCAATAGAAATTGTTAGAAGAAGAATTGATGAAGTGGGAACTAATGAGCCAAACATTTTGAAGAGAGGAAACAATCGTATTTTAGTTGAACTCCCTGGTTTAGATGATCCTATGAGAGTAAAATCTCTTTTGGGAAAAACTGCTAACTTAACTTTTAGATTTGTTACTAGTAATGAAAACGATAGGTTTGGTGTTGAAAAATTAAAATATGAAGATGGAATTGAAGAAGCAACTGTAAGTAAACGTATCATAATTAGTGGTGATAATCTTTTAGACGCACAGCCTCAAATGGATACACAAACAAACCAAACTATTGTTTCTTTTTCATTAGACAGGGTAGGTGCTAAAAGATTTGGTAAAGCAACTTCTACTGGTATTGGAAAACAGCTTGCCATAGTATTAGATGGTAAAATAATAAGTGCTCCAGTTATTAGAGACACTATTGCAAGTGGTTCAGGACAAATTAGTGGAGGATTTACATTCCAATCTGCAACAGATTTAGCACTTTTATTAAGATCTGGTGCATTGCCGGCTCCATTAGATATCATCGAAGAAAGAACCGTTGGACCAGATTTAGGTCAGGATTCAATTAATGCAGGAATGATTGCTTTAGCTTTAGGTTTTCTTTTGGTTATAATGTTTATGTTTGTTAAATACAAAGTTTTTGGTTTAATTACTAATGTAACTTTAATCATTAATTTATTAATTTTGTTAGGAATTTTAACTTTATTTGAAGCCACATTAACACTTCCAGGTATTGCAGGAATAATTTTAACAGTTGGTATGGCTGTTGATGCAAATGTTTTAATTTTTGAGAGAATTAAAGAAGAATTAAAAGATGAAAAGAATAATATTGTAGCTTTTGATAGTGGCTATACTAAATCCCGAACAGCAATTATTGATGCTAACATCACAACTTTATTAGCAGCAATTATACTTTTTTTTATGGGGTCAGGTCCAATAAAAGGTTTTTCTGTTACTCTTGGTGTAGGAATTTTTACCACACTATTTTCAGTTTATTTTATTGCAAGACTTTTCACTAGCCTCTATGTGTCCAAAAATAGAAATAAGGAAAAATTAATTTAATGATAGCATTTAACAAATATTATAATCATTTTAATTTGATATCTGTTCTATTGATTACTTGCTCGCTAGCTCTATTAGTTTTTAAAGGACTTAATTTTGGAATTGATTTTAAAGGTGGTACACTAATTGAATTAAGATCAACAGATACAAAAATAAATGTTAGTTCACTTAGAGATAAATTTAGCCAAATGAATCTTGGAGATGTATCGGTTAAAAAATTTGGCAATGAATCTGATTATTTAGTTAAATTTGAAAATAAAGATAATAGGAAAGATATAATTGAAGAAATAAAAACTAACCTTGATAAATCTTTTGGTAATAATTTTAATTTTAGAAGAGTTGAAAATGTTGGACCTAAAGTAAGTGCTGAGTTATTAAAATCTGGTGTAATTGCAATCTCTTTATCTTTAGCGATAATGCTCTTTTATATTTGGATAAGATTTGAATGGCAATTTAGTCTTGGTGCAATATTGGCTTTATTTCATGATGTTATAGTTACTCTTGGTGTGTTCTCTTTGTTTAGTCTTGAAATTAATTTATCCATCATAGCTGCCGTCCTAACTATAGTGGGATATTCGATGAATGACACAGTTGTTATTTTTGATCGTGTAAGAGAAAATTTGAGAAAATATTCTGATATTAAAATTTTTGAGTTAACAAATATTTCAATTAATGAAACCTTATCTAGAACAATAATTACTTCAGTTACAACATTATTAGCTTTAATAGCCATTTATTTTTTTGGAGGTGAAATTTTAAAAGGATTTTCATTAGCAATGATTTTAGGTGTAGTTTTTGGAACTTATTCTTCAATTTATATCGCCAACACTGTTTTAGTTAGACTTAGAGTTTCTCAAAAAACTGTTTTGAGAGAGGATGATAATAATTAAATTAGAACTATCTAAAGCAATATATTTGCATGAATAAAAAACTTTGGGAAGCTTCAAAAAAATTAAAAATAAATTCAAATTTATTTAAATTTGAGAAATTTATATCAAAAAGATTTAAAAAAAATTTTAATAAAAACTACGAAAAGTTTCATAATTGGTCTGTAAAAAATTCACATAATTTTTGGAATAGTGTTTGGGATTATACAAAAGTAAAAGGTGAGAAAAATTCAATCAAATCAAAAAAATCTCCAAAATTTTATAAAAATATTTTTTTACCAAAATCAAAATTAAATTTTTCTGAAAATTTACTTTCTAAAAATAATAATGAAAAAGCGATCACTTTTATTAGTGAAGGTGGATTCCGTGAAACAAAAAATTGGAGAGAATTAAATAGAAACGTAAAGAATGTTGGTGCTTTTTTAAAAAAAATAAATATCAAATCAAAAGATAGAGTAGTAGCCTATATGCCAAACACTTCAGAAACAGTTGAGGCTTTTTTAGCTACTGTAGCTATAGGGTCCATATGGTCATCATGCTCACCAGATTTTGGTATAAATGGTGTTGTGGAAAGATTTTCACAAATAAAACCAAAAGTCTTATTTGTAACAAATGAATATTTCTATAATGGAAAAAGGATTAATATTTTAGAAAGAATTCCCAGCATAATTAAAAAGATACCAACCATAAAACATATAATTGTCTCAAATTATCCAGGTGAATCAGAAATTAAACAACTTCCAAAATACAAGTATATTAAAACCTATAATTGGAAAAATATTATCAAAGAAGACGAAATTGAATTAAAATTTTCAAAATTTGATTTTGAACATGAATTAGCAATTCTTTTTTCAAGTGGTACAACTGGTAAACCTAAATGTATATGTCATAAAACTGGTGGTGTATTATTACAACATTTAAAAGAACATCAACTACATTGCGATATAAAAGAACACGATAATGTCTTTTATTTTACAACTTGTGGATGGATGATGTGGAATTGGTTAATTTCAGTTTTAGCCTCAAAAGCTTCAATTGTATTATTTGATGGTTCTCCAATGTACAAAAAAGAGGACCTTTTATTAAGAATAGCAAATAAAGAGAATATAACTTTACTAGGTGTTAGTGCAAAATATATTGATTCATTAAGAAAAACTAAAAAAGATTTTAAAAAATTATACAAATTACCTAAATTAAGAACTATTTGTTCAACTGGTTCTCCCTTATCTGAAGATAGTTTTAAATATGTTTACAAGAATATAAAAAAAAACATTCACCTCGCATCAATATCAGGTGGTACAGATATTGTATCTTGTTTTGTTCTGGGAAATTTATATCAACCTGTTTATTCTGGTGAAATACAAAACAAAGGTTTGGGAATGGATATTCGTGTCTTTAATGAAAAAGGTAAATCTGTTTTAAATGAAAAAGGAGAACTTGTCTGTGTTAATCCTTTCCCATCAATGCCTTTAAAGTTTTGGAATGATAAAAATGATACTAAATTTAATAAGGCATATTTTAATAAATTTAAAAATATTTGGCATCATGGTGATTATGCAAAAATAACTAATAAAAAAGGCTTTATAATTGTTGGTCGTTCAGATACAACTTTAAATCCCGGTGGAGTTCGTCTTGGAACAGCTGAAATTTATTCTGAAATTGAAAGATTTAATGAAATTAAGGAGTCCCTTGTTGTTGGTCAGTCATGGGATAATGATATTAGAATTGTTTTATTTGTGATTTTAAATTCAAATTATGAACTTAGTGAAGATTTATTAAAAAGAATAAAATTGCAAATTCGAAAAAACGCATCTCCAAGACATGTCCCTCATAAAATAATAAAAGTAAATGACATCCCCAGAACCAAAAGTGGTAAAATTGTTGAATTAGCTGTAAAAAATATTATTGAAGGTAATAAAATTAAAAACAAAGAGGCCTTAGCAAATGCACATGTTTTAGATGAGTTTAGCAATATAAAAGAATTACAATATTAACTTAAGCAAAGCTAAATTAAAAATAAAAAAAACTAGTAAAGATTTTGCGCTGCTACCATCGCAAGCAACATTGGTAGAGAAAGTAGAGTGTTTGTTCTTGAGAACAACATCGCTGTTTTCGCTGATTTAGCTTTTAATTCAGGTTCACAATCAACTATACCTAAGGCTCTTTTTTGATTAGGCCATATTACAAACCACACATTAAAAGCCATTATCACACCAAGCCACATACCTATACCAATAGCAGTGTGTTTTGGAATTCCAGAGCCGATACTTAGTGTCATCGCATCATGTAAATAACCATTAAGTAAAGCTAAAACCAATCCGGATAGTACAGTTAATGCTGCTGCCCATCTAAAATAAAATAGAGCTGCAGGAGCTATAACTTTACCAATCGCTGGTTTTTGATCATCTGGAATCTTTCCCATATTTGGAATTTGAACAAAATTGAAATACCAAAGTAAACCAATCCACATAATTGCAACAATTACATGTATATATCTAAACAACCAACTCCAGAACAATGTATCAAATGCAAATCCACCATTTAAATAAAATAAACCAATAAACAGCAATATTGCTAATGCTAGGGATGCATGGATTGTTTTAGAAAGTGATGATAATAAATTACTCATGATTCTGTGTATTTATACACTAATTTTTCAAAAATTTTAACAATCTTTTAATATATTATTTTAATAATGGTTTTAAAAATTGACCAGTGTAACTCCCTGGGATTTTACAAATTTCCTCAGGTTTACCTTCTGCAATAATGTTGCCACCCTTAACACCGCCCTCAGGCCCCATGTCGACTATATAATCAGCAGTTTTTATGACGTCTAAATTGTGCTCAATAACTACGACAGTGTTACCTAGTTTTACAAATGTATGAAGTATTTCTAAAAGTTTTTTTATATCATGCTGATGAAGTCCAGTAGTTGGTTCATCCAATATATACATGGTTCGACCAGTAGATCTTTTAGAAAGTTCTTTTGCTAGTTTTATTCTTTGAGCTTCACCACCTGAAAGTGTTGTGGCTTGTTGACCAATTTTTATATAACCTAAACCTACTTTTTTAAGTGTTAAAAGTTTTGTTTTAATATTCGATATATTTTCAAAATATTCACAACCTTCATCTACCGACATATTTAAAACGTCTGCAATGCTTTTATCTTTAAACTTAATTTCTAATGTCTCTCTATTATATCTAGTACCTTTGCATTCATCACATTGAATATACACATCAGGTAAAAAATGCATTTCATATGTTATAACGCCATCTCCCTCACAAGCCTCACATCTTCCACCTTTAACATTAAAAGAAAATCTTCCAGGTTTATAACCTCTAGTTTTAGACTCAGGCAAACTTGTAAACCAATCTCTAATTGGACCAAAGGCACCAGTATAAGTTGCTGGGTTTGATCTAGGAGTTCTTCCAATTGGTGATTGATCTATGTCTATAATCTTATCTATTAACTCAACACCTTTATAACTTTTGAAAGCTTTTGGCGCCTTTCTAGCTTTATTGTTTAGGGTTAAGTTTAAAGCATGATAAAGAGTTTGTAATATTAAGGTTGATTTACCACTTCCAGAAACACCTGTTATACAAGTGAAACTTCCTGTTGGTATTTTAAGGTTTACATTATTTAAATTGTTTCCTGTGGCACCATTAATTTCTACAAATCTTCCATTTTTTGCTAATCGACGAGTTTTAGGAATTTCAATTATTTTTTTATTGGATAAATATTGTCCAGTAATACTGTTTTTATCTTTTTTTATTTCTTCGAATGTTCCTTGTGATGTGACTTGTCCACCGTTAGTCCCAGCTTCTGGCCCCATATCAATAATATGGTCAGCATTTTCCATTGTCTCTGTATCGTGCTCTACAACAATTACGGTATTGCCTAAATCTCTTAACCTTTTAAGAGCATTAATTAATTTAACATTATCTTTTTGGTGCAATCCTATTGAAGGCTCGTCAAGAACATATAAAACACCTGTAAGTCCCGATCCAATTTGTGAAGCCAACCTTATTCTTTGAGCTTCACCACCTGAAAGTGTTCCAGACTCTCTTGATAATGTAAGGTAATCTAAGCCAACATTGAGTAAAAAGTTTAATCTTTCATTGATTTCTTTCAAGACATGTTCCGCAATTTTAAATTGTCGCTTATCTAAATTTTTTTCTAAATCATTAAACCATTGAGACGCATCAAGGATTGATTTTTTTGTAACTTCACTAATGTTGTGATTGTCAATTTTTACACATAGAGCTTCTTCTTTAAGTCTGTTTCCATTACATCCTTCACAAGCAGAATCTGACTGATATTCCGCTATAGCTTCTCTTTTCCACTCACTATCAGATTCTAAAAATCTTCTTTCCAGATTGTTAACTACACCTTCAAATGTTTTTTTATGCGAATATTTTTCATAACCATCATCATAATTAAACTTAATTTCTTCTTCATCAGATCCATACAAAATTACATCTTTAATTTTTTTTGGTAATTTTTTCCATTTATCATCAAGTGAAAAACTATAATGTTTAGCAATTGATGCTAATGTTTGAGCATAATATAATGTTGTAGATTTTGCCCATGGCTCAATCGCACCATCTGCAATACTCTTTCTTTCGTCTGGAATAACTAAATTTGGATCAACATTTAATTTAATTCCAATACCCTCACATTCCTCACAAGCTCCATAAGGACTATTAAATGAAAAAAGTCTTGGCTCTATCTCTTCAATAGTAAATCCACTTTCTGGGCAAGCAAATTTTGTTGAATAAATTAGTTTTTCTGTTTTTCTAAATTTTTGTGGAAGTGTTTCATCTTCATATTCAACAAATACTAATCCATTAGATAAATTTACTGCTGTCTCAATGCTCTCTGCCAATCTATTGCCTAGTTTTGAATTTAATACAATTCTATCAACTAAAACTGAAATATCATGTTTTAGTTTTTTATCTAAATTAGGCGATTTTTCTATATCGTATAAAACGTTATCAATTTTAATTTTTCTAAATCCTCTTCTTTTGTAACTTAAAATATCTTTTTTATATTCTCCTTTACGACCCCTAACTACTGGAGCATAAATATAAATAGTAGATTTTTTTGGTAGTTTTTTTACTAAATCTACAATTTGAGTTATTGTTTGTGATGTAATTGGTTTACCAGTAAAAGGTGAGTAGGGAATACCTGCTCTGGCAAATAAAACCCTCATATAGTCATAAATTTCCGTAACTGTAGCAACAGTTGATCTCGGATTTTTAGACGTATTTTTTTGTTCGATAGCTATTGCAGGACTTAAGCCCTCTATAAGATCTACATTAGGTTTTTTCATTTTATCTAAGAATTGTCTTGCATAAGCAGACAAACTTTCCACATATCTTCTTTGACCTTCTGCATAAATAGTATCAAAAGCTAGTGAGGATTTTCCTGACCCTGATAGACCTGTTATTACAACAAATTGATCTTTAGGTATTTCAACAGAAACATTCTTTAAATTATGTTCTTTGGCACCCTTAATAACTATCTTTTTGATCATATTTTTTGTTGCTTTGAGTTAATAAAATTAATAATGAGAAGAATTGTGATATAGTTCTTATTAATTAATTTAACAAATATTAAATATTATGGCTGGAAGTTTAAATAAAGTATTATTAATTGGTCGTTTGGGCGCAGACCCTGAGATCAAACAAATGGTTAATGGCAAAAGTGTTGCGAGACTTAGCTTAGCTACAAGTCAATCGTGGAAAGATAAAAATACAGGTGAAAAAAAAGAAAAAACTGAATGGCACCGTATAGTTGTATTTAACGAAGGCCTTGTAAATGTTATTCAACAATATTTAAAAAAAGGTGCTCAAATCTATGTAGAAGGTCAACTAACTACAAGAAAATGGAAAGATGAGCAGTCTGGACAAGATAAATATTCTACTGAAATTGTTCTTCAAGGGTACAACACTACACTAACAATGCTTGGAGGTGGAAATACTGGTGGTGGAATTCAAAATGATACTTCTCAACAAAATAATATTGAGGATTCTTCACAAGTTTCAAATGATATGGATGACGAAATTCCATTTTAGTGTCTATGCAAAAAACTGAAGCTCCAAAAGACAATAATATTAAATTAATCTCAATGCATGATGAGATGAGCTCGTCTTATCTTTCTTATGCAATGAGTGTAATTGTAAGTAGGGCTTTGCCTGATGTAAGAGATGGATTAAAACCTGTACACAGAAGAATTCTATACGCAATGTATAAAGGTGGATATGATTGGTCAAAACAATTTAGAAAATCTGCAAGAATAGTAGGGGATGTAATTGGTAAATATCACCCTCATGGTGACCAGTCAGTATATGATGCTCTCGTAAGAATGGTTCAGGATTTTTCAATGAGCTTACCTTTGGTTCAAGGTCAGGGTAACTTTGGATCAATTGACGGAGATCCTGCTGCTGCTATGAGGTACACTGAAACAAGGCTTTCAAAAGTTTCACAGTTTTTAATTGATGATATTGAAAAAGATACAGTCTCATACAAAAGTAATTATGATGAAACTGAAAAAGAGCCAACTGTTTTACCTGCACAGTACCCAAATCTTTTGGTCAACGGCGCAGGTGGTATTGCTGTAGGTATGGCAACTAGCATTCCTCCACACAATTTAGGTGAAATAATAAATGGAACATTAGCTTTGATCGACAATAAAGATATTAAAGTTAAGGAATTAATGAAACATATCCCTGGACCTGACTTTCCAACAGGAGGTGTTATAATTGGTAAAGATATCATTAAACAAGGATATAATAATGGAAGAGGTTCATTTAAGCTTAGAGGTGAAGTAGCTTCTGAAACTTTAAAAAATGGTAGAGATAGATTGGTTATCACATCAATTCCGTATCAAGTTAACAAGTCAGTATTAAATGAAAGAATTGCCCAACTCGTTAGAGAGAAAAAAATTGAAGGTATTAAAGATATTAGAGATGAGTCTAATAGAGAAGGTATCAGGGTTGCAATAGATTTAAGAAATGGTGTTGAGCCCGAAACGATTAAAAGACAACTTTATAAGAATACTCAAATCGAGAGTTCATTTGGATTTAATACTTTAGCAATTGTTGATGGAAAACCTAAAACTTGCAATTTAAAAGATTTTTTAACGAACTTTTTATCTTTTAGAGAAGATGTTGTTATTAAAAAAACAAAATTTGATCTTCAAAAAGCAGAGGAAAGAGCACATATTTTATTAGGTTTATCTGTATCTGTAGAAAATTTAGATAAAATTATTAAGATTATACGTTCATCTAAAACTCCAGATGACGCCAAACAATCTATCTTAAAAACTAAGTGGAAAATAAACAAAACTCAAAAACTAATTTCTTTAGTTGAAGGTAAAAAAAGTAAAAATATCTACTCATTATCGGAACCCCAAGTGACAGCTATTTTAGAATTAAGATTACAAAAACTTACAGCCCTTGGAATAAATGAAATAGAAGTTGAGATAAAAAAACTAGCTGAGTTAATAGCTAAATACAAAAAAATCATATCTTCAAAAAAAGAACTCTTAAAAGTGATTAGTGAAGAGCTTAAGAATATTAAAGAAAAATTTGCAGTTCCAAGAAGAACTAAAATTATAGATGCTGTGTTAAATTATGACATTGAAGAAACTATTCAAAAACAGTCTGTAATCATTACCGTTACACTACAGGGTTATATAAAAAGAGGATCATTGGATGGAGTTAAACAACAAAAAAGAGGTGGTAAAGGTAAATCTGGTATTACTACAAGAGATCAAGATTCTGTTATCCAGACATTATCAGTTAACACACATACATCAGTCCTTTTCTTTTCTACTGAAGGACTAGTTTATAAAGTTAAGGCATGGAAAATTCCTGAGGGTTCCACAACCTCAAAAGGTAAATCATTGTTTAATATTTTACCTTTAAAAAACCACCAATCTATCAGTTCTATAATGCCAATGCCAGAGAATGAGACTGAGTCTAAAAATTACCAAATAATTTTTGCTACAGCACAAGGGAAAGTTAGGAAAAATAGTTTGGAAGATTTTTCATCAATTAATGCGTCAGGAAAAATTGCAATGAAACTTGACAATAATGATAAAATTGTAGGAGTTAAAATTTGTCAAGATGATCAAGATGTTATTTTAAGCACAAAGTTTGGTAAATGTATAAGATTTGAAGCAAAGAAATTAAGAGTATTCAAAGGAAGATCATCTAAAGGTATAAAGGGTATAGAGCTTGCCTCAAATGACCAGATTGTATCTCTGTCAGTTATTAATAACGATAAAACAAAAAAAAATGGCAAAAAATCTAAAGATGAAAAATCTGAGATCAAAGCTAAAGAAAAATTTGTCTTATCAATAAGTGAGAATGGATATGGAAAAAGAACTTCTCATATAGATTATAGAGTTACTAATAGAGGTGGCAAAGGTATAATTGGAATTGTAAATTCACCAAGAAACGGAAATATTACATCATCATTCCCAGTTTTTGAAGGTGACGAAATACTTATTTCTACAAATAAAGGAAGAGTAATAAGAGTTGCTGTTAAAGAAATTAGAACAGCAGGTAGAAATACTCAAGGAGTAAGAATTATAAAATTATCAGGTGAAGAAAAAGTAGTATCTGCAATTAAAATTGATGATAATCTAATTTAATGAACAAGACAGCTATTTACCCAGGTACATTTGACCCAATTACATACGGACATATAGATGTAATTAAAAAAGCATTAAAACTGTTTGATAAAATTGTTGTTGGAGTTTCTAATGTTAGTAATAAAAACTATCTATTTAATTCTGAGGAGCGAATAGATATCGTTAATAAAGCTTTATTCATTGATTTAAAACTAAATAGAAAAAAAATATCAGTAGTTTCATTCAGCTCTCTTACAACTGATTTGTGTAAAAAATATAGATCTAATATAATTCTACGTGGCTTAAGAGCGGTCTCGGATTTTGAATATGAATTTCAATTAGCTGGTATGAATAGAAAACTTAATAATAATATTGAAACAATTTTTTTAATGTCTGATGTAGAAAATCAAATAATCTCATCAAGATTTGTAAAAGAAATTGTAAAATTAAATGGTGATATTAAAAAATTTACTACCAAAAGTACAATTAAGTCTTTAAAAGAAAAATATGAATAGAATTTTAACAAATATATTTATTTTATTTTTTTTATTTACCAATCAATCAATAGCGCAGGAGAATATAATGATTTTAAAATTAAAAGATGGAGATGTGAAAATTGAGTTATTTGAAGATGTAGCTCCCAATCATGTTAAAAGAATTAAAGAATTAGCTGACGGAGGACAATACGATAATGTTGTTTTTCATAGAGTTATCGACGGGTTTATGGCTCAAACAGGTGATGTAAAGTTTGGGAAATCAGATTCAAATGATTTTGATTTAAGAAGAGCTGGAATGGGTGGTTCTGATTTACCTGATTTAAAACAAGAATTTAGTAGTGTGCCACACGATAGAGGAACATTATCTATGGCAAGATCTTCCGATCCTGATAGTGCAAATAGTCAATTCTTTATATGTTTTAAACCTGCGCCGTTCCTTGATAGACAATATACAGTTTTTGGAAAAGTTTTAGAGGGTATGGATTTAGTGGATAAAATTAAAAGAGGTGATGAGAGTAATAACGGTTCTGTATCAGATCCGGATAAGATTATAAGTTTTAAATCATTATAATTTCTTTAAATGGCATTAAAATCTTTTGCCTTTAATGTTTTAAAAAAAGATAAATTTGCTAGATGTGGTTTAATTCAAACCAACAGAGGAAATATCAATACACCGGCTTTTATGCCTGTTGGCACTCAAGCTACGGTTAAAGCTTGTACCATCGATGACATAAAGAAAACTGGATCAGAAATTATATTATCAAACACATATCATTTAATGATTAGACCAGGTGTCGAAAGAGTCCAGTCAGCAGGAGGTCTTCATAATTTTATGAACTGCGATTTGCCAATTCTTACCGACTCTGGTGGGTTTCAAGTAATGTCCCTTTCTAAGTTAAATAAAATTGACAGAGAAAAAGGAGCAATTTTCAATTCACATGTTGATGGTAAAAAGTTTTTTTTAAGCCCTGAAGAAAGCATAAGAATTCAATTAGGCCTAAATTCCGATATAATTATGATAATGGATGAATGCCCCCGAAAATCTGATGATTATGAACTGATAAAAAAATCAATGGATTTGTCTCTTTACTGGGCAGATAGATCGAAAAAAGCTTTTGGTCAAAATCCACACAAAGCTCTTTTTGGCATTGTCCAAGGTGGCTTATTTAAAGATTTAAGAATTAAATCACTAAAGGAATTAATTAAAATTGGATTTGATGGTTATGCAATGGGTGGTTTAGCAGTGGGAGAGTCTCAAAAAGAAATGTTTGATGTACTAGATGATGTTAAAGAACATTTACCTGATGAAAAACCTCATTACCTCATGGGTGTTGGGACACCTTCAGATATAATTGGAGCAGTTAAAAGAGGTATAGATATGTTTGATTGTGTTTTACCAACAAGATCAGGAAGAACTGGTTTAGCATTTACTTGGAATGGAAGAATAAACATTAAAAATAACAAATATCAAACAGACAATACTCCTTTAGATGCTGATTGTAACAATTTAAGTCTCAATAAATATTCAAAAAATTACTTAAACCATTTATTTAATACTAATGAAATTTTAGCATCAATGTTACTAACTCTACATAATATTAATTTTTATCAAGAATTAATGTCAGCTATAAGAAAAAATATCTCAGAAGGTACTTTTGATCAATTTCATGATAAATACATAGATAAGTTGTAAAAGATATCTATTTTTTTGTTCAATTTGACGTTTGAAAAATTAGAATAATTCTGTATACAACAACTATTCAATTTGAATATTTGGGGGCCCTTAGCTCAGTTGGTAGAGCAATTCCCTTTTAAGGAATGGGTCGATGGTTCGAGTCCATCAGGGCTCACCACTATTTAAATTTAGCTTAGTTTAATTGGTGGGTAATCTAATATTACTTCGTTCATCTTTTCATTTAAATCACGAATTCTATTATCAGATGATGGATGTGTACTCATAAATTCAGGAGGTTCTTTACCTTTGTTTAATTCTTTCATTCGTTCCCAAATTTTAACAGTTTCTCTAATATCGTATCCTGATAGTGAGGAAAATATCATTCCAAGATAATCTGCTTCACTTTCTTGTTTTCTATTGAAAGGATTTAAAATTCCAAGTTGCGCTAATAAACCAACTGTATTTTGACCCGTTGTTCTATTAATGTCAGATAATACACCGCCACTTGCTATATCAATAATTCTAGTACCTACATTTAACAAAGTACCTCTACTAGCTCTTTCAACAGAATGTTTTGCAACAGCATGGGCAATTTCATGACCCATCACAGCTGCTAAACCATTAGTATTTTTTGTTGCATCTAGAATACCTGTATAAACAGCTATCTTGCCTCCTGGCATGCACCATGCATTACGTACTTTCTTTTTATCTATTAATATATATTCCCAATCAAAGTTTCTAGTTGGGTCATCTAAATTTTCTCTATCAAAGTATTCAGAAATTGAGTCTTCCATCTTTTTTCCAATTTCTTTAATTTCATTTAATGTTTTTTTGTCATCGCTCATTTTTTCTTTTTCTTTCACTTTTTCATATATTTGAGCTGCTTGAGCATTTAGTTTTGCTTCAGAAACAATTTTTAATTGTTTTCTTTCAGTAATCGGAGCAGTTGTACAAGAGGGCATGATAAAGCCACAACAACCACAGCCAACATAAGACAAAAATTTTCTTCTATTCATTTTCATATATAGTTGTTATTATCATTTTATTATGAATCTTAATAATAAAATTTTATTAGTATTATTTATTGTTGCGATAGCTTTTGTAATTTATTCAAGTTTTAACTAAAATATGAATAAAAAATCTAAAAGAAAATCTTTATCTTTAACACTCAGGAACTACTTTATTACAGGCGTAGTTGTATTAATTCCTATCGGATTTACTATATATCTTAGTAAATTCCTAATAGGTGTATCCTCAAAATTAATTCCTAAAAATCTTAACCCTAATCACTATTTGCCTTTTGACATCCCTGGTGTAGAAATTTTGATTTCTATAATATTAATAACTATCGTAGGCGGGCTATCTTTGTCCTTCTTGGGTAGAAAAATTCTTGGATTAATTGATGATCTATTTAAAAGAATTCCTTTTCTAAGAACTGTTTATTCAGCAATCGTTCAAATGACTGAAACTTTTTCTAAAAAAGATGATGATAAAAAAAGTGTTGTTTTGGTCGAATACCCAAGAAAAGATGTTTGGGCAGTTGGTTTTGCAACTAAAGAAAATAAAGGTGAAATGTCAGATAAAACTAACAAAAAACTCATCAATGTTTTTGTTCCAACCACACCAAACCCAACAAGTGGTTTTTTATTAATGTTTCCTGTTGATGATGTAATTTTTTTAGATATGAATTTCGAAGAGGCTTCTAAATTTATTGTTTCTGCAGGTACTTCAAAAAAAGAACCTTAAGCAATATCATTTATAATATCTGCTCTATCATATAATTTAATAAGTGGTTTAAACCTACCTATATCTTCGTTGTTATTTTCTATTCTTTTAATCTCTTTTTCTGCCAATAGAAAAAGATCATTATTGTGTATTGGATCAGCTAATTTAAAATTTTTAATACCACTTTGTTTAAATCCTAATATATCACCAAAACCTCTAATTTTCATATCTTCTTCGGATATATAAAAACCATCATTAGACTCCTTTAAAATATTAATTCTTTTTTTTGCATTATCACTTAAATTTGATTTGAACATTAATATACAGGCAGAGTCTTTATTGCCTCTACCAACTCGACCTCTTAACTGATGTAATTGTGATAATCCAAATTTATTTGCATTTTCTATGATAATTACGTTTGCATTAGGAAAATCTATACCAACCTCAATAATTGTTGTGGATACTAATATTTTAAATTTTTTTTTCAAAAAATTATCCAATATAATTTCCTTATCTTCTTTATCAGTCTTGCCATGAAGTAGAGATACTTGATTTGGAAAAAGTTTATTTAAATACTCAAACTTTTTAACAGCTGAAGAGTGGTCTATTTTTTTTGACTCTTCTATTAAAGGACATACCCAAAAGATTTGATTGCCTAGTTGTATTTCTTTTTTTATAAACTTAATAACATCATCAATTTTACTTTCTAATTTACTATAAGTTTTAATAGGTTTTCTTGATTTAGGTTTTTCTCTTATAATAGAAAGATCCATATCTCCATACATAGTCATTGTTAAAGTTCTTGGTATTGGTGTGGCGGTCATTAATAATACATCGCAATTTTTACCACCTTTATCAGACAAACGTTTTCTTTGGTTAACACCAAATTTATGCTGCTCATCTATAATGATTAATCCTAAATTTTTAAAATTGATTTTTTTTTGAAAAATTGCATGAGTACCAAAAATGATATCAATATTGTTATTTTCTAATTTATTTAATATAATTTTTTTAGTTTTATAATCAGATTTACCTGAAATTAATTCTATATTAATTTCTTTTGAAAATAATTTTTTTGCAAAATTATAATGTTGTCGTGCTAAAATTTCGGTAGGGGCCATCAACGCAACTTGAAAGCCAGAATTTACAGTATTGTAAGCAGCGATTAATGAAACAATTGTTTTACCACTCCCCACATCACCCTGCAAAAGTCTAAACATTTTATTAGATGAGGAAAGATCTTGATTAATTTCTTCTAAGGTTTTTTTTTGATCATTGGTAAGGTAAAATTCTAATTTGTTTAATATGTTTGTTTGTTTTTTTCTATTTAAGCTTTTATTCTTTTTTTTAATTTTCTTTATTTTTTTTCTAATTTCTGAATTCACTAGAAAAGTAGAAAAAATTTCATCAAAAGCTAATCTCTGATAAAAGTTATCTTGATATTTTCCAATATTTTCTGATTTATGCAATTCTATGATTGCTTCATTCCAATTAATGTTATCAAATTTATCTAATATATTTTTTGAATGCCATTCTTTTAATATAGGTAAATTGCTTATTATTTGATTAATAATTTTATTATATATTTTCTCCGAGATACCTTCTGTCAATGAGTAAGTATTATGTTTCTGTTTTATTAAAGAAGAGTCTTCAGAAACATATTTAGGATTAGTAAGTTGATATTTATTTCTGTAAAAAGCAATTTTTCCACTTACAGTAATTTCTTTTCCAAGTGGAAGAATTTTTCTTACATAGCCCTCATAGCTATTAAAAAAGATGCAATCAATTTCACCAGTTTCATCAAAACATGACACTCTGTTGGGTAAATTTCTAACACGTGGAAACAGATATTTTTTAGGAATTATAGTTATTGTTTGATTTTCTCCGATCCTTAAATCTTTTATATTTGTCGATAAGCTTCTATCAGTATATGATTTTGGCAACTTCCATAATAAATCAAAAATATTGTTAATTTTTTTTCTCTTTAATAAATTGGTTGTTTTAATACCAACACCATTAAGCTCGGTTAAATCTGATAATAAGTACTCATAATTACTTTTATTAGTCATAAACTAATAATATATTATATTAATGACGCTCAATATAGATCAATTAAAAAAAAAATTATTTACCGCTCAAATTATCGTGGCACAAAAGAAATGGATAAACTCTTAGGCGCTTTTACAAAAAAATATATTGATGAATTGAATAATGAAGATCTTGCTGATTTAGAAAAGTTATTAGATATAGATGATGCTAATCTTTATAACTTTTTCAATGGTCTGGTGACAGATTTTAAATTTAAAGATAACAAAATTAACCTTTTGTACAAAAATTTTAAATACAATGATTAAAAATAGTGGCGGAGAGACTGAGATTCGAACTCAGGAAAGAGTTGCCCCTTTGCCGGTTTTCAAGACCGGTGCATTCAACCACTCTGCCATCTCTCCGTGAGCATTGTTTTATTATTAAAATTATTTAATTCAACTATAAAATAGTCTAAAGAAGCTATTAATAACAAATCAGTTTAATTTCTATGAATAAAGAATTTAATAAAGGACTGTTCTTAGCTGGATCTGGTTCTTTTTGGTGGGGTTTTTTTGGTGTTCTTTATTTTAAATATATCACGTTTATTGGTCACATAGAATTGGTTGTTCACAGATGCTTATGGACGACATTTACTTTAATAATTACAACTTTCTTTTTTTCAAAATGGCATATTTTTTTTAAAATTATTAAAAATAAAAAAAATTTGATTTATCTTTTCTTGTCAGGTTTTCTTATTTTTATTAATTGGGCTGTTTGGATCTACGCTATAGCAACCAATAGAATAATTGATGCAAGCTTTGGGTATTTTATGATGCCAATCTTAAGTGTTATGCTTGGTTACATTTTTTTTAATGAAAAACTAAACAAACGAAGAATTTTATCAATTATATTGGTAATTATTTCAATTTTATATTTAGTATTAATTAGTTTTAAGTCTCTTCCTTGGGTTGGCATCATAGTTGCATTAAGCTGGGGATTTTACAATTTAGTTAGAAAAAAAATTAATATTGATACAGACATAGGTCTTTTGATTGAAAGTTTTTATATTTTACCATTTGCTCTAATTGCTTTTTATTTGATAACTTTATATGGGCATAATGATTTTCAGTTATCAAATCCACCAATGATGTTGGTTATATTTTTGGCTGGGCCTATGACTGTAATACCATTATTTTTATATGTTAGAGGTGTAGAACTGTGTGGCTTAGGTCCAACTGGAATGATTTTTTATATAACACCAACATTACAATTTTTACTTGGTTATTTTTATTATGACGAGCCATTTTCATTGGCAAAATTAGTTAGTTTTATTTTTATATGGATTGCTGTAGTCATATATTTGAAAGATTTATATGAAACTAGTTAAGTATATATTTATTTGTATAATTTTTATTTGCTCATCGTCATTTGCAGAAAATCTATCAGGTTTTCTAACATGGAAGAAAAATTTTAAAAAAACTGCTTTGCAAAATAATATCTCAGAAAAAACTTTTGATACAGCTATGGCTAATGTAAAATTTTTACCAAATGTTATTAAATATGACAGATATCAACCAGAATTTTATGAAGATACCAAAACTTATATATCAAAAAGAACCTCATCTAAAAAGGTCTCTAAAGGTGTAAATTTTTATAATAAAAACTTTAATTTGATTAATGTAATTGAGGATCAATATGGAATAGAAAAAGAACTTCTTTTAGCCTTAATGGGTATAGAAACCAATTTCGGAACTTATGTTGGTAAAATGGATATCTTATCTTCATTGGCTACATTAAGTTTTGATGAACGCAGGTCAGAGTTTTTTACAAATGAATTATTAATATTGTTAAGACTAATAGAAAATAATCAAATTGATTATAAAACATTATATGGATCTTGGGCTGGTGCATTTGGTTATTTTCAATTCATGCCTTCAACAATGAAGAATTACGCAATAGATTTTGATAAAAACAATTATATCGATCTAAAAAATAACAAAGACGCCTATGCATCAGCAGCGAACTATTTAAATAAAATAGGGTGGAATGACGATCAACCATGTTTTTATAAAATAGATTTATCTACAACTGTACCAAAAAAATATTTAAATGTTTCTGCAAAAAAACTTCATAACAAGAATAAATTAAAATATTTTAGGAAATATATTGTTAACAACGATGTTTTGGACAAAAAATTTGACAACCTAGCCGCATCAATAATAACACCTGATAAAGATATTATACCAGATGCTGAAAATTTAAGCCCAGCTTATTTAGTTTTTGATAATTATGAAATTATCTTAAAATGGAATAGATCATTAAGATTTTCATTAGCTGTATGCACACTTAAAAAGAAATTTGAAAATGAATTATAGAGTTTTATCTATACTATTTTTTATATTCTTAGCTGGGTGTGAACAAAATAATCCTAACAGAAATATTTTAAATCAAGAAATATTAACGAAATATAAAAACTCTGGTTTTGCTTTAGTTTATGACGCTGTTTTAAAAGAAGAAAAAAAAATTACAAAAAAAATAGATAATAGATCTTTTTTGATTTTTCATAAAAATTTAAAAAAAAATTCTTTTGTTAAGATAACAAATCCCTCTAACAAAAAAACAGTAATTGCAGAAGTTATTTCAAATGAAGCAAAATTTTCTGATTTCTATAATAGTGTCATAACATTAAGAATAGCAGAGGAATTATCATTAGATTTAAATGAACCTTATATTGATCTTGTTTTAATTTCACAAAACTCTACATTTATTGCAAAAAAAGCTAAAACTTATAAAGAAGAAAAAAATGTTGCTCAAAAAGCGCCTGTTGATGGTATTCAGATTGATAACCTGAGTAATTCTAGCTTACAAAAAGAAGATATTTCAAAAGACAAAATTTTTAAATACTCGATAAAGATTGCTGATTTTTATTATAAAGACTCCGCTAAGAATATGTCAGATAGAATTACTAATGAAACAAATATTAAGAACCCAATTATTAAAACAATATCAAATACTAAATATAGGGTATTAATAGGACCATTTAATGATATAAAAAAACTTAAAGACTCATTTAATAAAATTAAGTCGTTAAATTTTGAAAATATAGAGATTTTAAAAGATGTTTAAGAAATTATTTTTAATACTATTTGTTAGTTTTTATTATGCTGAATTAGCCACTGCTAATTTTGATGTAAAAGCTAGGACTGCAATATTACAAGATTATTATTCAGGTGAAATTCTATACGAAAAAGAACCTGATATTTCAATCTATCCAGCATCAATGACTAAAATTATGACATCAATAATTGCATTTGATTTAATTAAATCAGGTGATTTAAGATTAGATGAAAAGTTTATAATTTCTGAAAAAGCATGGCGTCTATCTACCTCGGGATATTCATCTATGTTTATTATGGTAGGAGACGAGGTGTCAGTAGAGAATTTATTAAAAGGAATAATAATTGCTTCTGGAAATGATGCCTGTGTAGCATTAGCAGAAGGTATTGCGGGTACTGAAGAAGAATTTGCAATTTTAATGACCGCAAAAGCCAAGGAAATAGGGATGGAAAATACTAATTTTGCTAATTCGTCAGGTATAAATAACCCAGATAATTATTCAACTGTCAGAGATATTTTAAAAATGTCTAAATATTTAATTAATAAACATCCTAAATTCTATCAGATTTTTTCTGAAAAAAAATTTACTTGGAATAGAACAGGGGGTGACCCGATAACACAAGGTAATAGAAATCCTCTTTTATATAAAAACTTAGGTGCAGATGGAATTAAGACTGGATATTTAGCAGTTGAAAAATACTCTTTAGCATCATCAATTATTAGAAATGGCAGAAGATTAATTGCTGTTGGTAGTGGATTTAATTCGAAAAATGCTAGATCAAGAGAAAGTTCAAAATTACTTACTTTCGGTCTTACTAATTTTGATCTTGTCAAGATTTCTAAAGCTAATGAATCGTTTGAAAAAGTAGATGTATGGCTTGGAAAAAATGATAGTGTTGATGTCTATACCAAACAAGACATCTACAAAACTATTAAAAAAGCTAAAAAAAAACTTTTAAAAGTTTCTATCAAATATGAAGGGCCTGTAAATGCCCCTATTAAAAAAGATGAAAAAGTTGCTGTTTTAAAGGTTGTTTATGATGATGAGTTAGTTGGTGAATACGATTTACTGGCTTCAAAAGAAGTTAAACAAGTAAATTTTGTATCTAGATTATTAAAATCACTTAATTATCTCATTTGGGGCGATGTCTAAAAAACCAATCATAGTTTTTGAAGGAATAGAGGGAAGTGGAAAAAGTCACCACATTTCTGTCGTTTCCAGGTATCTTAACAAAAAAAAAATTAGTCATATAAAAATAAGAGAGCCTGGTGGCAATCCAAATTCAGAAAAGATTAGAAAATTGATTTTAAATAATAAATCAAATTTTAATAAAAATACTGACTTGTTACTATATATGGCTGCAAGAAGTGAAAATATAGATATTATAAAAAAATCTTTTAATAAAAAAATAATACTTATTGATAGATTTATAGACTCAACAATAGCCTATCAACACTATGGAATGGGTGTTGATATTAATTTAATTAAAACTTTAAACAATCATTTACTGAAAAATATTAACGTTAGTTTTACATTTTTAAATACAGTTAATAAAAAGAATTTAAAGGAAAGATTAAAAATGAGAAAATCACTAAACAGATATGATAAATTTGATATATCATTTTATGAAAAGGTTCAAAATGGATTTTTGAAATTATCAAAATTTAAAAAAAAAAATACCAACTAATTAATTCAAATTTAGACATAGAGCATAATCAAGCATTAATTTTGAATCAAATTGATAAATTAATTAAATGAACTTGAGTCCATCAAATCAATTAAACCTATTTGGTCATCATGCCGAATTTATAAATTTTAAAAGACTATATATTAATAAAAAACTTCCCAATAAAATATTATTATCTGGCGAAAAAGGGATTGGAAAATCTACTCTAGCATACCACATTATTAATTATATTTTGTCATATGATGAAGATTTTGCATATGATGTTAAAAATTTTAAAATTAACCCAGATAATAAATCATTTAAATTGATTTCAAATAAATCTAATCCAAACTTTATTTCAATTGATATAAATGAAGATAAAAAAAGTATTGATATAAACCAAATTAGACATTTAATTTTAACCCTAAACAAATCTTCTTTTAATATAAAACCTAGGCTTGTACTTATAGATAATATTGAGCTTTTAAATATTAATTCTGTGAATGCTTTATTGAAAGTATTAGAAGAACCAAATGATAATATCTATTTTATATTGATCAATAATAACAAAAAAACTCTACCAACTCTAAAATCTAGATGTCTTAATTATAAAATTCATCTTACAACTAATCAATCATTTGATATCACTAACAAAATTTTAGAGGCTGATTATAGGAATTCAATTAATGATGAAATGATAAATGATTACAGTACACCAGGAACAATATTAAATTTAATAAATTTTGCCAGTCAAAATGATATTGATTTAAAAGATATTAATTTAAAAGACTTTATAAAAAAAGTTATAATGGAAAAAAAATATAAAAAAGATCAATTTATTAAACATTTATTATACTTTTTAATAGAGATCTATTTTAGAAAGAATATATCAATTAAAAATATTAAATTACTAAGCAAACAAAAATATTTTTTAAATAAAATTAATGATACAAAAATTTTTAATTTAGATGATGAAAGTTTATTAATGGAATTTGAAGATAGAGTTTTAAATGGATAAAAAGTTTTATATCACTACACCAATTTATTATCCTTCAGCCAAACCTCACATGGGTCACGCTTATTCAAGTATAATAGCTGATTTTTTTGCTAGATTTAAGAGAATGGATGGTTTTGATGTTCAATTTTTAACTGGGACTGACGAGCATGGATTAAAAATACAACGTTCAGCAGAAAAACAAAATATTGACCCTTTGGAATTTTGCAATCAAATTAGTCAAACATTTAGGGATCTTTCACATACACTAAATTTAACAAATACAGATTTTATAAGAACTACTGAAGATAGACATAAAAAAACAGTGCAACATTTGTGGAATGAACTTGAAAAAAATGATGATATTTATTTATCAAAATACTCTGGTTGGTATTCTGTATCAGATGAAGCTTTTTACAATGAAGATGAAATAGAAGAAATAGATGGTATTAAAAGATCTATTTCTTCAAAATCACCTGTTGAATGGATTGAGGAAGAGTCGTATTTTTTTAGGTTATCAAAATGGGAAAAACCACTTCTTGAGTATTATGAATCTCACCCAAACTTTATTGCACCAGAGTCCAGAAAAAATGAAGTTATAAGTTTTGTTAAAAGCGGATTAAAAGATTTATCAGTTAGTAGAAAAAGTTTTTCATGGGGAATAAAAGTACCTAATAATAAGGATCATGTTATTTACGTATGGCTCGACGCACTAACAAATTATATTAGTGCATTAAATTATCCTGATACCAATGATGTATTGTTTAAAAATTTTTGGCCAGCATCAATACATTTAATTGGCAAAGATATTTTAAGGTTTCATGCAGTATATTGGCCAGCTTTTCTTTTGGCAGCTAAAATAGAATTACCTTTAAGAGTTTATGGTCACGGCTGGATACTATCTGGTGATGAAAAAATGTCTAAATCAAAAGGTAACATTTTAGATCCAATTGAAATAATTAACGAATATGGCCTAGACCCATTAAGATATTATTTAATTAAAGAAGTGTCTTTTGGAAATGATGGTAATATATCACAAGAAAGACTTGAAGATTGTATTAACAGTGATCTTGCTAACAATTTTGGAAATTTATGTCAACGTGTTACAGCATTTGCTATCAAGAATTGTAATAGCGAAGTCCCAAAGAATATTAAATTTGTGGAAGAAGATTTAGTAATTTTAAATAGATATAAAGATAATTTATCAATAATAAGAGAAAAAATTGATAATCAAGATATTAATTTTTACATAAATTTCATTATAAACTCTTTATTTGAAGCTAATAAATATTTTAATGATCAAGAACCATGGAAAAAAAAGAAGATCCAATTAGATTAAATACAATAGTTTATTCAACCTTAGAAATTGTAAGAAAAATTAGCTTTTTACTTTATCCAATAATTCCTCAATCAGCAGTCAAAGCTCTAAAGATTTTTGAACTTAATGAAGATGATATTAATTTAACGTCTATTGAAAATAATAAATTCTTATCAAATGGAAGTAAAATAAATAAAATAGATATTCTTTTTAAAAAGATAGATAAAAACAATGATTGATTCACACTGTCATTTGGATCATGAGCCTTTATTAAGTGATTTAAGCAACGTAATTAAGCGTTCAAAAGAGGTGGGTATAAAGAAATTATTAACAATTTCAACTTCATATAAAAGCTTTGATCGAATTAAAAAGATTATAGAAGAAGATGAAATAATTTATGGTACAATTGGAATTCATCCACATGAAACAACTGATAATAAAATTACCTCAGATTTTATTGTAAAAAATCTTAATGATAATACAAAAATAATTGGCATTGGCGAAACAGGCTTAGATTTTTATTACAATAATAGTGATAGAGATAATCAAATAGTTAGTTTTAAAGAGCATATTGATGCTTCTTTAAAAACAAATACTCCATTAATTATTCATTCTAGAGATGCTGAGGATGAAACTTTTAATATCCTGAACAATTATAAAGATCAAAACCTAAAGATATTAATGCATTGTTTTACTGGTAGTAAAGATTTTGCAAAAAAACTTTTGACCCTTAATGCCTTTTTTTCTGCCAGTGGCATTATAACTTTTAAAAATTCTCTAGATTTACAAGAAACATTTAAATTTTTACCTTTGGATAAAATTTTGATAGAAACAGATAGTCCTTTTTTAGCTCCTGTCCCTAATAGAGGTAAAAAGAATGAACCATCTTTTATTGATTATACTGCTCAAAAATTAGCAGATATAAAAGATATTTCTAAATCCAATTTGATAAGCTCTACCACTAGTAATTTTAATAAACTTTTTTTTAATTAAATATTATGAAGTTTGTAATTCTTGGATGTGGAAGTTCGATGGGCGTACCTCGTCCAGATGGCTATTTTGGTAATTGTGATCCTAAGAATAAAAAAAACTATAGAACAAGATGTTCTGCTTTAATAAAAACAGATCAAGAAAATATTTTAATTGATACTTCTCCCGACTTACGTAATCAAATGCTAAGTCAAAAAATAAAAAAAATTGATAAAGTTTTTTACTCTCACATGCATGCAGATCAAACCCACGGTATAAATGATTTAAGATCTTTCTTTATAAGAAATAAAAAACCAATTAATATTTTTGCTGACAACCCAACATCTAAATATCTTAAAGAAACATTTTCTTATTGCTTTGACAAATTTAGCAGAGAATATCCAGCAACCCTTAAGTTGAATAATATTAATAAAGATTTATTTATTAAGAATAAAAAAAAAATATCTTAATTAAACCTGTTAAAGTTCAACATGGTAAAGTTTATTCTATATGTTATATCATAGATAAAAAATTAGCTTATATTAGTGATGTAAGTAAAATATTTAAAAAAGATTATAAATATTTCAGAAATCTTAAATACCTAATTATTGATTGTCTCTGGTACAGAAATCATCCTTCACATTATAATTTTGAAAAATCCTTAGAAATGATAAATAGGTTTTCTCCAAAAAAAGCCATCTTAACTAATCTTCATACTGATATAGACTACAGCGTAATTAAGGAAAAATTACCTAAAAATATTATTCCAGCTTATGATGGATTGTCTGTAAACTTATAAAATTTGATCTAACTTATTTATAATTTTTTTAGACGTTGGGGCAGTAAAAGATGCAAAGGTATCGTCAATTTTACCCTCCTTATTTATCAAAATCTTATGAAAATTCCATTTAGGTACTGTTGATCTGCCAAATGAATCTTTTGCCCATATGTATATTGGGTGAGCATTATCTCCTTTAACATCATACTTGCTGGTCATTGGAAATGTAATATTGAAATTAGTTTCACAAAAATTTTTAATCTCTGTTTCAGTTCCAGGTTCTTGGCCACCAAATTGATTTGTGGGAACGCCAATTACGATTAGCCCTTTATCCTTATAATCATCATATAATTTTTGAAGATCATCGTATTGTTTTGTAAACCCACATTTACTAGCAACATTAACTAACAATACAGTTTTGCCATTTAAAGTCGACAGATCTAGCTCATCACCATTTATAGAATTAATTTTAAAATCAAAAAAAGTTTTTGAATTATCTGACATAGTTTTAGTAAAAAAAGAAAACATTAGGATTATTATATAAACAATGAGTTTTTTTTTAAACATTTACTTTTTTTGCCGAAATTAATAACAATAAATATCCAAATATAGTGGAGAGCAATGATCCTGTTAATACTCCTATTTTAACACCGTCAATGTACTGAGTATTATCTATAAATGCTAAATTACCAACAAATAAACTCATCGTAAATCCAATGCCTGTTAAAATTGAAACTCCATATAAACTTAACCAACTTGAATTATTAGGTGCTTCGGCAAACTTTAATTTTATCGAAATATAGGAAAATAATAATACACCAATTTGTTTACCAAAGAATAGTCCACATAAAATACCGAGTGGAACTGGAGCCAATAAGCTAGATAAAGACAAGCCCTCTAAGTTTACACCAGCATTCGCAAATGCAAAAAGAGGCATTATCATAAATGCAACATATGGTGAAATTGCATGTTCTATTTTTACAAGTAATGAAAAATCCTTGTCTTTTATTCTGTGAGGAATTGTAGTAGCCAATAAAACGCCAGCAATCGTAGCATGTATTCCAGATTTATAAGTAAAAAACCACATAAACAATCCAATAATCAGATATGGGATAAAGATTTTCACAGAAAATTTATTTAAAATTAAAAGTAAAATATAACTTAATAAAATAAGACTAAGATATGGAATGCTTAAATCTCCAGAATAGAAGAAAGCAATAATCAAAATAGCACCAAGGTCATCAATTATCGCTAAAGCAGTTAGAAAAACTTTTAATGATATTGGAACCCTTGATCCTAATAATGATAAAATCCCCAATGAAAAAGCTATATCAGTTGCTGATGGAATTGCCCAACCATTCATAGTTTCTGAATTTCCCCAATTGATAAAAACATAAAAAAGAGCAGGTACCAGCATGCCACCAACTGCTGCAATTATAGGAAGTAGAGCTTGTTTAATATTTGATAACTCACCTTGGATAAATTCTCTTTTAATTTCTAAAGTGACAAAAAAGAAAAATATTGCCATCAAAGCATCATTAATCCAGTGATGAACACTAAGTTTTAACCCAAATTCGTTAATACCAATAAATAAATATGATTCAAGACTATGAAAATATAGATAACTGAAACTACTGTTACTAATTATTAATGCCAATATAGCAGCAATTAATAAAATTAATCCACTTGCAGCCTCAAGTTTAAAAAACCATTTAAAAGGTTGAGATAAATAATTAATCATAAAATTTTAAGTTAGATCAATAATAAATAATTTTACATCTTTCAATGTTTCAAAAAGATTAAATAAGATAATTTCCAAGCCAGGAAAGAGGCTTATAAGTGGTGTTTTTAGTGTATCTATAACAATAATTAGCGCAATAAATGAAATGATAGAAACTAATAAGTATGAAAAAAAATTATTTGATTTTTGATTTTTAATATCATTTTCAAAATTTGAATCTTTTTTTGATGTTTTATTTTTATCTTGAATTTTAGTAGGAAGTTCAAATTTTTTTTTGTTTTCTGTCTGATCACGTCTCAAATCTTCATTTTTAATAATAGTGGTTTCTTCTTTAACAATATTGGTTTCTTCTAAGGGTTTTTCAATTATAAAGTGCCAGCTATGATTGCAAGATCCACATTTTATTTGCCTCCCATCTAGAGGAATTAGCTTGTCATTTACATTAAATTTTTTATTACAATTTTTGCACTCAATAATCATAATTTTTATATATCAGATTCTATTAAAATTACCTTCAATTTGCTTATCTTTATCCTTTTAAATAATTAAAATGTACTGTAATAGTACACGGATCGGAGTGTAGCGCAGCCTGGTAGCGCATCTGGTTTGGGACCAGAGGGTCGCAGGTTCGAATCCTGCCACTCCGACCATCTATGATGAATAAAGCGATAATTTATATTCCAAACAAAAATCCTATGCAGTCGGGAACTGCAAAGAATAATAAGTGGATTTTAGAGTTTAAAACTAAAGACCCAACTAAAAACCCTCTAATGGGTTGGGAAAGCTCTTCAGATACATTGTCTGAACTTAAATTGGAATTTTCATCTAAAGAATTAGCTGTTAACTATGCAAAAAAAAGAAAAATTGATTTTGATTTAATTGAACCCAAGAAAAGAAAAACTGTAAAAAAATCATACGCAGATAATTTTTTAAAATAATAAATAAATGTTTAGATTTTTTAAATTAAAAAAATGGTATATGTGGTCATGGTTAGGATCAATAATAATTTTATCGTCTCTTTGGATCCAAGTTAAAATTGATGTTAAAATAAATGAATGGTTTGGTCAATTTTATGACATGATCCAAAAAGCACTTGGTAAACCAAATGCAATAACTATTGAAGAATATTGGTCAAGTTTATTATCCTTTATAACACTTGCTGCAATTTATGTTGGTGTGGCTGTTGTTGTAAGTTTTTTTACATCCCATTATCTTTTTAGATGGAGAACTGCAATGGTTGAGTGGTATCATAGCGTTTATGATAGAGCACGTAAAATCGAAGGTGCATCTCAGAGGGTCCAAGAAGATACAATAAAATTTTCTAGAATAATGGAAACATTAGGTACTAGTTTAATTGAAGCTTTAATGATTTTAATTGAATTTATGCCTATCTTATTTGGTTTAAGCGTAAGCATACCAATTTTCTTTTTTGGTGATTGGGATTATGGATTAATTGTTGGAGCTTTAATTTGGTCTGTTGGAGGAACTATATTTTTAATTGTACTGGGATTAATTTTAAGATTAGTTGGTGTTGAATATGATCTTCAAAAAAAAGAAGCAGCATATAGAAAAATATTAGTTGTTGCTGAAGATGACGGATCTGTTAGACCAAAATCAATTGAAGAACTTTTTAATGGAGTAAGGGAAATACATTTTTTAAGTTACATTAGATATTTATATTTCAACGTTGGAAGAATTGCTTATTTACAAGCAAATGTACTATCAGCATATGTTTTCTTAGCACCTGCAATTGTAGCTGGCGCTGTTACTCTTGGTGTAATGCAGCAAATAATAAGAGCTTTTGGAAGGGTAGAGGGTTCTATGCAGTATATACTTAAAGCTTGGCCTACAATAATTGAATTAGCCAGTGTTTATAAACGTTTAAGAGAATTTGAGTCAAAAATAAATCAAGATGAATTTATTGATGAAAAAATTTAATGGCAATTGATAATAAATTTATTGACCAATTTTGTAATGTTACATCCAAAGCAGCTTTAGCAGCTTCATACTTAGTAGGTAAGAAAGATAAAATTGCTGCTGATCAAGCTGCAGTTGATTCTATGAGGTCAGAACTAAATAAAATTGATATGAATGGACAGGTTGTAATAGGTGAGGGCACCTTAGATGAGGCTCCACTACTTTATACTGGAGAATTTTTAGGTACAAAAAATGGTCCAGATTTTGATATTGCAGTGGATCCTGTTGAAGGAACAAATTTTGTAGCAAATAATTTACCTGGTGGGATTGCAGTATTGGCAATTGGAGAAAAGGGTAATTTATTTAATGCACCAGAAACTTACATGGATAAAATTGCGACTGGAATAATTGATAAAGGTTTAATTGATTTAGATTTTCCTTTAGAAAAAAATATTAAAAATTTATCAGAATTTAAGAACAAAGATGTTTCTTCACTAACCGTTTGTGTTTTAGATAGACCTAGACATAAAATTATTATTGATAAGTTAAAAGAATTAAATGTAAATATTAAACTTATAACAGATGGTGATGTTCTTGGAGCCTTATATGTTTCAGATCCAAAATATAATGTTGATATGTTTTTGGGCATCGGAGGTGGACCAGAAGGTGTTCTAGCTGCATGTGCGCTTGACTCCTACAACTGTCATTTTCAAGGAAGATTTATTTTTGATAATGAAAAAGATATAATTGAAGCCAAATCGATGGGTATCACGGATTTAAACAAAAAATATGAATTAAACGAAATTGTTAAAGGAGATTCTCTTTTTTGCGCATCAGGTATAACTAATGGTGAAGTTTTAAAAGGAATTGCTATTGATGGTAATAAATATTTAAGTGAAACTTTGGTTACTCATAAAAATAGTAACTTTAGAGAAATAGTTAAAAGTGTTAATTCAATAAATGAATGATTTCTGTTTCTGGAAAAACTTGGACACAACAAAAAGTTAATAAGAATTTATTTGAAAAAGTTAAGCAAGATTATGGTCTTGGAAATATAATATCACAGTTAATCATTTCAAGAAATTATGATATCTCAGAAATACATGAGATCAACAACAGTCAAAAATTAGTAAATATATTTAAAGATGATCATGATTATCAAAAAGCTTCTTTAATTCTTTTAAATTCCTTCAAAAACAATGAAAATATTTGTATTTTGGGAGATTATGATGTTGATGGAGCTTGCGCTACATCATTATTGGTCAGATATTTTAATCATATTAATCAAAAACATTTTTTTTATATTCCTGATAGAGTTAACGATGGTTATGGAGCTAGTAAAAAACTTTTTCAAAAATTAATTTTAAAAAAACCTAAATTAATAATAATGGTTGATTGTGGCTCGACTTCATATGAGGCAATTGAATATTTAAATCAACAAAATATCAAATCAATAATAATTGATCATCATGAAATTAATAGACCCTATCCAAAATCTGAAGCTGTTATAAACCCAAAAAAAGATACAACTAATAAAGAGAGTTCTATCTTATGCGCTACTGCTTTAACCTATTTTTTTATAGATATTTTAATTAAAAAAACCAAATCAAATTTTAAATTATCTAATTTTCTAATATATGTATTGCTTGCTACTATATGCGATGTAATGCCTCTAAGAAAAATTAATAAAATAATAGCACGTAATACAATCGATGATTTTAACTTAAAAGATAATGCAGTATTTAGCTATATTTTTGATCAATACAATTTGAAAAAAAAAATTACAGTCGATGATCTTGGTTTTTTAATTGGTCCTATAATTAATGCTGGTGGAAGACTTAATTGTTCTAATTACGGAGTTGAGTTATTAACTGCAAACAATAAAGAAGTTATCAAAGATAGATCTAATAAACTGATAAATCTTAATAATAAAAGAAAGAAAATAGAAGAAGATATTTTAAACGAAATAGATTTTGAGAAGATCAAAAAAGAAAATAAAAATGTTATAATATATTTTAATAATAATTTGAATGAGGGATTAATTGGTATCATTGCTTCAAGATTAAAAGATTATTTTAACAAACCCTCAATTGTAATTACAAAATCTAACAATATTTTTAAAGCTTCCGCTAGATCTACTTCATCGTATAATATAGGAAACCTAATAAATAGATTAATTGACAATAATATTATTGAAAAGGGTGGCGGACATAATATGGCTGCTGGGTTTACGATAAAAAAAACAAATATCAAAAATTTAGATAATTTTATCCAAAAGGATTATTTAAAAAAAGTATCTCAGATTAAAAATTTGAACAAATATGATATGGAACTATCTTCATCAGCTATTAAAAATAAATTTATGAATGATATTAATAAATTAGGACCATTTGGAAATTTTAATTCTTTACCTACTTTTTTGATTAAAAATGTTAAAATTGTAAAATTCAAAAAAATAAATAACAAACATTTATCAGTTTTTATAAAGCCAGAAATAGGTAGTTTAATCAAAGGGATATGTTTTAATTGTTTGAATACAGAAATTGGTGAATATTTATTATCATATAAAAAAAAGATTAATATTATTGGTCAAATATATGAAAATATTTGGAATAATAAAAAAACAATTCAATTAAATATAAAGGATTTAATTCTATAATTTAATAAGTCTTGAATTCTAGTAACTTTTAAAATAAAAGACCTTTCAACGGTCCCTTCGTCTATCGGTTAGGACAGCTGGTTTTCATCCTGCAAAGGGGGGTTCGATTCCCCCAGGGACCGCCATTTTATGGCTTTTTATGTCTACATGTTAAAATCAATTAGTCCTGGATCTAATAAAACTTACGTAGGTTATACTAATAATATCAAACAACGTCTTTTAAAACACAATTCAAATAAGGGTGCAAAATCCACAATGGGTTATTTTTGGATTGTTATTTATAAAAGATATTTTAAAAATAAAAATGAAGCAATGTCTTATGAATATAAATTAAAAAATGATAAAAAGAAAAGATCAAAATTAAGTAAAAATGAAAATCTCCATACTCTTACCCTATAAAGAAAATTTTTCACCATCTTATCCAGGAGCCATCTCTATATTTCTCAAGAATACAATTATTAAAAGCAAGTATAAAAAAGATATTATTGTTTATGGCTTTACCAAATTTAAAAAAAAACTATCTAAAAAATATATAAATTTAAATTTTAAAAAAACTTTTTTTAAAAGTTCAACTAAATCTTATTTAAATAAATTTATAGAAAAAGAGAAAAAGATTAAATCTGATATTATTGAAGTACATAATAGACCCAAATATGTTAATCTATTATCGCATTATTTTAAAAATATTGTATTATTTTTTCATAATGATCCTATTGATATGTCAGACTCTAAATCTACAAAAGATAGAATTAATTTACTTAATAAAACTAAAAGAATTATATTTAATAGTAATTGGACAAAAAAAAGATTTTTAATTGGTTTAAAATTAAACGCATCACAAAAAAAAAAATTGATTATTATTAATCAATCAATAAATAAAATTAAGATTGATTTTAATAAAAAAAAAATAATATTATTTTTGTTGGGCGACTTAATAAATCTAAAGGCTACGATATTTTTGGTAAATCAATAGTTAAGATTTTAAATAAACATAATAACTGGTATGCTACAGTTATTGGAGATGAGCCCAGAGAAAAGCTTATATTTAAACACAAAAATTTAAATATTCTTGGTTTTAAAAATCACACTTACACATTAAGAGCACTTGGTAAATCAAGTATTAATGTTGTTTGTTCCCAATGGGAAGAACCATTCGGCAGAATTGCTATGGAGGCATCTAGCAGAGGATGTGCTGTAATTATTACTAATAAGGGAGGTCTTAAGGAAGCTGCATCAAACGCCTTGGTAATAAATAATCTTAATGAAAAAAATCTTTTTAACGCAATAAATAAACTCATTACAAATAAGAGTTTTAGAGAAAATATGCAAAAAAATTCATATAAAAAATTTTATTTAACAAATGAATATATTTCTAAAAAAATTGATAATTACAGGTTAGATATTATTAAATCTTAATTTTATTTAACGCATTATTCTTAAATAAATTTGCTTCCTTAATATATCTTCTGACCATTTCTGTAGATTTATGACCTGTCATAGCCATTATATTTCTTTCTTCAGCACCAGACTCTGCAGTAGAAGTTGCAAAACCCGATCTTAGGCTGTGTCCAGCATATTTATGACCATCTAATCCAGCTTGATTTGCATATTTCTTAATTATTAATGCTACATTTTTATCTGAAACACTAAAAATTTTACTATTTTTAAAATCAATTATTTCAATCCATTTTTTTAATGCTTTTACAGGACAAAAATTTTCATTTTCAAAGTAGGGGATAGCTTTAGTCATTCCTTCCCTGGATTGATCAGTTTTTGACTTTTTCACAAAAATTTTAACTCCCTCAGAAACAAACTCTACATCGTCATATTCAATATCAACTAATTCTGACCTTCTAAAACCTCCTGAAAATCCAATTAGCAATAAAGCTTTATCTCTAATTTTTCTTTTATCTTTTTCTTTAGACTCATCTATTACTTTAATTAATATTTTTAAATCATTGATTAATAACGGTTTTTTTCCTTTTTGATTACTTCCATTTGTTCTTTTAATACCCATTAAATTTTCCATAATTATTGGATGTTTGGTGTCTATGTAATGACCTTTTGTTTTATGAAGTATGCTGATTGAGGCTAATCTCCTTTTTAAAGTGCTGTATTTGGAAAATGCTGACAAATGAGTTATGTATAATGCTATAATTTTTGGCTGAGTTGGCATGGCCTGAAATCCATTTTTTGAACAAAATAATGAAAAGTCGTTAAAATCAGATTGATAAGCACGAAGGGTATTTGATGATTTGGAGTTTTTTAAATTTTTAATTGTTTCTATTTCAAGACTTTTTATATTTGTTATTAAATCATTCATATATTTCCGATAACCATTAATTATCGGAAATATATATTAATGGATTTTTATTGTCAATAATAATAATTTTTAATTATGATTAACGATTCTAAAAACCATCTTAATGAAATTAACGAAACTTACTTTCAGCATATGGCTGTGGCTTTTAAAATTGGTATTACAATGTTATTTACTGGTATTATTTGTTTAATACACGGTTTAATCCCAGGCCTTTTTAAAAAAACTGCTGGCAACCAGATAATTAAAATGCATGAAATTGTTTCAAGAAATTGATTAAGATAAATCAATATAATCAATTAATTAAATTAATTAATTAAAGTAAATGATTAGAAAACTAGAACAAAAAGACAAGGGAAATTGGGCAAAACTCTATAATGGTTATGCAGATTTTTACAAAGTTCCAATGAATATAGAAATTTTAGATACTTTGTGGAGTTGGATTCAGGATGAAAAGCACATTGTTAACGGTATTTGCTATGTATTAGAGGACAAAATCGTTGGAATTGCGCATTATAGAACAATGCCAAGGCCAATTAAGGGTCAGTATATTGGTTTTTTAGACGATTTGTTTGTGGAGCCTAAATTTAGGGGGCAAAAAGTAGCTCAAAAACTTATTGCTCATTTAAAATCGTTATCTAAAGCTAATAATTGGAATGGAATTCGCTGGATAACGCACTCTACGAATGAAAATGCTAAGAAATTATATGATAAAATAGCTGATAATACTGGATTTGAACTATATGAACTTAAAAGGAACTAAGTTTCAGCTTAAAGTCTGGAATCATTTGAGAAAAATACCAATAGGTAAAGTTAAAACTTACCTTGAAGTTGCTAAAGCTATTGGAAAACCTAAAGCCTTCAGAGCAGTTGCTAATGCTGTAGGCAAAAACCCCTACCCACCCAAGATACCGTGTCACAGAGTGATAAGATCTGATGGCAGTCTCGGTGGTTATTCTGGAAAAGGTGGTGTTAAGAAAAAAAGACGATTATTAAGGTCCGAAAACGTCTTCATTAAATAACGTTTTTTATATACTTTATTCTTAAATTAACCGCGAAAACAAACACTTTTTAGCTATTTTAATCCTTTTTACCATAAATAGTATTTGCACCCTTCAGTTGTACTAGATATCGATCTTTGCTTAAATTAAGGTGCTCTATGGCCGTTTAAACCGTATATTCTGATAATGCATTGCTCTAGTTTTCAATAATACCAATACTTTTAGAAGGGAGAAAAAATACTAATTTTTGATCTTAATTTCATTCCCCTTCTACGCTCAAATATCATTTGATGAAAACAAAGTTCCTTAATCATTAAAAAGTGTTGATATTAAACAATTATAATCGATCATAAAATATTTGGTTTATTAATAAGTTATCCTCATTTAGTTAATTATATGATAGGTAAATAACCGATGTATTTTCCTTAATAATTGACAATATTTGGAGATACCTAATATTTTTTTGCTATTTGAACTTTAATTTGTTAGTTTCTATATACTAAAATTAACTAATAATAACAATTATTTATACTATTTAATTCATGTAATGCATTAATATATAGTAAATAATTTATTACTATTAATTTAACTTACTCAAATAGTATTCTCTCCTAGAGATATATAGACCACTTAATACTATAATGAAAAGACCTAAATACGTCCAATTATCAGGAAGCTCATGGAAGAAATAATAACTAATAATGATATTAGTTATAATCTCTGTATAGCCTAAAGGAGCCAATTTAGAGGCATCAGCGTATTTGAGTGATAAAATGATAAAAAGATGCGCTACAGAGGCTATAAGACCGATTATAGCCATCAAAATCCACTCATTTGGGGTTGGATTAACCCACACTGAAGGCATAAATGCACTAATTATTACTAACCCTACTACACCAGTAAATAAAAGCGTTAAAAGGGAATTATCTGAAGTACTTAACTTTCTAGTTATTATTAAATAGAAGCCATAACAAACACCACAAGCTAGAGCTGCTAAAGTGGGTAAATTAACATCTATAAATCCTGGTCTGATAACAATTATAGTCCCTAAAAAACCTACAAGTACAGCTGACCACCTTCTAATACCAACTTTTTCTCCAAGAAAAAATGGAGATAAAGCAGTGCATGTTATTGGGGCAACAAATGCAAGTGTTAATGCTTTAGGAAGTGAAATTACTGATATTGAATAGAAGAAGCATAAAGTTGAAAAAGCAAGAATTATTCCTCTAACAAGCTGAAGCTTTGGCCTTTTGCTCCAAACAAGAGTTTCCCTATAAAATAATACCATTAAAGAAAGTGTAAAAATAACAGTGAAAAAATACCTAGCCCAAGTGATCTGAAAAACATCCATTGAAAGACTTAAATGTTTAGCTAGAGCGTCCATAACTGGAACAATCATCCAAGCAGTAGCATTTAATATTATTGCCTTCATTTGAGAAGGATACTGCTTAATAGAAGTATTTTAAAGCAAAGAATAAGGTGATTGGTATAGTTATAAATGACATAACTGTTGATACAACGATCATACTCGCAACACTATCAACAATCTTTTTAGGAGAATACATTGAGCCGACTAGATATGTTAATACAGCACTTGGCATCGCGCATTGAATTAATAAAACCCCTGCAGCAAATCCAGATAAATTAAAAAACTTAATTATCATATAACCAATTACTGGACCAATTATCACTCTTCCGATTGATGATATGAATGCAGATTGAAATGAAAAAACTTTAAATCTTGTTAACGCTATTCCTAACGACATAAGAATCAAAAAAATAGCCGTATATGTAAGCATCATTGTAAGATTAATAATGTAAACTGGTGACTCAATTTCAAAATAAAGAAATAATACTGAAATTATTATCGCATAAAAAGGTGGACTTTTAAGTATTAGGTCAAGATCAAACTTTCTGCTTGCTAAAAAAACACCTAAAGTAAAGTGAAATAAAATGACTAGTGAAGATATTGTTGCAGCTACTCCTAAACCTTGACTACCATAAGCAAACAAACAAATTGGTAAACCCATATTTCCTGTATTAGGTAAGATAAAAGGAGGTAATTCTCTAATAATTTCTTTTTTAAGAACAAATAAAAAAACAACTCCTGTTAAAGAAAAACCACTTATAGCTAATAGAGCATACCAGAAATAATTAGTAAAAATTTCAAAGCTAATTCCTGTTGTTGTTATTGAATAAAACACCATTGCAGGAGTACCAATATTTGCAGCAAAGTTAGTAATAAAAGAAGTATCTAACTTAGGATTTTTTTTACCTAGAAAATAACCAATACCAATAATAAAAAAAACAGGAAATAAAACTTCAAAAAGTTTTAAGTAAATATCCATTAATTATACAATCTGATTAACACAGGTGTTTTAAGAATATTTTTATTTTTCTTAAATATAGATAAACAATTACTACAATTTAGTTCAGAAGTTTTGTGAGTTATTATTACAATTGTAGCTTTATTATCTTTTTTATTTGGGGTTTGAATTAGTCTTTTTACAGAAATCTTATATTTAGCTAATCGATTAGTAATTTGAGATAAAACACCAGGTTTATCTTTAACTTCAAATCTCAAATATAAAGAATTTACATAATTGTTTACATTATAGGATTTTAAAGATTTAAGTTTAGTAACAGATACACCTAGAGGTTTTTTTATATTACCTCTTAAGATAGATAATAAATCAGACAACAATGCAGAAGATGTAGGACCTGGGCCAGCACCCTCTCCTTGTAAAATACTTTCACCAACAGGTTTTCCTTCAAGGATAACAGCATTCATTACACCGATAACGTTACCAATATAAGAATTTTTACTTACAAGGCATGGATGTACTGTTTCAAATAAATGACCATTTTTCAATTCAGATATTCCAAGAAGTTTAATTCTTAAATCTAATTGGTTTGCAATTTTAATATCTTTAAGATCAATTTTCTCAATTCCTTCCATTAAGCATTTGTGTTTAGAAATTTTACTATTAAATGATAATGATGATAAAATTCTAACTTTTGCGAAAGCATCAAAACCATTTAGATCTAATTTTGGATTTCCTGGTTCTGCATATCCAAGTTTTTGAGCTTTTTTTAGAACATCAGCAAAACTTTGGTTCGAATTTTCCATTTCTGAGAGAATATAGTTAGAGGTACCATTTAAAATCCCATAAACTTTTGAAATTTTATTAGTAGCCAAACCTTCTTTAATTGATCTTAATATCGGAATTCCTCCAGCAACAGATGCTTCAAATTCTAGATTGACATTATTTTGTTCTGCAATTTTTGCTAATTCGTTACCGTGTTTTGAGATTAATGCTTTATTTGGAGTTATTACGTGAATTTTCTTTTTTAAAGCAGTCTCAACAACTTTTTTTGAAATCCCATCTGATAAACCTATAGCTTCAAACAAAATATCAACATTTGTTTTACTAAAAATATCTAACGGGTTTTTAAAAAAAAAATTTTTATTAATTCTAAATTGTCTTTTTTTATTTATATTTCTAGCTGATATGGCTACAACATTAATCTTCTTGCCTGTTTTAAGCTCAATATCTTTTTTTTTAGTATTCAATTCATTAAGCAAATAAGAACCTACTTGTCCAAGACCTACTACAGCAATATTTATTGATTTTTTCATTGGTTTATATCCGGATATTTACTTTTTTTAGTATAGTCATCTATATAAATCTTATATTCGTCATAACTCATATTTGTTATGTCTTCTGACTTTTTTAATACTTCAGATAATTTTTTTTGATCTTCACTTTTTTTAACCACATCTTCTGTCCAATATTTAGAATCTTTGTTTAATGAACAATTATTTAAAATAAAAAAAATAAAAAAAATAAAGACTAATTTCATTATAAAGCTGTTTTAATTGGGAAATTAAATTTCATATTTAAATTTTGTACTGCTTGACCTGCTCCACCTTTAATCAAATTGTCTATAGCTGAAATTATTACAATCTTATTTTTGTATTTAGATTTACAAACAGAAATGAAACAATTGTTTGAGTTAACTACATCATTTGTACTTAACAGACTATTTGCTTTTAAAATTTTTATAAAATCATCATTCTTATAAAAATCTGTTAGTGTCTTAATTATTTCTGACTGAGTAACACCTTTTTCTAGATCAATATAAATAGTACTTAAAATACCTCGAAACATAGGAGTTAAATGAGGTGTAAAATTAAAACTTAATTTCTTTTTAGTAAATTTTTTTAACATTTGATCGATCTCTGAATTATGTCGATGAAAGCCAACACCATAAGCACTCAAAAACTCATATAGATTTTTATCTTTATATTTTTCATGGACACCTCTACCAGCTCCTGAATATCCAGATTTAGAGTCCATTATTATATTGTTAACTTTAACTAAGTTTTTTTTAAAAAGAGGAATTAAGGGTAAAAGTATTGAAGTTGGATAACAACCAGGACAAGATACGATCTGGTATTTACTTAAGTCTTTTCCGTTAACTTCAGGAAGACAGTATATACTTTTCTTAATTAAATTTACTGCTCTGTGTTTTTGTTTGTACCATTTTAAATATTCTGATCCTTTTTCTAATCTAAAATCAGCCGCCAAATCAATTAAAGTGATATTTTTTGTTAAATTTTTTGAAATATCTTGTGCTTCTCCATTGGGTAATGCCGTAAAAACTACATCAACATCTTTTAAAAGTTTTTTATTAAATTTAATAATTTTTGGTAATTTTTTTCCTGAAAGAGATTTGTCATAACTAGAAATATTTTTTCCTACAGAACTATTTCCGCATAGAAATCTTATGTTTATAAATTTGTGTTTAATTAATAATTTAATTAATTGAACTCCAATATATCCAGTTGAACCAGCAACCAATGCATTAAGCTTAGGCATAATTTATTATAACAGTTTAAAATTAAAAAAGAATTATCTTTTAGAGAATTGGAAGCTTCTTCTAGCTTTTCTTCTACCAGGTTTTTTTCTTTCAACTGCTCTAGAGTCTCTGGTTGTAAGTTTTTCGGTTTTTAATGTAGATTTAAAATTTTCATCAAACATAACTAAAGCTTTAGAAATACCATGAACTAAGGCACCTGCTTGACCAGTTGGACCTCCCCCACTAACACTACATCTAACATCATAGTCAGTAGATTGTTTGATTATATCAAAAGGTCTAGTAATTTGAAGATGATGAAATTCACTTGAGAAATATTCATTAAATAATTTTCCATTTACATAAATCTTTCCTGAACCTTTTTTTAACCAAACTTTTGCAATTGAAGTTTTTCTTCTGCCCGTTGCATACTTACTGTCTTTAAAGTCTAATTTTAGTTTAGGTGTTTTTGATGCTGTTTGAGTATTTTCCATATTAGTTTCTAACTAAGTTTTTGCTGTTTAATTTGCCTAACTCAATAATTTGAGGATTTTGTGCAGAATGTGGGTGATCACTACCTGTATAAATTTTTAATTTAGTTAATTGTTTTCTGCCTAACACTCCACCAGGAAGCATTCTTTTTACGGCAAGCTTTAAAGTTTCACCTGGTTTTTTTTCGTGTAATTTCTCAGGTGTAGTTTCTTTAATTCCACCTGGGTGGCCAGTGTGTCTATAATAGATTTTATCCTCAAATTTTTTTCCAGTAAATTTTGCTTGTTCGATATTTTTAACTACAACAAAATCACCATGGTCCATATGAGGAGTATAAGTAGTTTTGTTTTTGCCACGAATAATTTTTGAAATAACAGTTGCTAATCTACCAACAACAGCATTAGTTGCGTCTATCTCGAACCATGATGATGTTACTTGGTCTTTTTTTACAAATTTTGTCATTGTGCCAGGATTAATACTATTATTAATTGCAAAGTCAATTTGATATTTGGCTTGCATTACAATACTTATCTGCTAAAAGGTTCAAGCCGATTTGATCCTATTGCGGGCATAAAACTGCTAAACAGGAATTTACACATCATTATCGGTAGGCATTTGAACTGTATTGTGCGCCTTACATTAAGTTAAAGCACTAAAAAAGGAGTAAAAATGAGTACAAAAAGAAATAATCCAGAAACTATCGCAATTCATGGTGGAGACTACAGAAGTGATACTGCAACAAATGCTGTAGCAGTTCCTATCTATAGAACTACATCATATCAATTCAATAGCACGGAGCATGCAGCCAACCTGTTTGCATTAAAAGAGTTTGGCAATATTTACACAAGAATCATGAACCCAACCAATGATGTATTGGAAAAAAGACTGGCGGCACTTGATGGTGGCTTAGCAAGTTTAACCGTTTCATCAGGACAAACAGCTTCAACTTTTGCAATATTAAATGTTGCTCAAGCTGGAGATAATATTGTTAGTTCAACAGATCTTTATGGTGGAACTGTATCTTTATTCACGCATACTTTAAGCAAACTTGGTATTGAAGTAAGATATGCTGACCCTTCTGATCCAAAAAACTTTGAAAAAGCTATAGATGATAAAACAAGAGCTTTTTATGGAGAAACTTTACCAAATCCATATTTAAGAGCTTTTCCTATCAAAGAAGTTTCAGATATTGGAAGAAAATACAATATACCACTTATTGTTGATAATACAGCTGCACCAGTAATTTGTAAGCCATTAGAACATGGGGCTGCTGTTGTGGTTTATTCGCTGACAAAATATATAGCAGGTCACGGAACTGTTGTTGGTGGAGCTTTAGTTGATGGTGGTAATTTTGATTGGACAGCAGATCCAAAAAGGCAACCTCTTTTCAACGAACCTGATGCTAGCTATGGAGGTGTAGTTTGGGGAAAAGCTGTTCCAGAACTTACAGGTGCTAATGTTTCTTTTGCAGTAAGAGCAAGAGTAACAATTTTAAGAGATCTTGGCTCAGCACTATCACCTGATAATGCCTTTGGCGTAATTCAAGGTTTAGAAACCGTAGCTTTAAGAATGAAACAACATTGTGAAAATGCTTCTAAAGTTGTTGATTATTTAAAGAAACATAAAGCGGTCGATAAAGTGATTTATGCTACTGAACATAATGATGAAATAAATAGTAGAGCTAAAAAATATCTTAAAGGTGGTTATGGTGCGCTAGTTGGCATTGAACTAGCTGGAGGTATTGAAGCAGGAAAAAGATTTATTGAGTCTTTGAAAATGTTCTACCATGTTGCAAACATTGGTGATGCTAGAAGCTTAGCAATTCATCCGGCAACAACAACACATAGTCAACTTACTGAAGATGAGTTAGCTGCAGCTGGAGTAACACCTGGTTATGTAAGATTGAGTATTGGTTTGGAGCATATAGACGATATCATTGATGATTTGGATCAAGCTTTAGAGAATTCTTCTAAAGGTAAATTAAAAGCTGTTAGTTAATTTGAGTTTTATATGTCAACAGATAGAAACTAATTAGTTTTTTCCTCATACCTGGATATGTAGAGGAAATATAAAGTCGATAATATTATCAAAATAGAATTTATCTGGTGTAAAGATGCATATATAATCTTTACTCCAGATAAAATAGTTAATACTCCTAACACAACCTGTAAAAACAAACTTATCCCAATAATTAAAATTGGTTTTCTAAATATTTTATTTGTCTCCTTAAAAATAGAAATTAACAGAAAAATATAAACTATCATAATTAGGTAAGCTAAATTTCTATGTAAAAATTGTACAATAGAAGGATTATCAAAAACAGAAATGTTTAAAAATTCAATCATTTTACTATCATCTGGAAAATAAGAAGCGCCCATTAAAGGCCATGTATTATAAATAGTTCCAGCATCCATACCTGATACAAAAGCACCAATAATTAATTGTATAAATAGCAAAACAAGAAAAAATTTAATAAAAAATAATTTAATAGAAATTTGATTAATTTGTAGTTTGGTCAATTTTAAAACATTCCAAAAAACAATTGAAAGAATAATAAAGGCTGTAAACAAATGTATAGATAATCTATAATGACTGACATCAATTCTATTTACTAAACCACTGGATACCATGTACCATCCTAAAAATCCTTGCAAACAAACTAAAATAAAAATTATGCCATATCTTTTTACAACCCATAAACCATTTTTAATTGCAAAATACAGAAGCGGTAACAATGTAATCAAACCAATTAGTCGACCTAGTTGTCGATGAGTCCATTCCCACCAAAAAATTAATTTAAACTCATCTAAAGTCATATTAAAGTTTTGTTCCTGATATTCCGGGATTGTCTTATAAAGATTAAAATAATCTATCCATTTATCATTTGTTAAAGGGGGAAGAAAACCTGCAAATAATTCCCATGTAGTAATGGACAGACCTGAATCTGTTAATCTTGTTAGTCCACCTACTAAGATAATCAAAATAATCAATAACAATAATATAAGTAACCAAATTTTTAATTGATAATTTATATGACTATTCGCACTGTACATGTGTAGATAAATATAATAATTATTAATTAATCCAATAAATTAAATGTCGCCTAATAACAAAAAAAAATTAAATATAATTAGAGTTAAGCTTGATAAACTTGATAATAAGCTTCTTTCTCTTATTAAATACAGAACAGGCCTTGTGAAAGAAGTGCTTAAGTTAAAAGAGTTTAAAAAAGAAATAGTTGACCAAAAAAGAATTAATTTTATCCTTAATAAAATTAAAGGAAAATCAAAAAAATTAAAAATCGATCCAAAAATCACTAATAGAATTTGGAAAAATATGATCTGGTCGTATATCGACTACGAGAGAAGAAATTTTAAAAAAAAATAATTACTTACTGTGTGGTGGAAGTTTTTTTTCCACGAAAGTTTCGTGTTTTCTAGTTTCAGGATTATATTTTTTAGCAGACAGTTTTACTTTAGCTTTTTCACCGCCAGCAGGTTTTTTAACATAATAAAAGAATGGACTGTCAGGTTTTGATTCTGGAACAAGTCTAACTTTTACGTGCGTTTTTTTTGCCATATTATTTTAAATTTTTTAAGTTTTTAACAATTTTAGAAATTTTAACTAATTTATTTCTTAAATTATCAGCTTTTATAGAATTATTTGCAATTTCGTCAAGTTCTAAAGACTCGCCTCCATTTAGGATCTTTTTTACACCATTAATTGTCATGCCCTGTTCTTTAAGAAGAAATTTAACTTTTTTAAGAAGATTAATGCAGTTTTCATCATAATATCTTCTGTTTGAGTTTAAGATTTTAGGTTTAATTTGCTTAAATTGAGTTTCCCAAAATCTAATCGTATGAGTTGGGAGAATACCTTTTTTATTAGATTTTAGATTTAATATTTTTGCAACCTCGCCTATTGTTTTGTAAGCACTGTCAGATTTATCCATTATCTTTTAAATTTATAAATTCTTTAAATTCTTTTGATGGCTTAAACAACACAACATCTCTAGAAGAAATCATTTTAGTCTCTTTAGTTTTTGGGTTTCTGCCTATTCGAGATTTTTTTTGTCTAATAGAAAAAGTTCCAAATTTAGATAATTTTAATTTTTTTTCTTGTTTAATATTTGTGACAATTGTTGCTAAGAAATCTTCAATAAGATTTTCAGAGATTTGTTTTGAAAAACCTAGCCGCATATATACTAAATTAACTAAGTTTTTTTTAGTTAAGTTTATTCTCATTAGTTTAAATATTTTGCTTAATCTTTTCTATCAAATTACCTTTTACAATTCTATGACAAACATCTAAAGAGTTTGAAAAACCAATAAAATCAGTTCCACCGTGACTTTTTACGACTGGTGAGTCAAGTCCAATAAAAATAGCTCCATTATAAAGTCTTGGATCTAAGCGTTTTTTAAATTTTTTCAAATTTGAAATATTTAATAAAGATGAGATTTTTCCAATTATTGATCCGGTCATAGCTTTTTTAAGTTCACTAGTAATAAAATTGGCAGTGCCCTCAGCTGTTTTTAAAGCTACATTTCCTGTAAAACCATCAGAAACAATTACATTGACTTCTCCATCCATCAAGTGATTACCCTCTATATAGCCAGAAAAATTATAATTTTCAGATTTCTTATCATTTAAAGTTTGATAAGTTTCTTTAATTGTTTCATTTCCTTTTAATTCTTCTGATCCAATATTTAGCAAACCTACGTTTGGTTTATCACCAGGATATAACGAAGTATAAAGAGACGCACCCATTATAGAAAAATCAAATAAATTTTTAGAACTGCATTCAATATTTGCACCCAAATCCAATACAACACTCATTCCTTTTTTATTTGGCCATAAAGCTGACAAAGCTGGCTTATCAATATTTTCTATCATCTTAAGATTTAGTTTTGAAATAACAAGTAAAGCACCAGTGTTACCTGCTGATACTACAATATCCGCTTCCTTTTTCTTAACACTATCTATTGCTAACCACATACTTGTATTTTTACCTCTTTTAGCGCCCTCTAGTGGGCTATCAGTACTTTTAACAACATCAGTTGTGTGGATGATTTCATAAAATTCATTATTTATTTTATCTCCAATTAAATTTATAATCTTATCTCTATCTCCAAAAATTTTATAAAATACATTTTTATTTGATTTATGGTTTAGCAATATGCCATCAATAATTTTTTTAGGAGAATTATCACCACCCATTGCATCTACTGCAACTTTAATCAGATCTGTCATTTTAGATTTATATTATTCTTTAGGGTCTAAAACTTGTCTACCCTTATACATTCCAGTTTTTAAATCTAAATGATGGGATAACCGATACTCACCAGATTTTTTATCTTCAACTATATTCTTTGTTGAATATTTCATCGTTTGAGCTCTTCTCATTCCAGTTCTGGACGGGGTTTGTTTACGTTTTGGTACAGCCATAATTATGGGTTACTTACACTTTTTAAATAAGAATTCAAAGTTTTTTTTGATAAATTTTCATCAAAAATTTCAAAATAATCAAGTAATTGATCAATTTCTTTAAAATCAGTTAAAAAAATTGCAAACTTTTCAAGTTTCTGGGTTCTTAGTAATTTTTTCCAAAAATGAATTTCAGAAACCATAGAATGAAATAAATTTACGTAATCTTTCATTTTTTTATTAATTGATTGATCTCCATAGCCTATTTCTCTTATACTAAGTTCAAGTTGTCTGAAGTTAAAATCATAAATTTCTTGTAAAATAATCCTATTTTCTTCATTTTTAAAATTTTTTAAAAAAAAAGCAAAATGCAGTAAAAATAAGGTTAAACGATCTGAGAAATTATCATTTCGATCTAGAGATTTATATAGATCTTTATTTCTAGTGAAATTAATCAAATTGTTATAAATATAAAGATATTTTTCACTCATGTTCAAAATATTATATATAATTTTTCTTACATTAATAGTTTCAAATTGTAGTGGGAAAAAAGTAATTAATCATCATGGTGTTCCATTTTTAGAAAAACAACAGGCATCATTAATAGTTAATAAATCCAATAAAAATGATATTAGGACAATTTTGGGATCACCATCCACAAAAAGTAAATTTGATAATGATGTGTGGATTTATATAGAGAGAAAACAAACTCAATCTGAATTAAAAAACCTAGGTAGGATGAAAGTTTATAAAAACGATATATTGGTATTAGAAATTGACAATTATGGAATTTTAAAAAAAAAATTTTTTATAACCATAAAGATATGAAAAAAATTAAAATTTCTAAGGATACAACAGGAAAAAAATTTAAGAAAAATTCCTTCATTTATGACTTTATGTCTAGTTTAAGACAAAAAGTTAATGACCCTCTTGGTGTGAGGGCCAAAAAACGTAAAGAAATTAGCCAGCGATAACTGCTAACAAAAGCAGAGCTACTATGTTGGTAATTTTAATCATTGGGTTAACCGCAGGACCAGCTGTATCTTTGTATGGATCACCAACAGTGTCGCCAGTTACAGCAGCTTTATGAGCTTCCGAACCTTTTCCACCATGATTTCCATCCTCAATATATTTTTTAGCATTATCCCAGGCACCACCACCTGCAGTCATTGAAACTGCAACAAATAATCCTGTAATAATTACTCCTAACAACATTGCACCAACAGCGGCTAATGCAGCAACTTGTCCACCAATGGCAAGTATTATAAAGTAAAGAACAACTGGGGATAAGACAGGTAACAAAGATGGTATAATCATCTCTTTAATTGCTGCAACAGTTAAAAGATCAACTAATTTGGCATAATCTGGTTTTTGTTTTCTTTTCATAATACCAGGAAATTTTTTAAATTGTCTTCTAACTTCTATAACAACGGCACCACCTGCTCTTCCAACAGCTTGCATCCCCATAGAACCAAATAAGTATGGAAGCATTCCACCTATTAACAAACCAACAACTACGTAAGGATTTGATAAATCAAAAGTTACAACAATTCCTTCTAATTTAGAGCCAGCTACACCAGAGAAATGTTTAATATCCTCTACATAGGCCGCAAACAAAACTAGAGCACCTAAACCAGCTGATCCGATAGCGTAGCCTTTAGTAACAGCTTTAGTGGTATTACCAACAGCATCAAGAGCATCAGTTGTTTTTCTAACTTTTTTATCTAAGTTAGACATTTCAGCAATTCCACCAGCGTTATCAGTAACTGGTCCATAAGCATCAAGGGCAACAACCATACCAGCTAAAGCTAACATAGTAGTTACAGCAATAGCTATACCAAAAAGTCCTGCAATTGAATTTGTGGCTAAAATTCCAGCAACAATAATTAACGCAGGAACAGCAGTTGCTTCCATAGAGACAGCTAAACCTTGGATAACATTAGTTCCATGACCTGTTGTCGACGAAGCAGCAACAGATTTAACAGGTCTATAATTCGTACCTGTGTAATATTCAGTGATCCAGATTAATAAACCAGTAATTATAAGACCAATTATTCCACAGTAATACAAGCTCATTCCAGTAAAATTTTTTCCGTTAACATTGTATTCAGTAGCAAATCCAATTACATGATCTGTCACTGGGTATAAAATTACTATTGAAGAAATAGCGGATACAACAAAACCTTTATATAAAGCATTCATTACATTTTTGTCTTTTCCAAGTTTAACAAAAAATGTTCCTAAAATTGAAGTTAAGATACAAGCACCACCAATTGTTAGTGGATAAATCATCATACTCATATCTCCTTGAAAGAAAATTGATGACAAAACCATTGTTGCAACTATTGTAACTGCATAGGTTTCAAATAAATCAGCAGCCATTCCAGCACAATCACCAACATTATCTCCAACGTTATCAGCAATTACAGCAGGGTTTCTAGGATCATCCTCTGGAATACCAGCTTCAACTTTACCTACTAAGTCAGCGCCTACATCAGCACCTTTAGTAAATATTCCACCACCTAATCTTGCAAAAATTGAAATAAGAGAAGCACCAAAACCTAATGCAACAAGAGCATTAACTATTTCTCTTTCGTCAATATTAAATTTTAATAAATAATAATAATAAACAGCGATAGCCAACAACGCTAACCCTGCAACCAACATGCCTGTTACAGCGCCTGATTTAAATGCAACAGATAAACCTTGAGCAAGACCTTTTCTAGAAGCTTCTGCTGTTCTAACATTGGCTTCAACAGAGACAAGCATACCAACATAACCAGCAATACCAGATAACGTAGCACCAACTAAATATCCTAAACCTACTAAAGGACTGAAAGCAACACTTACAATTACTAGAACAACTACACCAACAATTGCTATTGTTTTGTATTGTCTTGCTAGATAAGCTTTAGCACCAATTTGAATTGCAGATGCTATATCTTGCATTTTTGCATTACCTGCACTTTGATTTAAAATATTTTTTCCAGTAAAAAATCCATAAACTATAGATAAAAAACCAGCTCCGATTGTGTATAATAAAATAGTCTCGACTGTTGCGCTCATATAAACCTTAAGGTTGTTAGTTGTTAAATTTTAAGCCCGGACAATACAAAAAAAGCTAAAAAAGACAATAATTAACTTTTAGAATTGGTGTTCATAGCCATGACTTTTAACAAGTAAATGCTGACCTTTTTTACTCATGATAGCTGATTTTTTCTTATTTGAAGTAATTTTACCAATTTTGGTTATTTTGATACCAAGTTTTCTTGATGTGCGTAAAATGATTCTGGATTTGTCAACGCCGGCCGTAAATAAAATCTGATAATCATCTCCATTTGATATAAAATTTGATTTTCTAAGTTTATTCTTTTTAAGAAAAGAGTTCAAATTTTTAGATATTGGAATTTTTTCCTCATAAATTTTATATGATAATCTCTGTTTATTTATCATTTTTTCAAGATCATCTATCAGACCATCAGATACATCTATTGATGAGTTAGCAAATCTTAATAATGCCGTTGTTAACTTTATTTGAATATCAGGTTCGAAGTATTTTTTTACAAAATAATTTTCAATTATTTTTGTTGAACTAATTTTATTTTGTAAAATTTTTAAACCAACAAAACTATCGCCAAGATTACCAGTTACATATATGTCATCATTAAGTTTTGCTTTATTTCTAAAAATAATCTTTTTTGAAAAACCAACAGAAGTTATTGAAAAACTTAATTTGTTTGAAAAAGTTGTGTCACCTCCACATAAAAAAATTCCATATTTATTTTGCTCGTGTTTTAATGAATTTGAAATTTTTGATAAATTTTTATTTGTAAATGTTTTTTTATTGCCACTGCCTGATATAAAATAATATTTTGGAGAAACACCTTTACAAATTAGATCAGAAATAGATGATCTCAAAATCTTTTTAATAACTAAATCTGGTCTTTTAAAATTTAGGAAATGAACCCCCTCATTGTATGTGTCAATTGAGATAACAAGAGATCTATTTTTATCAAAGAAAACATCATCATTTAAATTTAATGAAGATTTATTTGATTTAGATAATTTTGAAAAATACTTTTTAATTAACTCAAATTCACGCATTTGAAGTTCTTAATTTTTTTCCAACATTGTCCAATAATGCATTCAGATATTTAGTCTGAGAATCTTCTAAAAAAAAATTTGATGAGTCTAAATATTCTTTGATTATGATATTGATAGAAATATTTGGTTTATATAAAAATTCATATGTTGCTGCTTTTAATATAGTTTGAAAAACTTTATCTAAATTGTCTAAAACAAACTCATCTCCAAGCTTATTATTTAATTCATCTAATATTAGATCATTGCGCTCTATTGTTCCAAAAACAATATCTTTAATAAATTTTTTAAATCTATGTTTTGGAAATTCTATATCATTGTCTTCATTATAAAATTTACCATATAGTTTTTGGATTATAATTACTCTTGGATTATTTTTTGGATTATAGTGAGTTTTCATTTTTGGGATAAAATTGAATTTACCGCCATAGCTGCTTCAGCACCCTTTTTTTTTCTGAATTTAGCCTGACTCATATTTAAACAAGTTATAATTCCATTTCCAATTGGTTTTTTGTTAAGTACAGATAAATCCATAATAGCATTTGTCGAAGCTTGAGATATGAAATCAAAATGAGGAGTTTCACCTTTAATAACACAGCCAAGTGCTAAAAAAGCGTCATATTTTTTAATATTTTTTGATATTGTTACTGGTATTTCAAAAACACCTGGAACACGAACAATCTTAACAATGTTAGATTTTGGGATTAATTTTAAAGCACTATCAAGAAGACCTTTTGCTATATCCTTATAGTAATCTGCCACAACTATTAAACATTTTTTTTTCATCAAATTATTTCTTGTTTAGTAATTCTTATACCATAACCATCTAAACCTATAACTTTTTTAGGAGATTTTGTAATTAAGGTCATGTTTTTTATTTTTAAATCTTTAATTATCTGAGCACCAATACCATAATTTCTAATTAATTTATCTTTTCCTTTTTTATAAAAATCTTTATTTTTATAGTCTTTTAAAGTTTGGGTAACAGATCTTAAATTAGTATCTTTTATAAATATTAGAACGCAACTGTTAAATTTTTTAAAATAATTAAGTGTCTTATTAAAAGAATTTGGTAATTGCTGGTTTATTAAATAATTTTGCACAACATTAGACGAAATAACTCTTACTCTTGGCGTTATACTTTTTTTTATAGTTCCTTTAATTAGGGCAAAATGTTCTGATCCATCAAGAAGATTTTCATAAATTCGTATTTTGTATTTTTGATTTTTAACTATGATAAAACTTTGTTTTTTTAATTTGATTAATTTTTCTTTTTTTAATCTGTAAGCAATTAGATCCTCAATTTTACCAATCTTTAATTTATGTCTTTTTGCAAAATCAAATAGATTTTGGCCTTTAGCCATTGTTCCATCTTCATTCATAATTTCACAAATTACTGCTGAATTATTTTTTTTGGCTAATTTAGATATGTCTACAGAAGCCTCTGTGTGTCCAGCTCTAACCAAAACACCCCCGTCTTTTGCTATTATTGGAAATATATGACCAGGTGAAACAATATCGCTTTTCTTAACATTTTTTTTTGATGCGATACTAATTGTTTTGGCTCTATCTTTTGCTGAAATTCCTGTGGTAATACCCCTTTTTGCTTCAATTGATATTGCAAAGGCAGTTTTGTTTCGAGATTGATTGTTAGATGACATTAAAGATAAATTTAATCTTTTAGCTTGAACAGTGTCTAATGCTAAACAAATTAAACCTCTACCATACTTGGCCATAAAATTTATATTTTTTGCATTTGAATTAGATGTTGAGATAATCAAATCTCCTTCATTTTCTCTTTTTTCATCGTCAACAAGAATGAACATGCCGCCTTTTTTAGCTACATTGATGATGGCTTCGATTGATGCAAAATTATTTTTTGTCATTAAAATAATTTCTAACGTATTTAGATAAGATATCTATCTCTATATTAACAAGATCATTTTTCTTAAGAGCTGCTAAATTTGTTTCATTGTATGTGTGAGGTATAACCCAAATTTGAAAGCCTTTTTTTGAAACTTTTGATATTGTAAGAGATATACCATTTACGCATATTGATGCTTTTTCAATTAAGTTTTTTCGTTCTTTAATTGGAATTTGGAATTCAAATAGATAAGATTTATCAATTTTATTAATGTTTAATACACGCGCAACAGTATCTACGTGGCCTTGACATATGTGTCCTGAAATTTTTGTTCCATAACTTAATGGTAACTCAAGATTTAAAATATCATTATTTTTTAAAAATTTGAATTTAGATCTAACAAGAGTTTCGTTTGAGAGATAAAATTCCATTAATTTTGATTTAAATGAAATTAAAGTAAGACAAACTCCATCACAAGCAACTGACAAACCGATGTCTTTTTTATTTAACTTAAAATTACTTTTTACAAATATATTAATACCCTTCGGTCTTTTTAATATTTTTAATATTGTGCCCTGGTTATATATTATTCCATTAAACATTTTAATTTTTATACAAAGTTATCGCATCTTTACCAAAATTTAATTTTAAATTTAATCTATTTTTATAATTTTTTTTTAGATCTTTTAAGGCAGTAAACTCCTTATGCTCAAAGAGTTTAGATAAGATTTTTTTACTTTTGAACAAATAAAACTTATTAAATAATCTTTTATTGACAAGATGAGTTGTTAATTCATTTCCTCCTTCGATCAAAATATTTCTTGTCCCTAAAGCATATATTTTTTTAAAGATAACCTTCATATCAAATTTTTTATCTTTGGATAATTTTGATTTTATTAATCTAATCTTATTTTTTTTAAATTCTTTAATTTTTGATTTATTTGCCTCATTATAAAAAACTATAGTGTTGTTTTTTTTAATACTTTTAAATAAAAAACTTTGTGTATTAAGATTTAATTTATTATCTAAGATAATTCTTTTGGGTGAGAAATTTTTTACATTTTTTAATCTACAATTTAATTTTGAATCATCTTTATTGAGAGTTTTGTAAGAAACCATAATAGAATCATTTTTATACCTTAATAGATGAGTAAAATTATCTGATAGATAATTCGTTATTCTTTTATTCCCTTTACTATAAATTAAATTATTTTTTGATATCGCGATTTTACCTGTTACAAAAGGTAGTTCATATTTTCTATTATAAAAATATGAATTATAGAATTCTTTAATTTTATCTTTAAGTAAGCCTGTTTTAACAATAATCTTTTTTGAATTTAAAATTTTTTTTGATTTTCCTCTCACTCTTCTATCGATATCATTTATTGAATAAATAACTTCACTAATTTTTGACTTAATAATTACTGATGTGCATGGTGATGTAATACCTTGATGACAACATGGTTCTAACGTTACATACATTTTTGAACCCTGGAGATCTTCATAACAATTTTTAATTGCATTATATTCAGCATGTGGTCTTCCATTTAAAGATGTTTGACCAATAGATATTATTTTGTCATCTTTTACAATTACACAACCTACAGAAGGATTTGGTCCTGTGTGACCCTCTCGAGATTTTGCTAAATCAAGAGCAAGCTCCATATATAGTTTATCTTTTATTGAAAATTTATCTTTTTTTGTAGACATCAAGTTTGTCAACAAATTGTACAAAATCTTTTTCTTCTCTAAAGTTTCTATAAACTGAAGCAAATCGAACATATGCAACAGGATCCAATTCCTTAAGACCTTCCATCACCATTGTACCAATCGTATTTGTTGAAATTTCACTTTGCCCAAGTTCTTCTAAAGCTCTTGAAATCTTGCTTATAAATTTTTCAGCCGTTTCTGTGTCTATAGGTCGTTTTTTAAGAGCGATATAAATTGATTTAGATAATTTATCTCTATCAAAGGAAGATTTTCTTCCATTTTTTTTTACAACCATAATTTCTCTAAACTGGACTCTTTCAAATGTTGTAAAACGAGCTCCGCAAACGCAAAGTCTTCTTCTTCTAATAGCAGTACCGTCTTCTGTAGGACGAGAGTCAACAACTGAGGTTTCACCTTTTTTACAAATTGAACAAATCATTTACTATAAGTTCTTATATATTGGAAATGATGAGGTTAAAGAAATAACTTCATTTTTAACTTCATTTTCAATCTTAGAATTATCAGTTGGATTTTCTGATAATCCTTTTAAATTTCTAGTTATCAGCTCACCTACAGTTTTAAATTCATTTAAACCAAAACCTCTAGTAGTTGCTGCTTGCGTACCTAGTCTAATACCTGATGTGATCATGGGTTTTTCTGCATCAAAAGGAATTCCATTTTTATTACAAGTTATATTTGCTCTTGATAAACTTTCTGCTGCTAAGTTTCCTTTAACATTGTAAGGTCTTAAGTCTACCAACATTAAATGGGTATCAGTTCCATCCGAATAAATCTTGAAACCGTTATTTTTTAAAGTCTCTGCTAATATTTTAGCGTTTGATAAAACCGATTTAATATAATCTTTAAACTCTGGTTGTAATGCCTCTAAGAATCCAGCAGCTTTAGCTGCTATGATATGCATTAAAGGTCCACCTTGATAACCTGGAAATACAGCAGTATTAAATTTTTTAGAAAGCTCTTCATGATTAGTAAGTATTATACCACCTCTTGCACTTCTAAATACTTTGTGGGTCGTTGAGGTAACTACATGAGCATGTTCGCAAGGATTAGGATACCCTTGACCAGCAACTAGACCTGAAAAGTGTGCCATATCAACCATCAGGTATGCGCCTACTTTGTCTGCAATTTCTCTAAATCTTTTAAAATCGATAACTCTTGAATAAGCACTACCACCAGCTATGATTAATTTTGGTTTATGCTCCAAAGCAAGTTTTTCAACATTATCATAATCAATAAGTTCAGAATCTTTATCTACATCATATCCAATTGCATTAAACCATTTACCTGACATTGAAATTTTTAACCCATGTGTAATATGACCTCCAGAATTTAAACTCATTCCCATAAAAGTATCACCTGGATTCAGTAAAGCTAAAAATACAGCACCATTTGCCTGAGCACCAGAATGAGGTTGAGCATTTGCAAATTTGCAATTAAATAATTCTTTTAATCTCTCTATTGCTAAATTTTCAGCAACATCAACATGTTCACAGCCATTATAATATCTTTTACCAGGGTAACCTTCTGCATATTTATTTGTTAAAACTGAACCCTGAGCTTCCAGAACTGCTTGAGAAACTATATTTTCAGAGGCTATTAGCTCTATATGTTGTTGTTGTCTGATTAATTCATCTTTGATAGCTTTATAAAGTTCCGGATCTTTTAATGACAAACTATCTTCAAAAAAACTTCTGTAACTATCATTTATATAATTTTTTTCACTAGACATAATTATATTTTCTTTATTCTTTTTAAATGTCTTCCACCATCAAATTTAGTATTTAAAAAAACACTTACACAACTTAAAGCAATTCTTTTAGTCAATAACCTAGAGCCTAATGTAATGATATTTGCATCATTATGCAATCTCGATAATTTTGTTGATTTCAAATTAAAACATTGTGCTGCACGAATATTTTTATGTCTATTCGCCGCAATATTCATCCCCATGCCTGAGCCACAAACCAAAATACCAACATTATTTTTATTAGTTTTAACTTTTCTGGCTACTTTATGAGCAAAATCAGGGTAATCAACACTGTCATCATTATAAGGGCCCATATCCTGAAAGGATATTTTTTTTTTGATAAGTGTGATTTTATAACTTCTTTTAATTTATAACCAGCGTGGTCTGATGAAATATATATTTTTTTCAAATTAATTAAATTTATGATCTAATACGCAAGCAACTAGGTGAATTCTATTTTCTTCACCACCATTAAATGCATTATGATATTTAGTATTATTTGTAATCCAAACAGAACCATCAGCAGGCAAATGTTTTGCGACATTATCTATAACCATATGACATCCAGGGTTTGTAATTATCGGAATGTGTAATCGTGGCTCTGGGTCTCTGTGCCAACTTAAAGTAGATCTTGGTTGTTTTAATAAAATTCTAATTCTCCCTAATTTATATTTTGATGACAACACATCAAAAACTTCTTTAAAATAAGTTTTTTTATAATCGTCAATAAATTCTGAATAAGCAGACTCGTTTATCTTCTCGTCTCTAATTTGTTCTTTTCCTGAAGAGTCTGGGTAAGTCCAAAAAACTCCTCTCGCTTTGTGCCCTTTTATTGACTCAGGATCGCCAGGAATTTGAGTTAAAGATATAGCTCCAAAGTTAGTAATACCTTCGGGACCATCAAAATTCTTAATCTTTACAATTTCATTATATGCTTTTTGTAATTCTTTAATGTCAAAATTTACGTCTTGTTTTTGAAAATCTTGGAAATCTAGCGTCATAATATTTATATTTTTACCCTTAATAATTGTTTAATACCCTTTTTAAGCTATATTTGTATATTACATTTGTCGCATTTTGAAAGAAAAATTAAAACATGATAATAGGAAAATATCCAAACTTGAGACTTAGACGCAATAGGAAGTATTCTTGGTCTAGAAAATTAATCCAAGAAAATACATTAAGTCCAAGTGACTTCATATTACCTATTTTTCTAATAGATGGGTCTAATAAAAAAGAATCAATAAAATCAATGCCTGGTGTTTATCGATATACAATTAACAGATTGTCTCAAATTATAGATAGAGCAATTAAAAAAGAAATACCAATGGTAGCTCTTTTTCCTAAAACTAAAAGTAATTTAAAAAATGAAATTGGATCAGAGTCACTGAATGAAAACAACTTAGTTTGTAAAGCAATAATAGAAATTAAAAAAAAATTTAAAAATCAAATAGGAATAATGTGTGACGTAGCTTTGGATCCATATACATCACATGGTCATGATGGTTTAATAAAATCAAATCAAATTATAAACGATGAAACGATAGAAGTTTTGATCAACCAATCTTTGTTACAAGCTGAAATGGGTTGTGATGTGTTAGCACCATCTGACATGATGGATGGAAGAATTGGGAAAATAAGAAAAGCCTTGGATAAATCAAAATTTCAAAATGTTCAGATCCTATCTTATGCAGCTAAATATGCGTCAAGTTTTTATGGTCCATTTAGAGATGCTGTAGGTTCAAAAGGATCACTAAAAGGAGATAAAAAAACATATCAAATGGATTTTAGAAATAGTGACGAAGCTATTAGAGAAGTTGCACTAGATATTAAAGAAGGTGCGGATATGGTTATGGTGAAGCCAGGGATGCCTTATTTGGATATTATTAAATCAATTAAAGAAAAATTTAAAATACCAGTATTTGCATATCAGGTATCAGGTGAATACAGTTTAATTTCAAATGCAATACAAAAAAAATTAATTAATGAAGACGCTGTTTTTGAAAGCTTAGTTGCTTTTAAAAGAGCTGGAGCTAACGCTATCGTTAGTTATTATGCAGATAGAATTGATAAAATTATAAAATAACTACTTCAAAGAATTAATAAATAACAATCTATTATTTGGATAATTTAAATTATTTGGTTTTAAAATGGTTTTGTCGAGATAATCTCCAACTAACTTCAAGCCATTCAACAAAGTTTTTAAATCACTTACCTCCAATTCTTTTTCAATTAAAAAATTAGGCACATATTTTTTTTCTGTTGAAGAACTTGCATAATAAACAGTTTTATTTTCAACTATATCTTTTTCAACAAAGTTTTCTAGCTCAAGATCGTATCCAAGAATTTTTAGTAGATCCAATTCCCAAAAAATATATTTTTTTAACCAATGTTTATCTTTTAAAATTGAGAAAAGATTTTCTATTATCTTATAAACTTGAATATTAGCTTGGGACTCAGCAGTTAAAATTTTGATCAAGTTTGTTGCAGATGTAATACATGATAATTTTTGCTTGTGATCAAAATATAAAGGGCTGTAAGCATTTAAAATCTCTACTTTAAAATATCCAATTCTATTATCGCTTTTAGAATTATAGTTAACATGCAATCTATTTCCTATTTGAAGATAATTCTTTATTTTTTTAGATGTGCCTCCAAAAATTATGCCAGATATTTTTCCATGATCTTTTGTATATAATTCGGCAATTAAAGAATTCTCACTATATCTATTTTTGCCAATTAAAAAACCTTCATCAATCCAGTTCATAATTTTATAATCTTATACTTTTTAAACATGCAATGGCAGCATTTTGTTCAGCCTCTTTTTTTGATTTACCTAACCCAAAAAAATATTTTGAATTTGGAAGTTTAACACCAACTTTAAATGACGGTTTGTGACGAGGTCCAGTGTTAGAGATAAGTTTATAACTAGGTAGCTTTTTAAAATTTTTTAACGCTAACTCTTGTAATTTTGTTTTAGCATCAATTTGTGTAACAACACTCTCCTTAATTTTAGTCTTCCATAAATTTAAGATTACTTTTTCAGCTACAATTATGCCTTGATCAAGATATATTGCTCCAATTAAAGCTTCACAACCATCTGACACGATCTTATCTTCAATTTTAATTTTTTTATTTTTTGGATTAAAAGTTAGAATAAATTTTTCTAAATTAATCTTTTTTGCTATCTCTAAACATGTTTTTTTGTTCACAAGGGATGCAAATTTTTTATCGAGTGTGCCCTCTTTTTCATCTGGATAAGCTTGTAGAAGTTTTTTAGCTATAACTAATCCTAAAACCCTATCTCCTAAAAATTCTATTTTTTCGTTATTTTTGTTTGTATCAAAACTTTTATGTGTAAGAGAATGTATTAATAAATCTAAATTTTTAAATTTAACATTAATTTTTTTTTGTAAATCCTGATAATTAATATTCATTAATTAATTCGATTAAAAGTTCTATTAAATCTAATTGATTTAGGCCATTTCCAAAAAGCAAAAATACTTCCTATCTTTCTATCAGATGAAAAAAAAATAAATTGAGCTTTTCCAACAAGATTATCTTTATGAACATAGCCAACACTTGTTAAAAATCTGCTATCTTTGGAACAATCCCTGTTATCTCCAAGAAAAAAATAGTGATCCTCCGGTACTGTAAAAACATCTGAGTTTTGATAGGTATAATCTTTTAAATAAACTGTATGAAATTTTTTTCCATTAGATAACTTTTCTTCAAATCTATAGACATCAATAGTTCTGCTACCACAATTTATTTCTAACTTATTTTTAACTCTAGATTTCATTATCTCACTATTATTCAAATATAAATTAGCGTCTATGAACTGGACTCTATCTCCCGGTAATCCAATTAATCTTTTAATATAATCTGTTCTGTTATCTGCTGGTGTTTTAAAGACTATTACATCACCTCTCTCTGGACTATTAAATAAAATTCTTTTGTTTAAAATGGGTGGGCTAAATGGAAATGAGTGTTTGCTGTAACCATATGAATACTTAGTTACAAAAAGTCTATCACCCACAAGTAATGTTGGCTCCATTGATGATGATGGAATATAAAACGGCTGTATTAACAAAGATCTTATTACAATAGCAATGATTAAAGCATAAAAAAGCGTTTTTATGTTTTCAGAAAAAAAATCTTTGTCTAGTTTCATATTGTTTGAATTATAGTAAATGCTGTTGAATATTTCTTTTCATCAGAAATTGATAGAAAACAATTAAAATCTCTAACATTAAATTTTTTCTTAATTATTTTGGTGATTTTTTTTGTTTTAACATAATAAGGCTTTCCAAGTTTATCATTCATTACCTCTATATCTTTAAAATTTAAATTATTTCTAAATCCTGTTCCTATAGCTTTAGCAAAAGCTTCTTTGGCCGCAAATCTTTTAGAAAAATAATCAACTTTATTTTTGGATAAGGATGAAAATTTAAGTTCTTTTGAACTATAAATTCTATCTTTAAATTTTGGATTTTTAATTGAGTTTTGAATTCTTTTATTTTCGATTATATCAACGCCAATACCAAGAATTTTCATAAATTAATTTTTAATTATCTTTTTAAAATTTTTTATTACACTTGATAAACCAAAAAAAATAGACTCTCCGATTATAAAATGACCGATATTAAATTCTTTAATTTCTTTAATTTTGCATAATATTTTTGTTGTTTTATAATCTAATCCATGGCCAGCATGAACTTCTAAGTTTAGTTTTTTTGCAAGTTTTGAGCACTTTTTTATTCTATCCAATTCAACGTTATATCTTTTCTTTGACTTAACTAGATTTGATATTTTACCAGTATGAATTTCAATACAATCAGCATTAAGCTCCTTGGACATTCTAATATCTCTAATGGATGGGTTTATAAATAAACTTGTACGAATTTTATTTTTTTTAAATTTTTCAATTATATGTTTTATTTTTTTTTTATTTTTGATTAAATTTAATCCACCTTCAGTTGTGACCTCTTTTCTATTTTCAGGAACAAAACAAATATAATCAGGTTTTATTTTTAAAGCATTTTTAACAATTTGATCATTCATAGAAATTTCAAGATTAACCAAAACTTTTTTTGATTTACAAATTTTTTTAGCATCTAAGTCATTAATATGTCTTCTATCTTCTCTTAAATGAATAGTTACTGAGTCAGCACCCATCTTGATAACTTGTAATGCTGCATAATATGGGTCTGGATGATGTTCGCCTCTAGCATTTCTGACAGTTGCTATATGGTCTATATTTACACCTAATTTTTTCACTTAATAAATCTACTTCCTGGTGTGGTGATAGGAATTGACTTAAGTTTTTGTGGTAACTGTTTTTCACTATAAGTTGGAACTTCGATTTTTAAATGTGAAATAATTCCTGTTTTTATTTTAAGAGATTTAATTGTTGATCTATCTATAATAGATGCAAAACCCAAAAGTTTGGCATTGGCTTTTTTTATCAATTTAACACACTCTAAACTAGATTTTCCTGTTGTTATAACATCCTCTATAATTAGAACATTGGCACCTTTTTTAATATTAAATCCTCTTCTTAATTTAAACTTACCGTTAACTCGTTCACAGAAAATTGTTTCTTTTTTTAAAAGTTTACCGATTTCATAACCGATAATCACACCCCCCATTGCTGGTGCTAAGATCAAGTCAATTTTATTATGTTTCTTTTTAATTTTGTTAGCTAATGATTTACAAATTTCATTTGCCAAATATGGGAAACTTAATAATTTGGCGCACTGAATGTATTTTGAAGAATGCAACCCTGAAGATAGTACAAAATGACCCTCTAAAAGAGCATCAGTCTTTTTTAAAATATCTAAGGATTTTTTGAGTGAAAGCATTTCTTTTATCTTCGTGTCTAATTATCTTAAATTTTATACCTTTTTGCTTAAGCTCTGCAATAAAATTTGTGAAGTTTTTTAAATTGGTAATTATCAATCTAAATTTAAAGTTGATATACTTTGCATTTTTACCTGCCATTTCAACATTTGAAATATTAAGCTTATGACTACCAATCAAAGAACTTATATCGCCCAATTGACCTGGTTGATCAGGCAATGAAATCCATAAGGTTGTATTATATTTCTTAATTTTCTCCTCTTTTTGTTCACCTTTGTCGTGCCAATATCTTCTAATAGCAGACCTTGCTTTACCTGTTTTTGTTGTTGGTATCCAATGCAGGGATGGTGACTGATTTTTAGATGTAATTATATTAACTCTGTCTCCATTTCTTAAAACGTGTTGTAATTCTGATTTATTTCCATTTATTTCACATCCTATAGCTGTATTACCTATTTTAGTATGAACAGCATATGCAAAATCTATTGGTGTAGCATCTTTTGGTAATTTTATAACTGAACCTTTTGGCGTGAAGCAGAATACATTCTCTTGGAACATTTGAAGTTTTGTATACTCATAAGAATGTTCAGGGTTTTCATTTTTTTCAATAATTTCAACAAGATCTTTTAACCAGTCATACTCTTTCCAACTTAAAGAATTAAATTTCTCAGAAGATTTATATTTCCAATGTGAGGCTACTCCTCTCTCAGCAAATTCATGCATTTCATGTGTTCTAATCTGAATTTCGATTGGTTTTTTATTTGAGCCAATTACAGATGTATGCAGTGATTTATAACCATTTATTTTAGGTGAAGATATATAGTCCTTAAACTTACCTGGAATACAGTTCCATTTTTTATGAAATATACCAAGAGTTTTATAGCACTCATCTACAGAATTTAGTGTAATCCTAAATCCAATGATATCTGTGATTTGCTCTAATGAAATTCTTTTTTTTTGAACTTTACGCCAAATTGAAAATGGTGTTTTTTCGCGACCATGAATTTCAGCATTGATGTAATTGTCATTTAAAATTTCACTTAGTTCAAAAGAAAGAGACTCAAAAAGATCTTTTTTATCTGATTTAATTTCATCAAGTTTTTTTTTAATTAATTCTCTTGCTTCATTATTTAAAATTTCAAAAGACAAATCTTCAAGTTCATCTCTTATTCTATGCATTCCCATTCTGTCAGCTAATGGTGCATAAATTTCCATAGTCTCTTGAGCTATTCTTTGTCTCTTTTCTTCTTTAGGAATTGCTTTAATAGTTCTCATATTATGAAGTCGATCAGCAATTTTTACTAACAAAACACGTATATCTTTTGATGTGGCTAGAATTAATTTTCTAAAATTTTCTACTTTTGAATTTGACCCTGCTGTATTTTCAAAAACAGAAATTTTTGTAACACCATTAACTAATTCTGCTACTTCATGACCAAATTCACTTTTGATAGTCTCATATGTAGCAAAGGTGTCTTCAATAGTATCGTGAAGTAAACCAGTGGTAATTGTTGCGCTGTCTAGTTTTAGTTCGGTTAAAATATTTGCTACTTCTATAGGATGTACTGAATAAGGATCTCCTGATGCTCTTTTTTGATTTTGGTGTGCTTTAACAGCAAAATTAAAAGCTTTATCTAATCTTTCTGGATTTAAAAACTTGTTGTAAACTTTTACCTTGTTTATTAAATCATTCGAATTAAGCATTTTTTATTATAACATTAATTCAAATTTGTTTAATAGATCTAATATCTTTATTTGATAGGGATAAAATCAACTTTTTTATATCCATTTTTTTAGTAGGGTGAACCCACTCTTTTTGAATTTCAAACAAAGGAATTAAAACAAAATTTCTCAGATGCATCATAGCATGAGGAAGTTTTAGTTTTTCATTAAATACCAATCCATTAAAATCAATTATATCTATGTCACAAACTCTAGGTGAATTTTTAGGAGATTTTTTTCTTCCCAACTTAGCCTCGATTATTTTGCATAAATTCAACAATTCTAAAGGTTTATATGAACACTTAACTTTTAATACAATATTGATAAATTTGGGGTTCTTAGGATTTGGCCAAGAGGGTGTTTCATAATAATTTGATACAGAAATTAGATTTATTTTGCGCTCAATTAAAAGAGATTTGGCTTTTTCTATATTTAAAAATCTATTTCCTAAGTTTGAACCTATGCCTAAAAAAATATTCCTAACTTGATTTTCTGATATATCTTGCTTTATCACGATTCCAATCTCTATTTTTTTTTGTAGCTCTTTTGTCAAATTGTTTTTTTCCTTTTGCCACAGCTAATTCAACTTTTGCTTTTCCATTTTTAAAATACATTTTTGTAGGAACTATTGTAAAGCCATCTCTTTGCATTTTACCGATCAATTTTTTGATTTCTTTTTTATTTAATAAAAGTTTTCTTTCATCTGTTGGATTGTGATTTGAATAGCTTGCCTGTTTATAAGATGCTATATGAGAATTAATTAAGATTAATTCACCATTTTTTTCTACAGCATAAGACTCAGCGATATTTACTTTACCATCTCTTATAGATTTAATTTCAGATCCTTTCAAAACAATACCTGCCTCTAAAAGATCCTCAAAAAAATAATTGTAACTTGCTTTTCTGTTTAAACAAATAATCTTTAAACCAGGATTGGTTTTTTTATTCATTAAATCAATTTTGCTGATTCTAAAGCTTTTTGAATTATAGGTTTGGCATTATCAGATGTTTTTACTAAAGGCAGTCTTACGGCATCATCGCATAAGTTCATTAATTTTGCAGCATATTTGACTGGACTTGGGTTACTTTCAATAAACATTGCACTATGGACTGACTGCAAAATGCTATCTAATTTACTAGCTTCGCTAATATCGTCTTGATTATTGGAGACTGACAATTTTTGAAAATCAGAACATAATTTTGGAGCTATATTTGCAGTTACACTAATAGTGCCAACACCACCTCTTTTATTAAACTCAAGTGCATTATCATCATTACCGGTCAATTGAATAAACTCTTTTCCCATTTTAGACAGTTGCTGATCAACTCTATCAAGATCACCAGTAGCATCTTTAACACCTACAATATTTTTTAATTCAAAAAGTTTTGCCATTGTATCAACAGACATGTCAATTACTGATCTACCTGGAATATTATAAATTATAATTGGAATTCCACACTTATCATTGATGGCTTTATAATGTTGATATAAGCCTTCTTGTGTTGGCTTGTTATAATAAGGTGTAACAATTAAAGCTCCATTTGCCCCTACTTTTTCAGCATGAGATGTTAATGAAATTGCTTCCTCAGTTGAATTCGAGCCAGTTCCTGCAATGACAGGTATTTTACCATTACTTTCTTTTATACAAAGATCAATAACTCTTTGATGTTCTTCATGACTAAGTGTTGGAGATTCACCGGTTGTACCAGCGGGAACTAGGCCACTTGTACCATTATCAATGTGAAAATGTATTAATCTAATATACGCTTCTTCATCTAGTCCATTATTTTTAAATGGAGTAATTAAAGCAACATTTGATCCTTTGAACATAAATACTTATAACATAGTTTAAAGATTCATATACTAAAAGATTATGCTGAAAATATTATTATTTATATCTTTAATCATATCAACTTTAACAAATTTCAATCATGTGTCAGCAGAAGTCATATCTATTATTCCTTTAAAAAAACCAGATTTATCAAGGGATGAATTAAATAAAAAGATATCCAAGAATATTCTTAAACCCATAAAAAAACCAAACAAAAATCAAAAAAAAACTGTCGAAAAAAAAATAACAGTTGAACCCAAAAAAATTTCAAATTTATCTTTTAAAATTCCCAAAAAAAAACCAACCGTAGCAGGAAAAAAAGCCACAACACGTGTCAAATTATCTAAATATTATAGCAAAAAAGATTTTAGTATTGCAAAAAAAGCAATTTCTGAAATGCAAAAAAGTAGATGGACCTCTTCGCTTAAAATTGCAAAAAAAGCAAAAGATAAATCTATATATAATTTTATTAAATGGAGATATCTTTTAACAGCAGGTAATCAAGCTTCATTCTATGATTACAAGGTTTTTATTGATCAGAATAGTCAATATCCAAGAATTAGTAGATTAAGATTTCTTGCTGAACACAAATTATCTACAGCAAAAATATCTCCAAAAAAGATCATTAACTGGTTTGATGGAAATAACCCATCAAGTGGCTATGGAATGATGATATTAGGTGAAAGTTTAATTTTAATTGGAGATAAAACCAAGGGAATTAAGCTTATTAAAGACGGATGGATTACAGCAGATTTATCAAAAAATGAATTAAAATTTTTTAGAAAAAAATTTAAAAAATACCTTAATGCCGATGATTACATTAAAAGAGCTGATAACCTAGCTTGGAATAGTAAGTACTGGGGTTTAAAAAGATTATTGAGGTATCTACCTAAAGATTATGAACTTTTATATACAGCTAGACAAATTTTAATGACAAAAGGTTATGGTGTAGATCAAGCAATAAAAAATGTTCCTGATAAATTCAAAAATGATGCGGGCTTAAATTATGATAGGCTTAAATGGAGAAGAAAAAGAGGTCGTGTAGACTCTTCTGTTGAAATTTTATTAAAAATCAAAAATAACAAAGAGTATTTAGTGCGTCCTGAAAAATGGTGGAAAGAGCGAGAAATTATATCCAGAGCTCTTATTTACGAGAAAAAATATGAAAATGCTTATAAAATTTCAAGCAATCATGGAATGGTAGAAGGTGCTGATTATGCTGCTGCTGAATGGATGAGTGGTTGGATAGCATTAAGTTTTTTAAATGATCCATTAATTGCAAAAGATCATTTTAAAAATTTTTATAACAATGTTAATTATCCTATAAGTACCTCTCGTGGTGCGTTTTGGTTAGGACGTACTTTTGAAAAATTAGGTGATCGTGAACAATCAATTACTTGGTATAAAGAGGCTGCAAAATATCTTACTACTTACTATGGTCAATTAGCTTTTTTAAAATTAAATCCAAATAAAAAATTTGAGCTAAATAAAGATATGTTGGTTGACAATAAATATAGATATATTTTTTTTAATAAGGAATTAGTGAAAATAACCTTTCTTTTGGATGAATTAAAAAAAGATAAATATACAAAGTTTGTTTTAAGACATTTAGCAAATGATAATATTGGAAAAGGAAGTGAGGTTTTAGCTGCTGAACTTGCAACCAATATTGAAAGATATGATTTTGCAATACAAATTTCTAAAATATCATCTTATCAAAAAAGATTTCATAATAAATATAACTACCCAATAATTAGCACACCAAAAACTATAAATGGACGAACAATTCCAGAAAGTGCTTTTATTTTGTCTATTATAAGACAAGAGAGTGAATTTGACTTAAGTGCTAACAGTCATGCAGGAGCAAAAGGATTAATGCAGTTAATGCCTTACACTGCAAAGTTAGTATCCAAACAAGCTAAACTTCCCTATTCAAAATCAAGACTGACTACTGATCCAGAATATAATATAAATTTAGGGTCTCACTATATTGCTGGTTTAATTTTACAATACGATGGTGCCTACCCTTTTGCTGTGGCAGCATACAATGCTGGTCCCAATAGAGTTAAATATTGGAAAAAATTAAATAAAAATCCGCAAAAAAATCAAATTAATTATGTTGATTGGGTTGAGTTGATAAAATTTAGAGAGACAAGAAACTATGTTCAACGTGTCTTAGAAAATTACAATGTTTATAGATATATCCTAGAAAAAAAACCTATCCTAATGAAAGACTTTTTCAGAGACCAGCCTCTATTTTAATGGCGGAAGAGGAGGGATTCGAACCCTCGGTACAAGTTTCCTCGCACGGTCATTTAGCAAACGACTGGTTTCAGCCTCTCACCCACTCTTCCGTATGACATAGTGTATTAAGTGATTGTATTGAAAATTCAATATTTATAAAGTAATTATTCGATAATTATGAAAAATAAGTATTCAGTATTTTCTTTGATAAAAAATGCTCTTTCACATCATGAGAATTGGCAGAGAGCTTGGAAAGACCCAGCTCCAAAAAAAGAATATGATGCTGTTATTGTTGGTGGAGGTGGTCATGGATTAGCAACAGCTTATTACTTGGCAAAAAAACATAACATGAAAAATATTGCTGTTGTTGAAAAAGGATGGATTGGTGGAGGTAATACTGGGAGAAATACTACAATAATTAGATCAAATTATTTATGGGATGCAAGTGCTGGTCTTTACGATCATGCTTTAAAAATTTGGGAGGGTTTATCTCAAGAACTAAACTACAATGTAATGTTTAGCCAGAGAGGTGTAATGAATCTTGCTCATAATTTGCAAGATGTGAGAGATTTAAAAAGAAGAACTCATGCTAACAGATTGAATGGTATAGACGCTGTTTATCTCAGTACAGAAGAAGTTAAAAAATTTTGTCCTATTATAAATACATCACCTGACATCAGATACCCTGTATTAGGTGGCACATTACAAAGAAGAGCTGGCACAGCGAGACATGATGCTGTTGCATGGGGTTATGCCAGAGGAGCAGATGAAATGGGTGTTGATATAATTCAAAATTGTGAAGTTAAGGGAATTAGTAGAAACGGAGATAGTGTCGATGGTATTGAAACTACAAAAGGTTTTATAAAAACTAAAAAAATTGGAGTGGTTGCCGCTGGACACTCAAGTGTTATAGCAAACATGGCAGGATTAAAATTGCCTCTTGAAAGTAAACCTTTGCAAGCCTTAGTATCAGAGCCTGTTAAACCAATAATTGATACAGTTGTTATGTCAAATGCAGTGCATGCTTATGTTAGTCAATCTGATAAAGGAGAGCTGGTTATAGGTGCAGGTACTGATGATTATGTTTCTTACTCACAAAAAGGAAGTCATCAAATTGTAGAGGGAACATTAAATGCAATTTTAGAACTTTATCCAATTTTTAGTAGAATGAGAATGCTTAGACAATGGGGAGGAATTGTAGATATTTGTCCAGACGCTAGTCCAATATTAAGTAAGACTTCTGTTAAAGGGCTTTATTTTAATTGTGGCTGGGGAACAGGTGGATTTAAAGCAACACCAGGTTCTGGAGATTTATTTGCTCATACAATAGCTAATGATGAGCCTCATAAACTTAATGCAGCATTTAATTTAAATAGATTTATAAGTGGTGACCTTGTTGATGAACATGGTGCTGCAGCGGTTGCTCATTAATGTTTTTAATAAATTGTCCATATTGTGGAGAGCGAGATCATCAGGAATTTAAAGCTGGTGGAGAAGCTCATATAGAAAGACCAAAACAGCCCACTGAATTAAGTGATGATGAATGGGCAGAATATTTGTTCATGAGAAAAAATGTTAAAGGTATTCAATTTGAAAGATGGAACCATGCACACGGATGTAGAAAATGGTTTAATATGGTTAGAGATACATCTAATGATCAAATTAAATTAATTTATAAGATGGGTGAAAAACCCCCCGCTGAATAATATGTCGACTGATTTTAGAGTAAAACCGAGTGAATTTATTGATGAAACTGTAAGAGTTTCTTTTAAATTTAATGGAAAAAATTATCATGGGTTTAAAGGAGATACGCTTGCATCAGCCCTACTTGCAAACAATGTTCATTTAGTTGGGAGAAGTTTCAAATATCACAGACCAAGAGGAATAATGACAGCTGGTTCTGAAGAACCAAATGCGATTGTTCAAATAAGTGATGGCACAAATAGAACGGAACCTAATGTTAGAGCTACGGAAGTAGAAATTTACGAGGGTTTGGAAGCTTCTAGCCAGAACTGTTGGCCTAGTGTTAATTTCGATATAGGAGGAATTAATAATGCTATTTCAGCTTTTTTACCAGCTGGATTTTACTATAAAACTTTCATGTGGCCCGCAAGTTTCTGGGAAAAATATGAATATGTTATCAGGCACTCAGCTGGATTAGGCAAATCACCAACTGAAAGAGACCCCGATGTGTATGATCATAGATATATTCATTGCGATGTACTAGTAGTTGGGGCGGGTATTTCAGGAATATTGGCTGCAAGAAATGCTGCTAAAAATAACTTAAAAACCTTACTCGTTGATGAAAAAAATGAATTGGGTGGATCAACAATTTATCAAAACAGAGAATTTAATAAGATTGAAAATCAAAATTCATCTGATTGGCTTAAAAAAGAAATAAAAGAATTAAGAAATATAAAAAATCTTGAAATTAAAACAAGAACTAGTGTTGCTGCGTTTCATGGATACAATTATTTATTAGCAAGAGAAAACTTAACAGATCATTTAGAGAAGAAAGATAAACAAGGAAAAATTAGACAAAGACTTTTAAAAATAAGAGCTAAAAAAGTTATTCTTGCAACAGGTGCTTTAGAAAGACCACTGATCTTTAATAATAATGACAGACCTGGAATTATGCTTTCATCAGCAGTAAAAAAATATGCAGATTTTTATGGCGTAATTTCTGGTAAAAAAAATGTTTTTTTTACAAATAATGATAGTGCTTACGAAAGTGCTTTTTGTCTTCACAACAAAGGAATAAATGTTGAAGCAATAATTGATATTAGAGAAAGTTCAAATTCAAAGATTGTAAAAGCTGTAGAAGAAGCAGGTATTAAAATTCATTGGTCTCATACAATAGTTGATACAAGAGGTTATAAACGACTAAACAATATCTCTGCCATGAAGTTATCTAATGACGGTTTGTCTGTTACCGGTAATAAAGTAAATATTTCTTGTGATTGTCTGGGTGTTGCCGGTGGTTGGACACCAGCCGTTCATTTATTTACACAATCAGGTGGAAAATTAAAATTTGATGAAAATGATAACGTATTTTTGCCTAATAAATATCCGTCTGAACAATTGAGTGTTGGCTCTTGTAATGGTGATTTTAAGTTAAAAGAAATTATTAGTAATTTATCAACTAATTTAAAACAATTTTTAAAAGTTGATAAGACAGATTTTGACAATATCTTGATAGAAAGCGAAGAAGAAAATTCAAAAAGAAATATTTGGTTATTACCATCAGATAAACCAATTGGGAAAACTAAACCTTTTGTTGATTATCAAAATGATGCAACAGCTAAAGATATAAAATTAGCCTTGAGAGAAGGTTTTAGATCAATTGAACATGTAAAAAGATACACAACAACTGGAATGGGAACAGATCAAGGTAAACTTGGAAATATGCATGCACTTGGAATAATAGCTGATACGGCTGGTGTAAAAATGAGTGAACTTGGAACTACAACTTTTAGGCCACCCTACACACCTTTAACATTTGGAACAATTGTTGGAAGAAACGTTGGTGAATATTTTGATGTTTTTAGAAGAACTCCTATGAACGATTGGCACATAGAAAATAAAGCTGAATTTGAAAATGTTGGTCAATGGAAGAGAGCTTGGTATTACCCTGTAAATGGTGAAACAATGCATGAAGCAGTTCAAAGAGAAAGCACGGCCGCAAGAGAAAGTGCTGGAATATTAGATGCATCAACTTTAGGTAAAATTGATATTCAAGGTACTGATGCTTCAGAGTTTTTAAACAGGGTTTATACAAATGCCTGGTCAAAACTTGGTATAGGTAAATGCAGATATGGTTTGATGCTTAATGAAGATGGAATGGTTTATGACGATGGTGTCACAACAAGACTTGGAGAAAATCACTACTTAATGACAACAACAACAGGTGGAGCCGCAAACGTATTGGGTAAACTTGAAGATTATCTACAAACAGAATGGCCTGAACTAGATGTTTATTTAACTTCTGTCACTGATCATTTTGCTACAGCTAGTATTTGTGGCCCAAATAGTAAGAAAATATTAAATAAATTAATTACTGATTTAGATTTATCTGAAGAGAGTTTCCCTCATATGTCATTTAAAAATGCTCAGATTGGAAATATTAAATGTAGAATTATGAGAATTAGTTTTACTGGTGAGCATAGTTATGAAATCAATGTTCAATCTAATTATGGTAAAGCTATTTGGGAAAAATGTATTGAGGCTGGTAAGGAGTTTAACATCACTCCATATGGAACTGAGACTATGCACTTATTAAGAGCAGAAAAAGGATTTATAATAGTGGGTCAAGACACTGATGGAACGATGACACCTATTGATCTTCAAATGGATTGGATAGTAAGCAAAAAGAAATATGATTTTATCGGTAGACGATCACTTTATAGATCTGATACCATGAAAGAAGAGCGTAAACAATTAGTTGGACTTTTAACAGATGATCCAAATATAGTTTTAGAAGAAGGCGCTCAAATCGTTTCTGATTTAAATCAATCTCCAGTTAATATGCTTGGTCATGTAACCTCAAGTTACTACAGTCCAAATTTAAAAAAATCTATTGCTTTAGCTGTTGTGAGAGGTGGAAAAAATATGATGGGAAAAAAATTATTTATTCCAATGGAAGATAAAACAATCAATGTCACTATAGAAAATCCAGTCTTTTTTGACACAGAAAATAAGAGGTTAAATGCTTAATTATAATTCACCGATTGATAATCAGATTAATTATAACGATTTATCCATAAAAGAAATATCTCCTATAATGAAACTTAATTTACGAGGAAGTAAAAGAGAATTCTTTACTACAGTTGGAAAACATCTAGATATGATTTTACCGACAGAAGCAAATACATCTTCTTCTAGCTCAAAACTCACATCTATTTGGCTTAGTCCTGATGAATGGTTGGTTGTATCAAATGATAAAATTGAAAAAGATACAAATAAATATGATCTTGAAGAAGATCTGTACAATAGTATTTCAAAAACTAGTTTGGGCGCAGTTGTAGATGTCACTGATCAGCTTGTGATGTTAGAATTGAAGGGAGCAAATATATATGAGCTATTTTCCTCCGGTAGTCCGTTTAATTTTAATGATTTTAAAGAAAAAAAAGGGTCTACTACACAAACATTGCTAAACAGTATTGATGTAATAATTCATAATAAAGGTGAAAATTTAGCTAATTTATTTGTTAGACGTTCATTTTCTGAGCATTTGTACTCTTGGATAAATGATAGTGCGTCAAGGTTATAAGGTTATTCTTAATTATTTTTGGTTAAAAGAAGTCATGAAAAAACTTATTTTACTTGCACTTATAGTGCTTTTACCCTTTTCAGTTAACGCAGACTCAAAATTAGATCAAATATTAGCATCTGGTGAATTAAAAGTTGGAACCACAGGAGATTGGGATCCAATGACAATGAAAGATCCTGCAACAAATAAATACAAAGGTTTTGATATCGATGTAATGAATGAATTAGCTAAGGACATGGGCGTAAAAGTTAGTTTTGTTCCAACAGAATGGAAGACTATAGTTTCAGGAATTACTTCTGGCAGATATGATATTTCAACAAGCGTTACTAAAACGGCTAAAAGAGCAGAAGTTGCTGGCTTTACTTCTACATATTATAAGTATGGTACAGTGCCACTTGTGCTTAAAAAGAATTTAAACAAATTTTCAACTTGGGACTCATTGAATAAAGATGGTGTTAAAATAGCAACTACACTTGGAACTTCTCAAGAGCAAAAAGCAAAAGAATTTTTTCCAAAATCTACTTTAAAATCAGTTGAGGCTCCAGCTAGAGATTTTCAAGAAGTTTTAGCGGGTAGAGCTGACGGAAATATTACTAGTTCAACAGAGGCTAACAAATTAGTGATTAAATATCCTCAATTAGCAATTGTTCAAGATGGTGAAAAAAATCCTGCTTTTCTAGCTATGATGGTTCCTAAAACAGATACTAAATGGAATAATTATGTAAGTGACTGGATTGAAAAGAAAAAAAATTCTGGTTTCTTTCAAAAATTATTAACTAAATATAATCTTAAAAGCTTATAATCAGTTAGATATTTATTTTTAATTCTCTATAACTTTAGAGTGAAAAATATTTTTTTTTTACTTTTATTAATTCCATTCTCTTCTTGTACAAATCAAGAATTAGGGTGGTTTATTATTTCACCAAATAATGTTGAGGGACTAACAAATCTAAAATTTTTATTAAGTGGTTTAACAACTACTATCTATATTTCTGTAATATCGATTGTTATATCGATGTTACTAGGTTTGATAATTGCTATCCCCTCTTTGGCTAAAAATAAATTTTTAACCTTTATTAATATTGGCTATGTTGAGATTGTAAGAGCTGTGCCATTATTAGTTTTAATCTTATGGATTTACTATGGATTACCAATAATGACAGGTATTAGTTTTAGTCCATTTGTTTCTGGAATAATTGCGTTGGCTATAAGTGAAAGTGCCTTTCAGGCAGAAATTTTTAGAGCTGGTATAAATTCAATTAAGAAAGCACAATGGGAAGCTGGGAGTTCATTAGGTCTAAATTTTTTCAAAAGATTAAGGTTGGTAATACTTCCTCAAGCAATAAAAAATATTTTACCCGCTATAGGGAACCAATTTGTTTATGTATTAAAAATGTCTTCATTAGTATCAATAATTGGTATTGGTGACTTGACCAGAAAAGCAAATGAATTGGTAGTCACAACCTATAGACCTTTGGAAATTTATACTTTTTTAATACTAGAATACTTAGTTCTTATTCTGATTGTTTCATTTTTTGTAAGAAAACTTGAAAAAAGACTAAAAGATAAATAAATTTTACTTAATATAATTTAGCCAATTCCTAACTTCGCAAGTTCGATCTTCAAAATTTAATAATTCATTTTCAGCTTTTATATATGAAATATGTTTTTGATATTCTTCTTCATTTAAAAAATTTTTATTTTTAAATAATCTCTCTTTACGGCCTGCAATTAGATTAATCATCTGATAATATTCATAATCTGGATGATATTGTAAGCCTGTAATCTCAGAATTTCCTACCTTAAAACTCATACCCATTACATTATTAACTTTATCACTTGATAAAAGAGTAGCATTTTTTGGTAATTCACTAACTTCATCAAAATTAAATGCTGGTGTTGTAAATTTATCTTTTTTATCCTTATATATAAAATGTTTATGACCTTCATTGTTAATGATCACATCAGATGCAATTCCAATATGTGCACCATTTTTTCCAGGATTTGCCTTACCGCCTGCTGCTGTCGTACAAACTTGTAATCCCCAACAAATTGCTAGGATCTTCTTATTTTGATTAAAACAATTAGATGCAAAATTAATGTGTTTTTTAATCACATCGGTCATATCATTTATTCTCATTGCACCACCTGTAAAAATAATACCATTATATTTACTCATATTTTTAATGGCATTACTTGTTTCATCGTCATGACCAGGATTTATAATTTCTGCATTTGTTGACGGATCTATTTTTAAAATTAAATTTCTTAAATTGTCTGCTGCCGAGGCCCCAGCAGCTTTAATAAAGAACTCACTATCTTCTCTAATATTACCCTCAACAATTAAAATATTTAAATTGCTCATTTAAACAATTCGCCAGTCATACTATGTTGATACATTATTTTCATATCTTCTTTGCTCAATTTTTTTGGATTACCACCTGTAGAGGGATCTGCTAAAGCCATTTCTGACAACCTATCAAGATCAAAATCCTTTTCATCAATCACATCAGATAGTTTGTGAGGCATATCTAGTTTTTTTCTTAAATCTAAAACCCATTTAACAAAACCATCAAAAGATCGTTCATTAAGTTCTAAGTAATCACAAATTTTTATTATCTTCTTTTCAATAACACTCTTATTGAAAGTTAATACATAAGGCATGAATATTGAATTGGATAAACCATGATGAATATTATTTAAGGCATTTACAGGATGGCTCAATGAATGAATTGCACCTAATCCTTTTTGAAATGCAGTTGATCCCATACTTGCAGCTGTAAGCATATTTTGACGTGCTTCTATATTTGAGCCATTGTTAACAGCTTCAAGTAACCATTCATTAATTATTCTCATACCTTCTAGAGCTATACCATCGGCCATCGGATGGTATCCTGGAGCACAATAAGCTTCTAAATTATGAGCTAAAGCATCCATTCCTGTTGCAGCAGTAATTTTTGCAGGTAAACCAAGTGTTAAAACTGGATCAAGAATAACTATTGATGGCAAAAATTTAGGATGAAAAATTATATTTTTTACACCTGTTTCTTCATTTAAAATTACAGATGCACGTCCTGTTTCAGAACCAGTACCAGCAGTTGTTGGAACAGCAATAATTGGAGCAATTTTATTAGAATTAGCTTTAGTCCAGTTATCGCCTACGTCTTCAAAATCCCATAATGGCAATGTTTGCCCGGACATAAACGCAATAGCTTTACCAACATCTAGGCCACTACCACCGCCAAAAGCTATTACTCCATCACAATTGTTTTTATTATAATAATTGGCACCCTCAGTTACATTTGTTCCTGTCGGGTTACCAACAACATTAAAATATAATTCTGTAGAAATCTTATTATCTTTTAATATTGTTAAAGTATTTTTCACAATATCGGTTTCAGCCAAACCTTTGTCTGTTACTAACAATGGTTTTGAAATACCTAAGTTTTGACAAGCTAAGGCAATATCATTAATTCTATTTTCACCTACCCACATTGTAGTTGGATAATTCCAGTTGAATTTTTGCATAATAATATTTACTGTTATATGAAATTAGATGTTGTATATCATTTTCTTAATCAATTTTAACTAAAATATTTATGCAAAAAACAATTACACCTATTGATAATACTGTTTATGTTGAGAGAAAATATCACTCTGACAAAATTGAACAAACTATAAATAATTCAATGAAAGCACAAAAATCTTGGGCTGAACTAGATGTTAAAGAAAGAGTTAAACTATTAACAAAATTTGTTGAAGATTTTTTATCTAAAGGTGACATGATAAGTGAGGAATTAAGTAGACAAATAGGAAGGCCTATTTCACAAGCTGCTGGTGAATTAAATGGTTTTAAAGAAAGAGCTGACTACATGTTATCAATAGCAGAAAAAAAATTAGAAAATATTGATGTAGCTAAAGATAGTAATTTTAAAAGTTTTATTAAAAGAAGGGCTTTAGGAGTAGTATTTGTAATCGCACCTTGGAATTATCCATATCTAGTTGCTGTTAACTCCATAATACCAGCAATGGCATCAGGTAATACAGTCATCCTTAAACATTCTGCACAAACACCTTTGTGTGCTGAACAATTATATGAATCAGCAAAAAAAACTTTACCCAAAGATGTTTTCAATTACCTGCATTTAAATCATGAAGACAGTCTAAAAGTAGTTTCTGATAAACGAATTAACTTTGTTTCATTTACTGGATCGGTAAAAGCTGGATATGATGTACAAAGAGCAACTCACAGTAAGTTCATAGATATGGCTTTAGAATTAGGTGGTAAAGATCCGGCATACGCAAGACACGATTGTGATTTAGAAAAAACAGTTGAAAATTTAGTAGATGGGTCTTTTTTTAATTCTGGTCAATCTTGTTGTGGAATTGAAAGAATTTATGTTGATGAAAAAATTTATAATAATTTTATAGAACTATTTGCTTCAAAAACTTATAATTATAAACTTGGTAACCCTTTAGATAAAGATACTAATTTAGGCCCGGTTGTAAAATTATCAGCTGCTGATTTTATCTTAAATCAAATGAATAATGCTATTGATAAGGGAGCAAAAAAAATGATTGATGAAAGTAAATTTAATTTCCCCAATCAACATAAAAATTATTTAGTACCTCAAGTCTTAATTAATGTTAATCATGATATGAGTTTTATGACAGAGGAAACTTTTGGACCATGTGTGGGTATAATGAAAGTTAAAGATGAAAACGAAGCTATAAAATTGATGAATGACAGTCCCTACGGTTTAACAGCTTCTATCTGGACTAAGGACATAGGTGTAGCTGAAAAAATAGGTAACCAAGTTCAAACGGGTACTTTCTATATGAACAGATGTGATTATTTAGATCCAGCTCTTTCTTGGACTGGTGTTAAAGAAACTGGAAAAGGCTGCTCATTATCTGAGATTGCTTATGAAAAATTAACAGCTCCGAAAAGTTTTCATTTAAGAAAAGAACAATAACATGAAATTAAGTTACAAAGGAAAATCAGCTATAATTACTGGTGCATCTGGTGGAATGGGTTTAGAAATTTCCAAAAAATTATCTCAAAATAATATTTCTGTTTTAATGTTGGACCTTAAAAGTCCTAGTTATGATTTTTTAAAAAAAAATAAAAATTGTGAATTTAAAAAAGTAGATGTAACAAATTTTAAGTCGATGAAAACTCATATCGATAAATTTTACAAAAAGAACAAAAGTATAGATTATTTGGTCAACACTACTGGTGTTCTTTGGTTTGATAAAGATGTATCGGCCATTAATATAGATGATAAAATTTGGGATAAAGTTTTTCAAGTCAATTTAAAGCCAATGGTTTTCCTTTCAAAAATTATTGTTCCTAAAATGATTAAAAATAATTTTGGATCAATGGTTCATATTTCTTCTATAGACGCCTTATCAGGTGATGATAAACCTCAAGATGCATATGGGGCATCAAAAGCTGCTATGATAAGACTTTCTAAATCTTTTGCAATTCAGTTTGCTGGAAACAAAATTAGATCAAATATAATTTTACCTGGACCTATAGATACTGGAATGCAAATTAGATGGAAAAAAAACCCTAAAGCAAAAAAAAATTTAGAAAAATTTATCCCATTAAAAAAAGTTGGTAAACCTGAGGATATATCAAATGCCTCTATGTTTTTACTAAGTGATCAAGCTAGTTATATTACTGGGACCGAACTGATTGTTGATGGTGGTATTACATCAAAGCCTTAATTTTAATTAGGCGCCTTTAAAAAAAAGGCGCCTAAAATTATAATCTTTATCTGTAAGGATATCCTGCTTTATCCATTGTTGAAGCATAAGCTTTGAATGCATCAACAACTTTTTTAGCACGAGGACTAATTTTTGAAGTATCATCCCAAAACTTTTTGGAATCTTCTACAACTCTTCCCCATTCGTTATCAGGTAAACTTGTAAGCTCCATCTTCTTACCTTCAACACGAAGTTTAGCTTCTCCACCCCAATACCAAACTTGTCTATAATAGTGTAAATCATTAATAGACATTCTGTAAAGTGCTTGAAGTTTAGGACTTAATTTATCCCAACTTTTTTGGTTAGCAAAATAAGAACCAAACCAAGCTCCTGTAACAGAGTTAGTTAGTGCATATTTACAAATGTCAGCCCAACCCACTTCATATGCTTCTGTAAATCCACACCAGCATACTCCATCAAGTTCTCCTGTTTGCATAGCAACTTCAACATCATCCCAAGGAACAGTTACTGGAATTAAGCCATATTGAGCTAAGAATTTACCAGCTGTAGGGACACCAAATACTCTTAATCCCTTCATATCTGCTAAAGAAGTAACTTTTTTCTTAACAGTGAAAAGATGACATGGATCCCAAGCACTTGTACTTAACCATTTAACACCTTTAACTTCACTATAAGCTTCATCCCAAATTTCATTTAAACCATAGTATTTAAATAAAGCTGGTACATCCAAGCTATATCTGGTTGCAAATGGGAAGTATCCTCCAAAAACAGAAATATCGACTGGAGATCCCATTGTAGCATCATCACTTTGCACCGCATCAAGTGTGCCCGCCTGCATAGCTCTAAACAGCTCATCAGTTGGAACTAATTGATCTGCATAATAAAGTTCAATTTCCATTTCACCATGAGCAGCTTTATTAAATGCTTCTATTTGTGGTTTGATAACGTGCGCACCAAGAGGAGCACCAGAATAAGTCTGTAATCTCCATTTAATCGGGTTTGTTGCAGAAAAAGCATAAGGCGCTTTAATAGTAGTAGCACCTGCAGCTCCTAACGTTAGTAAACCTGCTTTCTTAATAAACGAACGCCTCTTGCTCGTTATTATTTTTTTATTTTTTTTCACGTGATCTCCTTTACGTAAGTTAAGTTAAAAGACTATTATAAATTTAGATGATATGAAACTTAATATTTATTTTTTTAATAAATAAATTTTATAAAAAAAATTTAATTAAACTATAAGTTGAATTTTATCTTGATAAATACTTTTCAGGAAGATATGTGGCAATCTCAGGGAAAATCATGACAATGGCTAAGCCAAAGACCATTATTAAAACAAATGGAACTATTGAACTATAAATATCTTGTAAAGAAATTTCTTTTGGAGCCATGGCTCTCATTAAAAATAAATTATATCCAAATGGTGGTGTCATGTAAGCAATTTGACAAGTAATCGTATAAAGAACACCATACCAAATTGGATCAAAACCTAATGCGATGATCAATGGTACATAAAGAGGCGCAACTATTACCAACATAGCCGTGTCATCCAAAAACATTCCCATGAGAATATATGAAAGTTGCATCATAATTAAAACACCCCATGGCGAAAGTTGCCATCTTTCAATAAATAATGTTTCAATAGCTCTCCCCGCCCCCAATCCATCAAATACAGCACCAAAAGTTAAAGCTGCTAATATTATCCACATAAACATACAAGAAACACCTAATGTCTTTTTTAAAGTAGCATCTAATACTTTTCTGTTGAACCTTTTTTTAAAGATAGAAGCTAATGTTGCTAGTAATGCGCCTACTGCAGAACATTCAACTAAGCTTGCGATACCCATTAAGAATAATCCTGTCATAAGAAAAAAAATTAAAAAAGGTATTACTCCTGCCTTAAGTAATTTAATTTTTTCTAAAGTTGAAATATTTCTATCTTTTTTTGGTAATGGGGGTCCAAGTTCTGGTTGTAATTTACATCTCACATAAATATATATTAAAAATAAAGAGGCCATTAATAATCCTGGTAAAATTCCAGCCATCCATAATTTGCTAACAGGTTGACGCGCAATCATTCCATATAAAACCATGACAACACTTGGTGGAATTAAAATACCCAGCGAACTACCTGCCTGAACAACACCCGTGATCATTCTTTTGTCATAATTTCTTTTTAGCATTTCAGGTATCGCTATAGTTGCACCTATTGCCATACCGGCAACACTTAAACCATTCATAGCTGAAATTGCGACCATCATGAACATTGTACCAATAGCCAAACCTCCTTTTAATCCACCAAATAAAACATGAAACATTTTATAAAGGTCACTTGCAATTCCTGATTCTGAAATCATAAAACCCATATAAATAAATAATGGCAAAGTTAACATTGGGTACCACTTAAAAAGTTTCCATGTCGCGGTATAAGGCATTTCAATAGATCCATCACCCCAAATCAATAAGGCTGAAGCCGCAGCAACAAAGCCAATAGCACCAAAAACTCTTTGTCCTGTAAACATCATAACAAGCATTGTTACAAACATAAAAAGAGCAATAAATTCATAACTTAAATATTGAGCTAACATAATTATATTTTTCTATTTGTTACGTTAGCTATATTTTTAAACAATGAAGAAAAGGCTTGAAGAAGCATTAACAAAATTCCTATTAGCATTAAAGTTTTGATTGGCCAAACATATGGGGCCCAAGCAGTAAAAAGTTTTTGTTTTGTCTCAATAGTATAAATTAAACTAGTTATTGATCCAAAAAACAAAATAGCTAAATAGAAAATAAGAAAAAAACTTGTAAAAATATCCATTTTAGCTTTTCCTTTTTTTGATAACTTTCCATAAAACAAATCCATTCTTACATGATCATCTGCTAGCATTGAATAACCGCCACCTAAAAGATAATAAGCAGTAATGGTAAATTGGGCCATTTCAATAATCCACATCAAAGGGTAATTGATAATATTTCTTGTAACAAATGATAAAATTAAAAGAAACATCATGAAGAAAACTCCATACATCACAAACCTACCTACTTTAATGCAAATGGCGTCTATTATATTTACATAAATTGAAAATATTTTTGGCATAAAGTACTAAAATGTATAATTCATATAGAAATTTCAATCAAACTTTAATTATTTCTTCTATAATCCCACGGATACTTAAATTTCATGTCCCACATACCAATTTTATTAATTCTCGCATAATCTTCATCTGGGATAAACTTCTTTGAATACCTTCTATAAGCAAATGCATAACCACTTCTAACAAGATAACTGGATAAACTTTCATCATTTACGAAACACTCTGCTAAAGTTCTTTTATATTGATCTTTACTTTCACGAATACAGATAACTTTATTATTTCCAATCTTATCTGTAAGAATTTGTTTGGCTATTATTCCACAAGGATTAATCTCACCTTCTTTAATACAGTTTTGTTTTAATTCTGGTGTATCTATGCCACTAAATCTAATTTTTTCACCATTAATCTTGATTGTATCTCCATCCGTTATTTTAATATCTTGTGATTTAATGTCGGTATATGTGAAAAAAAAAACTAGCGCTGAAACACTAATAACTAAAATGGCTTTTCTTTTGCTTAAATACATTATTTAAGAAATATCCAATGAAGATGATTAAGGCAATACCCATGACCCAGTTAGTCACCATTATTGTATAAAATATATCATTATAATTACCACCCCTTATATTAATCACATACCATAAGGACAAAAATGGAAATGCTGTTAATCTTAAAATACTTAAATACAGGCTGTAAATTGGTTTTTTAAGAGCTTGAAATACTGCTGTTGTGATAAAGAACACCGGATAAATTGGGCCTATCAAAGCAGCCACTTTAAGATAAATAGTACCATGTTTGATTGCTTCTACATTATCTGTAAATTGTGATACAAAAATTTCCGCACCAAAAAATAATATTATTCCAGCTCCTACCATAAAAGATGAGCCAAACAAAAGAGCTTTTGAATATAATTCTCTTATTCGGTTGAATTTTTTTGCTCCAAAATTTTGACCCCCTATAGAAAGAACCGCTGTATTTAAACCAATGACTGGTAATAAAAACACTTGCTCAACTCTTAAAGCAGCACCATAGCCAGCAGTAGCTAGTTCTCCAAATTGACCAATAAAATACAAAATATTGAATATACCAACACCTATAAACAGCATACTAAACATTATGGGTAAGGCTTGAGAAAATAATTCTCTCAACATATCAAAGTTAGGAATAAAACACTTTATATATAAATATTTTTTTAATTTACATGAATTGATCTTATAGGCTAAATAAAATGTTCCTATTGATTGTGAAATTACAGTTGCTATAGCAAGACCAGCAATTCCAAAAGCTGGTATAAATCCATAACCCCATATAAATAATGGGTTCAAAAAAATATTTAAAAAGAAGCTAAAAATTAATACATTTCTATAACTTTTAGTATCACCTTGCGCATTCAAGGCGCCATTCAAAGAAATTTGAATCATCACAATGAATGTACCGTAAAAAATAATATCTAAATATTCTCTTGTAAGAGTTATACCTGTTGCATCAGATCCCATTACACCTAAGAGAAAATTGGAAGCATTTAAACCAAATAGAGTTACTATCACAGAGGTAAGAATTGCAAAAACTACGGATTGAGCAATAAATAGTGAGGCCTTATTAATTTTTTTCTCACCTAATAAATTACCAATACAAGCATTTGTGGCAGCGCCAATACCTACACCTACAGCAATGATTACAAAATATATAGGAAAAGATTTAGCAATTGCCCCTATAGCTTCAGCAGAAATTCTACCTGCAAACCAAGTATCAACTAAATTATAAAAGGTTTGAAATAACGAACCAACACTTGCGGGGATGGTTACTTTTCTTAGAAGATCCCATATAGGATCTTTTGTTAAATTTATTTGTTTAGACAATTTATTTTTATTTATATTCTTTTTGGAATATATGCTTTGAACCACTCTTTTTAGCAAGATTTATTTGTTCTTGTCTCATTCTAAATCTTGCCTTTTGAGATTTTGTCAGATTATCGTGACATTTTGGGCAAGAAACACCTTCTTCAAATTTTTTTGATTTTTTGTCTTTTGGTGAAATTGGTTTTCTACATCCACTGCACATGAAATAGCTTCCAACACTTAAACCGTGTTTAAGACTGATTCTGTTGTCAAAAACAAAGCACTCACCTTTCCACATACTATCTTTTTTCTTAGTATTTTTGAGATAATTTAAAATACCACCATTTAATTGATAGATATTTTTGAAACCTTTGTTCTTTAAGTATACTGATGTTTTTTCACATCTAACACCACCAGTACAAAACATGGCTACTGGTTTGTTTTTTTTTAATTTATTTAGATATTTAGGAAAATCTCTAAAATTATTTACATTTGGATTTACCGATTTTTTAAATGTTCCTACGTCAAATTCAAAAGGCTTTCTTGTATCAATAATATGGGTATCTTTTTTTTTAATTAATTTATTCCATTCTTTTGGATCTAAATGAGTTTCTAAATTTCTTTCTTTAGAATTTAACGTTAAATTCATTGGAACAATTTCTTTTTTAATTTTTACTTTAGGTTTGTGAAAAGGTTGGAAAGTAGATTTAGAATTATTGCTATTATCAAAATTCTTGAAAGAAAATAGTGATTTAAGTTTCTTAATTGTTTTCTCTATATCTTTTACTTTACCTGATAGGGTTCCATTTAACCCTTCTTTAGCAATAATAATGGTTCCTCTTATATTATTTTTAATAAAGAATCTTTGCATAGAATCTTTTTTCTTTTTTAAAAATGTAACTTTTACAAATTTATAAAAACCAAGAACTTTAAACATTATAAAACTCTACAAACTGTCATACCATCTCCTAAAGGAATTATAATTTGTTCAACTCGCTTATCATTAGCAACATGGGTATTAAATTCTCTTATGTTTGTCGTGTATTTATCTAAATTTCCTTTATCAGCAACTTCTCCATGCCACAAAACATTATCAACAATTATTAAACCACCCTTGTCAATTAGATTTAATGATCTTTCGTAATATTCTTTGTAATTCATTTTATCTGCATCAATAAAAACCATATCAAATTTATTATTTTTAAGTTCCTCTAAGCTTTCTAAAGCTGGTTTTATTATTGTTTTAATTTTGTGATCTTGGTTTGCTTTTTTAAAAAAATTTAATGCCACCTTGTTAGTTTTTTCATTTTTATCAAGCGCTGTCAGTCTACCCTCTTCTGGTAAAGCTAGTGAAATTGAGAGTGCACTTAATCCTGTGAAAGTTCCAATTTCTAGTACATTTTTTATATTTGAGATTTTTACAATTAAATGCAAAAAATAGCATTGAGATGGATCAATTTGCATCCTTTTGATATCACCTAATGTATTATTGTAATCAATTATTTCTTGCTGAATTGGATTTAACTTTAATCCAAAATCATTAATATAATTTTGTAATTTTTCTGTTATTTCAAGGTTTGCACCCATTTTTATTAAAGCTTTTTCTTTAATATCTCATTTATTAATTGAGGGTTTGCTTTACCACCAGAAACTTTCATTGCTTGACCTACAAAGAAACCAAATAGTTTTACTTTACCGTTCTTATATTCAATAGCTTTCTCACGATTATCATTAATTATTTTATCAATTAAAGCTTCTAAAGCTTTAGGGTCACTTTCTTGTTTCAAACCTTTTTCCTCAACAATTACTTGGGGATCTTTATCCCCACTAAGCATTAATTCAAATATTGTCTTACCTATTTTTCCAGAAATCGTTCCATTTTTAATTAGATTAATTAACTTTGCTAAATTTTTTGCACTTATTGGGCTTTCGGATATTTCTAAATTTTTATCGTTTAAAACAGCAAACAATTCACCTGTAATCCAGTTAACTGCTAATTTCATATCACGGTTCTTACCCATTTTTGCAACAACTTCTTCAAAATATTTTGCAGTTTCAATATCAGATACTAATATTGTTGCTTCATAAGCAGACAATTTAAATTCATCTATAAATCTTTTCTTTTTATCATCAGGCAATTCTGGGATATCTACTTTTAATTGTTCTATAAACTCATCTGTAACTTCTAATGGTAATAAATCTGGATCTGGAAAGTATCTATAATCATGAGCATCTTCTTTAGATCTCATTGATCTTGTTTCATTTTTTTTTGTATCAAACAATCTTGTTTCTTGGTCAATAGATTTACCTTCTTCAATTAGATCGACTTGTCTATTTGCCTCATAATCAATTGCCATTTGCATAAATTTAATAGAATTTACATTTTTAATTTCACAACGTGTTCCAAGTTCTTTTGAGTCTTTTAATCTTACTGAAACGTTTACATCAGCTCTTAAAGAACCTTCTTGCATATTACCGTCACAAGTATCTAAATATCTCATTATAGATCTTAGCTTTTTAATATAAGCACTTACTTCATCAGGAGTTCTTAAATCCGGTTTACTAACTATTTCCATCAATGCTACACCTGATCTATTTAAATCTACTAGTGTGTTTTGTGGATCCATATCATGAATACTTTTCCCTGCATCTTGTTCTAAATGAAGTCTTTCAATGCCAACTTCTTTTTGTCCATTGGGCATATCAAGAACAACAGTCCCCTCTCCCACTATAGGGTATTTAAATTGGGAAATTTGATAACCTTGAGGTAAATCAGCATAAAAATAATTTTTTCTGTCAAAAACAGATCTTTTATTAATTTGAGCTCTTAAACCAATTCCTGTTTTTATTGCCTGTTTTACACAATATTCATTGATTACAGGTAGCATTCCAGGAAATGCTGCATCAACCAAACTTACTTGGGTGTTAGGTTCGGCACCAAACTTTGTCGAAGAGGATGAAAATAGTTTTGAATTTGAAGTCACTTGAGCATGCACCTCTAACCCTATGACAACCTCATAAACATTATCATATCTTTCAATTAAATATTCTGAATTATCTTTAGACATTATTTAATCCACCAGTCAGTGATTTTATTTTTAAAATTAATCTTATCTTCCATTGCATATGCTAGGTTTAATATTTCTTGTTCTTTAAATGCTTTGCCAATAATTTGTAATCCTAAAGGATATCCTGAAGTATCATGACCAGCTGGGATAGAAATGGCAGGTAATCCCGCTAAGTTGACAGGTACAGTGAAAATATCATTTAAATACATTGAAACTGGATCATCTTTCTTTTCACCGATTTTAAATGCTGATGTAGGTGTTGATGGAGTTAAAATTGCATCTACTTTTTTATAGGCTTCATCAAAATCATTTTTAATTAATTTTCTAACTTTTTGTGCTTTAAGGTAATAAGCATCATAATATCCAGATGATAGAACATACGTACCAATCATTATTCTTCGTTGTACCTCATCACCAAAACCTTCCGATCTTGTTTTTTCATACATATCAATCAAATTTTCACCTTTGGCTCTAAAACCATATTTAACACCGTCATATCGTGCTAAATTTGAAGAAGCTTCTGCAGGTGCAACTATATAATATGTTGGTAAAGCGTAACTAGTATGAGGTAATGAAATATCAATTATCTCTGCACCACAATCTTTTGCATACGCAATTCCTTTTTGCCATAACTCTTCAATTTCCTTGGGCATGCCCTCTACTCTATATTCTTTAGGTATTCCTATTTTTTTTCCTTTAATATCTTTGGTTAAGTCTTTGCTATATTCATTTCTTTTAAAATCTATTGATGTAGAATCTTTGTTATCATAAGAACTAATTACTTCCTGTAACAATGCACAATCCTCAACATTTTGAGCCATTGGTCCCGCTTGGTCTAGTGAAGATGCAAAGGCAACTATTCCATACCTAGAGCAGCTTCCATAAGTAGGTTTTAATCCAACTGTGCCAGTAAAAGATGCTGGTTGTCTAATTGATCCACCAGTATCTGTTCCTATAGTAATCGGTGTTAGTTGACCACTCACGGCAGCCGCTGATCCTCCCGATGATCCACCTGGTACCAAACCTTTGTCAATTGGGTTTTGCACATTTCCATAAAAACTTGTTTCATTAGAAGAGCCCATAGCAAATTCATCACAGTTTAACTTACCAAGTAAGATGGCACCTTCGTTCCAAATATTTTGGGTAACTGTAGATTCATAAGTTGGAATAAAATTTTCTAAAATTTTACTTCCTGCTGTAGTTCTAATATTTTCAGTGCAAAAAAGATCCTTAACTGCCATTGGAATTCCTGGAAGTTTTAAATCAAAATTTGGTTTTTGATCAAATTTTTTTGCTTTTTCGATAGCATTTGAAAAATCTTCTGAGATATAAGAATTTAATTCTTTTGATTTTTCTGAACGTTCAACGAATGCTTTGGTAACATCTTCTGATGATAGTTTTTTTTCTTTAATATTTTTGACTAATGATGTTAATGATTGAGAAGTTATATCAGACATTATTCAACAACTTTCGGAACTACAAAAAAATCTTCATTATCTTCAGGAGAATTTTTTATAATTTGTTCTCTAATATTTTGATTTTTAACTTCATCAGATCTAAATTTTAAAGTTGTTTCAGCTACAGATGTTAATGGCTCAACTTTATCAGTATTTAATTCATTCAATTTTTCAATAAATTTGAAAATTGAGTTTAAATCACCTGCAAGTTTTTCAGCTTTTTGCTCATCAACTGAAATTCTTGATAGTTTAGAAATGTGCTTTATTGTTTTAAGATCAATGCTCATATGATATTTAAATATGTCGCAAACTATCACTTAAGTTAAAAATATACAATATGATCACTATTGAAGATTTAAAAAAAAAACAGTCTGAACCCTCTAGATTAATTGGATTAGATCTTGGTTCTAAAAGAATTGGAGTATCTATCTGTGATGAAAGACAATCTATTGCAACCCCCTTTAAAACTATTAACAAAACAAACACAAATGAATTAATTGACCAATTAAAGGAGATAATTAGCGAATATAATATTAAAGGAATAGTAATTGGTAATCCTATTAATATGGATGGGTCTTTAGGTAGATCTGCTCAATCAGTAAATGATGTATCAAAAAATATTGATCAGGCAATTGATGTGAATGTTTGCCTATGGGACGAAAGACTATCTACCGTAGGTGCTTTTAATATATCCAGTCAACTTGATATAAATGTTACCAAAAGGGAAAAAAATATAGATCAAAATGCAGCGGCGTTCATACTCCAGGGTGCAATCGATTTTTTAAATAATTAATTCTTGCCATATTGGCACTTTATAGTTATAGAGTTAATTTTAATGGCAACTAAAATAACTAAAGCTATTAAAATCTCTCAAAAACATTTGTTAGGTATCCAGGATTTATCAATTAATGATGTTAATTTAATTTTAGATGAGTCGCAGGCATTTATTAAGCTTAATCAAAGTAAGAATAAAAGGTTAAATGTATTAAATGGCAAAACTCAAATTAATCTATTTTTTGAACCATCTACCAGAACACAAAGCTCATTTGAGTTAGCAGGTAAAAGATTGGGTGCTGATGTAATGTCCATGAATATGGGAAATTCTGCAATTAAAAAAGGCGAAACTTTAATTGATACCGCTATGACTTTAAACGCTATGCATCCTGATATAATTGTTATTAGACACCAAGACTCTGGAGCATGTAACCTATTATCACAAAAAGTTAATTGTGCTGTATTAAATGCAGGTGATGGCAGAAGAGAACACCCTACTCAAGCACTTTTAGATGCTTTAACAATTATTAATCGGAAAAAAAAAATTGAAGGTCTTAAAATTGCAATTTGTGGTGACATACTTCATTCAAGAGTTGCAAGATCAAACATTTATTTACTAACAATGCTTGGTGCAGAAGTAAATATTATTGCTCCATCAAATCTAATGCCAAAAGAAATAGAAAAATTTGGTGTAAATACTTTTACAGATATGAACAAGGGTCTAAAAGATTGTGACATAGTAATGATGTTGAGATTACAGAATGAAAGAATGACAGGTTCGTTTCTTTCGTCTAACCGTGAATACTATGAATATTATGGCCTAACACCGGATAAAATGGATCACGCAAAACCAGATGCAATCATAATGCACCCTGGGCCAATGAACAGAGGTATTGAGATTGACACAAGGTTAGCGGACGATATTAACAAAAGTGTAATTAAAGAACAGGTAGAACTTGGTGTGGCTGTGAGAATGGCTTGTTTAAAAATTTTTTGTGAATAAATGAAAAAACAATATTTTATAAATGCAAATATAATTGACCCATACAATTCATTAAATGAAAATGGAGGCTTAATTATTGGTGAAGATGGTAAAATTGAAGCTATAGGCAAAAAAGTAAATACCAACAATTTGCCAACAAGAGAAAAACCAATAGATTTAAAAGGTAAATATATATTTCCTGGGCTTGTAGATATGAGAGTATTTGTTGGTGAGCCTGGCTATGAATATAAGGAAAATTTTAGAACCCTGAGTAATGCAGCATTATCGGGTGGAGTAACATCAGTTGTTACAATGCCTAACACAGATCCAATTATAGATAACGTATCAATAGTAGATTTTTTAAAAAGAAGAGGAAGAGATAAATCAAAAATTAATATATTTCCTTGTGCTTCACTAACTCAAAATGCAGAGGGTACAAATATGACTGAATTTGGTCTACTAGCAAACAAGGGTATAATTGGTTTTACAGATGGAGTGAAAACTATTCAAAATACAAGTTTGATGTCCAAGATAATGAATTCAGCTAAAGATTTAGGATGCCTGATAATGCAACATACTGAAGATTATCACCTCTCAAAAAATGGGATGATTAATTCTGGTATAATAGCCACCAAACTTGGTTTATCAGGGATACCAGATATTGCTGAAAGAATTATAATTGAAAGAGATTTAACTTTACTTGAAAATGTAAAATGTAGATATCACATATCACAAATTTCATCTGCAAAATCAGTGGCTGTAATTAAAGAAAGAAAAAACAACATTAAGTTTACATGTGGTGTGTCAATAAATAATCTCTCTTTGAATGAAAATGATATTGGAGACTTCAAAACATTTTTAAAATTATCACCACCTTTAAGAAAAGAAGAAGATAGAGAGGCTCTTGTTCAAGGATTAAAAGATAAAATTATAGATGTAATTGTTTCAGATCACAAACCAGAGGATGAAGAGTCTAAAAGATTAACTTTTTCTCAAGCAGCAACAGGTGCTTCTGGTATAGAAACGCTTTTATCATTAAGTCTAGAACTTTATCACAATGGATCTGTTAAACTTGAAACAATAATCCAAGCATTAACATCTAATCCAGCAAAAATTTTGGGTATTAACAAAGGAAATCTTTCAATAGGAAGTGATGCTGACTTATGTATAGTTGATTTAGATAAACCATGGATTGTAAAAAAAGAAAATTTAGTTTCAAAATCTAAAAATACTTCAATAGAAGATAAAAAACTTCAAGGTAAAGTAACTAATACATTTGTAAAAGGTAAGGAATTATTTAAAATATAATAATGGAACATTTTACAATAGGTATAATCTCATACCTTATGGGATCTATTCCATTTGGTTTTGTTTTAACAAAAATTTTTTTAAAAAAAGATATTAGAGATATAGGTTCTGGTAATATAGGTGCTACCAACGCATTAAGAACTGGCAATAAAATTATAGGATATACAACACTTATATTGGATATATCTAAAGCAATAATTCCTGTTATTTATGTCAAAATTAATTTTCCAGAATTGATATTTATAGCTTCATTATGTGCCTTTTTAGGTCATGTATTTCCAGTATGGCTTAAGTTTAAGGGTGGAAAAGGTGTTGCTACATATGTTGGAATTTTATTTTCTATAGATATTTTGTTAGGAGGAATTTTCACAATAAGCTGGATGATTATATTTATCTTAACTAAGTACTCATCATTGTCCTCAATCATTGGGGCTTTATCCATACCAGCATACCTTTTGCTCGCAGGACAAAGTAATAATGTAGTTTTTTTTATAATAATGTTTGTTTTGATCTTTTTTACACATAGAGAAAATATCAAACGACTGAAAAATAAAGACGAAAGTAAGACTAAAATTTATTAATTTGACTATCAAACTCTTTTGAGTAGTTTGTTAAATTATGAATCTAGTCATAGTTGAAAGTCCCGCTAAAGCAAAAACAATAAATAAATATCTAGGTCACAACTACACTGTTTTAGCAAGTTATGGTCATATAAGAGATTTACCCTCTAAAAATGGATCTGTAGACCCCGATCAAAATTTTAAAATGGAATGGGAGGTTGATAGTTTTTCAAAAAAATATTTAAAAGAAATTACTGATGCTGCAAAAGACTCTTCAAAAATTATTCTAGCAACTGACCCTGATCGTGAAGGTGAAGCTATTGCTTGGCATGTTAAGGAATATTTGAATGAAAAAAAACTTCTAAAAGATAAAGAAGTAGAACGTGTTGTATTTAATGAAATTACAAAAAAAGCTGTAACACATGGAATTGAAAATCCACGTCAAATTGAACCTTTGTTGGTGGATGCTTATATGGCAAGAAGAGCTTTAGATTATTTGGTTGGTTTTAATATCTCTCCTATTCTATGGACTAAATTACCTGGATCAAAATCAGCTGGAAGAGTTCAGTCTGTAGCTTTAAAACTTATTACAGAAAGAGAGCATGAAATTGAGTCTTTTGATCCTGAGGAATTTTGGACTTTAACTATAAATTTTCAAGATGATAAAAAAAAAATAATTAGTGCAAGTATATTTCAACTTAATGGAAATAAAGTTGAAAAATTTTCATTTAGAAATAAAGTTGAAATAGATAAGGCAATTGAAAAAATTAAAGATAAAAAATTTGATATTAGTGACATTTCGTCAAAGATAATTAACAGAAACCCTTCTGGTCCATTCACAACTTCTACCCTTCAACAAGTAGCATCTAGTAGATTGGGCTTTGGAGCTTCAAGAACAATGCAAATTGCACAGAGACTATATCAAGGTATTGAAATTGATGGTGAAACTATAGGTTTAATAACATATATGAGGACAGACGGTACAAACTTGTCAGCTGATGCAATTACAGATTTTAGAGATTATATTAAAAATGAATACGGTAAAGAATACCTTCCAGAAAACCCTTTAAATTATTCTGGAAAAAAAGCTAAAAATGCTCAAGAAGCTCATGAAGCTATAAGACCAACAGACATCAATAGATCACCAGATTCTGTTAAAAAATATTTAAGTGCTGACCAACAAAAACTCTATAATTTAATTTGGGGAAGAGCTCTATCATCTCAAATGGAGTCTGCTAAATTTGATCGAAGCACAATAACAATAACTTCCAATGATGGTCAGACAATATGTAAAACTAGTGGTTCTGTTTTAAAATTTGATGGTTATTTGAAAGTATTTCCAAGCCCTAGTAAAGATGATGATGAAGCAATCTTGCCAGAAATGTCCAAAGGTCAAATAAATATAGAAGCTTTTTTTGATGAACAACATTTCACACAACCACCACCTAGATACTCTGAGGCAAGTATTGTAAAAAAATTAGAAGAATTAGGGATTGGAAGACCGTCAACATACGCAAGTATAATATCAACAATTGCTAATCGTGGTTATGCTGAAATTATTAATAAGAGATTTTTTCCAACTGATCGTGGAAAATTAATTTCTGCTTTTTTAGAAAAATTATTTTCAAAATATGTAGATTATAATTTTACTGCTGGTTTAGAAGAACAATTAGATGATATAACAACAGGAAAAGAAAGTTGGATAAAAGTTTTAGAAATGTTTTGGAAAGATTTTAATAATAACGTTTCTCAAGTTAAAGAAAAAAGAACTAGAGAAGTTTTAGATCTATTGAATGATAGTCTTGGAACACTAATTTTTGACAAAGACTCTGATGGTAAAGTTGTTAGAAAATGTCAGCTATGTGAAACAGGATCTTTGAGTTTAAAAAACAGTTTTAGAGGAGGTGCTTTTATTGGTTGTTCTAATTATCCAGAATGCAAATTTACAAGACCTTTATCTAAAGCGAAAGCGGCTGCACAAGCACAATTGGCTGAGCCAAAATTTATAGGTAAGCATGATAATGGAAATGATATTTATTTGAAAAATGGAAGATTTGGTCCCTACTTACAATATGAAAAAGTTCTTGAAAAAACTACTGATGAAAAGGTAACTAAGAAAAAAAAGAAGACCAAAAAAGTGAAGGCTGATGTTAATGAACTTTTAAAAAATGTTTCAATTCCTAAAGGTTTAGAATTAGAAAATATTGATTTAGAAAAAGCCCAATTTTTATGCTCACTACCAAAATCTCTTGGAATAAATCCTGAAAACCAAAAAGACATTACACTTAATACTGGAAGATTTGGCCCTTACTTAAAGTGTGAAAATAAATCAGCTAGAATAGAAAATTTGGAAGAAATATTTTCGATAGGTTTAAATAGAGCTATTACTTTGATAGCTGAAGCTAAACCTGGAAGAATGTCTGCATCAATTATAAAAGATTTAGGTGAGCATCCAGAAGATAAAAAACCAGTTAGAGTTATGAAGGGTCAGTATGGACCATATATTAAATATAAATCGCTTAATGCAACTATACCGGAAGAAAAAGATCCTACTGAACTTACAATGGAGGAGGCCTTAATCCTTATTGAGAAAAGAAAAGAATACGATAAAACAAAGAAAACAAAAAAAAGAAAAAAGGTAAAAAAATGAATTATGATGATAAAATTAAAGAATTAAAAATTGAACTACCTGAAGCTAAAGCACCAGTTGGCTCTTATGTAGCAACTAAAATTTCAGGAAATTTACTTTATGTATCGGGTCAAATTTCAATGAATATAAATGGAGAATTGATAAAAGGTAAAGTTGGTAAAGACTTAACTACAGAGGAAGCTTACAAAGCTGCTGAAAGATGTGGATTAAGCATTGTTGCTCAAGTTAAAAATGCATGTAATGGAGATCTTTCAAAAGTAAAATCCTGTATTAAGTTAACAGGTTTTGTCAATTCAACAGAAGATTATATCGAACAACCAAAAGTAATTAATGGCGCATCAGATTTAATAGCTTCAATTTTTGGTGATGCTGGAATGCATACTCGAGCTGCTGTAAGCACTAACAGTCTGCCCCTAGGTGTGTCTGTAGAAATAGACGCAATTTTTGAATTAAATTAGATTACCTGCCAATACCAAAATAATCAATTTTTAATTTTTTCATTTTAGCTGGTGAATAAATATTTCTCATATCAAAAACTTTAAATTTATTTTTCTTAACAATATTTTTAAAGTTTAATAATTTGAAATCATTCCATTCTGTGTGTAGAACAATAAGATCACTGTTAAAACATGCAGATGATATATCATTAAAATATTGAACATTTTTTAATTTTTTAAATTCATGTTTTTCTCCTGAAGGATCGTAATAACGGATATTAGAATTTCTTTTATTCAAATATTTTATCATTGGTATACTTGAGGCTTCACGCATATCATCTGTATTCGGTTTAAATGTAACACCTAAAAAAGTAATAGTTTTATTTTTTAATTTACCTTGAAGAATCTCTTCTAATTTTTTAGTTAATAAAAGTTTTCTATTATTATTTGAAGAGACAACACTTTTGACAATTGTTAAATCAGTTTTAAATTGATTTGCAGTTTCAATTAATGCTCTTGTATCTTTAGGGAAACATGATCCCCCATATGCTGGTCCAGCTCTTAAAAATCTTTCTCCTATTCTAAGATCTGAACCCATGCCTTGAGATATATCTTTAATATCCACACCAGCTTTTTCACATAAATTAGCCAATTCATTAATGTAAGATATTTTTGTTGCTAAAAAAGCGTTAGAAGCATATTTGATTAATTCAGCACCTTTCCTAGATGTATTAAAATATCTGCTACTTTTTTTAATAATCGGCATGTATAAAGATTTCATTTTAGTATTAGCTTTTTTGCTATCAGTTCCAATGATTACTCGATCAGGGCAAGAAAAATCGCTAATAGCCTCTCCTTCTCTTAAAAATTCTGGATTTGACACTATATCAACAAGTTTCTTTCTTTTTAGTTTAATTAAAATTTTTTCGATTTTATCACCTGTTGTTACAGGAACGGTAGATTTTGTAACTATTACTTTATATTTAAATATAATTTTTTTTAATTCATGAACTACTTTGAAAACATTTTTTAGATCAGCTGAATTACTATTTTTCTTAGTTGGTGTACCTACACAAATAAATATAATATCAGAATTAGTTACTGCTTTATTAAAATCAGAGGTGAAAATTAATCTTTTCTGCTTAGAATTTCTTTTTAAAATTTCTTCTAAACCAGGTTCGTAAATTGGAACAATTCCTTTATTTAATAAATCTATTTTATTTTTGTCTTTATCAACGCAATAAACAGTATTACCTAAATCAGAAAAGCACACACCACTTACAAGGCCAACATAGCCTGTTCCAATCATGCATAATTTCATAACTTATTGATTTCCAAAGTTGAGTTGATGTATCCATTCATAGTACCGCAATCTAAATATTTTCCAGAAAAATGATGAGCTATAAATTTTTCATTATCTTTGATTAATGCTTGGATAGCATCTGTGATGTGTATTTCTCCACCTTTACTAGGTTTTGTTGTTTTTAGTTTAGTAAAAATTGATCTTGGTAAAATATATCTTCCTATTACAGCTTTATTAGAAGGCGCATTCTTTAAGTCTGGTTTTTCAATTACATCACTTATTAAATAATCAGTTTTGTTTAATTTTTTATCTAATTTATAAATGCCCCACCTTGAAACTGATTTTTTATTAACACTCATGCTTGCCATCACAGATGATTTATATCTTTTGTGTGAACTAATCATAGATTTGGAACAGTTTTTTTTAATTATAAGATCATCTGGCAGTAACATTAAGAAGTATTTATCTTTAATTAATTTTTTGGTTTTAAGAACTGCATCACCTGTTCCTTTTGGTTTATTCTGATAAACAAATTTAATCATTTTTCTAAATTTTAAAATTTTTTTATATTCCTCAATAACACGTGGGTCTTTTTTCTTTTTAATTAAATCTTTATAAAATTTGTCATTGTAAAAATATTTTTTAATCATCATCTTTCTTTTTGATATAATAAAAATTATTTCTTTAATGCCAGCATCAATACATTCATTTATAATATATTCTAATCCTGGTTTTCCGTTGATAGGCAAAAGTTCTTTTGCAAAAACACTAGTCAAAGGTAACAGGCGTGTACCCAATCCAGCTAAAGGAATAATAGCTTGTTTAATCATTTAAATGTTTTACTTATTAAATATTCTAATACAAATGAAAATTATATTAAATAATAGTATTTTACATAAAACATTAAGGCCTTTTAATGATATTGGTTTTGTACCTACAATGGGTGGTATTCATGAAGGGCATATTTCTTTAATAGAAAAATCAATTAAATCTAACAAAAAAACTCTTGTAAGTATTTTTGTAAATCCAAAACAATTTAATGCTATTAAAGATTTTAAATCTTACCCTTCTAATATCAAGAATGATTTAACTATTTTAAAGAAAATTAAAAAGTTAGATTTTATTTATATTCCAAAATTCAAAGACATTTTCGAAGATAAAAAAAAATCACAAATAAAAATTAAAAGAAAAGATAAAATACTTTGTGCTAAATATAGAAAAGGACATTTTGAAGGTGTTTTAGATGTAATGAATAAATTAAGCACATTAATTAAACCTAAAAAAATATTTATGGGGAAAAAAGATTTTCAACAATTATATTTAGTAAGAAATTTTATTGAAAAAAAATTTAATACTAAGGTAATTGGATGTAAAACTATAAGGAATAAAAATAAATTAGCATTATCTTCAAGAAATTTATTATTTAACAAACAAGAACTTAATGAAGTTGAAAAGATTTCAAAAACAATTTTAAATTTGAAAAATAAAACTAAAAGTACAAATAATATTAATAGATTTTTACAAAAATCAAAAAAAGATATAGAGAAATTTTTTGATGTTAAAATTGAATATTTAGAAAATAGAAATATAAAAAACCTAACTATTTCAAATAAATACTTAAAATCTAAAATCTTCGTTAGTTATTATTATAAAGGTATTAGATTAATTGATAACTTTTAAATTTATAAAAAATAGGCACCAACACCTAAGAATGATACAAAACCTATCACATCAGTAATTGTAGTTACAAATACACTAGAAGCAATAGCAGGATCAATATTCATTTTTTTTAAAGTTACTGGAACTAAAATTCCAAATAGTCCAGCTATTATCATGGTTAAGACCATTGAAATTGAAATTATAAATGAAAGTGTATTATCTTGGAACCAAATTTGGACAACAAAAGCACTTATAGCTGCAAATATAATTCCATTTAAAATTCCAATAGTGAATTCTTTTAAAACATTTGATGAAAAATTATTCTCTGTTAAATCATTGGTTGCTATTGTTCTAACAGTAACAGCTAAAGTTTGCATCCCTGCATTACCACCCATAGATGCTACTATCGGCATCAAAAATGCTAATACAACCATTTGTTCAATTGTAGCTCCAAATAAGCTAATACACCAAGTTGCCAGAAAAGCTGTGAATAAATTTAACAAAAGCCAATTAAATCTTCTTCTTGTTTTGGTTATTACGCCGTCTGTAATTTCCTCGTCACCTACCCCTGCCAATCTCAAGGCATCTTCCTCAGCTTCTTCTTTTAGGACAGTCAAGACGTCATCACTCATAATCATCCCAACTAACTTATTGTTTTTATCTACAACAGCAGCTGAATTTAAATTATAGTTTTCAAATAAATTACCAACCTCTTCTTTATCCATATCTACAGGTATTAATAACTGAGATTCGGACATGATTGAAAGCATTTTAGTATCTCTTGATGTGGTTAATACACGAGATGAAGGAACTGTTCCAATTGGTTTAAACTCCTCGTTAATAATGAAAATTTCTAAAAATTCCTCAGGAAGATCTTTATTTTCCCTTAAATAGTCAATTGTTTGACCTACAGACCAATTACTTGGTATAGCTGTAAATTCACGTTGCATTATTCTTGCAGCCGTATCTTCCGGGTAACTTAAGCTCTCTAAAAGAGCAAAACGATCTTTAGGTGGTAATGAACTAAGAATAGTATTTTTTTCTTCCTCAGGTACATTTTCTAAAATTGATATTGCATCATCAGACTCAAGATTAGTTAATATTGAAACTATTGAATCGGATGAAAGATAAGTAATAATTTCTGTTTGAATAGACTCATTAAGTTCTACAAACACCTCGGGATCAATGTTAAAATTATTAAGTTTAATTAAACTCTCTCTATCTGATTGATTTAAATGCTCAATAATATCAGCAGCATCTGCTGGGTGCATTTCTTTAAAAGAATTAGTAATGAAAAGAGCATCATTATTAGCAATTTTAGACGTTACTACTTTTATATATTCTTTATTAAATTCAAAATTAACTTTTTTATCTTTTATTTTTTTAACTAAAGACATAAATCCACCTATAATTTAGATTGGACTATTAATAGATAATTAAGATAATACAAATTATAAATGAATATAGAGATCAAAAAGTCAATAAAACCAATAAATTATTTTGAAGCAATAGACTTACTAGAGAAAAGATTGGAAGATTTACACAAAAATAAAGATAAAGAACTTATTTGGACTTTGGAACATAATGAAATATTTACAGCAGGTACAAGTTATAAAGAAAATGAAATTTTAGATAATTCTATAAACCTAATAAAAACTAATCGTGGTGGCAAAATTACATGTCACGCACCTGGTCAATTAATTTGTTATTTTGTTTTAGATTTAAGAAAAAAAAAAGATATTAGAAATTTTATTACTTGTATTGAAAAAACAATTATTGAAACTCTAAAGAATTATAAAATAGATACATTTTCAGACAAAAATAATATTGGAATTTGGCATGGAGGAAAACAAATGACAAATAAAGTAGCAGCAATTGGAGTAAGAGTAAAAAAGTGGATTGCTTATCATGGATTTGCAATAAATATTAATAATAATCTAGATCAATATGAAAAAATAATTCCATGCGGAATATCAGACAGAGGAATAACAAATTTAAAAAAAATTAATGATCAAGATTACTCTAATCTTGAAAATATATTAATTAAAAATTTTATTTTAAATCTAAAAATCTAAGTCTTTTTGTTTTTAGTAGTTTTCTAAAATAATCTGGCAATAAGGCTGTGTAGGTGTGTTTAATATCATTGGCTATAAATCTTATTTGATATGAATGTAGCATTAAATTTTTGTTAATACCTTTGTATGAATTAGATAATTTATATTTTGTATCACCAAAAATAGGTTGTCCCACAGCATAGAGCTGTTTTCTAAGTTGATGTTTTCGCCCAGTGATAGGTTTTAATTCAACGAGGCTAGCTTCTGAGTTTTTATCTAAAACTTTATAAATTGTTTTTGCTTTTTCTATAATTTTTTTTTCTCCATCATATCGGATAAGATCATCATTCCACTCTCCAGAATCATTATTTAACTCTCCATGGCATATAGCTAAATATGTCTTATGAACTTTTCGCAATCTAAACAAAGAAGTTAATAGTTGCGCAGACTCTCTCGTTTTGGCCATTATAAAAACACCAGATGTGTCTTTATCTAACCTATGTACAGAATATGGTTTGGTCCCTTGAAAAATTTCACTTTTGGCAAAAATATCTACTAAATTCTTTTTCGATTTAGTTCCACCTTGAACAGAGATGCCTGAGCTTTTATTTAATACTATAAAATTTTCATTGTTATCAATAATTTGATCTTCATTAGATTTTATAACATCTTTTGATGGTTCAAATTTAATTTTTTTTTGAACTATAGTTTCTTTAAAATCTATATTAAAAATATCCACAACATCATCTGTTTTAACTTTAGTAAAACTTTTAATCTTTTTTTTATTGATCTTAATTTTTCCAGATCTTAAATATTTTTCGATTAAGCCCTGTGGAATTTTGCCAATCTTAAATCTTATCCAACGATCAATACGCATATCATTACTCGTTGAATCAACGGTAAATGACTTTTTCATGATTTGGAATTTATGCTGTTGCTTGGTTCTTTTCTTCAGCTTTTAATGTTTCTTTGGAAGTATCTTTTTTCTTTTTGTCTACTCTTCTCGCCTCAACGTCTCTATCAACGAACTCTATAATGGCCATAGGTGCATTGTCACCATATCTAAATCCAGCTTTAATAATTCTGGTATAACCACCATTTCTTTTTTCATATCTTTTTGAAAGAGTTTTTTTAACTTTATTAGCTGATTTAATATCTTGAAGTTGAGAAACTAACATTTTTGTTGTTTGCAAAGTTTCTTTTTTACCTAATGTTATAATTTTGTCTGCCTGTGGTTTCAAAAATTTAGCTTTAGGCAAAGTAGTTTTGATTTGCTCATACTTTATCAAAGAATTTAACATATTTTTTAAAAGAGCTTTTCTATGTTCAGAAGTTCTGTTTAACTTCTTATTTGCCATTCCATGTCTCATTAGATGGCTTCCTCTAACTTTTTAGACATTTCTGCTATATTATCTGGTGGCCAATTTGGAATTTCCATTCCTAAATATAATGACATTCCTGTTAAAACTTCTTTAATTTCATTCAAAGATTTTCTACCAAAATTAGGGGTTCTAAGCATTTCACCTTCAGATTTTTGAACTAAATCTCCAATATAAATTATATTATCATTTTTCAGACAATTCATGGATCTTACTGAAAGCTCAAGTTCATCAACTTTTCTTAATAAGTTTTTATTGAATTCAGGTTCAGTTGATACTTCTTTCACTGGTGCTTCAACTGGTTCATCAAAATTAACAAACATTTTTAGCTGGTCTTGAAAAATTCTTGCCGAATAAGCCACAGCATCTTCTGCTGAAATCGATCCATTGGTTTCAACATCCATAGTAAGTTTGTCGTAATCCAATGCCTTACCTTCTCTAGCAGTACTTATTGAATAAGAAACCTTCTTAACTGGACTGTAAAGTGAGTCAATAGCTATAAGTCCTAATGGTGGCTCTTCTGGTTTATTTAAATCAGCAGGCACATATCCTTTTCCAGTACTTACATTCATTTCCATATGAAAGTTGGTATTTTCATCAAGATTACATATTACTAGTTCAGGATTTAAAATTTCTACGTCAGCAACTTGTGCAATATCTGAAGCTTTTATTTCACCAGGTCCTTTAGCATCTAATATAAGTTTTTTTGTTCCTTCTGAGTTACATTTCAAGGCTAAAGATTTTACGTTTAAAACTATATCTGTAACATCTTCTCTTACACCCTTAATAGATGTAAATTCATGTAAAACACCGTCTATTTGAATTGATGTAACTGCCGCTCCTCTTATTGATGAAAGTAAAATTCTTCTTAAAGAGTTTCCTAAAGTTAAGCCATAACCTTTTTCAAGAGGTTCGGCAATAATTTTTGCATGGGTTAAATCATCACTTATTTGGACATCTAATTTAGATGGTTTAATTAATGATTTCCAATTTTTTACATTTACATTTTCGACTTCCATTAAACTCTCCTTTTTTTTGGTGGTCTAGTTCCATTATGAGGCATGGGTGTTGTATCTTTGATTGATAAAATTTTAAAACCTCTTGCTTGTAATGCTCTTAATGCTGTTTCACGTCCAGACCCAGGGCCTTTAACTTCAACAGATAAAGTTTTCATTCCATACTCTAATGCTTTAGAAGCAGCAGCATCAGCAGCAATTTGTGCCGCATAAGGGGTAGATTTTCTAGATCCTTTAAAACCTTTTTGGCCAGCAGAAGCCCAAGAAATCACATTCCCGTTAGTATCTGCAATTGAAATAATTGTGTTATTAAAAGTGGATTGCACATAAGCAATTCCATTTAAAATATTTTTTTTAATTTTTTTCTTTTTTGAATAAGAACTTTTGTTACTTTTCTTTGAAGATTTTTCTACCTTCTGATCTTTATTTTCAACTTTATCAACTTTAGCCATAATTATTTTTTAGTTGGAGTTAATTTTTTTCCTGCAATAGCGATAGCTTTACCTTTTCTTGTTCTTGCATTACATCTTGTTCTCTGTCCTCTTACAGGTAATTTTTTTCTATGCCTTGTTCCTCTGTAACAAGCTAGATCAATTAATCTTTTTATAGTTAGTGAATAATCTCTTCTTAGATCACCTTCGACTTTAAAATTAGCATCAATATATTCTCTAATTTTTAAGATTTCATCATCAGTCAATTCATTAATTCTTTTAGCTCTTGGTATTTCAAGTGAACTACAAATCTGGTTAGAAAATTTATCTCCAATCCCATAAATATAAGTTAAACCTATGTGTACAAGTTTATTTTGTGGGATGTTGATACCTGCGATACGAGCCATAATTTTTGTGATAATTTGTGCCTTTTATATAATAAGATTACTCAAAGTCAACGTCTTAAACATTGATAAAAGTGTCAATTTTAGCAGTAATTTCCTCTATTTCGAGTGTTCCATCAATCTCTTGAAGATTTGAATTTTTCGATAGAAAGCGAAGAACTGGCTCGGTTGTTTTTGTATAAATATCGTATCTAGACATGATTGTTTCTAGATTGTCGTCTTTTCTTTTTACAAAGAATTCCTTTCCACAAGGGTGTAAATTAATATCTTCTTTGTTGAAAAATTCATTGAGAGTTAAATTACATTTGTCACAAGTTACTCGACCAATTATCCTTTTTTCTATAATTTCACGAGGTACAACTAATGAAATTATCAAATCTATCTTTTGGTTAAATTCTTTTAAGATTAAATCAAGATTTTTTGCTTGATCAATGCTTCTTGGATAACCATCAAATATAATACGATCTCTAAACTTAAGGTTTAAAATAGCATTTTTAAGAAGTTTATTTACAATTTCGTCTGATGCAAAATTACCTTTTGAAATAACTGCTTCTATTTTTTTACCAAGATCTGTATTTTTTTTTGTCTCATTCCTTAACAGATCTCCAGTTGATAACTGAAAGTAGTTATGCTTTTTAACAATTAATTGAGCCTGTGTGCCTTTACCTGCGCCAGGAGGCCCAAATAAAATAATATTCACTTACTTACCAAATTTAGTTTTTTTGATTAATTGCTCATATTGAGAACTCATTAATCTGGTTTGTATTTGAGTTACTGTATCTATAGCCACAACAACAACAATCAAAATTGAAGTACCTCCCAAATAAAAAGGAATTGGATAATTAGCAATTAAAAATTCTGGCATCAAACAAACTAATGTTAAATATAGTGCACCTATAGTTGTTAATTTTGTTAAAATATTTTCAATATACAATGCTGTGCTTTCTCCTGGTCTAATACCAGGAACAAAACCACCATATTTTCTTAAATTATCTGCAGTTTCTGTTGGATTAAAAGTAATTGATGTGTAGAAAAATGTAAAAAATATTATTCCTGATGCGTAAAGCATCATGTAAAGGGGCTGACCTTGTGTAAAATATGAACTTAAGTTTAAGAATGTTTCATTATTTGAAAAAGAAAAATTTGAAAATGTTACTGGTAGTAACAACAATGCAGAAGCAAATATTGCAGGTATTACTCCTGCTTGATTAATTTTTAATGGTAAATGCGAAGATTCACCTCCGTACATTTTATTACCCATTTGTCTTTTAGGATAATTTATTAGTATCTTCCTTAAAGCTCTCTCCATAAATACTATAAATAATATAGTTAGTATTAATAAAACAAAAATAGCTAAAATCATAAATGTTGAAACTGCACCTGTTCTTCCAAGTTCAAAGGTTGTAACTAAAGCTCTTGGAATTTCAGCAACGATCCCTGCAAATATTATTAAAGATATACCATTACCAATACCCCTTTGAGTAATTTGCTCACCTAACCACATTAAAAACATCGTTCCAGCTACAATAGTTGTAACAGTTGTTATTTTAAAAAAGGCACCAGGATTTATTACTAGATCAGCTGAAGACTCTAAACCAACAGATAGACCATAACCTTGAACTGTAGCTAATACTACTGTTCCATATCTTGTTATCTGTGTGATTTTTGCTCTTCCAATTTCACCTTGGGCTTTTAAATTTTTAAAATAATCAGAAACACCAGTTAATAACTGAACTATAATTGATGATGAAATATATGGCATTATACCTAATGCAAATATAGCCATTCTACTTACGGCACCACCTGCAAATACATTGAACATTCCAAGTAAACCTTTTTGGTTACCATCCATCATAATCTTAAGCTGTTCTGGATCAATACCTGGCAAAGGAACAAATGTACCAAATCTGTAAACTGCAAGAATAAATATCGTAAATAATATTCTGTTTCTTAAATCGTTTGTTGATGACGATGCGCTCATTGAAATTTATTATTTTTTCAATTGAATAGATCCACTAATTTTTTCTAGTTTTTCTATTGCTGATTTTGATGCTAAGTCTGCTTCTATATTTACTTTGTCTTTAATTTCTCCAGTACCAAGTATTTTTAACTTTTGAGAATTTTTGTTGATTAATCTTAATTTTTTAAGCAATTCCATATTTATAGTGTCACTGGGATTAATCGTTTTTTCATTAATAAATGACTGAATCTTTTCAAGATTCATAATTGCTATATTAACTCTTGAAATTGGATTAAAACCTCTTTTTGGCAATCTTCGATATAAAGGCATTTGACCACCTTCAAAAGCTTTAATGGCAACACCAGATCTAGATTTTTGACCCTTGACACCTCTACCGGAGGTTTTACCTTTACCTGATCCAATACCTCTACCAACTCTCATTTTAGATTTATTAATCTTATCTTTAGTGTTTAAAGTTATCATTATCCTCTTTTCTCAACTATTTCTGAAATTTTTTTATTTCTAATAGCTGAAATTTGTTTTGGTGAATTTTGTTTTAATAAAGCTTTCATCGTAGCTCTAATAACATTATGTGCATTTGAAGTTCCCATTGATTTTGCAACAATATCTTTTACACCTAGCACTTCACAAACAGCTCTTACTGGTCCACCTGCAATAATTCCAGTACCTTTTGATGCAGCCCTAAGTACGATTCTTCCAGAACCATCTTTTGCTTTTACATCATGGTGTATTGTTCTTCCTTCTCTTAGAGGAATATGTATCAATTTTCTTCTTGCTACTTCATTAGCTTTTTTGATTGCATCTGGAACTTGTTTTGCTTTTGCGTGAGCAATCCCAATTTTACCTGCTTGATTTCCAACAACTACCAATGCTGAAAAACCAAATCTTCTTCCACCTTTTACAACTTTTGTAATACGGTTGATGTGAACTAATTTTTCTAAAATATCGTCAGCTTTTTTGTCTTTAAAATTATCCATAATTAAAATTCCATTCCATTTTCACGTAAGGTTTCAGCAAATACTTTTACTCTACCATGATATCTGTATATTCCTCTATCAAAGTATATTTTTGTAATTTTCTTTTCTTGAGCTTTCTTGGCTAACTTAGTAGCAACTATTTTTGACAATTCAGTTTTATTTACTTTTTCACCTGATTTAATATCTTTTTCGACTGATGAAGCTGATAATAAAGTAACTTTATTAATATCATCAATTATCTGTGCAGAAATGTTTTTTGCTGATCTAGAAATACATAATCTAAATCTATCTTTAGAAGCAACTTTTTTGACTTTGTTACTAACTCTAAATCTTTTTCTAATGGTAGTATTTAGTTTCATTATTTTTTCTTTCCCTCTTTTTTAAGAACATACTGACCTTTTTCACGGATACCCTTACCTTTGTATGGTTCAATTTTTCTGTAAGTTTTAATCTTTGAAGCTACTGAGCCAACTTGTTGTTTATCTGAACCTGAAATTTTTAAAGTTGTTTGTTTTTCAACTTCAATTTTAATCCCCTCAGGAATATCATAATTAATATCATGACTATAACCAAGCTGAAGGTTTAACTGTTTTCCTTTTAAAGCAGCTCTATAACCAACACCAACCAATTCAAGAGTTTTTTCATATCCTGTGCTTGATCCAATTACCGCATTATTAATCAAGCTTCTATTCATTCCCCAAAGTCTTTTTGAATCTTGGTCAATTTTTTTCGGTTTTATTGAAATTTCTTTTCCTTCTTTAATGTCAAGATTAAACATTTCTAAATCAATATCGATTGACTTTTTTCCTAAAGGGCCTTCAATATTTATTATATTCCCTGCTAAAACTACTTTAACTTTTTCAGGAATAGAAATACTTATTTTACCAATTTTAGACATTAAAATACCTTACAAATAATTTCGCCACCAACACGTTGTTTTCTTGCATCTATATCTGTCATTACACCTTTTGGTGTAGAGATAATAGCAATTCCAAGTCCATTATTTACCTTTGGCAAACTTTCAGCACTAGAAAAAATTCTTCTACCAGGTTTTGATACACGTTCAAAAGCACTGATAACAGGGTTTCCAGAGTAGTATTTAAGTTCCAAAGATAATGTTGGTTTATTATCTTCGGCAGCAATTTTAAAATCTTTAATAAACCCTTCGTTCTTAAGAATATCTGCGATTTTTGTTTTAAAATTTGAAGATGGTAATTCTACTTTTTTATGCTTTCTAGCTTGAGCATTTTTCACTCTTGCTATCATATCTCCAATCGGATCACTTAAACTCATAATTTTCCTTTCTACCAGCTTGACTTAGTCATTCCTGGAATTAATCCAGCTAAACCTAAGTCCCTTAAAGCTATTCTTGATATTTTTAATTTTCTATAAACCCCATGTGGTCTTCCTGTAATTTTGCATCTATTCATAACCCTTATCTTTGCTGAGTTTCTGGGCATCTGTGACAATTTTTGCTGTGCTTTAAATCTTTCTTCCAATGGTAACTTTTTGTCCATAATAATTTTTTTAAGACTTTGTCTTTTTTTATAAAGTCTATCAGAAAGTTTAATTCTTTTATCGTTTTTGTTTACAGCGCTTACTTTAGCCATGTTTAATTGTCTCCTTTTTTAATAAATGGAAAATTCATTTTTTCTAATAAAGCAAAAGCATGTTCTTTATTTAAAGCTTTTATTACAATTATAATATCAAGACCTCTAACTTTGTCAGCTCTATCAAAACTTACTTCAGGAAATATAATGTGCTCTTTAACACCAAATGTATAGTTTCCGAATTTATCAAATCCTTTTGGAGATAATCCTCTAAAGTCTTTAATTCTTGGTAGTGCAATGTTTACCAATCTATCAATAAACTCATACATTTTATTTTTTCTTAATGTTACTTTTAAACCAGCATTAGAGCCTTTTCTTGTTTTAAAATTAGCGACTGATTTTTTAAATTTTGTAATCACAGGTTTTTGACCAGTAATTTTTCCCATATCTTCTTCTGCTGCTTTTAAAATTTTTGCATCAGCACCATCAAGTCCAAGCCCCATATTTAAAACTATTTTTTCTATTTTAGGAACCATAAAAATATTTTTAAGAGCTAAGCTGTCTTTTAAAGCTGGCTGAATTTCTTTACTGTAAATTTCTTTTAATCTTGGTGTCATTATTTTTTAGCCTCTGCTTTTTTTGTAACTTTTTCATCAATTAGTTTAAGGTTAGATAAATGTATAAAGCTTTCTTTCGATACAATTCCACCTTTTTTCTCTTTAGTAGTTTTTACGTGCTTTTTAACCATATTAATTTCTTTAACTTTGGCTCTATTATTAGGTCTATCAATTTCAATAACTTCACCTTCTTTTTTCTTATCTTTTCCAGTTAAAACCCTTACTTTTAAGCCTTTTTTGATCATCTTTATAAAACCTCCGGTGCTAGTGAAATTATTTTCATCTGCCCTCTGCTTCTTAATTCTCTTGTTACAGGACCAAAAATTCTTGTTCCCACTGGTTCACCTTTATCATCAACCAAAACTGCAGCATTGTTATCAAATTTTACTTTTGAACCATCGTTTCTATGAATTCCCTTTTTTACTCTCACTACCACAGCCTTATGGACAGTACCTTTCTTAACTTTACCTTTTGGTATTGCTTCTTTTACAGCAATCACAATAGTGTCACCGATGCTTGCATATCTTCGCTTAGATCCACCAAGCACCTTTATACATTCTATTCTTTTAGCACCTGTGTTATCTGCTACCTGTAATTCTGTTTGTACACCAATCATTATTTTGTATTCTCCATTACTTGGAATTTTTTATTTTTCGAAAACGGTTTGCTTTCAATAATTGAAACTTTATCACCAGTTTTAAATATATTATTTTCATCATGAGCATTATAATTTTTTCTAACTTTAATTACTTTCTTGAGTACAGGATGAGAATATTTTCTTTCAACCATTACAGTTACAGTTTTATTTGGCTTATCACTTATAACTACTCCAGTTAATATTTTTTTAGGCATTAATTTTTCCTTTTAATATAGTTTTTAATCTTGCAATTGTTTTTCTTGTTTCACTAATTTTTGCAGGGTTTGTTACTTGTGAATTCATTTTTTGAAATCTAAAATTGAAAAGATCTTTTTTTAATTTATCTATATTTTTGATCATTTCGTCTTTTGATAATTTTTTAATTTCTTGTTTTTTCATATTAAGCAAACCTCTTAATAGTTTTAGTTTTTATTGGTAATTTAGCTGATGCTTTGTAAAGAGCCTCTTTGGCTATCTGTTCAGAAACACCATCAACTTCAAATAAGATTCTTCCAGGTTTAACTCTACACGCAAAAAATTCAGGATTTCCTTTACCTTTACCCATTCTTACTTCAATCGGTTTTTTTGACACTGGAATATTTGGAAATACTCTCGTCCACACTCTTCCTTGTCTTTTCATATGTCTTGTCAAAGCAACTCTAGCAGCTTCGATTTGTTTTCCTGTAATTCTTTCTGGTTGTAAAGCTTTTAGAGCAAACGCACCATAATTAATAGAACTTGCTCGAGTTGCAGTACCATGGATTCTTCCCTTGTGAGCTTTTCTCCATCTAGTTCTAACTGGTTGAAGCATTATACTTTACCCTCTTTTGGTGCTGCTTTATTAGTTTCTTGACTAAATTCTCTTGCAAAAACTTCGCCCTTGTAGATCCAGACTTTAATTCCAATAATACCATAAGTCGTTAAAGCTTCTGCTTCAGCATAATCTATATCAGCTCTTAAAGTATGTGAAGGTATACTGCCTTCTCTTAACCACTCAGTTCTTGCTATTTCGTTTCCACCAAGTCTTCCGCTTATAGAAACTTTAATTCCTCTTGCACCTAATCTAATACATGATTGCATAGATCTTTTCATAGCTCTTCTATATGAAATTCTTTTTACCAATTGTTGAGCAATATTCTCAGCAACTAAATATGCATTAGTTTCAGGTTTTTTCACTTCCTTAATGTTAAGTGCAACTTCATTAGTTGTGAATTTTGATAAATTATTTTTAATTTTATCAATATCACTACCTTTTTTTCCAATAACAAATCCAGGCCTTGAGGTGTAGATAGTAACATAGCATTTATTAGATGTTCTCTCTATCATCACTTTAGATACACCAGAATTAACTACATTTTTTTTGATATAATCTCTAATTTTGAAATCTTCTATTAAATAATTTCCAAAATCTTTCTTTTTAGCAAACCAAACAGAGTCCCAACCTCTGTTGATACCTAGTCTAAAACCTACAGGATTAACTTTTTGTCCCATGACTCTCCATTTGTTTAACTTCTGATAAAATTATAGTTACTGTTGACCAAGGTTTTAAAATTGGTGCGGCTCTACCCTTTGCTCTTGGTCTAAATCTTTTCATTACAATTTTTTTTCCACAATAAGCTTCTTTAACAACTAAGTTATCAATGTCATACTGAAAGTTGTTTTCCGCATTTGCGACTGCAGAGCTTATTGTTTTTCTAATATCTTTGCTAATTCTTTTAGCCGAGAATTGTAAATCTCGAATAGCTACATCTACTTTTTTTCCGACAATACTTTTTAAAATAGGATTAAGCTTTCTAACACTAGTTCTTATACTATTATTAACAGATTTAACTGTATCTACTTTTTTTCTATTTTTTTTCTTTGTCTTATTCATATTTATTTTTTAGCAGCTGTTGCAGGTTTAGCTTTTTTATCTGCTGGTGTATGACCATAAAAAGTTCTCGTAGGTGAAAATTCACCTAATTTGTGTCCAACCATATCCTCTGAGATTGTGATTGGTATAAATTTTTTACCATTATAAATTTGAAAACTTACACCAACAAAATCAGGTAAAATTGTTGATTTTCTTGACCATGTTTTAATTGGAATTTTCTTTGGATCATCTTTATATTTATCAACTTTTTTCATTAAGCTTTCTTCAACAAAAGGTCCTTTCCATACTGATCTAGCCATTACTTAGTATCCTTCCTTTTATTTCTTCTCTTAACTATATATTTATCTGTTCTCTTATTATCTCTTGTTTTTAATCCCTTAGCAGATTGACCTGTAGGTGAAACAGGATGTCTACCACCGGCTGATTTACCTTCTCCACCACCATGAGGGTGATCTACAGGGTTTTTCACAACTCCTCTAGTATGTGGTTTTCTTCCAAGCCATCTAGATCTTCCTGCTTTCCCAATTTTAATATTTTTTTGATCTGGATTAGTTAAAATTCCTATTGTAGCCAGAGATCTAGAGTCTATTTTTCTAACTTCGCCTGAAGCTAATTTAATTAAACTATAGTCTCCATCTAGACCACTAATTGTTACTGACGAACCTGCAGATCTAGCAATTTTACCACCAGCACCTGGCTGAATTTCAACGTTATGTATGTTTATACCAACTGGAATATCTTGGAGTGGCATACAATTTCCAACTTTAATTTCTTTTTTAGAACCATTTTCAATTTTATCACCAGCCTTGATTTTTTGTGGTGCTAAATAGTAAGCGTGAGAACCGTCTTCAAATTTTACTAACATAATGTAACACGATCTATTTGGATCATATTCAATTCTTTCAACAGTAGCTTCCATATCAAATTTTTTACGGTAAAAATCTACATGTCTATACATTTTTTTATGGCCACCAGATCTATTAATATTAGTTATATGTCCGTTATTGTTTCTACCTTTCATTGCATTTTTTGGAGATACAAGTGATTTGAAAGGCTTACCCTTCCATAGACCAGTTCTGTCAACCAGAATAGTTCCTCGGGTAGATTTTGTATAAGGTTTAAAAGTTTTTAGTGCCATTTATTAAATTCCTGTAGTTAGGTCAATGCTTTGACCTTTTTTAAGTGTTATTATTGCTTTTTTAAAACCAGAAACTTTCACTTTTTTTCCTCTGGTTATTTTAACTCTATTCTGTTTGTTAATTATATTAATCTTAGTCACGTTTACTTTAAAAATTTTTTCAATATTTTTCTTTAAATTTGTTTTGTTTGCACCTGCAGGAACTTTAAAAACAATTTTATTTTGTTCTGATAAATTTGTTGATTTCTCTGTAACCATTGGAGAAACAATTTTATCGTATAAATGTATTTTATCCATTTTAAGAATATCTCTTTTCTAGCTCTTTTACTGAGCTTTCGGTAAAAACAACTTTTTTAAATTTTATAATATCGTATGAGCTAAAATGGTTTACATCAGTTACTTTAACATTTGGAATGTTTCTGGCTGATTTTTCAATTTTCTCTTTAGAAGCTTTATCTAAAATAATTAAAGAATTTGATATTTCTAATTTTTGAATAATTGCATTCATTTCTTTAGTTTTTTTTATTTCAGCTGAAAAATCACTTAAAATTAATAAATTTTTGTCTTTATTTTTTTCAGTAATTAAAGATGCTACACTTAGCTTCTTCTCATTTTTATTTAATTTTCTTTTTTTGTATGCAAGCTCACCCTTAGGACCATGTGCTATACCACCACCAACGAATATTGGTGCTTTTCTACTTGCGTGTCTTGCTCCACCAGTTCCTTTTTGAGCATAAATTTTTGATGTAGGGCCACTTACTTCATTTTGCTGTTTCGTTTTAGCATGTCTACCCTTGTAGTTAGCGTTAGTTTTATATAAAACACTACTTACCAACTTACTATTAATTTTTGCAGAAAATATTTTATCTAATACCTCAATAGTATCTTTTTTTCCATCAATGCTTATTTTTTCTATTTTCATTATTTTTTCTTTTTATCAGGTGTTTTTTTAGCTTCTTCTGCTGCTGCAATTTTTTCTGAAATTGTCATTTTATTTATGTTTTTGACTGATTTTCTTACTACTACTTCTGCATTTTTTGAGCCTGGAATTGAACCTTTTAAATACAAAAGTTCGTTTTCTAAATCTGTTTTAATAATTTCAATATTAAGCATTGTTCTAAGTCTGTCACCCATATGACCAGCCATTTTTTTACCTTTGAATACTTTGCCGGGATCTTGGCTATGTCCTGTTGAACCATGGGCTCTATGTGAAACTGAAACACCGTGACTGGCTCTTAAACCACCAAAATTCCATCTTTTCATTGCACCCGCAAAACCTTTTCCTATTGTTTTAGATCTTGTGTCCACAAATTTAATATCTTTAAATATTTCTAAACCAAACTCGTTTCCCTCTTTATAATTTTCAGTATCTTTAACTCTGTATTCTTTAAGAGTTTTCTTTGCTTCAGTATTTTTTTTAGCAAAAAAACCTTTCATTGATTTCGTAAGTTTTGAATTTTTTATCTTTCCATAACCAAGCTGTACAGCTTTATATCCTCTTTTTTCTTCATCAATAACTTGTATAACTCTAGCTTTTTCAACTTTAAGTACAGTCACAGGAACTAGCTGACCAGTTTTATAAAACTCTCTAGTCATACCTATTTTTTTTCCTATTAAAGCTATCTCAGACATAATTAAATTTTTATCTCCACATCAACACCTGACGCAAGGTCAAGTTTCATTAAAGCTTCCACAGTTTGTGGTGTTGGTTCAATAATATCTATTAATCTTTTATGAGTTCTTGACTCAAATTGTTCTCTACTTTTTTTATCGATATGTGGACCTTTTAAAACTGTGTATCTTTCGATTCTAGTTGGTAATGGGATGGGTCCTTTGATAGTTGCACCTGTTCTTTTTACAGTGTTTACTATTTCCTCAGTAGAAGCATCTAAAATTTTATTGTCGTAAGCTCTAAGTTTGATTCTAATATTTTGTTTTTCCATAATTACCCTGCAATCTTTTTAGTTACTTCGTCTTGTACATTTTGTGGTACTTTAGAGTAATGATCAAAGAACATAGAATATTGAGCTCTTCCTTGAGACATTGATCTTAAATTATTTATATATCCAAACATGTTTGCTAATGGAACCATTGCTGTAATTACAGTTGCATTACCTCTTTGTTCTTGAGTACTTATTTGGCCTCTTCTACTATTTAGATCGCCTATTACATCACCCATATAATCTTCTGGAGTAACTACTTCAACTCTCATGACAGGCTCGAGCAGTTTTAATGTTCCTTTGGTACAAGCTTCCTTAAAACAGGCTCTACCAGCAAGTTCAAAGGCAAGAACACTTGAATCTACATCATGGTGTAATCCATCAATAATAGTTACTTTATAATCTATCATGGGAAAGCCAGCTAAAATTCCATTATCAGAAACAGTTTCAATGCCTTTTTCTACACCTGGGATAAATTCTTTAGGAATTGCACCACCTTTAATTTTACTTTCAACAGATCTTCCAGCACCTGGTTCTTGAGGTTCAACTAGTAGTTTGACTTTCGCAAATTGACCTGCACCACCACTTTGTTTTTTGTGAGTATATTCAACTTCCGAAGCATTTTCTAAAGTTTCTCTATAAGCTACTTGAGGAGCACCAACATTTGCCTCTACTTTAAATTCTCTTTTCATTCTATCTACAATAATATCTAAGTGAAGTTCACCCATACCTTTAATGATTGTTTGTCCAGACTCTTCATCAGATGTAACTCTAAATGAAGGATCTTCAGCTGCAAGTCTTCCAAGTGCTTCACCCATTTTTTCTTGGTCAGCTTTTGTCTTTGGCTCTACAGCAATTTCTATTACGGGTTCAGGGAATTCCATTGGTTCAAGTAACACAGGATTGCTCTCATCACATAACGTGTGGCCAGTTATAGTATTTTTTAAACCAGCTAAGGCAACAATATCTCCAGCATTTGCTTCCTTAATATCTTCTCTTGAGTTAGCATGCATTAAAAGCATTCTGCCTACTCTTTCCTCTTTATCTTTTGATGTGTTGTAAACAGCTGTACCAGTTTTGATAGTTCCAGAGTAAATTCTAATAAAAGTAAGTGAACCAACAAATGGATCGTTCGCGACTTTAAAAGCTAAAGCAGAAAATGGAACTGTGTCTTCAAATTTCATTTCTAGTTCTTCCTCTGAACCTGGTTTTGTTCCTTTAATTGACCCAATATCAATTGGGCTTGGTAGGTAATTGATTGTTGCATCAAGTAATGGCTGTACACCTTTATTTTTAAATGCAGAACCTGTAGTAATTGGCACGAAACTGAAGTTTAAAGTTCCTTTTCGAATACATTTTACTAAATCTTCTTCTTTAATTTCATCACCATTTAAATAAGCTTCCATTAATTTTTCGTCTTGTTCAACAGCAGTTTCAACTAATTCAGTTCTGTACTTTTGAGAAATTTCTTTTAAATCATCAGGAATATCTTTGTATTCCCATTCAGCTCCTAATGCTTCATTTTTCCAAACTTGTGCTTTCATTTTCACTAAATCTACAACACCAGACAATGATGCTTCGATACCAATCGGAATTTGTAGAGGTAATGGTTTACAACCTAATCTATCTCTAATCATGTCCACACATCTAAAAAAATCTGCACCAGTTCTATCCAACTTATTCACAAAACAAATTCTTGGAACTTTGTATTTGTCTGCTTGTCTCCAAACAGTTTCTGATTGAGGCTCTACACCTGCAACACCATCAAAAACACATACCGCACCATCTAAAACCTTAAGAGATCTTTCAACTTCAATTGTAAAATCTACGTGACCTGGTGTGTCTATAATATTAATTCTATGATCATTCCAAAAACAAGTAGTTGCAGCAGAGGTAATTGTAATTCCTCTTTCTTGTTCTTGTTCCATCCAGTCCATAGTTGCAGCACCATCATGTACTTCACCTATTTTATGGCTTTTACCTGTATAGTATAAAATTCTTTCTGTTGTAGTAGTCTTACCGGCATCGATGTGGGCCATGATTCCAATATTTCTATATTTATCTAATGTGTGAGTTCTAGCCATAATTTATTACCATCTAAAATGTGCGAAGGCTTTATTAGACTCAGCCATTTTATGCACATCCTCTCTTTTTTTAACTGCAGCACCTTTTTTCTCATAAGCATCAAACAATTCATTAAAAATTTTATCTGACATGTGTTTATCTTTTCTTTTTCTTGCAGAATCTACTAACCATCTAATAGCTAATGCTTGAGCTCTTTTGCTTTTTACTTCAACAGGAACTTGATAAGTAGCACCACCAACTCTTCTTGATCTTACTTCAACAGTTGGCTTAATATTATTTATAGCTTCGTTAAAAATGTTAATTGGCTCATCTTTAGATTTTGTTTTAATTTTATCTATTGCATCGTAAACAATTTTAGCCGCAACACCTCTTTTACCGTCGTACATTATATTGTTAATTAACTTTGGTATGATAGTTGAATTAAACTTTGGATCTGGAACTACATTTTTTTTTGGTTGCGTTTTTTTTCTAGACATTATTTACCTTTTTTAGTTCCGTATAAAGATCTTCTTTTTTTTCGATTGGCAACACCTTGTGTATCAAGATTTCCTCTTAAAATATGATAACGCACACCTGGTAAATCTTTTACCCTACCACCTCTAATTAATACTACTGAGTGCTCTTGAAGATTGTGTCCTTCACCTGGAATGTAAGCGGTAACTTCAAAACCATTTGACAATCTTACTCTTGCAACTTTTCTTAATGCAGAGTTTGGTTTTTTTGGGGTAGTTGTGTAAACTTTAACACACACACCTCTTTTGAGAGGTTGCTTTTGTAATGCAGGAACTTTGTTCCTAGTTAATTGTTTAACTCTTTTTTTTCTTAACAACTGATTAATAGTTGGCATAAATTTTTTATAAAATTAATTAATTTATTTTTAGAAGAAAATAACTGACAGGTTATTTTGTGGCAGCGTTTAGTACTATTAGTAGGTACTACATTCCAACCAAAAACATCGCCAAAATACTTATTAATCTGACTTTGTCAAACTAAAACTTCAAGTATTAAGTGATATTTTTACTGATTTGCAGGAGTTTCTGAAGGTTCGGATGTTTCTATTTTATCTTGTTCAGCAATAAAATGATTGTCATCCTCAAGTGCTTTTTTATTCCATTTGTTTTTGATATGACCTGTTCCAGCAGGAACCAGTCTACCCACAATAACATTCTCTTTTAGGCCATTTAATGGGTCTACTTTACCTTTAATAGCTGCATCTGTTAAAACTCTAGTTGTTTCTTGGAATGAAGCAGCTGAAATAAACGATTCAGTTTGTAACGAAGCTTTGGTTATACCCATCAATACACGCTCACCAACAGCAGGTGTCTTGCCTTCAGCTACTAGCTTTTCATTTACGATATCAAATTTTATTCTATCAATAACCTCACCTGGTAAATAACTAGAATCACCAGACACTTTTACTTCAACTTTTTTAAGCATTTGTCTTAGTATAGTTTCAATGTGTTTGTCATTAATAATTACACCTTGCAATCTATAAACTTCTTGTACTTGGTTTACAAAATATTCAGTTAATTCTTTAATTCCCAATACTCTTAAAATATCATGTGGCAAAGGTTGTCCATCAAGTAAATATTCACCCTTTTGTATTTTTTCACCTGGATTGAAATTAATGTGTTTTCCCTTTGGAATTAAATAATTTGAAGGTTCAGCTCCATCTTCCGGAACGATAGATACTCTTTGTTTTCCTCTAACCTCCTTACCAAATACAACTTGCCCATCATTTTCAGCAATAATTGCACTATCTTTTGCTTTTCTTGCTTCAAATAATTCAGCGACTCTTGGAAGACCACCAGTAATATCTTTTGTCTTAGTGGTTTCTTTGGGCAATCTAGCTATAACGTCTCCAGCAAAAACTTTTTGACCATCTTTAATTGAAAGAATTGAGTCTGGTACCAAGTAATATCTAGCTTCATTATCATCAGCTTTTTTAATAACATTTCCTTTGTCATCTCTAAGAGTAATTCTTGGTTTTAAATCAGTGCTTTTTGATTGAGCTCTCCAATCAATAACTGATTTTGAAGATATACCAGTTGCATCATCTGTAGTTTCTTGAATTGAAACACCATCAATTAAATCAACAAAACTTGCTGTACCACTTTTTTCAGCGATCACAGGTGTGGTGTATGGATCCCATTCACAAATTTTTGTATTAGCTTTAATTTTATCACCATTATTAAAAAATAATTTTGATCCGTAAGCAACTTTATAAACAGCTACCTGAACACCATTATCATCTTCAATAGAAAGTTGAGTATTTCTACCCATAACAATTAAGTTTTTCTTAGAATCTTCTAAAATATTAGAGTTTAAAATTTTAAGTGTACCTTCGTTTTTGCTTACAATTTGAGAATCTTGTTTAACTGATGCTGTTCCGCCAACGTGGAAAGTTCTCATAGTCAACTGAGTACCTGGTTCACCAATTGATTGAGCAGAAATCATTCCAATTGCCTCTCCAACATGCACCATTTTACCTCTAGATAAATCTCTTCCATAACAAGTTGAACAAACACCTTCTTTTGAACTACATGTCATTACTGAATAAACTTTAAGTGATTTTACACCAGCAGCATCGATCAAATCGCAACCTGCTTCATCAATCATTTTTGATTTTTTAATTACAACTTCGCCAGTAAGTGGGTTTTTTACATCAGCTGCAGTAACTCTTCCTAAAGCTCTTTCAGATAAGCTGACTACGACATTTCCACCTTCTAAAATTTCTGAAAGTTCGATAAATCCTGGATCATCACATTGAACTTTAGTAATTGTTAAATCTTGAGCAACATCACAAAGTCTTCTAGTTAAATAACCTGAACTTGCAGTTTTAAGGGCTGTATCTGCAAGACCTTTTCTAGCACCGTGTGTAGAGTTAAAATACTCTAATGCTGTTAAACCCTCTTTAAAGTTTGAAATAATTGGGCTTTCGATAATTTCACCTGAAGGTTTTGCAATCAAACCCCTCATACCAGCTAGCTGTTTCATTTGTGCTGCAGATCCTCTAGCACCACTATCAGCCATCATATAAACTGAATTAATTTTCAAGCCTTCTGGAGTTTTTTCAGTAGCAGAAATACCCTTCATCATTTCACCAGCAACTTTATCTGTACATTTTGACCAAGCATCTACAACTTTGTTGTACTTTTCACCTCTTGTAATTAATCCTTCAGAATATTGATTTTCATAATCTGCTATTAATCCTTTAGTGTCTTCAATTAATTGAGTTTTGCTTTCTGGAATTACAAGATCGTCTTTTCCAAATGAAATTCCAGCTTTAAAAGCATGTTTAAATCCTAAATCTTTTAATTTATCACAAAATATTACAGTTGTTTTTTGTCCACAAAATCTAAACACTACATCTATAATTTCAGAAACAGTTTTCTTAGGTAGCAATCTATCAACTAAAGAAAATTTAATATTGCTATTTTTTGGAAGTAAATTTGCTAATAAAAATCTTCCAGCTGTTGATGTATATTTTTCATATTTCTTGTTTCCATTATCATCAGCTGTTTCAATTCTTGATATGATTGTACTGTGAACTTTAATTTGGTCTGAAGCTAAAGCAAATTCAATAGCATCAACATCGACAAAATATCCAGAAGATATATCTGTCATAGGTTCTTGAGAAAGGTAATAAATACCCAAAATCATATCCTGACTTGGTACAATAATCGGCTTACCATTGGATGGAGATAAAATATTGTTTGTAGAAAGCATTAATATTCTAGCTTCTAATTGAGCTTCCAAACTTAATGGAACGTGAACAGCCATTTGATCACCATCAAAGTCAGCATTAAAAGCAGCACAAGTTAAAGGATGCAATTCAATTGCATCACCTTCTATAAGTTTAGGTTCAAACGCTTGTACACCTAATCTGTGAAGTGTTGGTGCTCTGTTTAAAATTACCGGATGTTCTCTAACGATTAGTTCTAAAGCATCCCAAACAGCATTTGTTTCTTTTTCAACTAATTTTTTTGCTTGTTTGATTGTAGATGCTAATCCAAGCTTATTTAATCTAGCATATAAAAATGGTTTAAAAAGTTCTAAAGCCATTTTTTTTGGCAAACCACACTCATGAAGTTTTAGGTCTGGACCAACAACAATTACAGATCTTCCTGAGTAGTCTACCCTTTTTCCTAATAAGTTCTGTCTAAATCTACCTTGTTTACCTTTTAGCATTTCAGCTAAAGATTTAAGTGGTCTTTTTCCAGTACCAGTTATTACTCTGCCTCTTCTACCATTATCAAATAATGCATCCACTGATTCTTGAAGCATTCTTTTTTCATTCCTAACAATGATATCAGGAGCTTTTAGATCCATTAATCTTTTTAATCTATTATTTCTGTTAATAACTCTTCTATAAAGATCATTTAAGTCTGATGTAGCAAATCTTCCACCATCTAAAGGCACCAAAGGTCTCAGTTCAGGTGGGATTACTGGCACTACTGTTAAAATCATCCATTCAGGTTTCTGTCCTGTTTCAATAAATGATTCAACCAACTTTAATCTTTTGATTGCTCTTTCTTCATTAACTTTTGATTTTGTTTCTTTAATAAAGTTAATAAGATTTTTTCTTTCTAGTTCTAAATCTAAATTTTTTAGCATTTCAAGTACAGCTTCAGCACCAATGCCAGCCTCAAATGATTCTTCACCAAACTCGTCTTGATATTTGGCTAATTCTTCTTCATTAAGAAGTTGATTTTTTTGTAATCCCGTTAAACCCGGTTCAATTACTATAAAGTTTTCAAAATAAAGAACTCTTTCGATTTCTTTAAGTTTCATATCAACTGCTAAGGCAATTCTACTTGGTAAAGATTTTAAAAACCAAATATGAGCAACAGGCGTAGCCAAGTTAATGTGACCCATCCGTTCTCTTCGAACATTAGATTTTGTTACTTCAACACCACATTTTTCACAGATAATTCCTCTAAATTTCATTCGTTTGTACTTTCCACACAAACATTCGTAATCCTTAATTGGGCCAAATATTCTAGCACAAAATAGACCATCTTTTTCAGGTCTAAAGGTTCTATAATTTATTGTTTCTGGTTTTTTAATTTCACCAAAGGTCCATGATTTAATTTTTTCAGGACTGGCTAATGTTATCTTGATGCTATTAAAATTTTGAGCTTCAGAAATCTCAGTGTTTTTAAATAAATCTGTCAGTTCTTTTTTCATTTTTAATTAAGCTCCACGTTTAATGCTAATGATTTAATTTCTTTAACTAGAACGTTAAATGACTCAGGTATACCTGACTCAAAATTTTCTTCACCTTTAACAATAGTTTCATAAACCTTAACTCTTCCAGCAACGTCGTCTGATTTAACAGTTAAAATTTCTTGAAGTGTATATGATGCGCCATAAGCTTCTAATGCCCAAACTTCCATTTCACCAAATCTTTGGCCACCTAATTGAGCCTTACCACCCAAAGGCTGTTGTGTAACTAAACTGTAAGGACCTGTTGACCTAGCATGAATTTTGTCTTCGACTAAGTGGTGGAGTTTAAGCATATAAATTATTCCAACTGTCACAGGTCTATCAAATTTTTCACCCGTTCTTCCATCCCATAAATATGTTTGTCCTGAACCAGGTAATTTAGCAAGTTCTAGCATCTCAGTAACATTTTTTTCTTTTGCACCATCAAATACTGGTGTTGAAATAGCTATTCCATCTTGCAGTGTTTCAACTAAATCTTTGAATTCAGGTTTGCTTAATTTTTCAACTTTTTCATCAAAAATTTCTCCGCCATAAACAGATTTTAAAAATTTCGAGATTTTTTCAGTTTTTTCAATCTTTTTATGATTCTCATTAACTAATCTTTTGACCTCTTCACCAAATTCTTTACAAGCCCATCCTAAGTGAGTTTCTAAAATTTGACCAACGTTCATACGACTTGGAACACCAAGTGGGTTTAAAACAATGTCAACAGGTCTTCCATCTTCTCTATAAGGCATGTCTTCAACTGGAACAATTTTACTTACAACACCTTTGTTACCGTGTCTTCCAGACATCTTATCTCCAGGTTTTAGTCTTCTTTTGATCGCAACAAAAACTTTAACCATCTTCATAACGCTAGGAAGTAAATCGTCACCACTTCTAATCTTTAAAACTTTATCTTCAAATCTTTCAGTAATATCTTGTTTTGCTTTATTATATTGATCTTTAAGTTGAGCTAAAGTTGCCTCATCATTAACATTGCCAACCGTAATTTTAAAAACATCATTGATAGGTAAATTATCTATTGATTCAAAATCTAATTCAGTACCTTCAGATAAATCTTTTATTTTTTTAGATAAAGAAGATCCTGATAAAAATTGTGATGCTCTTTGTTTAATGCTTCTCTCTAAAATCTCTTCTTCAACAATTTTGTCTTGTTGAACTTCCTCAATTTCTGCTCTTTCAATAGTAATTGATCTTTCATCTTTTTCAATACCGTGTCTATTGAATACTCTTACATCAACAACAGTCCCACTACTTCCTCTAGACATTCTTAAAGATGTATCTGTTACATCTATTGCTTTTTCACCAAATATTGATCTTAATAATTTTTCTTCAGGCCCTGAAGCAGAGTCACCCTTAGGAGTCACTTTTCCAACCAAAATATCACCTGCATTAACTTCAGCACCAATATAAACAACACCAGACTCATCAAGGTTTTTTAATGCTTCTTCATTAACATTTGGAATATCTCTAGTTATATCTTCTTCACCTAATTTTGTATCTCTTGCCATAATTTCATATTCTACAATATGAACAGAAGTAAACACGTCATCAGTTACACATCTTTCAGAAATCAAAATTGAATCCTCAAAATTATAACCTTGCCATGGCATGAAGGCTACAGTTACGTTTTTACCTAAAGCTAATTCACCTAACTTAGTAGAAGGACCATCAGCTATAATATCTCCAGATTTAACCTTGTCACCAACTCTAACTAAAGGTTTTTGGTTGATGCACGTATTTTGATTTGATCTTTTAAATTTCTGTAAATTATAAATGTCAACACCTGATTTAGAAAAATCAGTTTCCTCAGTTGCTTTAATTACAATTCTTTTACCATCAATTTTATCCACAGTTCCATCTCGCTTAGCAACAATAGTAACACCTGAGTCTAAAGCAACATCACTTTCAATACCCGTTCCAACCAAAGGTGATTCAGGTTTTAATAATGGAACTGCTTGTCTCATCATGTTAGATCCCATTAAAGCTCTGTTAGCGTCGTCATTTTCTAAAAAAGGTATTAACGAAGCAGCAACCGATACAAGTTGTTTAGGTGATACATCAATGTAATCAATAGTTTCAGGTTTAGCTAAAAGAAAATTTAAATTTTGTCTGCAAGAAACCAATTCTTCAATTATTTTTCCGGTTTTATTTAATTTAGTATTTGCCTGCGCAATAGTAAATTTTGTTTCTTCCATTGCAGATAAATACTCAACATTATTTTGAACAACACCATCTTTTACTTTTTTATATGGACTTTCAATAAAACCATATTTGTTAATTTTTGCATAAGTTGATAAGCTGTTTATTAATCCAATGTTTGGACCTTCTGGTGTTTCAATCGGACAAATTCTTCCGTAGTGGGTAGGGTGAACATCACGAACTTCAAAACCAGCTCTTTCTCTTGTTAACCCACCAGGTCCTAAAGCTGAAACCCTTCTTTTATGTGTAATCTCTGATAATGGATTAGTTTGATCCATAAATTGTGAAAGCTGTGAACTTGCAAAAAAATCTTTTAAAGAAACTGTTAAAGGTTTAGCGTTAATTAAATCCTGAGGCATTGCCGACTCAACATCTAAAGTTGTCATTTTTTCTTTTATCGCTCTTTCCATTCTATAGACACCGATACGTGCTTGATTTTCAACTAACTCACCAACAGAACGTACTCTTCTATTACCAAGATGGTCAATATCATCGACTTCATCTTTTCCATCTCTTAAATCTAACATCTTATGAACGATTGCTATGATATCGTCGTTTCTCAAAATTGTAATTTTGTCTGAACAATCCTGTTCTAACCTTGAGTTCATTTTAACTCTTCCAACGTCAGAAAGGTCATATCTGTCAGAACTAAAAAATAAATTATTGAAAATTTGAGTAGCTATTTCGATTGTTGGTGGCTCACCAGGTCTAAGCATTTTGTAGATTTCTGTAATAGCTTCATCTTTTGAATTATTTTTATCATTTAAAATAGTGGTTAATAAATATGGACCTTTATTAATTGAGTTTGTTACAGAGATTTGTAAAGAATGTATATTTGCATCTAATATTTGTTGAATTACAGAGTCATTAAGCTCTGTTCCTATTGAAAAAGTGCCCTCTTCCTCATCGTTAACTTTAACATTTCTATGTAGAAACTTTCCATACATAGACTCTCTTGTTACCAAAATATCTTTAAGGCCATCGTTAGCTAATTTTTTTGCATTAAGGAAATTAATTTTATCACCTAACTTAATTACTACTTCACCAGTTTTGGCATCTGTAACTTCTTCTGAGAAATTTTTTGCTTTATAATTTTCTGGATTAAATTTTGTTTTCCATTTTTCAGTTTTTGGATCAAAGTTAAATTGTTCACTTTCATAAAATTCATCAACGATTTCAGCTTTAGTAAAGCCTAATGCTAGCAATAAAGTTGAGGCAAAAATTTTTTTCTTTCTATCAATTTTAAAATATAAAAAATCTTTAACATCATATTCAAAATCTAACCAAGAACCTCTGTTAGGAATAACTCTTGCATTAAATAATAGTTTACCACTTGCATGAGTTTTACCTTTGTCATGATCAAAAAATACACCAGGACTTCTGTGCATTTGATTAACTACAACTCTTTGAACACCATTAGTAATAAAAGTACCACTGTTAGTCATCATGGGCACTTCACCCATATAAACTTCTTGTTCTTTTGCAGACAATATATCTTTAGTATTATTGTCTTGATCAATTTCATACACAACTAATCTTAAAGTACACTTAAGAGCAGATGAGTAAGTTAAACCTCTAGTAATGCATTCCTCTACATCAAACTTAGGTTTGTCCAATCTGTACGAGACATATTCTAATGTTGCTTTGTCATTTAAATCTTCAATTGGAAATATACTTTTAAAAACTCTGTCAAATCCTTTTGTAAGTTCTGCTTCAGCATAAAATTCAGTTAATTCTTTGTAAGAATTTTTCTGTACTTCAATTAGGTTAGGAATAGATAAACTTTCTTTTAGTTTACCAAAACTTTTTCTTATGTTTTTCTTTTCAGTAAAAGATAATTGCATTTATGTTTAATAATACTGATTAAAATAATCAGTATTCGAATTCTTTCTTATTAATTTATTTAAGTTCTACTTTTGCGCCTGCGGCTTCAAGTTTAGCTTTGATCTCTTCAGCTTCTTTTTTATTTACACCAGTCTTAACTTCTTTTGGTGCTCCCTCTACAAGATCTTTAGCTTCTTTTAAACCTAATGAAGTTGCTGCTCTAACTTCTTTAATAACATTAATTTTCTTTTCACCAGCTGATACAAGCATGATTGTAAAATCGTCTTTATCCTCTGCTGGGGCCGCACCTGCTGCTGCTGGAGCCGCTGCTGCCATAGGAGTTACACCCCATTTTTCTTCTAATTGTTTTGAAAGTTCAGCTGCCTCTGCAACAGTCAAACTTGAAAGGTCTTCGATTATTTTATTTAGGTCAGGCATAATTTACTCTTTGGGTTGTGTTTCAGAATTTTCTGCGGACAAACTACTCATTTTTTCTGAGTATGCAAGCAAAATACTCACTAATTTTGATGCTGGAGCATTTAAAATACCTACAATATTTGCTCTTGCTTCGTCTAATGTTGGTAAACTAGCTACATTTTGGACGCCGGCCTGGTCTAAGACCTCATTATCCATAATTCCGCCAATTAATTTTAAGTTTTCGTTGTCTTTTGCAAATTTTGATAAAATTCTTGCAGACATTATCGCATCTTCACCAAAAGCAACTGCTGTTGGCCCTGTGAATAAATCTGATAGATCTTTACACTTAGTTTTTTCTAAAGCTAGTTTAGTTATTCTATTTTTAGTTATTTTAAAGATTATTCCATGCTCTCTCATTTGAGCTCTTAACTCATCTAATTGAGTCATTGTTAAACCTTGATAATGTGTAACCATTACAGCTTTACTGTTTTCAAACTGTGTAGTCATTTCTGTAATATAATTTTTTTTTTGTTCTTTTGTTAACATGACTATATCGACTTCCCTAGTTTAACTTTGTATGAAACACCCATTGATGACGTAACAAATGTGTTTTTAATTAAGTCCCCTTTTAAAGTGTTGTTTGATTTTTCTTTTTCCAATGCATCTAAAATTGCATGAAAGTTTTTTAATAATTGATCATCATGAAATGATTTTTTTCCAATACTCACACCTATATTTCCATCTTTATCATTTCTGATTTCAACTTGACCAGATTTAGCATTAGTTACTGCTTCTTTAATATTTTCTGATACCGAACCAAGTTTTGGATTTGGCATTAATCCTTTAGGGCCTAAAACTTTACCTAATTTAGAAAGTTTAATCATCATACCAGGTGTACATATTAATTTTTCAAAATTTAATTCACCACCTTTAATTTTTTCAACAAACTCATCACTGCCAACAATATCAGCTCCAGCATCTTTAGCTTCTTGAGCTTTATTATCTTCACAAACAACTGCAACTTTAACATTTTTTCCAGTACCACCAGGTAAGTTAACAACAGTTCTGATATTAACTTCACTTTTCTTTTGCTTGTTATTTATTTGAAAACTTAAATCTAAAGACTCATCAAATCTGGTTGTGCAATTTTTCTTAACTTCAGGTAATAAATTTTCAATCACCTCGGCGTTTAAATCTTTAGTTTTTTCAGGTAGTTTTTTATATCTTTTAGATGGCATTATTCTTTTACCTCTATACCCATTGATCTTGCTGAACCTGCTATAATTTTTACTGCCTCTTCTAAATCATGAGCATTTAAATCTTGCATTTTTTGAGTAGCAATATCTTCTAATTGTTTTTTTGATATTGATGCAACAATATTTCTTCCAGGTTCTTTTGATCCACTTTTACGTTTAACTGCTTCTTTAATAAAGAACGATGCTGGCGGAGATTTAATTTTAAAATCAAATTTTTTATCTTTGTAAACTGTAATTTCTACTGGAACAGGTTTTCCAGCCATTGATTTAGTTTTGTCGTTAAAAGCTTTACAAAATTCCATGATGTTAACACCACGTTGTCCTAAGGCTGGTCCTACAGGAGGAGCTGGGTTAGCTTGACCACCTTTAATTTGTAACTTTATAAATCCACTAATTTCTTTTGCCATTAACTTACTTTCTCAACTTGGTTATATTCTAAATCTACTGGTGTTGGACGTCCAAATATAGAAACTGAGACCTTAAGTCTAGACTTTTCTTCATCTATATCTTCCACCATTCCACTGAACGATGCAAAAGGACCATCAACTACCTGAACTTTTTCACCAATGCTGTACTCTATACCAGATTTTGGCTGAGCCACACCATCTTTTATTTGTCCTAAAATCTTTTCAATTTCTTTGTCTGAAACTGGTACTGGAATTCCTTTAGATCCTAAAAAACCGCTTACTCTCTTTAAATTCTTAATCATATGATAAATGTCATTGTCCATCTCGCACTTTACAAGCACATAACCAGGAAAATATTTCTTCTTTCTCTGAATTCTTTTTCCTCTTTTAACCTCTGTTACATCATGTGTTGGAACAATAATTTCCTCAAATTTGTCAGAAATTTTTGCTTTTTCAGCTTCTTCTCTGATTAAACCAGAAACTTTATTCTCAAAGTTAGAGTGTGATTGAACTATGAACCAATTTTTCATTAAATACTCACCTTAAGTAATAATTCTAAGAAAAACTTTAAAACTTGATCCAGAAGTAAGAAAAATAAAGACATCACAACTGCCATCGCAAACACCATTAAAGCACCTTGTAAAGTCTCTTTCCATGTAGGCCATGAAACTTTAAATGCCTCTTGTTTTACTTCCTGAATAAATTTAATTGGGTTTTTCATAATTTTTTAGCTCTAATTGGCAGGAGCGGAGGGACTCGAACCCTCAGCCTCCGGTTTTGGAGACCGGCGCTCTACCAATTGAGCTACACTCCTATTTATAGAGTTACTCTATAATTTTAGTTACTACTCCTGCTCCAACAGTTCTTCCACCTTCTCTAATAGCAAAGTTTAATTGTTCTGACATTGCAATCGGTGTAATCAACTTAACAGTAAATTTAGCATCATCGCCTGGCATAACCATTTCAGTACCTGCTGGTAATTCTACTTCTCCTGTTACGTCTGTTGTTCTAAAATAAAACTGCGGTCTGTATTTAGTAAAGAAAGGAGTATGTCTTCCACCTTCATCTTTTTTAAGTACATATGCTTGAGCTTCAAATTTAGTGTGCGGAGTAATTGAGCCAGGCTTACAAAGAACTTGACCTCTTTCGATGTCAGATCTTTCAATCCCTCTCAATAAAATTCCTACGTTATCACCAGCTTCACCTGAGTCTAAAAGTTTTCTAAACATTTCAACACCAGTACAAACTGATTTTTTAGTTTCTTTAATACCTACGATTTCAACTTCTTCACCAGTTTTAATTACACCTGATTCAATTCTACCAGTTGCAACAGTTCCTCTTCCTGAAATTGAAAATACATCCTCAACAGGCATCAAGAATGGTTTGTCAACATCTCTAGCTGGTTGTGGAATATGTTCATCAACAGCTTTCATTAATTCTAAAATTGAATTTTTTCCAATTTCATCATCTCTTTTTTCTACTGCTGCTAAAGCTGAACCTTTAACGATTGGAGTTGTTTCCCCAGGGTATTTGTAAGAAGTTAAAAGCTCTCTAATTTCTTCTTCTACAAGTTCGATCATATCTTTGTCATCAACTTGGTCTACTTTATTTAAGTAAACAACAATTGCTGGAATTCCAACTTGTCTTCCTAAAAGAATGTGTTCTCTAGTTTGTGGCATTGGACCATCAGCAGCGTTAACTACTAAGATTGCACCATCCATTTGTGCAGCACCAGTGATCATGTTTTTTACATAGTCAGCGTGCCCTGGACAGTCAACGTGAGCGTAATGTCTTTTTTCAGTTTCATACTCAACGTGAGCTGTTGAAATTGTAATTCCTCTTTCTTTTTCTTCAGGAGCTTTATCGATTTGATCGTAAGCTACTGCTGCTGCTCCACCTGCTTCTGCTAATGTAATTGTGATAGCTGCAGTAAGAGTTGTTTTACCATGGTCGACATGACCAATAGTCCCAATGTTACAGTGGGGTTTACTTCTAACAAATTTTTCTTTTGACATTACTTTTTTACCTCAGTTTTTGTTTTCATTAATAATTTTTTTTCTTGGAGCGGGTAAAGGGAATCGAACCCTTACATCCAGCTTGGAAGGCTAGCGTTCTACCATTGAACTACACCCGCACGACCCCAAGAGTAACACTCCACGTTACTTAAAAATTTATTGAGTGGTGGAGGGGGAAAGATTCGAACTTTCGAAGACCGAAGTCAACGGGTTTACAGCCCGCCCCATTTGACCGCTCTGGAACCCCTCCTCTGGGGAAGTGTCCCCTGTTCAATAAAGCTTCAAACAACAAGCGTTTTATATATTTTATTTATTCAAATGCAACACGTGATTTAATAAGAAAATATCCAAAAAAACGTGTAAAACTCATTAAAATATATGAATAAATCATCTTTTTTTATAGCTGGTCAACATGCTGTTATCGAAGCACTTAGAAATCCTGAACGGAAGGTTTTAAGAGTGTTTTTAACTGAAGATGCTAAGAAAAATATACACAGAAAAAATCCAAAAAAAAATGTTTTAGAAGACGTTAAAGTTTATTTTAAATCTAAAAAAGAATTAGACAAATATACATCTAAGGAACAATTAATGCATGGTGGCTATGTTGCAGAAATTGAACATTTAGATCAACCTGAATTAAAAGAATACATTAAAGAAAAAAAAGATTGTACTTTTGTTTGTTTAGATGAAGTAACTGACCCAAGAAATATTGGTTCATTAATTAGAAGTGCTGCATCATTTAAAATAGATGGTTTAATAATAAAAGAAAGACAATTTCCAAAAGATAGTAAGCTTATGTACAAGTCTGCAAGTGGTTGTATGGAGCATTTAAATATTTTTCAAGTATCTAATATAAACTCAACTCTTAAGAATTTAAGAGAAAGAAACTTTTGGGTCTATGGTTTTGATGCAAGAGGTGAAAAAGATTTTACAGAAATAAAATGGGAAGGAAAAAATGTTCTTCTTTTTGGATCAGAGGGTTTTGGTATGCGAGAGCACACAGGTAAATATGCAGATTTTTTTGTTAAAATTGATATGAATAAAGAGATTGAAAGTCTCAATATATCAAATAGTGCAGCAATAGTTTTTCATCATCTGAGTTTTTTAAAAAAAAAGAGTTGATTAATTAATAAATAGTTAATAGTTATGGCTTATGCCCTTGTAGCTCAGCTGGTAGAGCAATTGATTTGTAATCAATAGGTCCGCGGTTCGACTCCGTGCGGGGGCACCATCAAAATATATTTTAGCTAGTTATAAATCTTTGTAAGTGATCTATAAGTTCTTTTTGTTCTTTGATCATAATTTTTAAAACATCGCCAATTGAAATAATTCCAACAACTTTTTTATTTTCTAATATTGGTAAATGTCTTATTCTATGTTCGGTCATTAATTCCATACACTGATCAATTTTAAAATCACTAGTAACAGTAATTAATTCTTTGGTCATAACTTCGTCTAACAATGTATCTTTGCTATTCTTGCCTTTTAAAATAACCTTTCTTGCATAATCTCTTTCTGAAAAAATACCTATTTGAAAATCATTATTATCTACAACAATGATTGCACCTATATTCTTTTCTGACATCAAAATAAGTGCCTGCATTACACTTTGGTCTTTTGAAATAGTCCAAATTTTTCTATTTTTATTTAGTTTTAAAAAATTTTCTAATCTTGTCATTTTTTTATTATTAATAAAACCCTATCACTGTGTTCAAAGTGTGTATAGATTTGAAATAGTTTTCAATTAACGTTGGTACTATTTATCTTTTTAAATTTAGACTTTTGGTTAATAATTAATAGACCCCAGTTCGTATCCGTGCAGTAACACCACTTATCTAATTTTTTACAGGATAAATTTTATCAATTTTAAATGATGGCTTGCTATCAAAAATAAATTTATGATCAAATTTACTTGTTAGAGGCATAAACCTCATTGTCATTGCACGTCTAGAATTTGGAGAATTATTTTCTTTTGATCCATGAACCATATAAACATCATGTAATGATATTTGTCCTCTTTTAAGTAATAAGTTAACTGACTTAGAAATATCATACTCATTTTTGTTAAGTTCTTGATGCAATGTTAAATTTTCTTTGTTGTTTCTAGAATGATCTTTAAGTTTTTTATCTTTATGTGATCCTTTGATAAATCTTAGACATCCATTTTCTTCAGTTGCATCATCAATCGCTAACCACACAGTGCATGTTGCTAGTGGATTTATTGGCCAATATTGTCCATCTTGATGCCAAGGAGTTTCAAAGCCATTATGAGCAGGTTTTGCAAAAAAACTTGAGTTCCATAAAGCAAACTTGCTACCTAGTAATTGCTTAACAAAGTCTAATATTTCATCATTCAAACAATATTTTAAAAAACTTTCATCTTTTAAAAGAACAGCTGGACAATAATTTTTATACTCTGGAAATTTATTAATTAATTGATTGTGCTTCTCTTCAATCTCTAAAAGATCATATTCAGACATTTTAAAATCAGGAATTACAAAGCCGTCTTCTTGATATTGTTTGATTTGTTCTTTTGTTAACACTTTAAATTAAGTAGTTTCTCTTCTTAATTGTTCAATTTTTATTTTTTTTTGTAAACTTCTATTTTTGTCATAGAGAAGGTTAAATTTAATCTTATTGTTTGTCTTTACTATAATTGATTTAGCATTTCTAACTTCAAGATTATCTGCAACAGCACTGATGGGTCTTTTAGATGGATTTAAGTTTGTAATTACAATCTTTAATTTATCATTAACTATTTTACCCTTCCATCTTCTTGGTCTAAATGGGCTTATTGGGGCAATTGATAATTTTTTTGAATTTAGACTAAGTATAGGTCCATGCACTGATAAATTATAGGCTGTACTACCTGCAGGTGTTGAAACAAGAACACCATCCGAGACTAGTTTTTTTATAATTTGTTTGGATCCATGTTTAATCGATAATGAGGCAGCTTGTCTACTTTGTCTTAAAATTGACACTTCATTTATAGCTAGAGATTTTTTTATTTGATTATTCTTATTTTTAACAATCATTTCTAACGGCGAAATAGAAATCATATTTGCTTTTTTTAAATTTTTAATAATATTTTCTGAAGAAAATTTGTTCATTAAGAAACCATAATTCCCTGAGTTAATTCCATAAAATTGCTTATTTGAATTTTTATTCTTCTTTAATGTTTCAAGCATAAAACCGTCACCACCAATAACAATTACAAGATTATTTTGTTTAAACTGCTGACTATCTATTTTTTTTACTAATAGCTTTTTAATGTTTAAGGATTCTTTATTTTTATCAGAAATTATCTGAAACTTACTCATTTAGTGGTGCCCTCGGCCAGACTCGAACTGGCACTCCGCAAGCGGCAAGGATTTTAAGTCCTTTGTGTCTACCAATTTCACCACGAGGGCATTAATGAATTTCATGAGTGTTTATGCTAATATTTATAATTGAACAAGGGTAATAAGTAAAATTTTTTTATTTTATCTTTCTGTGTACAGGTTATCCTATGAAATCCTCTATATTGATGATTCTAAATCTTAAACTTCTTAATATTATAATTTGTGGGTGTTAACGAAACTATTTCTTTTGAATCTTTTTCTAATTTATAATTTTGTAAAATATCATCCATTTCAAATTTTTTAGGATTGTTCTTATTATATCCATCTAAACCAGCAAAAAAAATCTTTTTACATTGTCCGCTGCTACAGAATCCAAGTGAATACGTAACCGCCAAAGAATTTGGCAAAACAGCATATTTCTTATCAAATTTGAATCTATTATTTTTAACTTGGAGGCCAAAATCTAGTATTTTTTTTGAGTTTATTCTTGATTTTATATTTTTTGAAAAACTTGAAAATGGAGTAACCACATATTTATTTGATTTCTTATATTTATCAATATCTGCCAATAATCTTAGTGTATTGCAAACAACATTTGCATAAACATATTTTTTTGGAATTGGATTAATTGCGTTTAAAACAAAAACAATAGGCTTATTTACTTCTATAAATTTAATTATTTTTTTTTTGTATTTAATTACTGACTCACAGGGACCAATTATCAAAACATTTTGATTTTTAACTACTTTACTAGGTTCCCAGCTGCCTTTATTAACTCTATTATAATAGTTTTTTCCAAGAGCAATCAATTCTTTGCTGAATTTATTTCCTCCGACAGTGCTTAATCTTTTTAAATTTTCATATATATCATCTTGCTCAAAACGTGTGTCGCTTAACATTTCTTGAACAAATGATGGATGTATTGAATTCAATCCTGCATAATAATAAAATGGATTTGATCCCCATTTATATGTTTCTTTTAAAGGATCAAAGTATTTTTTTATCAAATTTAATAAATTTATTAAATTTTCTTTTTTTTTACTTAATTCTAAAATTAAATATTCGGTCTTTGTATTTCCAGGTCCTCTTCCCATACCAGTCACTGTACAATCTATCCAATTAACATTATTATAAATTGCTGTAATTGAATTTTCTAATGCTTTACCCATGTTATCATGAGTATGAATGCCAGTTGATTTTTTCCACAATGATTTTATTTGATAAATAATCTTTTTTGTTTTTGCGGCATCAAGACTACCCATGCTATCAGCAAAATATAATACATCTGGGTTTGCTTTTCTAACTTCTTTAACAGCATTTTTAATTTCATTAAAAGATAATTCAGGTATTTGCATAATATTAACACCAACCTTATACCCTGATTTTTTTAACCACTTAATAAGTGGCAATACTTCTTTTAGCTCATGATGATAGCATGCAATTCTTATTAGTGATATAATTGTATCTTTCTTTGGTTTAAAATTTTTTTTTGCCAAATCTATCAAATTTTTTTGCCCAATAAAATCTGATGCATTTACCATTATACCAATTTTTAAATTTTTAGGAATTTTTAAACTTTTTAAAAAACTTTCTTTTGAATAAGCGCAAGGTCCTTTAATTTTTACTTTATCTAAAAATCTAAATCCTATTTCAACATATTCAATTTTTATCATATCCATTACTTTTAGATATTCATTGATTAATTCTTTTTCAAAAAACCAATTATTATAATAACCACCGTCTCTTAGTGTGCAGTCTAGTAAATTGATTTTATTTATTTTCATAATTTAAATTTGTTAAGATTTTAACGCCTTCATAAGAGTTTTTTGATTTAGTTTACAATCTTTATAGCCCCTTTTGATAATATTTAAATATCTCTCAGTTGGAAATTTAAATATTGATTTTCTTACCATGATATAAGTCATTACTTTTTTTCCATAATAATAAAAATAATATTTTTTATATAAGTTAGGAAAATCTTCGTAAACATCAAGTTTTTTTTCATCACTTTTTGAAATTTCAAATAATCCACCAGGTACCATTGAATTTTTTTTAGGTTCAATATCTGCTGCTCCGTATTTACTTCTAAAGGTTAATTTAAAATCTTTAAGATTTATCTTTTTTATATAAACACTGTCTTTACATCTTCTTTTCATTTGAAAATGATGCAGGTTACTTCCGTAAGCAAAATAATGCATTTAACGATCTACTACTTCAATGTTTTTATCATTAACAAATTTTAAAATTTGTGATTTAGTGTTATCAATCTTGGATTGATCCTCTGATCTAATCACTATTGAAACTCCTAACTTTCCAGCTTGAAAAAAAGGATAGCTTCCAATTTCAACATTCTGATTATCATTTTGCACTTTAGTTAAAGAGACAGCAATTTCACTTTCAACAGTTCTTAAGCTTATAGTTAAACTTAAAATAGGAGCACCCCCAACAATTATGTTGGTTAATCCACCAATCATAGATTTTAAAATTGATGGAACACCTGGTAAACAGAACACATTTTCAACACTAAAACCTGGGGCACCACTTGTAGGATTTAAAATTAAATTTGCATTTTCTGGCATCCAAACCATCTTTTGTCTACCTTCATTAAATTCACCTGGCTTATAATAGGCCTCTAAAATTTTATATGCCTCTTTATGTATTTCATATTTTAGTCCAAATGCTTTTGAAACAGATTCTGCAGTAATATCATCGTGGGTTGGACCAATACCGCCTGTTGTAAAAACATAATCGTAAGTTGTCTTTAATAAATTAAGTGTATCGATTATTGTCTTTTCAATGTCTGGAATAACCCTAACCTCTCCCACTTTAACCCCAATTGAATTTAACCAAGTTGCTAAAGTTGAAGTGTTCGTATCTTGAGTTCGGCCAGATAAAATTTCATTACCTATAATTAATATTGCGGCATTAACTTTTGTGTTTTTAGTCATTTTAAATATATAATTTAAAAATGGAATTTACCAAGTCTTTAATAAAAGGCAAATTAATCAAACGTTACAAACGTTTTTTTACTGATGTTCAGCTAACAAAAGAAGTGGTTACCGCACATTGTCCTAATACAGGATCGATGAAAGGTCTGTTAGATGAAGGGAATGATGTCTATGTACTTCCTAATAATGATCCTAAAAGAAAACTTAAATACGGACTTGAAATTATTAAAACAAGAAAAAACCTAGTTGGTGTTAATACCCACATGGCTAACAGAATAGCTCAACATGCTTTAGAAAATAATCTTATTAAAGAACTTAAAAATTGCGATCTAATTAAACCAGAGGTATTTTTCAATAAAGAGACTAGATTTGATTTTTTAATTGAGAAAAATAAACGAAAGAGCTTTATAGAGGTTAAAAATGTTACCCTTTTTAGAAATAAAGACACAGCAGAGTTTCCAGATGCTGTGACAGCACGTGGCACCAAACACCTACTCGCTCTTATTGATGCCATAAAAAAAGGTTATAAAAGTTACTTATTATTTTTAGTTCAAATCCAAAACATGGAAAAGTTTAAGATAGCTAAAGATGTAGATGCTGAATATTATAAGAATTATCTAATTGCTAAAAAAGCAGGAGTTAACTTTTTAGCATATAGATGTGATATAAGTTCTAAAAAAATTTTTATAGATAAGAAACTAAAGATTATTGATGGGTGATTATAAAGAAAAATTTGAAAAAATGAGAGTTGCTGGAAAGTTAGCAGCTCAAACTTTAGATATGCTGACTGATAATATTAAAGAAGGTGTATCAACAGATCATATTGATAAATTAGGTTACGAGTTTATTAGAGATAACGGTGGATACTCTGCCCCACTTTATTATAGAGGTTTTACAAAATCTTTATGTACATCTTTAAATCACGTTGTTTGCCACGGTATTCCATCAGATAGAATTTTAAGAGATGGCGATGCAATCAATGTGGATGTTACAGCTGTTGTTGATGAACATTATGGAGATACTAGTAGAATGTTTTCAATCGGTAATACCTCTGTTAAATTAAATAATCTTATAGATACAACTCACGAGTCTATGATGAGAGCGATTAAGATATTAAAACCTGGAATTAGATTGGGAGATATAGGATATGAAATTCAATCATTCGTTGAAGATAAAGGTTTTTCAGTTGTAAGAGATTTTTGTGGTCATGGTATAAGTACTACGTTTCATGAACCACCCAACATCTTGCATTATGGGAGTAAAAATTCAGGTATGGATTTAAGACCTGGAATGACTTTTACAATTGAACCTATGATTAATACCGGCAAATATGATGTTAAAATGTTAAATGATGGTTGGACTGCTGTTACAAAAGATAAATCTTTATCAGCACAATTTGAGCATACATTGGGAATTACTGAAAATGGTTATGAAATCTTTACAGAATCTGCTAAAGGTTATTCAAAGCCCCCATACTTATAATTAATGATTAAAAGATACTCTCGAAAAGAATTAACTGACATTTGGTCAGAAGAAAATAAATATAAAATTTGGCTAGATGTCGAAGTTGCAGCTGCTGAAGCAATGGAAAAACTTGGTCAAATTCCAAAAGGAGTTGCTTCAGTTGTTAGAAAAAAAGCTAAAATAAATGTAAGCAGAATTCACAAAATTGAGTCTGAAGTTAAACATGATGTTATAGCCTTTTTAACTTCTGTTACTGAAAGAGCTGGAATTAAAGCTAGATACTTACACCAAGGAATGACTTCATCAGATGTATTGGACACCAGTTTTAACATTCAAATGGTTCAGTCTGGAAAGATAATCCTAAAAGACTTAGATCAAATTTTAAAAGCTCTTAAAAAACAGGCGAAGAAATACAAATTCACACCATGCATGGGTAGAAGTCACGGTATTCATGCTGAGCCGGTTACATTTGGTTTAAAATTGGCCTCGTTTTACGAAGAATTTAAGAGAAATAGAAGAAGATTAGTTGATGCAATAGATGAAGTATCAACATGTGCAATATCTGGTGCTGTTGGAACTTTTGCCAACATTAATCCCAATGTTGAAAAACATGTTGCCAAAAAATTAGGTTTAAAAGTTGAGCCAATTTCAACTCAAGTAATACCAAGAGATCGTCATGCTTTTTATTTTTCAGTACTAGGTATTATTGCTGGATCAATTGAGAGAGTTGCTGTTGAAATTAGACATTTACAAAGAACTGAAGTTTATGAAATGCAAGAATTCTTTTCAAAAAATCAGAAAGGTTCCTCTGCAATGCCACATAAAAAAAATCCAATATTAAGTGAAAACTTAACAGGGCTTGCAAGAATGGTTAGAAGCGCAGTAATTCCTGCTTTAGAAAATATTGCCCTTTGGCACGAAAGAGATATTTCTCATTCAAGTGTTGAAAGAAATATTGGACCCGATGCTAATATTACAACTGATTTTGCATTAGTCAGATTAACTAATATTTTAGATAACATGATTGTTTATCCAAAAAAAATGTTAGAAAATTTAAATATCACTAAAGGATTGATTTTCTCACAAGAAATAATGCTTGAATTAACAAAGTCTGGGTTAAGTAGAGAGCAATCTTATCGAATGGTTCAAAATTATGCTAAAAAATGTTTTGCTGAAGATTTAGATTTATTTGATGTTATTAGCTCAGATAAGTTAATTATGAGCAAAATCACTCCTAAAAAACTAAAATCTATATTTAGTTACGCAAAACACTTTAAAAATGTAAATTTCATCTTTAGAAGAGTTTTTAAATAATGAAAAAAGGAAAAAAACTATACGAAGGTAAAGCTAAAATCATTTACACAACAAATGATAAGAATTTAGTTATTCAATATTTTAAAGACGACGCTACCGCATTTAACAATCAAAAAAAATCTACCATAGAAGGAAAAGGTGTTTTAAATAATAGAATTTCAGAACATATCCTTTCAAATCTATCTCAGATAGGAATTAAAAATCACCTGGTCAAAAGACTTAATATGAGAGAGCAAGTAATTAAACTGGTTGAAATTATTCCAATTGAATTCATTGTTAGAAATGTTGCAACAGGATCTATTACAAAAAGATTAGGAATTGAAGATGGAACAATTTTAAAAGAGCCTCTAATTGAATATTGCTTAAAAGATGACAAGTTAGGCGATCCATTAATAGCAGAAGAGCATATATTAGCTTTTGATTGGGCTACTAAAAAGGAAATCGAGAAGGTTAAGAAAATGATTTTAAGAATTAATGACTTTATGATCGGCATGTTTAGAGGTGTTGGGATTAAACTAATTGATTTTAAATTGGAATTTGGAAGATTAAAGGTTAACGGTAAAGAAGAGGTTATTCTTGCTGATGAAATTAGTCCTGATACTTGCAGACTTTGGGACAGCATTACTGATAAAAAGTTAGATAAAGACAGATTTAGAAAAAATTTAGGTGATCTTATTCCTGCTTATACTGAGGTTGCTAAAAGACTTGGGATACTTCACGAACAATCAAATGTTTCTGCAGTAAATGTTACAAAATTATCTTCAGTTAAAAGGAAACGTAAATGAAAATTTCCGTAATTATTACGCTTAAAAAAGATGTACTAGACCCTCAAGGAAAAGTTATTCAGCAAACCTTGGATGGAATGGGATTTAATGACATCAATGAAGTAAGACAAGGTAAGTACTTTGAAATTGACACTAAAGAAAGTGATCCCAAAAAAGCTAAAGAAAAAGTTGAAGAAATGTGTAACAAACTTTTAGCCAATCTAGTTATTGAAAATTATAAAATTATTGATGCACAATAATTAATGAAATCATCTGTCATTACATTTCCTGGTTCTAATTGTGACAGAGATATGGACGTTGCTTTAAAAAAATTTGGATTCAAAAATAAGATGGTTTGGCATGATGATGTTGAGCTGCCAAAAAGTGATTTGGTTGTTTTGCCAGGGGGATTTTCTTATGGAGATTATTTGAGATGTGGAAGTATGGCATCAAAATCAAAAATAATGAAATCAGTGATAAACTTTGCAAACTCAGGTGGAATGGTGATGGGTATTTGCAATGGTTTTCAAATTTTAGTTGAAACAGGTTTGGTTCCAGGTGTTTTATTAAGAAACAAATACTTAGAATTTATTTGTAAAAATGTATTTGTTAAAATTAATGATAAAAAAAACACTTACTTTAAAAACATTGATAGTGAAGTTTTAGAGTTTCATATAGCTCATAATGAGGGAAACTATTTTTGCACCAACGATCAATTAAAAGAAATTGAAGATAATGAACAAGTAGCAATCAATTACTGTGATAAAGAAGGCAAAACTGAAGATGAATTTAATCCTAATGGATCCATTAAAAATATTGCAGGTATATTTAATAAAGAAAAAAATGTTTTAGGTATGATGCCCCATCCTGAAAGAATGATTGACCCTTCTCTATCAGGTGAAGATGGGTCTCTTTTTTTTAATAATTTAATTAATAATCTAAAATGATTGTAAACGAACAAGTTGCTATAGATCATGGTCTTAAAAAAGATGAATATGCAAAAATTTGTGAGCTACTTAAGCGAACACCAAATATTACTGAGCTAGGTATCTTTTCAGCAATGTGGAATGAGCATTGTTCTTATAAATCATCGAGACTTCACTTAAAAAAACTTCCAACCAAAGGAAAACAAGTCATTCAAGGACCAGGAGAAAATGCAGGAGTTGTAGATATTGGTGATAATGATGCAATTGTATTTAAAATTGAAAGCCACAATCACCCTTCTTTTATTGAACCCTATCAAGGAGCAGCAACTGGAGTTGGTGGAATTATGAGAGATGTATTTACAATGGGAGCACGTCCTATTGCTAATTTAAACTCTATTCATTTCGGATCGCCTCAACACAAAAAAACTAAAAATTTACTTAGAGGGGTTGTTCACGGTATTGGTGGTTATGGAAACTGTATGGGTGTTCCAACGATAGCAGGTCAAACTAACTTTGATAGCTCGTATAATGGTAATATTCTAGTTAATGCGATGACACTGGGGTTGGTTAAAAAAGATAAGATTTTCTACTCAAAAGCAGCAGGTCTAGGTAAACCAGTAATTTATGTAGGGTCTAAAACAGGACGAGATGGAATTCATGGTGCTAGCATGGCATCAGCTAGCTTTGATGAAAAAATAGAGGAAAAAAAGCCAACTGTTCAAGTTGGAGATCCATTTACTGAAAAACTATTACTTGAAGCTTGCTTAGAGTTAATGGCTGGGGACTCAATTATAGCAATTCAAGACATGGGCGCAGCTGGACTTACATCGTCAAGTATTGAAATGGCCTCAAAAGGAAATCTTGGAATTGAAATTAATTTAAATAAAGTTCCATGCAGAGAAGCTAAGATGACACCTTATGAAATTATGCTCTCTGAAAGCCAAGAGAGAATGTTAATCGTTTTAGAAAACGGTAAAGAAGACCAGGCTAAAAAAATATTTGATAAATGGAATTTAGATTTTGCAGTAATTGGTAAAACAACTAAATCTAAAAAGATTGAGCTGTTCTTTGATAATGAACAAGTTGCAGATATTCCAGTTAATACTTTAGTTGAAAATTCACCAATGTATGACCGTAAATGGAAAAAAGCAAAATTACCTAAAAAGAATAAAATTAAAAAAGAAGATCTTAAAAATTTAAAAATTATAGATGTGTTAAAAAAAGTTTTATCTAATCCAAATGTTTGTAGTAAAGAATGGATTTGGCAACAATACGATCATACAGTTATGGGTGACACTATACAAAAACCAGGTGGTGACTCTGGTGTTGTGAGAGTTCATGGAACTGATAAAGCAGTTGCAGCATCGGTTGATTCATCTGCTGTATATTGTTGGGCACATCCTTTAACTGGAGGAAAACAAGTTGTTTGTGAAAGTTTTAGAAATCTAATTTCTGTAGGTGCAAAACCAGTTGCTATTACAAATTGCCTAAACTTTGGTAGCCCTGAAAATGAAGAAAATATGGGTGAATTTGTTGAATGTGTTCAAGGAATTGGGGAAGCTGCTGAATATTTAAAATTTCCAGTCGTTTCAGGAAATGTATCTTTTTACAATCAGACAAAAGAAGAGGGTATCAAACCTACCCCATCTATTGGTGGTGTTGGCTTAATCAAAGATTATAACAAAATGATTACAATGAATTTTAAAGAGGTTGATAATATCGTTTTAGTAATTGGAAAAACTGAAGGACATATTGATCAAAGTTTGTTTGCAAGAAACATATTAGATGAAAAAAATGGTCCTCCACCAGAAATCAATCTGTTTAATGAAAAAAATAATGGAGAAACTTTATTAAAGTTAATAGATGTGGGTCATATTAAAAGTGCTCACGATGTATCTATTGGTGGGATAATTACTGCAGTTGCGAAAATGTGTATTAAAGGAAACAAGGGAATTAATCTTAAAAAACCAAAATATCTAATTAATGAAATTGAATATTTTTTCGCTGAAGATCAAGGTAGATACGTGATCGAAGTAAACAAGGATAGTCTTAAAAAAGTGACTGATATTTTAAATAAAAATGCAGTTCATTATGATGAACTTGGAACAATTAATAAGGATCAAATGTTTATTAACGAAAAGACAAAAGTAACAATTGACGAATTAAGAACATCGAATACAAATTGGTTAACAAATTATATGAGCAAATAATGGCAATGGATTTAAAAGAAATTGAGAGTTTAATCAAAGAAGCTTTGGCTGATGCTACAGTTGAAATTCAAGATTTAGCTGGTGATGGCAATCATTATTCAGCAACAGTAACTTCTGCGCAATTTTCAGGTAAAAGCAAAATTGAACAACACAAAATGGTATATAATTCTCTAAAGGGTAAAATGGGAAATGAATTACATGCCTTAGCAATTAAAACAAAGGAGCAATAATGGATGATAATACAAAAAATTTAATTCAAACTCATATTGATAGTAACGAAGTATGTTTATTTATGAAAGGTACGCCTGATGCTCCTCAGTGTGGTTTTTCAATGGCTGTATCTAATATGTTAAAAATTCTTGAAGTTAATTTCCAAGGTGTAAATGTTTTAGAAGATCAAAATGTTAGAGAGGGAATTAAAACTTTCAGTGACTGGCCTACTATCCCACAACTTTATATCAAAAAAGAATTTGTTGGCGGCTGTGATATCGTAAAAGAAATGTACGAAAGTGGTGAATTAGCAAAATTGCTTGAGACTAAGGGTATAAGTTTTAAAGCTAAAAATTAATTATTATCTAGAGTAATATTCAATTACTAAGTTTGGCTCCATCACAATTGGATAAGGAACTTCTTCAAACTTAGGTACTCTTACAAATTTAACTTTTTTGTTTTTCTCATCCATTTGAATGTATTCTGGTGTTTCTCTTTCTTTACTAGCTAAAGCAATATCAATGATTGCTAATTGCTTAGATTTATCTCTGATCTCAATTGAGTCTTCTTCTTTAACTATGTAGCTACCAATATTAACTTTTTTACCATTCACTCGTACGTGACCATGGTTAATTAATTGTCTTGAAGAAAAAACTGTTGTTGCAAATTTTGCTCTGTAAATAACTGCATCCAATCTTCTTTCAAGTAAACCAATTAAATTTTCACCAGTATCACCTTTAAGCATAACAGCTTTTTTATAAATATTTCTAAATTGTCTCTCGTTAATGTTACCATAGTAAGCTTTTAATTTTTGCTTAGCTTGCAACTGTGTTCCGTAATCTGATGGCTTACCTTTTCTACCTTGACCGTGTTGTCCTGGTCCGTAGTCTCTTTTATTAAAAGGACTCTTTGGTCTTCCCCATAGATTGGCTTTTAATCTTCTATCTACTTTATGTTTAGAGTTTAATCTTTTTGTCATTTGATAATGGGGTTTATAAGCTTACAGGCTATTTTGTCAATCAACGTTTTTTACCCAAACTAGCGAATACACTGGCTAATATGCGCGTTTCTTTAGCTGATAATTCCATTCTGTAGAAAATATTTCTAAGATTTTCTAGCATAATAGGTTTCTTCTCCTTTGGTTTGAAGAAATTGATGCCATCTAAGTTTTGAATGCATAAATTGGTCATTGAATGTATCTCTTTTTTTGAGGCAGCTTTAACCTTTTTGGATTTTTTAAAATTGGAAGTCTTAGATTTTATGATGCTTGAGACATGCTGAGCAATGATAATTAAGCTATGAGATAAATTTAAAGATTTGAATTCAGGATTAGTTGGAATTTGTAACGTGTAATTTGCATAACTCACTTCATTATTCGACAAACCTGATGCTTCAGATCCAAAAAGAAATGCTACTTTTTTGGTGAAATCAATCTTTTTTAAGTCTTCTAATTGAATATGTTTAATGTTTTTGTTTCTAAATCTAGCAGATGTTGCAATGACATAATCTATATCTTTTAGTGCAGACTCTAAGGCATCAAACACTTTACTCTTATTAACTATATTTTTAGCACCAACAGAAGTTGCTAAAATTTTATCATTAGGAAAAATAGGTTTTGGATCAATAATTGACAGTTTTTGAAAATTAAAGTTCTTCATCCCTCTAGCACATGCACCAATATTTTCTGATAACTGAGGCTTATGTAAAATAAAAGTAATATTATTTGATGACATTATTTATGATAAATCAAAACTTATAGGCTAGCTGGAGCCTTATCCTTAAATAATTTATAATCCAAACTATCAACCAATGCTTTAAATGATGCATCAATTATGTTTGGTGAAACACCTATGGTAAACCAGTTAATACCTTTAGAGTCTGTGCTTTCAATTGAAACTCTAGTTACTGCTTCAGTACCTGTATTTAAAATTCTTACTTTATAATCAACTAGTTTTAAGTCTTTTAAATACTCAGAATATTTAGCAAGCTTATTTACATTTTTTCTAATCGCATTATCAAGTGCATTTACAGGTCCATTACCCTGTCCTTCACATAATATTTTTTGACCATCAACCTCTAATTGAGCTTTAGCGTGAGAAATGATTTCACCAGTAATATCTTTTTTAACTGATACATCATACTCATTAATTAATATGTATCGCGGGATATCGCCTATCAATCTTCTAGCTAATAATTCAAATGAAGCGTCTGCTCCATCATAACTATAACCAATAAATTCTCTGTCTTTAACTTCACTTAAAAGTTTTTTAATTTTTGGATCATTTTTTTCGATTTGGATGCCAATAGATTTTAATCTAGACATTATGTTTGATTGACCAGCTTGGTCTGAAACAACAATGTTTCTTGAGTTTCCTACTTCCTCAGGTTCAATATGTTCATAAGTTTTTGGATTTTTTTGAACTGCAGAAACATGCATTCCACCTTTGTGTGAAAAGGCAGAAGCTCCCACATAAGGCAAATGTTTGTTAGGTTTTCTGTTTAATAATTCATCCAATAATCTTGAGCATTGAGTTAGATTTTTTAAATTTTCTCGTTTGATATTAAGTTCAAATTTATTACTAAAATCCTTCTTTAAAAACAATGAAGGAATTAAAGACATTAAATTTGCATTACCACATCTCTCCCCTAATCCATTGATAGTTCCTTGGATTTGTCTAACCCCTGCTTGAACAGCAGCCAAACTATTTGCTACAGCATTTTCAGTGTCGTTATGAGCATGAATACCTAAATTGTCACCTGGAATATGTTTTGTAACTTCTGATACAATTTTTGATACTTCGTATGGAAGAGTTCCACCATTCGTATCACACAAAACAATCCATCTAGCGCCTTGATCAAACGCTATCTTAAGGCATTTTAATGCGTAATCTGGATTTGATTTATATCCATCAAAAAAATGTTCAGCATCAAACATAAATTCTTTACCTGAGCCAACTATATGTTTTGCACTTTCGCTAATATTTTCTAAATTTTCTTCATTAGTGATTCCAAGTGCTACATCAACTTGAAAATCCCAAGATTTTCCAAACAAACAAACTGATGAACTTTTTGAATTAATTAATGAAGCTAACATTGGGTCATTTTCCGCACTATGCTCTGATTTTTTGGTCATACCAAATGCAGTTAATTTAGCATTTTTAAAACCATGATCTTTATTAAAAAATTCAGTATCTGTTGGATTGGCTCCTGGCCAACCACCCTCAATATAATCAACTCCTAAGTTATCAAGTGAATTTGATATTTTTTCTTTATCATCAATTGAAAAGTCGACACCTTGAGTTTGAGCACCATCTCTTAACGTGGTGTCAAAAATATATAGTTTTTCCTTACTCATTTAAATTTCCAAATTGTTTTACCATTTTTATCTTCTATTAAAACACCTTTATCAAAAAGGTAGTTTCGTATATTATCGGCTTCTTTATAATCTTTATCAGCTCTAGCTTTATTTCTAAGCTCTATCTTGCTTTTAATTTCTTCTTCTAAAATATCTGCTTTATCTTTTTTATAATTTAACCACACCTCTTTGGTTTCTTGAAGTAAGCCTATGAAGTTACAAGCTGAATTAAATATTTGTTTGTCTTCATCATTTCCTTTATTAGCTTTTTCATAAAGTTTATGTAAATTTGCAATATAACCAGGTGTATTTATATCGTCATACAAAGGTTGGATAATTTCGTCATTAACATCTTTGTTTGACGGCATATAAACATTATACCATTTATCAATCGTATTTTGACAATCCTCTAATAGTTTATCATTCCAATCCAATGGCTGTTTGTAGTGCGCGCTAATTAAAGCCAATCTTAAAATTTGTCCACTAACTTTTTTTCTAAAATCTTTTATCTTTAATATATTTCCTTGAGATTTTGCCATTTTTTCATTGGACATAGTGATAAAAGCATTATGCAACCAATAATTTGCAAAAACCTTAGTTTCATTTGCACATCTTGATTGAGCTATTTCATTTTCATGATGTGGAAAAATTAAATCTATTCCTCCTCCATGTATATCAAATTCATTACCTAGAAATTTCTTAGACATTGCTGAACATTCTAAATGCCAACCTGGTCTACCTTTTCCCCATGGAGAGTCCCAAGATGGTTCATTTTCTAAAGAAGGTTTCCATAACACAAAATCCTCAGAGTTCTTTTTGTTGTCACTTACTTCAACTCTTGATCCAGCAACTAAATCCTCTAACTTTTTGTTGGATAATTTTCCATAGTCTTCAAACTTTTTAACTTCAAAATAAACATGTTTATTATTTTCATAAGCAAAATCTTTTTTGATTAATTCAGAAATCATTTCAATCATTAAATCTATATGTTCTGTCGCTTTAGGTTGTTGTGTTGGTGCTTCACAATTTAGATAATTACAATCTTTATCAAAACTTTTGATTACAGTTTCAGTTAAATCTGAGATAGATATTTTCTTATCATTTGATGATTTGATTATTTTATCATCAACATCTGTAATATTTCTTACATAAGTCACTGAAGAAAATTTACTCTTGAGTATTTTGAAAAGAATATCAAAGATAACTATAGGTCTAGCATTACCGATATGGGGGTCATCATAAACTGTAGGACCACAAACATACATGCCTATATTTTTTTCATCTATTGGAACAAATTTTTCTTTCTTATTACTTAGATTGTTTGTTAAAAAAATATCTTTATTCATCGTTTTAGAAATATACTTAATTTATAGATTTGTGAATCTATTTGATTAATTTGGAATTTTGCAAACCGGAATGGGCTCCATTTTATGCAAATTTTGTTTTCTTATTGTTTCGTATTTAGCTCTATTAGGTGAGTTTGGGTTATCCATAGCTTCTTCTAATTCATGATATTTTAAACCAAGTTGGCCTTCGTCTGTTCTGCCATCATCCCAAAGTCCATCTGTAGGAGCTGCCTCAATTATCTCTTCTAAAATTCCAAGTTCTTTTCCTATCTCCCAAACTTCTGTTTTATTACAATCTGCTATTGGAGAAATATCAACTCCACCATCACCATACTTTGTATAAAACCCAACACCAAAATCCTCTATCTTATTTCCCGTGCCAACAACTATACCTTTGTTTGCTGCAGCTACTTGATAAAGAGTAGTCATTCTTAATCTTGCTCTAGAATTTGCCATTCCATGTTCATTATCAAATTGAGATAAAGTAGAGGAAAAAGCAGAAAATAATTCATCTAGGTTCACTGTGTGTGCTTCTACATTATCAAATTTCTTAACCAGCCACTCTTGATGTTTTAAACTTAAATCATGTTGCTGAGATTCTTGTTTAATTGGCATTGATAATACAATTGTTTTTAATCCAGTCATTGCACTTAAGGTGCTTGAAACAGAAGAGTCTATCCCACCAGAGATCCCAATAACCAATGATTGCGCCTTACTTGGCATATTATTGGCATAATCTTTTATCCAATTAGATATAAAATTTACTTTTTCTGAGGCATTCATAATCTTAAAATATTATTAGTTGGTATCTTTTACAATGTTTTAAGATGCCGCTCTGTCTGCATTTTTAGAATATGAGCTATTCTTTTTAATCTCATCAGAAATTAAAAAAGCTAATTCTAAGGCTTGATTTGCATTAAGTCTCGGGTCGCAATGGGTGTGATATCTAGATGATAAATCTTTTTCTGATATTTTTTGAGCTCCACCAATACATTCAGTAACATTTTGGCCAGTCATTTCTATATGCAACCCACCCGCATAACTTCCCTCACTTTGATGACAAGCAAATACATTTTTAACTTCGTTTAAAACGCTATTAAAAGGTCTTGTCTTAAATCCTGTTGCAGCTTTAACTGTGTTACCATGGCAAGGATCACACGACCAAATTACATTTAAACCTTCTTTTTTAATTGCTCTTATTAATTTAGGTAAATGTTTTGAAACATTATCTGCACCAAATCTTGATATTAAAGTAATTTTTCCTTTTTCATTACTTGGATTAATTTTATTACAAAGATTTATTAAATCTTCTGGTTTTAAAGTTGGCCCACATTTAATTCCAATTGGATTTTCAATTCCTCTACAAAATTCAACGTGTCCACCATCAAGTTGTCTAGTTCTATCTCCAATCCAAACAAAATGAGCTGAGGTGTCATGATTTTCTCCGGTCGTAGAGTCTGTTCTGGTCATTGTTTCTTCAAAAGGTAATAACAATGCTTCGTGTGAAGTCCAAAAATTAACTGTCTTTAATCTTCTATTAAAGTCAGAGTTTATTCCGCATGCATCCATAAATGCTAATGCATCGGCTATTTTATCTTCTAAATCTTTAAATCTCTTTAACGTTGGACTATTTTTGATAAATCCAAGGTTCCAATTGTGCACATTTTGTAAATCAGCAAATCCACCATGGCAAAAAGCTCTAATTAAATTTAATGTTGCAGCTGATTGAGAGTAAGCTTTAAATAATCTTTTTGGATCAGGAACTCTTGATTTTTCATTAAATTCCATTCCATTAATATTATCACCTAAATAACTTGGAAGCTCCATACCATCTTTAGACTCTACTGGCGAACTTCTAGGTTTTGAAAATTGACCAGCTATTCTTCCAACTTTTACAACTGGTAATGATGCAGAATAAGTTAAAACTAATGACATTTGTAACATTAGTTTAAATGTGTCTCTAATATTGTCTGGATTAAATTCTGCAAAACTTTCTGCGCAGTCTCCTCCTTGAAGTAAAAATGCTTTACCATCCACTACATCAGCAAGCTGATCTTTTAAATGCCTTGTCTCACCTGCAAATACCAATGGTGGAAATGTTCCAACTTTATCCAAAACCGTCTCTAATTCCTTTTTATTGGGATATTCAGGAATGTGTTTTACAGGATATTTTCTCCAGCTATTTTTTTTCCAATTTTTCATATTCAACTAAGGATTGTTTAACAGAGTTTAGACTTTATTCAACTGTTACTGACTGGTTTTGACTACAGAGTTAAATTTTATTAATTTCTTTAATTTTAACCAAATATAATCTCATGAAATAATCTTCCAGGCATCAAAGTAAATGCGCCAGCAATTAAAAGTGTTCCAATATACACACCGATCATTGAATGCATGTGTTTAATTTTATATCTTTCTATTTTAGTCTTCTTAAATTTCTTTATGTTCCAAATAGAATAAATTAATGAACCTATGGTGTATGGTATTAAAAGATGGATTAATGAATATTGTCCTGGGTTAATTATTTGAATGAATAATGCTGTTAGAGAAACGATTATCAAAACAGTCACCCAGAGACGGCCAAGTATTTTGTGATGCTTTGTCCCTTTTTTATTTATGAAAATATATAAACCAAGCGGTATCGCTAAAAGGGCAAGTGTTGCGTGAACATAGATTATCTGCATATTTAATTGAGTAACCCTCTATTAAAGACTACTCCACTGTTACAGATTTTGCTAAATTTCTTGGCTTATCTATATCGTAACCTTTTTTAAGAGCTGAATAATAAGCAAGTTTTTGAAGCGGAATAGTTAGAAGAAATGGGAGTAGATCATCATTTGTAGTTTCAACCTCAATACTTTCCCAAATATTTTCAGAGACAATTTCATCTTTACTCTTATTTGTAATTAATAAAACTTTTGCACCTCTTGCTACAACTTCTTGCATATTTGAAATCGTTTTTTTATAATAATTATCTCTCGGGGCTAAAACCACAACAGGCATACCCTCTTCAATTAATGCTAAGGGTCCATGTTTCATTTCACCAGCAGGATATCCTTCAGCGTGAACGTAAGATAATTCTTTTAGTTTTAACGCACCTTCTAGTGCAATTGGGTAAGAGAAACCTCTTCCTAAAAACATTGATCCTTTAGCTTCGTTAAATGTTGATGCAATAGCCTGGACATCATTATCAATTAACAATGTTTGTTCAATTAAGTTTGGAAGTTTTTTAAGATCTTTAATTTTTTCTTTGTAATCTTTGTTATCAATTTCATTTCTTAATGATGATAATTTTAACGATAAAATGTATAAAATAAGTATTTGACCCAAAAACGCTTTTGTTGAAGCTACACCAATTTCTGGCCCACAATGAATAGGTAATACAAAATTTGAATCTCTTGCAATTGAGCTTTCAATTACATTTACAACTGCACATGTTTTCATGTTATTTTTATTACATAAGTCTAAAGCTGCATAAGTATCTGCGGTTTCGCCCGACTGAGAAACAAAAATATATAAAGTATCATTTTTAAATCTATTTTTTCGATATCTAAACTCCGATGCGATATCAATGTTAACATCTAAAGTTGTTAATTCTTCAAACCAATATTTAGCCATCAGACAGGAATGGTATGCTGTTCCACAGCCAATTAGCATGATTGATTTAATTTCATCTATTTTCCATGGGAAATTGTAAATATTGATGTCATTATTCATGTTATCTAAATATTCCTTGATACCAGTTTTCAAAGTATGAGGCTGCTCCTCAATTTCTTTAGCCATGAAATGCTTATAATCACCCTTGTCATAATTTTGCTGATCTGAGGAAAGTTCTAAAACTTTTTTGTTAATCTTTGTTCCCTCTTCATTAAAAAAATGAACTCCATCTTTTTTTACAAAACAAAATTCACCATCATCTAAGTAAGTTATTTTGTTTGTCATAGATTTAAGGGCATAAGAGTCTGATCCAAGATAATTTTCACTAGGTCCATATCCAACAGCTAAAGGAGAGCCTCTTCTTGCTCCAATTATTAAATCAGGCATATCTTTAAATATAATTCCTAAAGCAAAGCTTCCATGCAGTTGTTTCAAAGTTTTTGTAATTGCGTCTTTTAATTCAGATGTTTTTAAATTTTCTGTAATTAAATGCACAATAACCTCTGTATCTGTTTGAGATTTAAATTTATGACCTTTGCTTAATAAATATTTTTTTAGCAATGTAGAATTCTCTATTATTCCGTTATGGACTACCGAAACATTTTCTGATGAGTGTGGGTGAGCATTAACACTGTTTGGCACGCCATGAGTTGCCCATCTCACATGGCCAATACCTATATTTCCTGAAAGGTTTTTTAAATCAAAATTATTTTCTAAATTTTCCACTCTACCTTCAGATTTAACTTCGTTAATCAAACCTTGAGACAAAGTTGCGATACCAGCAGAGTCATAACCTCTGTATTCTAATTTTTTAAGAGAATTAATAATGCTGCTTGATACAGATTTATTGCTAGAAATACCTATTATTCCGCACATATATTATTTTCTTCTATAGTTTTTAATTTCTAATTGTGTTGATCTCGTTAATGCTAAAGATCTCTTTTTAACATTCTTTGTAATCACAGAACTAGCTCCAACAATACTTTGTTTATCAATTGTTATTGGAGCAACTAATGAAGAATTTGAACCAATTAAAACATTATCTTTAATTATTGTTTTGTTCTTTTTAACTCCATCATAATTACATGTAATTGTACCGGCACCAATATTTACAGACTTTCCAATTTCACTATCTCCAATATAAGACAAATGATTTACTTTGGATTTTTTTCCAATAATGCTTTTTTTAACTTCAACAAAATTTCCAATCCTAGAACCTTCTTTTAAAATTGTATTTGGCCTAATTCTGGCATAAGGTCCAATTTCAACTTTATTTTCTATCTCACAAGACTCTAAATGTGAAAATGATTTTATAATAACGTTGTTACCTATCTTTACTTTTTTTCCTATTACAACATAAGGTTCGATGATTACATTCTTTCCAATTTTAGTATCATGTGAAAAGAAAATTGTTTCTGGTCCAGTCATTTTGACACCATTTTTTAAAAACCTGGCACGAAGTCTTGTTTGTGAATTTTGTAAATTTAATTCTTTCATTTTAAAATGCTTTATATTAAGAATAAGCTTTAATTAATTCACATAATATTTCTTTAAAAAACTTTTAAAAATGAAGCAAAAATTCACAATTTTATTTGATTTAGATGGAACCCTTGTAGATACAGCGCCAGATTTGATGTTGGCTCACAATCATGTAATGAGAAAATTTGGATACCCTACTAAATCAACAGAAGATATTAGAAATTTAGTTGGCAAAGGTGCTGGGGCTTTAATTGGAAGATCTATATGGGGACAAGCAAAAAAAGAATTTAGTAAAGTTTTAGATGAAAAAATTAAAGATGAAATGGTTAAAGAGTTTGTAAATTTCTATGGTAAAAATATTGTTAACGAAAGTACTTTGGTTGCAGGGGTAAAGAATTTTTTAATATGGTGCAAAGAACAAAATATATCTATGGCTGTTTGCACAAACAAACAAGAATATCTATCTAATGATCTTTTGAAGAAAATTGGTATTTATGATTTTTTTGAATATGTCGCAGGATCAGATACTTTTGATTATTGTAAGCCAGATCCAAGACATCTAACAAATGTGGTTGAAATATTAGATGGAGATTTGAAGAAAACTATTATGATTGGTGATAGTGAAACTGATGCAAATGCAGCTAAAGCTGCTGAGATACCTGTTATTTTATTAGAAAATGGATATACAGAAAAAAATACAACCGAAATATATCATAATCACCTAATAAAAGACTTTACTGGTATTGAAAAAATAATAACAAAATATCTTTAACGTTGATTAATTTTTTTTAGCTATTAAAACAAAATTACTATTAAGGAGTTATTTTGTTATTACATACAGTCAAAGTTTATCCATCTAAAATCAACCTTCCCAAGAAAAAACAACTTGCTTGGAAAATAGCTGAAATCGCAAGTGATAATGTTAAACTAAACAAAAATGCAATAGATATGGTGATCAATAGGATTATTGATAACGCTTCTGTTGCAATAGCTTCTTTAAACAGAAAGCCTGTAATCTCTTCAAGAGAAATGGCGTTAAAACACTCAAGAAAGAATGGGGCTACTTTATTTGGTGTGAATTCGAAACTTAAATTTGATTGTGAATGGGCTGCATGGTCAAATGGAACTGCTGTTAGAGAGCTTGATTTTCATGATACTTTTTTAGCAGCTGACTACAGTCATCCGGGAGATAATATCCCCCCGCTTTTAGCAGTTGCTCAACAAAATAAAATTAGTGGATTAGATTTATTACGTGGAATTATTACTGCATATGAAGTTCAAGTAAATTTAGTTAAAGGAATTTGTTTACATAAGCATAAAGTAGATCACATAGCTCATTTGGGTCCAAGTGTTGCTGCTGGATTAGGGTCAATGCTAAAACTAAATACTGAAACAATTTATCAAGCAGTTCAACAAGCGTTACATACTACTGTTTCAACTAGACAATCAAGAAAAGGTGAAATTTCAAGTTGGAAAGCATATGCGCCAGCTCATGCAGGCAAACTTGCTATCGAAGCCGTTGATAGAGTTATGCGTGGTGAAGGTGCACCTAGTCCAATATATGAGGGTGAAGATAGCGTTATAGCAAGAATATTAGATGGAAAAAAAGCTAATTATAAAGTGCCACTTCCTAAAAAAGGGGAAATTAAAAAAGCTATACTCGAGACTTATACAAAAGAATATTCAGCAGAATATCAATCACAAGCTTTAATTGATTTAGCTAAGAAACTTAAAAATAAAATACCTAACTTAAATCAAATAAAAAAGATTGATATATTTACTAGTCACCATACTCATTATGTAATAGGCACAGGAGCAAACGATCCTCAAAAAATGGATCCTAATGCAAGCAGAGAAACACTTGATCACTCTATTATGTATATTTTTGCAGTGGCATTAGAGGATGGAGATTGGCATCATGTAAAATCTTATACAAAGGCTAGAGCAAATAAGAAAAGTACTATTAAAATTTGGAAATCAATTACGACTTACGAAGACAAGAAATGGACTAAAAAATATCACGATCCAAATCCAATGAAAAAATCTTTTGGTGCTAAGGTAGTTGTAACTTTAAATAATGGTAAAAAAATTAGTGAACAACTTGATAGAGCTGATGCCCACCCATATGGAGCGAGACCATTTAAAAGACAAAATTATATTAATAAGTTTTTAACACTTACAGATGGTATTCTTGATAAGAAAGAAAGTGATCGTTTCTTAAAAACTGTTCAAAACTTAAAACATTTAAGATCAGGTCAATTGGATAAATTAAATATAGAAATTAAAAGAAATGATTTAAAAAGAAATTTAAAAAAAGGAATATTTTAGTGCATTTTGTTGACAAAGAACCAAGTCAAAAAAGAATAGATTTTGTTGATAAATTAAAATCAAATAAAATATTAAGAGTTCCGGGTGCCTATAATCCATTAACAGCCAAACTGATTGAAGAAATAGGTTATGATGCAGTGTATGTTTCTGGTGGAGTAATGGCTAATGATCTTGGCTTTCCGGATATTGGTTTAACAACACTACAAGATGTAAGCACTAGATCATATTTAATATCAAGGGTGACTAATTTACCAACTATTGTAGATATAGATACAGGGTTTAAATCTTGCAAAGAAACAATTGAAACGTTTGAAGAGTTTGGGATTGCAGCTGTTCATCTAGAGGATCAAGTTGAACGAAAAAGATGTGGGCATCTTGATAACAAAGAATTAATTTCAACAGATGCCATGGTTGATAAAATTAAAGAATGTGTTGCTGCTAAAAAAGATAGTAATTTTAAGATTATTGCAAGGTCAGATGCAAAAGGAGTTGAGGGAATTGATAAAATGATTGATAGATGTAAAGCATACATTGATGCCGGTGCTGAAATTATCTTTCCAGAGGCTTTATATGACGAAAAAGATTTTGAAAAAGTTAGAAAAGAACTCTCATGTTATCTATTAGCTAATATGACTGAATTTGGTAAATCAAAACTTTTCAATTATAAAGAATTAGAGAATTTTGGGTATAATATTGTGATTTATCCAGTTACTACACAAAGATTAGCCATGAAAAATGTAGAAGATGGCTTAAAAGACATTTATGCAAATGGACATCAGAACAATATTATTGATAAAATGCAAACTAGAAAAAGACTTTATGAGTTAGTTGAATATGAGAAATATAACTCTCTTGATGAAAAAATTTATAACTTTAGTACGGAAGGACATGAATAATGAGTGATGAAATTAAAAAAGGTTTATTAGGGATTGTGGTTGATGAAACAGAAGTTTCAAAAGTAATGCCTGAAATAAACTCTCTAACTTATAGAGGTTATGCTGCTCAAGATTTATGTGAATATTGCAGATTTGAAGAAGTTGCTTATTTAATTTTAAATAAAGACCTTCCAAATTCAATTCAATTAAAACAATTTGAAAAAGAAGAAAAAAATAACAGAGAACTATCCAAAAATTTATATGAAATAATTAAACATATGCCAAAAAAATCCCATCCTATGGATGTTGCAAGAACAGCTGTTAGTGTGATGGGTTTAGAAGATAATGAAACATCAGATTCCTTACCAGAGGCTAATATGAGAAAAGCTCTAAGAATTTTTGCTAAAACACCAACAGCATTAGCTGCTTTTTACAGAGTAAGAAATGGCAAAAAAATTATTAAGCCTAAAAAAGAATTAAGTTTTGCTGAAAATTTTTTTAATATGTGTTTTGGTAAAGTTCCTCAAAAAGAAATTGTTAAAGCTTTTGATGTATCTCTAATTTTGTATGCTGAACACAGCTTCAATGTTTCAACTTTTACTGCAAGAACTATTACTAGTAGTTTGTCTGATATTCATGGAGCTATAACTGGAGCCATAGCAAGTTTAAAAGGGCCCCTACATGGTGGTGCAAATGAAGAAGTAATGCACATGATGAGAAAAATAAAGAAACCTGAAAATGCATTAAAATGGATTAATAATGCTTTGAAAAATAAAGAGGTAGTAATGGGGTTTGGTCACAGAGTTTATAAATCTGGAGATTCAAGAGTTCCAACGATGAGAGAATACTTTGGAAAAGTTGCTAAAATTAAAAAGGATAAAACTTTTGAAAAAATCTATGACATTGTTGAAAAAGTGATGATTAAGAAAAAGAATATCCACCCTAATGTGGACTACCCAACTGGTCCTACTTACCATTTAATGGGATTTGATACTGATTTCTTTACACCAATATTTGTAATTTCAAGAATTACAGGTTGGTCTGCTCACATTATGGAACAGCATGCAGCAAATAAACTTATTCGACCACTTGCTAAGTATAAAGGTAGCAAGCATCGAAAAGTTATGGAATTAAATTATAGATAATTTTAAAGATTAACTAAAAGCCTCTACCCAAGTACCTTGTGTTGATGCTTTAGAATATTCTGTTGCACGACCTTCAAAAAAGTTCATGTGCTCAACAGCATTCAACATTGTGTCTAACCAAGTTAAAGGATTTTTTTGTACATCATAAATTGGCTCTAGACCTAATTGAGTAAGTCTTCTGTTAGCTATAAATCTAATGTAATCTTTAACTTCTTGAGCAGTTAAACCTTCCATTGGACCCATTTCAAACGCAAGATCTATGAAAGCATCTTCGTGTTCAATAATAGTTCTACACGCTTCATAAAGCTCTTTTTTAAGTTTTGGAGTCCATATTTCTGGGTTCTCATTTATGAATTCTTTAAAAACTCTAATCATAGAATTACAATGGAGAGTTTCGTCTCTAACGGACCAAGTAACAATCTGCCCCATTCCCTTCATCTTATTATGTCTTGGAAAATTCAAAAGGATTGCAAAACTTGCAAACAACTGAAGTCCTTCAGTGAACGCACTAAATACAGCAACTGTTTTTGCGATATCTTCTTTAGAATTTACATTGAAACCTTGCATGTAATCATATTTATCTTTCATCTCTTTGTATTTCATAAAAGCAGAATATTCTGACTCAGGCATTCCAATAGTATCTAACAAATGAGAGTAAGCTGCTACATGGACAGTCTCCATTGATGCAAAAGCTGTCATCATCATTAAAACTTCTGTTGGTTTGAATACTGTTGTGTAATGTCTCAGATAACAATTACTAACTTCAACATCAGCTTGAGTAAAAAATCTAAATATTTGAGTTAATAAATTTTTTTCTGATTGAGTTAAATTTTTTTGCCAATCTCTAACATCATCTCCTAATGGCACTTCTTCCGGTAACCAATGAATTCTTTGTTGTGTTAACCACGCATCATAACACCATGGATATCTGAAAGGTTTGTAAACTGGGTTTTCAACTAATAAACCCATTTTTTTTGGTTGGATTATTTCATTGCTTGGTGTCTTAATTTTTTCTGCTACTGACATGATAGGCACTCCTCGTATTCTGGTTCTTCAGATTTAGTTTGTTTGTTTTTATAAACGTTGGCTAAAACATCTGTTGATTTTGCATCATTGATATTTTCAGCTCTTTGAATTGATTTTGATCTACAGTAATAAAGACTCTTTAAGCCTTTCTTCCAAGCATCAAAATGAATTTTGTGTAACTCTTTTTTATGAACATCGGCTGGTAAAAATAAATTTACTGACTGAGCCTGGGATATAAATGGAGTTCTATCTCCACTTAATTCAATAATCCACTTCTGATTTAGTTCAAATGCAGTTTTAAAAACATCTTTCTCCAGATCAGTTAAAAAATCTAAATGAGATACGGAACCTTGATTTGTTGTGATCGTAGACCAAGTTTCATCATCATTTTTTCCATGCCCTTCAAGGATTTCTTCTAAATATCTATTTCTAACATTGAATGAACCTGACAAAGTTTTATGGGTATAACTGTTAGCTGCAATCGGCTCTACCCCTGGTGATGCTCCACCACAAATAATTGAGATTGAAGCAGTTGGTGCAATTGCTGTTTTATTTGAAAATCTCTCTTGATATCCATACTCCGCAGCATCAGGACAAGCCCCTCTTTCTTCTGCTAAATCTTTTGAAGCTTTATTAACTTGTTCATCAATTTGTTTAAATATTTTTTTATTCCAAGATTTTGCCATCACTGACTCAAGTGGAATTCTATTTTTTTGTAAAAAAGAATGAAAGCCCATTACACCTAATCCAACACTTCTTTCTCTTTCTGCAGAATATTTTGCATCTTTAAATTGATCAGGAGCTTTTTTTATAAAATCACTTAGAACATTATCTAAGAATCTCATTACATCACTGATCATGTCTGGATCATCTTTCCACTCTTCGTACTTTTCTAAGTTTAATGAAGATAAACAACATACAGCGGTTCTATCTCTCCCATCTTTATCAATTCCAGTAGGTAAAGTTATTTCACTACATAGATTTGATGTCTTAACCGTTAAGTTAGCAAGTTTGTGATGCTGTGGAATTAATCTATTCACTGTATCGATATAAATTATATAAGGCTCACCTGTTTCAATTCTTGCAGTTAATAATCTTATCCATAAATTTCTTGCAGAAATTGTTTGTTGAACAGTACCGTCTGCAGGACTTTTTAATCCCCACTGCTCATCATTTTCTACAGCTCTCATAAATGCATCTGAAAGTAAAACACCGTGGTGTAAATTTAATGCTTTTCTATTTGGATCTCCACCTGTAGGTCTTCTCATTTCAATAAATTCTTCAATTTCAGGATGGTCGACTGGCAAATAACAAGCAGCTGATCCTCTTCTTAAAGAACCTTGACTAATTGCCATTGTTAAAGAATCCATAACTTTTATAAAAGGAATTATTCCAGAAGTTTTTCCAACCTTACCAATTTTTTCACCGATAGATCTAAGATTACCCCAGTAACTTCCTATACCACCACCTTTTGCAGCTAACCAAACGTTTTCACTCCAAAGATCAAGAATTCCTCCCAAACTATCTGATGCCTCATTTAAAAAACATGAAATAGGTAATCCTCTTTTAGTTCCGCCATTTGATAGAACAGGTGTTGCCGGCATAAACCAAAGGTTGCTTATGTAATTATAAATTCTTTGTGCATGTAAATTATCATCAGCATATGAACTTGCAACACGGGCGAATAAATCTTGAAAAGATTCGTTATGACCAAGATATCTGTCTTTCAATGTTGCCTTGCCAAAGTCTGTTAAGTTTACATCTTTAGATCGATCGATCTTAATTATAATTCCCTTATCATTTTGAAAAAGTTCAGTTTCAGTACTTAAAGAAAAAAGATCAGGTCTATTTCCTTTTGATACTTCTTTTACTTCTGGGCTATATTCAGAGACAGCTTTCTTTAGGGCCTGTGATAAAATCTTATTCATAAATATAACTATATTTTGTTATTGTGACGAAAACAACTAGATGTTGTATGCGTTTTATGTTGATATACTATATAAACAATTAATCAACAGAACATTTATAGAACGCAACAAAAAAAATATCAATAAAAAAATTTAAAAAATAGTAAGTAATTAACAAATGTCTGAAAAAATAAAAATAGATCCTTATGGCTTTAGAGAATATGACGCTCGTTGGTTGTATGAAAAAGATATTAGCAGAGAAGGAATCACAAATCTTGGTAAAGGTTTAGGTACACAAATAAAAATTCATACCCAAAAAGAGAATCCAAGAATAATTGTTGGACACGATTATAGATCTTATAGTGAAGAAATAAAAAGTGCTCTTAAAAAAGGTTTAATCTCAACCGGATGTCACATCGAAGACGTAGGATTATCGTTATCACCAATGGTTTATTTTGCACAATTTAATTTAGATGCAGATGCTGTTGCTATGGTTACAGCAAGTCATAATGAAAATGGTTGGACTGGTGTAAAAATGGGTATCAAAAAAGGTTTAACTCATGCTCCTGAAGAAATGAAAGAATTAAAAGATTTGACTTTGAATGAAAAATTCTCAAATGGAGCTGGATCTGAAAAGCAAATAGAAAATTTTCAACAAGTTTATAAAGATGACTTAATAAACGGTAATAAGATCAATAAAAAATTAAAAGCAGTTGTTGCTTGTGGAAATGGTACTGCCGGAGTTTTTGCTCCTGATATTTTAAAAGGAATTGGTTGTGAAGTTATAGAACTTGATTGTGAATTAGATTGGACTTTTCCTAAATACAATCCTAATCCAGAAGATTTAGAAATGCTTCATGAAATTGCTAAAGCCGTGAAAGACAATAATGCAGATATAGGTTTTGGTTTTGATGGTGATGGAGATAGAGTTGGTGTTATTGACAACAAAGGAAATGAAATATTTTCTGATAAAATTGGTTTATTAATTGCAAGAAATTTATCTACAATACATAAAAATTCAAAATTTGTTGTAGATGTAAAATCAACAGGATTATACTCAAAGGATGATGTTCTATTAAAAAATAATTGTGAAACTATTTATTGGAAAACTGGTCATTCTCACATTAAAAGAAAAGTAAACACAGAAAAAGCACTAGCAGGATTTGAAAAGAGTGGTCATTTCTTTTTTAATCAACCTTTAGGCTATGGTTATGATGATGGAATTAATTCAGCAATTCATGTGTGCCATTTATTAGATAATCAAAACAAAATGATGAGTGAGATCATTAACGAATTACCTAATACATATCAAACCCCTACTATGGCTCCTTTCTGTAAAGATGAAGAAAAATACCAAGTAGTTGAAGAATTAGTTAAACAAGTTGAGGAAATAAAGAATAACAAAATTAAAATTGATGATCAAATAATAACGGAAGTATTAACAGTAAACGGGGTAAGATTTTCTTTTGATGATGGTTCTTGGGGGCTGATTAGAGCATCTTCAAACAAACCATCACTAGTGATTGTAACTGAAAGCCCAACATCAGATATTAGGAAGAAAAAAATCTTTGAATTTATTGATGATTTACTCCAAAAAACTGGGAAAGTTGGTGAATATGATCAAAAAATATAGCCTAATTTTAATTCTATTCTTATTAATACCCTTTAAAAGTCATGCTTTTAGCGAACAAAATGGACAACAGATGTATATTGGTTGCTACCAGAACTCTAAACAGTATCTAGGTACAGACAAAGCCAAAGCCTATTGCGAATGCACAGTTAATAAATTAAGTGAAAGGTTTTCTGATGATGAATTGGATAATGTATTTAATCAAAAACCAGAACAAATAATTGAAGATACTCAATTTGCATCAAAATTCTGTGAAAAGATCATAGAATAAAAGTTATACAATTCTATAAAGATTCAATCAAAACGTGCTTAGTAAAAGACAAAGAATCATATAAATTTATTTACGAGGTGATGGAGGGAGACTGAAGTCACCTCTTTTTATTTAAAAGCTGATCTAATTTTATTTAAAACATCTTTTAAGTTTTTTGCTGAATATTTTTTTCCTTTAACAACCCATACAGAAAAAGGCCAAGAACTATCAGTTTTTTTTCTAGAGATAATATGAATGTGTAATTGTGGAACTATATTGCCTATTTTTTCTACATTAAGTTTTGATGTTTTAAATAGTTTCTTCATAAGCCTACTTACCAAAACAATTTCATTCATAAGTAATATCTGATCTTTAGAATTAAGTTCACTTATATCTGTTACATTTTTTCTCTTGGGTATTAATATCAACCAGGGAAATTTAAAATTATCATGAAGTCTTATAGAGCATAATTTTAGTTCAGTTATATGATAAGAGGATTTTAAGAATTTCTTATTAATTCGATACATAAGATTATTTAATTAAATTTTTAATCTTTAATCTTTGAATTTTTCCTGAAGATCCTTTTGGAAGTTCATCAAAAAAAAATATATTTTCTGGTGATTTAAATTTACCTAAAATTTTTGAACAATGATTAATCAAATCTATTTCAGTTAATGAGTTTTTATTTTTCAACACAACACCTGCTTTTACAGTTTCACCATAATGACTACATTCATCACCAAATGCTGCTGCTTCGAGTACATCGGGATGTTGATACAAAACATCATCAATTTCTCTTGGTGAAATATTTTCACCTCCTTTAATTATAAGTTCTTTAATTCTGCCTTTTACAAAGACAAAATCTTCAGAGTCCATTAAACCTAAATCACCCGTTAAAAGCCAATCATTGTAAAAACTTTTTTTTGTTTCGTTGGGATTTTTATAATATTCTTTCATCACATTTTTACCTCTTACACAAATTTGACCGATTGTATTTCTTTCAACTTCATTAAATTCATTATCAAAAATTTTAACTTCGTTTCCATAAGGTATACCAGGTGAGCCATATTTAATAGAATTGGGAGAAGGCGGATTAGACAAAATAGGAGCACACGTTTCTGTCAAACCCATTGTTTCAATCATCTTTATCTTAAATTTTTCTTCAAAATTCTTATGTGTTTCTGGGGCTAATGCCGCCGATGCACTTCTGCCAAATCTTACAAGTGATGTATCCAATGATTTAAATTCAGCTTCTGAATATTTATTTAATAATGAAGAAACTATAGTTGGTACTATGCTAAACCAAGTACATTTAAATTCTTCAATGTGTTTCCAAAAATTTGTAGCAGAAAACTTTTCAGATAAAACTAATGAGCTTTGACTTACTAATGGTCCCATTACTGTAACTATTAAGCCATTAATGTGATATAATGGAAGAACGCATAATGCCTTGTCGGTAGTAATTAATTCATGTGAAATTAAAACGTTTTTACCTCCATTTAAAACATTGTCATGAGTGAGCATTACACCTTTGGGTTTTCCAGTTGTACCCGATGTATACATTAACAAAGCATTGTTAGATTTATTAAGATTATCTAATTCTATTTTTTCATCATTTAATTCATCTATGAAATTGTCTTTATCAATTTCTATAAGCTCAACTTCACTTCTAGACTTTTTGATTATTCTTTGTGCTAAACTTAAATTTGATTTAGTTGAAAGTAATAGCTTAGATTCAGAATGCTCAATGATGTAAGCTAGCTGTTCCTCTCCTGCCACTAAATTGAGAGGAACTTGTATCATTCCAGAATACATAATTCCTAACATGAGTTGAATTCCACTAAGTGAATTTTCTGTCAGTGTACAAATAAGTGAATTTTTCTTCTGTTTTTTTTCAACAGATAAATAATAATTTATCTTATCTAAATTTATCTTAAGGTTTTTATTTGTTATTTTTTTTTGAGTATTTGGGCAAGTAATAAAATCTAAATTTGGATTATTTTCTGAATTAAAGTTTATAAAATCTCTTACTGTGCCTAATTCCATTCAACTATTCTAAATTTTTTAATTCTTTAGGGTCATTTTTTTCACAGTAATCCTTAAAATACTCTTTAAGTTCAGCTTCCTTACCCGGGATTAAATTAGATATTTTAGTTATATTTAAAAAATGTTTGTAATTTAAATTATTATCAATTGTATTTTTTTGCCAAGTTCCACAACCCATTGATAGAGAAAAAGGTAGACCATTAGTAAAACTTCCGCCTGTAGCAAATGTATGTGCTTGATTAACAATCACTCTGCACACAGATAAATCTAATCCTAATTCAATTACTCTTTCATCATTTTTGGTATGTACACCAACGGAATGGCCTATGCCCTGATAATTTAGAATTTTTCTGGCTAATTCCTTAGCTTCATTAAAGTTTTTGACTCTATATACAGTCAACACTGGTGATAATTTTTCACCTGAAAAAGGATAGTCTAATCCAACTCCATCTTCTTCAACCATTAATATTTGAACATTTTCATCTACTTTAAGATTTAACTCATTTGCAATAAATTTTGCTGATTTTGCAATTATTTTTCTATTTAGTTTTCCATTAATCCATAAATTTTTCTGTAAAACCTCTTTTTGATTTTTATTGAGTAAAACTGCATTCTCTTTAGATAATAAGTTGATTGCTTTTTCATAGATATCTTCAATTAAAATCAAATTATTTTCTGATGAACAGCTTGTGGCATTGTCGAATGTTTTTGACATTTTTATCTTTTTAAAAGCGTCTACTAAATCAGCTGTTTCATCAACAATTGATGTTACATTTCCCTGTCCAACACCAATTGCTTTAGTGCCAGATTTTGCAGCTTCCCTAACATTATTTAATGAGCCGGTTACAATAACTAAATCAACATTTTTCATTAGCTCGTTAGTTAACTCTTTTGTGACATCACAATCAAAAGTTTGAATTAAATTTTCAGGAGCACTAATTTTTTTTAACTCATTATTAATTAATATTAATAAATCCCTAAAAACCTTAGATCCTGCTGGTGATGGAGAAACTATAATCGAATTTCTTCCTTTCAAGGCATTAATGATATTGTTTATTGGAGTTGCTGCTGGATTGGTTGACGGTGTAACAGCTGCAACAATACCAACTGGTTTTGCTATTTCAATAATTCCTTTTTTCTTGTTTTCATTAATCACTCCTACAGTTTTGATATTTTTTAAGTCTCTTAATAGTCCAAGTGTTTTTCTTTTATTCTTTAAAATTTTATCTTCTAGATTTCCAAGGCCAGTTTCACTCACAGCTAAATTTGATATCTTTTTGTTATTCGATGGCTTACATAATGCCCAACCAACTGCAGTAACAACTTCGTCAACTTGATTTTGATTATAATTTTCAAAAATAGATTGAGCTTTTTTTGCTTTAAGAACTAATGATTGAACTATTTCTGAAGAAGACTTGTTATTCATAATTTTTTACTAAGTTTTAGAAGTTTCGCCTTAAAATATTAAGGCGAAACTTAATTGATATAGTAATAATTACTATTAAGGTTTTAGTCCAGCAAGAAGTTTTGTTAAGCTTACTTTTCTAGCTTTCCACATTTCTTGTACTTCAGCTCTGTTCATAATTCTAACAGGTGAACCACCTTTTTTCATTTGTTTCAAAGTTTTTTTATCATTAAACATTAAAGGAACTTTAGCTGCTAAATATTCAATAATTTCTGGTGAAGTTCCTTTAGGAGCCATGATGCCTCTAAAGTTTACACTAGAATTATCAACATCAAGACCTTCTTCTTTTAATGTTGGAACATTTGGTAAAAATGTTTTTTCTCTTTGAAGATCGGCAATTGCTAAAATTTTAATATCATTCTGACTTCTGAAAGCATCTGAAAGATTATTAAAACCAGCCATTACTTGACCGCCTTTAACAGCTGCTAATGCAGGAACACCTCCTGTATGAGGAACATAAGTTAACTTTGCTCCACTAGCTTTTTGAAATTGTAAAAAAGCTATATGATGACCAACAAATTTTCCAGCACCTGAAAAAGTAACTTTACCTGGATTCGCTTTTGCAAATTTAACCATATCACCAACTGAATTGAATTGACTGTCTTTACTGACAATCAAAACCGCTGGATCTGCTCCCCAGTTCGCTATAGGTTCCAAGTTATCTATGTTGTATTTTGTATCATCAAATACTATTGATTGAGATACAAAATGTGGAATGTTGTAAGCAGCTAAATCATATCCATCTTTTCTAGCTTTAGATGCAAACCAATTCCATCCTACTTTTCCACCAGCCCCAGGTTTATTAACAATAACTATTGGCTGTCCTAAATAATCTTTCTTAGGATGAGCCGCCATCATTGTTACTAGTCTTGCTTGAAAATCAGTAGCACCACCTGGGTTATAAGCTACCATTACACTTATCGGTCTATCAGGATAATCAGCTGCTTTAGCAATTGATCCAAATGAAAGAAGCGATAAGATTATTGTGATATATAAAAAAAATTTTTTTATATTCATATCTACCTCCTCTGTTAATAGAAATTAGATCACAATAAAATTGGTCTGACCATTATTTTTTTTAGTTATATTTTTTAATTATATTTAAGATACGTAAAATTACTTGTCTTAAAGGTATCTTATTTAAAATACTACTTGTGATTGTATTCTTAATTAAATATTTCTAAAAAAGAAAAAATCTAGGTACTTGAACTTTAAGCATAATAGAAAAAAGGAAATAGATAAATAACATGAATATAGTTGTTATAATTATGGTTTGAATTATTTTTTTAATATTTTTATTTTCTGAATAGTAGTAACTATTTATAAAAAACAATAATATAGCTAAAAGATAAAACCCAATAGTTTCGCCGATAAAAATAAATATAATTAAAGAAACTAAATAAACTGATAGTTTTTTAATATCAATCTCTGCAACTGATAAAGTTTTATTTAAAAAATAAAAGATTAATGAAAAAGAAGATAAGATTATCATTACAGATGTTATTAATTTTGGAAATAAATATGCTTCAGATGTATTTTCTGAACCACCAGTGAACGAAGCAAATGCTAATAAAATTGAGATAAATAATATACAAATCAAAGATATTAAATTATTTATCTTAAGCATTTTTTCTCTTCATTTCTGAAACAATTCCATAAACTATAGAAATTATACATAATGTTATTATTGTTAAATTTAAATATCCTGATGTTAAATATCTAAAAATACCCTCTTGTGTATCTGCAATTATTTTTGCTTGACTAAAATTAGTTTCAGCAATTGGCCCTAATATTAAACCTAAAACTATCGGTGCAGCTGTAAAACCAAATTTTGATAAAAAAAACATTGAAACACCTAAAAACAACATAACAATCACATCTGCAAAGTTATGTTGGACACTATAGGTTCCAAAGATAGCAAGTATCGTTATAGCTGCAGCCATATAATTTGTTGGAGTTTTAATTACATATTTTGCTAAACCGCTAATATATAATCCAAAAATCAACATCATAAATTGTGCAACTAATAATGAATTAATAAAAGTCCATGTTGTTTCAGCATAAATTGTAAAAAGATTTGGTCCTGGAAACATTCCATGTATTAATAAGCCTCCCAACAAAACAGCTGCTGTTGGACTTCCTGGAACCCCGAGTGTAAGTAAAGGAACTAAAGATGGGCCAACCATAGCATTGTTTGCAGACTCAGCGGCAATAATTCCATCAGGTTCTCCTTTTCCAAAATTTTCTTTATTTTTACTTAATTTTTTAATTTGATCGTAAGATACAAGTCCTGCTATCTGTCCTCCTGCACCAGGGATTAAACCAATTATAACTCCAGATACGCTTCCAACTACTAATGCTTTAATTCTTGAAAGATTGTAAATAATTGACTGAACTATACTTTTTTTTTCCATTTGAAATTGATCAGAATCTAATTGTTTTTTTTCAATCATTGATAAGACTTGAGGGATAGCAAACAAACCAACCAAAGCAGCAATAATATTTATACCTCCTGAAAAAATTGGATTAAAAACAAATCTTTCAACACCTAACACAGAGTCATACCCTATAGTTGCCAACCATAAACCGATGGCTCCAGAAAAAAGTCCTTTAATTATTGAATTAGAATCTAATGTTGCAATTACAGTAACACCAAATATTGCTATCCAAAACATATGTGATGGGCCAAACTTAAGAGCAAAATTTGCTAATATAGGAGTAAAAAAAATTAAAATAATAATTCCTATTACGCCACCAATGAATGAACTGATAAAACAATAATGTAGAGCTTCTTTTGATTTACCACTTTTTGCCATTGGATAGCCATCCATAACTGTTGCAATGTTTGCAGGAGCTCCAGGTATTTTTAATAATATTGCACTAATTGCCCCACCAGCAACAGTAGCCGTATAAACCGCACCAAGCATAATTAAACCTTGGTCAGGACTCATTTTAAAAGTGAAAGGAATTAATAAAGCAACTGCCATTGTAGGACTCAATCCAGGAGCAGCTCCCATTAAAAGTCCACCAATAGTTCCTAAAACTAAAATTAATAAATTTTCAAATATGAAAACGTTAGAAAAATATCCTATAAACTCCATAATGTTAAAATTTAATTCTAACTAAATTTTAATCAAAAAGTCTATAGAAGAATTAAAGTTTAAATCGTAAAATATTCGTATAAAAATTTACAAGCCACCACAAACAATAAAAGTCCAAAATATTTACTTATTTTTTGTTTATCGATTTTATGAACTGTCCGAGCACCGATTCTAGCCATAAAAGTTGTAATAGGAATGAAGATTAAAAAAGTAGGTATATTTAGAAAACCAACACTAAGAGGTAAATTGGTCTTTAAATAGGTACCACTTATGACAAAACCAATAGCACCAAATAATGCAATAAAAAAACCGATTGCTGCAGCTGTCCCAATAGCTCTATTAATTGAATAGCCAAAAAATTTAAATATTGGTACATTCATAACTGCTCCTCCAATACCCATGGGCGCAGAAATAAATCCAGAAATTAAGCCAAAAATAATTTTATATTTCTGCTTAATCGAAATTGCTATTATGGTTTTTTTTTCTTTCAAAAATAATAAATACAAACTTAACAAAAAAAGTACTAATGAAAAAAATAAAACCATATTTTTAGTATCTAAATAAACTGCAAAAATTGTACCCAATGAAACACCTATCACTGTAAATATACCGTAAGTTTTAACCAAATTTGTATCAACAGCTCCAAGTTTATAATGAGTCATTACAGAAACAAAAGAAGTTGGAATAATAATACCAAAAGAAGTTCCAACAGCGAGGTGCATAATATAATTTGTATCAATATTTAAGCTTTCAAAAACATAAAATAAGAATGGAACCATTACCAATCCTCCACCAATACCAAATAAACCTGCAACAAACCCAACAGGCACTGCAGTTAATGCCATTAATAAGATAAAATAACTATATTCGTTTGCTAAAATTGAATTAAGCAGATTGCCCTACACTTGTATCGATATTATTGTATTTAATCTTATCCATGATGTGATCAATTTTTTGAACATCTGCATCTCTCACGCACATATTTTCACTTAAATATCTTTTCCAATAACTAGCTCCTGTTTGTCCATGAAATAAACCTATAGTATGTCTCATTATTTGATTTAATCTTGTACCCTTTTTGATTTCATCTTTTACATACGGAATTAATTGTTCAATAACATCTTGTCTGCTTAAAACTCCATCGGTGCCAAAAATTTCTTTCTCAATATCTGCCAACATATAAGGGGTATGGTACGCTGCCCTTCCAATCATGACACCATCTGTTTTTTGAAGAAGTGGCTTTATTTGATCAACAGATGTTATTCCACCATTTATAATTATTTCTTCATTTGGAAAGTCTTCCTTTAATTTGTAAACATAATCATACTTTAAAGGAGGAATATTTAAATTTTGTTTAGGAGTAAATTTTCCCAACATTGCTTTTCTAGCATGAATAATGAATGTTTTAATACCAGTTGATTTAAGAGTTGTTATAAAATTATGAAGATTTTCATAATCTTCAACATTATCGTATCCAATTCTAGTTTTTATGGTTACTGGTAAATTAGTTGAAGCTTGCATTTTACTCAAGCAATCTGCAACTAAATTAGGTTCTTTCATCAAGCATGCACCAAATTTACTTTTTTCAACTTTTTTACTTGGGCAACCTAAATTTAAATTAATTTCATCATAACCAAAATCTTCTCCTATTTTAGAAGCTTCAGCCAAAAGTTTTGGAGAAGACCCTCCTAATTGAAGTGCTACAGGTTTTTCATTAATATTAAATTGGAGTAATCTTTTTTTATCTCCTCTATTGATTGCTTCATCAACAACCATCTCTGTATAGAGAAGTGTATTCTTTGAAATCAGTCTTAAAAAGTAACGCTCATGACGATCTGTACAATCCATCATAGGAGCGACTGATACTTTCCTATTCATGATTTAACTTTATATGATTTTATTATGAGTTTGAAGCGTCTGAATCTTCTGTAATTGCTTCTGCTTCTTGATTTTCTTGTTCTGAAACTTCATCTAAAGAAACTTCACCTTGCTCATTCATTGTTTCTTCATCAGCTGATACATCTACGTCTGGCTTAGCAGTTTCTGCTAATTCAGCTAAATCTTCTTGAGAAACTTGAATTTTTTCTGGAGTTTTTCTTGCTCTTTTGGATGGTAAAATAGGCGTTCCACTTTTTGAAATTTCACCTTTGTACATATTTTCAAAATCATCACCCACTTCTTCGTCATCCTCAGAACCATCGTCAACTTGCTCAACATGTTTTCTAAGTTTGTAAATTGCACTGTCAGTTAAATCTGATACTTGAATTTTTTCTTCTGCAATTTCTCTTAAAGAAATAACTGTATTTTTGTCGTTATCTCTATCCAAAGTTGGTTCGATACCAGAATTTAATTGAGTAGCTCTTTCTTTAGCTACAAGCACTAATTCGTATGGGCTATCTACTTTATCTATACAATCTTCTACCGTTACTCTTGCCATGGGCGATTATTTATACCTCGAACTTCAAAAATGCAAGTATTTTCTAAATTATTACCGGATTTAGCTTTTTTCTTACAAAGAAAAGTAGAATCAAAGAAATGAATATATAAGTGCCTGATACAACAGCTATATCGCCCACTGTAAAACCTGTATCTATCAAATACCCAAATAAAGCAGTTCCAAAAGCTGTGGCAAACACCATCAATGCAGTAGTTAAAGCTTTAATAGATCCTAGATATTTAACTCCATATAACTCAGCCCAAGTAGAAGATCCTAATATATTTGCAAATCCATTTGATATCCCCACTAAACCTAAAAATACAAAAGCTGTAGCTGGTGTGTCGAAAAAGAATAAAACAATTACAGATAATAAAAGTGGAATATTCATATAAATTAATAATTTTCTACTTGTATATTTGTCAATTAAAAAACCTGATAAAAACAAAGTGAGTACTGAAAAAATTGAATAAGACATAAATGATTGAGCAATTACATATGGACCCCATCCTTTTGAAGTTTGAACAAAAGATTGAAAAACAGCAAAACCAGTAAATATCCACGGCATTGCTAACATGTTCGAACTTATGATATAAAATCTATAATCCTTTATTACTTCCCTTCTCTTCCATTGTTTAATTTCAACTTCTTTTTTATTTTCATCATTAGCCTCTCTTGAGTCTAAATTTAAATTTTTAATTAATAAAAAAGATGCAATTGGTAAAATTATTAAAACTGTAATGGAAAAAATAATCCAAAGATTTTGCCAATCTATGATTGTTAATAAATATACCATTAGAACAGGCATTATAAATTCTGCAGATGAAAGGCCAAACCAGCTTATACTTAAAGCTCTACCTCTAGTTCTGGTAAAGTATCTTGAAATAGTTGTTGAAGCTGTATGAGACATCATTCCTTGTCCTGAAAATCTCATTAAAAAAATTCCAATAAATAATAAAAAAACTGATGTTATTCTTGAAAAGAAGAAACAAGCAAATGATAAAAGAATAGTTACAAAAAAAGCAAATTTAAAAATATTTACATCATCTATCTTTTTCCCAACCCAAATTAATAGAAGACTACTGCATAAGGTTGCTGATGCAAAAATTGAGCCAAATTGTCCGTGGGTAATAGATAGCGCTTCTCTAATACTGGAATTAAATAGGCCTAGAAAATAACTCTGTCCAAAGCTAGAAAAAAATGTAAAAATAAAACCAAATAGAATTACTTTAAACTTCAAACTATTAAACATAGGAAATAAAAATTATGTCTTGTAATGTTGCTTTCATAGGTCTTGGTGTCATGGGTTATCCAATGGCAGGTTATATATCAAAAGCTGGTCACAATGTAACTGTTTATAATAGAACAGCTGCTAAAGCTGATAAATGGATTGCAGAATATAAAGGTTCAAAAGCAGATACACCTGCAAAAGCAGCTGAAGGTGCTGATTTTATTTTTACCTGTGTTGGAAATGATAATGATTTAAGGGAAGTATCCCTTGGTGAAAATGGATTATTCAATACTGCTAAAGAAGGTTCGGTTTATGTTGATAATTCCACTGTATCCGCAGAGATATCAAGAGAACTGTATAAAGCAGCTAAAGATAAAGGATTTGATTTTTTAGATGCTCCTATATCAGGTGGTCAAGCTGGTGCTGAAGGTGGAATACTAACTGTTATGGTTGGTGGTGATGAAGCTGTATTTAAAAAAGCTGAAGCAGTAATTGATTGCTACAGTAGAAAAGTAAAATTAATTGGTAAATCAGGAAGTGGTCAATTAACTAAAATGATGAACCAAATGTGTATTGCGGGAGCGGTACAAGGTTTATCAGAAGCTATTAATTTTGGAATTAATGCTGGCTTAGATATGGATATCGTTATGGAAACTATATCTAAAGGTGCTGCACAATCTTGGCAAATGGAAAATAGATATCGAACTATGACTGATGATAAGTTTGATTATGGTTTTGCTGTAGACTGGATGAGAAAAGATTTGGCAATTGTCATTGAGGAAGCAAAAAAAAATGGTTCCCCAGTTCCAATTACAGAACTTATTGATGGCTATTATGCAAAAGTTCAAGAAATGGGTGGTAATCGTTGGGATAGTTCAAGTCTAATTGCCTTACTAAAGAAGAAGAAATAATATCTGTGACTGACACAGTTCCTTACTACGAGGATTTTGCTGAGATCAAAAAGAAAATTTGGTCAATGTTAACAAATGCAGTTAAAGATAGAAGCTCACCTTTTAGAATACCTGTATTTATTTGTGGAGATCAATCTGATTTTGATGGACGAATAGTTGTTCTAAGAAAGGCTGATGAAACTAACAATCTTATTCAATACCATAGTGATATTAGATCAGATAAAATTGCAAAATTAAAAGCTAATAAAAATGCTGCAATTTTATTCTATAATAAAGAGGAAAAAATTCAGGTAAGACTTAAAGTAGAATGTACTGTTAATCATGACAATGAAATAACAAAAGAGTCTTGGTCTAAAACACAACATATATCTAGAAAATGTTATTTAGTTGATAATGGGCCTGGAACAGAAAGCGATATTCCAACTTCTGGATTAAAACCGGAGCGTGATAATTTTGACTACACAAAAGAACAAAGTGAAGAAGGTTATAAAAACTTTACTGTCATTCAGTGTAAAATTAAATCTATTGAGTGGCTTTATCTAGCAGCTAAAGGTCATCGAAGAGCACGATTTGAATTTGCTGATAATCTTGGTTCTGAAAATACTGTTAGCAGGGATTATTGGTTGGTTCCTTAGTTTTTTTTATGGAAAATTTAGTTAAAAAATTAGAAGAACAGATTACATTTCTTCAACAAGAAATATCTCAAATAAGTAGTGAGGTATATTCTCAACAAAAAGAAATTGAAAATTTAAAGGGTGAAATTACAAATTTAAATAAAAAAATTGAAGAGCTGAATGGTGAGATAACTTCAGATATTTTTAAAGAAGATAAAAAACCACCTCATTATTAAATTTATACGCCTTTTACAATTATATTGCTCCCCTCAGAATTTTGTAATCGTATATCTTTAACAGGTTTATATTCATCTGAATGATACCATTCTAAAGCTCTTTCATAAGATGGAAATTTAATGATTACCAATCTTGGAAAATTATCTTCTCCCTCAACAACTTGATATTCGCCATTTCTAACAAGGTATTCACCGTCATATTTTTTAACGACCTCTGAGACTTTAGCCACATACTCTTTATAATTTTCAGGATTTGTTACTTTTAATTGTGCTATTACATAACCTGCTGACATTGTTCTCTCCTTTTTGTAAAAATATTATACATTATTCCAAAGCCAAGCGGCACCTCTAACTCCACTTGAGTCTCCATGAAAATTTTTTGATACTTTTGTTATTACTTTATTTGAAAAAGTATATTTGGGTATTAGAGATGGAATATTTTTATAAAGTCTATCTATGTTTGACATCCCTCCTCCAAGTATAATAGCATCTGGATCAAAAATACCTATCATCACTGCCATTAATCTTGCCATCCTGTCTTCATATAAACTTATTTCTAAATTAGCCCTAGGATCTCCATCTAAATCAAGTTGTACAATTTCTTCTGTGGAAAAATTTGTATTATGTTTTTGATTAAATATATCTTTAAAACCAATACCTGACATAAATTGTTCTGCACATAGAGGTCTTCCGCAATTCATTGATGGACAATTTATCTTTGTTTCAATTTCTTCTTTTGTTGGGTAAGGAAGAGGTTGGTGACCCCAGTCACCTGCAATTTGATTAGCTCCTTCAATAATTTCTTTATTAAATGAGAGCGCACCACCAAAACCTGTACCAATTATTATTCCAAAAATAGATTGATAATCTTTTCCAGCTCCATCAACAGCTTCTGATAAAGTAAAGCAATTAGCATCGTTCATTAACTTTACTTTTCTATTAAGTGTAATTTCTAAATCTTTTTTAAATGGTTTGTCATTTAACCACATAGAGTTAGCGTTTGTAACCAATCCTGTTTCCTTAGATGAAAATCCTGGTATTCCTACACCAACTCTACAAATTTGATTACTTAGTTTATCAAATTCATCTACAAGTTTTTTTACTGTTTCAATTCCTGACAAATAATTTTTTTCATATGAGTATCTTTTTCTCTCTATTTGAAGTCCCTTTTCATCTAAAAGAATTCCTTCAATTTTGGTGCCTCCATAATCAATACCAATTTTAAATTTCCTACTCATTAATTAAAATACTGATTTAGAGTATTTCTTCCAATTATCTTGATAGTGTTTGGTATTTTCCAAAACTGATTTTTTCTCTTCTTCTGTTACTTCTCTTATAACTTTACCTGGAGAACCAACCACCAATGAGTTATCTGGTATTTCTTTGTTACCAGTAATTAAAGCTTTAGCACCAATAATACAATTTTTACCAATTTTAGCTTTGTTAAGAATAACTGCTCCTATACCAATCAAACTATTGTCCCCAATTGTGCATCCATGAAGCATAACAAGGTGACCAACCGTAACATCTTTTCCAACTTTTAAAGGACAACCTGGATCAGTATGCAAAACACTGCCGTCTTGTATATTTGATCCCTCGCCTATATGAATATTTTCAATATCTCCACGTAAAACTGCATTAAACCAAATACTAGAGTTCTTTTCTAAAGTAACATCTCCTATAATGGTTGCGTTAGGTGCTACCCAATTTTCGCCAGAGTTTTGTGGTTTTTTATCTTTTAAATCATAAAACATAATTTATATATTCTTATAGTATGCCAGTTCAAACTCCAATATGTGATTTTGGTAAAAAAGCTTTACCCTTTGAATTAAAATCTACTGAAAATAAAATTATTACTTTAGAGGATATTAAGGGTGAAAACGGAACCTTGATAATGTTCATCTGTAACCATTGTCCATATGTAAAAGCTATTACAAAAGAATTAGTTGAAGACTGTAATGAATTAAAGAAAATTGGAATTAATTCAGTTGCCATATGTTCTAATGATGCTGTTAATTATCCAGAAGACTCATTTGAGAATATGATTAAATTTTCAAATAATAATCAGTTTAGTTTTCCATATCTTCAAGATGATACACAGGAAATTGCTAAAGCATATGATGCAGTATGTACTCCAGATTTTTTTGGCTATAATAAAAATTTAGAACTTCAATATAGAGGTAGATTAAGAGAACTTAAAAATTTTATACCAGTAAAAAATGCTGAAAGTGATTTATTAAAGTCTATGAAACAAATTGCTGAAACTGGTAACGGACCACAAGATCAAATTCCAAGTGCTGGATGTGGTATCAAATGGAAGTATGATTAATGTATTTAATTGTAACTAGATCTTTTCCTCCAGAAGTTGGTGGGATGCAAAGTTTGATGTGGGGACTTACAAGAGAACTTTCAAAAAGTTTTATGATTAAAGTTTTCGCTGATTACATTGAAAGCCACAAAATCTTTGATGAGCAAGCATCGTTTTCTATTGAAAGAGTTGGTGGACCTAAATTGCTTAGAAAATATAGAAAAGCTTATCTAATTGATGAATTTGTAAAAGATAGCAAAGTAAATGGAATTATTGCAGATCATTGGAAAAGTTTAGAGCATTTAAAAACTAATAAAAAGAAATATTGCTTAATTCACGGTAAAGAAATTAACCATGCTAAAGGATCAGGAATCAATAAACGTTTATTAAATGTTTTAAATAATGTTAAAAAAATAATTGCTAATTCGGAGTATACTAAAAATTTAGCTATTGATATTGGAGTTAAAAAGGAAAAAATTATTGTTATCAACCCAGGCATAGATCCTATAAAAAAACTTGACCAAAAATCATTAGATAAAGTCGAAAGCTTACTTGCAGTAAAATCACCAAGATTAATTACCGTTTCTAGATTTGATAAACGAAAAAATCATGAAAAGGTTGTTATGGCCTTAAGAAATCTAAAGCAGATCTATCCAGATATTATTTATATTTGTATTGGTTATGGTGATGAAGAAGAAAATGTTAAAAAATTAGTTAAAGAATTAGATTTAGAAGCTCAGGTAATTTTTTTTAAAGATATAAGCGATGATTTAAAAAATGCTTTAATTGCTAAATCAAATATTTTTGTGATGCCATCTATTGTTCACAAATCTTCAGTAGAAGGTTTTGGAATAGCTTATACTGAAGCTGCTCAATACAATATCCCTTCAATTGGTGGTAAAGATGGTGGAGCATCAGATGCAATTGATCATGAAAAAACAGGTTTAATTTGTGATGGTAATAATTTGGATGAAATTTATTCATCAATCAATTCTATGCTAGAAAACAAAAAATATTTAGAGTACGGAAAAAATGCAAAAGACTTCGTTGCTAAGTTCTATTGGCCAAATATTGTTGAAGAATATAAAAAAATTCTAAATTAATCTATGCATCTTTTTAAATCCAAAGAGTCTATTGGAATACTTTTTGGAATCTTTGCTTATTTATCTTTTTCTATTTTAGATGTTATTCAAAAAACCTTAGTTTTATATCATTCTATTTTTCAGCTACTTTTGGTTAAATATTTTTTTGTCTTATGTTTGAGTTTAATTGAGTCTAAAAGAAAAAATAATTATTTATTTTATAAATCTAAAAATATTAAATTACAGATCTTTAGAAGCTTATTATCAGTAATAGAGTCTGGATGTTTTGTATTATCTTTTAAATATTTATCATTAGCTAATGCTCATAGTATTGGATCACTAGCACCAGTAATAGTTGTGGCATTATCAGCAATAATCTTAAAAGAAAAAGTGTCTCCTAAAACATGGATAGCAATTTTTATCGGTTTTGTTGGAGTTTTAATTATTCTAAGACCAACTTCATCAATCTTTGATCCAAAAGCATTATTGCCATTGATTGCTGCTTTTATATTGGGACTTTATCAAATCGTTACTAAAAAAGTTTCTAAACATGATAAAAATGAGACTTCTTTATTTTATACATCAATCATTGGATTAATAATTATGTCATTGTTGGCTTCTAAGTTTTGGACTCCAGTAGATATATCCTCGTATGCAATGTTTTTAGGTATAGGGATATTTTTTTCATTAGGGCTTTATCTTCAAATAATTGCTTTAAGTAAAGCAAGAGCAAGTATTATTCAGCCATTTCATTATACCTTGATTTTTTGGGCAATAATTTTTGGATATATATTTTATAATGATGTGCCTGATATGTTTACTATTTTTGGAGCGATAATTATTACTTGTTCGGGTATTTTTGTTTTAAATCAATCATCAAAAAATTGATTAAAGATGTTTTAAACTAAGATTGTTTATACTTCAGTTATACTTATAGTAATTAATTAATGTCCAATAACAAATTAGCTATTTTTTTAATAATCACTTCTGTTTTTTTTGGAACTGTAATGCTTTCTTTTTTAAAGTTAGCTCAAGAAGATGTTAATGTTTATGTGGCTGGTTTTTTTAGATTTTTTTTAGGGTTAGTAATAATTTTACCATACGTAATTAAAAATAAAGATGTTGTACTTAAAACAACTCACCTTAAACAACATTTCTTAAGAGCAATACTTGGTTTACCTGCAATGCTTGTATATTTTTCAGCTTTAGTACTGCTTCCTATTGAAAAACTTACCGCGATATCTTTTGTAGTTCCTTTAATGGTAACAATACTTGCGGTAATTTTTTTAGGAGAAAAAATTTATATTTATAGAACTTTAGCTCTAATACTTGGTTTTAGTGGAATGTTGGTAATTATTCGACCTGGTTTTGTAGATATATCTATTGGAGTTTATATGGTTTTATTTTCTGCATTACTTTGGTCAATTAATATAATTATAACTAAAAAAATTTCTAAAGATGATAGTGCAATTACTATTCTAGCTTATCAATCTATTTTTATGAGTCTACTTAGCTTCTTAATTGTTTTATTTTTTTGGGAAATGCCCAGCTTAAAAACATTTATCTACTTAATCTTGGCGGCTATGTGTGGGACAGTTTTACATTTAACGCTTAACCATGCATTTAAATTGGTTGATGTGAGCATGACACAACCCTACTCTTTTTTAAATTTAGTTTTTGCGTCTATTATTGGTTATTTTGTATTTGATGAAATGCCAGATCTTTATACTTGGATTGGTGCTCTTATAATATTTACCGGTGTCCTTATAATTTCTTACAGAGAAATGAAACTAGATAAAGATATAATAAGAAAAAGAGTTGATATTAAATCTTAATTTTTTTTTGTAATTGTTTTATAAATATGCCACAGCACTATCAATATTGTTGTAGCTAATATACAAGCTGTAAGAGTTCTGTCCCATAAAAAAGTCCAAGAACCATCACTTAATAATAAAGATCTTCTTAAATTTTCCTCCATCAATCCTCCTAGTACAAAAGCTAGAATAAGTGGAGGCATTGGAAAATCATATAAGCGCATAAAGGTTGCAACAACAGCAATTCCAATCATTAAATAAATATCAAAATTATTAAATGACATTACGTAAATTCCAGTAATTGAAAAAAATAAAATAAGTGGAATTAAATAATTTTTAGGTATTGCTAAAATTCTAGCGATGTAAGGAATTAAAGGTAAATTCAGAATAAGTAATATTACCATTCCAATATACATCGACATTATAACAGACCAAAAAATTTCTGGATTGGTTACATAAAGTCTTGGACCAGGCTGAATACCGAATCCTAATAGAGCTCCTAACATTACAGCAGTAGTACCACTTCCTGGTATTCCTAAAGTTAGTAATGGAACAAAAGCTCCTGAACATGCTGCATTATTTGCTGTTTCAGGTGCAGCTAATCCATGAACACTTCCTTTACCAAATTTTTCTTTTTCTTCATCACTTACTAAATTTCTTTCCATTCCATATGCTAAGAAAGATGCAATAGTTGCTCCCGCCCCAGGTAATACTCCGATTAAAAAGCCAATAATTGAATTACGAGGAATGGTTTTTAACATTTTAGTTCTTTCTTCTTTATTAATCTTAATTGAACCAAGTTCTGTTAAAGATACTTGTTTTGCAGCTGCGGTTGGATCGTTACGTTTTAAAATAATAGTGAGTGCTTCACTCATTGCAAAAGTTGCCATAACAACAAGAACAAAACTTATTCCATCTGTTAAGTTCATATTATTAAAAGTAAATCTTGTAATGTCAGATAAACTATCTTGACCAACAGATGCTAACATTAAACCAAGCACTACCATCATCATCGCTTTAATAAATTGTCCTTTGGATGAAAATGCAGCAATAGCGGTTAAGCCTAAAATCATTAAGGCAAAATAATCAGGTGATCTAAAAGATAAACTTACTTTTGATAAACTAGGTGCCATAAATAATAAGTAAATTGCAGCAAGTGTTCCGCCTGCAAAAGAACTCCAGGCAGCAATTGCTAAAGCTTTTCCAGCTTTACCTTGTTGTGCCATTGGATAACCATCAAACGAAGTTGCTACCGTTCCAGGAACTCCTGGAGCATTTAATAATATTGAAGAAGTAGATCCTCCAAATACAGCTCCATAATACACACCAGCCATTAAAATTAAGCCAGTTGCTGGATCAAAACCGTAAGTAATAGGTATCATTAAAGCTATCGCAGTCATTGGTCCAAGACCAGGAAGCATTCCAATGATTGTTCCAAAGAAGCAACCAATCATTACCATGAATATATTTTGAAATGTAAGAGCTGTTTTTAATCCAATTAAAATTCCTTCTATCATCCCATCACTCCTAACATTTGGAGAAATGGATCTCTTAAGTAAATGTCAAGCACACCGTGTAAAAGATACATAAATGCTGCAACAAATGGAAAAGAAAGCACAAACATTAACACCCATCTTCTCTCACCTAAAAAATAATAAGATGCCATTAGAAATAAAGAGGTAGTTAAAAAATACCCAACTTTTAGAATTAAGGCCCCATAAATTATTGCAATTAATACTAAGATAGTAGTTTTTTTGTACTCTAAATTTTTATGCTCAACTTTAATTGTGTTTGGATCAGGTAAAATTACTTTAAGGCCTGAAAAAAATAATCCTGCATATCCTAAATAAATTGGAAATGTTTTGGCATTAAACGGTGCGTTTTCATCAAATGCAAAAACTTGAATTTGGTAAGCAGTATATAAATAGAATGCTGAAAAAATAAAAAAGAGCAGTGATATAATTTTTGTAGTATTTATATTCACTGCTCTAATTTTAAATAATCCTAAGGATTATATAACTCCTAATTTCTTCATAAGAGCTGTCATTTCTTCTGTTTGTTTTTCTAAGAAAGAAACAAACTTGTCACCTGGATTATAAATATTAACCCAAGCATTTCTTGCTCTAACAGTTTCCCATTCAGAAGTTTTTTGTACATCGCCTAGCATTTTAGCAATTGCATTTTTATCTGCACTGCTCATACCTGGAGGACCAAAAAATCCTCTCCAGTTAACGAATTGTACGTCATAACCTTGTTCTTTAAGAGTTGGCGCATCTGGAGCATCAGAAACTCTTGAAGGAGCAGTAATACCAATAATTCTTACTTGGTCTCTTGCACCCATCAATTCACCTAAACCTGTAGAAATAATTTGAGTCTCTCCAGATAAAAGTCCAGCTAACGCTTTTCCACCAGCATCATAAGGAATATAAGCTACATCATTTGGATTAGCACCAGCAGCTTGGAAAGCTAAAGCACCAATTAAATGGTCCATACTTCCTCTTACTGATCCACCAGCCATTTTGACAGAGCTTGGATTCTTTTTGTATGCATCAACTACATCTTTAAAGTTTTTGTAAGGTGAGTTTTTTGCAACAGCGATTGCACCATAGTCACCTATTACACCAGCGATCGGCACAACATCTTTATAAGATAAAGTACCACTTCCACTCACGTAACCTTTGTGTCTAGTGATTGATCTTAAAACTAATGGTGTAGATTGAACTAAAACTGTATTTGCAGGTTTAGTATTAATCATGAAAGCTAACGCTTTACCACCACCACCACCTGACATATTTTCAAATGATGCACTTTTTAACATACCAGCTTTTGTTAAAGCTTCTCCAGTACCTCTAGCAGTTCCATCCCAACCACCTCCAGCACCACCACCGATTACGAAATGAATTTTGTCAATCGCAATTGAACTAGTTGTAGTTGCTGAGAATAATAGGATTACTGAAAATAATACCGAAAATATTTTTTTTAAGTTTTTCATTATTTTTTCCTCTATTAGTTTTTTTTGTCACATAATTAATATTTTAAAGAAATGTCTAATAAAAATAATACTATTGTTCTATCTAGCAGAACATATTATTCTATTTAATAGAATTATTATGAAATCTAATAAAAATGTTATTGGTGTTGATGCAGTAAACAAAGCTTTAGAAATTCTAAATTGCTTCACTGAAAAAAATGAAGCTTTAACTATAACCAAAATAGCTAATATTACCGGAGACCACAAAAGTAGAATTTCAAGAATATCTAAATCACTTGAAAATTTTGGATACATTAGAAAAATAAAAAGTGGTGAATTTAAAATTGGTCATACAATCCCAAGATTATTTGAAATTTATGAGAGTAGTTTTAATTTAAAAAATTCTATTAAAGCTGAATTAGATTTCATATCATCCAAAACAAAAGAGACGGCAAGTTTTTTTGTTAGACAAAATGATGTAAGAGTATGTATCCAATCAAGTTCACCCAATAAATCAATAAGACACCAAGAGGTTATTGGAGATAAAAAACCTATAAACAAAGGTTCAAGTGGCCATGTCTTGTCAGCTTATAATAATTTAGAAATCAAAGATAAGAATGATGTTTTAAAAAATGGATATGCTATGACTTTTGGAGAAAGAGATTCAGAAATGGCATCTATCTCAGTTCCAATATTTAGAAAAAAAAATCAAATTCTTGGTGCATTAACTGTTGCAGGTCATATTTCTAATTTTAATAAAAAAAACTGTATTAGCTTTCTAAATGTTCTTAGATCCTCTAAAGTTAAAATTGAAAAGAATTTAATTCAAACTCAATAATGTTAAAACAAATCAATCAAATCTTCACAATAAAATTTATTTCTGTTTTACTAATTTCTTTTCCAAGTGCAATTATTGCTGATTATTTTAATATTCCTCTAGCTTGGTTTTTAGGACCAATGATTATCACATCAATTGCGGCTTTATCAGGTCTAAAAATTAAAATGCCTAAAATTGTTTTAAACTTTATCTTGATAATCTTAGGTTTGCATATTGGAAATTACATAGATCAAAATTTATTCAATCAGATAAATAATTGGATTTGGACTTCGTTAATTATGCTAATCTATATAATAATTTGTATTTTAATTGTTGCTAAATACTTACAAAAATTTGCAGGTTATGGTAAAAAAGCATCAATATTTTCAGCAGCTCCTGGTGCATTAGGTCCTCTAATGATTTTAGCTGAAAATGAAAAAACTGATTTATCACAAGTAGCAACTTCTCATTTAATTAGATTAATAATTATAATCACTGTCATTCCTTTTATAATTGTAAATAACGTGGTCACAGAAACTCTTATTATTGATGAATTTGATTATATGGCTCAAAATCACTTCAATTTAATTATGTTAATTATTGCTTCAATAATTTTTATTTTATTTTTTGATAAAATCAGAATTCCAGCAGCACTTTTGTCAGGAACGTTATTTGCTAGTGGATTATTACAAGTGACCGATGTTGCATCATACAAGCTACCAGATGCTTCAATCAATTTTTGTCTTTTAATTTTAGGGGCTTCTGTTGGATGTAGATTTGCTGAAAAGACTATTAAAGAGATTACCAATAATTCTCTTCATAGTTTGGTCGCAACAACAATTCTTGTTCTATTAGGATTTATTGCGGCTTATGTTGCAACATTTTTTGTTGATACAAATATTTTAACACTCATCTTATCCTTCAGTCCTGGTGGAATTTATGAAGTAGCTGTAATAGCTATTGCTTTTGATCTAGATCCAGATTTTGTTGCATTTCATCATATAATAAGATTACTTTTTATACTTTTTACAGTTCCAATATTTTTAAGAATATTAGAAAAACTTAAGAACTAAAGTTTTTTGTATTTTAGATAAATTTTAGCTTTTTCAAGATCCTCTTTGTTATCTACAGCTAAGGATTTATTAGACATTTTAATCATTTTAACTTTATATCCTTGCTCTAAAAATCTTAAAATCTCAATATCTTCAAAAGATTCTATGGGTGTTTTGTTTTTAGTTTTAGAAAAATCAAATAATGCCTTTCTTGGAAAAGAATACGCACAAACCTGTCTCCAAGCTTTTTTAAACTCTAATGCTTTGTTTGAAGGAATGGGGCCTCTTGACATATAAAGAAGGTAGTCTTTTTTATCAAAAACTACCTTTGGAATTGATGAACTAAAAAATAATTTTTTATCCTTAATTTCAGTATAGCCATTTATTATTTCCTTTGGTTTTTTTTCAGCTTGCTTAATTAACATTTTCAAATCATTTGGATTAAAAAAGGGTTCATCTCCCTGAACATTGATGTAAAAACTGCATTTAATTTTTTTTGCAACTTCAGCAACTCTATCTGTTCCTGTTAAACATTTACTTGATGTAATTAAAGATTTTATTTTATATGCATCACAAACTTTTTTAATTTTTAAACTATCTGTAGCTACAATTATCTTGTCTTTACTGACTATCTTGCTGCATTGATTGTAAGTTCTTACTATCATAGGTAAACCTCCGATTTTTGCTAAGGGTTTTCCTGGTAGTCTTTTGGATTTATATCTGGCAGGTATTACAACTAAATATTTCATAAGATTAATTTAAGAACTAATTTATTATTAAAGTGATTTCAACCTTTCAAATACTTTTTCAGCTGAAAGGTTATGCAAATCGGCAACTTGTATTGCCTTAAAATTTTCTCTTTCGATGCTAACTTTAAAAGGAGTTGTGTGAGATCCGAATAAAGCAATTCCTTTTGATCCTAAGTGAGCAGTCATATGTGCTGGTCCAGTATCATTTGCAACTACAAATGAACTATCTTTAATCAATGTTGCTAATTGACAAATATCTAAAGCTTTATTTTTATCTAAGATACATAATGCATTAATATTTGGTGCCTCTTTAATTTCATCTGGTCCAGGCGCTATAACTACTTTTAATTTATTTCCTAATTTTTTATTAATCAAAGAAATTAAATCATTATAATAAGGCCATTTCTTAGAAGTTAAATGAGGTGAGCAAAAAGGAAAAAGAACAATATATTTTTCTAACTGATAGAAATTTTTTATTTGAGATATATCTGACAAGCTCCATGAAAAATCAGGGTTTAAAGTGTGGCTGGTATTAATTCCAGAACTTTTTAATTGATGATCAAATCTAGATAAAACTGAGTCTTTATCAAAATTTTTTTTTATAACTCCCTCAGGTAATGTAGTTTCAGTAGATGACCATATATCTTTTGTAGTTTTAGGAAATAATATTTTTTTATAAAAAGCTGTTCTACTTGAGTTTTGTAGATCATAAACTTTGATGAACTTGTATTTCTTAATATTTTTCATTAGTGAATATAAATAGATGAGATTATATTTTGGCAATCTCTTATCCAATATAACGTTAGAAATGTGTGGATTTTTTTTAAATAAATCAAAATATGGTTTGGTTGTTAGCAAATGAACTTCATCATCTTTGTGATATTCAGAAATATCTTGAATTGCCCCACAAGCTTGGGCTATATCACCCAAAGAACCATGTTTAATGATTAAAATATTAGACATATTAATAACAACTTAACATAGTATATTTTTTTATGAATAAAATTCTAGTTGAAGTGTCAGTTGGTGAGCTATTAGATAAAATTTCTATATTGGAAATTAAGCAAGAAAAAATTAGAGATTCTAAAAAATTAAAATTCATATCAGACGAACATGCTATTTTGAAAGATCAATTAAACAAAAATGTGAAATCTAACAATGAAATTGAAAAATTATTTCAATCACTTAAAAAGATTAATGCTAAACTTTGGATTATTGAAGATGATAAAAGGCTATGTGAAAAAGAAAAAAATTTTACTGAAAAATTTATTAAACTTTCAAGAGATGTTCATTTCTTAAATGATGATCGTGCTAAAATCAAATTGGAGATAAATAATATTACGGGTTCAAAAATTAAAGAGATTAAAGAATACACCAATTATAAATAATTAGATGTTAGTTTGATAATTCTGTTACTTTTATTTGTTTCGGTTTAACTATTAGTTTGTATTTTTTTATATAAATATTTTTATCATTTTTTTAAATTCATTGTTAACAGAAAATTGGACGGGGTTTTGATCAAAACCTTTTTGTTGTTTTTTCATTATTAAAACTAATTTTTTATAATCTTTTTTATTTATTCCAAAATTATTAAGTTTTTTTGGCACATCTAATCTTTCAAAAATTTTTTCTAAATAATTTATTAATTCTATTGAATTTATTTTTTTATTTAACTTAGTGTGCTTGGCTAAATATTTATATTTATCATATTTTTTACTGCAATTATACTTTGCCACATATAATAAAAATATTCCTCCCCCTATTCCATGTGGAACACCATAAAAAACACTTAAAGGATATGAAACAGAAGATGCAACTCCACCTGATGATTTCATCACAGCAATTCCCCCTAGATAAGCTCCTTTCAACAAATCTAATCGTTTATTTAAATTTCCTTTTTTATTTTTCAGATCCAAAATGCTTTTAATAATATATTTAAATCCAATTTCAGACACAATATCTGTAAATTTATTATTTTTTTTTGAAGTATAAGCTTCAAAAATATGAACTAAAGCGTCAGTTGCAGCTCCTACTATTGCAAGTTTTGGACAAGATAATGTAGTTTCACCATCTAAAATAGATATTGTTGGAAACATATACTTTCCGTTGATCCCCATTTTGTAATTGGTTTTTTTATCAACAAACGAAGCGTTGCAAGTGGCTTCGCTACCTGTGCCAGCTGTTGTTGGTACACATATTGTTGGGACGCCTTTCTTTTTAATCTTATTAAAGCCTCTATAAATAATTGGATCACCTTTATTTTTAATTAAAACAGCAATAGCTTTAGCTGTATCCATACACGATCCACCTCCAACACCAACAATTAAATCAAATTTCATTTTTTTTACTTTGGCTAAATTATTTCTTAATGAGTCGTAAGTTGGTTCAATTTTTCCTGAAGTAAATATAAAATTTTTTTTTTTAAAATTTTTTACTATTTTTTTTTTACTATTTCCCATAATTTAGATTTTGAAAAACCATCATCAACTACGAATAAAGGATTTGAATAACCATATTTAACTATAATTTTGTCAATATTTCTAAATTTTTTATTTCCAACAATCAAATTTGGTTGAGCAAGAAAAAACTTTGAAATTGATATAAATGAATTCATTTGATTTTTTTAAAAAAATTTTAATACCACCTATTTTATTATTATAATTTGATATACATCAAATATATCTCTCCTTCTTTTTTAAGAGTAAGAAATTTATTATTTTTTGTAGATTGCAGGAAACCAATCTTCTCTCATCAAATCACCAGTTTTTAAATTAATTCCATCAAATGGTGGAGACGTTGGTCCTCCTCTATCAATATACCTAACATCATCAGCAATAAATCTCATTGAAAATGCTCTTCGAGATTTAGAACTGTTATTTCCAGTTGAGCCATGTACGGTCTTAAAATTAAACAACACTGCATCACCTAAATTAAGTTCTGGGATTAAAATATTTTTTTCAAATTTTTCTAATGGAGGTAAATCCATAAAAGAGCTATCGTCTTGATACCAAGATCTATTATTAGACCATTTTGTAGGTCTAATTAACTTTTGCCATTTATGAGAACCTAAAATCAATTTAAGGTTATTGTCTTTATCAACTTCATCTAAGGGTATCCAGAAACTTCCTGTGTCACTTCCATCAACACAATAATAAGACATATCTTGATGCCAAGGTGTTTCTTTATGTGTGCCAGGGTCCTTAATAAAAATATGTTCATGAAAAATTTGAGATGATTTAGATTTTGTTGCTTCAGTAACAATCTGAGCTCCAGGTGAATTAAAAATACAATCTTTAAATTCTTTTATTCTTTCCCAATTACAATAATCTTCAAAAAATCTACCATTGTTATCATCTACATTCTCTCGTCCATGTTTACTTGGGTTATCTAAAACTTTTTGAAATCCTTTTCTTAATGGTTCAATCCACTCTTTAAAAATATCTTTTACAATTATAACTCCAAGATTTTGGTAATCTTCAATCTGTTTTTTTGAAAGATGCATTTAAAATTTTACTGGAAACTATATTTTTTTTCTAAATACTTTATCAAATTATGAATCAAAAAAGTCATAAATAAATAAATCCCACCTGCTACAATAAATACTTCTATAGGTTTAAAAGTTGTTGAAATTATATATTTTGCAACTCCTGTTAAATCCATCAGGGTTACAGTGCTTGCTAACGATGTACCTTTCATCATTAAGATTATTTCGTTGCCATAAGCAGGCAATGATTGTCTGATAGCAATTGGAATTTGAATTTTATAAAAGATAATTTTACTTGATATACCTAAACTTTTTCCAGCTTCAATAATGCCTGGTTTAATAGTCTGAAATGCTGATCTTAAAATTTCAGATGTATAAGCGCCAGTATTTAATGCAAAAGCAATAATTGCACACCAATACGGTTCTTTCAAAATCACCCACAAAAATGTTGATCTTAAGTACTCAATTTGGCCTAAGCCAAAATAAATAATAAAAATTTGGACCAGTAAAGGAGTTCCTCTAAATACATAAGAATACGCATATGCAAATTGATTGATAAAAATATTCTTATTCATTCTCAAGATTGCAAAAAATAAACCTAGAAACATTCCAGCTATCAAAGATACAGATAATAATTTCAGTGTAATTAAAGTAGCACTAAGTAGTTTGGGTAAACTAGTGATCATTAAATCAAAATCCATTAATACCCCCTGCTATACTTTGCTTCTAATCTATTGATTAGTTTCATGCTTAAATAAGTTAACAATAAATACAAAACTGCAGCGAAAGAATAAAAAAATAATGGATCTCTAGTAGATCCTGCTGCAATATAAGATTGTCTCATAATTTCAACTAGTCCCGTGACTGAAATAAGAGAAGTATCTTTTAAAGTAATTTGCCAAACATTACTTAAGTTGGGAATAGCTAGTCTTAACATTTGAGGTAATATTATTTTATAGAACTGCGCAAATTTACCAACACCCAATACTTTGGCAGCTTCAAACTGACCTTTGTCTATTGATTGAATAGCACCTCTAAATACTTCGGTTGAGTATGCACCAGAAATTATACCAATTGCCATCGAGCCTGTAATAAATGCATTAATTTCTATGTATTCAAAATAACCAAAGATAGACGCTACATACATAATTGCTCCACTGCCTCCAAAGAAGAATAGGTAAATTACTAGAAGTTCTGGAACACCACGGATAACAGTGGTGTAAAAATTTCCTATTAGATTTAAAGATTTATATTTAGATAACTTTAATGGAGTAAAAATTAACGCAAAAATAAAACCAATTAACATTGCTGTAACAGAGACAGCTATAGTCATTAAGGTTGCATAAAATAATTCATCACCCCAACCAGTTTTGCCAAATGCGAGAAGTTCCATATAGATTGGCGACTATATATTATAGTCGCCAAATCTGAAATTAATTACATAGAAGCATCGAAACCAAAGTGCTTAATAGCAAGTCTGCTAATGATTCCTTGTTTTCTAGCTTTATCAATTGCTTTGTTGAAGTCTTTTAGAAGTTTAGCGTCTCTTTTTCCAATCGCATCATCTCCACCTTGTCTAACACCAACACCAACACCATTACCAAATGCACCACCTGAAAAAGTTGGTCCAACTAATACAACTGGTTTTCCTGATTTGTCAGCATAGTCTGTAAATGCAACAGCTGCAGCTAATGCAACATCACATCTTCCAGATGTTAAATCTAGATTTACTTCATCTTGAGTTTTGTAAGTTCTAACATTAACACTTCCTACATCACCTGACTCTAAAAAGTTTTGGTGAATAGTTCCTGTTTGAGTACATACAGTTTTTCCAGCAAGTGCACCTGTTAAAGTTTTAAGAGCTTTTTTAACAGCAGATCCACCTAAAGTTAAATTAACACCCTCGGGAGTATCAACACCTTCTAGACTAGAACCTTTCATAACTGCAAGCGAAGCTACTTCATCAGCATAACCTTGAGAAAAAGTGATTGTTTTTTGTCTTTCAGCAGTAATTGACATACCTGCCATAATTGCATCGAACTTTCTCATCAATAAGGCCGGTATCATTCCATCCCAGTCTTGTTCAACGATAGTACACTCATGTTTCATGATTGCACAAAGTTCGTTTGCTAACTCAACCTCAAAACCAATAAGATTGCCTGATGCATCTTTTGAGTTCCATGGTGGGTAAGCACCTTCAGTTCCAATTTTTATCTTGTCAGCGTAAACATTTCCGATAACTAATAAAGAAGCAAGAACTGTTAAAATAGTTTTTTTGAATATATTCATTATTTTCTCCTTTAATTTGGAGGAAGTATTTCACAATTTTAAAAATTAAAAAAGAAAAATTAATGGTTTATTGATGAAGAGAAGTTCCAAGAACAATCAAAACTAGGTATATAAACTCTAGATAATTTAGTATTTCCAAAATGATGGTTAAATACATTTAGCCAGTTATCAACTTGCTTAGGTTTTTTATCTTGACTGCCCACCTGAGCGGTAATCACACCTTTTGGTTTTAATATTCTGATCATTGAGTCCATATTTTTAGCAGCAAGATCTATACAAAATTGATCATCATTAAGATCAACGAAAATGTGATCATAGGTATCATCTTCAACTGATGTTATGCTTTTAAATGCATCGCCCCACACACATTTCACTGAATTTTTTTCTGTAGCTTTGTTGCCTATATCTCCAAGATGTTTGTTACAAACGTCCACAACTTCCGGATCAAGCTCAAACCAGTCTATAAAATTAAAATTTTTAGAAATGCACTCTCTTGCAACACCACCATCACCACCTCCAATGATTGCAGCTCTTTCGTTGTTTTTATTTAAATGAAGACCAGCACCTACAAAAGTTGAGCTGTATAAATGCTCATCAGTTGCAGCGACTTGTATTTCTCCATCAATAAATAATGATTTACCAAATTGTTCTAATTCTAAAATTTCAATATGTTGACCGACTTTTGATTTAAAATCTTCAAGAACATCGTTTACTACATATGATTTTTGTAATCCTGGCGAACTATAAATGTCATGATAAAGAGATTTTGTATCTCTATTAAATTCTTTTTTAACAATTCTTTTATGAGCAAATTCTTTTTTTATTATATCAATTGCAACTGATGGGTTAACTTTTCCACAAGTAAAAAAATCAAAACTAATTATTCCTTTTTCGGGAAATGTATGAAAACTGATATGGCTTTCTGCTAATAATGCTAAAATTGTAAAACCTTGAGGCTCAAATTTATATTTAGAAATATTAAGAATTGTTACATCAGCTGCTTTTGCAATATCATTAATAACTTTTTCAAACAAAGAAGGATCGTATTCTTTGGTAGTTCCAATAATGTCTAGAGTTATATGCTCTCCAACTTTAGTCATTAATTATCCTCTCTTATAATTTTTTGCTTTGGATAATACTTTTTTCATTTCTTTTATCGAAAGAATTTTAGGCCTACCCAATTTTAAGCTCGTTATATACTGAAGCGATATATTTTCAACCTCTTCAGCTAGCTCAAAAGCTTTTGGTAAATTTTTTTCGAATGCAATCTGACCGTGATTGCTGATTAAGCAAGCTTTTCTGCCCTTTAAAGCTTTTAAAATATTTTTAGATAATTCTCTTGTCCCATAAGTTGCATATTTTGCACATTTAATATCGTGACCTCCTGCCATAGCAACCATGTAATGAAAAGATGGAATGCTTTTCTTGTGAGTAGCAACAGCCGTTGCATTAATTGAATGAGCGTGAACTACAGCTTTAGCCTCTTTTTTATTTAGATAAATATCTTGATGGAATTTCCATTCTGAAGAAGGAATTCCTTTTTTTTTATCAAAATTTCCTTTAAGTGAAACAAAAACTATATCACTACCTTTTAATGATGAATACTTTTTTCCAGAGGGAGTGATTAAGAAACCATCATTGTATCTTACTGATATATTGCCAGATCTAAGAGCAGATAGCTTTCTGCTGTTAAGCATTTTGGAATATTTGATTATTTCAGCCTTAATTTTCTTCATTAAAAAAAACTTGATTTTAACTTAATTTAAGATCAGACTACATAAAGAAAAAAATGACTGATACAATTAAATATTTTCTTGAAGAAAGTAAAATGCCAAAGACTTGGTATAATATAGCTGCAGATCTTCCAAAACCCTTGGATCCAGTTTTACATCCTGGCACTTTAAAACCAATAGGACCAGATGATTTAGCACCGTTATTTCCAATGGCTCTAATCGGGCAAGAAGTTTCTCAAGAAAGAGAAATTGAAATTCCTGAGCCGGTAAGAGATATTTATAAACAATGGAGACCTTCTCCACTTTACAGAGCAAGAAGATTAGAAAAACATTTAGATACTCCTGCAAGAATCTATTACAAATATGAAGGAGTAAGCCCGTCAGGAAGTCACAAACCAAATACAGCGGTTGCACAAGCTTTTTACAATAAAGAAGAAGGTACAAAAAAAATAACTACTGAAACAGGTGCAGGACAGTGGGGAACCTCACTTGCTTTTGCATGTAAGTTATTTGGAATAGAGTTAGATGTTTATATGGTTAAAGTAAGTTTTGAGCAAAAACCATATAGAAAATTAGTAATGCAAACATATGGAGCAAGATGTGTTGCAAGTCCATCAGAAGAAACTGATAGTGGAAAAGCTATATTAGCGAAATTTCCAGATAGCTCTGGTAGTTTAGGAATAGCTATTTCAGAAGCTGTTGAAATGGCAGCAAAAAATCCTGATACAAAATATGCGCTTGGCAGTGTGTTAAATCATGTGTTGATGCATCAAACTATCGTTGGAAATGAAACATTACTTCAAATGGAAATGGCTGATGACTATCCTGATATTTTAGTTGGATGTACAGGTGGTGGTAGCAACTTTGCAGGATTAGTTTTTCCATTTTTAGGTAAAAATTTTAGAGAAGGAACAAAAACAAGAGTAATTGCATGTGAACCAAAATCATGTCCTTCACTTACAAAAGGTAAATTTGTTTATGACTTTGGTGATACAGGAAGATTAACACCACTAATGAAAACACATACTTTAGGATCACAGTTTATTCCACCAGCAACACACTCTGGAGGATTAAGATACCACGCTATGGCACCAATGGTTAGCCATCTTAAAGAGCTTAATGCAATAGAAGCAAAAGCATATGGTCAAAAAGAATGTTTTGAAGCAGGCGTTAACTTTGCAAGAACAGAAGGAATAGTTCCTGCTCCTGAAGCTACTCATGCAGTCAAAGGTGCAATTGATGCAGCATTAGAGTGCAAAAAGAATGGTGAATCTAAATCAATACTATTTAATCTTTGTGGGCATGGTCACTTTGATATGAAGGCTTACGGTGATTTCTTCGAAGGAAACTTAGCTGAAGATAAATTTGACCAAGCAAGTGTTGATAAAGCTTTAGAAGAATTGCCAAAAATTGCTTAATTTAAAAAATTGAGTCTCATAAAACCATTTAGCGGAATAAGACCTAAAAAAAGGTTTGCAAAAGAAGTTACTTCTCCAAACGTTAGTTATATTGATAATTATAAACCAAATAAAAAATTAAACTTTCTAAATTTATTAAATACTTCCAAAATCAATAAATCAAAAAAAATTCTTAAAAGTCTTAAAGATAAAGGCATTATTCAGCAAGATACATCAAATCATTTCTATTTATATAGAATTACATACAATAATAAGAAGTTACTTGGGATAGTTGGAAAAATAAATCTAGATAATTATGATGACAAAAAAATATTAGGTCATGAAGAAACTTTTGTTGAAAGAATTAAAAAAAGAAAAGAGCAATTATTAAAATTCAATAGTCAAATAAGCCCTATTTATACTACATACAAGAGTACTCCAAATTCGTTAAAAAAATTAAAGAATATTTTTAGATTTAAATCAGATTATAATTTTAAATCTAAAGATAAATGTAGGCATGAACTTTGGGTTGTTAATAAATTAAATAAAGTAAGATTACTTAAAAATTATCTAAAAAATATAAAAAAGATATATATATGTGATGGACATCATCGAATTCAAGCAATGTTAAAAAGTAAAAAAAAAATTGCTCCTATGATAATTGCTTTTCCAGATAACCAAGTAAACATATTGGATTATAATAGAGTTGTAAAAACTAACCTAAAATTTGAAAAAATTAAGGAAATAATTTCAAAACACTTTTCTTTAAAAATATCTAAAATGAATAAGAAACTTAAAAATAACCAAATTGAAATGTATGCAAATAAAAAATGGTATACAATTAAGCCTTTAAAACAATCAAAAGAATTAGATGTAACAATATTAAGAAAATTAATATTAGATAAAATCCTGAAAAATAAAAAAAATATTGATTTCGTATCAGGATTTAAAGGTAAAAAAGCCTTGGAAAATTTTGTAAATTCTAAAAAGTATAATTTAGCATTTAGATTATATCCTACAAATATTTCACAAGTTTTATCCTTTGCAAAAAAGAAAAAATATATGCCACAAAAGTCTACGTGGTTTCACCCAAAACCACTTGATGGATTAATTTCTTCCAGAATTATTTCTTAAATAATTCTTTTAGACCATTAGATGATGCTTCGGAAATACCTTTTTCTGTTATCAAACCTGTTACATACTTTGCTGGAGTAACATCAAAGGCAAGATTCATTGCTTTACTTTTTTTAGGGTAAATTAAAACTTTTTTGATCTCATTATTTTCATCCACTCCCTCAACATGAGACAGCTCTTCTGAATTTCTTTCTTCAATTGGGATATTTTTACCTTCTTTAATTTCCCAATCGATAGTTGAACTTGGTAATGCTACATAAAAAGGCACATTATTATCATGAGCTGCTAATGCTTTTAGATAAGTTCCAATTTTATTACAAACATCTCCATTAGATAAAGTTCTATCAGTCCCTACAATACACATATCCACCTCACCTCTTTGCATTAAAATTCCACCTGTATTGTCAGCAATTATAGTATTTGGTATTTCTTCCTCATTTAATTCATAAGAAGTTAAATTTGCACCTTGGTTTCTTGGTCTAGTTTCGTCTACCCATACATGAACTGGAATGCCTTTTTTATGTGCGTGATATATGGGGGAAGTAGCTGTTCCCCAATTAATAGTTGCTAACCATCCAGCATTACAATGAGTCAAAATATTAACTGTATCTTTCTTCCTATTATAAATTTCCTCAATTATTTTTAATCCATTGATACCTATATTTTCACAAAACTTTTCATCTTCATCACATATTTCTTTAGCTTCATTTAAAGCAACATCTAAGGTTTTATCATTATTAATATCTGATAATTTTTTCATCATACGATCTACTGCCCATTTCAAATTAATTGCTGTAGGTCTTGAATGAATTAGTTGTTCTGCACTTTTGTTTATAAATTCTGGATTATTATTTTCCTGGATTGCTAAAACTATTCCATAGGCAGCAGTTCCACCAATTAAAGGTGCACCTCTCACCTCCATAATTTTAATCGCATTTATTGCATCTTTGACTGATTTGAGATCTTTAATTATAAATTTATGTGGAAGCTTTGTTTGGTCAATTATCTTTACTACACCACTGTCAAACCAAATTGTTCTATACTCTTTTCCCTCTATTCTCATTTAGATAAAACTCTACCAGCTACAGATTTAAGTTTATCAACCGTCTTTTGAGTTCTTTTTTCTGGAACTGTAATTATTGCAACATCTAAGCAATTATTTGTTGGATCTTTTGGATCAATATAATTCTCAAAATTATCAATTAAATTTTTAATCATCACCTTAGCTTTTTCAGCATTGCCTAAAAGAACTTTAATAACTTGCTTAACATCGACATTTTCATGGTCAGGATGCCAGCAATCAAAATCAGTCACCATTGAAACAGATGCGTATCTAATTTCAGCCTCTCTAGCGAGTTTTGCTTCAGGCATATTAGTCATACCAATAACATCTGCTTTCCATGATCTGTATAAATTTGACTCAGCAAGTGTTGAAAATTGAGGCCCTTCCATCACAACATAAGTTCCATTTCTTTGATAATCTATGTTTGATTTTTTTATAGCTTCTTCACAAGCATTCATCAATCCGTTTGATGTTGGGTGAGCCATTGAAACATGTGCAACAATCTCATCATCAAAAAAAGTTTTAGTTCTTGCAAAAGTTCCATCAATAAATTGATCTACAATAACAAATTTACCTGGTGGTAGATCTTCTTTAAGTGACCCTACTGCAGAAACAGAGACAATATCTGATACCCCTAATTGTTTAAGTGCATCAATATTTGCTCTAAAATTAATATTAGATGGAGAAATAAAATGTCCTCTTCCATGTCTTGGTAAAAAATAAACTTCTTTATTATTGTACTTTGTTTTTAAGATTTTATCTGATGGTTTTCCCCAAGGAGTATTTAAATCAAGTAATTCTCTGTCTTTAAACTCTTCAACATCATAAAGACCACTTCCACCAATTATTGCTAATTTATTAGTTGTCATAGATAAAAATTTAATTATTTATACTTTTATAATTAACTATTATGAATTTAAAAGATTATATTAGATCTATCCCAGATTACCCTAAAAAAGGTATTTTGTTTAGAGATATCACTACATTAATTAAAGATGAAAATGCTTTTGCAGAAACTATTAATCAAATTGTTGAAAGATCTAAAAAATATAATTTTACAAAAATTGCAGCAATAGAGTCGCGTGGCTTTGTCTTTGCCTCTGCAGTTTCATATATTTTAAAAAAACCATTCATAATGCTAAGAAAAAAAAATAAATTACCTGCCGATGTTCATTCAATTGATTTTGAGCTTGAATATGGAACAGCTACAATTGAAGTTCACAAAGATTCTTTAGATGAAAATGATAGTGTTCTAATTATTGATGATTTAATTGCAACTGGTGGCACTGCTGAAGCGGCTGCTAAACTTGTAGAAATTTCGAAAAGTAAAGTTGCAGCTTTTGTATTTGTAATTAACTTATTTGATTTAGGTGGATCTGATAATTTAGTGAAAAATAATTATAAAGTTGAAAATTTAATTGATTTTCCAGGACATTAAATGGTAGCGGGAAGTGGGATCGAACCACTGACCTCAGGCTTATGAGTCCTGCGCTCTAACCAACTGAGCTACCCCGCCATTATTTATTGATGACTTATAATATAAATCTTTATTGTTTCAATAACCTTTTTAGGTCAGATTTTTTGCTAAATAACAAAATAAACAGTTAAAGAACTAATTAGAGCAGCTAAAAAAAATGTAAAAACAATTCTTTTTTTAAAAGTTCTTTTCTTATCTAATCTAACCCTATTAAGTAAAATATTAACGTTGGTTGTTTTAAAGTTATTTTTTTTTAGATCATTATTTGAAGCAATATCAGAATTTAATAAAGTTATTTCTTGATCGTCTTTTTTCACAACACCATTTAAACAGCAATTAGTTATAAATTCAAACTAATTTAAAATCCGCTTTCTTGCACAATTTAAGCTATAATCTTCCAATAATCATGAATTTAAATAAGGATTGAATCTAAATTGATTTATAATTTGATTGTTTTAAAGGTTTAAATAATACTTGAGCTAAATATTTTTGTTTTTCTATTTCAATATATATTTTCTTATCTTTTAATTCATCGTTAGTAAGCTCAGTGTTAATATAACCAAAAGACATGTTTTTATTGTAATTAAATGAATAATTTCCTGATGTAGTTTTTCCAATGATTTTATTATCTATATAAATTGGCTCTTCATGATGCAACAGTGGAAAACCAGGTTTATTTTCTTTTAAAATAAACATTGTAAATCTTCTGTCTATTTTATTTGATTTAATTTTTTCTAAAGCTTTTTTACCAATAAAATCAAAAGGTTTTTTATAACTAATTGCGAAATTAAGCCCTGCTTGATACTGATTTTCTTCTGGTGAAATATCATGTCCCCAATGTAAAAAACCACTTTCCATCCTCATGGTATCCATCGCATGAGCACCACAATGAGATAATCTGAATTGTTTTCCTATACTTATAATTAGATTATAAATTTCTTTTGCATCTTTGATTGGAACATAAAGCTCATAACCAAGTTCACCAACATAAGATAGTCTTTGAGCCCAAACATTTATCGATTTTATAGTAATATTTTTACCATATCCAAATTTAAAATTTTCATTTGACAAATCATCTTCACAAATTTTTAATAATAATTCTCTACTTTTTGGTCCAAATACACCTAAACAAACTAGGTCATCTGTAATATCTTTAAATTCAACATCTGAAGATAAATGTTTTAAAATATGGGCTTTATCATGTGTTCTAACAGCTGCAGAACTTATTATTCTAAAATGATTTTTGTCTATGCAAACAACCGTTAGATCTGTTTCAATTCCCGCTCCTTCATTAAGCATATGAGTATAAGTGCATTTTCCAATTTCATCTTTAATATTTGCAGTACATAATCTTTGTAATTCTTCATATGCCTTTTCACCATTAATTTCATATTTTGAGAAAGGAGAAAGCTCAAACAATCCTACATTTTCAATTGTATTTTTACACTCATGCTCAACTGATGGATACCAATTTTGATAATTAAAACTATATTTGTAATCTGGTTTAGCATCATCTAACGCATACCACATTGGTCTTTCATACTCACCTGATTGACCAAAACATGCCCCCATTTTTTTTAACTCTTCATGGTATGGAAGTAATCTTTGATCTCTTGAGGTCTTGTGTTGTTTATATGGCCAATGCATATCATACAAATCTCCCAAAGTTTCTGTAACTCTATTCATTATAAATTTTTTAGAAGAATGAAATTTTTGAAATCTTTTAATATCTAATGAATACAAATCTTCATTCATATAACCATTAATCATCCATTCTGCTGTAACTCGCCCCGCTCCACCAGAACTTGCAATACCAATACTATTAAAACCACAACACGTATAAAGATTGTTAACTTCTGCCGTTTCTCCTAATAAATATTGAGTATCGGGTGTAAACGACTCTGGCCCTGAAAAAAATTTTCTAACACCGGCTGTTTCTAACATTGGTAATCTTTTAAAAGATTTTTCTAAATAGGGTTCAAAATGATCAAAATCATCTGGAAACTCTCCAAAAGAAAAATCATTAGGGACTATTCCCTTTTCTTTAAATGCATTCTTTGCGCCTGGTTCAAAAATACCGACGAGCATTTTTCCTGCATCTTCTTTTAAATAAAGACAATCATTATAATCTCTAAGAACTGGTAGATCTTTTGGCAGATCTTTCATTGGTTCAGTTATTATATAAAAATGCTCATTTGGATATAAAGGAACGCTTACACCGATATCCTCTCCAATTTGTCTAGACCACATCCCAGTTGCAAGCACTACATACTCACAATCTATTTTACCCTCTTTAGTTTCAACACCAGTAATTCTATTGTTTTTTACTAATATTTTAGTCACTGGTGATTTTTCAAATATCTTAGCCCCTTCCATTTTTGCAGCCTTAGCCAACACATTTGTAACTCCTACCGGATCTGCCTGACCATCTTTAGGCATATAAACACCACCCAAAATATCTTGATCATTAATTACAGGATATAAATCTTTAACTTTTTGTTTATCTAAAACTTCAACATTTACGTCAAAAAGTTGAGCGGAAGTTGCTTGTCTTAATAATTCTTGAAGTCTTTCTTTTGAACTAGCAACAGTTATTGCTCCATTTTGTTTAAGCCCTGTTGAAAGTTCAGTTTTTTTTTCAAGTTCTTTATAAAGATTAAGTGAATATTTTCTAAGTTTTGTAATTGTAGCAGTTGCACCTAATTGCCCAACCAATCCAGCAGCATGCCAAGTAGTTCCTGATGTTAGTTGATCTCTTTCAAGAAGAACTGTGTCTTTCCAACCAAATTTTGCTAAATGATAAGCAACCGAACATCCAGCAACACCTCCACCAATTACAACAACTTTTGTGCTGCTTGGTAAAGCTTTTTCCATTTAATTAGATTTTAATAGCCTCATCTGGCGCAACATAATCATGTCCAAAAACATCTGCTACCGCTTTATATGTTACATGACCTTTGTGAACATTTAATCCAGCCAAAAAGTTTTTATCTTCACCTAAAGCTTTTTGATACCCTTTATTAGCAAGTTTAACTAAAAAAGGTAGAGTTGCATTGTTTAGTGCTAGTGTTGAAGTTCTTGGAACTCCTCCTGGCATATTAGCTACACAATAATGAACAACATCATCAACAATATAAGTAGGCTCTCCGTGAGTAGTTGGTTTACTTGTTTCAACACATCCACCTTGATCAATTGCAACATCTACAATAACTGATCCACGTTTCATTAATTTAATCATGTCTCTAGTAACTAATTTAGGAGCTTCAGCACCTGGAATTAAAACACCACCTACTAAAAGATCAGCTTCTGAAACTAATTTATTTAAATCAATTTTATCACTTTGCTCTGGAATTATTTTATCCCCAAACATTTCAACGAGTTGTTTTAATCTTGCTTCAGATTTATCAACAATATGAACTTGGGCTTGCATGCCAGTTGCAATAACTGCTGCATTTTCACCTACAACTCCACCACCCAAAATAACAACTTTGCCAGGAGCAACTCCTGGTGCTCCACCTAATAGAAGACCTCTTCCTTTTTGATTTTTCTCTAAACAATGAGCTCCTGCTTGAACAGACATTCTACCTGCAACTGCACTCATTGGCGCTAGCAAAGGTAATCTTCCATTGTCATCTGTTACAGTTTCATATGCAATGTTAATACTTTTAGATTTAATTAATCCTTCAGTTAATTCTTTTGCAGCAGCAAGATGAAGATAAGTATATACAATTTGATTTTCTCTAATCATATCTACTTCGACTTTTTGCGGCTCTTTAACTTTAACTATAATTTCAGCATCATTGAAAATGTCAGCAGCTGAGTTAGCAATTTTAGCTCCTACACTTGTGTATTGTTCATTTTCAAAGCCAGCTTCAAAACCACCGTTATTTTCCACTATTACTTCGTGACCTTCAGATATCAAAGTTTTTACACTTTCTGGAGTTAATCCAATTCTATGCTCTTGTGGCTTGATTTCCTTAGGTACACCTATTTTCATAACGCTACTTTCTTTAATTAAATGTATTAATTTAATTAGTTTTTTTGGTTTTTTTGATAGTTAGTGATACCTGTTCTCAGTTTATCAATAATTTCATCAATATGTTTTTCTTCACAAATAAATTGTGGAGCAATAATTAAACAGTCACCTGTTGCTTTAAAGTTTACTCCTGCTTCATAACAGGCTTTAAAACATTCAAAACCAGCTTTACCTGGTTTAGTATTTAATTTCATATCAATTCCACCCATCATTCCATAACCTCTGATATTATCTACCGACTCTAGATCCTGAAGAGAAAATAAACCTTTTTGGAAGTATGGAGCTAAGTTTTTAGCTCTGTTAAAAATATCATCTTTTTCAAAAATATCTTGAACAGCTAAAGCTGCAGCGACTGCAACTGGGATTCCTGAATAAGTGTATCCATGAAATAATTCAACTGCACCTGTTGGTGAGGCATCCATTACAGCGTCATAAATGCTATCGTTGCACGCAACTACGCCCATAGGCACAACTCCATTCGTTGTAGCTTTTGCCATTGTCATAATATCAGGTGTTACACCAAACTCATGTGCACCAAACTTGGAGCCTGTTCTACCCCAACCTGTAATTACTTCATCAAAAATTAAAAGTATTCCATGCTTGTCACAAATCTCTCTAAGTTTTTGTAAATATCCTTTTGGCGGTACTAATGTTCCTGTTGATCCAGCAATAGGCTCAACAATACAAGCAGCGATATTTTCACCACCAAAGTTTTGACAAATAGTTTCTAAGTCATTTGCTAAATAGTCACCTGTTTCCGGTTGACCACTTACAAATTTATGTTCTGGTAAATGAGTGTGTCTAATGTGTTGAACACCTGGCATTAAAATACTTGCAAATGTTTTAACATTATTTACCATTCCACCAACTGAAACACAGCCAATGTTCATTCCATGGTAACCACGTTCTCTTCCAACAAATCTAAATCTTTGCGCATTCCCTTTAGCTCTATGGTAAGCAACAGCAATTTTAATAGCTGTTTCAACTGCGGTTGACCCACAAATTGTAAAAAACATTTTATTTAAATCGCCTGGAGTGTGTTTTGAAATTCTTGATGCTAATTCAAAAGAACCACCAAAACCTTGTTGAAAAGGTTGAGCATAATCTAAAGTTTCTAATTGTTTTGTAACGGCTTCTGTAATTTCTTTTCTTCCATGACCTAATGGGTTACAAAATAATCCTGAGCTTGCATCGATTTGTGTTTTGCCGTGATGTGTTTTTAAATAAACCCCTTTAGCTTCAGTAATCAATCTTGGATTTGCTTTAAAATCTTTATTAGATGTAAAAGGCATCCAATGTTCATTCAATGAATTTGGTACTGAAGTTCTATTTTCTGAGCTCATAAATTTTCTCTCTTTAATATTAAATTTTATTTTAGTAATTCTAAATCTAGGGCCTCTATAGACAAAAATAAATAGAAATAAATATAATAATTTGACACAACCAAGGATTGTACTGTGCTATTTTTTTGTTTTACATCACTCTCAATATCAAATTAAATAGCACTAATTTATATATAAATTAACTAACGGAGATAAACAAAATGAGAAAAATAATTAGTTTTATTCTTGGATCTATCGTTGCTCTTAACCTTTCTATTTCAGTTGCAAACTCAGCTGCCAAAGAAGTAAGAGTTGCATTCTTTCTAGAATGGCCAACGCCAAACCAAGAAGATAAAGTAAAAGGTATTTATGAAAAAGCTCTAGGTGTTCCAGTTAAATGGACTAACTTTTCAAATGGTGGTGCAATGACTGATGCTATGTTAGCAGGAGATATTGATATTTCTTACTCTCAAGGTTTAGTACCTTTTATTAATGCTGTTAAATCTAAAGCGCCTTTAAAACTTGTAGACATTGCTATGGAATACGGAATGGGTGGAACAACTTGTGTTACATCTAATGCTTCTGGAATTACAAAAGCAAATGGTTCTGAGTTAGAAGGTAAAAAAGTTGCTGTTCCACTAGGAACAATGGCTGAATACGTTTTTGACGAAAGTATGAAAGTTGTTGGAGCTGACAGATCTAAAATGGATGTTATTCAAATGGACCCAGAAGAAGGTGCTGCTGCATTAGTAAGTGGTGACGTTGTTATGGCTTGTCTATTTGGTGGTAACTCTATCAAAGCTGCAACTGCAGTTGGATCAAGACTTTTAACAGTTCAAGAAGCTAGAGATGCTGGTATCTTAGGTATTGATATTACTTCTGTAACTGACAAATTCATGAAAGAAAATCCAGGAATGTTAAGAACTTTCATCGAAGTAACTCACGAAGCAAACGCTAGATACGCATCTGGTAAATCAGATATGGGTGTTATAGCAAAAGATGCTGAAATGAAACTTGGTGATATGAAAGAAACAATCGGTGGATTTAAATTTCTTTCACCTGCTGAAACTGAAAAGTCTATGACTTCTGGAAATCTTGCTGGTTTCTTAAAAGGAATGAGCACTCCAGACGGAGCAGTTGATACAAGCTTTTTACCTCTTTAATCTTAGAGCGTAAAATAAATTTAGATAGGCACCAATTAGAAATAGTTGGTGCCTATTTTTTTAAAATAATCTAATATAAAGTATTCTTATGAGTGATTTGGTTTCTCAAAATCTAAACATGATTTTTAAAACTCCTAAAGGAGAAACAGTTCACGCATTAAAAGATGTAAATTTTACTTTAAAAAAAGGAGAGCTTTTAACAGTTCTTGGTCCCTCTGGATGTGGGAAAACAACTTTACTAAATATTACAGCTGGATTTTTAAGACCTACCTCAGGTCAAATTACATTGGGTGATAATGAAATTAATGGACCCGGTGTTGAAAGAGGAATGGTATTTCAACAAGGTGCTTTATTTGAATGGTTAACTGTTGCTGAAAATGTAAATTTTGGATTAAGAATGAAAAAAGTAAATCCAATTGAAACAGCAAAAAAAGTTGAAGAATGGTTAGAAATTGTTGGTCTTCAAGGATTTGGTAACACCCCTACCTATCAGTTATCTGGTGGTATGCAACAAAGGGTTGCTCTTGCAAGATGCTTGATCAATGATCCAGATTTAATTTTAATGGATGAGCCTCTTGGAGCACTAGATGCACTTACTAGAGAAAAAATGCAGTCTTTAGTTTTAAAAATTTGGAAGGAAACAGGAAAAACAATTATATTAATCACTCACTCAGTTGAAGAAGCATTACTATTAGGTGAAAGACTTTATGTAATGGCACCAAGACCTGGACGTATACATAAAGAGTACAATCTTCCATTTGCTTCTATGGGATTAAAAGAAGATTTAAGAGATATTAAAAATCTTAAAGATTTTACAAGTAAAAGAGAAGAAATCTTAACCATGATATGGAACATGGAAGAAGAAATAATGGGTAAGGATACATAGAATGTTTACTCAAATTATCACCTTTGTAATTATTGTGGCAATTATTGGCTGTATTATGTATGGCCGAAAACTTATTAGAACTGAAAAGGTAGATGCTGTTTTTGGAAATCCAGAAAGAGCCAAAGGTGGCACTCATTGGATTATTGTTGGAAGTAGTGTTATTTTATTAACATGGCTTTATTATTCATGGGATATAGCAAAATCATTTTATCCTCAGTCAGCTAATGAATTATGTCAGGTTGGTAAAGTAAACGACTCTTTATTATCACTAAAATATTTATTCCCGATTGAAGAAAGAGAATTCAAAAGTACGTCTATTATTAAAGCAGAGAATAAAAATATAGTTAAGTTAAAAAATGAAATTCAAAATTCGAAAGAAATTAACGAACAACACAGATCAGTTTTAATAGGATTAATTGATAAGACCAAGTCAACCATTCCATTACTAACTAATGAAAATTTATTAGATGGTCAAACCAAAGCTAAAATTAATGAACTTGCAATTAAAATTGATCAATTATCTTTAGAGTTTCAAAAAAAAGATTACCCTTATGAAACAACAGAACAAAGAAATAAAAGATTAATTGATGCTCAGGCTGAAGGTGGCTGGGGAGCATCAGGAACAGCTGTTGAGAATAAAGTTGAAGTTCCAACTATCCCAAAAACAGATAAAGGTTTAAAATTTGATGCAGCTGCTCAAGAACTTAAAGTCATTAGCGACGCATTCTTTAAATTAAGAAATCATAACTTCCAATACAAATCTGTTATGAAGGAAATTAAAGATGATGTTAAAGCATTTAGAAAAGCAGCAAGCGATAGTGAGGAAGTGGCCTCAACATTAGCTAAAGATATACTTAAAATTGCTAGACGAATTGAGTACGCAAGTATTTTTCCACCAACAACTTTAAATAAATTACAAAAATCAATTCTTACATTTGATGAAGTTCAAAAAAATGAACAAGGCTCTTTAAGATTGGTTGATGTTATTTTGTTTCCGGCAGGTACAATTGTATCAAGTGGTCCAAATTGTTCAGAACAAGGCTCAGGTCGATGGCTTCCAAAACCCTCTGATACTTTAGATAAGTTTATTCTTTTATCAAAACCTAGTGTTGGATTCAAAAATATTCCACTACTTTGGTTTGAGATGATGGACGTTAGTAAAATAGTTGGTTTTATTTTACCTGATTGGATTGCAGACATTATGCCTGGTAAATACCCTGTGCATAATGAATTTGGTGTCGTTAAACCTAACTTTAAAAGTAAAGTTTTAAGTGTTGTAACTGGTGAATTTAGTTTATTTAAAATACCTATTCCTATGGGTCACATATGGGATTCTTTTTTAAGAGTATTACTAGGTTTGGTAATAGGAATTATCCTAGGGGTGCCTCTTGGATTATTTATGGGTTTAAATAGATTTGCCAAAGGTTTCTTTGATCCATTAATTGAATTATATAGACCGGTTCCACCACTTGCATGGGCTCCACTAATTATTTCTGTTTTAGGTATTGATAACGTTGGAAAAGTATTTTTACTTTTCATGGTTTCTTTCTCTATCATGATTATATCAGCTAGAGCTGGGGCATCTGGAACTCAATTATCAAAAATTCATGCTTCACACTCATTAGGTGCTTCTAAATGGCAAATACTTAGATATGTAATATTTCCAAATTCATTACCAGAAATATTAACTGGAGTTAGAGTTGCAATTGGTATGTGTTGGGGAACCTTAGTTGCAGCTGAGTTTTTAGCAGGTACTACTGGTATTGGTTTTGTTGAAAACGTTGCTAAAAAATACTTCCAATACGAAGTTATTTGGATCACTATTTTTGTTATGGGAATGTTAGGTTTATTATTTGATGTAACTTTAAGAAAACTTATAGATAAATATATTCCATGGCGTGGTAAAGGGTAATAGTGAAAACCCCAATTCTTAAAAAAGAAATCACAAAAATCTTTCAAAAATTTGGTCTAAAAAAAGATCATGCTTTAATTTCTGCTAATGCATTAATTAATGCAGAATTAGTTGGAGCTTATGGTCATGGTTTATCAAGACTTAAAATGTACTGCGATCGTATTTCAAAAAAAGTAATAAATCCAAAACCTAAAATTAAAATAAAGAAAATTTCTCAGTCTGTTTCACATATAGATGCAAACAATAGTATTGGTTTTGTTGCAGCAGATCTTGGAATTAAGACAGCAATTAAACATGCTCAAAAAACTGGAATTGGAATGGTGGCTGTAAAGAATAGTGGTCATTATGGATTATCTGGTTACTACGCGGAACAAGCTGTTAAGAAAAATTTAATCGCAATGATATATACAAATGCTCCCCCTGCTGTCGCTCCCCATGGTGCTTTAAAATCTTTATTTGGAACAAACCCAGTTTGTTTTGGAACTCCTACTGGTTCTAAAATTCCTTTTATATTAGACACATCAATCTCAGTTATAAATAGAGGTAAAATTAGAGTGGCTGCAAGAAACAATCAAAAAATTCCAGAGGGTGTTGCTCTAGATAAATCAGGCAACCCAACAACTGATGCAAAAAAAGCTTTAGCAGGTGTTCAGCTTCCAATCGCAGGATTTAGAGGATCTGGACTTGCTTGGATGGTAGATATTTTGAGTGGAGTTTTAACTGGTGGTAATCATGCAGGAAGAGTTAAAGATCCTTTTGACGATTTCTCTGGTCCACAAAACATTGGTCATTTGTTTATAACTTTTAAAGCAAATTTGTTTCAAAAAAATTACAACCAAAGAATTAAAGACAATATTAAAACAATTAAAAAACTTCCAAAAATTAAAGGTATTAAAGAAATAATGTATCCAGGACAAAATAAGTTTAATCGATATAAACAAAATCTTAAAAAAGAAATCTCAATACCAGATATAATAAAAAAAGATTTAGAAATTTTAATTAGCTAAAATCGATAAGACGCCTATCGATAAACATATAGTTGAAAAGATTATTGTTCTTTTTAATCTATCTTTTTTTTTTGAACAATTATTCTTTGCTTTAGAACATCAACGTTAACTCTAGTGTTAATTACCGGAGAGGGGTCTATAGTAACAGCAGATGTTCTATTTAAGCTTTCTGTACTCATTGATGACAATTAATCATGTGTAAATAAATTTAGATATAGTACCGTTGTCCAAAATGGGTTGACTCATACAATCATATTGTCCAAAATGGGTCTTATAAATATATGAAGCAATTACCCAGTATATCCAATCAAATTGATGAAGATAAAATCTTTAAAATTATCAATAAAAATTTTAGTAAAATAGCACCCTATTGGTTTAAATTAATTTCTAGTTGGCTTATTCGTTCATACAATGTTTTTCAAGACATCGATAAATTCATAATTTTAATCTATTTCATTAATAAAGATTTAATATTCTTTAGAAAAAATGGATTAGTGATTGATTACGATACATTTTATAAAGATAAATCAATAGAAATTCCAAAAATAAATATAACTGATATCTCAAGTGATCTTCATATACCTAAAGAAAGTGTAAGACGTAAACTTCAAGAATTAGAGAAATCAGGAGTAATTAAAAAAACTGGAAAAAAGATTTTTGTAGATAGATCTGCCTTTACCACTGCAAAAGCAGAACAAACTTTAAATGAATTAAGTGTCTTACTTAATAAGTTTAATGAAATATTAGTAAAGGAAAAGATAACTAATAATATATTTGATACTAGTGAAATTACAGCGTCACTTAAAAATAATTTTTCTTTTTGTTGGTATCAATTTTATAAATTACTATTTATTTTTACCAATCGTTGGAGGAATAATGTTGCTGATTTAGAAACTTTAGCTATTGGGCTTGTAGTTCTATTAAATACAGTAGGTAATAAAAGTTTTAAAGTAAAAGATTTAAATAGAAAAAGTTGGACAATGTTAGCTCAAGGAGCTGATGATGTCGGAGTTAATACTATGTCATTATCAGATATAACAGGTATTCCTAGACCTACAGTTGCTAGAAAGATAAAAAGATTAATTGAAGATGATTTTTTACATATTAATGAAAAAAAACTTATTACAATGAACGTGACAGGTTTAACGTTAAAAAAATATATTACTTTGCAAAATAAAAATATGAAAAATTTAAGTAACTTTTTGTATAGAATTATTAACCAGATTAAGATTACAAATACTAATTAGATTTCTTTAAAATATAAATAAAGATAAAACCAGTTATATACATAGTAAGTGCATAAGCTGCTGTTGGTATCATATAAGCAATATCATCAAACATTAATGTTGCAACAAACACTGCTAAAGTTCCATTTTGTAAACCGCACTCTAATGCAATACATTTTTGTTGAGCTATTCCTGATACAAATTTTTTAGCTATAAAATATGCTATCAACATCATCGTAACATTTAAAATTAAAACAGCTAAACCTGCTTGAGCAAGATAATTAAGAATATTATCTTTTTCTTCAATCCAAATTGCAGCAAAAACAATTATAAATAACCAGCCAGTTAATTTATTAATAATATTAATTTTAGATGAAATAAAGTTTTCAGCAAAACCTCTAATAATCATTCCAATAATAACTGGTACTGTTACAACTAATGCCATCTTTAATGCAATGCCTGTCATTGAAATATTTTTTGAAACAACTACTCCTAAAAATTCAGCTGAGTTAATGACAACAAATGGAACTGATATAATGCTAATTAAACTTACAACTGCAGTTAAAGAAATTGATAATGCTACATCTCCATTTGCAAATTTAGTTAATACATTTGAAGTAACTCCTCCTGGTGCTGCAGCAATAATCATTAAACCAACAGCTAATGGAGCTGAAAGATCTAATGCTAAAGCTACACCTAAGGCAACTATTGGTAAAACTACTAATTGAGAAAAAAAACCAACAAAAAAATCCTTTGGAGTTTTTAATACTCTTGTAAAATCTTTAACTGAAAGACCAAGACCTAGTCCTAACATAATTAATGCTAAACAAATTGGTGCAATCTTAGTTACAATTTCCATTAATAGTTTTTATATAGAAGTTCCTTTTATTAGCAAATTTAATTAAACCACAAATTGAAAATCTGTCATAACTTTGAAATAAATAGTGACAAACCTTATTAATTCATACTAAGTTTTAAAAATATTAACTAGAGAGAGGACATAATGAAAAATATAATGAAACTAGCTTCAATTGCTTTGGTTCTTTTATTTACTTTGTTCGGTCTAACAAACAAAGCTTCAGCTGCAAAACTTACTTTATATTGCAGTGTTGAAATAGATGTTTGTGAAATGCTGGAACAGGCTTATGAAAAAGAAACAGGCACTAAAGTTGCAATGACAAGAGCAAGTAGTGGTGAAACTTTTGCTAAGATTAAAGCAGAATCTTCAAATCCTAAAGGAGATGTTTGGTTTGGTGGAACAGGTGATCCACACCTAACAGCTGCTCAAGAAAATCTAACTGCAGAATATAAATCAAAACATTTTAATGATTTATTACCAGCAGCTCAAAACCAAGCTGTAAATGCAAACTATAAATCTGTTGGTATTTATGTTGGTGCATTAGGTTTTGGATATAACAAAGAACTTTTAGCAAAAAAAGGTTTACCAGCTCCTAAATCATGGATGGATTTAACTAAACCTATTTATAAAGGTGAAATCCAAATAGCTAATCCAAATTCATCTGGAACTGCTTACACAACTTTAGCTACAATTATTCAAATTTTTGGAGAAGATAAAGGTTGGGATTACATGAAGGCTCTTCATTTGAATGTGAACACATATACTAAATCTGGTTCTGCTCCAATTAAAGCAACTGGTAGAGGTGAAAACCTAATAGGTATTTGTTTCCAACATGACGGTGTTAAACAAACTAAAAAAGGTTTACCTGTAGTAACTGTTTCTCCTGAAGAAGGAACTGGTTATGAAGTTGGATCTATGAGTATTATTGCAGGTGCAAGAAATATGAAGGAAGCTAAAAAGTTTTATGACTGGGCTTTAAGTCCCCCGATTCAAACTATGGTTTTCACTTCAGGAAAATCTTTGCAGGTGCCATCTAATACTAAAGCACAAGCTGATCCTGATGCTCCAGATTTATCAACTATAAACTTAATTGATTATAACTTTAAAGTTTATGGAGATAAAAGTACTAGAGCGGGTCTGTTATCCAAATGGGATAACGATGTATCTGTAATTCCTAGATAATATTAGGAATTAATGAGAGGACTCGTTATCTGTTGGATACTCATAGGAGGATTGGGTTTCCTGATCTTTCCTTGGTATGTAACAGGTGACGGGTTTTTCTCTATTAACTGGATTAAGGAATATTCTTTAGAAGATTATGGTTCAGTATTACCTCAAGTATTTATAAATAAAAAATATTGGCTTTTACCTTTAACTATTCCTTTATTTTTTCCTTTAACCACAATCAAATTAAACCAAAATAACCCTCTTTACTCAAAGATTTTTTTATATTCAGGATTAATTGGTTTTTTTTATTTTTTTCTACAAGGGTTTTCAATTGGTATTAGAGGATGGAATTTTGAAATTTTTCAATCAATTTTTGGGGATGTAGAAAATCAGTTTGGAGTTGGATTGGGTGCAGTTTTAACTTGCTGTACATTTATATTCTATATTACTCATGGTCTTTCCTCACGTGGATGGCTAAATGGCGATAATTTTATTGTTGGTAGCATTGGAAGTATCATTATTTTAGTTTCTACTTTTGTATTCTTCCCAATTTTTAGGATGTTTACAGTTGCTTTTAAAGGAACAGAGGGAGGTTATGAAATTAGTAATTTCTCAGATAAAATATTTAATAAAGGTATTTGGGGTTTAGATTGTACTTATAGTGATTATGCTTGTGGAGTTTTTTGGAACACAGTTACTATGGGAACTCTTACTGCATTTTCATCAACCATTTTAGGATTAGCTTTCGCTCTTTTAATAGCAAGAACTAGTTTTAGATTTAAAAAAACAATAAGAATATTATCTGTTTTACCAATAATTACTCCACCATTTGTAATTGGTTTAGCAATAATTATTTTATTTGGAAGAACTGGTGTAGTTAGTACTTTTCTAGAGTGGGGATTTGATATTGAACCTTCTAGATGGATTTATGGTTTACCAGGAATATGGTTTGCACAAACACTAGCCTTCACCCCTATCGCATTTCTGATTTTAATTGGAGTTGTAGAAAGTGTTAGCCCTTCAATGGAAGAAGCTTCTCAAACATTAAGAGCTTCTAAATGGCAAGTTTTTAAAACTGTTACTTTACCATTAATGAGACCTGGGATTGCAAATGCATTTTTAATTGGCTTTATTGAAAGCTTAGCAGATTTTGGTAATCCATTAGTACTTGGAGCGGAGTATGATGTTTTGTCTACAGAAATATTTTTTGCAATTGTTGGTGCGCAATATGACGAAACAAAAGCAGCAATTTTAGCAATGATTTTATTATCTGTTGTTCTTGTAATATTTTATCTTCAAAATCAGTGGTTGGGTAAAAAATCTTATATTTCAATTTCTGGTAAAGGTGATAGCGGCGTGCATCCCGAACTTCCTCAAAAAACTAAATGGGTAATTTATTCAACCGTACTTCCCTGGGCGTTAATGACATTTATTATCTATGTGATGATTATGTTTGGAGGTTTTGTTGAAATGTGGGGCGTTGATCATAGTTTCACCTTAAAACATTATATTGAAGCATTTAGCGTTGACTGGGTTAAAGATAGAGGATTATTGTGGACTGGTACTGCTTGGAATTCTTTTAATACAACATTTACCATAGCAATAATTTCTGCCTTACCAACAGCTGCAATAGGAATTTTAACAGCCTATCTTCTCACAAGGCATAAATTTAAAGGTAAGAATGCTTTTGAATTTGGGACAATGTTAAGTTTTGCAATCCCTGGGAGTGTTATTGGAGTAAGCTATGTTTTTGCTTTTAATGTTCCGCCTCTTGAATTGACTGGAACAGGAATAATTCTAGTAATTGCTTTTGTATTCAGGAATATGCCGGTTGGAGTAAGGGCTGGAATAGCTGCAATGAATCAACTTGATCCTCATTTAGATGAAGCTTCATCAACTTTAAATGCATCTAGCTCTCAAACATTCAGAAATATAATTCTTCCATTACTTAAACCTGCAATTACTGCATCTTTAGTGTTTAGCTTTGTAAGAGCAATGACTGCTATTAGCGCTGTTATCTTTCTTGTAAGTGCAAATTATGACTTAGCCGTTTCATACATCTTAGGAAGATTAGAAAATAATGACTATGGTCTAGCGATAGTATATTCATCAGCATTAATAATTGTTATGTTGTTTACAATTTTACTTATGCAATTAATAATAGGCCAACGAAAATTAGGAAGAAGAGATCAATCTGCAGGAATTTTACAAGGAAACTTGGGATAATGAAAAAAGCTGAAGTAAAATTTGAAAATATTACAAAAAAATTTAATGAAACTGTGGCTGTAGATAATGTCAGCTGTAGTTTTGAAGCTGGAACTTTAACAACATTGCTTGGTCCATCAGGATGTGGAAAAACTACATCATTAAGAATAATTGCTGGATTAGAAAGAGCAACAGAAGGAAAAATATTAGTTGATAATGAAGATGTTACCCTGCTGCCAGCAACTGACAGAGATGTTTCAATGGTATTTCAATCTTATGCCTTATTCCCACACATGAGTGTTATAGAAAATGTTTCTTATGGGTTAAAAATGATCAATGTAAATAAAGAGGAATATATTGAAAAAGCTTTAGAAACTTTAAAACTAGTAAATCTAGAGGGATACGAAAAAAGAATGCCTTCTGAGTTGTCTGGAGGACAACAACAAAGAGTAGCAGTTGCAAGAGCAATTGTACTAAAACCTAAAGTATTATTATTTGATGAACCTCTTTCAAATTTAGATGCAAAACTAAGACGACAAGTTCGTGAAGATATAAGAGAAATTCAACAAAAACTTGGAGTAACAACAATTTATGTAACACATGATCAGGAAGAAGCTTTAGCAATATCAGATAAAGTTATAGTTATGAATAAAGCTGTAATTGCTCAAGAAGGAAGTCCAAAAGATCTTTATAACTTTCCAAAAAATAAATTTGTAGCTAATTTTATTGGTGATGCAAATGTAGTTAAAGCTGAAATAATAAACAAACAATCAAATATTTATGAATTAAAATTAGCAGAGATAAAAGTAAAAATTGAAAGCGATAATGATTTTAATAAAACTGTTTCTGTGGCCTTAAGACCTGAGAAAATTAAAATTGATAGAGTTGATAACAAGAATTGTATTCACGCAACGGTAAATAATGCTTCTTTTGTTGGTAGTAGCTACCAATATATTTTAAACTCTGAGATGGGTAAATTATACGTCATTGCTAATGAGACAAATGATGTATTTGAAGTTGGTGAAAAAGTATTTTTAAGTCTTAATGAAAAAGATATTCGAGTTCTTAAAGATTAGATTGCCCACCCCTCTCATCATAAGGATCATATCTTAAACTTCTTAAGAATTTTCTTATGTCATTAACAAGTAGATCTGGTTTTTCTAAAGCTGCAAAGTGACCACCAGCTGACATTTCAGTCCATTGTTTGATATTAAATATTCTCTCAACATAAGATCTTGGTGGCCATTCAGACATTTCAGCAGGAAATATTGCTGCAGCTGTTGGAATTTCTATTTTTTTAAAATTTTTTGGAAAAAATCTTCCACCCTCTTCTCTTCTTCCATAATAAATCCAAGTTGCTGTATCAAAGGTTTTGGTCAAAATATAAACCATGATATTTGCTAATAATTTATCTTTTGAATAGACACCTTCAATTTTGTTATCTTTTAAATCAGACCAAGCATGCATTTTTTCAATTATCCATGCAGCTACTCCGACTGGACTATCCATCATTCCGTAACTTAAAGTTTGGGGCTTTGTTGCTTGTTGTGTCCTATATCCATCTTGCATAATTTGATCTTTATCAAATCTTATTTGCCAATCTTTTTCTTCAACAGACTGAGGACCATCTGGGTGACGCATAGTAAGACAATTTATATGAATTGCTTTACAAAAATTTGAATGATCATAACCAATCCAGTTTGCAATAGTTGCTCCCCAATCACCTCCTTGGGCTATGTAATTTTTATATTCAAGATTTTCCGTCATGAGTTTGTTAAACATTCCTGCCATTTTTCTTGGGCCAAGTGGTTTTGAAGGTTTGCTTGAAAAACCAAAGCCAGGTAATGAAGGAACGATTACGTCAAAAGAGTTTTTTTTATCTCCTCCAAACTTTTCAGGATGAGCAAGTTTTTCGATAATATCTAAAAATTCAACAACAGATCCTGGCCATCCATGCATTAACAATAATGGCGCAGAATTTGAGCTACTTCCTTTTTCTTTAATAAAATGAATTTCTTCTCCATCTACATTCGTAGTAAAGTTGGAAAATTTATTAAGTTCTAATTCGTGTTTGCCCCAATCAAAATCTTTAACCCAATAGTTACACAATTCTTTTAAATAACCTTTATTGGTTCCGTGATCCCAATTTTCTAAATTAGCTACAGAATCCCACGGATAGTCTTTTACTTTTTGATAAATCAAAGATATTTCTTTTTTAGTAAAATTAATGTTGAATTCTTTAATCATTTAATAAATTTAATATCTAAAATAATAAAATCTACTATATACATTATAAAATTTAATTATAATCATTGTTTATGCTTTCAAATAAAGAAATTATTTGTCCCAACAACTTGTTAGATGAAGCACATAAAAAAAAAGGTGTAAAAGTTGCTGTTGTTAATGCTGGTAAACCTTTACCCATGCTTTCTGTTCAAGATGCAGTAAATGAAAATTTAATTAAACCTATTTTTATAGGAGACAAAAAAGAAATTCTAAAATGTGCAGAGGATTTAAAATGGGATATTTCTCAGTATGAAATTATTGATGAACCTGTAGAAAATGCTACAGCAAAAATTGCAGCAAAACTTGCTAGCGAAGAAAAAGTAAAGATAATTGTTAAAGGTCATATTCACACAGATGTGTTAATGAAAGAAGTTTTAAAACGTGAATATAATTTGTTAGGAAAAACCCGATTAAGTCATATCTGGCACATGACTGTTGAAAAAGATGGCAAACCTTTAATCATTACAGACGGTGCTTTAAATGTTTTACCCAATGTTAAAACAAAAATGCATATTCTCAAAAATGTAATTAATTTTTCTAATAGAATAGGAATATCTAGGCCAAAAGTTGCTGTTTTATCAGCTACAGAAGAAGTTTTGGATAGTGTTCCAAGTTCTTTAGATGCTGCTGAATTAACAAAACTTGCAAAAGAAGAAAATTTAGAAGCTGATGTTTTTGGACCGTTAGCATTTGATAATAGTATTTCAAAAAAATCAGCTGCTATAAAAGGGATTAAAAATGTAGTAGCTGGAGAAGCTGATGTTTTGTTAGTTCCAAGTGTAGAAACTGGAAATGGTTTAGTGAAAATGATGATTTATTTTATGGGAGCTTGTGCTGCTGGAGTTGTAGTTGGTGGTAAAGTTCCAGTTGTAATTACAAGCAGATCTGATGAAGCTCAAGCAAGACTAGCTTCTATTGCAGCAGCAGTAGTTGCCTTAGATTAATTCTAAATTAAATTTATGAAACCAATCGATTATATAAGTTTATATCTCTTAGTGATCATTCTTTGTGTGACTAGTGTAAATATGGCCTATAGATTTTATTTTTAAATCATTGAATAAAATTCATTTTTACTTTATTAAGATGTTCTTAAAACAAAGGAAATAATCAATGGCTATACAATATTTAAAAAAATCACCAAAAACATCATCAACTGACGACACAAAAACAACAGGTATAGTTCAAGATCTTTTAAAAAATATTGAGACTACAAAAGAACAAGGTTGTATCGATTTAACAAAAAAATTTGATAAATACGATGGTGATATTATTGTTTCTAAAGAAAGAATTGAAGAGATTAAAAAAACACTTGATCAAAAAACTAAAGACGATGTTCGGTTTTCATACGATAGAGTTAGAAAATTTGCTGAAGCGCAATTAAAAAACTATGGTCAGGATTTTGAAGTAGAGCTTTCAGAGGGTTTATTTGCAGGTCAGAAGCTTGTACCTGTAAACACTGCAGGTTGTTATGTGCCTGGTGGAAGATATGCTCACATTGCATCAGCTGTTATGAGTGTAACAACTGCAAAAGTTGCAGGTGTTAAAAATGTAATAGCTTGTAGCCCACCAAAAGAAGGTGTGGGTGCTCATCCTACAATAATATATACGGCTGATTTATGTGGTGCAGATGTAATTTTAAACTTAGGTGGTGTTCCAGCTATTGCTGCTATGACAAATGGTTTATTTAATAACCCTCCAGCTGACATTATAGTTGGTCCTGGTAATCAATTTGTTGCTGAAGCGAAAAGAATTTTATTTGGTAAAGTTGGAATTGACTTGTTTGCAGGTCCTACTGAAATTGGAATTATTGCTGACGCTAAAGCAGATCCAGAAATTGTAGCTGTTGATTTAGTTGGTCAAGCCGAACATGGTTATAATTCACCTTGCTGGCTATACACAACAAGCAAAGATCTCGCTGAAAAAGTAATGAAAAGAGTTCCTGAATTAATAGCTGAACTGCCAGAAGTTCCAAGAACGAATGCTGATGCTGCTTGGAGAGATTATGGTGAAGTTGTTCTTTGTGATACAGATGAAGAAATGGTTAAAATCAGTGATGAATACGCACCTGAACATTTAGAGGTACAAACAGAAAATCTACAATGGTTTCATGACAGATTAACAAACTATGGTTCATTATTTATTGGTGAAGAAACTACAGTTGCTTATGGAGATAAATGTTCTGGAACAAACCATATTTTACCAACTAAAGGTGCCGGAAGATATACTGGTGGTTTATTTGTTGGAAAATTTGTTAAAACATTAAGTTTCCAAAGAATGACTAAAGAGTCTACAGAATTAGTTGGTGCTGCGGCTGCTAGAATTTCTAGATATGAAGGAATGGAAGCTCACGCTAGAACGGGTGATGTCAGGTTAAAAAAATATGGTTATTCAAACTAATAACTATTTTTTTTGGTTAACAAAACTCTTAATTAAATCATTAAATTTATCTGGTTCTTCAAGATGTACGTTATGACTACAATCTTTAAAGATTTCTAGTCTACTATTTTTAATTTTTTTGTTAAGTGTATCAACTTGGTCAAAGTTATAAGCCGTATCTTTATCACCCCAAACAATTAATGTTTCATTCTTAATATCTTTTAAATTTTCTATACCTGACCAATTTTTCATCGCTTTAAGTGCATTATCAGCAGTCTCTAGAGAAACATTTTTAACTGCATTTGCACATAAATAATAATTTTTATCCTGGTCACCCTTTACAAACCATTTCTTTGGAACTCTTGAAAATGATACAGCTGCACCCTCTTCTTTTAATCTTTTTCTCGTTTCATCAATTGTTTCAAATCTTCCAGGTATTTCGCCAATAGATCCTGTTGCAAAACAAATTAATTTATTAACTCTGTTACCAGCAATTTTAGTTATTTCTTGAACTATCATTCCACCCATTGAATGACCAAGTAAATTAAATTTATCTATTTTTTTTTCATCAATTGTGTCAATTACAAACTTTGCCATTTTATTAATTGAGTCTAACGATTGGACACCACTACTCTCACCAAATCCAGGTAAAGCTGGTGAAATTACTCTACAAAAATTTGAAAAAAAATTTCTTTGATTACACCACATTTCAGATGAGCCTAAAAAACCATGAACTAATACTAAAGGATATCCCTCACCTACATCATCTATATAAATTTTACTCATAATATTTAATTAATCATTTTTGTTATAATAAACAATGTTAAAAAACTCATAAAAATAATTATTGAGATATTAATTATATTCCAAATTTTTTTACTTTTCGCATATTTAGAAAGATATTTTGAAAGATATCCAATTAAGAAAAAAAATAAAAAAGATGCAATTGATGCACCTACTCCAAAGAGTATTTTTTGACTTATTATGAAGTTCTTTGAAAAATTTCCTAAAAAGAATACTGTATCAGAATAAACATGTGGATTTAAATATGTAAATCCTAGAGTTTTTAAAAAAATATTAAATGCTGTAATACTTGTTAAATCTGTATCAAAATTGACTGCCGTATTATAATTCTTTATTTTTGAATAAATAAAATGAAGTAGAAAAATGACTAAAGCTATATTGAATAATAATTCAACAATTGAATTAAAATACTGATTAAAAAATTGAAAAATAAATATTCCAAGAAAAATTAAAATTAAGTCTGAAATAGAGCAAACTATACAAACAAGAAATACATGTTGTTTTTTTAACCCTTGTTCAATTACAAAAATATTTTGAGCACCAATTGCTAAAATAAGACTTAAACCAGTAAAGAAACCTAATAACAGAAATTCCATTAGGTTTTATTAAACTCTTTTCTTACCTTGAACAACCCTATCTAAAATTAAAGCTACAAATAATATCGCAACACCTGCGAGTATACCTTGACCAACATTAGCATATTGTAAAGCTTCTAGTACATCTTGTCCTAAACCTTTTGCTCCAATTAGTGATGCAACTACAACCATTGCTAAACTTAACATTACAGTTTGGTTTACTCCTGCTAAAATTGATGGAGTGGCTAAAGGTAAATCTACCTTTCTTAGTAAATACCATTTAGTTGCACCGTAAGCTATTGCAGCTTCCCTGATTGTCTCTGGCACTCCTCTTAATCCAAGTACTGTTAATCTAACAACAGGAGTTCCACCAAATATCATCGTAATTATAACTGCTGCAACCTTCCCTGTTCCAAAGAATGCAATTACAGGTATCATAAATACAAACGCTGGCATTGTTTGCATAAAATCCATTATTGGTCTTATCATTGAATAAAATCTTTGTCGTCTTGCACAAAAAATTCCAAGTGGTATTCCAATTGCGATACTTAAAATTGCTGCTGTTCCAAGTAATGCGAGTGTTGTCATTGCTTTAACCCAAAAACCTAAAAAGCCCATGTAACATAAAAAACCTGCTGAATAGATTGCAGCTCTAGGACCAGCAGATAGCCCTGTTAAAGTCACTATTGCAGTTATGATTACTATCCAAGGTGTTTTAACAAATAATAATTCTAAAAAATCTAAAACAGATCTAATACCAATTGTAATTGCAGTAAATAATGCATCCCCTTTTAATACAGCATAATTAAAAATTTTTTCTACCCAGGTAATAGAAGTCAATCTGATATCTGGATGGGTTGGAAATTCATCCATAATTACAATTAAACCTGGAAAACTGTAGTGCACTACTGAAAAGAACATAATTACAGAAGCAAAAACTGTACTTAAAATATAGTTTTTAGTTTGCATACCAGGGCTTATTGATTTGTCAGATAACCATTCGGAATATCTTTTTTCTAATTTAGAGTTTGCAAGAACACCCTGAATAATCTTAATTGAAATTAAAAGTGCTATTCCAAAAATTGTTATCCAGATGGCTGATGCCTCAATTCTACTAACTTCATCAATATAACCTTGCATAGCGTCTTCTAGTGATTTGATATTTCTTTTATAGACGTCAACTTTATCCGGATTATTTGTTATAGCTGCTTCTAATTGTTTGTTTCTAAAGGCAATAGTAGATTGTACCTGTTCAATTTTTTGAATAGCATCCTTTGTAATATTTCCAAATAAACCTCTTATTATTTGAACAACAGAAAAAGTTTCAATAATTAGAAAAGTTAAAGCCCAATTCCAAATGTTTCTCATTCCAAACCAAATTGGTCCAAGAATTGCTGCATATAGATTAAATGAAAAAGAAAAAGTAGGTTTACTACCTATTTGTTGGAATTTCTCAATATAATATTCTGGATTTGTTTTGACAAAATCAGTTATTAACTGAGATCTTGAAGGGTTGTTAAGTTCTTTACTCACCATCTTCTCCTTCAATAACTGCTTTTAAAAGATCAGACTGAGAAATTACCCCAACAATTTTATTTTGATCATTATTTACAATGATTGGTTTATCTCTTGAAGCTGATGTCTCAATAAGTTTACTCAATAAATCACTTTCATTAACAGCTTCTAAATCATTTGAAAGTTTTCCATTTTTATTTTCAAAATTTTCAACTGATTGCATTATTGATTTAGCCTGAACTACTTTTAATCTAGAAATACCTTTAACAAAATCAGCGACATAATCATCTGCTGGACTAACAACAATTTCTTCAGGTGTTCCAACCTGAATAACTTTACCATCTCTCATAATTGCAATTCGATGACCTACTCTTACGGCTTCATCTAAATCATGAGTAATGAAAACAGTCGTTTTTTTCATTTGTTTTGAAAGTTTAATAAATTCTGATTGAAGTTGTCTCCTAATTAATGGATCTAATGCACTAAACGGTTCATCCATTAATAAAAAATCTGGATCTGCTGCTAATGCTCGAGCAAGCCCTACTCTTTGCTGCATTCCACCTGATAGTTCATGAGCAAATTTATTTCCCCAACCTTGTAATTCAACAATATCTAAAATTTTATTTGCAGCATCTAATCTATCGTTTTTGCTCACACCTCTAATTTCAAGAGGCATTGCGATATTATCAACAACAGATCTATGAGGCATTAGTGCAAAGTTTTGAAATACCATACCAATTTTTTTATTTCTTAATTCTTGTAAATTATCTCTATCAAGTGTCATTACATCCTGACCGTTGATTAAAATCTTGCCAGATGTTGGTTCTAAAAGTCTATTGATATGCCTAACTAATGTTGATTTTCCACTACCTGAAAGGCCCATTACACAAAATATTTCACCCTGCTTAACATCAAAAGAAACATCGGATACACCTATAACTGAGTTATATTTCTCTAAGGCTTCATTTTTTGAAATTCTTTTATTTTGAATTGCATCTATTGCTTCGTTCGAAGTGTTACCAAACACTTTCCAAACATTTTCAATTTTAATTGCTGATCCAGATGAATCCATTTAACTTTCTTTTATTTGAGGAAAATATACCCGGCAATATAAAATTGCCGAGTATAAATAATTTATTTTAGATTAAAGACCTAACCAACCATCAACTGTTGATTTGTTAGCTTTCATCCAAGCTCTCGCTACATCAGCTGGTTTTTTTTTCTCAACTGAAATTGCATAAGCCATAGCCGATACATCATCTGCTGTTAGTTGAAAGTTCTTAAAGAATTCAACAATAGCTGGAGATTTACTTTCTAGAGAAGTTCCCCATCCAATTTGAATTTTTTTAAGTGCGTCTTTAGAAGCTACATATGATTTTTTGTACCAATCAGCATCTTCTTTAGGTTGTACCATTTTGTATTTAGCTGGATCGAATTTTGGCTCTTCCAACATAACTACATCAGCCATTCCCCAAATCGCATGCGGTTTGTAACAATAAAATGCATAGCCTTCGCCTTTTTTAATAGAGTCAAGAACTCTTGCATTCTTAACTGCTTCTGCTGCTCTTATTGGTTCGATACCTGCATCATATAAACCATAGTCTCTTAACTTAACTTGGTTAACATTAGCTGAAGCCCAACCATCTGCACCAATCCAGAACTCACCTTTACCATTGCCATCACTATCCATAGCTTTAACAACTTCAGGTCTTCCTAAATCTTCAATTGCAGTAATATTAAATTTTTTCGCAAATTGCTGAGAAACACAATAACCTTGGTTTCCTTCATATGGTTTGCTACTTAATTTTAAAGTTCCTTTTGGAACTAAATCATTTGTATAAGCTTGTTGATTTGGTAACCAGATATCAGGGTGAACTTCAATCTCACCTTTACTTCTGTCGATCGCACCATAAATAGCAGTGTTGTTTCCTGGAACAAGTTCTGCTTCTCCACCCATTTTATCTGTAACAACTGCAGCTAATAAGTTTGCAATGGCTGTTGCACCTGTCCAACCTGGATCTCCAATTTTTACCTTCTCAGCAAATGTCGAAAAAGTAGCAAAAAGTGAAATTAATCCAGCTACAAGTGTAGTTTTAATTATTCTCATTATCTCTCTCCTATTAATTTAAAAATTTAGTCTAACGTGAATGAACAAAGTAAGTCAAAGGAAATAAAGTTACAAAAGATATATATATAGCTTTGTCTTTTTAACTTAATGGTCGCAGTAATTATTGATGACTAATCCAGATAGTTTTTGTCTGAAGAAATGAATTAAGAGCTTCAGTTCCTTGATCTCTGCTTAATGAACCTGATTGTTTATAGCCTCCAAATGGAGTTTTAATATCTCCCTCTGAAAAAGTATTAATTGATACTGTTCCACAAGGTAAACTTTTTGCTAGATGAAAAGCTCTATTTATATCTTGGGTGAATACACTAGCATGTAATCCATATTTTGAATTACTTGCAATTTTCAAAGCCTCTTCATCATTTTTAACTGTCAAAACTCCTAATACTGGACCAAAGATCTCTTCTTGAGCAATGGTCATATTTTCTTTTAATCCGTCAAACAATGTTGGCTTTGCATAAAAGCCTTTTTGTTTATTGTTTGATACTCCACCAGATAAAAGTTTTGCACCTTCATCTATTCCTTTTTGAATATACCCATCGACTGTTTGTAAATGTCCTTTTGAAATCATAGACCCCATATTCGATTTTAAATCTAATGGATCACCTACTTTTAATTTTTTTACTCTTTTTATTACTTTATCTAAAAATTCATCTTTAACTTTTTTGTGAACTATCTGCCTCATGTTTGCTGAACAGTTTTGGCCACCATTCCAAAAAGCAGAATTTATTGCATTATCAATCAAATCATCATTAATTTTTGCATCCTCTAAAACTATGAATGGACTTTTACCACCCATTTCAAGTGCAACAGGTTTTAAATTACTTTCACTTGAGTATTTTAAAAAATATCCACCTACTTCAGTTGAGCCTGTAAATGAAACAGCATCAATATCCTTATGTCGACCTAGAGCCTCACCAACATCTCCATATCCTGGAAGAACGTTTAATACACCGTCTGGAATTCCGGCCTCTTTACCAATTTGAGCAACTCTAATTGCAGTTAGAGGAGTATCTTCTGCTGGCTTAATTATTACTGAACAACCTGCAGCTAATGCTGGTGCCATTTTCCAAACAGCCATCATTAAAGGGAAGTTCCAAGGAACAATTCCTGCAATAACACCTATTGGTTCTTTAACTATTAAACTTGTAATAGATGGTTCGGTTGGACCAACTTTTCCAAAAACTTTATCTATAAGTTCTCCATACCACTGAAAATGCATTGGAGCATCATTGGCGACTTCATTAATACAATCTGTAACTAATTTTCCAGTATCAACACATTCTAAAACTGAATTTTCATCTCCATGTTTTCGAAGTAATTCTGCAAATTTTAATAAAATTTCTTTTCTATGTTCTGGAGAACATCTTGACCAAACACCGCTATTAAAAGCTTTTCTTGAAACTTTGACTGCAAGATCAACATCTTTATGATTGCATTTAGCAACAGTGCAAAGTTTTTCACCTGTTGCAGGATTTATTGTTTCAAATTTTTTACCATCAATAGCATTTACATATTTGCCATTAATAAATGCTCTTCCTTCAAACTTTAATTTCTTTGCGATAGTTTTATAATTGGTAGCCACTAACTATTCTGGATTAGCTGTAAGTGTTTTTATCTCTAAAACATTTTCATTAGGGTCTTTTACGAAGAAAGTTTCCTGTTCGTACTTGGTTCCTTTAAATCTTAAGTATGGCTCATCATAATACTTAGTGCCATTATCTTTTAATCTCTGTTTAAGAGCATCAAAATCTTTCTTTGATAAATGCACGCCAAAGTGAGGAACAGAAACATTTCCCATATCAACATCATGTCTTTCATTATCCAATTTATGCTCACTTGCATGAAGAGTTAATTCATTACCCCAAAAATCAACATCAGCCCATTCTTGATCAGAATTATCTAATCTACAGCCTAATGTTTCGCTGTAAAATTTTTTTGCAACCTCTAAATCACCACAAGGTACTGCTAAATGAAAACAATTTGTATTTCTGTACATAAATTCTCCTCTTTAATTATGAATTATAATGACTATATAAAGATCACTTTTAAGTCAATCTAGCAAAAAAACATGGGAAATTTTTTACAATCTATAATTGATCGAGATCCAGCTGCAAAATCTAAGTTAAGTTTAATTTTAACTTATCCAGGAGTTAAAGCTGTGTTCTTTCACAGAATTGCTAATTTTTTTAGTGTAGCAAAATTTGATTTGATGGCTCGAATAATCTCTCAGTTTTCAAGATTTTTGACCGGTATTGAAATTCATCCCAAAGCAAAGATTGGAAAAAATTTATTTATAGATCATGGAATGGGAGTTGTAATTGGAGAAACTTCAGAAATAGGAGAGAATGTAACTATCTATCATATGGTTACACTTGGAGGAATTGCTCCAAGTATAAATTCAAATGGTCAGCGTAATATTAAAAGACACCCAACAATCGAAGATGATGTGGTTATTGGATCGGGTGCACAAGTGTTAGGTCCTGTCAGAGTTGGAAGATGTGCTAAAATTGGTGCTAACGCAGTGATTACAAAAGATGTTCCAGAAAAAGCTGTTATGGTTGGCATTCCTGCAAGAAATGTTGGAATCGCTGATAGCGAATTCAAACCTTACGGTATTACTCCAGATAGTGATACAAAATCAGATTAATGAGTAAAATTCAAAATGATTTTATTTCAGGGATTGGAAACACTCCTTTAATAAAATTAAGAGCTGCATCAGAAATAACAGGATGTAATATTTATGGTAAAGCTGAATTTTTAAATCCAGGTGGATCTGTTAAAGATAGAGCTGCATTAGCATTAATTAGAGATGCTCAAGAAAAAAAATTGATTTCAAAAGGCGGAACTGTAGTTGAGGGAACAGCAGGTAATACTGGAATTGGTTTAGGCCTTTTAGGAAATTCTTTAGGGTACAAAACCATTATTGTAATGAACGATAATCAAACTCAGGAAAAAAAGGATTTATTAAAAAACCTAGGTGCAGAACTTAGATTGGTAGCACCAAAACCTTACAAAGATGAAAATAACTTTGTAAAAATTGCAGCAAGACTAGCTGATGAATTAAGACCATCAAATAATAACGGTGTTATCTGGGCTAATCAATTCGATAACACAGCAAATGCAAAAGGTCATTATGAGGGAACTGGACCAGAAATTTGGGATCAAACAGATGGTAAGGTTGATGGATTTGTTTGCTCATCTGGAACCGGTGGAACTATTTCTGGTGTAAGTAATGCTCTTAAAGAAAAAAATAAAGATATAAAAATTTATTTATCAGATCCCAAAGGTTCTGCTCTTTATAATTACATAAAGAATGGTGAGTTAAAATCAGAAGGTGGATCTATTACTGAGGGAATTGGTTCAAGTAGAGTAACTAAAAACTTTGAAAATGCTAAAATAGATGATGCTTATTCAATCGATGACCATGAAGCACTACCAATTCTATACGATCTAATTCAAAATGAGGGGTTAAGCCTTGGTACAAGCTGTGGAATTAACATAGCTGGTGCAATCAGACTTGGTAAAGAACTGGGACCTGGAAAAACTATCGTTACAATTCTTTGTGATCGAAGTGACAAATACTCAACAAAAATGTTCAATAAAAAATTCCTTGAGGAAAAAGGATTACCCTTCCCTAGCTGGCTTTAAAATACCAAAATAATTATATATATTTATCAAGATTTAATTTAAGATTATTAAATGAGTCTGGCCACATCATATGGTTTTCTAATCCTAGCAGTTGTTCTAGGTGTAACTTCAAATAGTTTTGCGAAAACTGCTGAGGGATTCACACTTATATTTCCAAGTATTATTACTGGAATAACGATTGTTATGTGCATGTATGCACTTTCGATGGTAATGAAAAATATTCCAATGGGTATTACTTATGCATCCTTTGCGGGTTTAACAATCATTGCAACTGTAGTTGTTGGAATATTTAGATTTGATCAAATGCCTAATCTCTATTCAATAATTGGTTTGGTCTTTATTATAATTGGAGTTTTAATGGTAAACCTTCTGGGAAATAATTAAATGAAACCTTTGTTTGGATATTTGTTTTTAGTTGTTGGTATTTTTGCTGGGATAGCTGCTAATAGTTTTGCAAAAATATCTGAGGGTTTCACAAAGACTTTGCCAATAATTTACATGTATCTACTGATGATGATTTGCTTATTTTGTATTGCAAAAGCTATGCATGCACTTCCAGTTGGGTTCGCTTATTCAACATATAGCGGATTAACAGTAGTGGGTGTTGTGGCATTTGCTATGATTAAATATAATCAAATTCCAAATATTTATGGTCTTGTAGGAATAACATTAATTATTATTGGTGTTGTGATGGTTAATTACTTGGGAAAATTAAATTAATTAAAATTATCAGGTAATTTATGAGTACCATCATCTGACAAGATGATTTCAAATTCATCTACAACATTAGACAAATCTAATGAAGAATATAAATGAGGAAACATATTTCCATCAGAGGCTTGTTCCCAAATTAAATTATCTAATTTTAATGTTTCAACTTTAAGTAAAACTAAATTCTTTTGTTTTGAATAGTGCTTTTCAAGAGTTCCTTTGACCTGATCTTCTCCTGAAAAATGAATAAAACCATCCTTTGCATCTTTAGAAGAGCCCAAATAAGTCTCAGCCTCTTTTACTTTTTGCCACTCACCCTTATCAATTATTTTAAAAATATATTTTAAATTCACAACTACCAGGAAGAATTAGGACTATTTAAAAAAGCTATTTCCTCATCAGTAGACTCTCTTTCGAGAACCTTGTTTCTATGAGGGTATCTATGGAATAATCTAATTGCTTTTGTGTGATCTTGCCAAAATTTCTTAATTTGAACATAGTCCTCATGCTCTCTAAGATATTTATTTAGCAAATAATAAGCCATGTCGTGATCTGTTATTTCTTCACTATGAATAAGAGGTAAAATCATAAAAAATCTTTGGCTTTCATTCATTGCTTCAAGATAGCCAGCATAAACAGCGTCATTTACAATCAATCTTGTTTTGTGATCTTGTGCAAAAGCCTTTTTGTCATTTCTAAACATGTTTCTTGAAAATTGATCAAAAAGAATAACTAACGCAAGGGCACTCGTCGGTTGATCTTGCCAATCATCATACTCATTCTGAGAAGCTAATTCATAGTCTTTTAAAAACTTGCCCCTTATAGTTTTATCAAATGCTTCATCTTTTTTAAATCTTTTTTCAGATGGAGTTTCTTTAAACCAAAAATCTAAAATTTCTTGAGCTTTTTTTGGGATCATTTTGAAACTGGTTTCAATAATCTTAAAAATTTATTATGAATAATTTTGTTTGGGGATACTAAAATATTTCCAGCATTAACAGCATCTCTATTGTCCCAAGTAGAAAGATATCCGCCTGCGGCTTTAATAATTGGAATAATTGGGTGAATGTCCCAAATTTTATTTGAACATTGAATTACAACATCCACTCTTCCCTCTGCCAAATGTGAATAGCTTAGAGCATCACTACATGGAAATTGCATTAATTTTAAAATTTGTGGAATTTTTTTTTGCTTATCTAGCGAAAGCGAACCATGAAATGCTGCTGAAACTTTTACATTCTGAAATGTGGCTTTATTATTTACTGACAATTTTTTTCTTTTTCCATTATCAACTACATAAGCAGTTTTTTCGGAGTAGTTTAAATAATATTTTTTAAGAACTGGAAAATTAGCTAAACCTAAAATAGGATTTCCTTTATAATTTAATGAAATAAGGTTACTCCAAGTTGGATTACCAATAACAAATGATCTAGTGCCATCGATAGGATCTATAACCCAAGTAAAATCACTTTTTGATTTTTTATGACCAAATTCCTCACCAACTATTTGATGGTCAGGAAACTTATTTTTAATTTTAGATCTTATAAATTTTTCAAACGCTTTGTCAGATGTTGTTACTGGATCGTATCCTTTGCCTTTAAGTTTATTTGATACTTTAAAAGTTCTATTTAATTTTGAATAATAAAAACTAGTTAAATCTTTTGCTAACTTATTTAAAAAATTAGCATAAATTAGATAGTTTTTTGAATTAAATTGGTCCACATCAATCTCTTACTATTTTATTAATGCTGAATAAAGTTAAAATTTAATTACTAGTCTATTTTTTCAAACAATTATTAACTAGTATTGCCATCAAAATCCAAACAACAAAAGCTTCTCCATGTGTGAACACGTAGTCAGCCCCAGCAGCACCTGCTATAATATTAATTGCATAGATAATTATAGTTGATGCAACAAGACTAATTAATAAATCTTTTAATGCGCATAAGTATTTCATGAATCAACTGTATACATATTAAATTATCATGTAAACTTCATTATATGAATAATGTTGGCTTTATTGGTGTAGGTTACATGGGCTATGGAATAGCCAAAAATATTTTAACTAAAAATAACAACTTATTTGTAATTGCTAACAACAATAGAAAACCTATTGAAAAAATTGTTAGCAAAGGTGCTAAAGAAGTAAAAACTTTAGAAGAGTTTAGAGAAAAACAGTTAAATGTTTTAGTCAAGTGTGTAACTAACACACCAATAGCAAAAGAAATTGCCACAAAACTCTCTAAGATTTTAGATAAAAAAACTTTGATAATTGATATCACAACTCACAATAAAACAGGATCAATAGAGACAGAAAAAATCTATCGATCTAGCAACATCAATTATGTTGAGTGTCCTGTAATGGGAGGTCCTGCTCAGGCAGAAGAAGGCATCTTAGGTGGTATTGTTGGAGCTACAGATAACAATTTTAAATTAGCAGAACCTTATTTAAGATTATTTTGTAAAAATTATTTTCATTTTGGTTCAGTTGGAATGGGTGCAAAATCAAAGTTATTAAACAATTTTTTAACACTTGGAAATGCTGCATTGATAAATCATATGACAATAGCAGCCAAAAAATTTGGCCTTGATTTACAAAAATTCTTCGATGTAGCAAAACTTGGCTCTGGAAATTCAGCTGCACTTAATAGAATTTTTGATGCTTTACTTAAGGACGATTTAACAGGATTTAAATTTACAGCTATCAACTCTGTAAAAGATTTAAGCTATATTCAAGACTTGTTAAAAGAATTTCCTGAAGCTGAAAAAATTGCAGAAGATAATAAAAATTATTTTCAAAAAGCGGTTGATGATGGCTATGGTGAAAATTTTATTAGTGAATTGATTGCTAAAAAGTAATTTAGAGAAGAATAATTTAAATTATCGAGACTCTACTAATGCCTTAGGTTGTATTCAAGAAGTATATTTGCATATAAATCAAATAAATAAATTGAAATAAATTTTATAATTACTATCTTTATATTGAAGGAGGTTATTATGTTAAAACTTACACCACCTGATACATAAGTGAAAAAACAATCCATAAAAACAATAAATAAAATCCAATCGGATTTAAAAGCCAAAGAGGCTATATAAGGGAGCTCTTTAGGACTTATCTTAAAGAGCGAACCCTTAAAAATTAATTAACAGATTTTAATATTTCTAATGGCAATGGTGCATCAGGATATTTGATGCTGCATAGTTCTTCATACTTTTTACAAAAGGTAATTAAAACCTCATAAACATTTTCTTTATTTTTGAGATCTAAACTTTCAATCATATGATCTCTTTCTAACTCTAATTCTTTGATCTGATCACTGTTTACAAACTCACCTGTCTCAATTTCCCAGAAGGTGTTTTTTAATTCTTCCTCACTTAACTCTTTTAATTTTTTTTGAAGTTCAATAATTACCTCGTCACTGGTTTGTTTATCTTTCATAGGTGAATTCATTAATTTAATTAAACATTTATCATTCAATCCATCTATAAAATGGTAATAAGGCCTACCTTCAGACAAATCTCTAAAATGATTTGAATTCAAATAACTATTAATCGCAGCCTTAGTGGATCCTTTTTCCTTACCTTTTATTACTGCTATTTGTACATAGACTTCTTGATGAATATAACCATCTAGATGTTCTTTTATTTTTACAGGTATCATAATTCTTATAAATTTTAGATATGCAAAATTTAATGCTCTTTTCTGTATTTTGAATGGCAAGCTTTGCAATTACCCCACATTAGCTTACCTAATGTGCCCTTAATATTTTCTGCATTTTCAATAACAGATGCTAATTCAATCATATTGCTAGAAGATTTTTCCATTAACAAATTAAATTCATCTTTTTCTTGCCAAATTAAAGGGATGGCTTCTGTTTTAAATCCTTCTTTGGTATTTTCAGGAAACATCTTTTTTAAGGATTTATAATTTTCACTCATTTCTAGCATTAATTTTTTTGCTTCATCAAAATCTTCATTTGATGAAAGAGATTGAACTTTTTTAGCTGTATTATAATTTTTTTTGAATAAAGCTTTTCTATTTTTAATTATTTCTTCTATTGATTGTTCGGCATTAACGCTTGAACTGATAAATATTGAAGTTATTAAAAATAAACTAATACCAATATTCTTAGCAATATGTTTAATTAGGCTATGCATTTGAAAAACACACTAACAGAGTATGGTTTAATTTCAAAATTATTACATTGGCTGAGTGCAATATTGCTTATTGGACAAATTCCGCTTGGTTTTTATTTGGTAGATTTAGATTTTGGACCAGAGAGATTAAATATAGAAAATATTCATGTAGCAGTTGGTTTGTCTCTATTTTACTTAGTTATTTTAAGATTACTTTATAAAATTTTTAATCCAACACCAAAATTAGAGCCAAGTATTTTTAAAGGTCAAAAATTTTTAGCGAAGCTAAATCACATACTGCTGTATGTGACAATTCTATCAATCACAATATCCGGAATTTTTAAAAAATTATTCAATGGAGAAACAATATCAATTATTTTTAAAAAAATTAAAATTCAAGATAATTTTGAACTTGGAGAATTATTTTATGATATTCATATTTTTTCAAACTATTTGATGATAGCTCTTATCATTATTCATTTAATGGCTGTGATTACCCATAAATTATTTTTTGGTGACAATTTATTAAAAAGAATTCTTTAGCTAATGAATATTTTTTGCATTCTTTATAATGTGATGCAAGTTCAACCCTCGGTCACACAATTTTATCAATCCTGTAATATTTGTTATTCCTAAATTTTTTGCTTTGTTTAAAAGAAACAAAAACAATCTAGCTGTTAACCAGCAATCACCTAGGGCAGAATGTCTAACTTGATCATCAGCTTTTATATTAAAGTGTTCACATAAACTTGTTAGTTCATAATTCTTTAAATCTGGGAAAAGTCCTGCAGTAAGATGAATTGTATCAATTGGTTGAATAACCTTCATTCGATTAGCAAGATTAGTATTTTTAGCATTGTTTTTTAAAAATTTAATATCAAAATCAATATTATGACCAACTAAAACACTCTTTTTAATAAACTTTAGGATTTTATCTTCTATTTCAATTAATGTTGGTTTGTCTTTGACATCTTCATCCTTAATGTTGTGTATCATAGTTGATTGTTCTGGAATTTTAATTTGAGGATTCACCAATTCATCCAAAATCACATCTTCTCTGATCTTAAATTCACTAATTTTAATAGAAGCAACAGATACAACTTTATCTCCCTTAGACACTCTCAATCCTGTTGTTTCAGTATCTAAAATTGCAAAATTAGATTGTTCAAGTGTTACTCGGTTAAACAACTTTTGTTTTTCAAAATAATATTTAATCTTATTAAAAATACTCTTCACCAATATCTACTCTTACCCTTTGTTTTAATTTTCTAATTTGTTTAAGATAAATTTTTAAAACTTTTTTTTCTCTTTCAAGTAAAGTTTTTGGATCAATAAAATTTTTAATTGTTAAACCTTGTTTTGTTCTTTCAACTTGATTTTTAAGTAAAATATTTGACATAAAACGATGAGCATTTTTGAAAAAATCTACTTCATCAACAGTTAAAACCTTCAATTTATTGAGTTCATTTAATCGCTCAAATGTTGAAATTTTTGTAACCTTATGTTTGATTGAATATAATCTAATACTTTCTACCAACGGAAGTGTTCCTGTGTGTTTTAGGTTTAATAAACCTAAATTTTCCTTATCATTTTTTTCTAAAATAAATTGGCCAAAAAAACCAATTGCAGCATCACTTTGTTCTTCACTAAAATACAAAAACTTTAACAATTTTTTTTCATGCAGTTTTTCGTTTAAATAAATCTTTAAATTTTCAGCTAGTTCTTTTTTACCATAAATAGATCTAAAATCGTAAAGCATATCAATATTTCTCATATCTTGAGGGGTGTGATTATCTAAAAATTGAGTAATTTGATTTTTCCATTCTCGTACGCTTTTTCTCCACAATGGATTACTTGCCATTAAGTCTCCTTTACAAAAAGGAATACCACAGTCATCTAAGGTTTTTGTGAAATCCTTAGCAAGTTCATTAAAATATAAATCTACTTTTTTTGGGTCTTCATTGTTAGTTTCATAGATTATTCCATTATCCTGGTCAGGATGCAGAAAACTTTCCATTCTTCCCCCTGAGCCCATAACAATGACTGAATATTCTGGGATTTTTTCTATTATATTTTTTTCCCCAACTCTTTTTTCTGCCAATCGAATTACCCTACGGTAGATGACATTGTTTAAAAAACTTAATAAATATGAAATATCACCTGGATAAGCATTTCTAACTAACATGTTATTAGCTAAAATCACTTGTTGTTGTTTAATTTTAATTAAACCTGAAACGTCTTGCTCATCATAAGTCATGTTGTCAATTTGATTCACCACATCTCCTAATTCAGCTTGCAAAGCTGTATTCATATCAATCATTCCCTGAATTTTTGAACTCATATCTAAAACAGGAAGATGATTTAAATTTAATTTTCTCATTTTGCCTACCGCATGAAATAACAAATCGTCCTCATAAACGAATTTAACTGGATGTGTCATAACCTGATCAACTTTAGTTTTCTCATCAGCACTAAAAGCGACCCTTTTAAGAATATCTTTTTCAGTTATTATTCCGATCATTTTTTCATTTTCTTGAATTATGACAGTTGATTTTTTTTCTTTTCTGAGTTTCTCAATAGTTGTTTTAACCAGTTCATTTTTTTTAACCAAGACAAAGTCATCAGTCATATAATCCATGACTTTATTAGTAAACAAATCTACACTGTTAGATCTTTTAGACATTTCTAGATATAATTATACATTGCAACTTATCGTTAAATATAATTTTTTTTGTAAAGTTTGAATTAATTTCATTCACTCCCTTTTTGATTTGATTTAGATCAAATTCTAATAATATTGAAATATACCTATCGTTAATCATTTGAAGGTATTTTGACTTTAAAATTTTAACTTTATAAATAAATTTTTTTGTCTTACTAATTTTGTTGTTATTCTTTAGCAGTGTAATTATCTTTTTATCCCTATTCAAAGATTTTTTAAGTTTACTGTTCATTAATTTGAATGTAGGGATTTCATTTTTATATGGATCTAAAGTTAACACCATAATAACACCATTTGGTTTTAGATATTTTTTACAAAGTTTAATTAGTTTTTTGATTTCTCTTATTTTCAACAAGTGAATTGTTTGTTTTATTAAGATTAAATCAAAAAACTTTTTATTTTTGTCTAAAAAATTTAAACCATTTGATTTTTTAAATCTAATTCTTTTATCTTTGTCTTTGTGGTCTACAATATCGATACCTATAGGTTTAGATATTAACTTTAATTCATTATATAAGTTTCCAGAAATTTTGCCCCTTCCACACCCAATATCTAAAATTTCAGATTTAGAATCAAGATTGCTGTTTTTAATTAAGAATTTACTGAAAGATTTAATATAATCTTTTGAGGACAACCAAGTTTTATTATCCCAATTTTTTAACGATACCATTTTGTTTTTTTTTATAGAAATCTGCTCTTATTGAAATCAAAATAATCAATAAAACTAAAGGAATACAAGCTAAATTAATCTCATTCCAACTAAATTTTAAAATAGAGTAGCCTGCAGTTAAGCTTGCGATAGATTGTATGGAAAAAACTAATACATCGTTAAAACCTTGTACTTTAAATTTCTCACTTTCTTTATAACAGAGCACTAACAAACTAGTTCCTCCAATAAATAAAAAATTCCATCCAATGCCTAATAAAACTAAAGCAATTAAATAATTTATAAATGTTTGGTCATAAAAACTTAAGAAAATACAAATTAGATAAATTAATGCTCCTGAATAAATAATTGTCGAATGTCCAAATTTCTTTATCAATCTACCTGTAATTAATGATGGCAAAAACATTCCTATTATGTGTGATTGAATAACAATACTCGTTGAACCTAATGTAAATCCATGCATCTTATACATGCTGATTGGTGTAGCAGTCATAATGAATGACATTATTGAATATGCAAAAGCAGCTGTAACAATTGCCTGAAGAATAATCGGATTTTGTAATAACTCAAAATATGATCTTTGATTACTACTAATGTTTTCTTTGGTTTTTGGATTTTTATCTGTTCTATAAAAGATTAAAAAAAAGACTGGTATAATAGTTAATACTGCTAAAGAAATATAAGATCCCGTATAAAGATGATCTGAAATTATATTTTTTGAAAAATTTGCAACGTTAGGACCTATTAAAGCAGAAAGAATTGTTGCAAGTAATAAAATTGAAATAGCTCTTGAGCTTTCATTTTTTTCAACTGTTTCAGCTGCAGCAAATCTATATTGATGGGTAAAAGCAATCCCTGTGCCAATTACAAAACATGAAATACAAAATAGAATAAAATTTTCATTATAAATTGAATAAGCTCCAAGCAATGAAGCTAAACTTGAGTATGTTGATGAAAGTATAAATCCTTTTTTTCTTCCAATTTTACTCATTATCTTTGCTGCAAAAAAAGAAAATACAGCTGTTCCAACAATAGAAAGTGAAGTTGGCAATGTAGCAAGAGATGCAATTGGAGATATTTTTAAACCAACAATACCACTAATAAAAACTGTTATTGGGGGTGCAGTAAAAGAAAATACCTGACAAATAGTCAGAAGAACTAGATTCTTATTTACCATTTAATCTTCTACTTCTGATAATAATGATGCATTTCCACCCATTGAAGAAGTATTGTTAGAAATACTTTGTTCATGGCATAACCGTTTTAAATACTCAGGTCCTCCAGCTTTTGGACCTGTGCCTGATTTTTCATATCCTCCAAAAGGTTGAACTCCTACTACTGCACCAATCATGTTTCTATTTATATAAATATTGCCAATTTCAGCTTTTTCTACCACCCTATCAATGGTTTTGTCTATTCTACTGTGTATACCAAGTGTTAATCCAAATCCAAGATCATTAATATCTTCGATTAATTGATCTAAATTTGAAGCTTTATACTTCAGCATGTGAACTACTGGACCAAATACTTCATTTTTTAAATCTGATAGTCTTTCAATTTCAATTAATGTTGGTGGAATAAAATTACCTTGATTTAAATTTATCTCTGTTTGGAAAACTTTATCAAATTTCTTTATATGATTATTAATATTATCAAATGCTTCAGTATCAATTACTGGCCCAATATCTGTTGACAATTCTTCTGGATTACCAACTTTTTGTGTTTTCATTGCTCCAATCAAAGTATGCTTAGTATGTTCATAGATATTTTCTTCAACACATAATATTCTACAAGCTGAACATCTTTGTCCCGCACTATCAAAACCTGAATTAACTACATCTTTTACAACATGCTCTGTTAAAGCTGAAGTATCTACAATCATACAATTAAGACCTCCTGTTTCTGCAATGAAAGTTGGAATATTTTCTTTTTGCTGAAGATTAGATTGAATAATTTTTGCTGTTTCTAAGGAACCAGTAAAGATGACATTCTTAAGTTTTTTATCATTAATAACTTTTTTTCCAATTAACGCTCCATCACCTAATAACAATGCAATTGCATTACTGGGCAAACCAGCTTTTAATAAAAGTTTTATAATATAATATGCTGCAAATGATGATTGTTCAGCGGGTTTGGTAATTACTACATTACCAGTAATAAGTGCAGCAACAGTTTGACCTATAAAAATTGCAACTGGAAAATTCCAAGGGCTTACCACGAACGAAAGGCCTTTTCCTACCATTCTATATTGATTAAGTTCTCCAGTTGGTCCTTTTAATGTTTGAGTTTGAAATAAATTTAAAGCTTCTTTTGAATAGTATCTGCAAAAATCAATTGCTTCTCTAATCTCTGCAATTGAGTTTTTAATACTTTTACCAGACTCTTTTGCGCATATTTCAATAATGTCATTTGTATTATCTTCAATTAAATTTGAAAATTTTAAAAAAATCTCAACTTTTTTTTCAATTGGAAATTTTTTCCATTTTGAAGAGTATTCTTTTAAGCTTTCAATTGCTGTTTCAGATATCTTCTCATCAGCAAAATACTTTTTCCCTAAAACAGAAGAGCTATGAGGAGATTTTATATCTATCTCTTTATCTGATTTAATATCCTTACCATTAATTAATGAGTAAGCTTTAATATCTTTAAATTTTCCATTAAATTGAAAACTTTCAACCACATCTTCCTCACTTAAATCTAAGCCTTTTGAATTTTTTCGATCTCCATAGATATCTATTGGTTTTTTAATTTTGTCCTCATCAAGTTTTTCGATTTTAGCGAGTGGGGATTGAACTAATTTTGAGACATCAAAATCTTTCGTTTTTAGTTGATGAATAAATGAAGTGTTAGCACCATTTTCTAACAATCTTCTTACTAAATAAGGTAGTAAATCCTTATAACCACCAACTGGCGCATATACTCTACATTTAAAATTTTCATCTTTTTCAAGATATGAATAAATTTCATCACCCATTCCATGTAATTTTTGAAATTCAAAATCCCGATCTTTAAAAAGAGTTTTAATATATGAAATACTATGAGCGTTGTGGGTCGCAAATTGTGAAAAAACATTATCATTTTCATAGAGTTTATGAGCACAGGCTAGATATGATATGTCGGTTGCAAATTTTTTAGTAAACACTGGGTAATCAATAAAACCTTGTTCTTGAGCAACTTTTATTTCTGTATCCCAGTAAGCTCCCTTAACCAATCTGATATTAATTTTTTTATTAACTTTATTTAAATATTTTTTAAGCCAATCTAATGCAAAAAAAGCTCTCTTTTGGTAAGCTTGAACCGCAAATCCAAAACCTTGGTATTTTTCATCAATTAATTTACTTTCAATTATGTCCTTAAATATGAATAACGATAAATTTAATCTATCAGCTTCTTCTGCATCAAAACAGATATCAACATTATTTTCTCTTCCAAGTTCTGTAAGTTTATAAGCCTTTGGAAAAAGTTCTTTTTTTAATAAATCTAATTTGTTTCGCTCATATCTTGGATGTAGAGATGATAGTTTAATGGAAATACTTTTTTTATGAGGGTTCTTTCCTTTGCCAGTTTCAATTATTGCTTCTTCATATTGACTATAATATCGATCGGAATCACCATAAGTAACTGCAGCTTCACCCAACATATCAAATGAAAAAGTATATTTGTCATGTTTTTTTTCATTACTAAAATTAATTGCTTTTTTGATATCTCTTTCAAAAACAAATTGTTTAGCAAGAATATTAATTGCTTGCTTGATTGCATTTCTTAAAATTGGGCCTGAAAGATTTTTAACAACTTTGCCTAGTATATTTTTATTTTCTTCAACTTTTTCTTCAACAATTTTACCTGTTAGTAAAAAAGCTATTGAGGAGATATTTACAAATAAATCTTTATCGTTCTTGATATATTTTTTCCAATCCCCTATCGGAATTTTGTCTTCTATTAAATCATTAATTGTTGTTACATCTGGTATTCTTAAAAGAGCTTCTGCTAAACACATCAGCACAATACCTTCGTTACTTGTAAGTGAGAACTCATGAATTAATTTACTAAATGGGCTTCCAGCTTTGTAGTTTTGAGCATTTTTAACAATATTAATTGATAAATAATCAATTTGCTTTTGATTAAGTTCTGAAAAATTAGACACTAGATAATAAAAATGATCTTTGACTAATTTTTTTTGATTTAAATATTTATTATTGAATATATTTTCCATTGCTTAGTGACAGGCTATTCCAAATTTTTTCAATCTCCAATAATTGTAAGGCCATGGAGTTAAAAAACCCACAATTAACATGATTGGCACAATCCACCATGTTAACATTGCCCCACCGGTTAAAAGATAATCAGTTAAGTTCATTGCAATTTCCATACTAATCATTGAAATAAAACTCATCCCACACGCAGTTTTAAATGCACTTTTGAAATTAAAATTCTGTCTCATTAATATTATAGTCTCTAGGATTATACTTGTGATTAATCCGTTTATGATTGCCAGAGTCATAATGGCTGCAACTGTCCATGGAATTTGTGTAATTTGGAAAAATAAGATAGTTCCAAAATCACCAATCGAACAACCAATCACACACCACATCGTATTTTTAGCACTTGATTTCCAAGTGTGATTACATGACCAATCAAATGTGGAGGTATTCATAATAATTTGATATTAATATTTTATGATCTTTAAACAAGTATTTGACATTAAAACTTCAACTTATACATATTTAATTGCTTCGGCAAAAGGTCGCGAAGCTATAATTATAGATCCGGTAATCGAAAATGTTAATGAATATATTCAACTTTTAAAGGCATTAGATCTTAAGCTTGTAAAAGTCATTGATACTCATATTCATGCAGATCATGTCACTGGTGCTTCTAAATTAAAACAAGCCACTAGTTGTGCAACACTTATGGGGGAGCACACACCTGCTGATACAGTTGAAATTAGAGTAAAAGATAACGAAATGATCAATCTTGATGATTTAAATATTAAATCTATCTATACTCCTGGACATACATCAGAAAGTTATAGCTTTTTGCTAGATAATTATCTTTTTTCAGGTGACGCGCTTTTAATCAACGGTACTGGTAGGACTGATTTTCAAAATGGAAACTCAAAAGACTCTTATCACTCAATTTTTGATAAACTTTTAACCTTACCAGAAGACACACTCCTTTATCCTGGTCATGATTACAATGGTAAAAAAGTAAGCACAATTGGTAATGAAAAAAAGTTTAATCCTAGATTGCAAGTTAAGAACGTTGATGAATATATTGAAATTATGTCAAACCTGAACTTAACAAAACCAGATATGATGGATAGCAATGTTAGTAGAAATATTCAATTAGGTATTAATTAAATATAACAAAAATTAAAAACCAATAAGAAATTAATCCAGAAAATATTGTTGCTACAACATTTTTACTAACAAGACCAATTATTATTGCAATGATTGCTGCAAATATTTTTGGGTTATTTTCAATTAAAAGATCTCCTGTCACATCTAAAAAAATAGCTGGAAAAATAATTGCTGGAAATATTGCAGAAGGAACAAAGGATAAAACTTCTCTCACTCTATTTGTGAACATTTCTTTTTTAAGTATTGCAATCATTAGATATCTTGAAAAGAAAGTAATTAAACCACAGTAAATTATTAAAGACCACTCAACCATTATTAAATCTATTAAATTTTGTTAAGATCATTGCTGCTATCAAACCGCTTGTTGCTGCTACTATTACGTACGCTTTAAATGGAATAATTTCATAGCCAAATGTTGCTATTATACCAGAGATAATAATTACAATTACATTTATCAATTTTCTAAAATCATCTACTATTAGAGCTAAAAATGTTAAAGGAACTGCAAAACTTAATCCAAGTTTTTCAGGTATTATTGAGCCTAAAAATATTCCAATAATTGTTGTGATTTGCCAGATAATCCAGCAAGTAGCACCAGCGCCAAATGAATGAAATGCTCTATCTTTATCAGAACTTTTTTTTAAATAAGAGTTTGTTACTGCAAAAGCTTGGTCAACTAAAAAGTAAGAAATTATTATTTTCCAAGTCATTTTAAAATCTGACATATGCTCAGATAAAACAGCTCCATATAGTAAATGTCTTGAATTTACCGCACCAACAGAGCTAAGGATTACTAACGAAGAAGCTCCTGCTGAAAAAAGTTGTAAAAAAATTATTTGTGATGCTCCACCAAAAATAATAATCGACATAGCCATTGTTGTTATCGGTGATAAGCCGAGATCTATAGCCAAAACACCAAATATTATTCCGAATGGCACAACAGGTATCATTAATGGACTTACATCCGCTACACCTTTTAAGAAAATTTTAGATTTATTGCTCATTAAAAAAACAATATGTATTAAAAACAAACTATATGATCAATATTTATCGGTCTTTTAATGCCAAATTTTTCATCAATTTCATGTTGATGCATATGATGGGAATGAACAAAGACAGGAATAAGTAAATCACTGCTAGTTTTTAAGGTATATATAAAGTTAGTACCTCTAAATTTTCTATCCACAACCTCTAGCTTTAAATTACTTTGATCATCATGCTCAAGATCTTCTGGCTGTAATAATAATTGAACGTCTGATCCTTTTGGGTAACGTTTTGTAAAATTTCCATTAATAGTTCCTAGATCATCACTTTCTAAACTATTTTCACCAGTAACTTTTGCTGGAATTAAAATTCCTCTATTTAAAAAATTAACAACTTCTACAGAATTCGGAAAATGATAGACATTGTATGGGTCATCAAATTGTTTGAGTTGACTGTCTAAAATTATTCCACATTTACTTCCAAGATAGAAAGCTTCATAAGAGTCATGTGTTACTATAATTGTTGTAATTTTTAAATCAGTTAAAACTTGTTTTAATTTAACTTGGATTTCTTCTTTAAAACTCTGATCAACATTGGATAATGGTTCATCTAATAAAAGTAAATCTGGTTTAGAAAGTAATGCTCTAGCTAATGCTGCTCTTTGAGCTTCCCCAGAGCTAATTTGATGCGGAAATTTTTCTTTAACGTGATCTAGATGAAGAAATTCGATAACCTCTTTAATAGTTAAATCTTTTTTTTTTTCTTGTTTCTTTCAGCACCAAATTGGATGTTTTCTAAAACATTATAATGAGGAAAAAGTGAGTTATCTTGAAACGCCAAGGAAATGTTTCTATTTTCTGGCTCAACATGAACATCCTTAGATGAAATAATTTTGTTTTTTAAAGAAATTTTGCCTGATTGAATTTTTTCTAATCCAGCAATAGTTCTTAAAATTGTTGTTTTACCAATTCCAGAAGGGCCTAAAAGACAAACAATATCTCCTTCATTTTCTATAGTTAAAGATACATTGTTAACTTTACTTTTTGCACTTGCTGCAAATGTAACGTTGTCAATTTCTAAAAAATTTTTAGACATATAAGAATTAATCCTTAAGAATATATTTAGATGTAATTAAAATAAAGAAACTTGCAATAAGAATAAGAAATAATGAAGGTGCAGCAGCTGCTTCTAGTAAGTCTTGAGAAGCATATATATAGGCTTGTGTGGCAAAAGTTTCAAAATTAAATGGCCTCATTATCAATGTTATGGGCAACTCTTTAATAATTTCAATAGCAATCAATATACCAATTAACATGATAGTATTTTTTAAATAAGGAATATGAATATTTTTAAAAGTTTTGAATTTTGAGTAACCCAAAAGGTATGCACTTTCATCAATAGAATAATTTATCTTTAAATAACCAGATTTTAATCCATTACTTGCTAAAGAAAAAAATCTAATAAAATAAACAACAACCAAGCCTAAAATAGAACCGATGAAAATAGATTTTACATTTCTAATTTCAAACAAATTCATAATACTATTATCAAACCATGAAATAAAAGTAATAAATGCGACGGCTAATATAATGCCTGGGATGGCATAACCAGATATTGAAAAAGTAGTCAAAATTTCCAAAAATTTACTTCGAGAAAGTCTATTTCCGTAATTAGAAATAAAAGCAAATCCAATTAAAACTATACTTGATAATAAAACGAGAATTATCGTATTAAAAAATAATTCAACTAAATTTAAATCTGCTAAATGCTTGGGGAAAATAATTGTCCAATAAAGCATTTGGGACACAGGAAATAAAAAGCTAATAAAAAATACTAAAAAACAAAATGAAAAAGCAAGCCAAGCTTTGAACCCATATAAGTTTGTTAAAGATTTTTTTTTAAATCCACCTTTGCTTGGTGAATGATATTGTGCTTTTTTTCTGGATAAATTTTCCAATATAAACAATCCAAGGATAAAGATTAAAAGATAAAAAGATAATTGATTTGCTAGTACAAGATCGTCAAATGAAATCCATGCATTATAAATACCTGTTGTTAGAGTTGAAATTCCAAAAAATGATACTGAACCAAAATCAGATAAAGTTTCCATAGCAACAAGCGATAGTCCAGCTACAATTGCAGGTCGTGCTGATGGTAAAATTATTTTCATAAATGATTTTTGCTTATTAAAACCAAGATTTTTTCCAAGTTCTATTAAATTTTGTGACTGATAGTGAAATGATGCTCTTGTTAAAACATACACATAACCAAACAATGAAAATGAAATTGAGATTATTGCACCCATCATTCCATCAAATTTTGGTATTGAGGAATTGTAATCACCTTCACCAAATAAATGTTTTAATATTGTAAAGGCAGTACCATAATTTTCAAAAAAAGCTGTTAATGAATAAGCATAGATATATGCGGGAACTGCAAAAGATAAAATTAAAGCCCATTTGAAAAAATTTGATCCTGGAAAAGAATAAAAAGAGACTAAATAAGCCCCTAATACTCCAATTACAAATGTTAGAAATAAAACACCTAATAAAAGAGTTAAAGAGTTAAAAATATATTCATAAAGAAACGTATTTTTAATAATACTTGAATATTCACTAGTGCTTTCAAAAAAGCTAGAAAATACTGTAACAATTGGTATTGCAACAGCAATTGAAATCAACAATGAACTAAAATACCAAATATTTATTTTTCTTAAAACCATACTTACCCTTTAATTTTAGGTGAACATAATTAATAGAAGGGTAAGGACTATTAAATTATGTTCACTTTTTGAAAATTAATTTTTTTTATCAAAAACGTTTATGAATTGATCAGTTTCATCACTTTTGATCTCAGTTAATTTTCTATTATTCATTTTTTTTTCAATTTTTTTACACTCTGAGAAACACGGATCACATGCTCTAGAAGACTTATTATAATCAAAATTTAATGAATTCTTTTTTATCATTAATTACTTCCAATTTGCCGCAAGCATACACTCTAAAGCTTTTGCTTGGTTTTTTCCGTAATTAACTACTTTAGTATTTAAATCCTGTTTAAACCCTAAACCCATTTGCTTAACTAATTCATGTGGCTCAACGCCATCAATCATTGGATATTCAAATGTATTGTTTACTATGTGTTCTTGTGCTTCTTTTGTTAATAAAAACTCAAGAAGTTTTTTTGCATTATCTGGATTTGGAGAATTTTTAAGAACTCCACCACCACTAATATTCATATGTGTTCCTCTGTCTCCTTGATTAGGAAAAAAAGGTAGAACTTTTTTAGCTGCTGCTTGCTGCTCAGCTCCTTTTTTACCAGATAACATTAAAGCTAGATAATAGGTATTTGCTACAGCCAAATCCGCTTCTCCAGCAGCTACTGCTAAAATTTGAGCTCTATCATTTCCTTTAGAGTCTCTTGCCATATTAGCAACAACACCTTTTGCCCATTCACAAGTTTTTTTCTCTCCATTATTTTTAACTAATGAAGCAACTAAAGATTGGTTATAAATGTTATTTGATTGTCTGATTACAACTCTTCCTTTCCATTTAGGCTCAGCAAGACCTTCATAAGTCATTCCATTTAATTCGTTGGCATTAACTCTTTCAGGAGAGTAATACATAATTCTTGCTCTCTTAGCTATTCCTGTCCAATTTGTTGATCTAAAGTTTTTTGGAACTGAGGCTTTTATTGCTGGTGTCATTGAATTTTGAAACATTCCTTTTGCATCAAACGCGCCCAATCTTCCAGCGTCTGCCGTAATATAAATGTCAGCTTTAGAGTCTTTCCCCTCTTCAGTAATTCTTTTTTGAAGAGCTTTATCTTTTCCTGATACAACATTTACTTTAATGCCTGTTTTTGCAGTAAATTTTTTGTAAAGTTGAATATCAGAGTCGTAATGTCTTGCGCTAAATACATTGACTTCAGCTGCAAAACCTAAATTGGTAAAGAAAACTAAAGTTAATGCTAATAAACTTATTTTTTTCATTTTATCCTTTTCTTTACCCTTAATTTTTTTTAGTTGAGAACTATTCTCAATGCGAATGATTATCAATCGCATATATTGACGCAGTTGTAAAGTATTAAATATTAGGAATTTAAGAGATATTTTTTAGGGATTATTTTATTTCCAGTCACCTATTTTGCTAAATAAGAAATTTCTAAATGCCTGAACTCTAGCAGTGTTTTTTAATGATTGAGGGTATACAAAGTGAGCTTCGGTAATTGGTCCTTCAGATTTAGGCAGCACTTTAATCACATTAGTTGAGTTGAAAACCAAATACTCTGGTAAAGCAGCTAATCCTACTCCAGACTCTACAGCTAAAAGTAAACCCATAACACTATTTACTTTCATAACTGTTTTTCTTTTTTTTCCATCATGCATTCCGAGTTTTAATGCCCAATCAGGGTTGTAAACAGGTGAAGGCGCTCCTTTTCCAAATGAAATAAAATTATGTTTATTTAAATCAGCAATAGTTTTTGGCATTCCAAATTTTTCTAGATATTTATTAGATCCATAAATATAATATTTAATATCAACTAATTTTTTTTGAATATAATTCAATTGTTTTGGTCTTCTCATAAAAATACCAATATCTGCCTGACGAGTACTTAAATCTAATTCTTTATCGTCAAATACTAGTTCAATTTCTATTTCAGGGTTTAACCTCATAAACTCTTGAATTCTAGGTGTTAACCAGTGTGTTCCAAAACTTCTTACTGTTGTAATTGTTAGTTTTCCAGTTGGTTTATTTTTCTGATCACCTAAAGATGTTTCAACTTCTTTTAATTTACTGATTACTTCGTGGGCTGTCTTAAATACATATTCCCCATTTTCAGTAAGAGTTAATCCTCTTGCATGCCTTTCAAACAATTGAACTTTTAAATCTTGTTCAAGTGATTGAATTTGTCTGCTTATTGCTGATTGACTCAAATTAAGGTTTACTGTCGCATTGGTAAAACTTCCTGCTTCAGCTACAGCATGAAAAATTTTTAATTTGTCCCAATCCATTATTTATTTACATCAATCAAATATCTACCTGATGTTTCTCCTTTTAGCATTTTAGAGTAAATATCTATTAATTCATTCAGGCCAATTGTTTTGATAGATTCTTCAAGTTTATCAAAATCAATTACATTTGAAACCTCACTCCAAACAAATTCTCTTCTTTTAATTGATGCTGTGACCGAATTTATGCCCCATAATTTAACTCCACGAATTATAAATGGCATTACTGTTGTATTTAATTTGTAATCAGATGCATTTCCACATGCAGCAACAATTCCGTTGTCTCTTGTTTGAGCTAATGCATTAGCTAAAATTTTTCCACCCACTGTATCCACTACTCCATCCCACAAACCTTTGTCTAGTGGTCTTGGATCTTTGTCAAAATCGTCTTTATTTACAACTGTTTTTGCACCTATTGATTTTAAATAATCCTCGTTTGATTTTTTTCCTGTTACCGCTGTTACATCATAACCAAATTTTGATAAAATCATTACAGCAATACTTCCAACACCCCCTGAGGCACCAGTAACTAATACATCTTTTACTTTTTCACCTAATAATAATTCCTCTCTTGCTTTAATTGCAAAACAACAAAGTAATGCAGTCAAGCCTGCTGTGCCCATAATCATTGATTGTTTTGAAGATAGGTTTTTTGGTTTTTTAACCAAAAAATCTCCACTTACTTTTGCATATTGTGAAAAACCACCATAATAAATCTCTCCAACTCTCCAACCTGTTAAGATTACCTCATCATCTTTTTTAAATTTATCATTTGCACTTTCAACAACTGTTCCTGAAAAATCGATACCTGGTATATGAGGAAATTCTTTAACTAACTTTGCACCGTTATTTAAAATTAATGCATCTTTATAATTTAAACATGAATAATCAACTTTAACAGTTACATCACCATGTTTTAAAAAACTTTTATCAATTGATTTAACTTCTCTTGTAAAGCTTTCACCCTCTTGATTGATGATTAATGCTTTAAATTGATCTGACACTTTAATCTTTTGCTATACTGATAAATCTTAGATATCTATTTTGATAACTTAGATCATCTTTAAATTGACCCAAATAATAATTTGTTACAGTTGATGCTTGTTCCTTTTTAATACCTCTCATGGTCATACATTGGTGAGTTGAGTCTATTGTTACGGCAACTCCCTTAGCATCCAAAGATTGCATTAATGTTTTTGCGATTTGCATTGTCAATCTCTCTTGAGTTTGAAGTCTTTTTGAAAAAACTTCAACTACTCTTGCAAGCTTGCTTAAACCAACAACTCTTTCTTTTGGAATGTAAGCAACATGAGCCTTACCAATGATTGGTGCCATATGATGTTCACAATGACTTTGAACAGAGATATTTTTTTGAACAACCATATCGTCATATCCATCAACATCCCCAAATGTTTTGTCTAAAATTTTGTTTGGATCTTCTTTGTAACCAGCAAAATATTCTTTATAAGCTTTAACTACTCTTTTTGGTGTTTCCAATAAACCTTCACGACTTGGATCTTCACCCATCCAAGCTAATATGGTTTTAAAAGCTTCTTCTGCTTCTTTATCTGAAACTTTATTAGTTTCTAAATTTTTGTTGTCAGTATCTTTTACTAATTTCATAGCGCCTTTTTATACAGTAATTACTTAATTTTAAAATATTTAATATATCGAGATATGTGCTAAATAATCAATGCATATGTTCAAAAAAAGAGAAAATGTCCTAGAAATTGAAGAGGGAAATCTTCTATCCCCTAAATTTGATAATGATGGTCTAATTCCAGTAATTACTATGTGCTCTAAAACAAGAGACGTTTTAATGCACGGATATATGAATGTTGAGGCTTTAAAAAAAACAATCGAGACAAAAGAAGCTCATTATTTTAGTAGATCAAGAAAAGCTATTTGGCATAAAGGCAAAACTAGCGGGTTTACTCAAAAGGTAACTGAGCTGAGAATTGATGATGATCAAGATTCTGTTTGGATGACAGTTGATATTGGAGATGGCTCAAGTTGTCATGTGGGATATAGATCATGTTTTTATAGATCTATTCCGATGGGGCCAATAGATAATGGTCGAGAAATAAAGATGAAGTTTGAGGAAAAAGAAAAATCTTTTAATCCAGAAGAAGTTTACAAAGGTCAGCCCAATCCAACAAAAATTTAAATGAGTGATAAACAAAAAAATGTTCTAGGTGAAGATCTAGAAGAGTGCTCTAATAATCCTTTAACAGGCTGGTATCGGGATGGTTGTTGCAATACAGATGAAAATGATCATGGCATTCACACTGTTTGTGCAAAAGTTACAACTGAATTTTTAGAATGGTTAAAAGTTGCGGGTAATGATTTGATAACACCTCACCCTGAATTTGGATTTCCTGGTTTAAAAGATGGTGATGGATGGTGTGTTTGTGCTAGTTGGTACGCTAAAGCAGTTGAAGCTGGTAAAGGTTGCCCAGTATTTTTGAAAAGAACTCATAAAAATACTCTTAAGCACGTACCTATTGAAACATTAAAAAAGTTTGCAATAGATTTATCTTAATTTACATATTTCCATATTTAGGCCCACCACTACCTTCTGGTGTTACCCAAGTAATATTTTGTGAAGGCTCTTTAATATCACAAGTTTTACAGTGAATACAATTTTGAGAATTAATCACAAATTTATTTTGATCATTTTCTTTTTGAACCTCATAAACTCCTGCTGGACAATATCTTTGCGCAGGTTCATCAAATTTTTCTAAAGTGTAACTAATTGGCAAATTAGGATCTTTAAGTTTTAAATGAACTGGTTGATTTTCAGCATGATTTGTACCAGTTAGATAAACTGAACTTGTTTTATCAAAGGTAATGACATTATCATATTTTGGATAATCTATTTTAGGCATCTCATTTGCTGGTTTTAATGTTTCATGATCAGCATGTTTGTGTTTTAGAGTAAAAGGCAGCTTTCCTTTAAATAAAATTTGATCAATTCCTGTAAAAATTATTCCAAGTATTAAACCCCAACTAAAACTTGGTTTTACATTACGAGCCGCATGAAGTTCTTCATAAACCCAGCTTTTTTTAAATTTTTCCTCATAAATTGATAAGTTTTTATTTTCTTTAATTTTTTCAAATATTGTTTCAGCAGCAATCATACCGCTTTTCATTGCTGTATGAGAGCCCTTAATTTTCGGCATATTTAATGTTCCCGCATCACAACCAACTAATAATGCACCTGGCATAAACATTTGAGGTAAACTTTGAAGGCCTCCTTCAATTAATGCGCGCGCTCCATAAGAAATCCTTTTTCCTCCATCAACTATTTTTTTAATTGCTGGATGGGTTTTAAATCGTTGAAACTCATCGTACGGGGAAAGATATGGGTTTTTATAATCTAAGCCAATAACATATCCTAAAAATACTTGCTTATTTTCAGCGTGATATATGAAGCTACCTCCATAAGTGTTATTGTCTAATGGCCATCCCGCAGTATGCATTACCATTCCTTCTTCATGATTTTTATCTTCTATTTCCCAAATTTCTTTAAACCCAATTCCATACTGTTGGGGATCTTTATTTTTTGAGAGATTAAATTTTTCAATTAATTGTTTTCCTAAGTGACCTCTACAACCTTCTGCAAATACAGTTACTTTTCCTAGTAATTCTATACCAGGCTCAAAACTATCTTTTTGATTTCCTTCTTTATCAATACCCATATCTTGGGTCGCAACACCTTTAACAGATCCATCTTCGTTATATAAAATTTCACTCGCTGGAAATCCTGGAAATATTTCAACGCCTAAGGTCTCTGCTTGTTCAGCAAGCCATCTGCATAAATTTGCTAAACTAATGATATAATTGTTATGATTTTGTTGAACCTTAGGAAGCAACCAGGTTGGCCAGCTTAATGATTTTGTTTTACCTAAAAATAAAAATTTTTCTTTTGAAACTTTAGTTTTAATCGGTGAATTAAGTTCTTTCCAATTTGGTAAGAGTTCATCCAATGCTCGTGTTTCAAAAACATTGCCACTTAAGATATGCGCACCAATCTCTGATGCTTTTTCTAATAAGCAAACGTTTAAATTTGGATCAAGTTGTTTGAGTTTAATTGCTGTAGATAATCCAGAGGGACCTCCTCCAATAATTACAACATCATATTCCATCGACTCTCTAGCCATATGATATTTTTATCTTTAAGAATTATTTTTGTATAGTGTTTAATTTGTTCAGCTCTTCTAGGAACTGTGGCAAAGCTTCAAATAAATCTGCTTCTAAACCATAATCTGCAACACTAAAAATGGGAGCTTCTCCATCTTTATTAATTGCAACAATTACTTTGCTTTCTTTCATTCCTGCTAAATGCTGGATAGCTCCTGAAATCCCAACAGCAATATAAAGATCTGGAACAACTACTTTACCTGTTTGACCAACTTGATGATCATTACTGATATAACCGGCATCCACTGCTGCTCTAGAAGCACCTATTGCTGCATTTAATTTATCTGCAATAGAAGTAATTAATTTAAAGTTATCTCCACTTTGCATCCCCCTTCCACCTGATACTACTATTCTTGCTGTACCAAGTTCAGGTCTATCTGATTTTATTTCTTCTCTTTTAATAAATTTTGTTAACGAAAACTCTTCTCCTGCTTCAGCAGTTTCAATTGGTGCTGATCCCCCCGAGCTTTCACATGGATCAAAAGAAGTTGGTCTAATAGTAATACATTTTTTTGCATCAGAACTTTTAACGGTTGCAAAAGCATTTCCCGCATAAATGGGTCTAACAAAAGTATCTGCGGACTCTACTTTGATAATATCACTAACTTGTGATGTATCTAATTTAGCAGCTATTCTTGGCATTAAATTTTTACCAAATGTATTTGCTGAACAAACTATATGAGAATAATTATCTGCAAGTTTTGTAACAACCGGAGCAAAATTTTCTGCTAAAAAATTTTCATAATGAGCAGCCTCAACTGTAATTACTTTTTTAACCAAGGGTAGTTCTGAGGCAGCTTTAGCAGCATCACTACAATTATTTCCAATAACTAATGCGTGAACATCGGTATCAATTTGAGATGCTGCTGTAACAGCATTTAAAGTAAAAGATTTAAGCTCTTTATTGTTGTGCTCTACTATTAATAATACTGACATTATATTACTTTTGCCTCATTTTTTAATTTTTGAACTAATTCAGCAACACTTGAAACCTTAATTCCAGCTTTACGCTTAGGTGGTTCTTCGACTTTTATATGTTGTATTTTAGGTGCGGTATCAACTCCTAAATCTGATGCATTCATTTGTTCAATTGGTTTTTTCTTTGCTTTCATTATATTTGGCAATGAAGCATATCTTGGTTCATTTAATCTTAAGTCACAGGTTACGATGGCTGGAGTATTGATTTCGATAGTTTCTAAACCCTCATCAATTTCTCTAATAACTTCTAATTTTCCATCTTTAACTTCAATTTTTGAAGCAAAAGTTGCTTGAGGCCAATTTAATAATGCACTCAACATTTGTCCTGTTTGATTGCAATCATCATCAATTGCTTGTTTACCCATAAAGACTAAATCTGGTTTTTCTTTCTCAACAATTTTTTGTAAAATTTTTGAAACAGCAATGGGTTCTATTATGCCTTCTGCTTTGACATGAATTCCTCTATCAGCTCCAACCGCTAGAGCTTTTCTGACAGTTTCCTGAGCTTTTTCTTCACCAACAGTTACAGCAATTACTTCTGTTGCTTTTCCACTTTCTTTAATCTTTACTGCTTCTTCGATTGCATTGTCATCTGGTGGATTTGTTGACATCTTAACATTGTCAGTAACAACACCTGTGCCATCTTCTTTAACTCTTATTTGAACATTGTAATCAATAACTCTTTTAACAGCGACTAAAATTTTCATTAAGCTCTCAACAAATTATTTTCAGAATCGTACGGACTCTCTTCTAAAACAGTAGCCTCATACATTTCACCTAAAATATCAACTTGTAATTTGTCGCCTACCTTAGCATGCTCTGGTTTCACCATGGCAAGAGCAATTGATTTATCTAATCTAAAACCAAATTCGCCACCAGTTGCTCTTCCAACAACTTTGTTATCTTTGTAAATTGGGTTATTTCCCAAAACATCAGCATCTTTGGTGTTATGAATTTCAAGAGTAATAAGCTTGTTATCAAAACCTTTTTCTCTCCATTTGTTAAGAGCCTCTAGTCCTATGAAACTACCTTTGTTAGGGTGAACAAATCTATCTAACCCAGACTCGTAAGGTGAATATTCAATTGAAAGCTCAGTACCAACTAGTTTGTATGATTTTTCTAATCTTAAGCTGTTCATTGCTCTTATACCAAAAGGTTTGATACCTAAATCCTTACCAGCTTCCATTAACTTATCAAAAATATGATTTTGATATTCAATTGGATGATGAAGTTCCCAACCTAGTTCACCAACAAAATTTACTCTCATGGCATTAACAGGAGCATATCCAACATCAACATTTTGTGCTGTTAACCATTTAAAATTCTCATTTGAAAAATCATCAGTAGATACTTTTTGCAACAACTCTCTTGATTTAGGGCCCGCTACAACCAGTACACCCGTGCTGTTAGTTAGATCTTCAAAGGTAACACCTTCATCTGGCATCCATTTTTTAATCCAATCATGATCTAATCTTAAGTTTGCTCCAGCAGATACTAAATAAAAACTATTTTCAGATTCTCTCATAATTGTAAATTCTGAATGAACCCCACCCTTGGTATTAAGAGCATGACACAAACCAATTCTTCCAATTTTTTTTGGCAGTTTATTTGCTACTAAATGATCTAAAAATTCCTCAGCTTTTGGACCTTTAATTCTGCATTTTGCAAATGCGGTCATATCTAAAAGTCCAACATTGTCTTTTACGTTTTGACATTCTTTTTTAATAGCCTCAAACCACTTAGATCTTCTAAACGACCAGTCATCTTTTTGCTCCATACCATCTGTTGCAAAAAAATTGGGTCTTTCCCAACCAAATTTTTGTCCAAAAACTGCACCTAAATCTTTCATTCTTTCATAACAAGGAGATGTTCTTAAAGGTCTTGCGGCAGGTCTTTCTTCATCAGGATAGTGGGTAATAAATACATGACTATACGCTTCTTCATTTTTAGCTTTTAAATAAGACTTAGTTGCATAATCTCCATAACGTCTAGGCTCAACACCAAGCATATCAATAGTTGGCTCACCATCAACAATCCATTCAGCTAATTGCCATCCTGCTCCACCCGCTGCAGTAATTCCAAAACTATGTCCTTCGTTAATCCAAAAGTTTTTTAATCCCCACGCAGGTCCAACAATTGGATTGCCATCTGGTGTATAACAAATTGCACCGTTATAAACTTTTTTAACACCAACTTCTCCAAACGCAGGAACACGGTGTATTGCACCCTCAATGTGTGGTGCTAATCTATCTAAATCTTCTTGAAACAATTCATACTCTGAATCTTTTGAGGGACCATTAACATAACAAGCTGGTGCACCATCTTCGTATGGACCTAAAATTAATCCACCTGCTTCTTCTCTCATGTACCATCTGTTATCGCTATCCCTTAAAACTCCCATTTCTGGTAAACCATCTTTTTTTCTTTTTTGAATTTCAGGATGTGGTTCGGTTACAATGTATTGATGTTCAACTGGAATAACAGGAATATCTAAGCCAACCATTTTACCAGTTTGTCTTGCAAAGTTTCCTGAACAAGAAATAATATGTTCGCACTCTATAGAACCTTTGTCAGTTTCAACAATCCAACCATCTTTAGTTTGTTTCATTGAAAGTACACTTGTATTTCTATAAATTTCGGCACCCATATTTCTTGCACCAGTTGCCATTGCTTGAGTTAAATCAGCAGGCTGAATATATCCATCCTCAGGGTGTTGGATCGCACCAACTAAATCATCTGTATGACACAAAGGCCAAATTTCTTTTACTTGATCTGGTGTTAAAAATTTTACATCGACGCCAATAGTTTGAGCTACACCAGCATACTGATGATACTCATCCATTCTATCTTTAGTACTTGCTAAACGAATATTTGATACAACACTAAAGCCAACATTTTTTCCAGTTTCTTCTTCTAATTTTTTATAAAGATCAACTGCGTATTTATGAAGTTGTCCAACTGAATAACTCATATTAAATAAAGGTAATAATCCTGCTGCATGCCAAGTAGATCCTGATGTTAATTCTTTTCTTTCAACAAGAACAACATCTGACCAACCTTTTTTTGCTAAATGGTAAAGAGCACTAACACCTACTACTCCACCGCCAACTACTACAACTTTAGTTTTTGTTTTCATTCGCGATTCCTACTAAATTTTTTGAAATAACGAAACAAAATTGTATCTGTGGATAATTAAATTGAACTGCCTAGTGGGATCGGATTTGAGACCATGCTCGTCAACCAACAGTCTTTAAGTTCACCCTCTTCAGTATACTTTTCAACCTGCCAATTGAACTTATGATAGATTTTATTTTTATCTAAAATAACTACCTCAAATTGAGCCCAATTTTCGCTACTTCCAAGCTGGGTAATTGTGTGACTTAAATGATTAATCATCATCTCATAGGAGTTGCCCTTCAACATCCTTTTAAAATTACCTAGGGGACCAGTAACCTTTTTGTTGTTTGGGTGGGCAAAATTCCATGTTTGCTCTATACCACTGTCTTTAAAATTAAGGTCATTTTTCTGAAGGCCTGTTAGCTGAATTTTAACCACTTCTTTAGGATTAATATCGCTACTTGGCTTTAATATTTCTGCTTTGGATATTGAAATTGTGATTAAGAGTAGAACTAAAACCTTAAATATTAATGGCAGTCTTTTTAACATCATCTAAAAATTCTTGTCTTTTTGCATCACTAACAAATGGTACTGCAAAATATCTTCTATAAACAATGTTATATATGCCACACATATGAAATACTCCTCTTTTTAGTCTTCTTATAGGAAGGTTTAAAAAAAAGGTCGTAATTGCTAATCTTGGAGATCCATAAGTGCAAAAAATAATTGCTTTTTTTTGTCTCAAATTTCCAATCGGATAACCATAGTTACCCCACAACTGTTTAAATCTAAACGCCCAAGGTGGTGCTAATACTTTATCTATCCAACCTTCAACTATTGCTGGCATCCTAAAATTCCAAATTGGTGCAATTAAAACAATTGTATCGCACTCTTCAATTCTTTGACGATGGTTTAAAACATCTTCACCAGGTTCTTCACCTGCAAAAACTGGATCAAATTTTTCTTTATACAAATCAACAGCATCAACTTTGTTCCCTTTTTCTTCAGCTGTTTTTATAAAGGTATCTCTTATTGCGGCATTAAAAGATTTATCATTATAGTGCCCATAAACTAAAAATATTTTTTTACTCATGAATTTTAATTATCAAAGTTAATTAACTTTACTAAATAAAAACCTACAAACATTGCTATAACAAATGTTATTGAGTGAATATCTAAGAGTGCAATTGATGATATTGCTGGTCCAGGACATAATCCGATTAATCCCCAACCGGTTCCAAATATTGCTGATCCTAAAATAAGTTTATTATTAATACTTTTGTTTTTTGAATAGTTAAAATTTTCAGCAAATATTGGTTTTTCTTTTTTTTTGATTATATGAAATAGTGGTGAGGATACTATTAAAGCACCAATCATAACAAAAGCTAAAGAAGGATCCCAGTTTCCAAACAAATCCAAAAAACCTAAAACTTTTTCAGGATTAATCATTTCTGAAATAACTAGCCCAATACCAAAAACAATTCCTGAAATTAATGAAACTAATTTATTCATATAAAACTTTTTACTAGTACTGTTAAGATTCCAACAATCATAAAAGTTACAGTTGCAACAATTGATCTAAGTGAAAATCTTCCACAACCACTAATGCCATGACCACTTGTGCAGCCACCACTTATTCTAGTTCCAATTCCAACTAAAAGACCTGCAATTATTAACAAAATGAAAGAGTTTGAGATTGTGATTTTAATTTCGTTATTAGCAAACAAACTATAAAGAATTGGTCCGATCACCAAACCTAATAAAAACAATATGTTATCAAATTTATTATCTTTATTAGTTAGAGCATTGGCAGCTATTCCACTTATGCCTACTAGTCGGCCATTAAATAAAAAAAATACCACAACTGCAAAGCCAATGAGTATGCCCCCAAGAGTTGCTGTAACAGGTGTAAAATTTACTATATTCATTTAATTGTTTAAAACAGGGAATGCTTGTCTAATTTTTAAAAAATGTTTTTGGTATTCCATTTTAGTACATTTATTTTCTATATATTCAATATCATTTTTTTCAACTAACTCTTTTGCATTCTCATCTTTAATACCTAGCTGTAACCACAAAACTTTTGCTCCAATCTTTACTGCATCTTCTGCAATGGGAAATACTTCTTTGGAAGGTCTAAAAACATCAACTATATCAACTGGTTCTTTTATATCTATTATTTTTTCAAAGACTTCCTCGCCTAAGATTTTTTCACCTTTAGCTCTTGGGTTAACTGGAATAACTTTGTATCCATATTTTTGCATATATTTCATAACTATAGTTGATGGTTTGCCAGGATCTTTACTCACTCCTATCATTGCAATAGTTTTGTATTTTGAGAGAATATCCTTGATCTCAGACATAAATTATTTATTTTTTTTTATCTGATCTTCACAAAATTTTCGGGCTTCCTTTAAATCTGTAATCTTTGACTCTGATAATTTTTGACTTCCAGCAAGACATGCATCTACAGCTCTTTTGAGATTGTGATCTTTAAAACTTAAAGCAAAATACATTCCTGAAATAATAAAAATAATAATTAAAATATTTTTTTTGTTTTTCATTATTTATTTTTCCATTTTGGTTTTCGTTTCTCCAAAAAAGCAGATATTCCTTCTTGAGCATCCATTGCCATCATATTCACAGTCATCATTTTACTCGTATATGCATATGCTTTTTTTAATGGCATTTCCAATTGTTTATAAAAGGCTTGTTTACCAATTTTAATTGTTAAATTTGATTTTGAGGCAATGGTTTTAGCAACTTTCAGTACCTCATTGTCTAATTTTGATTTTAAATAACAATCGTTAATTAGTCCAATTTCTTTTGCATAATTTGCTTTAATAGGTTCTCCAGTTAACAACATTTTCATCATTGGTTTTCTATTAATTTTTCTACTAACAGCAACCATCGGAGTACTACAAAATAACCCTATATTAACACCAGGAGTAGCAAACAAAGCATCATTGGCACTGTAAGCTAAATCGCAACTTGCAACTAACTGACATCCAGCAGCAAAAGCTGCTCCATGAATCTTTGCAATTACTGGCTTTCTTCCCTCAACAATTTGGAGCATTACTTTTGAACAAAGATTAAATAATTTTTGATATTTGTCTCTTTTTTTTAATCCTCTAACTTCTTTTAAATTGTGTCCTGCACTAAAGCCTTTACCGGCACCTTCTAAAATAATAACTTTTGATTGTTTATCAGTATCAAGTTTTTTAAAAGCTTTAAGTAAATCAGTTAAATTTTTAAACGATAAAGAATTATAAGTTTTTTGTTCATCAATAATAATTGATGCAATTTCATTAGTTATTTTTTTTATTTTAATATTACTTGCCATATCAATCAGCTAAACCATCAGATCTAGCTTGATTTCGTTCTATATGAATTGGTAGAACTTTTCCATAAATAGCTTCTGAATGTTCAGGAGTATTTACTCTCCAAGGATCCAATACATAAGCTGGTATACAAAGATATCTTGGTTTTTCTCCTTTTACTTTTGTAACTCTATGCAGTGTAAATCTACCCTTAAATATTTGTAAATCTCCAGGTTCTAATTTTAATTGCCGAACCTTTGTTCTGTCACCATCTAGTACTTTTTTAACTTCATCAAAATTTTCATTTCCTGGCTTTCTAATAAATGGACAATATTCAAAAATTCCACCCTCATCAGGTTTTTGTATCATTATACTGAGTGTAAATTCACAGCTATCAAAATGCCAAGGAAGAATTCCTTCCGACCTCATTACATTGTAGGCGTGACAAGCCAATGGGTCTGCCCATCTGTATATTGGCGAGATCCCTAGACAAGCGGATACAAATTTTAAAAGTTCTTCCTGCTCGTATAAAAATTTCATTTCAGAGCCGTTGTCAAAAAGATCTGAGTTTAAATATCCATTATCTCTCTCTAAAAAAGTTCTTTTGGGATGGTTTGGAGATAAAGAAGGATCATCCTTAGAGTTAAGATATGGATTAATACTTTTTTTCGACATAAAAACTTTATCAATTTTTTTTTCCAATTCAAAATTCATAGTCTCAATTGACTTTGGTAAAATAAAATTTGGAATAGTAGAGCAGCTAAACTGTTCTAAATCGTCTTTACATTTTTTAATTATTGTTTGTATCTTGCTGGAAGACAGATCATGAATTGGATAATTTTCTAAATCTACAATAGTTTTTAATCTATCGTTCATTAAAATTTATTCCAATTTTCCTTCTTCTCTCATCTTAGCTCTAATTTTAGTAGCTGAGATTTCTTGAATTTCTTTCGAAAGTTCAATTTCTTCTATTTTGTAACCAACACCACGTCCATAACAAATGTTGGTGATATTTGGCACAAGCATTACTCTAAATTGACCTTCAAATTCAGGATTTAACCTGTCTTCAATATTTTTTTTAACTGTTTCAAAATCAAAAGGATTGTCATCAACTCCTTGAACATCTCTAATTTGAATACAAACTTGACCTGTTTTTTTTACAATTTCTTTAAATAAAGTGTAATGACCATCATGAAATGGTTGCCATCTTCCTAACATTTGTGCTGTTGGTTTTTTATTATCCCATTCGTGAGCCATTATTTTATCTCCTTTAATATTTTTGGTGCCCAATTTTTAGCATCTTGCGTGGTCACATGAAAGTTAAACTTATCCGGTTTAACAAACATTTTATTAGTGTCATCAAATCTTCCTTCTTTAATAGTATCAACCCAAACAACAAAATCTGCAGGGAATAATTTTCTTGCTTCAGGTGTTGGGCAAACAAAATCTGCTACAACAAAATTTCCTCTCTCTTTTAATTTTTTTGCAAAATCTGCCATTCTTCTTGCTTGTCTTTTTCTTCCTTCTTCAGAAAAATCCCAATCATTTGCCTCTTTTCTAACCTCATCAGCATTTAATCTTTTTGCATTAAGCATTGGTGCTAATTCTTCAGCTAATGTTGTTTTTCCTGAGCCAGGTAGACCCATTATTAAAATAATTTTCATCTTTATAATAAACTATTTGCTACCCATTTATGAAATTGATGAGTTGGTTGATCCATAACTGGTGAAAAGTTTCCCCCATTATAAACTGGTGAACCTCTTCCTTCCTGCATTCCTTCGATTGCACTTATATCTTCCAACATTACATCTTTCCAAAATCTTGCATTTTCTTTTCTCAATTCTTTAAGTTCTTCACCATTAGCACTTTTATCACCGACATAATACATTTGCATATGTTCTTTAGTTTTATTTGTTGCAAGTGGTTCCAGCCAAAATACATAAAAATGATCCAAGTGCAATCCAATCATTACATTTGGGAAAAGTGCAATATATTCAGAATTTTTGAGTGATTTTTTTTCCCAGTTTTTAAATGTATCAAATTTGTTATTTCCTTTTACTGGTTGTTCATATTTCTCACTTCCTTGTCCCGCAAATCGATTTGGTAACCCTTGAATGTGATAATGATCATTAATATTTGATACTTTGTTTAGTTCTGGGTGAATAGTTGGTAAGTGATAACTTTCACAATAATTCTCAATTGCAAACTTCCAATTACATTTAACTTCTAAATCAAATGAACCATGGTCTTTAGAATGAACTAATAATTTTTGATCTTCATGATTAATAAATTTAGACCATCTTTGTTCAAGTGGATTGATATATTCTTCGAATTCAATTTCATTTGAATTAATATTAACAAAAATAATATCCATCCATGTTTTAGATCTAACTTCTTTTAGATTGCTCTGATTCTTTTTAAATTGATCTGAATTATGAATATTTAAACCTCCTATATGAGGGGTAGCCACCAGGTTTCCAGTAAAATCATATGACCAGGAATGATAAGGGCATCTAATTACATTCTTTAAAGTGCATGGCTTGTCTATAAGCTTAAAACCTCTATGGCTGCAGACATTGTGGAATACTCTAATATTAAGATCTCTGTCTCTGACTATCATCAAAGGAATCCCGAGTAGATTGTATGGTTCAGCATCTCCAGCATTAGGTATTGAGCTACCCACTCCAATTACTGTCCATTTATCACAAAAAATCTTATCCCTTTCATATTCTAAATATTGCTCATTGGTGTAGCATTCGTTTGGAAGCCCATTTGCAGTCTCAATCGATTTGTCCACATTCATCAATTTCTTAATATCCAAGATTTTTGAGAGAGAATTATTTTTAAGATTTTGGCCCATAAAAAAAATTACCATGGCCATAATTTTTGGCAACAAATTTCCATTTTGGAACATGCTGAATTTCTTTGACAGCTTTTTCAAATAAGATAATGATCGGGAAAAAATGAATTTTTCATTGGAAATTGGTCCACACACTGACCTAGAAACTTTACCATCTGTGAAGGATGTTTATGTTACAATGTTACCAGGTGGTGATTATAAAGAAACTGCCGATAAATCGGGAGACCTTGTAAAAAAAGGTTTTAATCCAGTTCCACACTTTCCAGCTAGATCAATTAAAAATGAAGATGAATTAAAAGATTATGTTTCAAGATGTAAAGATCAAGGAGTTAAGCAAGCTTTAGTAATTGGAGGAAGTAGAGAGCCAATTGGAAAGTTTGATAGCTCATATCAAATTTTAGAAACAGGTTTTTTTGAAGGAATTAAAATTGGTATTGCGGGTCATCCTGAAGGAAGTCCAGATATACCAGAACAAAATTTAGAAAAAGCAATGATGGATAAGAAGCCTTATGCTGATTACATAGTAACCCAATGGTTATTAGATAGTCAACCTATTGTTGATTTCATTTCTAAACAAAGCGTACCAGTGCATGTTGGAATTACTGGGCCGATGAAAATATCTAGCTTAATAAAATTTGCTAATATTGTCGGGGCGAAAAATTCCATTAACTTTCTTAAGTCTAATTTTACTAAGGCGTTAGATTTATTGAAACCTAAAGACCCTAATGATTTAATTGGGAAAGTTAAATCACATACTGATAACTTCCACATTTATACATTCGGCGGCTTGAAGGAAACAAACAAGTGGTTGAAGGAGAATAGTTATGTCTAATGAGTTTGACTATACTAAGTTAAAACATGCTACTACAGTTGATCAATCAGATCGTGCAGTACCATACAATTTAAGACAAAGTGGGCCAACTAAAGTTGAAATGCTTATCTCAACAAGAGTAAGAAAATCACCTTATTGGCATTTATCAATGCAGGCAGGTTGCTGGAGAGCAACAGTTTACAATCGTATTTATCATCCAAGAGGATATGTAAAACCAGAAGATGGTGGAGCAATGGTTGAGTATGATGCAATTGTAAATCACGTTACTATGTGGAACGTTGCTGTTGAAAGACAAATCAGAGTTAAGGGTCCGGATGCAGAAAAATTTACTGACTATGTAATAACTAGAGATGCAACAAAAATTTCTCCTATGAGAGCAAGATATGTAATCTTGTGTAATGCATATGGTGGAGTTTTAAATGATCCAATTCTTCTTAGAATTTCTGAAGATGAATTCTGGTTCTCTTTATCAGACTCTGATATTGGTATGTACCTTCAAGGGGTAAATGCTGATGGAAGATTTGATTGTACGATTGAAGAGATTGATGTCAGTCCAGTACAAATACAAGGACCAAAATCAAAAGCTTTAATGAAAGACCTTTGTGGGGATCAAGTTGATTTTGACAATATGCCTTTCTACGGTTTGGCAGAAGTTAAGGTGGGTGGAAGAAGTTGTGTCATTTCACAATCTGGTTTCTCTGGAGAAGCTGGGTACGAAATATATTTAAGAGACTCTACTTTATATGCTGAGGATATGTGGAATGCTGTTCTTGATGCAGGTAAAAAACATAGCCTAATGGTTATTGCTCCTGCTCACCATAGAAGAATTCAAGCAGGGATTCTTTCATGGGGTCAAGATATGGACGCTCAACACAATCCGTTTCAGTGTAACCTAGGTTACCAAGTTTCATTATCTGGAAAAGGTGAATGGAACAAAAAAGGTGACTACGTAGGTAAAGCTGCTTTGGAAAAAATGGGCGCAGAACTTAAAGATGGTAAAAAACCTTACAAGCTTCAATTAGTTGGACTTGAATTAGGTGGAAAACCAATTGAAGAGTATGCTCCTGATTTTTGGCTAGTGTCACCTGAGAATGGTGGAGATCCAGTTGGATTTATCACCTCTCCTTGGTATCACCCAGAGAAAAAACAAAACATTGCTATGGGATATGTGCCATTTGATGGAACATTAAACTCTAATGGCTTTCCAAAAGGTACTGTTGGAACTAAATTTAAAGTTCATCTACCTGAAAAATACTCTGACACACCAGGAACACCTGTTGATGCAGTAGTAGTGGATATTCCATTTAAAGAGTCTTTCAACGCAAATACAAGAGAAGTTGTAAAAGGCTAAATCTATTTTGGGGGAGCTTTAATAAAGCTCCCCCATTTTCTCAATGACTAAAAGTTTTTTAATCGTAATTTGCATTATTATTGCGATTGCTTTAATAATATTCCCACTAATAGTTTCGTATAAAGCTCAAAAGAATAAAAAGAATAAAGATTAATGTTTGGTGAATTTTTAAATATAGTTTTTAAATCAATTAAATTAGATAAGTCTCTTTATACAGATAATAAAAACTTTGGAGAAGCTTCAGTTTATTTTGCTGGACTTATAATGATCTTAGACGGAATTGCTGGTGCTGTAGCCGCAAACACAGTCATTAAAACTGCAGTTGCCATGTCAGGACTTACATCAATTATAACTTGGTTAGTTTGGGCAATTTTTATTTATGTAATTGGTGTTAAACTTTTTCCAGACAAAAAAACAAAAGTTCCTTTTAAAAAAGTTTTAACTGCAGTTGGATTTGCTCATGCACCTGGTTTACTTAGATTTTTTGCAGTAACTCCAAATATGATGATACCAATCATTTTTCTTACACAATTTTGGATTTTTGCAGGATTAATCATCTCTACCAAACAAATATTAGGATTGAAATCTAATATAAAATCTTTTGGAATAGTATTTTTATCTTTTTTGATAATAGCATTCTTATCTATTTCTTTTGTAATGAGTAGAATGAATATGCTGCCCGTAAATCAGATCAGCTAAATTGGAAAAATAGTTTTAGAAACTCTACAGGATGAACACAGTTTATAACTAGTCAAAATTAAATTTTGAGAAACACTTTCATCTTCTTTCTTACATTCTTCACAAATATTGTTTAATTCTTTAGCAATTTCTTCACTATATTTTTGCTCTGATTTATCAGTCATTATCTGTAAGTCCTGCCCCAGCGGCACCTTGTTTTAAACTGTCACTTTCTTCAACAAAAGTATTTTCAGCTAATTTATACAAGCTATTCCACTCTGAATCTGTGAAATTATCTTGGTTATTAATAAATTTGATCTCAATTTCATTTGCAAATTTAGGAAACTCTTTATTAAAAATATTTGAAGAAATATTTACATTTAAATTCATCAAAATTTCATTTTGATCAAATTTAATATATATTTTTTTTCCACTTATTTCTGATGCTCTGCTTAAAAATGATAAAAATATAATTGGATGTGCAATTTTCTTAAATTTAATTGTCTCAAAATTTTCTATCAATTTAATTTGATCCAAAAAACTAATTCCAAGTATAATTGGGCAGAAAGCTTCTGAAGTAGGTTCGTTTTTTTCGCTAATTAAATTTAATTCTTCAAAATTTTTTGTATCTTTCTCTTTATAATAATAATTTAAATTTTTAATTCCTTGCAATCCAAACATCTCTAATAATCGTATAGATTTTCCTACTTCTTCAGAATTTCCCCACGAAAAACCAACTGCTCTACTTGCTCTTTTGGTTGCAGTTTCAATTTCACTTAAAGATCTCATAATTAATTATTAGTTTTATATACCCATTGCTCATCGTAGTTTTTTAATTCATCTGGCAATGGTGCGCCTTGGAACATGCAAATTCTTAACCATTTATCTGATCTTGGATCAAACTTTAATGCACCAAAAAAAGACAATTTAAGCCTCAACATATCAATAGGGACAATATTTTTACCAATTGTATTATCTTGAATTTCTGAATATGGAAATTTTTCTATTATAAAAGCTCTTCTAACAACGTGTCTTAATTCTGAGTTTAAGGATAAAAATTCAGCAATAGATGAATTATTTTTTTCAGACAATAATTTTTCATAAAGTTTTTTTATGTCTCTTGCAACAGCAAGTGGCTGCTCAAGCTCAGATCCATGTTCTTCAAATCTATCCGCTAATCTAGGTTCTTCTTTATTTTTAGAAATAAACCAGAAATTTTGATGATTTTCTTTTTGATCAAAATTAATATCTAAAATATTTGGATATTTAATTTCAATAATGTCTCTTAATTCTTGCACTGTTCGATTAGTTGGAATGTTAAAATACTTATCTTCATCAGAGCTCATATTGCTAACTAAAGGGTTTGTAATATTGTTATAGGGTTCCATCATTATAGAAACGATATATTCTATACATTCCTCACAAGTGTTTTGCTCTAACCACAAATATATTTCATTAAATGGATATTCAGTTTTAAAATCAAAATTATTTTCAATGTAATTTATAAATTTTTCAACATTCTTAAGGAGTAAGCTAATTTTTTTTTGTTGATACTCACTATCTGTATTCCAGCTAGTAATATTTTTTATAGATTTTTTCACACAATCTATAAAAAGTTCACTATCCTCATTTTCAACAATTTTTATTTCTCTAATTTCTTTTAATGCCATTTCTCTGCTAAGGATCCAATTATTTAACAATGTTGGATGATTGACTATAAAAGGGGCCATGCCAAGGCCTGTTGAGTTGCCAATACCTAAATTTTTACAAATTTTCTTATCTAATTTCACTGCTTTTTTTGGGTTTTTGCAATGTGCAACATGATTTACTTGATCAAAAGTAAATTGTCTTACAAGGTAAACTAACATCATCTCTAATCTGAAAGGACCATTAATTTCCTCTCTATTTTTAATTCTAAATCTATCAGCAAGTCCAAATTTACCAGATCCATAAACCGCTGTGGTTCTATACAAATAACCAACTTTAGATAATAAGTTTACATCAGGTTGTTTACCCTCACTTAGACTTTCTACAACATGGTTAAAAACTCTTACTGATTTGTTGGCTCTTGAAAGAGTTAACTCTTTAAACGTAAGTCTCCCTACTTCCTGTTTGGGAACTTCGTCTTTTAATCTTTTAATATCATCAGAGCTTGGAATACCATCATGTAATGTAAATGCTGCGTCCCATTTAGTGGCTATAACCCTATCAGATCTTTCTTCATCTTTAATTGGATTTGCAAAACATACTAAAGAATAAACTCTATCTTTTTTTTTAAATGAATAAACCGCTTCTCCATAACCTTCTTGGTCTAAGTTAAAAATATCCCTATTGTAATCCCAATCTTTAAACTCACTTAAAAAACTTCTCAAAAATGATAATTTTGACTGATGAAATGATCCTAATCTTGATAATTTCATAATTGTATTTGGGTCTCTTAACTCAATTTTCATAATTAAATTGATTTATAAAAATTATACCAGTTGTTTCCTAGTATTCCATATGTCTCACTATCTGAAAATCCTATCTTTTTAAGGCCATTTTCAATATTTTTAAATCCTCTAGCATCCTCAAACCATTCGGGTTGTTTAGGAAAGCCAGGTTTATTTTTAGAACCTTCTCCATAATTTTTACTTTTAGACCAAGTGCCATTTCTCATCCATTCAACAATACTGTCTGGTTGATCTAAGCAGAGATCAGAACCAATACCTATATTTTTTAACTCCATAATTTCAGCTGTTCTGGCAACCATTTCACAAAAACTTTCAATTGTACAATTCGTGTTATCTTTTAAATGATGTGGGTACAAAGATAACCCTAACATGCCGCCACTTTCGCTTAGCGTTTTTAAAAGATCGTTAGATTTATTTCTTTTTGCAGCATGCCAAAATGTCGGGTTTGCATGAGTTATTGCTATTGGTTTTTCACTTAATTCAATTGCATCAAATGTACTCTTTTCTGCTGAATGAGACATGTCAACCACTATACCTACTCTATTCATTTCTTTTATTGCTTCACGACCAAAGTTTGTAACTCCACTATCTATTTTTTCATAGCAGCCAGTTGCTAGTAATGATTGGTTATTATAGGTGAGTTGCATAAATCTACATCCTAAATTATGAACCTTTTCTACTAAACTAATATCATCTTCAATTGGGGAACAATTTTGAAAACCAAAAAAAATTGCTGTTTTTTTTTCAGAATTTGCTTTTTCAATATCTTTATAGTCTCTTCCAAGGAATATTAAGTCAGAGTTTTCTGAAAAAAGTATTTCCCATTTTTTAATTTCTTCTAAAAGTTCATGATAATCTTCGTGATAAACAATTGTTACGTGGACCGCGTCTAGTCCCGCAGATCTATTATATTCAAAAATTTTTCTAGACCAATTACAGTATTGTAGATTATCAATTTTAAAATTCATATTATGAGTAACTTTAATCAAAATGGTTTTTAAATACTATTAATTTTATTGAAATTTTAAGCTAATTTTGAAATAAGACTTTTAGTATTCTTCATGAAAAAAAATAAACCTTTAAAAGTTTCAATAATAATGGGTAGTCAATCTGACTATAAAACCATGCAACTTGCTGAAAAAACTCTAAAAAAAATTGGAGTTTCTTTTGAAACAAAAATTATATCAGCACATAGAACTCCTAAAAGAATGTATGAATACGCTTCTGCTGCTGAGAAAAATAATATTGGTGTTATTATTGCTGGGGCGGGTGGATCTGCCCATTTACCAGGAATGATTGCTGCGTTAACTCCTTTGCCAGTTCTAGGCGTTCCAATAGAGAGTAAAAAACTTAAAGGATTAGACAGTTTGCTATCAATTGCACAAATGCCAAAAGGTATACCTGTTGGTACACTAGCTATAGGTGAAGATGGTGCAATTAATGCTGCTTTGTTAGCTGCTTCAATTATTGCAAATAATAATCCAACTATAAAAAAAAATTTAAATAATTTGAGATTATCACAAACAAAATCTATTAAAAAAAAACCTAAGTAAGATGTCAGAAATAACACTTGGTATTATTGGTGGTGGCCAACTTGGTAGTATGCTTGCGATATCAGCAAAAAAATTAAATATCAAAACTGTTATTTATTGTGATGATCCTGACGCGCCTGCACAAAATTTTTGTAATAAATTTATTTCAGGTACCTACAACGATAAGGAAAAGATTATTGAATTTGTAAATTTAGTTAATTATGTCACTTATGAATTTGAAAATATTCCTTTTGAAACATTAAGTGAAATAAATAAATTGAAACCTGTTTTACCGAAACCGTCTGTAAACAGACTTATTCAGCATAGATTGGCAGAAAAAGATTTTGTAAATAATTTAAATATCAGAACAACAAGATATGCATCTGTTGAAAACGAGTCTGAAATTGAAGCTCTTGATGATCTTTTGCCAGGTATTTTAAAAACAACTACTCTTGGATATGATGGAAAAGGACAATATCCTATTAATTCAATTGAAGAATTTAATTCACTAAACATTGATTTTTCAAAAGGTTATATTTTAGAGAAGTTAGTTAAATTAAAAAAAGAGATTTCAATCATTATTACTAGATTTAATATCCAAAAATATGAAATTTATGAACCAATAGAAAACAAGCATGAAGATCAAATATTAAAATTTTCAAAAATTCCTGCAGATATTGATAAAAAAATTTACAATCAATCTAAAGATTGGGCGATGTCCATAGCTGAAGAGCTAAAATATGTCGGAACATTATGTGTAGAATTTTTTATTGATAGAAATGACAATTTATATGTTAATGAAATTGCTCCAAGAGTTCACAATTCTGGCCATCTCACAATTAATGCATATAATGTAAGTCAATTTGAAAACCATATTAGAGCAGTATGTGGTTTAGAACAACTACCGTTAAAAAAATTATCTAATGCAACAATGGTTAATTTAATTGGAGATCAAATATCTGAATATAGAAAATTATCTAAATTTAAAGAAAATGAGTTCTTTTTTGATTATCTTAAAAAGGAGATTAAAGAAAAAAGAAAAATGGGTCACCTAACAACTTTAGTATAAATGTTAAAATCAATAGAAGGTAATTTTGATGATCCTAAAGTACATGAGCTGCTTACAAGGCATTTTATTGAATTAAGAGCAGCCTCACCCGAAGGGAGTGCTCACGTTTTAGATATTCCTGGATTAAAAGTTTCATCAATAAAATTTTGGAGTTTATGGCAAGAAGATATGTTGATGGGCTGTGGTGCTTTAAAGTTTTTGGATAAAGAGCATGGAGAATTCAAATCAATTAGAATTCATGATAATTTTAGAAGAATGGGAAATGGTATTAACGTAATTAATCATTTAATTAATGAAGCTAAAAAGCTAGATATTAAAAAGTTAAGTATAGAAACTGGTGCTGGTGATTTCTTCAAGCCTGCTAGAAGATTATTTAAACAATGTGGTTTTGAAATATGTGACCCATTTGCTCATTATAAAGAGGATGTAAACTCTGTTTATCTGACTAAGAGCTTATAAAAAAAATCAAAATTTAATCAATTTTGTTGACAAAACCCTAATTAATCTAAACAAAGCCAGAATTACTTAATTATAAGTAATAAATTAATACAACGAAAAATAAGAAGATAAATATGAGTCTACAAGGAAAAGTAAAATGGTTCAATCCAACTAAAGGTTTTGGTTTTATTGAAAGAGAAGACAAAGAAAAAGATGTGTTTGTACATGTTTCAGCTGTAAGAGATGCTGGTATGAACGGTTTAGATGAGGGTCAAGCTTTGACTTTCGATGTTGAAGATGGTCCTAAAGGTCCTTCAGCAGTTAACTTAAAAACTGCATAATTCACACTTGCTATTGGCTGAAAAATTAGAGTTTTAATCTTTAGATTGAAATATTTAAATTCAGCCAATGCCAAAATCCTCTTAAAACAATTTTTAAATATTAAAATTTAATAGTACGATATGTATTATTAATATGAGTAATAGATTTATAAACAATATCAACAATCTAGAATTTAAACCATTTGATAACTATGGTGAGCCCGTTAAAGGCATGAGCTGGCACAAGATAAGTTATGATAAAAAAAATGGTGGCTTTGGTACATACATACTTAAGATGGATCCAGGCGCTAAAAGCTTACCACATATACATCAAGGATTTGAAGAATTTTATGTGATAGATGGAGAGTTACAAGATGCAGATGGTAAAATATTTAAAAAAGGTGATTTTGTAACTTTTGAACCTGGAAGTACTCATAACTCGCACACGGAAAATGGTTGCCTACTTATAGTTTTTATGAGAGGAATTAATAAAGCAATCTAAATAAATTAATTTCAAAAATATATTATGATCGGTATCTTAGGTGGAATGGGAACGCAAGCAGGTTTAGATTTTTGTAACAAACTTGCAATTTTAAATAGAGGAAAAATTGATCAAGAGTATCCTTTATTTATCCTTTATAACAAATCTAACATACCTGGTAGACCAGAGTCTATTGGAGTTCAAACGGGTAATTTATCAAATAAATCTTCAAATTCTAATAGTAAAAAAAAATATAATCTTGTTTTAAAAAGCTTACTACAGGGGTGCAAATTACTTGAAAAAAATAAATGTAAATTTATTGTCATCCCTTGCAATACAGCACATTACTGGTTTGATGATTTACAAAAAAAAATAAATATTCCTATTATAAATATGCCAAAAGAAGTTTTTAAATTTACAAAAAAAAATTGTAAAAAAAATTCAAAAGTTGGCTTATTAGCTACTGAAGGAACACTAAAAACTGGTGTATATAATAAAATTTTTAATAAAGATTATAATTTAATACAACCCTCTCAAAAATTTCAAAAAAAATCTGTAAATAAAGCCATAAAATTTGTGAAAATGGGTGACGTCAAAGCTGCTGCAAAAGCAATAAAACCTGCAATTAATGAATTAATCAAAATGAAATGTAAAAAAATAATATTAGGCTGCACAGAGCTTCCAATAGCAATTTTTGCTTTTAAATCATTCAGTAATGTGAAGTCATCTAAAATTTTTTTAGACCCTAATTTAATACTTGCAACTTCTGCAATGGCTAAACACAAAAGTTAATTCATGCCAATTGATAACGACAAGCCTTACGTTCTAAGAGTTGCAGAATTAATTTACTCTAAAGTAGTAAATATTAAAAAAGAAAACTCTGAAATGACTAACATTCAAGCATTTGAAGTTTTTATGACAACAAAAGATTATGATTTGATAAGTTCTGGAGAATTTCATAATCAATGGTTTTTAGAATTAAAAAAAAATGATTTTATAGACAAACAAACTGGTAAAAAAATTAACGATGAGACAATGAGACTTTTAGAGATTCAGAAAGACTCGATGGTTAAGTTTTTAATGAAAATTCCAAAACTTTATTATACAAAAAGTCACTTTCCCTTAGAAATATCTCAAAGAGCTTTTGATCATTTGTGGAGAGTTTGTGAAAGTTATGAAATGTGGTGCAAAGAAACAAAACAAAAAGAATTAATTCTTTTAAATATATTAGACTAGTTTGTTAATTTTTTTCTGACTAACAAAGCTTTATTTTCTGCCCATTCTTTTAAATCTTTAAGAGATCTTTTGTTTTCACTATCATTTTCAATGTTATCAACTACATCTAACATGTGATTAAATGGATCTTTACCAGTTTCTTTTTTAATTGCTGTATTAGCCCCATATTGAAATCCAGCTTGTAGAATGTTACCTGATGTTACTACTGTAATTCCGGGACCAAGCAATGCTGTAGATTGAACACATCCGCTTAAGACGATAAGAGTTACAAATATTAATGATATTTTTGAAAATTTCATAAAGTATACTGAAGTAATGCATATTTAAAGATTCAACTCAAGATAGAATGAGTTCAATTTGAGTATAATTTAAGAGAATAAGAATAATATTCATCTATAAAACAAAAATGGTTAAAATTTTTCCGTTTATTTTTATTTTATTGTGGTCATCAGCCTTCATTACTACAAAACCAATAATAGATAACAGTGATCCATTTTCAGCACTTGCGTTTAGATTTTCAATTGTTGCTATTGGTTTTTTTTTATTTTCTATCTATTCAAAACAAAAAATTTTAATAAATAAAAAAAACTTTATTGAGTCTTTTTTTAGTGGTGTTCTTTTTCATGGATTTTATTTAGGTGGGGTTTTTTATTCAATTTCAAAAGGAATGCCTACAGGAATTGCTGCTTTAATAGTTACTCTTCAACCAATTTTAACAAATGCTCTAAGTGGGCCAATTTTAAATGAAAAAGTGTCAATTAAACAATGGATTGGAGTTTTGCTTGGGTTTGTTGGCGCAACCTTAGTTTTAGGTTTAGATATTGGTTCAGAAATTCCAATAGCTGGTTTGGTTGCAACCATAATAGCTTTAATTGCAATAACATCTTCGACTATTTGGCAAAAGAAACTTAGTAATAATTTACCTCTATCAGTAAGTAACATGTATCAAGCTATAGGTGGTTTTACTTTTCATCTATTGGTTATAATATTTTTTGCAAAACCATATATTGATTTTTCACAAACATTTTTAATTGCTATGAGTCACCAAATATTTTTAGTGTCATTTGGTGCTTTTACAATATTGATGTATTTAATTAAAAATAACTCGGCAAGTAAAACTGTTTCTATATTTTTTTTAATACCAGCAACATCCGCTCTCATGGCTTGGTTGTTTTTAAATGAAAGTTTAACTAATTTAGATCTTTTAGGTTTTTTAATAACCACCATTGGTGTTTACATTGCAACACGAGATTAAAAATATTTAGATAGAATGTTTTAAACCTTACAAAGATTTAAAGCCAAATTCTAAAGAAGCATCTGTAATAGAGTGATACAAAGACTCACCAAAACTTCTAAGAGCAAACAATCTTACTTTATCTGAGTTGTCATCTAGCATATCAACCGTGAAAGCTATTCCATTATAAGTAGAATTTATTGAATTATTTTTTTCTAAAGTATTAAAATTAAAAGGACAGCCTTTCTTTAAAACTTCTTTAGCATCCTGACCTTCTATTTCAATTATAGCTTTTGAATGAGATAAATCAGTTACCGCAAAATCTGTTTCTTTAAAATTTTGTGAAATATTTTTAAGTAAATCTTTTTTTGTTGAAACCAAAAGCCAATTTTTTGGTCCATTCCATAAAATTCTTGTATCGTTATTACTTATTACGCTTAATGGCTGGTCTTTTAATTTTAAACCATCAATTTCAACACTTTCAATTGAAACTGTAGAATTTTTGTATTGAACTATTTGAACTATTAATAAATTCTTTATCTCAGAAATCTTTAAAAGATCATTTTCATTTTTACCTTCATGGTCACCGAATTGACCTTTTGAATGAACATTTGCTAAAGCTGATATTAAACTCACGATCTAACCCTTTCACCTTTTGGATCAACATAGTGTGATGAGACTATTTCAACTGGGATTACCTTATTTTTAACTGGAGACATTACAAATAACTTTTCACCAATCATGTTTTTTCCATCTTTCAATATTGCTAAAGAAAATGGATTATCATGCTCAACACTCCAACATGAAGCTGAAATATAACCTAATTTTGGATTTGGTAATGGTGCATTTGAATCTTTAACTAAATGCGATCCTTCAGGAATACTTGTTTTTTTATCTAAAGGAACAACTCCAACAACTTTTTGTCTATCTTCAGCTACAAATGCTTCTCTAGTTAAAGATCTTTTGCCTATAAAATCTTTCTTTTTACTTAATAATCCTTCTAAAGAATTGTCATAAGGTATTGTTCTTCCATCAAGCTCAGATCCTGCAACGTGTCCCATTTCAATTCTAAGAGTTGATAATGCCTCTGTTCCATATGGTTGAATTTTAAATTGTTGACCAACTTCCATAATTTTTTTCCACATAAAGTTTCCGTTATCAGACTCAACATTTATTTCATATGCAAGCTCACCAGAAAATGAAATTCTAAAAATTCTAGCCTTAACTCCAAACAAATCTCCCTCCATGTAACCCATAAAAGGCAATCCTTCATTTGATACATCAGAATTTGGAAATAGTTTTTGTAATAAATCTCTAGATTTAGGTCCAGCAACTGCAGCTCCTGCCCATTGCTCTGTAGTTGAAACTACATTCACATTTAATTCGGGCCATACTAGTTGTAAATAATATTCTAAATGTGAAAGAACGTTTGCAGCTTGTGCGGTAGTAGTTGTCATGTGATAATGATTTTCTGAAATTCTTGTAGTTGTTCCATCGTCCATAACAATCCCATCTTCTCTTAACATCACACCGTATCTTGCTTTACCAACTGGTAACTTTAACCATGCATTTGTATAAACTCTATTTAAAAGTTCTGCTGCATCTGGTCCTTTAATATCTATTTTACCTAATGTAGTTACGTCACAAACTCCTACATTTGTTCTTACATTTTTTGCTTCTCTTTTTGATCCCTCAAATAAATTTTCATCTCCTTGTTTATAATATCTAGGTCTCAACCACACACCTGCATCAACAAAAACTGCATTATTTTTTTCATGCCATGAATGCATTGGTGATTTTCTTGTTGGTTTTGAGTGTTTTCCAACTTCTCTTCCAACAATTGCTCCTATTGAAACAGGAGTGTACGGTGGTCTAAAAGTAGTATGACCAACATTTGGTACTACTTTATTTTCAATATTTGATACTAATTGTAAGCCATTTAAATTACTCGTTTTGCCTTGGTCAGTTGCCATACCAAGCGTCGTATATCTTTTTACATGTTCAATTGATCGATAACCCTCTTTAAGTGCTATCTCTACATCAGAAACCGCAACATCATTTTGAAAATCTAAAAATCTTTTATAATTTTTTCCCTCAGGTAATGGCACACACCAAAACTTGTCGTGAGTTGTTGATTTTTTTTCGACTACATTTGGAAATGAAATTTCATTATTATTGTTAGTAATTTTTTTTGATAACTCATGACCAGTTTCAAAAGAACTTTTCAAAGTCTCCTCTAAAGTATAAGTTCCATTTGCAGCGCCTAACGTTGTTTCGTTTTGTTTTGATGTTCCTGGAACAAATGCATCAATATCTTCATTGAATTTTGTTTTATTTCCAGATTGTGAAGCTAAATGAATTGTTGGTGTCCAAAAACCTGAAACACATATACAATCACATTTAATATTTTCTACCATACCAAGCTGCTCTTTATCATCTGAAATTTTTGCAATATCTGCTGATTTTACTTTTTTATAACCTTGAGCGGCGACTACCACATAAGAAAACTTAATGTTAATTCCTAAATTTTTTGCTTCATCGACTACTTCTGATTGAGGATCTTTTCTTGTATCTAAAATAATTGGTTCAACACCATTTTTTTTAAATTCAATTGCAGTTTCATAACCACTATCGTTATTCGTAAATATTAAAGGATTTCTTCCGACTAATACTCCATAAACTTTAAGGTATTCTTTTGCTGCCGATGAAAGCATTACTCCTGGTGTATCATTGTTTCCAAAAACAATTGGTCTTTCAATTGATCCTGAAGAAATTAAAACCTCTTTTGCTCTAATGTACCAAAGTCTTTGTTTTGGATGGTATTTTTTTGTCTGCGGAAGGTGATCACTAATTCTTTCAGACATTACCAGCATGTTATGATCATAATATCCAAAAACCTGTGATCTGTTTTTAACAACAACGTTAGGCATTTCTTTAAGTTCTGAAATTATTCCATCAGCCCACTCTTTGCCTGATTGATTTCCTATATTAGCATCACTAGTTAATAAAGTTCCTCCATGTCTAGCTTTATCTTCAGCTAAAATAACTCTTGCTCCATTTTTTGCTGCAGCGTATGCACTCGCTAAACCTGATGGGCCCGAACCAGCTATTAATAAATCACAATATTCATATTTATGTTCATATCTCTCTTTATCATGTTTAGTAGATGCAACACCAAGACCTGCTGCTTTCCTAATAAATGGTTCATAAACTTTGTACCAAAAGCTTTTTGGCCACATAAAAGTTTTGTAATAAAACCCAGCAGGTAAAAATATTTTAAAGAAATTATTTATTGCTCCAATATCAAAGTTTACACTTGGCCAGCAATTTACACTTGTTGCCTCTAACCCTTCAAAAAGCTCTTGTTCTGTGGCTTTAATATTAGGTTCAGTTTCACCATTTCTATATAATTGAACAATTGCATAAGGTTCATCAACTCCTGCACCAAAAAAACCTCTTGGTCTATGGTATTTAAAGCTTCTACCGATTAAATGAACACCATTAGCTATTAAAGCTGAGGCTAAAGTGTCTCCCTCATAACCATAATAAGTTTTACCATTAAACTTAAAAGATAATTTCTTATCTCTATTTATTAAACCAACATCTGATAATCGATAACTTTGATCCATTATAAATTATCCTCATTAGCTTTTAGCGTTCTAAATATTTCATGAGTTGCAGTGTCTCTTTCAACTTTTATCCATTGTCTGCACCCTGATAAATGTTGCCATAACTCTAAATGTTTTCCCCTTAAACTTTTTCTATTATAGACAAAGTTATCCCAATCTTGATCTGTTACCTCTTTATTAAGTTCTGGTCTTTTAACAGTTGCATCACCACCATAAGAAAATTCATTTTGTGATCTCATTCCACAGTGTGGACATTTAATATGAAGCATTTATGAAATCCAAGTTTTTGTTCCAAGTCCTTTTTCATCAAGTAAGTGACCTGTGTTAAATCTATTTAAACTATAACCAGCATTTAATTTATGAACCCTGTCTTGAGCAATTGTATGAGCGAATGTCCAACCCGATGCAGGAGTTGCTTTAAATCCACCGTAGCACCAACCACAATTTAAATATAAACCTTCAATATGTGTTTTATCAATTATTGGAGAACCATCCATAGACATATCCATTATTCCACCCCAAGTTCTCAACATTTTTAATTTACTTAAGAACGGCATCATTGCTATTCCTTCTGTTAACACATGTTGTAAAGTTGGCAGGTTACCTCTTTGTGCATAACTATTATATCCATCAAGATCCCCACCCATTACCATTTCACCTTTGTCAGATTGACTAATATAAAAGTGTCCAGCTCCAAAAGTAACTACTCTATCTAAAATTGGTTTTACAGGCTCTGAAACACAAGCTTGAAGTAAATGAGTTTCTACAGGTAATGTCATATTTAATTTCTCTGCTAAAATATTTGTACTTCCAGCAACGCATAATCCGATTTTCTTAACCTTGATGTCACCTCTTGAAGTTCTTACTCCATTAATCTTCCCGCCAACAACGTCAAATCCTGTTACCTCACAATTTTGAATTATATCAACTCCCATTGAGTCTGCTTGTCTTGCATACCCCCAAGCAACAGCATCATGTCTTGCTGTTCCAGCACTTGGTTGCATCAATCCCCCAAAAATTGGAAACCTCACATTTTCAGAAAAATCTGCCATTGGAATAATTTCTTTAACTTGCTCTCTATTTAATAAAACTGCATCTATTCCATTCAGTCTCATTGAATTTCCTCTTCTCGCATAAACATTCATTTGGGCATCTGAGTGAGCAAGATTAATAATTCCTCTTGGTGAAAACATTACGTTGTAGTTTAAATCTTGGCTCATCTTTCTCCATAGATCCATTCCAAATTCACTAAAAAGCGCATTATCATCATGCATATAATTTGATCTAATAATTGTAGTATTACGGCCAACATTTCCACCACCAATCCAACCCTTTTCAATGATTGCAACATTAGTAATGTTGTGTTCTTTTGCTAAATAATATGCAGTCGCTAAACCATGACCACCACCTCCAATGATTACAACATCATATTCTTTCTTAGGTGTTGGATCTTTCCATGCCAAATCCCAGTTTTGGTGCCCAGAAAAAGCATTTTTAATTAGATTGAAAATTGAATATTTTTGCATCAGATATTTTTATCTCAATGAATATAAATAGTTCTTATTTTTTTTATATATATTTTTTAGAAGTTTCCAAAGATGTCAAAAAGGGGTAAGAAGTCATCAAAGAAATTTATAACTTGTAGGATTCTATATGAGCGAAGTTAAGTCAGATATTCAAATAGCTAGAGAAGCTAAAATGCAACCTATAAATGATATTCTAGCGAAAATAAATGTACCTGACGAAAGTGCTGCTTTCAGTCCAATGGGCAGACACATTGCAAAAATTAATTTAGAATATTTAGATACCTTAAAAGATAAACCAGACGGAAAATTAATTTTAGTTACCGCAATCACTCCTACTCCAGCAGGTGAAGGTAAGACCACTACTTCAGTTGGACTTAACGATGGTCTAAATAAAATTGGAAAAAAATCTATTGTATGTTTAAGAGAGCCAAGTCTTGGCCCTTCATTTGGTATGAAAGGTGGAGCAGCTGGCGGTGGATACGCACAAGTGGTTCCAATGGAACAAATTAATTTACATTTCACTGGAGACTTTCATGCAATAACTTCTGCACATAATTTATTATCTGCTTTAATCGATAATCATATCTATTGGGGAAATAAATTAGATATAGATGTAAGAAGAATTGTTTGGAAAAGAGTGATGGATATGAACGATCGTTCTTTGAGAGAAATAAATATTAATTTAGGTGGTATCGCAAATGGATTTCCTCGGGAAGATGGATTTGATATAACTGTTGCATCAGAGATCATGGCGATCTTTTGTTTATCAAATGATTTAGAAGATCTAGAAAAAAGAATAGGGAATATTACAATAGCGTACACGAGAGATAGAAAACCTGTTTATGCAAAAGATTTGAAAGCTCAAGGTCCGATGACTGTATTATTAAAAGATGCTATTAGACCTAACGTAACTCAAACTTTAGAAAATAATCCTGCGATTATTCATGGTGGTCCATTTGCAAATATTGCTCATGGATGCAACTCTGTAATTGCTACAAAAACAGGACTAAAGCTTGCTGACTATGTGGTGACTGAAGCAGGGTTTGGTGCTGATCTTGGTGCAGAAAAATTTCTTGATATAAAATGTAGAAAATCAAATCTTAAACCGAGCTGTGTAGTAATTGTTGCAACAATTAGAGCATTAAAAATGCATGGTGGGGTTGCCAAAGATGATCTGAAAAATGAAAATGTAGAAGCTCTAAAAAAAGGATTGATTAATCTTGAAAGACATATTGAAAATATAAAAAAATTTGGGTTACCTGTTGCTGTTGCAGTTAACCATTTTATTAAAGATACTGATAATGAAGTAAAAGCTTTAATTGAATTTTGTGATGGATTGGGAGTTAAGGCAAGTCTTTGTACTCACTGGGCAAACGGTGGTGAAGGAACAAAGGAACTAGCAGCTCATGTTGCTGATTTATGTGAAAAAAATGAAGCTAAATTTAAGTTTTTATACGAGAGCAAAACACCTTTATTTAAAAAGATAGAGACAATTGCAAAAGAGATTTACAGAGCAGATGAAGTTATCGCTGATACAAAAATTAGAGATCAACTTAAAAGTTTTGAAGAAGCTGGTTATGGTGAATTACCAATTTGTATTGCAAAAACTCAATATAGTTTTTCAACTGATCCTAGTCTTAAAGGTGCACCAACAGGTCACGCATTACCAGTTAGAGAAATAAGGCTTTCTTCTGGTGCAGAATTTATAGTTGTTGTTTGTGGGGCTATAATGACAATGCCAGGTTTACCAAGAGTGCCTGCGGCTGACTCAATCAAGCTTAATAAAGATGGTGAAATAGAAGGTCTATTTTAAAATTTTTACCAGTCAATTTGTAATTTTTTATTTTCACAAATAGTTTGCAGCATACTAAACATTAGCGGGAAATGCTGAGGATTTAAATCTTGTAAAATTTTTGGTCCAATTTCTAAAGCTAATTGAGCACCTTCTACAGTAATATCTTTCATAAATTTTTCTTTAGCATCATTATACAGATGTCCTTCACCCAAATACTTTCCCATCAAACTATTTCTTCCTCCTATTGCACTAACATATAAGTCTCCTAAACCCGCTAAACCATAAACTGTTTCTGCTTTACCTCCATAATTAGAAACAAACTCTACCATTTCAGAAATTGATCTATGTATCAAAGACGCTGCAGTATTTAAAAAATATTTTGACTGAATATCTTTTGATGCTTTGGGATTGCTCAAGCCTTCAGATGCTCCAATTAGCATTGAGTAAATATTCTTTATTGCTCCTGATAACTCAACACCATTTATATCTTCTGAGATTTCAGTAGAGTAATAGTTAGTTGAGATTGTTTCTTTTAGGAACTGACTTTCTTTTAAGTTTTTATTTGCAATAACTGTTCCTGTTCTCATTTTATTTGCTAATCCTGCAGCTAAACATGGTCCTTTGATAGCTGAAATATTAATTTCAGAATGACCTTCTTTCTCTAAAAGATTTTTAATTTTGTCTGAAAGTGTAGAGAGCTCATTATCTACTATGGATAGACCTTTGGTTAATAATACAATTGGTATTTTCTTTTTATATTTTTTTGAAATTTGTTGAACAAACCACTCAATACCTACTGAACTTACTCCACAAACAATAATATCAATATTTTGTTTTAAAATAGTTTGTAATTTTTCAAATCGCTCAAATTTAATTTCTTTTGGTAATTGTGTCTTTAATGCTGGATGTATATGATTATTAGAATTAATACTTTCAATTAGGTTGTCCTCTAAATGTGTTCCAACAATTGTAACATCATTTTTATTATCTAAACATGGAACTGCAAAAGCAGACCCCATTGCACCAGCACCAATTATAACTATTTTTTTCATAAGCTGAAGTTTAAAGCTTTATTTTTACAAGATTTACTCATTTGATTTATATCAATAATATTACTGTAATAAGATATATTTATTGTAATTTTTAACATTTTGTTAGTAAAGTAGATTATATAATAATTTTAAATGGAGATCTTTTATGACTAAAGTAGCAATAATCGGTGCAGGACCTTCTGGTTTAGCTCAACTACGAGCTTTTGAGTCAGCTCAAAAAAAAGGTGAAAAAATTCCTGAAGTAGTTTGCTTTGAAAAACAAGAAGATTGGGGAGGGTTATGGAATTATAGCTGGAGAACTGGAACTGATGAGTATGGAGAACCTGTACATTGTAGTATGTATAGATATCTTTGGTCCAATGGGCCAAAAGAATGCCTTGAGTTTTCAGATTATTCTTTCGATGAACATTTTGGAAAACCTATTGGATCTTATCCTCCAAGAGAAGTAATATTGGATTATATACGTGGCAGACTTGCTAAATCAGATTTTAAAAAACAAGTAAGATTTAGAACTTCTGTTCGTTGGGTTAGTTACAACAAAGACAGTAAACTATTCACTGTTTCAGTTGAAGATTTAGTCAAAAAAGAAACCTATAGCGAAGAATTTGATTATGTTGTGTGTGCTTCAGGACACTTTAGCACTCCCAATGTGCCTGAGTTTACAGGACTTTCTACTTTTGGAGGAAGAGTAATGCACGCACATGATTTTAGAGATGCGTTAGAATTTAAAAACAAAGATATTTTGATTGTAGGTACAAGTTATTCCTCAGAAGATATTGCATCTCAATGTTACAAATATGGATGCAAATCTATAACAATTAGTCACAGAACTGCACCAATGAATTATCATTGGCCTGATAAAATTACTCAAGCACCTTTGTTAATAAAAGCTGATCCAGATAACACTGTTCACTTTAAAGATGGATCAAAAAAAAAGGTGGATGCCATAATTTTATGTACTGGATATTTGCATCATTTTCCTTTTCTTGAAGAAGAGCTTAAATTAAAAACCAGCAATTTATTATGGCCTCTTAATTTATATAAAGGAATATTTTGGGAATCTAACCCTAAGATGATGTATTTAGGTATGCAGGATCAATTTTATACTTTTAATATGTTTGATGCTCAAGCTTGGTATGCAAGAGATTTTATTCTTGGAAAAATTTCATTACCTTCAAAAGATGAAATGACAAAAAATAGTCTTGAATGGAAAAAAAGAGAAGATTCGTTACAAGATGATGAGCAAAAGATTTGGTTCCAAGGTGATTATACAAAAGAACTTATTGAGGCTACAGATTATCCTGATTTTGATATAGAGGGAGTAAATAAAACTTTTATGGAGTGGGAGCATCATAAACATGAAGATATTATGACTTTTAGAAATAATAGTTATAAATCTCTAATTACTGGAAAAAAATCTCCTTTACATCATACAGAATGGTTAGATGAGTTAGATGATTCCATGAAGGCCTACATAAAATAATTTTTTATCACTATTATTTTAAAGATATGTTGTTTGTAAAAAATCTTAAATCAATTTCTGATCAAAAATGGCAAACAACTGAGAAATATCCAGGTGTAAGATGGAAATTCTTAATAGATGCAGACTATACAGAAAGTTCTGGACTTTCTCTTGGTTTTGCTGAAATAGCCCCAGGAGGAGATTTAACTCTACATTATCATTCGCCCGCAGAGATATATGTGGTGACTAATGGTAGTGGAACATTAAATAAGTCTGGTGAGCTAGAAGAAATTAAGAAAGGTGATGTAGTTTATATAGCCGGGAATGCAAAACATGCTTTAAAAAATAACGGAAAAGAAACTTTAGAATTTTATTGGATTTTTCCAACAGATCGTTTTTCTGAGGTCGAGTATTTATCCTAGTTGATGCCCAAGTGTTTTTTTCGTTGATCTACCCATGTTCGAATTAAATGATCAAACACCAAACCTATAAAAGCTACACAAACACCAAGCGTTAATCCTATTCCAGCACCCTTTTTATCAGATAGGGCTTTTAAGATATATTGTCCTAAATCCTCTGTTCCAATAAATGCGCCAATAATTACCATAAATAAAGCAAATACAATTGTTTGGTTTAAACCAAGCATCATATGAGGAAAAGCTAATGGAAATTCTATTTTCATCAATCTTTGTAGTTTCGTTACACCTGACATTGAGCCGGCATCATGCAATGAAGCTGGAACACTTCTTAATCCCTCAATTGTGTACCTTGTTGCAGGTATCGTTGCATAGACGATTACTGCAATTAATACCGATGTATCAGTAACACCAAAAAGCATCATTACCGGAATTAAATATACAAATGAAGGAAAGGTTTGAAAAATATCACAAACCCCCAACATAAAATTAGTAGTATATTTGTTTTGAAAACATAAAGTTCCAACTGTAAAGCCAATAGCACAAGAAATAATTACACCAAATGTTGCCATATAAGTGGTTACTAAAGCCCTATCCCACCAAGGACTTAGTGCTATAAATAATGTTAATCCACCTACTACAAAAGCTGAACGTATTCCGCCAATTATATAACCAGCACCAATAACTAAAACTAAAGTAGCAACAGCTGGCATCCTTAAATATAAAGCTCTCATTGGCTGAAGAACTTCTGTAATTAACCAGGTATTAAATATTTTTAAAGTCTGAAAGAAAGTATCCCAAACCCAATCAACACCTTTGTTCCAAAAATCTGCTGTTGATATTCCTTTATTGTGTGGAATTTCATATAGATAATTAAAACCTTCTTTAAAGAAAAAAGAACCCACAAAAGCAAGTATAATTCCAATTAATACTGCACCACCAAAAAAAATACTATTTTTGTGTTGCTCGAAAAAAGTTAGATTACCAAAATAATCAATTTGTTTATTTGCCCAAGCTAAAGATAACTTGTCCAATAATATTGCAATCAAACTAATACACAAACCCGCCTCAAGTGCTAATCCAATATTTAATTGGTTTAGCGCAAGCAACAAATTAAACCCTAAACCTTTCGCACCGATAAAAGCTGAAATAACAGCCATAGAGAAACACACCATAATCACTTGGTTTACTCCTATTAAAATATCTCTTCTTGCAGTTGGAATTAATACTTTGAACATGAGTTGAGAATTTGTGCATCCACTCATTCTACCAGCTTCAATAACTTCAGGAGGTATACCTCTTAAACCAAGTAGAGTTAATAAAATCATTGGAGGAACTGCAACTACCATCGTTATGATGACTGCCGCATGATCACCAACACCAAATAAAACAATTGCAGGAACTAACACAGCGTATTGAGGCATAGTTTGCATAACTAAAAGTATTGGATATAAAGCTTTTTCAACTCGTTTACTTTTAAATGCTGCAATACCTAGACCCAAACCAAAAATAAAAGATAGTGGTGCTGCAACTAATATAAAAGAAAGAGTTTGCATCGATGGTTTCCATTGACCAAATACGGAAATATAAATCATAACTATACCAGCAAATAAAGCTAAGCCTTTTCCACTTAAATTATAACCAAGTATTACTGCTCCCGCCGCAACAATGGTCCATGGTAAACCTGGTAATTTTGCCCATGGATTTGCTCCTATCCAATCCCAACTAGTAAATGCAACAACTGTTTGAACTCCTCCTAATATAACTTCTCTAATTAGTTCAATTAGAAATGTCATAAACGCTGTTATATTTCGTGTTAATTGAAGAACTAAAGGCCTAGTTTTGTATGATTGAGTATTTTCATTCCAAAACTCCATTGGCATCCACTCATTCATCAAAAAAAATAAAGAGTCATTTATCCAAATAGGCAACCATCCCAAAAGAGGTGGCAATCTCCAAAAAACATCAAATGCATAATATCTTACTTCTGCACCAAACAGTGTGTAGGTACTTTGATTTGGGTCTTTAATAAATTCTGCTTGGCCTCTTATAAATTTGTAGGTTTCTGGAACGTCAATTGCAAAGCATAGAGAAAAAAATACAATCAACAAAAATAGCCATTGAAACAACTTTGGATATTTTTTTAATAATTCCATATTTTAATCATTATTTTTTTTTCGCCAAACACAGTATTAATTATTTTTGAAGGATGAACAGTTCCAACAATTTGATTGTTTTTATCTATTACACCAACAGATCTTTCTTGGTTTAAAATCTTTTCAGCAACATTTTCAATTATTTCATCTTTTGAAACTTTTAATTCACTTAAATTTTCATTATGGGGTTTATCCATAATGTCTTCTATCTTTAATACTTTTTCTCTAGGAACTTCTTCGGTAAATTTTCTGACATACTCAGTTGCTGGATTTAAAACAATATTTGCTGGTGTATCAAGCTGCTCTATTATTCCATCTTTCATAATTGCAATTCGATCGGCAAGCTTTAATGCTTCATCAAAATCATGAGTAATAAACATAATTGTTTTTTGTAATTTTTCTTGAAGCCTTAAAAACTCATCTTGCATTTCTTTTCTAATTAATGGGTCTAATGCTGAAAACGGTTCATCTAAAAACCAGATATCAGGTTCAACAGCTAAAGACCGAGCGATTCCTACTCTTTGCTGTTGCCCACCAGAAAGTTCTCTTGGAAAATAATTTTCTCTTCCATCAAGGCCAACAAGTTTAACCATGTCCATAGCTTTATCTATGCTTTCTTGATCTTCAATTCCTTTTATTTGAAGAGGAAATGCAATGTTTTCTAAAACTGTTTTATGTGGAAGTAATGCGAAACTTTGGAATACCATCCCCATTTTATTTCTTCTAATATCTATTAGTTCTTTATTATTTAATGAAAGTAAATCTTGACCTTCTATAAAAATTTTTCCACCTGTTGCGTCTGTTAATCTTGAAATACATCTTAATAAAGTTGATTTTCCAGAGCCTGATAAACCCATTACAACTAACATTTCTCCTTTTGAAACTTCAAAGGAGGCATTATTCACTCCAACTATACATCCATTTTCTTGAAATGTTTTTGCATCAACGTTTCCATTTGCTTCTTGAAGCATCTTTTCTGCATTTGCTCCAAAAATTTTGTAAACAGACTCACATTTGATAACAGTATTAGTCATATTGTTTGAATAAGTTATACGAAATAAAAATAAAATACACTTTTTATATTATTTCAATTTATTGTTTTCCTCCTTTAAAAATTTTTAATAAAATAAACTCTGGTATCAATTCCTGTGCTTAAAAAATTTAAAACTTCTCCACTAACAGTAATTTTCTCTTTTTCCCCACCATTTATGCTTCCACTTAAAACAAATCCAGCAATGCACTTACTGTTTTCTTTGTCCCAATTTACAAATGTTTTGGCTATTTGATTGCCATTGGTAGTATATATTTGCTTTGCTTTAAAATTTATTAAATTCGCACCCATAACAGCTCGTTGTGGGATAATTTTTGTTATTTTGCATACTGTTTCATATTGCTCTTTAGATAATTTGTAATGATCACTTCCTTCATAAAAAGTTAAAATACCAGATGGTAGTGTGGAGATTATTTTACTTAGTTTGTTTGCCTCAGCAATTCTTGCTTCTTCCTTTTTCATTTTTTCTACTAGTTCTTCACCTTGACCAAAAAAAACATTTAAAATACCAAAAGAAAAAATTACAATAAATGTTAATAAAACAAGACCACCAAATTGTTGAATAGGCTCAGGCAACAGTCCTTTAAATTTATTCAAATATCTATCAATCATAATTATTCTTGTATTTTGCCATTTTTCCAAGTTCCTACTTTTTCTTTTCCATCAGACCAAATAAATTTACCTCTTCCATTCATAAAGCCGTTGGCCCATTCCCCTTCGTAGATAGAGCCGTCTGGAAAAGTTAAAACTCCCTGACCACTCCATTCACTATTTTTAAATTCACCCTTATAAATGTATCCATTGGGCCAAGTTTCAACACCCTGTCCATGTTTTTGTGTTCCTACCCAATTTCCTTCATAAGTTGTTTTGTCTGTATAGGTCCATTTACCAAAACCATTTTCACAGTCTCCTTCACAGCCTGTTTTTCGAGCTGATGCTGAAGTTGCGATTAAAAAACTCAAAGTTATATAAAAAATATATTTTTTCATTTTAGCTACATACATAAAAAGAAATATCCTTTTCAAAATTTTCACTTTTTAAATCTTTTGTAATTTCATGAACTAATTCACCCGATTTTCTATTAATTATACCAGACTCGGAGTAATTTTTGTCATTATCAAAAGCTTTAAATAAAACTATATCCTTATTAACAACCTTTACATCAAACTTTGTATTTTCAGAGAGAAATACTGATAATCCATTAATCGAAAGTTTTTCAGGCTGCTTTGCATCAATCTTAAATTGATCTAAATTTTTTTCATTTAAATCTTTTGCTAAAAAAGTTTTATAATTATACTCTGAGTTCTTAAGTATTTTTTTTTCTAACTCGCATACATAACCAATTTCAATATCTTCTTGTATGTCGATATTTTTTGCTAAGGATAAATTAAAAATAAACAGGCTTAAAAATATATAAATAGAGTACTTCGTCATTTTTTTAATAAAATTTATAATTTGAAACTTCACTAGATTTACTTACATAAAAAAATCCCCCCCAAATTTGTTGGGGGAGATTTTGCAATTATTTTTATACTTTATTTAGTAAATGGTTCCCAAACACTTTTATTGTCTGCTAACCATTTTTTTGCAGCATCTTCATGTGTCATTTTATCTTCGTCAACTAAAGCAGCCATTGCTCCGATGTGACTTGTTGAAAATGACATTTTTTTGAAAACTGCAGCTGCACCTGGATGAGTATTAGGAAAATCCTCATTTACAGCTTTTTTCAAATAACCATCTGGAGATCCACATTTTCCATCACCACCATCTTCTGGTCTACAACCAGCAGAATATGGAGGAAAATCAATAAATGTGAAACCTTTTCCATCCGTAAAGTTTGGAGTCCAGTTGAATATTATAGTTCCTCTTCCTTCTTTCTCAGCAGCCTTAAGTTCTGCCCAAAGTGCATCTGCACTTCCAGCAAATTTAACTGTCCAAAGATCTCCTAACCCAAGAGCATCAACCCTCTGAGGTATTAAATCTCCATGCCAAGTTTGTGGACCTTCTAACATTCTTCCTTTTCCACCTGAATCCGGTGTTGCAAAGTTTGCAGCACAGTCTGGATTCTTTAAAGCAGTCCAATCTGGTAGACCTGGACATAATCCTTTGTCAGCAACCCAGTTAGGATATCCCATATCTTCAAGAGTTCTTGCTTCGTGATCACCCCAATCAACTATTCCACCTTTGTCTAGTGCTGTAGTGAATGATTTACCAAAAGCAGATTCCCATACTTCATGTGCTAGAGTTACATCACCAATACGAATTGACTCGTATACAGCTTGTGAGTTTGTATTTACGTAACTTACATTGTTACCCATGCTTTCAAAAATTCCACCAATAACATGAGCCATTACAATTTGACTTGACCAGTTATGAGTAGCAATAATTATTGGTTGAGCACTATCACCACCTTTTTTGGCAGTTTTGTCTCCACCTTGCATGAAAAAAATTGCGGCAACAACTATTACTACCGCACCGATTATTATCGGCAATTGATTCTTCTTCATATTCTATCTCCCTTAATATTAAGTTTAATAAAGTATGTTCTCACTTATTAAATTTATAGTCAATCCCCTATGATTATATTATGGTTAATAAAAAATATTAAAAAAGCACTGTAGATGTTAGGAACTAGCAATAATATCAAAAATCCTGGATTAAGAGTTTTACCACCAGGAGTTGAAAAATATTATGTTAAGGGTGGCGGTTTATCTGTAATTGAAGTTTCTCAAGAAGATAAAATCGAAATTATTAATGATGAAGGAAAACAAGTTTGTGAAATAATTGTTTTTAATTCCAAGGGGAAATCAGATTTATCAATATTAAATTTAAAAGAAAATTCAAACGCAGATTTTTCAAAAATAGCTATAGCTAATGATGAAAAAATTTCAAAAATATTCAAAAAAAAGAGCTTTGAATTAAATAAAGCTAAATCTTCAATTATTTTTAATGAAGATTGTGTAATGGGAGAAAAAATAACTTTATTAGCAAAAGATAAATGTTTTGTTTTGATTGCAGCACCTGGTAATCCTCTCAATGTTCACGAACAAAATCCACCAACTGATCTAACAATCTTTTTAAATAAAGCCCAGTTTTCAGAAACAGAAGAGCAATTTATTTTACCTGATCCTTTAAGTGATCCATTAGTTGAGCAACTTGTTAAAAGAAGAACTGCAGAAACTTATGAAGTTAAAGCTGGGGAGTATATTCAAATAATTGATACAGGAGGAAGGCAATGCTCTGATTTTTTAGCTTTTGATACTCATAAATTAAATGATGGTGTTGAAAGTATTATTGATGATAAAGCAACTAGAACTTTTATGGGTAGCGCTTACCCTGGTCCAGGTTTATTTTCAAAATTCTATGATGGTGATCATGAGGCAATGGTTGAAGTGGTTAGAGATACTGTTGGAAGACATGATACTTTTAATCTAGCCTGTACTTCAAAATACTACGAAGATTTGGGTTACATGGGTCATATTAATTGTACTGATAATTTTAATAAGGAATTAGAAAAATATGATGTTAATGCTAGAAAAAGTTGGTCAGCTATAAATCTTTTTTTTAATACAGCAATAGATGCAAATAATGTTGCAACATTTGATGAACCTTGGTCAAGACCTGGTGATTATGTTTTGTTCAGAGCTTTAAAAGATTTAACATGTGTTTCATCCGCTTGTCCTTGTGATGTTGATGCTGCAAATGGCTGGAACCCTACAGATATATTTGTTAGAACTTATGCAAAGAATGAAAAATACTCAAAAGCAATTGCATTTAGAATGAAAACAGACGCTGAACCAAAACTTACTCAAGAGACAGGTTTTCATAAAAAAACATCTGAACTAACTAGAAACTTTGTTGAGTATAAAGGTTTTTGGCTAGCTAATAATTTTACAAATTCTGGAACGATAAAAGAATATAACGCATGTAGAGAAAGTGCGATAGCAACAGATCTTTCGCCATTAAGAAAATTTGAAATTTTAGGACCAGATGCTGAAAACCTTATGCAATATACCTTAACAAGAAATGTTAAAAAACTATCAGTCGGACAAGTTGTTTACACTGCTATGTGTTATGAAAATGGATGCATGTTAGATGATGGTACTTTATTTAAATTTGGACAGGATAACTTTAGATGGATTGGTGGAGATGAGTACAGTGGAGAATGGTTAAAAGAACAAGCAAAAAAGAAAAATTATAAAGTTTGGATCAAATCAGCTACGGATCATATTCATAATATTGCTGTTCAAGGACCTAATAGTAGAAAAATTTTAGAAAAATTTGTTTGGACAGCACCAATTCAACCATCAATAACTGAACTTGAGTGGTTTAGATTTAATATTGCGCGAATAGAACATGAAACTGGAACTCCAATTGTTATTTCTAGAACGGGTTACACTGGTGAACTTGGATATGAAATTTGGTGTCATCCTAAAGATGCTGCAGAAGTTTGGGATAAAGTTTGGGAAGCAGGAAAAGAATTTGATATCACACCGCTTGGTTTAGAGGCTTTAGACATGGTTCGTATAGAAGCTGGACTAATTTTTTATGGATATGAATTTGATGACCAAACAGATCCTTTTGAAGCTGGAATTGGTTTTACCGTTCCACTTAAAACAAAAGAAGATGATTTTATCGGCAAAGAAGAATTAATTAAGAGAAAAGCAAATCCACAAAAAAAATTAGTAGGACTAGAGTTAGTCGGTCACGAACCAGCGGTTCACGGAGACTGCGTTCACATAGGTCGTGCACAAATTGGCGTCATAACTAGTGCTATGCTTTCTCCAAAACTTGGAAAGAATATTGCTCTTTGTAGAATAGATGTAAAATATTCTGAAATTGGAACTGAAGTTGAAATAGGGAAACTAGATGGTCATCAAAAAAGAATTGGTGCTAAGGTTATTGCTTTTCCATTCTACGATCCAACAAAATCAAGAGTAAGAGCTTAGATAAATGGCTTCCACTAAAAAAACACTTTTAAACTTTTGGGAAGATCAAATGAAACAATCCCATACATCAAGTAACTATTTTTTTAGAAAATCTCCTTCACATTATCATATGATGTTATTAGTCATGTCTGCTCATAAAGAAGGACAAAAACTTTCAGTCGAAGAACTTAAAACAAAATTATTTAAAACTTCTCGACCAAAATCAGCTCTTATAATTACTGAGGCATGTGAAAAAGGATTCTTTCATTTGGAAAAAACTTCTACTGACCAGAGAATTAAAAATATTGTACCTAGCTCTTCTTTTATTAATGAGTTTAATGAATATTTAGATACACTTAAAAACATAAGCTATTAGCTATTTATTTTTAAATAATCCATAATATATATTTTTTATATATAATTTTTAGTTCTATAAAAAATTATATTAATATCTTGTTTCAAAAAATAATGTTTAGTTATGTCAACGTTACCATCAAAAGCAAAAGTAGTAATTATAGGTGGTGGTATTCACGGTTTAAGTACAGCCTGGAAACTTTCAGAAACTTATAAAAATCCTGGTGACATCATAGTTTTAGAAAAAAATGATATTGCTGCTGGTGCAAGTGGTATTGCTTGTGGTGTTGTTAGAAACAATTACTTTCAACCAGCTATGAGAGAGCTAATGGCTCATTCAGTTTCAGTTTGGGAGAGTGATCCTAAAGCATTTAAATATAACCCAGTAGGTTATTTACAAATTTCACCAGAAGTAATGCACGAAGATGTTGCAACTATCTATGAACAACAAAAAGCAATTGGTTACGAATCAGAATTTATTGAAGGTGAAAAAGATTGCATGGATTACATGAAAGGTATGTTTGATGATTGGCAAGCTCAAGGAATCACATCAGTACTTCATGAAAAAAAAGGTGGGTACGCATTTAATAAAGACTCAATTAGAGCACTAGAAGATAAGTCTACTTCAAATGGAGTCCAGGTTATGAAGGGTGTAACAGTTAAAGGATTTAAAAGAGGCAGTAATAGTAAAGCAGTTACAGGAGTTGAAACTGACAAAGGTACAATAGAGTGTGAACAAGTAGTTGTTGGAGCAGGTCCATGGGCTAGAGACTTTTGGAACATGTTAGAACTTCCTAAGAAAGCTAATATTAAAGACAAAGATGGTAAGTTTCACGAAACTGATATGTGGACATATTGGATGCTTCAAGAAGGTGTAATTGGTGTTGAGCCAGATTTTTTAAAAATGAATAATGGAAAACAACCACCAGTAATCCACGTTGACTCTACTGCGCCATTGTACTCAGACAAAACAAAAAAATTAATTACAGAAGAAATTTGGGGAATTTATTATAAACCTGATATTGAAGGTTTGGGAGTTCAAGGTGGAACTTCTCCATACATAGTTGATAAACATTTTGATAAAGTTAATGTAGATCCATACGGTTTAGACTCACCAGAATTTCAAACTACTGAAGCATTTAATGATATGTGGTGTTCTGCATTAGCTCATTGCCAAAAAAGATTTGAAGGTAAATCAGATCTTTATAGAAAAGGACCATCCGGTGGTCTTGGATGTATGACGCCAGACTCATTTCCAATCTTTGATAGATTTTTAGAAAACGTTTACATGATTGCTGATGCTAATCACGGTTATAAAATGATTGGTGTGGGTGAACTAGTTGCAAAAGAAATTCTTGGTACTGAGAGTGATTTATTGAAACCGTTTAGATTCAACCGTTACGAGAAAGGTGAACTTCACCCTACATCGAACAGTCCGTTCCCTTGGAGTTAAACTTCAAGCCTAGACACTAATAAGTTTTTCAGCTAACTTTGAGTAAATAAAATTCATTGGGGGATGAAAATAATGACTGATCTAGACAAACACGTTAACCAACCAGGTAGAGCAAAGTTAGTAAAGCAAGTTAGAGCTAAGATTAATGAACTTGGTATTGAATATATTTTTTTTCAATTTATTTCTGTTACTGGAAGAGTTGTAGGTAAAGGTATTCCTACTGATCACTGGGAAAGAACTTGTGAAAAAGGATTTCAATTAGTTTATGGTGCAACAGCAAACTTATTTGTTGATCGTCACGGAAATTATATTGGGTATGGTCCAGAAGCAAAAGAATTAGTTGGAATTCCAGATCCAGAAACTTTTTGTCAGTTGCCTTGGGATAAAAAAGTTGCAAGAGTATTTGTTACTTGTTTTAGAAACAGAGAAGAAAGAGATAATCCAGGTGCTCATTTAACCTCAGATTGCCGTGGAAACCTAAGAATTCATGCTCAAGAATTTAAGAAAAAACATGGATATCAGTTAAGAGTTGGAACTGAACCAGAAATGATGTGGCTAACTAAAAATGAAGATGGAACGCCAACTGGCAAAGGTTTTTCTAAACCCTATTGTTATCACATAGATCAATTTGAGTCTTTAAGACCTGTTTTCATGCAAGTAATGAAATATGCAAGAGCCATGGGTCTTGATATGATTCAAGGTGACCATGAAGATGCACCAGGTCAATTAGAATTAAACTGGATGTATGATGATGTTTTAAGAAATGCAGACAGACTTTCAACTTATAGACAAATTTGTGCTCAAGTTGCAAGAGAATTTAATTTGATTGCTTGCTTTATGACAAAACCTTTTATGGGTGTGTCTGCAAGTGGTTGTCACACCAACATGTCTTTGTGGAAAGGTGGAAAAGATAAAGTTAATAAATTATCTCATAAATCTATCCCTGCAATGGACGAAGTATTTACTTATGTTGAGGGTGGAACAAATACTTTTATGCCAGATACTAAAGATGTCCAGTTACCAGGTAAAGTTGGATTAAAAGCTATTGGTGGTGTTATGAAACACTTGGGTGCTTTGACTGCTATCGGATCATCAACAGTAAACTCTTATAGAAGATTATGGGATACAGGTTTTTGGGCACCAGTTTATGCAGACTGGGGATATCAAAATAGAACTTGTGGATTAAGAGTATCAGCACCAGGAAGATTTGAATATCGTTCAGTTGACTCGATGCATAATCCTTACTTGATGGGTTCAGGATTATTAAAATGTTTTGAAGATGGGATATCAAACAACATTGATCCAGGAAAACCAGAGTCTAGAAGTATGTACGAAGCTCAAGCAGCTGGTAAAGAAGTTAAAAAATTACCTTTAAGTCTTGGTCAAGCACTTGACCGTTTAGCTGAGGATGAGGTTATTAAATCAGCTATGCCAGATGAAATGTACAAAGTATTTCATTGGTATAAAAATGATGAATGGGAAAGATTTTTAGGTGCAACAACTCAATGGGATCTGGACACTTATCTTGATTGTCTACCGTAGGTCTTAAAAATAAATAAAAGGGGTAAAATATATGTGTGGAATTGCAGGTTTAATTCATAGAGGAAAATCCTCAAATGTTGGAAGTGAATTACAAGGCATGCTTCAAGCATTAAAGCATAGAGGTGAAGACTCAACAGGTTACGCTCTATACGGTGATACAGATGGTAAAAATTTTATCATGCGTTTCAAAGTTGGAGAAAATGTTGGTGAAGGAAGTTCATCAATTATGGAAGATGTTTCAGTTTACGATGAAAGAAAAAAGATAGTAGATCAATATTTAGCAGAGTTAGGGGCTAAAGTTCTTAAAGAGGAAAGAACTCTACCCTATTCACTAAGATATGAAATTTCTTATGATAAAAAAGATCTATTAGATTTTTCTCAAAAAATTGAAAGTATCCCAGGAGTTGAAATTCTTTCAATGGGAAAATCGCTGGAAGTAATTAAAGATCTTGGAAATGCTAAAGCAGTTTGTGATAGATATTCATTAGATAAACTTGTTGGAACTCATGCAATTGGTCATGCTAGAATGGCAACAGAATCTGGTGTTGATATTAAATCAGCCCATCCTTTTTGGGGTTATCCTTTTAGCGATGTATCAGTGGTTCATAACGGACAGCTTACAAATTATTGGAACAATAGAAGAGCATTAGAAAATAAAGGCATGAGATTTATGTCTGAGTGTGACTCAGAATTAATCGCAGTTTATATTGCTCAAAAAATGAGAGAAGGAGCAAGTCTTGAAGAAGGTATGAGAGACTCTTTAACAGGACTTGATGGAGTATTCACTTATTTTGTTGCAACAAGTGACTCGTTAGGAATGGCAAAAGATACTATGGCAGCAAAGCCACTAGTGCTCTACGAGTCAGATGATTTAGTTGCAATGGGTTCAGAAGAAATAGCGATCAGATCAGTTTTACCGCAAGAAATTGATACATATGATCCATTTGATGGAGAGGTAAAAGTATGGCAAATCTAAAAACAAGCGAGAAAAAATCAAAAGCCCAGTCAATGGGTATGCACAGCGAAGTTTTAACAGGAAGAACTCAACAAAAGTTTTTTAACCCTGATGAAGCTGAAAACTTTTATTACTTTGGTACTTATGATGTTGATTTTAATAAAAGAACAGATCTTGATGTAAAAGATATGTCGGCCCCAGAAGCTAATAAGGAAATCGATAATTTAATGAGTCAAGGTTATGGAACTATTGTTATTAAAAACCCACAAGGAAAACATAGTTTAGGTGTTGGAATTTTGAATAAATTAAACTTAATTTTTGAAGGAAGTTTAGGTTATTTTGGTATGGGTTCATGTGATGGCCCTACTGTTAGAATTAATGGTAGAGTTGGTTGGTCTTGTGCTGAAAACTTAATGGCTGGTAAAGTTGTAATCGAAAAAAATGCAGGATCATGTTTTGGAGCAGCTATCAGAGGTGGAGACTTAATTTGCAAAGGTAGTGTTGGTGCTAGAACTGGTATTGATATGAAAGGTGGAACTATTATTGTTGGTGGTGACGCTGGTGCATTTACAGGTTTCATGATGCAAAGAGGTAGAATAATTATTCTTGGGGATGTTGGAATAAATTTAGGTGACTCTATGTATGATGGTACTATTTTTGTTGGCGGAAGTATTGGCTCATATGGTAGTGATGCTGTTGATGCTGATCTTTCAAAAAGTGACCAAGACTGGTTAAAACGAAAATTAAAAGTTGCAGAAATCGGTGAAAATTTTGATGTAAGTAAAATGAAAAAAATTGTAGCTGGTAAAAAACTTTGGAATTACGATAATTTAGAACCTACAGAGAAGAAAGGAGCAATTTAATGCCTAAGAAAAAAACAAAAAAAAATGGTAAGGGCGTTGGTGGAAAAGCAGACGTTCATGCATATGAAGATGGGAAAAGAAATAAAAGTTTATTAGGTCATAATGCTATTTTTACTCCTGAAGTAATAGACGATATTCATATCAAATCTCAGTTAGGCAGATACCGAATGCGTGGAATGGCATTAATGAAAAAAATTCCAACATTTGATGATCTAGTTTTTCTACCTGGAACACTTACAAGATTTGTAATCGAAGGTTACAGAGAAAAATGTGAAACTAAGACTGTAATTGGACCAAGATGTGAAAACCCAATTGAACTTGATATACCTGTTTACATTACTGGTATGAGTTTTGGAGCACTTTCTTATGAAGCAAAAACTGCTTTAGCACGAGGAGCTACTATGGCTGGTAGTGCAACTTGTTCAGGAGAAGGTGGAATGATACCTGATGAAAGAAGATATTCTGAAAAATGGTACTACCAATGTATTCAATCAAGATACGGTTTTAATCCACATCACGCTCAACTTGCAGATGGAATTGAAGTTTTCATTGGTCAAGGTCAAAAAGTTGGAATGGGTGGACACTTAATGGGTCAAAAAGTAACTGACCAAGTAGCTGAGATGAGATCATTACCTTCAGGTATCGATCAAAGATCACCTGCTAGACACCCTGACTGGTTAGGTCCAGATGATTTAGCTTTAAAAGTTGAAGAATTAAGACAATTAACAAAAAACAAAGTGCCAATTCAGTTAAAACTTGGTGCATCAAAAGTTTATGATGATGTTCGTATGGCTGCAAAATGTGATCCAGATTCTATCTACTTAGATGGAATGGAAGGTTCAACTGGTGCAGGACCTCATATCGCAGCTGCAAATACTGGTATTCCAGGAATAGCTGCTATCAGAGAAGCAAGAAGAGCAATCGACGATGTGGGTAAAACTGGTAAAGTTACTTTAATTTATGCAGGTGGTGTAAGAGATGGTGCTGATATGGCAAAAGCTTTAGCGTTAGGTGCTGATGCAATTGCAATAGGTACTGGATCAATGATCGCCTTAAACTGTAATAAAGATATCCCAGAAGCTAACTTTGAAAAAGAAATGGGTGTAAAAGCTGGTGAATGTTATCACTGTCATACTGGTCGTTGTCCAGTTGGTGTTGCAACACAAGACCCTAAACTAAGAGCAAGATTAAATCCTGATGATGCTGCACTTAGAGTTTACAACTATCTTCATTCAATGACGTTAGAAGCTCAACTTTTAGCAAGAGCATGTGGTAAAACTAATATTCACTCTTTAGAGCCTGAAGATTTAGCTGCATTAACTACGGAAGCATCTGCTTTAGCAAAAGTTCCATTAGCTGGAACAAACTATACAGTTGGTGTTGATAACTATCACAAAATATAGAGGTAACTATGGCTAAGAAAAAAACAAAAAAAACAAAAGCAAAAAGCAAAGTTAAAAAAGAGAAAAAACTAAAGCTTGGTACTTTTAAAGAAACAGCAAGAGAAAAACTAATTGGCCAACATATTGGTTATAGATATGATGTAAACTTACTTCCTGATTATAAAAGAATTACTCCATTTCTTAAAAAATATGTAGAAGCTATGGGTTGGGATGATCTTAACTGGTTAGAAGATGTTCATATGGGTTATGAAGAAGGAAAACCAGCTGTATTTTGTAGAAACGCAAATGGCTGGGTTACTATTCCAAAATCTATTAAACTTCCTAACAACCAACAAGATAGAGATATGATTGCAAGAGAACTTTTGGTTAAGTTTCAAATGTCTCCAAAACATCCTCTTGTTGATTTGAAAAAAGCTTACTTAAAATTCTAATAAAACAATCTTAAGTTGATATTTAATTAAAAACCTAGTGTTCACGCTAGGTTTTTAAGTATTGTTTTGTTTGTCACACCTTACAAAATTTTATAGGCTTCCATTAAACTAATATGGGAGAGAGATTATGACTGATCAGTTAGGTGCTCTTACAACCATATTTACAGAATTTTACTACTGGGTAACAGTGGTACTGATGTTTTTAATTCACGTCGGTTTCTGTATGTATGAAGTTGGAGCTTCTCGATACAAACATCACCAACATACTCTTATGAAAAATACAATGCTGATACCTTTGGTAACAGTAACTTGGTTTTTCTTTGGTTGGTGGATTTACTGGGCATTTCCAACAGGACCTGGAATTGCACCTTCAATAATGAATGAAAGTGCTGCATTGATAACCGATGAAAGTACTTTTAGTGCTAAATGGTATGCACCAAATACTGAATTTATGGCGGTTAACTTAGGTGACCACATATCTGGAGTATTCTGGGCTGCGTTCTTACTATTTTCATGGACAGCTGCTTCTATTGTTTCAGGAGCAATCATTGAAAGAATTACAACTTTTGCATTTGGAATTTTAGCAATTGCAATAGGTTCGTGTTTCTGGGTAATTGATGCTGCTTGGGGATGGCACTTTGATGGCTGGATGCTTAAAATTTTAGGATATCACGATGCTTATGCATCAGGAGTAATTCACGCAATTGCGGGTGGATTTGCTTTAGGTGTTCTAATGGTTTTAGGACCTAGAATTGGAAAATTCTCATCAAGTGGTGAGCCAAGAAATATAGGACCAAGAAATCCTTGGCTAGTTACAGTTGGGTTGTTTTTAATCTATACTGGTTTCTGGGGATTTTATGCGGCATGTAATATACCGATATTTGATCTTGGACCTGAGTATGGAATGGAAGGTGTAACATACTGGACAGCTACAAACATATATGTAACCCCTACTACACTTAGTGGTATAACTTATAACTTCTTGATGTCATTATCAGGAGGATTATTAGCTGGATATGTGATCGCCAAAGGTGATCCTTTTTGGACTTACTCAAGTGGACTAGCAGGTATCATCTGTGCTTCAGCTGGAAATGATTTGTATCATCCAATTCAAGCAATGATTATCGGTATGATCGGTGTTGTTGTTGCATACAAACTACATTACTGGGTTGAACGTAAGTTCAAAATTGATGATGCAGTTGGTGCAGTAGCAGTACATGGTTATGCTGGTGTTGTTGGTCTTATCATATGTGGATTTGTTTTAAATGGTTACCCATCATCTGGTTACAGTGTTGGCGCTATGTGGGACGGATCAACTTATGCATCAATCAATCCATTAGGTCAATTTCTAGGAGCAATAATAATGTTCGTAGTTCTTGGACTAATACCAGGCTATGTCATAGCTAAGATACTAAGCGCATTTGGTAAATTAAGAATACCGCGTGATGTTGAAATAGCTGGACTAGACTATGATATGATGGAATCTGCTAAAAAAGATGAACGAGCAGTTTCATCTGCAACTAGGTAAAGGAGAAAAATATGGCTACAGTTACAAACTGGATAGATCATTTAAGTGCTAAGGAGGTTGTCGGTGCAGTTTATCCGGGAGCTGGATCTAGTGAAACTTTACTGGTTATTTTAGGTATAGTTATCTGGATTGGTTGGCATGTTATTACTAACAATTCTGAGAGTGAGGAACTTTCAAAATTGGCTAGAAAAAGACATGGTGCTAATGATCATAAAAGCAATATTACCGATTGGTAATATAAAATAAAAATTTGGGCGCTACTTGATTGTGGCGCCCTTTTTTTTATAATCTATATAAATGAGCGATAATAATAACGAAGATCTTAGACCTACTAAAATGAGAGGTGTTTTATTTCCTAAAGCTAAATATGGAGTGATAGCGGCTATTATCATCATTGTTGTGGTCAATCTTATCTACTATAAGGGTTTTATAATTTCTTTAATAAACTAAACCAAAACTTATGTGTGGGATTGTTGGCATTTATTTAAAAACAAAAAAATATGAAAAACATTTAGGTAAATTTTTATCTGGAATGTTAGATGGTATGGCAACAAGAGGACCTGATAGTGCAGGTTTTGCGATTTACACGAAAGAAAATAAAAATACTTTTAAATATTCTATCTGTCTTAATGAAATAAAAGAAAAAGATTTCAAAAAGAAAATATCAAAATTTATAAAGAAGATTAAGTTAACTAGTTATGCGGATCATGTTATTTTAGAAACTAACGAAAAACCCTCTAAAATATTAGATTTATTAAAAAAAGAGACTTCAGAAGTATCGTTAGTAGGTTACGGAAAAAGTATAAATATTTTCAAACAAACTGGTAACCCAAAAGATGTTGTTAAAAAATTTAAATTATCCTCTTTTTCAGGTACGCATGGAATTGGTCATACAAGAATGGCTACTGAAAGTGCAATAACTACACAAGGTTCTCACCCCTACTCCACATCAGAAGATGAATGTTTGGTTCATAATGGATCACTATCAAATCATAATAATGTAAGAAGATCTCTTGTAAAAGATGGTCAAAGCTTTAATTCTGAAAATGATACTGAGGTTGCTGCTGGATATATTTCAAATCAAATATCAAAAGGTAAGGACTTAGAAAAAACATTAAAAAATAGTTTAAAAGATTTAGATGGGTTTTATACTTTTATTGCAGGTACAAAAGATGGCTTTGCATTATTGAGAGATGAAATTGCTTGCAAGCCAGCTGTTGTTGCTGAGACTAAAGATTATGTTGCGGTTGCATCTGAGTTTCAAGCTATGGCGCATCTTCCAAATGTAAATTCAGCAAAAATTTTTGAACCAAAACCTGGTGTAGTATATCACTGGTAATTTATGAACTTTGATTTAAACAAAAAAACTTTAAGAGAAGTAAATCAACATCTACAAAATGTTGATAGAAAAAAAAATACTAGAAAGTTCGAAATTTTAAACCCTCAAGGACAACACGCTATATGTGCAGGTTTGAAAGATGATATTGATGTAACAGTCAAAGGTCATACAGGATATTACTGTGCAGGCATGAATCAAAAAGCAACTGTTACAGTTCATGGAAACGTTGGAACTGGTGTGGCTGAAAATATGATGTCAGGTAAAATTGTTGTTAAAGGTAACGCCTCTCAATCAGCTGGTGCCACAGGTCATGGGGGTGCATTAATTATAGAAGGAGATGCAAGCTCTAGATGTGGAATATCAATGAAAGGAATTGATATAGTAGTTAAAGGTTCTGTTGGCCATATGTCAGCTTTTATGGCACAAAAAGGTAATTTAGTTGTAATGGGTGATGCAGATGCTGATCTTGGAGACTCAATTTATGAAGCTAAGATATTTGTAAAAGGTAATGTTAAAAGCTTAGGTGCAGATTGTGTGGAAAAGAAAATGGATAAAAAGAATATAGATGAATTAACAAAACTATTTAAAAAACTCAATATTTCAGAAGATCCTAAAAAATTTAAAAGATATGGTTCTGCTAGAAATTTATATAATTTTAAAATTGATAATGTGGGTGCATACTAAATATGAAAAAAGATCTTAAAGAATTTAAAACATTTCCAAGCTCTACAATAAAAGAAATTCAAAGAGCAGCAAACGAAGGGATTTATCAAATAAGAGGATTGGGTGCTAAAAGAAAAGTTCCTGATTTTGATGATCTTGTTTTTTTAGGCGCATCGATGTCCAGGTACCCATTAGAAGGTTACAGAGAAACATGTAACACTTCAGTTATTTTAGGAGATCGATTTGCAAAAAAACCGATCAAACTAGATATTCCAATTACAATTGCTGGGATGAGTTTTGGAGCACTCGGTGCTAATGCAAAAGAAGCTTTAGGCAGAGGAGCATCTGCAATGGGAACCTCAACAACTACTGGTGATGGTGGTATGACACAAGAAGAGAGAGGTTCTTCAAAATATTTAGTTTATCAATTACTACCTTCTAGATATGGCATGAATCCTGATGATTTAAGAAAAGCGGACGCTATTGAAGTTGTAGTTGGACAAGGAGCAAAACCTGGTGGTGGTGGAATGTTGCTCGGTCAAAAAATTAATAAAAGAGTTGCAGGAATGAGAGCCTTGCCAGAAGGAATTGATCAAAGAAGTGCTTGTAGACATCCTGACTGGACTGGCCCAGATGATTTAGAAATTAAAATTCAAGAACTTAGAGAAATTACAAATTGGGAAAAACCAATTTATATAAAAGTTGGAGCTGCAAGACCTTTTTACGATACCACATTAGCTGTAAAAGCTGGTGCAGATGTTGTTGTACTTGATGGAATGCAAGGTGGAACAGCTGCTACTCAAGATGTTTTTATTGAACACGTTGGAATTCCAACCTTAGGTGCATTAAGAGAAGCTGTTGATGCTTTAAAAGAATTAAATATGCATAGAAAAGTTCAGCTTGTTGTTTCGGGTGGTATTAGAACTGGTGCAGATGTTGCAAAAGCAATGGCAATGGGTGCAGATGCTGTATCAATCGGCTCTGCTGCAATGATGGCTTTAAACTGTAATGCTGACTTATATGTTGAAGATTATAAAAAACTTGGAACCGAACCTGGTTATTGTCATCACTGTCATACAGGAAGATGTCCAGTAGGTGTTGCAACACAAGATCCTAAACTAGAAAAAAGATTAAACCCAATTGAAGCTGGTAAAAGAATTAAAAATTATTTAACAACTTTAACCCTAGAGTTGCAAACGTTAGCTAGAGCTAATGGTAAATCAGATGTTAGAAACTTAGAACCTGAAGATCTAGCTGCCCTAACAGTTGAGGCCGCTGCTATGGCAAGAGTTCCTCTAGCTGGCACAGATTGGATACCTGGAAAAAAATAATTGAATAAAACTTTTTAAACAAGTAGGATTAATCATGCCAAAAAATCTTTCACAAATTGCCAAACAAAAAAAAATAAAATATTTTCTAATAAGTTTTGTTGATCTTTTTGGAGTTTTAAGATCTAAATTAGTTCCAGCTCAAGCCATAAGTGAGATGCAAAAAAATGGAGCTGGCTTTGCTGGGTTTGCTACATGGTTAGACATGACACCTGCTGACAGTGACATGTTTGGAGTGCCTGATCCTGATAGTTTAATTCAATTACCATGGAATAAAGAAATTGGTTGGCTGGCATCAGATTTATACATGGACGGAAAACCTGTAAAGGCTTCACCAAGAGTGATGCTGAAAGAGCAAATTAAAAAGATGTCTCAAAAAAAATTACAGATGAAGTCTGGAGTTGAATGTGAATATTTTTTAATTTCAGAGGATGGATCGTCAATTGCTGATCAAAGAGATATTCAATCTAAGCCTTGTTATGATCAATCAGCTTTAATGAGAAGATATGATTTAATTAAAGAGATATGTGACTGCATGATTACAATGGGCTGGAAGCCCTATCAAAATGATCATGAAGACGCTAATGGTCAATTTGAGATGAATTGGGATTATACAGATTCATTAATTACAGCTGATAGACATGTATTTTTTAAATATATGGTTAAAAGTTTAGCTGAAAAACATGGTTTAAGAGCAACCTTCATGCCAAAACCCTTTCATAATTTAACTGGAAACGGTTGTCATGCTCACGTTTCAGTATGGAATGGTAAAGATAATAAATTTTTAGATAAAAAAGATACGCTTGGTTTAAGTAAATTAGCTTACAATTTCTTAGGAGGCGTAATGAACAATACTCAAGCTTTATCAGCCTTTTTTAATCCAACAATCAATAGTTACAGAAGAATTAATGCTCCACCGACAAAGTCTGGTGCAACTTGGTCGCCAAGTAGCATTTCTTATACAGGAAATAACAGAACACACATGATTAGAATTCCAGATCAAGGAAGATTTGAATTAAGATTAATGGATGGTGCTGCCAACCCATATTTACTTCAAGCAGGAATAATTGCTGCAGGTCTTGAAGGAATTAATAAAAAATTAAATCCTGGAAAACCATTACATTGCAATATGTACAAGGATTATAAAAAATATCCAAAACTAAAAAAATTACCTAATGATGTTAATCAAGCAATTTCTATGCTTCAAAAAAGTAAATCTCTTGCTGATGCCTTTGGAAAAGATGTAATTGAAAGCTACATAAAGCTTAAAAATTCTGAGATAAAAGACTTTAAGAGTAAGTTTTCATTTAATAAGAAAAAACCAGTCACTAAGTGGGAAAAAGATAATACTTTAGACTGTTAGATTATGGCAACTTTATCTAATGGTCATCAATGGAAGTATTCTGAATTTTTAGATAATAAAAATTATTCGTTTGATAAAAAACAAATTTTCAATTCACTATCCGAAAAAGAAATTGATGATGCTTATTCTAGTATTTCAAAATGGGAAGGATATGCCCCTACTCCATTAATATCTCTTAATAAATTATCTAATGAGTTAGATTTAAATAAAATTTATTACAAAGATGAAAGTAAAAGATTTGATTTAAAATCATTTAAAGCACTGGGAGGTGCCTATGCAGTTGAAAAAGTAACACAAGGAAATAAAAATATCACTGTTGCAACTGCAACTGCTGGAAATCATGGAAGATCTGTTGCATGGGGTGCTAGAAGATTAGGACTTAAGTGTAAAATCTTTATTAGTGAGTTTGTTAGTGATGCTAGAGGTCAAGCTATGGCAGACCTTGGTGCAGATGTAATTAAAGTAAAAGGCAATTACGAAAAATCACTAATAGAATGCATTAAGCAATCCACAGAAAATAATTGGCAAATAGTACAAGATGTTGCTTGGAAAAATTATATGCAAGTTCCAACATACACTATGGCTGGTTACACAGTTATGATGAAAGAAATTATTGATCAAATTAACAATGAAAAAATTTCTCATATGATTTTACAGGCAGGTGTTGGTGGAATGGCTGGCGCTATGGTTGCTGGTATTGCAAGGTACTTAGATAACGTTCCTGTTACATTGGTTGTTGAACCTGATAGTGCAGCTTGTGTTTTAGAAAGTATTAAAACAGGAAAAATAGAAAAAATTGATATTAAAAGAGAAAGTCTTATGGGTGGTATGTCGTGTGGAGAAGTATCATTAGTCCCATGGGAAATTCTAAAAAATTCAGTTAAACATTGCATCAGTTTACCCGATGATGATATTGCAAAAACTATGAAATTACTTGGAAACTCAGGTTTTAGTGATGAACCTATTATAGCTGGAGAAAATTCTGCACCAGGAGTGATTAGCTTAATTGCTAGTTGTGAGGATCAAAATTTAAAACAAAATTTAAAATTAGATCAAAATTCAAATGTTTTAGTTATTGGTTGTGAGGGTGATACAGATCAAGAAATGTACCAAAAATTAGTTAATCAAAATTAATTGTATGCCAGATACAGGGATTTTTTGGATAAGAGATGATTTTAGAATAGAAAATAATCCTGCATTGTCATTTGCAACTCAAAATCATGACAATGTAATTGCTCTATTTATCTATAATAATAAAAATTTTGATAATCAAACTGAAGCTCAAAAATGGTGGGTCTCAAAATCATTAGAAGTTTTTAAAACAGACTTATCAAAATATAATATCAATCTTCAAATAGTTAAGAGTGATGAATTGGATGTTTTCTCTAAGATCAAAAAAAAAGACAATCTTACAGTATATTGGAATAAAGTTTACGAACCAGATGTAATTGCTAAAGGAAAAAAAATTAGAGATGTTTTTATAAAAAATGAAATTAACTTTAAATATTTCAAAGGAAATATTTTAAATGAATTTCAGGAAGTAACTAAAAATGATGGAACACCCTTCAAAGTATTTACTCCCTTTTGGCGAACTGCTGAGCAAAAATATTTAAGTTTAGCTCCTGCTAAAAATTATATTGTTAAAAAAAAGACTAAAGAAAAAACTTTTTTTAAAAACTGTATTGAACCAAAAAATATTTTACCCAAAAACAATTGGTATAAAAAATTTGATAAATACTGGAAAATTTCTGAGAGTAATTCAAAAAAAATTTTAAATGATTTAATAGAGAGTAAAATTAAAGACTATGGAACTACAAGAGACATTCCCTCAGTTGAAGGAACTTCAAAACTTTCACCTTATATTAAACACGGTCAAATTCATGTAGCAAGTATTTGGAAAAAATGTGGTGAAATCAAATCTAAAGGAATTGGTTACAGAAAATATATTAATGAACTTGGGTGGAGAGAATTTTCACATAGTTTAATTAATTATTTTCCAGAATTTTTGAAAGGTAATTATAGGAAAGATTTTGATAAATTTCCTTGGGTCAAAAATGATAAATATCTTAAAGCATGGAAAACAGGAATGACTGGTTATCCAATAGTTGATGCAGGTATGAGAGAATTATACGAAACTGGCTGGATGCATAATAGGGTTCGTATGGTAGTTGGATCTTTTTTAGTTAAACATTTGAGAATTAATTGGACTGAAGGAGAAAAACATTTCAGAAATTGTTTGTTAGATTTTAATAAAGCAAATAATGTTGCGCAGTGGCAGTGGGTTGCTGGCTGTGGTGCGGATGCTGCACCTTATTTTAGAATTTTTAATCCAATCTTACAGGGAGAAAAATTTGATAAAGAAGGACTTTATGTAAAAAAATGGGTGCCAGAATTAGATAAAGTGCCAAATAAATTTGTTCATAAGCCTTGGGAAATGGAATTAAAATACCAACAAGCGATCAAAACAATTATTGGAAAAGATTATCCACAACCAATAGTTATTCATGAAAAAGCTAGAGCCTCTGCTCTAGATGCCTTTAAGACCTTAAAAAAATAAGCATTTAAATAGATTAATTCCCAATAAAATGATGAATTATTGTTCTATTTTGAGGGTTTAAACGATGTTCAAATAGATATAGGCCCTGCCAGGCACCTAGTAATAATTCACCCTCTCTAATACTTAATGAGATTTGATTATTGGTTAATGCAGACTTGATATGCGCAGGCATATCATCCTTTCCTTCCTTGGTATGGACATATAGTTTGTTATCCATAGGAGCTAATTTATCAAAATAATTTATTAAATCTGATTGAACATCTGGGTCAGCATTTTCTTGTACAATTAAAGATGCACTGGTGTGTTGAATACTTAAATTAAGTATTCCATTTTTAAAATTATTTTTGCTAATCCATTCAATTGTTTGATTGGTAAATTCATATAATTTTTGACCACTAGTATCTATTTGAAGATTATAAAATTCTTGTTTCATTGATTTTTGATAATTGATGTTAGCTCATACAACCGGCTAATAGTACGTTTAAATGGTTTTTCTAATAATTTTGATGAGGTAAATTCATCAAGGTTTTGGTTTGCTGTAACTGATATTGGAATATTTTTGTCATAAATTACATCTAATAAAGTAATGAAACGTTGTTGTTGATTTGAATTAATATCATTAAATTGTGGTATTTGATCTATTACAATAAATTTACAATTTTTAATGATTTCTAAATAATCTTCTGCACCTAAATTTTTATCACATAACTCATTAAAGTTAAATCTTACAACTCCTTCATAAAAATTTTCTATTTTAAAATCTCTACCTTTAACATTGATTGTTTTTAACAAGTGTTTTTTATCTTTTGTAATAGTTCTAAAAAATTTATTTATTTTAAAATTAGTTTCTTGATTAAGTGGATAAAAATATCTTTGTTTTTGATTATTGTTTGATTTTCTATAATCGTCTTCAATCTTAAGCTCACATTCTATAGACTTTTGTTCCATAATCTTAATGAATGGTTTAAATTGATCCCTTTGGAGACCATCTTTATATAATTCAGAGATTTTAGTATTAGAAGTTACAATAATTTTAATATCTTCTTTAAAAATTTGATCAAATAATTTTCCTAAAATCATAGCATCAACTATATTTGTGACTTGAAATTCATCAAAATAAATTAATGAAGACCTTAATTTTAAATTTTTTACAAATTGATTGATTATATTTTCTTCTTTTTCTTTTTTTTGATAAACAAAGTCATGAAAACTCAACATAAACTCGTTGAAGTGTAATCTTAACTTTTTTTCTTTTAAATGATCAAAAAAAAAATTTAAAATCATGGTTTTACCTACACCAACATCACCATATAAATAAAAACCTTTTTTAGACGATTTTTTTAAAAACAATTTTGAAAAATAAGATTGAAAATTTCCTTGGTGGTATTGCTCTAATCTCTTAATAACTTCTATTTGATTTGAATTAACTTCTAATTGTTGATTATTGCAATACGATATAAATTCTTTTTGAAATTTTTTTACCATTAATTTTTTTTAGTTTTGAAATCGATACCATATTCTGATCTAGAACCTTTTCGTAAACCAAAAGGACCAGAAATAAAAATTGTCATCGGTTTTGTATCTTCTTTTAAGTCTACTCTATGATGAACATTTGCAGAACGAAATCCTATGTAGCCAGGTCTTCTCCAAAACTTGCCTTTTTTGGTAGTTTCCCAATATCCTCCTCTTAAAATAATAGTAATGTAAGGACATAGATGATTGTGAACACCTTCACCATGGTCGTCTGCAAGCATTTCATGAATTAAAATGTTAAATGGAAACCATTTAGGTCTATATCTAAACAAAACATAATATCTATTTAACCAAGGTTTAGCCTCGTTATATCTTGGGTGGGAGGGTCCACGGTCTAAAACAATTTTTTTTCTTCCAATTTTATCTAAAAATTTCAAGAACATTCTTAATTATACTGAATGATGGATCCGTTTTTAATAACAAATAAATTTTGATTAAAGATAAAAGGTTTTGATGTAAAATCTCCTGAAATTTTTTCAATACCAATTACATTACCGAGATCTAGTTCTGCAATTATCATTTTTCCATCTGTATTTGTTAAATATAATTGTGTATTACCAATGGCAAATCCTACTGGATTAATATCTTTTCGTTTTTTAGCCTTATAGTTTATATAAAGATCAGTGATACGAATAATATTTCCTTTATTCTTTTCAACTACATATAAGTAGCCATTATTAGATACGGTAAAAAGTAAATTTCCAATTGTTATTGGAGTTAAGTTTGAATTAATCTCATTAATCCAATTTATTATCCCTGTTTTAGCATCTAATGAATAAAATTGATTTTTATTATTTGAAAAGAAGATTGATTTACCATCAGAAACTAATTTTGAAATTTTGAATCTATAGGTTTCATTTATAATATTACTGCTTTGCGTGGGTAACTGCCATGTTATCAACCCTGTTTCTATATCAACTGCTGTAATATCACCTATGGAATTACTGAATATAATATTATCATCAATTATAATTAATGAAAATTTAGAGTTAGATATTGTAAACGAGTCTTCTGTTTGTAAATTCCAACATTCTGTACCATCGATAATATTGTAACATCTTAAAGTATTTTTATAATCAACTACAAAAAATTTGTTTTTTTTAATTTTTATTTCAGAGTTAAATGGATACATGTTGTTATTGGACCAATTTAATGCACCTGTAGTAACATTTACTGAATAATATTTCGCTATATTGTCTACAATTAATAAATCTTCACCTGATAAAGCAAAATCTAATTTAGGTTTTAATTTTTTTTCAGATTTTGAATAATGATTTTTTTTCCACAAAACCTTTTGTTTATTATCATATCTAGAAATTGATCCTTTTTTATCAAAAAATATCAAACCATTATCAAAAAAGATTGGTTTAAAGTTAAGTTGATTTACATTCTCTATTTTTGAAAATCTATAATTACCTATTTTATTAATTAAACCACTATAATCTTGTGACCCATAATCATTATTATTGTCTACAATTTTATTATTTGTTTTAATTTTTGAAAGATCTAATTTTATTCCTTGATTAAATTCTTCAGTAATTTTTTTCTCTTCTAAAAATACTTTTTGGATATTTTTTTGATTATTTAAATTTTTTTCTTTATTTTTCCATATGCGCGATTCTTCATTAGGAGAGCAATTATTTAGTAAAAATAATGATAATATTAATATGGTTAATCTATTCACTCAAATCTCTATTCAATCTTCTTTCAGTTTGTAACTTTATATCTGAATTTGAGTTTTCTAAACTGATTATTTGATTGAAAAATTCTTTTGATTTTTGTTTTTGATCTTTTGAATAAAAATACTCAGCCATTAAATACAAAGCATGTGATTTCCATACACTTTTAGAATTAATCAATGGGTTTAAAATTTTTAATAGATCACTTTCTTGAGCTTGATCAGCGTTAAATAAAGCTTTTTTATAGATAATTAAGTTCTTTATTTCATTATCTAAAGATGTTTTTTCAATCAGAATATCAAAATAGTTATTTATATCACTTTGATTGGAAACTAATTCATTATCGATAATAAAATACAAAGATAAAGGAGAATAAGTTGGGTCTTGTTTGTTAATAATTTCAATTAAATTTTGAACTGTTTTATTTTTAGTATTTTCTGCGTAGGCTAAAGTAGTTAAGTTAAATTTATTAGATATTTCTCTTTTTTTATTAGTTTTATATTTATCAAAACTGTAAGCTCCAATTAAAATAATAATCAAAATTACTACTGTTGAGATAATTTTATTTTTATTATTAATAAAAAAGTTTCTAACTTTTTCATTTCTAGTATTGCTATTTATAATTGAAATATCTTCTTCCATAATTAAATCATGTTCCTTAAAACATATTGGAGTATGCCTCCATTTTTATAATATTCTAATTCATTTTTAGTATCAATTCTGCATAATGTTTTAACTTTTTTGATATCTCCTGAAGCATATTTTATCTCAACAGTCACTTCATCAGATGGATTAATACCTTTTTCAACATCAAGAACGCTTATCAATTCTGATCCAATTAGATCTAAATTTTTTCTATTTATATCATTCGTGAATTGTAAAGGTAAAATTCCCATACCTATTAAATTTGATCTATGAATACGTTCAAAACTTTCAGCAATAACTGCTTTAACACCTAATAGTTTTGTTCCTTTTGCAGCCCAGTCTCTCGAAGAACCAGTTCCATACTCTTTGCCACCTATTACAACTAAATCTGTACCTCTTTTTTTATACTCAACAACTGCATCATAAACAGGTAATACTTTTTCTTCTGGATAAATTTTTGTAAAACCACCTTCAGTTCCTGGTGCCATTTCATTTCTAATTCTAATATTTGCAAAAGTGCCTCTCATCATTACTTCATGATTTCCTCTTCTTGATCCATAAGAGTTATAATCTTTTGGAAGAATTTGATGTTCCATAAAATATTCTCCAGTTGGACTTTCTTTTTGGATATTTCCTGCAGGTGAAATATGATCTGTTGTAACCATATCTCCTAAAATCAATAATGGTCTTGCGTCTTTGATTTCTTTAAATCCTTCAGGCTCGTCTGGTAAATTGTCAAAGAATGGAGGTTTTTTTACATAAGTTGATCCCTCATCCCAACTGTAAATACTACTTTCTTCTGTTTTAATTTTTTGCCATTGACTAGGTCCTTCAGAAACATTTGAATATCTTTGAATAAACATTTCTGCATTTAAAGAGTGTTTTAAAGTATCTTCAATTTCTTTATTTGATGGCCAGATATCCTTTAAGTAAACATCATTACCTTCTTTATCTTTACCAAGTGCATCCTTATATAAATCAACTTCCATATGACCAGCAATTGCATAAGCAACAACCAATGGAGGAGATGCTAAATAATTAGCCTTGATGTGAGGGGAAATTCTTCCTTCAAAATTTCTATTTCCAGATAAAACAGAAACTGAGTAAATATTTTCTTTTTGGATCGCATCTACTATATTTTCAGGTAATGGACCTGAGTTACCAATACAAGTTGTGCAACCATAGCCTACAAGATTAAAGCCTAATTTGTCTAAATAAGTGTTTAATCCAGCTTTTGCTAAATAATCAGTTACTACTTGAGAACCCGGTGCTAAAGAAGTTTTAACCCAGGGTTTTACTTCTAGTCCTAATTCAACAGCCTTCTTGGCAAGTAAACCAGCACCAATTAAAACATTTGGATTCGAAGTATTGGTACATGAAGTTATTGCTGCAATTAAAATTGAACCATCTTTAATTTCATAATCAGTATTAGAAACTTTAGAAATAGAATGATCTTTTTTATTTGTTGCATCTTCTAGAACTTTTTTAAATGAGGTGGGTGCATCAGTTAACAACACTTTATCTTGAGGTCTTTTAGGTCCAGAAATTGTTGGAACTACTGTAGACATGTCTAATGAGATTGTATCTGTAAATTCTATTTCATCACTTGCCCATAAACCTTGTTCTTTTGCATATTGCTCAACTATATCGACTGTGTGCTGATCTCGTCCAGAAAATTTTAAATATTTTAATGTTTCATCATCGATTGGAAAAAAGCCACATGTTGCGCCATACTCTGGAGCCATGTTCGCAATCGTTGCTCTATCAGCAAGAGTTAAATTTTTTAAACCCTCTCCATAAAATTCTACAAATTTTCCAACTACACCTTTGTCTCTTAACATTTTAACTACTGTTAAAACTAAATCAGTTGCTGTTGTTCCTTCGGGCATTTTGTTTTTAACTTCAAAGCCTATTACCTCGGGAATTAACATGGAAATTGGCTGACCTAACATTCCTGCTTCAGCCTCAATTCCTCCAACACCCCAACCCAGTACAGACAATCCATTGACCATGGTAGTATGACTATCAGTGCCAACTAATGTATCTGGAAATAAATACTTATCTCCTTGGAACTCTTCAGACCAAACTACTTTAGATAAATATTCTAAATTTACCTGATGACAAATACCAGTTCCTGGTGGAACTATTCTAAAATTATTAAATGCTTGTTGGCCCCATTTTAAAAAAGAGTATCTTTCTCCATTTCTTTCAAATTCAATATCAACATTATTTTCAAAAGAATCTGATTTAGCAGACTGATCTACTTGAACAGAGTGATCAATTACAAGGTCTACCGCAGATAATGGATTAATAGTATTTGGATCTTTATTTTTATCTTTTACTGCTTCTCTCATAGCAGCTAAATCAGCAACAGCAGGAATACCTGTGTAATCTTGAAGTAAAACTCTAGCTGGTCGGTATGCAATTTCAGTATTTGATTTTTTTGATTTTAACCACTCTTTAATTGAATTAATTTGATTTTTATTTACTGATAAATCATCCTCATATCTTAATAAATTTTCTAAAAGAACCTTTAAAGATTTTGGTAATTTCGAAATACCTTCAAGACCATTTTCTTCAGCTTTTTTAAGTGAATAATATTTATAGTTTTTGTCACTGATTGATATATCAGCAAGAGATTTGTAAGAATTTTTTGTTCCTGGTTTCATAATTTCTTTAGTAATAAAAAGTTGCTATACAACTTATTAGGAGCGTTGACATAACATAATTAAACCATTTAATAAATTTCTCATTTGTCGCGAATTTCCTCATAAATTTACCTAAAAAAGTCCAAAAAATAATGCTTATGATTGCAAATAAAAAAGCGACTCCTAACATCCATGATGAATATTTAATAAAGTTAATTCCTGATTCTGTATAGGTTGATGCTGCTATTACAGCAACAATCACACCTTTTGGATTTAAAAATTGATAAAAAAAAGTTTCAACAAAACTTACAGGTTCAAGATTATTTTTTTTGTCAGATGATTTTGAAAATGAAATTTTATATGCAAGATAAATTAAAAAAATTGTTCCCGTTCCAATTAAAATTTTTTGTATAATTGGATATATATTGAAAATATTAATTAATCCAAAATTAACTATTGCCAACATTGTTGTAAACCCAAATATAACGCCCAGCATTAATGGAACTGATTTTTTTATTCCATGATTAAATCCGGAATGAGATGCAACAACATTATTGGGGCCAGGTGAACAACTAGTTACAAACATAAACAATGAAAGTGATAAAATTTCTGGATGCATTCTTATGCTATAGGTAGACCGTCCTCAGATTTTTGAGACGGATGAACTAAAATTACTTTTCCTTCTTTGTCTATTGATCCTAAAATAAGCACTTGAGATACCACACCTGCAATATTTTTTTCAGCAAAATTACATACACCAATTACTTGTTTGCCTTTTAAATTTTCTTCATTGTAATAATGGGTAATTTGAGCTGAAGATTGCTTAATTCCTATTTCATGTCCAAAATCAACCTCAACTACTAAAGATGGTTTTCTAGCTTTTTCATTTTTTTTAACAGAAATGACAGTTCCTACACGAATGTCTATTTTGTCATAGTCATCAAAGGTAATTTGTTCTTTCATATATTTAATATATAATAGAACCTAAATATGAGTACAGAAAATAATTCAGAGCTATTATTTGATAATTCAGTTAAAATTTTAACAGACTTAATAGGTTTTAAAACTATTTCAGGAGAAGATAATAGTTCTTTAATTGACTACTGTGATGATATTTTAAAAAAACTTGGTGCAACTTCTTTTAGAACGTATGATGATGAAAAAAAAAGAGTAAATCTATTTGCGACACTTAAATCTAAGAATTCTAACACAAAAAAATCAATAATTTTATCAGGCCATACAGATGTTGTGCCTGTTTCGAAAGGTTGGAGCTCTGATCCTTTTACAGCTACAGTTAAAGCAGACAAATTATATGGAAGAGGCTCATGTGATATGAAAGGATTTATTGCTTGCGCTTTAGCTTATGCTCCTATTTTTTCTAAATCAAATTTAAACAGAGACATCCATTTTTCTTTTACATTTGATGAGGAGACCGCGTGTCAGGGAGCCCCAATATTAATTGAAGAATTAAAAAAAAGAAATATTAAAGATGGCATTTGTATTATTGGTGAACCAACTAATATGAAAATCATTGATGCTCATAAAGGTTGTTATGAATACACAACTTACTTTAAAGGTTTAGCAGGTCATAGTTCAGCTCCCCACAAAGGGGTAAGCGCTGTTGAGTATGCCTCAAGATATGTAAATAAATTAATTGAATTAAGAGAAAAACTTAGAGAAAGCGCACCAAAAGACTCTATTTTTGATCCACCCCATTCTACTCTTTCTATCGGTGGCATCTTTGGTGGGATAGCTCACAATGTAATAGCTGATAAGTGTCATGTTAATTGGGAAACAAGACCTGTTGTAAAAGAAGACGGTGTGTTTTTAAATCAAGAAATAGACAAATATGCAAATGAAGTCTTGCTTCCAGATATGAAAAAAATTTTTCCTAATGCTTCAATTGAAAAAAATATTATTGGTGAAATAGTTGGATTTGACAGAGAGGATAAATCAGATGCCTGTGAATTAATCTCAAGTTTAACTGGTGACAATTCTAGACAAGTGGTTTCTTTTGGAACTGAGGCAGGTTTATTTCAAGAAATAGGAATTAGCACAGTAGTTTGTGGTCCTGGATCCATAGAACAAGCTCACAAAATTGATGAGTTTATCGTTCTAGATGAGCTTAAAAAGTGTTTAGATTTATTGGATGGGATAAAAAAAAATTCTATTCCTAATTAATCGCTCCAACCACTAACTGATTTAACTTCAAGAAATTCTTCAAGACCATATTTTCCAGCTTCTCGACCAATCCCAGAATGTTTATAGCCTCCAAAAGGTGCATCAGGTGCAGGACCTGCGCCATTAATATCAACCATTCCTGATCTTAATTTTTTAGCCACACGATTAGCTTTTTCTTTATCTTGAGTTTGTATAAAATTTAAAAGTCCGTACGGAGTATCATTTGCTATTGTTATTGCTTCTTCCTCTGTTTCAAAAGGAATAATAGATAGCACAGGTCCAAAAATTTCAGTTCTTGCAATTTGCATTTGATTATTAACATCCGCAAAAGCTGTAGGTTTAACAAAGTATCCCTTGTCTAAACCATCTGGCTTACCTGTTCCACCCGCAACTAGCTTTGCTCCTTCATCAATTCCAACTTGGATTAATGATTGAATTTTATCAAATTGAGTTTTTGAAACAACTGGACCTATATGATCGCCCTCTTTTGATGCAACATCAACTTTCATTGAATTAGCAAAATTTTTAACTCTCTCGACTGCTTCATCGTACATTGATTTCTCAACTAGCATTCTTGTTGGTGCATTACAAGATTGACCTGTATTTCTAAAGCATCTTAAAGCTCCTCTCTCTACTGCTTCAGCATCTGCGTCTTTAAAAATAATATTTGCCCCTTTTCCTCCAAGCTCTAGACTTACTCTCTTAAAATCTTTTGATGCGTTTTCAGAAATTAAAGCTCCAGCTCTAGTAGATCCAGTAAAAGAAATCATATCTACATCTGGATGACTTGTTAAAGTATTACCTGTAACTGCTCCATCCCCATTTACTAAATTAAACACACCTTTTGGTAATTTAATTTCATCTATCATTTCAGCTAATATTATAGAAGATAGAGGTGAAATTTCAGATGGTTTAAGAACCATAGTACATCCACTCGCTATTGCAGGAATTACTTTTAAACATGTTTGGTTCATTGGCCAATTCCATGGAGTAATTAGTGCACAAACACCTTTTGGTTCATGTAAAATTTTACAGTTGGGCGCATGTTCTCCAAGATTTTCTTCAAAATTATATTCTTTTAATACCTTAATAAATGTTTTGATATGACTTGCCCCTGTACCGGCTTGAAGTTGAGTTGAAAAATCTATTGGTGCTCCCATTTCAAGAGAAATTGCTTGAGCCATATCTGCCCATCTCTTTTTATAAACGGCATAAAGTGCTTCTAAATATTTTAATCTGTCTTCCTTTGAAGAAAATGCCCAAGTCTCAAAAGCTTTTGTTGCTGCACTAACAGCATCATTAACATCTTCAATCCCACCTAAAGATATTACCGCACATTCCTCTTCTGTTGAAGGATCTATTACTTTTATGTCATTAGGTTTTTTTGGAGAAACCCATTCACCATTGATATAAAATTTTTTCTTATCTAGCATTTTGAGAAACTATCCTTTCTTTATGATTTTGCAAATAAATTTGTTAATTCGTAAACAATTGTTGCGGCAGCCAATGATGTAACTTCAGCATGATCATATGCGGGAGAAACCTCTACCACATCAGCAGATACTAAATTTAATCCTGAAAGTCCTCTTAAAACATTAACCATCTCTCTTGTTGTCATTCCAGCAATCTCAGGTGTTCCTGTACCTGGTGCAAAAGCAGGGTCAAGCACATCTATATCTATTGATAGATATAAAGGATTATCGCCTACTCTTTTCTTAATTCTTTCAGCAATTTTATCTGTTCCTTCTGTCTGAAATTCATCACAATGAATTATTTTAAATCCAAAACTTTCATCATTTTTAATATCATCTCTACTATATAAAGGGCCTCTAATACCTACGTGCATTGAAGCATCATCTAAAAATAAACCTTCCTCTCTTGCTCTTCTAAACGGAGTTCCATGCGTATAAGGCGCACCAAAATAAGTATCCCAAGTATCTAAATGAGCATCAAAATGTACTAGAGCAACTGGGCCATTACATTTTTTATTAATCGCTCTAAGAAGTGGTACTGCGATTGTATGGTCTCCACCTAAACTAATTATACCACCTACTTTATTTAATAAATCTGTTGCCCCAGCTTCAATTTGTTTTATGGCTTCATCAATACTAAATGGGTTGCAAGTAATATCCCCAGCATCTGCAACTTGTTGAACCTTGAAAGGCTCTACATCATAACTTGGATGATAATTGGTTCTCAAATGTCTTGAGGCTTGTCGAATACTTTGTGGTCCAAATCTTGCACCTGGTCTATAACTTGTACCAGCATCAAATGGCACTCCCACAATTGCAACATCACAACTTTCAACATCTCTTAACTCTGGTAATCTTGCAAACGTTGATGGGCCGGCAAATCTTGGGACCTTTGTTCCACTGACAGGCTGAATAGGATTTTTGTTGCGATCTTTTTTCATCTATAAACAAAATGTACCACATTCTTTTTAAATCGAATATCATCTAAATTGTATTTATGAAGATTTTTAAGCTGATTTTAATATCATTTTTTTTAATAACCTCAGCAAATTCGAACTCTATTTACAATCTAATCAAAATCCCAAATTTAGAAATATACGAATTAAAAACACCTAACAAACTCAAATATTTATATGCAAAAAAACCATTTAGACTTGGTGTTCAAAAAAATATAGCCTGCAGCAACTCAGACAAGAGGACATATGATGAAAAATATCAGATAATATCTAACAATTTAAAAAAATACTCAAAAGAATTTTTAAAAAAAATTAATCTTAAATATATTGTCATGTGTGAAGATCTCTCAATCTCAGGAATTAACACAGCTGGTATTCCAGATCATTTAATGAAAACATTAATTCTAGATCTTAAATTTGATAAAAAATATTTTGAAAGAGTAATTCACCATGAATTGTTTCATATTATTAATGATGGTTTTAAAGATTTGTTTAATGAAGATGAATGGAAAAAATTTAATAATCCAAATTTCAAATATGCAGAATGCTCCACTTGTTCAAAAAAATTAGGTCTTGATACATATAAAGATACTAACGGTTTTTTTACTGAATATTCAATGACAATTCCTTCTGAAGATATGGCGGAAGTATATTCACATTTAATATCTGGTAACTATAAAGTTTCAAATGATGAAATTCTTAATAAAAAAATTAAATTTATTAAAGATAAGTTAAATAAAATTGATAATACTTTTGTATTTTAAATATGATTAAAATAGTTAAAGCTTCATTGCATGAAAAGTTGATTTTTATATTTTTAATACTATTGGGAATTTTTACTTTAAGTTTCACAATCTTAATTAAAAATAAATGTTTATTCGTAAAAAATATTAATCCTCAAGAGATTAATTTTGAAAAACCAAAAAATATTGTTATCCTCAATGCTGAATGTGGAAATGTTATAATTGAACTTTATCCTGAAATATCTCCAAATGGAGTTGAGAGATTTAAAAAATTAATTAATTTAAAAGCATATGATGATGTTGCTTTCCACAGAGTGATTAAAGATAAACTTGTTCAAGCTGGTGATCTTGAATATGGAAAAAGAAGTCAGTTAGACTATGGTAAAATTGGAACTGGAAAATCTGGATTAGGTTTAATTAAGTCTGAAATTGATGCTGAATTTAATTTTAAAAAAGGAACTGTCGGCTTAGCAAGATCTTTAAAATATGACACTGAAGACAGTCAATTTTTTATTATCCTTGATGATGAACCATTATTTGAGGGAGAATATACTCCCGTAGGAAAAGTAATTTACGGTATTAAAGTTTTAGAAAAAATTAAATATTCTCATAGATCTGAATATGTACTTAGACCTGATTTTTTAAATACAGTTAGGATGTTTAAGTAAAATTAATTTACTAGTGGCTTACCTGTTGCAAGTGTATGTTTAATTCTATCTTGAGTTTCGTTAGTTTCAATTAACCTCATAAAAGCATCTAATTCTAACTTATATAAATCATCTTCTGATAATGATTTGTCAATTGAAGTGTCACCACCACTTAATACATGAGCTAATTCTTGAGCAACCTTTAGCCCATGATCTAAAATAACTTTATCATTGTAGAGTTTTTCTAAAATCTTATTCATTTCTGGAAGGACTGTTTTTCCTGGAAGATTAAATTTTGTCTCTGATGGTGATTTGAAGTCTTTATTATTTTGTAAAATTTCTTTTGAGACTTCAAACAAACTGTTTCTATTCATAATTTTTTTATCTTCAGGTTTTAAATATTTCATTGGCTCAGCCTCAACAGGAGAAGTTGCTGTCTTACCATAACCAATTATATCAAATACCTTAAGAGGAGCATAATTTGGGTCTTTTTCAGCTTCTTCAGTATCAAGCCATCTAGCCAACATTTCCTTACAACCACCTCCAGCAGGAATTAAACCAACTATAGTTTCAACTAAACCAACAACAATATTTGTGTGAGAAGCTACAAAATTACTTTGAACCATCACTTCAAAACCACCACCAAGAGTTAAGCCTGATGGAGCTGAGATTACTGGATATTTGGAATATTTTAGATGCTTACATGTTTCTTGAAAATATTTAATAAATTTTTCAATAGATTTAAAATCACCTTTATTTGCAAAATCCATCGTATAGGTTAAATTTACTCCAGCAGAAAACTGCATACTTTCATTGATGATAATTAAAGGTTTGTCAGTTGCCTTTTTAAGAGCATCCATTGAATCATAATCAAGTGCGTTAGCTTTAGTTGTAAATTCAACAATATTATAATCATTAAAACGGTAAATCTGAGCTGAATTATTTCCATCAATACCCACAGCTTTTTTCTTAACTTTTCCTAATGTCTCAATTTCAGTATATTTTTGTCTTGAACCATAAAAATCTTGATTTTTACTTTTAGATAAATTTTCTAAAAATTCATTTCCGTTAAAGTTATCAATTTTGTTGAAAAAATTTTCAACACCAATTTCTTCCAACATCTCAAATGGGCCTTTGGCCCAATTAAAACCTAATCTCATTGCTTCATCAATGTCATTAAAATCTTTTGTAATACTAGGTACTAAAGACGATGAATATTTTATGATTTTTGAAATAACCGACCAAGCGTACTCACCAAATTTATCTTCTCTTGAAATCAAAGATTTAAGATCAACTTTATCTGTACCTATGTTAATTTTCTTACTTATTGAATACTCACCAGTTTCAAGGTTAATTGCTTCCATAACCTTCGTTGCACCAGTTTTATTCATTCGGTAAAAACCACCCTTACCTTTTCGACCTGTATAACCTGTTGCAATTAGTTTTTTTACAAGAAGGATTTCTTTAGCGACTTCTTGAAAAGGATCATTTGCTGACAATTCTTTAATGAAACTTTTAAGAACATCAGCCATTAAATCAATTCCAATTAAATCATAAAGGCCAAAAACTCCTGTTTTTGGAATTCCCATTGGTCTTCCAAATATTGCATCCGCTTCCTCAATACTTAATTTCATTTTAAAAGCTTCGGTCATAGCAACTTGCATTGCAAAAACACCTATTCTATTCCCTAGAAATCCTGGAGTATCATTACAAACAATTGCTCCTTTTCCAAGCTCCACCTCACAAAACTTCTTTAACGAGTTTATTTTAGCTAAATCATTATTTTCATTTTTAACTATTTCTAATAAGCCCATATACCTCACAGGATTAAAAAAGTGAGTGATACAAAAATCTTTTTTTTCTTCTGGTGTTAATTTTTCAGATAAAACTTTAATAGGAATGGATGAAGTATTTGATGAAACAATTGCTCCCTCTTTTCTATTTTTGAAAATTTTTTCGTAAATATTATGCTTTATATCAATTCTCTCAACTACTGCTTCAACAACCCAATCAGCTTCTTTGACCACATCAAAATTATCATTAATATTACCTACTTTAATATTTTCAATTTGTGATTTATCTAACAGTAACGGTGGTTTTGACTTGAATATTCTATCCCTCGCTTTTTCCGATATTTCTGTTGTAAGATCCAACAATGTAACTGGTACTTTTGCATTACATAAATGAGCTGCAATCCCACTCCCCATGGTTCCTGATCCAATTACTACAACTTTTTTAATATCCATAATTTAATTTTGAGAAGAAATTTATATTGAAAAAATATAATTAAGTAAATTAATTATCTATTAATTCCTCTTAGTCTCTCAGATCTTCTTCTTAAAAGCTCTGCACTAACCAAGATTAAAGTAGACATAATAATCAAACATGTCGCAACTGCCATAATAGTTGGGCTTAATTGTTCTCTTAATCCTACCCACATTTGAATTGGAATAGTAGTGTTCTCTAATCCAGCTAAGAATAGTACAACCACAACTTCATCAAATGAAGTCACAAAAGCAAACAAGGCTCCTGAAATAACCCCTGGCATAATTAATGGTAATGTAATTTTCATAAATGTGTTTACTGGATTACTTCCTAAACTTGCTGCAGCACGTGTTACACTATGATCAAAACCAGTTAATGTTGCAGTAACCGTGATTACTACAAATGGAGTTCCCAAGATTATATGTGATAATATTATTCCTGTGTGAGTTGCGGCTAAGCCAACTTTTGCCATAAAGAAAAATATTGCTGTACCTGAAATGATTAAAGGAACAATCATGGGTGAAATTAGTAAAGCCATGAATGCAGCTTTATATGGCATGTATCTACTGCTTAAACCTAATGCAGCAACCGTTCCAAGAATGGTTGATCCTATTGTTGCAAAGAAAGCTATGATTAAACTATTTTTAGTAGCAAGTCCCCATGGGTTCTTGGTTCCATAAATCATATCTTCATACCATCTTAGAGAAAACCCTTCTGGATCTAATGCTAACATTTTTGCAGAAAAGTGAATGTATTGCTCAGCATTAAATGACAATGGCAATATTACAAACAAAGGCGCTATCAAAAAGAAAAAAACTAAACCACAAAAGAACAGGTATGTGTAATGCCAAATTCTATAATTTAAAGGTGTGTGATTTGGTAATGCCATAATTATCCTAATTTAATATTATCTATTCCTACAAGTTTATTATAAATCCAATAAATAGTTAGTACTCCAACTAACAACATAGTTCCAAGGGCAGATGCAAACGCCCAGTCTAAAGAACTCTTCATATGATAAGCAATTGTATTACTAATTAATGATCCACTTGCTCCACCCACTAATGCAGGGGTAATGTAATATCCTATCGCTAAAATAAATACCAATAAACATCCAGCACCAATTCCAGGAATGGTTAATGGAAAATAAATTTTTACAAAAGATACCAGTGGTGTTCCACCTAATGATTTTCCAGCTCTCATCAAGCTAGGTGATATAGTTTTCATAACACTATAAAGAGGTAAAACCATAAAAGGTAATAATATTTGTGTCATTGCAACAAATGTACCAATTACATTATACATAAGCTCCGGCCTATTATCGTCAGCAGCTAAGCCAATCCAAACAATTAAATCATTAATTGGACCTTGTTGCTGGAGTAAAACCATCCAACTAGAAGTTCTTACTAATAATGACGTCCAAAAAGGAAGTAACACACAAATCATAAGTAAATTACTGTATTTCATAGGTAGTGTTGCTAGTAAATGTGAGATTGGGTAAGCAAGAATAAAGCAGAATATGGTAACCCAAAAAGCTACATTTAATGTCCTTAACCATAAAGTTTTGTGAATTCTTCTATCCTCTGGAACTTGAATTATATTTCTATCTTGATCAAATCTTCTATCTATACCTTTTAAATATTTTGCGTAAGACCAGTTTGGAGCTGTATTTTTAAGAGCTACCAGATATTCACTTTGACCCCACCTTTTATGAACTTTAATAAATTGCTCTTTGTAATTACCTTCTTCAAATTTATTAATTTTTCTAACTGTCTTTTTAATTAAGCTACTAAAACCACCTTTTTCATAGTTTAATCTAGCTATAATTTTACCGTAAGTTTTAGTTTTCTTTAAATAAGATAAATCTTCATAAAGACCTTTATAAACCGGTTCTTCAGGCAAATCTTGGCCATCCCATTTTTCCATCGCAGCAAATGTCTTAGGAAGCATTTTAGTAATCATTCGATCATCAACACTTCTAAAAAGCATATCTCCAATTGGAAATATATAAATTATTAAAATAAATAAAAATAATGGAGCAACGAGTGCAACAGCTTTAAGTTTATTTTTTCGCTCAGCTTTTTTTAAGCTAACCTCTAAAGGTAATCCGTCAGATGATAATATTTGTTCTTTGCTCATAATAAAAAAGGGCAGTTATAAATAACTGCCCTTTTAATATAGTATAAAAAACTATTCTATAAAACTAAATTATAGACCAGCTTTCATAGCTTCCCATTTTTCACCAATTTCGTCTTGGTTATCTGCCCAAAACTCAGGGTTCATAAGGATGTATCTTTTAGTGTTAGCAGGCGCTGTTGGCATATGTGGTACCATGTTAGTCTTACCATCTTTAAACCAAGGCTCTCCAGCTTCCATAACTGCGATTGAAGATTTTCTCCAAGGCGCGTATGCAATGTACTTAGCACTTCCAGCTAAACCTTCTGAGCTAGTCATTTCTCTAAGTACTTTCAAAGCTGAACCGTCAGCATAACCTGGACCGTCTTTAACTAATGCAAAGTATTCATAGTCAAGAATTTGTCCATCCCATACTTGTACAAGTGGAGTTCCTTCCATTTGTGCATTAAAGAATCTACCATTCCAACCAGTAGCCATTACTACTTCACCATTAGCTAGTAGTTCTGGTGGTTGAGCTCCAGCATTCCAGAATACACATCCGCCGTTTGGATCTTCACATAAAGCTTTAAGTTTATTCATAGCTCTATCGATTCCACCATCAGCATTAAGTTTTCTGTAAGTTAAGTCAGAACCTTTACCAGGGTTAACACCGTCTGCAGTGATAGCAATTTCTAAGTTAGACATTGCACCTTTGTAAAGAGCTCTCTTACCAGGGAATTTTTTAGTATTAAAAAAGTCTTTCAATGAAGTTGGTTTTTTAGTTCCAATTGTTGCATCATTGTAAGCAAAGTTCCAAGAGTACAGAATGTTTCCAACTGCACATTTTGAAGGCATGCTAGTAAAGAAGTCTTGACTTGCAGGTGTTCCATCTGGAGCAGGTGCAAAGTCTTTATCAAAATCGAATTCATGGAAGATACCTTCGTCACATCCAACGATAGTATCTTTTGCGTATACATCGATAATGTCCCAAGTTATTTTTCCAGCTTCTTTTTGAGCTTTAATTTCTGATAATCCACCAGTGTAGTCTACCCAGTTTACAGGTATTCCAAGTTTCGCTGCTGTAGGATCACCGTAACCCAATTTTTGTGACTCTGTGTAAGCTCCACCCCAAGACACTACAGTAACTGCAAATGCTGAAGTTGTTACAGAAAGTACAAAAGAAAGAGCAAGTAATAATTTACTTATTTTTTTCATGTATTCTCCTATTTAACGTTAACGTTTTTATTTTATAAAGTGATACTAAAACAATATAGAATAGCTTAGTCAACAGCTGATTAAGGCTAATTTGTCTTACTTTTATTGTGAATAATTTTTAGAGATTATTTCGGATCTAAAGCTCTACAATCAACACTATTCCAACCGATATTAATTTCTTTATCTACTTTAATATCCATTCTGTTTGAGCTATTCGGAACTTTTAAAATAAATTGATCATTCCCTAATAGATCTACTCTTAATCTTGTATGATCACCGTGATATATTACTTCTTCAATCTTACCTTTGTGATTGTTATCCATTTTAGTTTCTGGATCAATCAATGCTCTTTCAGGTCTAAGAGATATTGTAGTTTTGTCTCCTTTTGCCTTTGCAACAATAGGATTTGCTAAAATTTCAGTTCCTGAATTTAATTTTACTTTACATTTATCTCCAGATACATCTGATACTTCACCTGCAAAAGTATTGTTCTCTCCAATAAACTCTGCAACAAAAGAATTAACAGGTCTTTCATATAATTCATCAGGGCTCGAGAGTTGTTGAACTTTTCCGTCATTAAAAACCGCAATTCTATTAGACATCGTCAAAGCTTCAGTTTGATCATGCGTAACATACACAACTGTTACACCAATACTTTCATGGATATGTTTAATTTCATATTGCATGCTCTCTCTTAAATTTTTGTCCAGAGCTCCTAAAGGTTCGTCCATTAAAACCAATTGTGGATCAAATACTAATGATCTTGCAACAGCAACCCTTTGTTGTTGTCCGCCTGATAATTGCATGGGCATTCTAGATTCAAAACCTTGAAGAGATACCATTGATAATGCTTTATCAACTTTTTTGTCAGCTTCATCTTTTGGAATTTTTCTAACTCTTAATGGAAATGCTAAATTTTCATAAACAGTCATATGGGGAAACAAAGCGTAATTCTGAAATACCATTCCAATTCCTCTTTTGTGTGGAGGAATATCTGAAATAACTTTATTATCTAAATAAATTTGTCCGTTAGTTGGAGTTTCAAATCCAGCCAACATCATCAAACAAGTTGTTTTACCAGAACCAGAGGGTCCTAGCATTGTTACAAACTCTCCTTCAGCAATGTCTAAATCTAAACCCTTTACGACTAGTTGCTTACCATCATAACTTTTATCTACATTTTCAAATCTTACAAAATGATCATTAGCCATACTACTTTAAAACATTTGTTAGATTGATAATCAAGTAATTTATTTAATATGTAATTCTTTACTCATATTACAAAATAATTCACTTCCTGTTTCTGTGACTCTAATGGCCTCAGATGCTTCAACTCCCCAGTCACCAAATTGCATTACTGCAATCATATGAAAACAAACATTAGGCTCTAATACTGTCATATCCCCTTTATATATATTAAGTGTGTGTTCTCCCCAGTCAGGTGGATACCCAATTCCAATTGAATAACCAGTTCTTGATTTTTTATCGATACCGTATTTGTCTAATACTTTCCAAAAAGCTTGAGCAACATCATCTGCAGTATTTCCAGGTTTTACTGCACTAATTCCTGTTTCTAACGCCTCAATAGTTTTCTTCATTGTATCGATTTTTAGCTGATCAGGTTTACCTAGTAATACTGTCCTAGCCATAGGGGCATGATATCTTTTATAAACTCCAGATAATTCGATAATAGTAGCTTCTCCTTCCACAAACTTATCTTGTGTAGCGGTTAAATGTGAAGCTGAAGTTCCTTTTCCAGTAGGAAGTAAAGTTGCAATACTAGAATACTCTCCACCAAACTCCTCTGTTCCATAGAATAATGATTTTTGAATTTCACCTACTGCATCGCACTGTCTTACTCCTGGGTTTATTACATCTATTGCAGTTTTCATTGCCTTTTGAGAAATTAAAGCTGCAGATTTCATGTATCCAATTTCAGCATCTGATTTTACTAATCTTGCCCAGTTAACAAGTCTATCGCTATCTACAACTTTAGCATTTGGAAGGCCTTGCTTAATTTTTTCATGACAAAAAGCCGTATAATAATGAGCATCCATTTCAACACCAATAGAAAGTTTATCCCATTTTCTTTCTTTTATAACTTGAACTAAATAATCGTAAGGATGTTTTGGCCATGTATGAATATAATTTTCATCGTAAACAATAATATTTTCATCTTTTAAATATGTTTTAATATAAGCTCCACCAGAGTCTTGTGCTCTTACAAAGCATAATGGCTCCTCAGCATTAACGTGAACAATTGCGCATTGAGCATAATAAAAGGACCAAGCATCATAACCTGTTAAATAGTTTAAATTGTTTGTATCATGTGAAATTAATAGCTCGATGCCTTTTTCTTGCATCATCTTATGAACTTTTTTTAACCTTCGTTGATATTCTTCTTTTGTAAAATCCATGTTTTTAGTTTTTAAATAATTTTCCAAAGCCTTCAATCGAATTTTTTTTTCCAATTGACTGTAATGTGTCCCAAATTAAAACTTGATTACTTGAAAGAACTACTTTGTTTAATTTTTTCTCAAGTTTATCAATAATAGAAAGGGCTGGTAAAGCTGTACAAGAGATAAAGAGAGCGTCTGCGTCTCCTAAATCCATCTTTGACAAAGTTTCATAAAGATAATCTTCATCTACTTTACCAATATCTAAATCACTTAAGATATCAAAATAGGCATTTGAAGAAACCTCGAAGTTTTCACTCTTAAAATAGTCAATTACTTCATCATTTAGAACTTTTGAATATGGAGTAAAGATTGCAATTTTTTTTACATTCATCTTTTTTAATGCATTAATTGCTGCTGTACTTGGAGTGGTAACTTCAGCGCCAGGTTTTGCTAAATTAATTTTCTTTTTAATATTTTCATATCCTGCAGCAATAGTTCCTGAGGTACATCCATAAACAACACAATCTAATTTTTCATTTGGCAAAATATCCTCTGATATTTCAGTTACTGTGCCTGACATTTTGATTAAATTTTCACTGGTCAGAGGAAAGTAACAATGAATTCTGTTAACAAAAAAATCTATGTTTTGATCTTTAATGACACTTATAAAATCTTTTTCTATTCTAAAATCAGTAGCTAGCGCAATTAATCCCACTCTAGGGTTTGAAAGTTCTGCATATTTTGGTTCGATTTTTACAGAGTGCATAATTTTTAAAACAAATATAACATTAGCATCTAAATATTCATCAAAATTAAGGAGAAATTAATGAAGGTTGGTTTTATTGGCTTGGGCAATGTTGGGGGGAAATTAGCAGGAAGTTTGTTAAGAAATAACTTTGATTTAACAGTTAGAGATTTAGATAAAAATCTTACTCAATCATTTAAAGATTTAGGAGCAAAAGTTGTAAATTCTGCAAAAGAACTAGCTGAACAAGTTGATTTAATTATCACATGTTTACCCTCTCCTAAAATTTGTGCTGAGGTGATGGAGGCAGAGGATGGTGTGATCAATGGATTATCTGAAAATAAAATTTGGTTAGAGATGAGTACAACAGATGAAGCTGAGATTAAAAGAATTAGCAAAAAAATAATTGCTAAACAAGCTGTCCCTTTAGATGGACCTGTCAGCGGAGGATGTCATAGAGCTGCTACAGGGAACATTGCAATATTTGTTGGTGGAGAAAGAAATGCATTTGATAAAATTTTACCTGCGTTAACAGTAATGGGGAGAAAAATTTTACACACTGGTGAATTGGGTAGTGCAACTGTTTTAAAAGTTATTACCAATTATTTAGCTTCTGTTCATTTAGTTGCTCTAGGTGAGGCTTGGACAGTTGCAAAAAAATCAGATTTAGATCTTGCTAAAGCTTATAAAGGAATTGCTGTTTCCTCAGGAAACTCTTTTGTCCATGAAACTGAAAGCCAAGTCATATTAAATGGTTCTTATAATATAAATTTTACTATGGATTTAGTTTTAAAAGACACTGGCTTATTTGATGATCTTGCAAAAAAGTTGGGTGCTCCTTTAGAAATTTCCCCCAAAGTTGTTGAAATTTTTAAAGATGGACAAAAAAAATATGGCTCTAGAGCTTGGTCTTCAATGATTGTTAAAAGAATGGAAGATATTAATAATATAGATTTTAGATCAAAAGGTTTTCCGGAAGAGCTTATAGATAATGAGCCTGAAGAAAAAGGATATGAAATATAATTATTGTGATAAGTTAAAATAAAATGTTAGATAAAAAAAAATTCTATATTAATGGAGAATGGGTAAACCCTTATAAAGAAAATGATTGTGAAGTTATTAATCCTTGTAATGAAGAACCGTTTGCAACTATTTCACTAGGCTCAAAAGAAGATACCGATCTTGCAGTTAAGGCAGCTAATACTGCTTTTGAAAGCTGGAAAGAAACTACTAAAGAGGAACGATTAGATTATTTAGAAAAATTACTCTCAATTTATAAAAAAAGATTTGGAGAAATGGCTAAGGCTATTTCATTGGAAATGGGTGCACCTATGGATTGGGCAACAAACGTACAAACGGCTTCTGGTAGGGATCATTTAGAAGATTTTATTTTAAGATTAAAGGATTTTAAATTTGATGAACACTTTGATGAAAAATCTAATAATCATATTTATTATGAGCCAATTGGAGTTTGTGGGTTAATTACTCCATGGAACTGGCCTATAAATCAAATAGCTCTTAAAGTTATACCGGCACTTGCAACTGGCTGTACTATGATTTTGAAACCCTCTGAAATAGCACCTATTTCAGCTATGTTATTTGCTGAAATGATTGATGAAGTAGGTTTTCCAAAAGGAGTATTTAATTTGGTCAATGGAGATGGAGTTGGAGTTGGATCACAAATATCAAGTCATCCAGATATTGATATGGTTTCATTTACAGGCTCCACAAGAGCTGGAAGATTAATTTCAAAAAATGCAGCGGATACAATTAAAAGAGTTTGTCTTGAGCTTGGTGGTAAAGGTGGAAATATAGTTTTTGCTGATAGTTATAAAAATGCAGTAAGAGATGGTATTCGAAATGTAATGAGTAATTCAGGTCAATCTTGTGATGCTCCAACTAGAATGTTAGTTGAAAAATCTATTTATGAAAGAGCAGTAAACGATGCAGTAGATGAGGCAAATAAAATTCAAGTAGATCAAGCTTCAAAAAAAGGAGACCACATAGGTCCAGTAATTTCAAAAACTCAATATGATAAAATTATTAGTTTGATTGAAAGTGGAATTTCAGAAGGCGCAACATTAGCAGCGGGAGGGCCTGAGCTACCTAATGGTTTAAATAAAGGTTATTTTATCAAACCAACAATATTTACAAACGTTACAAATGAAATGAGAATAGCTAAAGAAGAAATTTTTGGTCCAGTTTTATCAATTATTCCATTTGATACAGAAGAAGAGGCAATACAAATAGTTAATGATACATCTTATGGCTTGGGAAATTATTTACAAACAGAAGATAAAGCAAAAGCTCATCGAGTTGCACAAAAATTAAGATCAGGATGTGTATATATAAATGGTCATCCAGCAGATGCGGGAACTCCATTTGGAGGATATAGACAATCTGGTAATGGTCGTGAAGGTGGAGTGTGGGGACTTGAAGAGTATCTTGAAGTCAAAACTGTTACAGGCTGGAAGTAGTTTATGATTGGCTTTGTAATGGTTGGTACTAACAATCTTGATAAAGCGACTAAATTTTACGACACTCTACTTCATGCAATTGAATTACAAAGAGTGGTAACAAATGAAAAGTATGTTGGCTATGCATTAAACGAAAAGCCTGATGATGTCGAATTCTACGTTACTAATCCTGTCAATAAAGAAAAGGCAACTTTTGGAAATGGAACTCAAATATCTTTTTTAGTTAAATCAAATGATTTGGTGAATAATTTTTATAATACTGCAATAAAATTAGGAGCAAAAGATGAAGGAGCTCCAGGAATAAGATCGGGTGATTATTATTGTTATGTTCGAGATCTTGATGGAAATAAAATTTGCGCATTTTCTAAAATAGATAATTAAAATGCATTTAATACATAGAGGAATAGTAAATAAACTTTTTAAAGAAAATCTTTTAATCTCATTTAAACAGTCGTTTAAAAAAGGCTATGGTATTGAAACAGATATTCATGCCACAAAAGATAATGAGTTTATTTGTTTTCATGATTTTACATTAAAGAGAATTTTAAAAAGAAACTTGAGTGTTAAAAATCTAAATTATTCTAAGATAAAAGAAATAAGCACAAAACTTGGTAAACCTATTCCTCTGTTAAAAGATCTACTTGAGGCCTCAGATAACAAACATGCTCTTTTTATTGAAATTAAACCCCTTTTTTCAAAATCACTTCTTAAAAAACTTATAATTGAAACATCAAGATATAAGAAATGTGTATTTATTTCTTTTAAGCATGAGAATATTTTCAATCTATTAAATATTAATAAAAACACTAAGGTGGGTCTTTCTTTTTGTCCTCCCGCAAGTGTTAAAAAAATAATAGAAAAATCTAATAATAAGAAAATAAATTATTTAATTTTAGATAAAACTTATCTGATGAATAAAAAAATTCAGAGACTTAAAATTAAAAAATATTATTACACAATAAAAACAAAATCTGAATTTAATAAATTTAAAGAAAATAATAATTTAATATTTGAAAACCTATAAAATTATTTTTTTAAATAATTTAATCTTCCAATAATTTCATCTCGGTCCATATAATAACCTTGCAGATGTCTATGTCCTGAGTTTGGATCAAATTCAGTTCGACCATGAAGAAGTCTCCTATTGTTAAATGAGAATATATCACCTGGCTCTAATCTAAAATTAATTTGATATTTTTTATCATGCAAAAGATTTCCAAATCGATGATGTGCTTTATAAACTTGTTCCATAATTTCAGGATTACAATCTAGTGTGTCCATTGTTGCAACACTAAATCTTATATCATTGTAATCTCCATCCTTTGTTAATGTTATAGCTGGAGAATGAAAACTTCTGTGCGCTACTTGAGTATAATCTTTATCTTTGAATTTTAATGGAACAGAAACTAAAGTATCAAATATTTCTTTTTCATTTTTTCTTAGATAATCTGCAACAGCAAACGCGTCTACTGCTGAGGAATCTCCACCTTTAGCAGAATTTATCAAACAATGTAAAAATTGATACCCTGGAGGATTTTCAAACCAAGGAAGATCCATGTGATTTCTTAAAGCATGAGCAGTATAGGCTGAATTATTTGGTTTTGGAATATTGATAACTTCAAATGGAGTTTTAAAAAAAGTTTCTCTAGTATGACTTATTCTATTTAAAACTTTAAAAGCAGAATTTTTTTCGACTGGTGCATTTTTAACAATTGCAATTCCTGTATGATGTAAAAGTTCTAGCCATTTAACTAAACCTTCTTCTGAATTAATTATTTCATCATGATCTATTTCAATTGATTTTAAATTTTTCTCTAATGAATTATCCCAAAGTTTATAAGGTGATTGATATTTAGCTTTATTTTTTAAAGTATAGCAATTCTCTCTTAACCATGATGGATCATATGAACTTTTGTGATCACCTTCACTCCATTCAATTTCTAAACTACCATTTGAGCTAATATTATAATTTTTTGGATTAATATTTGCTGTAACATTTAAAATGTTAAACATTCTATGACGTGAGTCTTTATCATGTGCTGTTGGGCAATTATCTCTTAACCATAAATAATTAAATTTGCTTTCCTCACCATCATCCCAAACAATTTTTAAATATGTAGAATTTTTTTCTAATTTAGAAATTTCAATCATATTCAATCATTATATAAAAAAGTGGACTTTTCAATTCAATTTATAGTTGTATCTACAATCTAGCTCTTGTTTTTTATTCTCATTCATTATTTAATCTCATTATTAAAACTTAACCTTAAGGAGATAATTTAATGAAGTTTTTGAAAAAATTAGTTCTTTCAGCTTTTTTTGCGTCATCCCTATTAGCAACGAGTGCTAATGCAGGTGACTGTAAAGCTAGATTGGGAGATTTTGACTGGAGTAGTGCGAATATTCATACTGCTATTTCACAATTTATTCTTGAAAAAGGATATGGATGTGAAGTTTCAGTAACTAAAGGAAGTACTACACCTATCATGGCTGCTCACTATGATAAGCAGTTAGATGTAATTACTGAAGTATGGTACGACAATATTATTGCGAACTACGAGCCTCATGAAAAAGCTGGTACAATCAAAAATATTGGTGTGAATACTCCAGACTCTCAGCAAGCTTTCTACGTAGATAAAGCTACAGCAGATAAATACAATTTAAAATCAGTAATGGACATGAAAGATCCAAAAATAGCAGCTCTATTTAAAGATCCAGAAGATCCATCAAAAGGTAGAATGACTAGCTGTATTTCAGGTTGGACTTGCTACACTGTAAACTTAGTAAAACAAAAAGAGTATGGTCTAGATGCTTTCTATACAAACTTTGATCCAGGTTCAGGTGGAGCATTAGATGCTGCTATCGCTGGAGCATTTGCTAAGAAAAAACCTATCTTTACTTATTACTGGGCACCTACTGGTTTAATGGGAAAAGTTGATCTTGTAAGATTAACTGAACCTAAGTTTGATGCTGACTGTTGGAATAATATGTCTGCAGTTGTAGAAGACATCAAAGCTAATGGACCCGATGCTTATAAAAAATCTTGTGCTTGTGAGTATAGAGATATGGCTCTAACTAAATCTGTATTAACTGATTGGGCAAAAGCTCATCCAGCTGAAACAGCTTTTTTAGAAAAGTATACTATTCCTACAGCAGTAGTTAACAAAATGTTGGCCTTCTACGAAGACGAGTCAGATGGTGATATGGAATTAACTGCTAAAGAGTTTTTAAAAACTGAATCAATGTGGAAAAGTTGGGTACCTGCAGACGTAGCATCAAAAGTTACAGCTGCTTTATAATCCAATAGTATAAAATAATTTTGAGAGCCCTTCGGGGCTCTCTAAAAATAAAAATTATCCTTATGTTCAAAAATAAAAGAGATTTATTCAATATCGGCTTATTAGTAATTTTCGTATGGCTATTGATTACAAGCTATGGTTCATCAAAAAGAAAACCTGAAAATATTGGAGAATTGTTTAACGACTACTCTTGGCTAAGTGATTGGCCTAAATGGTTAGATTTACCTTTGATGCCATGGATTAATAAAGCGTTTAAATCTCTAAATGAAAACTATGGTTTTATTTTTGAAGCAATAAATAATGTTTTACTTGCAATGTTAATGGGGTTAAAAAATTTTTTAGTTCAAGCTCCTTGGCCAGCGGTTATTATTGGAGTGGTGGTACTTACATATTTTGCAAGTGGAAAAAAAATTAGAACTACTGTTGCAGTAGGTTTTTGTACATTCTTTATTGGTTTTTTACACCCAAGATTTTGGGATAAAGCAATTGAGACAACATCCATAATGTTGATTAGTATTTTCTTATGTCTAATCATTGGTGTTCCTATTGGAATTTGGATGTCACGAGCAAATAGAGTAAGAGAAAAAATCCTTCCAATACTTGATTTGATGCAGACTATTCCTGCATTCGTTTACTTAATTCCAGGAATTATGTTATTTGGTTTAGGCGCAGTTCCTGCAATTATTGCAACTTTTATTTACGCTGTTCCTCCTTTAGTAAGACTTACTGATCTTGGAATTAGATTAGTTGACTCTGAAGTAACTGAGGCAGCAGATGCTTTTGGTGCAAGTAAAAAACAGAAATTATGGGGTGTTCAAATTCCATTAGCACTGCCAAATATTATGCAAGGAATTAACCAATGTACCATGATGGCTTTATCAATGGTTGTTATTGCATCGATGATTGGAACAAGAGGTTTGGGAGATGAGGTTCTTCTTGGTCTTCAACAATTAAATGTGGGCCGTGCTGCTGAAGCAGGTATTGCAATTGTATTGTTGGCAATTGTTCTGGACAGAATTACTCAATCTTATGGTGAAACACTTCAAGAAAGAAATGCTCCGGCTAAAAAGGCTAAGAAATAATGTCAAAAATAGAAATAAATAATATTTATAAAATTTTTGGAAATAATCCAGACTCAGTCATGGATATGGTTAAAAATGGATCAACAAAAGATGAAGTTCTTGAACAGACAGGGCACACAGTAGGTCTTGATAATGTTTCTTTAAATATAGAAGAAGGAGAAACTTTTGTTTGTATGGGTTTGTCAGGTTCTGGAAAATCAACATTAATAAGACACTTAAATAGATTGATCGATCCAACTGCTGGGGAAATTCATATAGATGGCGAAAACGTTATGAATTTTAATCCTGAACAGTTAATTGATTTTAGAAGACATAAAATGAGTATGGTTTTTCAAAGATTTGGTTTATTTCCACACAAAACTGTAATGCAAAACGTTGGTTACGGTTTAGAGATGCAAGGTAAAGCAGAAGAAGAAAGAGATAAAATTGCTATGGAAAAAATTGAGGCAGTTGGTCTTAATGGATTTGAAAACCAGTTTCCAAATCAGTTATCTGGTGGAATGCAACAGCGTGTTGGTTTAGCAAGAGCGTTGGCTACGAATTCTGATATCATGTTAATGGATGAAGCATTTAGTGCATTAGATCCTCTCATTAGAAGTGACATGCAAAAACAATTAATTGATCTTCAATCAGAATTAAAAAAAACAATTGTATTTATTACTCATGACCTAGATGAGTCATTAAGACTTGGAGATCATATTGGAATATTAAATGCTGGAAAATTAGTGCAGGTTGGAACACCTGTTGATATTATCATGAATCCTGCTGACGATTATGTAAAAGCATTTGTGAAAGATGTTAATAGAGCAAAAGTTATTAAAGCAAAAATCATCATGACAAAAGCTAATGAAACAAATGGTATTGATAAATCAAATTTAGTTAAAGTGAATGAAGATCAATTTATAGAAGAATTTTTACCACAAATAGTTTGTACCAATGCTAATTGTGAAGTAGTTGATAAAAGTGGAAATGTAACAGGTTATATAACTAATAAAGAATTACAGTCTTCATTAACAAAATCATAATTAATGATTAACCAATCATTAAAAAATAAAAAAATAATCATATCAGCAGGAGCATCCGGAATTGGTTTAGCAACAGCAAAGATTTGTCTAGCAAGAGGAGCAACTGTTTATCTTTGTGATATAGACAGTAAATCTCTTAACAAATTAAGTAAGCACCCATTAAAAAATAAAAAATTATTTGCATACCTATGTGATGCTTCAAATGAATATCATGTTTCAGATTTTTTTGAGAAAGTTAAAAAGAAAACAAAAAAAATTGATGCTTTAATTAATAATGTAGGTATTGCAGGACCTACCGGATCACTTGAAAAATTAAAATCTAAAGATTGGGAAAATACTTTGCATGTAGATGTAAATAGTCACTTCTATTTTACAAAAAAAGCTATTCCTTTAATAAAAAAATCTAAAAATGGTTCAATTATTAATATTTCATCCACTGCTGGTATACTTGGTTTTCCACTTCGATCTCCTTACGCGGCAAGTAAGTGGGCAATTATTGGTGTAACAAAAACTTTAGCTATGGAACTTGGTAAATTTAATATTAGAGTTAATGCAGTATGTCCCGGAACAATTAAGGGTGATAGAATGAAAAGAGTTATAATGGATAAAGCTAAATTTACTAAAGTTTCTACAAAAGTAATTGAGAAAGATTTTGTTTCAATGAGTTCAATGAAACAATGGATCTTAGAAGAAGATATTGGAAAGATGTGTTCTTTTCTAATTTCAGATGACTCCAGTAAAGTTTCTGGGCAAGTAATCTCTGTTGATGGTCATACAGAAAGAAATGATTAATCTATCTTAATTTTTTTTCGTATTTCTTTCTTAACTTTTGTAATTCGACTAAGTATTCATCTCTAATATTTGAAATTTTACTAACAGATTTACCTTTAGATTGTTTTTTTGTTCCCTGAACTAATCTATCAATTAATTTATTAGATAAAGTTGGTGCTTTTAATTTAGTCCATGGAAGTTTTAAAGCAGGTCCAAATTGTTCTAACATATGTCTCATTCCAGCTTTTCCTCCAGCTAGATGAAAAGTTAGAAAGGTTCCCATCAATGACCATCTTAAACCTGGGCCATCTTCAATTGCTCTATCTAATTCCTCTGTAGTTGCATGACCTTCATTAATAATATGTAGCCCCTCTCTCCATAAAGCTTCTTGTAATCTATCTGATAAATAACCAGGCAACTCATGCTTTACCATTATTGGGTTCATTGATATTGACTTATAAAATTTTTTTGCTTTTTCTAAAAATTTTTTTGATGTTTTTTTTCCTGGAACAATTTCAACAGCAGGTAATAAATAAACTGGATTAAATGGGTGTCCAATCATCGCTCTTTCAGGATTTTTACATTTAGAATAAATTTTTGTTGGTAGCAGTCCTGAGGAACTTGATGAGATAATCGCATTTGGTTTAGCATATTTTCCAATAGTGCTCATTAAATTAGTTTTTAATGTATAATTTTCACTTGCACATTCTTGAATAAAATCTGCATCTCTTAATGCTTCTTCAATAGAGGTAAAATATTTAAAATTTATAAGATTAATTGTTTTTTTATTAAAAAGTTTTTTTACATATGGCCAAGTTCTTTTAATCTCAGCTACTAAATTTTTTTTTAATTTTATATCCTTATCGAAAGCATGAACAATTTTATTGTGTGCCAAACATCTTATGATCCAACCTGCGCCAATTACTCCAGTTCCAATAACTGCAATTTTTTTAATTTGGGACATTACTTGTGTTTAACAAGTTTTAACTTTTCTCTAGTTTCTGCAGGAGTCATTGGTGTGTAACCAATTTCATCAATAATTCTTATTGCTTTTTCAACTAACTGAGCGTTTGTTGCAAGCTTACCTTTTGATAGATATAAATTATCTTCTAATCCAACTCTTGGATTTCCTCCCATTAAAACAGTTTGAGCAACAAATGGCATTTCATTTTTTGAAATAGCGAAACCAGACCACACACCTTCTTTAGGCATAATATCTTTCATAGCCTGCATCGCTAAAGTAGTTGCTGGTGCACCCCATGGTATTCCTAAACACATTTGAAACATCGGTGGATCACTTAATAATCCTTCTTTATATAACTGAGCTCCAAACCACATATTACCTAAATCAAAAGCCTCTATTTCTGGCTTAACTCCAATTTCTTTTAATTTTTTTGCAGCTTTTCTTAAATCATTCGGTGTATTCACTGTAATTGTTGAACCATCACCAAAGTTTAAAGTTCCTGCATCAAGAGTACAAATTTCTGGAAGAAACTGTTCAGCATTTGCAATTCTCTCCATCACATTTGCCATATCAGTCATGGGTCCAAAATCTAAAGGGTTGTCCCCTTGTCCAATATCAAGATCACCCCCCATACCTGTTGTTAAATTTAGAATAACATCAGTGTCACTTGATCGAACTCTATCAACAACTTCTTTATATAATTCTAACCTTCTACTAGGAGTGCCATCTTCCTCTCGAACATGGATATGTGCTATTGCAGCTCCTGCTTTTGCTGCCTCAATTGAAGCTGTTGCAATTTGTTCTGGAGTTTTTGGTAAATCAGGATGTTTACTTGCGGTGTCACCTGAACCCGTCACTGCACATGATATAAAAACCTTATTGCTCATAATTTATAATTTAAATATAGTTTAATTTGGTAAAAATGGAAATAACAGAATTACAGAAAGACTTAGCCGCCACTTTTAGATGGACTGCAAGATTAAATATGCATGAAGGTGTTGCTAATCACTTCAGTGCATGCGTTCCAGGTTCAACAACTGATTTTTATGTGAATAAAGCCGGTATTCATTTTAGCCAAATTAAAGCTAGTGATTTAATTTTAGTGACTAAAGAAAATATGAATGATTTAAAAAATGAACCTAATTTAATTGATCCTACTGCAATAAATATCCATGGAACTATCCATCAAAAAGTCCCACATGCAAAATGTATTTTTCACTTACATTCAAAATACGCAACAGCTTTATCTACTTTAAAAGATCCCATTATGAAACCAATAGATCAAAATACAATGATATTTTATAATAGAGTATCTGTTTTTAATGAATTTGGAGGATTAGGATTTGAAGACGAGTCTATTAAAATGGCTAATGCCCTAGGAAACAAACAACACATGCTACTAGCTAATCATGGAATTATTACAACTGGTGAAACGATAGCAGAAGGATTTAATTATTTATATTATTTTGAAAGAGCAGCAGAGACGTATCTAACTGCTTTATCAACTAATGAAGAATTAAATATTGTAAGTGATGAAATTGCAGAAAAAACAGCTGAGGAAACAGCAAATTATCCTATAGATTTAGCAAAGTTGCACCTTCAGCAAATAAGATTAATTTTAGATAAAGAAGAACCGGAGTATAAAAATTAAATGACAGTTCATATAGCAAATCAAATTATAAAAAAAGAATGGACCGATTATAATAACCATATGAATATGGCTTATTATGTTCTGGTTTTTGATCAAATTTGGGAAATAATTTTAGAAAAATTTAAAATGGGTGAACAATCTGCGAAAACAACTAAAATGAGTACAATGGTTGTAGAGACACACACCACATATAACAATGAAGTCAAAGAAGGTGACGAAGTAGAGATTAATCTTACATTTTTTGATCACGATAAAAAAAGATTACATTTTAAAATGGAAATGATTGAAAAATCGTCAAAAAAACTGTCTGCTACACTTGAGATGTTATCTTTATATATTGATTTAAATAAAAGAAGAGTTGCAGAATTTGAAGATGAAAAAGTAAAATTAATGGATAATTTTATAAATCTGAATAAATCAAATTTTAAAAATGATGATTTAGTAATTGCTGGAAAGTTAAAAAAATGATGGAAATAAAACTATTATCAGGTGCTTTAGGTGCAGAGATAAAAGGCATTGATTTAACAGATGTATCCGATGAAAATTTTAAAAAAATTAATGATTTACTTCTTGAACATAAAGTTATTTTTTTTAGAGATCAGCCTATTACCAAAAAACAACAAATTGCCCTTGCAGAAAAGTTTGGACCTTTAGAAACGCACGCATATGTAAAAGGTCTGAATAATTTTCCAGAAATTGTAAGAATTATTAAAGGGAAAGAGGAAAAAAACCAATGGGGAGAGAATTGGCATAGTGATGTGAGTTATAATTCAAAGCCTACAAAAGCAGTAATACTGAAATCAATAAAAATACCTCCAGTTGGTGGGGATACTTGTTTTTCAAATATGGAATTAGCATGGGAAACACTAAATCCAAAAATTCAAGAAAAAATAAAAAATAAAAAAGCAATTCATAGTTCCCTTGGAGCTGAATTTTTCATTGATAACTACAAGTATATGGAGGGAAATGAAAAGAGAAATTACGACTCTTATTCAAATGAACATCCAATTGTAAGAACTCATCCAGAAACAGGCAAAAAGATTTTATTTGTTAATTGGACTTATACAAAACAAATTATTGGTTTAGAAAAAGAAGAAAGTGATCAAATTTTAAAAGAAATCTTTGAACACCAGGCAAGATTAGATCTAACATGTAGATTTAATTGGACTGAAAACGCTGTTGCTATTTGGGATAATAGAAGTGTTATTCATTATGCTATTGCAGATTTTTTTCCTGGCCGAGGTTTAGGACACGAAAGAATTATGGATCGCATTGCAATTGAAGGTGATCATCCTCAATAATTTTAATGCAAGTTGTTGATAAAATAATCTCAAATTTTAGAAACAATAAATCTCTTTATATAGGCGAAAAAGTAACCATGTCTGAACACATGATACAAACTGCAATGCTTGCAGAAAAAGCGAAATGTAATGATGACCTGATATGTTCCTGTCTATTGCATGATTATGGTCATTTCATTTTGGAAAGCCCTGATGAATTAGTGAAAAAAAATTTAGACGGTAAACATGAAGATATCGGTTATGAATATTTAAAGAACGTATTTAAAAAAGAAATTACTGACCCAATAAAATACCATGTTCAAGCTAAACGATATCTTGCTAGAGATAAAAACTATTTTGAATTGTTGTCAGAGGCTTCAAAAATTAGTTTGAAATTACAAGGTGGTGCACTTAACGACGAAGAATCTGCTAAATTTAAAGTCCAAGATTACTTTAAATCAACAATTCTTTTAAGAAAATTTGATGAAGTAGCCAAAAAAACTGATATCAAAATGAAATCTATTCATGACTATAAAAAATTGCTAACGTCAAAATTATTATGAAATTTGATTACTTAATTATCGGGGCTGGATCAGCAGGCTGTGTGCTTGCTAATCGATTATCAGAAAATAGTCAAAACAATGTAGCTATTTTTGAAGCTGGCAAACCTAGCGATATTTGGAAAGTAAACATGCCTCTTGCAATTTTATATACAATGCATGATCCAAAATATAATTATAAATACTATTCAGAACCAGAACCTCATCTTCATAATCGAAATCTATTTTGCCCTAGAGGAAAAATGATCGGTGGATGTTCTGCTCATAACGGAATGGTTTATGTCAGAGGAAACCCTAATGATTACCAAAGATGGGCGTCATTTGGATTAAAAGATTGGTCATACGAAAAGGTCTTACCTTTCTTTAAAAAAATAGAAACTTGGTCAGAGGGTGAAAATGAATATCGAGGTGGAAGTGGAATTTTACCTGTTAATCAATCTAAAAACAAAAATCCATTATTTAAAGCTTTTATCGATTCAGCCGGTGAAGCTGGATACAAAATTAATGATGATATGAACGGTAAAGATCAAGAAGGTTTTGGGATGTACGATGTGACTATCCACAAAGGTGAGAGAGCTAGCGTTTCAAAATATTATTTAAATTCTGCTAAAAAAAGAAAAAATTTAAAAGTTTTTACCGACGCCTTTGTAGAAAAAATTATTTTTGATGGAAAAAAAGCAATTGGTATTGAGGTAAAAATTAAAGATAAAGTAGAAAAAATTTATGCAAACAAGGAAGTAATCCTTAGTGGGGGCGCAATAAACTCTCCACAATTATTGATGCTTTCAGGTGTTGGACCAAGTAAACATCTTAAAGATAAAGGTATAGAAGTAGTTCATAATCTAGAAGGAGTTGGTAGAAATCTACAAGACCATTTGGAAACATATGTTCAGCAAGAATGTAAAACTTCAGACACTTTGTACTCTTATGTAAATAAATTAAATATGATGAGAATCGGTATTCAGTGGTTTTTATCTCGAACTGGCCCCTGCTCTACTTCTTTTCTAGAAGCAGGTGGTTTTTGCAAATCTTCTCCTGAAAGAGAATATCCAAATATACAATTTCATTTTTTTCCAGCTTTTGTAATTGATCATGGATTAGTTGATCCTGATCGTCATGGTTATCAGCTTCATGCAAGTCCTAATCATCCAAAAAGTAGAGGGCACATTACATTAAAGAGTTCTAATCCATATGATTATCCTAAGATTCAATTTAACTATTTAGAACATGAAGATGATCTTAAACAAACAATAGAATGTATTCATGTTGCAAGAAAAATTTTAGGCCAAAATTCATTGGGACCTTTTGCAGGAAAAGAAACAGGCCCTGGTGAACATGTTCAAACTGACGAATTATTTGAAGAATACATAAGATCAAAAGCTGAGACAGCTTATCATCCATCTTGCACCCTTAAAATGGGTGTAGACGATATGGCGGTTGTTGATGAAAAACTTAAAGTGCATGGTTTAGAAAATATTAGGGTGGTAGATGCATCTGTGATGCCTGAAATAACAAGTGGAAATCTTAATGCACCAACATTAATGATTGCTGAACGAGCCTCTAATTTTATTCTAAATTCATGACATCTGCACAAAGTAACTCTAAAGGAATCCTATTTATTTTAATGGGAATGGCTTTGTTTTCTATTCAAGATGCTTTAATAAAATTCATATATGAAGACGCGGCTTTATATGAATTGTATTTTGGAAGAACGATTGTTGCATTTATTTTATTAGTTGGATATTTAAAAATTTCAAAAAAAAAAATTAATTTAAAAACCCATTATCCTTTTTTAACGATTATGAGAGTTATTTGTTTCTTTTTTGGATTTAGCTTTTTTTATGTTTCTTTAACTTATATGTCGCTTGCAATGGCAAATGCGTTATTTTTCTCAAGCCCCTTCTTTGTTTCAATATTAGCAACAATTTTTTTAAAAGAAAAAGTTGGTATGAGAAGATGGTCGGCAATTTTTATTGGTTTTATAGGAGTATATATAGTTTTAAATCCTGATTTTGATGATTTTGATTTTATGAAGCTGGCTCCTGTTGCATGTGCTTTATGTTATTCAATATCAATGACGATTACAAAAATCACTTCAGATAAAGACAATGTATTTACACAAATGATACATTTATATTTTGGTGCTATTTTAATAAGTATTTTATTTTATGTTTTCACCGGTGAAGGACAAATGAACAATTTTACTGATCCTACTTTTCAATTTATTTTTAGAGAATGGTTTACAAATCCATCACATGCTTGGCCCTATATTATAGCAATGGGATGTATTGGTGCTTTTGCGTTTTATTTTGTTTTTAACGCATACAGTATTGCCTCTCCTTCAGTTGTTTCGCTTTATGAATATTCTTTAATAATTTGGTCAATTTTAACAGGATTTATTTTGTTTAATAATATTCCTACAACAAGAACCTTTATTGGTGTCGCAATAATAATTGGAGCTGGAATTTATATTTATTTTAGAGAGAAAGTAAAAGATCAAATGATTGTTACAGATACTCCTAATAGATAATGAAAAGTTATATTCCAACTATTAATATTTCATCTTTGTTGAAGTCAGATTTTAATACTTTAGCTTCAAAAAATACATTAAGAAAAATTGAAAAGGCGTGCATTGATATTGGTTTTTTTCAAGTCACAGGACATGGGATAGAGATAAAAAAAATAAATAATATTTGTAAAATTGGTAATAGATTTTTTAATTCACCTAATACAAATAAAAATAAATTGGCACCAAAAAAATGGAATAAAAAAAATAAAAATATTTATAGAGGATATTTTCCAAATACTGTAAACGGTAAAGAAGGTTTAGATCTTGGAGATCTTCAAATTAAACCTCTTAATTCAAAAAAATATAAATCTCCATATATAGAATATCTAGATTTGACTAAATCTTTTAATAAATCCTCAATTGAAAGTTTATCAAATTATTACGATAATATTTTTTCTTTAAGTGAAATCTTATTTAAGGGAATAATTAAACTTTATAAAAAAGATGAAGCTATCAGTAATAAAGCTTTCTCAAGACTTAAAACTCTAAGCACGTTAAGGTTTAATTATTACCCAAATCAAACAAAGCCAGTAGAAATTTCAAAGCAAGATGGGGTTGCACTTGGCTGTGAAACACATGTTGATAGCGGAGTTTTTACTATTCTTTACCAAGACAAAAAAGGTGGTCTTCAAGTCCAAAATAGAAATAACAAAAAATGGTACGATGTACCTTTTAACAAAAAAGCTCTCATAGTAAATACTGGTTTAGCTTTAGAATATTTAAGTAAAGGCAAGTTTAAAGCTACAAATCATAGGGTGTTATGGAATAAGACTAAAAGAATGTCTGTACCTTTCTTCTTTGAGCCTTCTTTTGATTTTAAAATGCACCCTTCTTTTTTAAATGGTTCTAAGAGTGTCAAAAAAGGCATATTTTTTCAGAATTTTTTAAAAAACTCATTAAAGAAATTTATTGAATATCAGCGATAAGGTTAATAGTATTATTTTATTAAAGCGATACATAACTCATCGTTAAATCCAATACGAAAGCGGGATCGATCGTCTTAAATTTAATTATTTAGGAGGTTTAAATGAAATTTGGATATTTTTGTAATACGACTAATTGGAGTCATAAACCATACAATCAATTATTGGACGAGGTAAAAGAGATCACCGCTTATTGTGATCAAAATAATTGGAACTCAATTTGGTATACTGAACATCATTTTAATCATGAAGGAATGGAGTCTTGTACAAATCCCTTGATGATGGGCGTTGATGCGGCAGCAAGAACAAAACAAATTAGAATTGGACAAGCTTGCAATGTAATTACATTTCACAACCCTATCCGATTAGCAGAAGATATTGCTTTACTTGATCAATTATCAAATGGAAGAGTTGATGTTGGAATTGGTCGAGGAATTTATGGAAGAGAAGCTATTAACATGAACAAAGAGGCTGATCTTAAAGATCAAGCAAAAAACTTTAGATTGTTTGAAGAAAGTTTAACCATAATGAAAAAAGCTTGGACTGAAAAGTTTTTTAGCCATCAAGGTGAGTTTTATACCTACCCTTCTCCAAATTTTACATGGCAACATGACATGAGTCCGCCTAGTGAGGAATTTTTAGATACAAAAACAAATGAAATTAAAAAGATAAGTATTGTTCCAAAACCTAAACAAAGCCCCCATCCACCAATATGGCAAGTTGTCGATGGTGCTAGATCAATTGAATGGGCAGCACAAAATGGATTGAATACCATTATGTGGATCCCAACAGTTAAAGCATTAAAGAAGAGATTTGAAATTTATCAAGAAGCAAAATCTAAAGCAGAGAATAGAGATGTTCCTTTAGGCGAAGGCATATCATTAGTTAGGGATATGTTTGTTGCTGAAACAATGGAAGAGGCGGAAAAAATGGCTGGCGAACATATTATTAATTATATGAAATGGGTATGTCATTGGAGAGGTTTAGGAAATCATATGGATCCAGGTGAAGAATTACCAGAGACTAAACACAAACTGGATTTATTAAATTATGATTTTCTTCACAAAAGAAATTTATTATTTGGAACTCCTGAATATGTTGTTAATAAAATTAATGAACTTAAATCAGAGTTAAATCTTCAAAATTTACAAGTATGGTCTAATTTTCCTGGTATAGATCATGAGGCTTGTATGAGAAGTATAAAACTGTTTAATGATGAAGTGATACCAAAAATTAATTTTAATAATGATGATGTGGAGAAAGCTAGTTAATGAAACTTGAATTAAGAAAATTTACAAAGTTTGTAGATAAAACTTTTATCGAAGGTGGCAAGGAAGCAAAAGAACCTGTGTTGTTAGTATCGGTTGCAGCTGTTTTTAAAAACCCATGGGCTGATCAAGGTTTTGTTGAGGATTTAAAGCCAATTATTTTAGATCTTGCTCCAAAGTTAGGAGACATTCTAGTTCCAGAATTGATAAAAGAAATTGGCTCACCTGATAAAATTTTAGCCTACGGTAAAGCTGGAACTGTTGGTCTTAATGGAGAAATTGAGCATGCATCAGCATTTATTCATACTTTAAGATTTGGAAATAAATTTAGGGATGCAGTTGGTGGAACTTCTTACCTAAGTTTTACAAACACAAGAGGGCCTGCGGGATCCAAAATGTCAATTCCAATGATGCATAAAACAGACTCTGGTTTAAGACCTTATTATTTAACACACGAATTCACCATTCATGACGCGCCGTTTGATGATGAAATTGTAATTGCTATAGGTGGCGCTTCATCAGGTAGAGCTCACGCAAGAACTGGAGACCGTTATCAAGATATGAAGGAAATGGGGCTAGATCCTAAATAAAATGTCTCAAGGTTTTGACCTTAAGGGTAGCTATTACTCTTATAGAAACAAAGAAACAATTCCATCAGTATTTATTCATGGTGTTGGTCTTGATCATCAAATGTGGAAACCTCAAATAAATTCATTAAATGAGTTTTCAACGTTAACTTATGATTTATTGGGACATGGAAAATCTGAATTAATAGATAATGAAGTATCTTTAGATGACTTTTCTAGTCAACTTAAGTCACTATTAGATTTTTTAAATATTAAAGAAATTAACCTCATTGGTTTTTCTTTAGGATCATTAATAGCTATAGATTTTACAATAAAATTTAAAGAATATTTAAATACATTAACTTTAATGGGGACAACTTATCAAAGAACTGATGAGGAAAGATCAAAAGTTTTGGATAGATTTGAACAAGCTAAATTAAATAAACCTATATCAAGACAAGCATTAAAAAGATGGTTTAGTGACAAATATTTAGATGAAAATCCTGAAATTTATAATGAGTTCATGAATATTTTAAACAAGAAACCTAAGGATCATAATAATTTTTTAAAAGCTTATAAATTGTTTGCAAATCATAGAGATGATATTGAGTTAATTAAAAAAATTGAAACAAAAACGCTCATTATGACAGGATCAGATGACCCAGGGTCAACTGTTGCAATGTCTGAATCTTTGTCGAAAGACCTTGTAAACTCTAAATTTGTTGAAGTAAAAAATGGAAAACATCTTTGTAGTATCGAGTGTGCAGATGATGTAAATATAAATCTTAAGAATTTTATTTATAATTAAATGTCTGAAATAAAAAATTTTAAAATGTATATTAATGGTGAATGGGTTGAATCTTCATCAGGTAAAAAGATTGAGACTTTAAATCCAGAAACCAATAAAGTGTGGGCTACTGTACCAGAGGCTAGTGAGGTTGATGTTGATAAAGCAGTCAAAGCTGCCCAAGATGCTTTTAATGGTTCTTGGTCCAACCTTCATCCAAAAGAAAGAGCAAAATTTTTAAGAAACATTGCCGATCAATTAAGAACTAATGCTGAGCATTTAGGTAAAATAGAAACAATAGATACTGGAAAATTATTTAAAGAAATAAAAACTCAAGCAAGCTATATTGCTGAATACTATGATTATTATGCAGGATTAGCTGATAAAGTTGAAGGAACAGTTGTGCCTATTGATAAACCTAATATGCAAGTTACAACAACACGGATTCCTATTGGTGTGATAGCTGCAATAATTCCCTGGAATTCACAAATGCTATTAACTGCTGTGAAGTTAGCACCAGCACTTGCGATGGGAAATACTGTTGTAATCAAAGCCTCAGAATTAGCTCCTGTCACACTTTTAGAATTTGCAAAGTTAATTGAAAGCGCAGGCTTACCCAAAGGTGTGGTTAATGTAATTACTGGATTAGGGGAACCATGTGGTAAAGCTTTAACTACTCATGATCTTGTTGAGAAGATTGCTTTTACTGGAGGTCCTGAAACAGCTCGTCATATTGTAAAAAATTCTGCAGAAAATTTATCTCAAGTAAGTTTAGAATTAGGTGGAAAGAGTCCGGTAGTTTTATTTAATGATGCTGATCAAGAAAATGCTTTAAATGGAATTACTGCAGGTATTTTTGCAGCAAGTGGACAAAGCTGTATTGCTGGATCAAGATTATATATTCAGTCTAAAATTTATAACGAATTTTTAGATAAACTTGTTAAAAAAGCAGAAGGTATAAAATTGGGGTCACCTATGGATCCAGATACCCAAATGGGGCCCTTAAATAGCTTTAAACAATTAGAAAATATTGAAAAAAATATCAAAGCTACAGTTGAACAAGGTGGAAAGATTAGATGTGGAGGAAAAAGATCATCGATTTCAAATGAAGGTTATTATTTTCCTGCAACTATAATTGAATGTGAAAACCATAATTTACCTACAGCAGAAAATGAATTATTTGGTCCTGTTTTATCAGTAATGAAATTTGAAAATGAAGAAGAAGCAATAAATCAAATGAATGATAACCAGTATGGTTTGTCTTCAGGAATTTATACTACTAATCTAGGCAGAGCTATGAGAGTATCAAAAGCTGTTAGAGCTGGGATAGTATTTGTAAATACATACAGATTGATATCACCATCAGCACCATTTGGAGGAATTAAAGATAGTGGTTACGGCAAGGAGGCTGGTATAGAGTCTATTAAAGAATATACACGAATAAAAACTACTTGGTTTAATTCATCTGAAGATCCTATGGATGACCCATTTACAATGGGATAATAGATTGCCTTTAAAGCATTTACTCATTTTACTATTTATTGCAATTGCTTACGGAAGTGCATTTCCAGTTACAAAATTAGCATTAAACAATTCCGTCCCCCCTATCCTTATGGCTTCACTAAGAATGGGAATTGTATTAATTATATTAATTCCATACTGGCGATTTAAAATACCAGAAAGAAAATATCTAACATCATTGATTGCTTTTTCAATTTCAATGGGAGTAATGGTTTATGTGTTTATGACTTTATCACTTTATCATTCATCAATTATTTCACCTGTAATTGTTGGCTCACAATTAGCTATACCTTTTGGAGTGTTGTTAAGTGGAGTAATGCTGGGTGAAAATATCAGTTCTAAAAAGTGGATTTTAATTTTTTGTGCTTTTTTTGGAATATTAATAATATTCTTTGACCCTGAGTTAGCTAACAATTTTCTAGGTTTATTTTATGCAGGCTTAATGGCATTGTTTTTTGGTTTAGCCCAAGTTTATTCAAGACAATTAAAGAATCTAGATATCAGCTTAACCAATGCGTTTACTGGTTTATTTGGTTTTGTTATATTAATGATCTTATCTTACTTTATTGAAGGTCATACAATCTCTAATATTAAATCAATAAATATTAACACTTGGGTTTTTATATTTTATCAGGCTGTTATTGTTTCTTTGGGCGCACACCTATTAATGTTTTATCTATATAAATTTTATACTGTTGGACAAATTTTTCCTTCATATTCATTATTCCCAATCTTTGGCATTGGGTTATCATTTTTAATATTTGATGAAGTACCAACGTTTTTATTTCTTGTAGGAAGTATAATTGTCTTTGTATCAGTATTTTTACTGCACAAATTGAAATGATTTAATAATTGTAAAATACTATTTGTTTTTTTATAAAAAAATTCATGAATTTAGAGTTTTTTTAATTTTTAATAAAATTCTACATTTATTATTATGAATTTAAGAATTATTGTAATGAGCAGTGTATACTTATTTTATAAACTAATATAATTCAAATTAAATTAATTGTAATTTTATTTAAAAAATAATGATCAAAAATAAAAATAATAATAAAAAAATTATAATTTTTACGCCCTATTACAATCCTGAACCATTCCCTATTAATAATTTTATTGAAGAGTTAGCAGGAAGAAAAGAGATTGAAGAAGTAAAAATTATAACTTCTTTGCCAAATTATAGAAATTATAAATTTTATGATGGTTTCAACTTTTTAGGACCATACAAGCAAAGAAATGGTAATATAAATATAACTAGATTACCAATTATACCAAGAACTTCGAATTCAGGTATTTCAATTTTTTTATTTTATATATCCTTTTTTTTTTCGTCATCTATTTTTTTATTTTTTTTTAGTTTATTTAATAGAAATAAATATGATCACATTTTAACATTTTGTGGATCACCTGTTTTTGTTGGTTACATAGGGTTTTTAGCTTCTAAAATTTTAAATACACAATCTTCTCAATGGGTGCAAGATATTTGGCCAGAAGCAATTGAGACTACTGTTGGTATCAAAAACAATACTTTAAAAAATATTGTTTTGAAATTACAAAATTATATGTGGAATTTATGTGATATTTTATTTTGTGAGTCTAAATCTTTGACTAATTATCTGAATAACTTTAATAAAAATTTTAAAGTAATAACACTCTATAATCCCATAAGAGATGAAGGCTCACTTAACTATTCTGAAAGCAAACTATTAAAAAAGAAAACTGAGTTTTCATATATAGGAAATATGGGCAGTGCTCAAAATATAGATATGATAGTTAGATGCTTTACGAAGGCAAACTTAGAAAATTCAATTTTGAATATGTGTGGAGATGGAAGTTTATTAACTGAACTTTCAAAAAAATATGCTCAAGATAATATTAAGTGGCATGGGTGGTTATCAGGAGATGATTTAAAAAAGATATACTCTAGCTCAGATTTTTTTATTCTTAGCTTAAAATCAATTGGCAGGCAGGGTTTAATAATACCAAGTAAAGTGCAATCTTATTTTATGAATCGCAAACCTATAATATGCATATCATCTGGTGCACCAAAAGATTTAATTGAAGAAATTAATGCTGGAGTTACTTGTGATGAAATCAACAATAATACAACTATTCAAATGTATAAAAAAGCATTACAATTAAGTGAAAAAGATAGAATGATCATGGGTGATAACTCTTATCAATACTATTTGAAACACTTTACCAAAAAAAGTATCGTTAATATATTCTTAAATAGCATCAAATAGTTAATGAAAACTTGTTAAATTAATATAATAGAGTTAAATGAATATAGCTGTTCTTATCAGTTCATTAATATTTTCAACAATATTGTGTTTTATATATAAAAAAATTTGGTCTACATTTTTTTTAAAAAGAATTGCAACAGGATATGGTTATTTATTGATTTATTTTATTTTAATTTACTCATATTTTTTAAAATCTCCTCCAATTGATATTAAAGTTTTAAGTATTATGCTTTTATTTTCTTCTATTTATTGGATTGACGATACAAAACATATTTCATTTATACTGAGATTATTAATCCAGTTTTTTTGTGGATCGACTATTGCATTCTTAACCCTGCTAGAGAATAACGTTATATATAGTCATAATTTTTTAATTATTATAGTTTGCTCAGGTTTTCTAAATATTTTTCTAACAAATATTATTAATTTTTATGATGGACTTGATTTAAATATCTCAATATTCACAATTATTTTAAGTTTTGTTTTAATTTTTTTATTCACTTTTGAAAAAAATTATGAGTATTTGGGACTTGTACTGCTTGGTTTTACTCTAGGATTTATGCTGTTTAATTTTATACCTAACAATATTTTTTTTGGGGACTCCGGATGTTTTGTTATTTCATCTGTAATAAATTTAATAATAATAAAAAGTATTCTTTTTTTGGATTATGGTGCTGCATACTTGGCAATACCTTTTTTATTTCTTGTGGTTGATGTAAGTTATGTTCTATTATTGAGAGTGTATTTAAAAGAGTCACTTTTAACAAGAAATTATCACCATATATATCATAAATTAGAGGAAAAATATAAAAATAAGATATATCTATTGCCCCAAATAGTGTGCGCCTCGATAATTTTTATTGTCAGTATTTTTATTGTTCCAATTAATTATGCTTCAGTTTTAAAATTTATTACAATTTCTCTAATATTAACATTGATTTTATATTTTTTTATTCAATTTTTTGTAATTAGAAGAAATTAAATATTATGAATAGTCGCAAATATTGTATTGTTGGATATGGTGAACATGCAAAGAATAAGATAATACCCTCAATTTTGCAAATTGGTTCTGAAATTATTGGAATTGTTAGTAAAAAAAAGAAAATAGATAAAAATTTTTATCAATATAAAAACTTAGAAGATGCTTTAAACAATGTTCCAAAAAAAACTATTTTTATTTTATGTACTCCTCCAGAAATTCATTCTACTCAAGCACTTAAAATCTTAAAAAATGGTTTTAATTTATTTATTGAAAAACCTGTTGCAATATCTGTTGATAATCTAAAAAAAATCATATATTTGGCAAAAAAAAATAATTTGTTTTTTGTTGAAGGTTTTATGTACAAATATTCTAATACTTACAAAAAATTTTTAAAAATCTGGTTTCAAAAAAAAAAAAAATAAACCAAATAAATATTTTTTTTTTAATACCAAAAATTCCAATTAATACTTTTAGAACTCAAAACACAAATTACTCAACTAATTTGTTTGATATAGGTTCTTATTTAATCTCATTAATTAATGACTTATATGGAAAAATAAAATTTAATTTAATATCAGTAAAAAATTATGGTCATCCAAGAAAAGAATTTTTTGAAATCAGTAGTATTCAAAAAACAACCAAAATTACAGGCAAGTTTGGGGTAAACAAAGATTATATGAATAAAATTGATTTATCTCTCAATGAAAATGATTTTTATTCTTTTAAACCTTTTTTTTATGGTAGAAGTGGCCAAAGAATCATTGAAAGTTTTGTAAATTCTAAAATTAAAAAAAATATTATAAATGAAGGTAATAATTTCTGTAATATGTTTAAAAAGAATAATAAATATTGGCTTTCTTCTCAAGAAGAGAGAAATTTTTCAATGTTAAACAACTTAAAGTCACTGGAAAACTTGAATATGCAGTATAATAATATAAAGAACATTAAATAAAATGATATCTGACACAACTATAATTGTACCTAATACATCAAGAAGTAAAGATCCTAGAGGTCAAATTTTATCAATTGTTGATGATAAAATAAGCAATGTCTCAATCATAACATGTGTGCCTGGATCAATTAGATCTAATCATTATCATTTAAAAGATTTTCATTACATGTACGTTTTAGAAGGCGAAATTGATTATTTTTTTAAAAAAAAAGCTCCGAAAAAATAGAATATTTGAAAGTTACTAAAGGACAAAATATTTTCACACCCCCAAATGAAATACATGCAACATACTTTCCTGTTACGACAAGTTTAATTGTCAGCAGTCTTCATCCAAGAGACCAGGAAACTTATGAAAAAGATACAGTACGAGTTGATTTTGTAAATGAACAAAACATTACTGAACTTTTGAAAGAACATTCAAATAAATAAATTTGTTCAAAATGATTTATGAATAAATCAGGGTTCATCAAAAACTGTAGGCTATGTGAGTCTAATGATCTTAAAAAAATAATTAATTTTGGAAAAACAGCTATTGGTAATAATTTATCGCATAATAGAAAATTATCCTTAAAAAGCTCAACTTATCCGCTAGAATTATTAAGATGTGAAAAATGTAAACATTTTCAATTAAGCTTTGAGGTTGCTCCCTCTAAGTTGTATGCAACAAATTATACATATTTAAGTGGTATTGCTCCTAGTTTTGTAAAACATTTTAAAGAATACTCAAATTGGATAATTAAAAAATGCAAAATAAAAAAAAATGATCTTGTATTAGATATTGGATCTAATGATGGTACTTGTCTCAAACCATTTAAAGAAAAAAAAATAAATGTATTAGGAATAGATCCTGCAAAATTGCCAGCACAAATCGCTAATAAAAATGGAATAAAAACTATAAATAACTTTTTCAATAAAAAAAATGCAAATAAAATTAAAAAAACTTATGGAGAAATAGATTTTATTACAAGTCACAATGTACTTGCTCATATAGGAAATATTAAAGATGTTTTTAAAAATATCTACTACTTGCTAAAAAAAGATGGATATTTTTGTTTTGAAGTAGGCTACTTTTTGAAAGTTCTTAAAAATAATTACTTTGACACAATTTACCACGAACATTTAGACTATCATCACGCTAGACCAATAACACAATATTTGTCTAAGTTAGGTTTTAGCATTATTCATATTAGTGAAAACAAAATACAGGGTGGGTCAATTCGTATTTTATGTAAAAAAGATGGTAAAAATAAAATTTTAAAACAACCAAAAAGATTTTTGTTAAATGAGAAAAAATCAGTAATTAATAATAAATTATTTTTAAAAAATTGGCAAAAAAAAATATTTGATAACATAAAAAGACTAAGAAAAATTATTCTTGACGATTTGAAAAATAATAAGAAAATAATTGGTTATGGAGCACCAACTAAGGCTGCTTTATTATTAAAATTAGCCAAACTAGAACATGGATCAATAAATTATACAATTGAGGACAATTCATTAAAAATTAATAAATATATTCCTGAAACAGATGTGCAAATTAAACCCTTTAAAAACATTTATTCCAATAAACCAAATGTGATGATTGTTTTTGCATGGAATTTTGCATCTGATATAATTAAAAAGTTGAAAAAAAATAAAATTAAACAATTAAAAATTATTGTGCCACTTCCAAAAGTTAAAATAATTAATTTATGAAAATAGATATAAAAAAAGCAATAATAATAGCTCCCCACCCAGATGATGAAACATTGGGGGTTGGTGGTACAATTAAAAGAATGACAAGCAAAGGTACAAAAGTTTCTGTGCTAATAGTTTCTGGTCATATGCCTCCGCTTTATTCTGAGAATGATTATAGAAAAACACTAAATGAGAGCAAAAAAGTTTTTAAGTACTTGGGGGTCAAAGATTATGAGTTTTTAAATATTCCAGCCACTAAAGTTAATGAAGTTCCTGTTGCAGAACTTAACGGTAAAATAAATAAATTTATAAAAGAAAGAAATCCTGATACCATCTTTATTCCATTTCCAGACAGACATATTGACCATAGAATAATTTTTGATTCATCGATTGTTGCTTCTAGACCAGTCAAAAAAAACTCTCCTAAGAATGTTTTATTATATGAAACATTATCTGAAACACATTGGAATGTTCCAACAGCTGAGCCAAGCTTTGTTCCTGATTTATTTATCAATATTGACAGACAACTTAAAAACAAGCTAGTAGCACTTAATCTATACAAATCTCAAATAAATGAAAAAAGTCCTTCTAGATCAGCAGATGCTGCGGAAGCACTTGCTAAATTCAGAGGCAGTCAAAACAGCTGCAAATATGCAGAAGCTTTTAAGGTCGCTAGAATTGTAATTTAAATCTCAATTATTAAAAATAATATTAATTAATATTAAAGACTTCCTTATTTTTGAATAAAACTGATCAATTTATATATTGATATTTTTTAGATCCTATTTAAATTACATTCTTATATATTGTTAACAATTAAAGAGGAAGATAATGAAAAAACTATTTATTGCTGCATTTATGCTTGTTTCAAGTTTTGGAACAAATGTAATGGCAGACGGACATGCGATCAAGATGGGGATTATTTTAGGATTTACGGGTCCTATTGAATCTCTAACACCAGCTATGGCTGGATCTGCAGAGCTTGCTTTTAAAGAAGCTTCTGACTCAGGTTCACTATTAGATGGAAAAAAAATTGAAGTAGTAAGAGCAGACTCAACTTGTGTTGACTCAGCAGCAGCAACGGCAGCAGCTGAAGGTGTTATTTCACAAGGTGTAGCAGCAATTATGGGAGCTGACTGTTCAGGTGTAACGGGTGCGATTGCATCAAATGTTGCTGTACCAAATGGTGTAGTAATGATTTCACCTTCTGCAACTTCACCAGGATTAACAACTCTAGATGACAATGGGTTCTTTTTTAGAACAGCTCCTTCTGATGCTAGAGGTGGACAAATTTTAGCTGACGTAACAAATGATAGAAAAGTTAAAAGTGTAGCTATTACTTATACTAATAATGACTATGGAAAAGGTTTGGCAGATGTTTATAAAGCTGCTGCTGAAGCTCATGGTATTAAAGTTACAGCTGTTACTGCTCACGAAGATGGTAAAGCTGACTACTCATCTGAAGTTGCAACATTAGCTTCTGCTGGTGGTGATGCTATGGCTGTAATCGGTTACCTTGACCAAGGTGGAAAAGGTATGATTCAAGCTGCATTAGACTCAGGTGCTTTTGATACTTTTGTTTTATCAGATGGTATGATTGGACAATCACTTGTTGATGCATTTGGAAAAGGTTTAAATAAATCTTTTGGAACTATGCCCGGATCAACTGGAAAAGGTGCTGGAGTATTTGCTGAAGTAGCAAAAGCTGGTGGCATTGATTCTTCTGGTCCATACACAGGTGAGTCATACGACGCAGCTGCATTAATAGTTTTAGCAATGCAAGCGGGTAACTCTGCTGACAGAGCATCAATTGCAAAAAATGTAATGGGTGTTGCTAACGCTCCTGGAACAAAAATTTATCCGGGTGAGCTTAAAAAAGGACTAGATTTATTAGCAAAAGGTAAAAAGATAAATTACGAAGGTGCAACTGGAGTAACTTTTACTAATGTTGGTGAAGCTGAAGGTTCTTTCTTAGAGCAAGAAATTAAAGGTGGAAAATTCAAAACTAAAAAACAAAGATAATTAATATCTTAATTTTAAAGCCCTCAGCATTGAAAATTGCTGGGGGTTTTTTTTATTTAAAAATTATACAATATTCTAAAAATACCAATTACTGAGATGGTTATCAAAAAATAAAAAACTACTTTTCTGTAAGTTTCTTCTCTACTTTTAACAAAAAATTTATTACCAATAAAAACACCTAAAGGTAAAATAACTATAAGTGGAATAGATCTATACAAAGTAGTCATATCAACAATTCCTCCAAAATAACTTAAAAAAAATGCATAAGTATCAGTTATAAAAAATAATGCTGCTAAAGAACCCCTTATAAAAATTGGTTGCATACTTGTGATAAGTAAAAATAAAGCTACTGGCAAACCACCCAATGTTGATAATCCATTCAATGCACCAGAAATAATCCCAGTTAAAACCTTTATAAAATTATTATCAATTTTTTTATTTGAATAACCTTTCATTAAAAGAATTGAAAAAAATATTATAATAATACAAATTAATAAGTGAGTTAAATTTGAGGAAAAAATTTTTAAAAGATAAAGTCCAATTGGTGAGCCAATAGCAATACCTATTAAAATTTGAAACACAAATTTCCAATTAATCTTATTCCAAATATAGGGCACCATAAAAATACTAATTGCCACTTCAAGTATCAGAATAATTGGAACAATTTCTATAGCTGGCAAGATAAACGCCAGTCCTGAAACAGAAGTGGCCGAAAACCCAAAACCATTAAACCCTCTAATTATAGACGCAACTAGTATAATCAAACTTATTAGAAAAAGTTCAAATAGACCGAAGTTTAGATAATCTAATAAAATCATTTTGATTTAGAGCTTTGTTAAAATATTGGTCTTAACTTTATTAGTTAAAACATATACTTGTCTGCTATATACATAGCCCAAGCTATTGCGGCACCTAATATAATATATTTCATTTATTGGTTATTTTATTTCTATTTTCTCTGGAAGTATACCTTTAGGTCGATATCTCATTATCAACAACAAACCAAGACCCATCATTAAATATCTAAAATAAGGAACACTTTCTATTAAATGAATTTTTAAAACGTGTGTATCTGCCATTCCAGAAGTGAATAAATTGATTAAAAATAATGCAATTGGTGCAGCTTCTATCCATAAAAACCATACTGCAAATCCACCTAATATTGCTCCAAAGTTGTTACCACTACCACCCACTATAACCATAACCCAAATAAGAAAAGTATACCTCATGGGTCTATAGCTTCCTGGTGTGAATAATCCATCTTGAGTAACTAACATGGCTCCAGCTATTCCAACAATTGCCGAACCTAAAATGAAAATTAACAAATGTTGTTTAACAACATTCTTTCCCATTGCATTTGCAGCTTCCTCATTGTCTCTAATTGCTCTCATCATTCTACCCCAAGGAGAGTAAAGAGCTTTTTGAGTTAAAATTAAAAGGACAATCACAACAACTAAAAATAGTCCAGAATAACAAAGTTTAACAAATACTGATGATCCTTCTATAACAAGTTGATTAAGTGCAGCCTGTCGATCTGCTAAATTAGAAATTAAAGCTAATTTTCCAGAATTAAATTTTTCAACTAAATTAATAAACCAATCAGTTGTTTGAAGATCCACTTCGTATGGCGCTGGTCTTTTAAGGCCAATTACATTTTTAACACCTCTTGTTAACCAGTCCTCATGTTTAATTATTGCAATAACAATTTCAGAAATAAGCAATGTTGCAATTGCTAAATAGTCAGCTCTTAAACCTAAGGCAACTTTTCCAACTATAAAAGCTAAACCCGCTGCAAAGAAAGCTCCAACGATCCATGAAAAGATAATTGGTAATCCAAAACCTCCAAGAAATCCTGTTTTAGCAGGGTTAACTGCTTCAATAGCTTCAATTCCTGGTTCAGCAGTAATTCTGATAATTACAATTCCAGCAACTATAATTCCAGCAATTCCATAAGTTCTTAATTTAGATTTTTCAAAATTTTTTAAAATAAATCGAATAGCTAATACCATTACTATAATTAACCATAGGCACATTAATATATCGAAACCTCCTGCACGCCATGCTTCTTGAACAGGATCTACAGATATTAGAACTGCTGCCAGTCCACCTAGGGCAGTATATCCCATAATTCCAAAGTTAATTAATCCAGCATAACCCCATTGAATATTGGCACCCATTGTCATCACTGCTGAAATTAAGCACATATTAAATATTGATAAAGCTATGTTCCATGATTGAAAAATTCCAACTAGAATTATCAAACCCATCATGATGCTGTAAGCAGCAATTACATTTAAATTTTTTCTCACAAGACTTTCCCTTTAAATATTCCCGAGGGTCGATACAGCAGTACTATGACTAATATTGAGAACGAAACTGCAAATTTATAATCTGTTGATAAAAGCTGAACCAAACTCTCAGGCTCCATACTCTCAGGTAAAATATACATAAAGAATTTTTTATAAGCATAAGTTAAAAATATTTCTGAAAAAGCAATAACATAACCCCCTAAAAATGCCCCAAATGGGTTTCCTATTCCCCCCACTATTGCAGCAGCAAATATTGGAAGCATGTTATTAAAGTAGGTAAATGGCTTAAAACTTTTATCTAAACCATATAAAACTCCCCCAATTGTTGCTAAAATTCCAGCAATTATCCAGGTAATCATAACAATTCTTTTTGGATCAATTCCAGAAAGCAATGCCAGATCTTCGTTATCAGAATAAGCTTTCATGCTTTTTCCAGTTTTCGTTTTATTTAAAAACCAAAATAATAATGAAACTAAAACAATAGTTACAAATATAGTTAGTACTTGAGTAGACTTTATGGCCAAGCCTTCATTAAGACCAGTCATTTCTTTAAATTCTCCTGCTTTGATAATAAATTTTTGTCCGTCAAAAAACCTTTGGTCTGCTGGTCCAATAATAATTCTTACAACTGCTTGAGTTACAAACATAACACCAATACTTACCATAGCGAGTTGAACTGGAGGACTTTTGTTTACTCTGTAATATCTGAAAACAAACTTATCAATGAAAAGCATGTAGGCAATCATAAACATTATAGCAAATGGAATTGCTACTAGTGCTGTTGGCAAAACTCCCAATGAAAAACCTAGTGATTGCAGATACCACGTAAATAAAATTGTAACCATTGTTCCAAATGACATCATGTCTCCTGTTGCAAAGTTAGCAAATCTTAAAATTCCATAAATTAATGTAACAAAAATTGCACCAAGCGCTAATTGAGAACCATAAGATAGCGCAGGAATAAATATATAATTTAATAAAAGTATAATTGAATTCAGAATATCCATATTATCCACCTAGAAAAGAGCTTCTTACTCTTGGATCATTTAATAATTCTTGACCAGTTCCTGAATAACGATTTTCTCCAGTTACTAAGACATAGCCTCTGTCTGAAATATTTAAAGCTTGTTTAGCATTTTGCTCTACCATTAATATAGCAACATTAGTTCTTTTAACTTTTACTATATGGTCAAATAACTCATCCATTACAATTGGTGAAACGCCTGCTGTTGGTTCGTCCAACATTAAAACTGTTGGCTTGATCATTAATGCACGACCAAGAGCCACTTGTTGTCTCTGTCCACCAGATAATTCTCCAACTAATTGATTTCTTTTTTCTTTAAGAATAGGAAATAAATTATAAATTTCATCTATAGTATCTTTGATTTCATCATTAACTAAAAAAGCACCCATTTCTAAATTTTCTTCAACAGTCATTCCTGCAAAAACATTTTTAGTTTGAGGCACAAATGAAATTCCTTTTTTTACTCTGTCTTGAGGGGATAATTTTGAAATATCTTTGCCATCTATAATTACTGATCCAGATTTTAAATTAAGCAAACCAAGCATAGCTTTCATGGCTGTTGATTTGCCAGCCCCATTTGGCCCAAGAATTGAAACAATCTCTCCTTGGTTCACATTCACGGTACAAGAATTAATAATATTTGGCCCATTGCCATATCCGCCTGTCATTTCATTTCCTTCAAAATATGCCATTAATTTTGATCCTTAAGTTTTGAGCCTCTACCAAGGTAACTTTCTATTACTTTTTCATCTTTTTTAGCATCTTCAACTGTTCCCTCAAATAAAACTGAACCTTCTGCCATGACTATTACAGGATCACACAATCTACCAATAAAATCCATATCATGTTCAATCATGCAAAATGTATAACCCTTCTCTTTATTAAGCTTTTCAATAGCTGTTCCAAGATCTTTAAGTAAAGTTCTATTAACACCAGCCCCCACCTCATCAAGTAAAACTAATTTGGCATCTACCATCATGGTTCTACCTAGTTCTAACAGTTTTTTTTGACCTCCTGATAAATTTCCAGCAAGTTCGTTTGTTAAATGACCTAAGTTTAAAAAATCTACAACTTCTTTAGCTTTTTCTTTAACTAATGTTTCTTCCTCTTCAACTAGTTTTGGTTTTAATAATGCAGTCATTAATTTTTCTCCAGATTGATTTCCTGGAACCATCATTAAATTTTCTAATACAGATAAATTTGAAAACTCATGAGCAATTTGAAAAGTTCTAAGTAATCCTTTTGAAAATAATTCATATGACGGAACATCTGTAATATTTTCCTGATCAAAAGTAACTGAGCCACTTGATGATTTTAAATTACCTGCAATTAAGTTGAATAATGTGGTTTTACCAGATCCATTTGGGCCAATAATTCCTGTTATTGTTCCTTTCTTAACTTTTAAAGAACAATCAGACACAGCTGCTAAACCCCCAAAGTATTTAGATAGATTACTAATTTCTAAAATATTTTCTGACATTTTTATTTGCTAAGTCTTTTATGAATACTATTCAATGTTTTGTCTAATGACTTGAAAAATCCAGCTTTAGAAAGTTCTTTAACACCTTGTTCATTAAGGCCTTTTGGGGTTTGTGACTCTTTTACTAAATACTTTAAATCTTTTTTTGAATTTACAACTGCATCTTCTGATAATGCTAAGAATAATGATGTTATATATTTTTGAGCATTATTTCTTTTGACTCCTCTTTTAACTAACCAATTAGTCATACTATTTAATAGTTGATAAAAAGGTGCCATCATTCCTGAGGTAGACCAAAAGTTAATAGATGATTTTTCATTTTTAATTTCAACAGTAGTTCCAATTTTATCAAAGAAAGCTTTTACTTTTTTATCAGGAGGACATATCGGCACTGGCCCTTTTTTTAATGATATTGGTGGCAATGGTATGGCTCTTACAATCTTAGCTTTAACTTTTATTGCTTTTTTTAATTGAGACAAAGTAATTGTAGAAATAAAACTTACTATTGTTTGTTTTGATTTAAATTTTAGATCTTTAATTATTTTCTCACCAACAATAGGTGTAACAGCTAAAAATACCCAATCACATTTATCAACTATTTGCTGATTATCTTTAGCGATAATTATTTTTTTAAATTTTTGTTTTAAACTTCTGGCGATCTTTTTATTTCTTGCAGAGATTATAATCTTATTAAATGAAATTTTAGATGTGCAAATACCAATAATTACTGAAGATGATATTTTGCCTGTGCCTATAAATCCTAAATTCATAAATTTGAATACTTTATATTGATTATATTGAATTAATTAATAAAAAAAGAGCCTCTAATTCTTAATAATTCTCTACTTAATTCTTCGTTTTCTTTAAAAGGTTTTCTTCCGTGTAACCAAAAGTAATTGTTAGCAATTATTGAAGATCCGACTGGTAATTTAGTTATAGTTTTATTTTTACTTTCTTCTAAAGCATCTGATAATCTTTGTAAAAAATTACCTTGTTCCATATTCTTAGGCTCTGGAAACTGATCTATATAAGAAATTTTAGGTTTGCCATTTTCATCTGATGAAAAAACTGGATGTTCTACTTTGTAATCTACATTTTTACTTTTAGGTGAGCCCCAAACGAAATTCTGTTTTCCAACAGGATCATTGTATAAATCATCACAATGTTCCCAATCATCGAGGTGTAACATTGCAGTCTCTCCACCTTCTACATTTTGTTCATCAATTTTGGACATTAACAGCCAATCAGTAACCTCTTTAACATAAGTTCCATCTGTGTGTAGATCCATATTTCTGTATGCTTTTCTTAAATACGAGTCACTTTTATCTTCATGCTTCACAACAAATCTCGCATAATACTTACCAGCCATCGAGTCATGATTGGGTACTCCTATTAAGTGTGCAATAGCAGTAGATAGCTTAACTAAAAATTTATCATTAATTTTTGCTGTAATATTTTTAGGACCAATTACAAAGCAACCTGTAGATCTATCTCTAATGATGGAATTCATTAATTTGCTTAACTTATTATTTGTTAAATCATCTAAGCTTTTTGCAATAGTGAATCGCGTAAAGGGTCTAAGTTCTAACGCTGTTAAATCAAATTTATTGAAAGGGAATATTAGTTTTTCAATAATTTCATTTTCAAGATCAATATTAATTATTCTTTTTGAATTAGTATGTTCTGAAATTGTTAAACCAGAAATTTTTTCCATTATAAGTACTCGCTTAATAATGCCATCATGATAGCAGAAATTACAGTCGGATAAACAAAATTTCTTTTAGATATAAAAAAAATAAATAAGCAAAATAATACCACTGTTGCTCTACTTAAATAGCTTGCATCAGATAATACTCCTACAGGAAAAATAATTGTTCTAGCTATCAAGGCTGCTAAAGTTGAATAGGCCAAACAATTAAACCATCTAAATAATTTCGAAGTTTCTTTTATTCCTTCTGATGAAATCACACCTAGCAATCTTGAAGAAAAAGTTGCAAGTGAAGTGACTAAGATTGCAAGAACTACACTAGTTGACATTAAGTTCTCCTACAAAATAAGCAATGGTTCCACCAACAACACCACCAAGTAAAATTGACCATTCTGGAGATAAAAAATAAAATATTGGCCCCAAAAGCAAACCTAATATTACTGACGCACCTATTTGGATAGTTTTCATTGCACCTACCATCATACATAAAAAATAAATTGGATTTAAAATCGCTAAACCCATCATCATATTTTTATCCAAATAATCTGATGCAAAAAATCCAATAAATGTACCTACTACAGCGGTAGTCCATGTTGCACAGCCAATTCCAATCCAAAAGTCTATTCTGTGTTTTTTTTCAATGTCTTTATAATTACTTTTCATTATTAGCCATGCTGACACTGCAATGAAATGACATGAGAAGTAATACTTCCACTTTGGTTGACTTTTGTGCATCATTAATGGAAATAAAGAAACAGCCATTGGATATAATCGAGCATTAACAAACCAAACAGCTAGAAAAATATTTAATAACGAAGCACCAACTAATAATGACTCAGCCATAACTAGTGATCCAGGTAAAGCATAAGTCAACATGGTTGAAAAAATACTTTCCTGAATATTAAACCCTAAATTTTTAAGTAAAGCTCCAATTGCTATGAAGCAGCAACCAAGTGCAAGTGCTGGACTGTCAGGTTTTATAATAGATTTAAAGCCTCTAAAGAAAAAATCTTTATTAATCATTAGCCTCCAAGGAATAATCTACCGACATCAGGATTATTTAACAAGTCATCCCCTTTGCCAGCAATAGCAGTTTGCCCTGATACTAAAACGTATCCAATGTCAGCAAACTCTAATCCCTTTTTAGCATTTTGTTCCACTAATATGATTGTTTTTTTTTCTGTTATCTGCAGGTCTCTTAAAATTTCAAAAACCATATCAATATATCTTGGCTCCAGTCCAATTGAAGGCTCATCAACTAATAAAACAGATGGTTTCATTACGAGTGCTCTTGAAATTTCCAGTAATCTTCTTTCACCACCAGATAAAACTTTTGCTGGTTGGTTTCTTCTGTTTCTTAATCGTTCATATTTTTCAAAAATTCTTTCTGCTTCTTGATAAGATTCATCTGTATTTTCTTTTATATAACCACCCATCAATAAATTCTCTTCCACTGTCATGTCTGGAAAAACAGAATTGTCTTGCAAGATATAGGCAATACCACATGACTTTAATTTTTCTGCTGGAGTTAAGTTTGTAATTTCTTTTCCATCAATTTCTATTTGTCCTGAAAAAATATTTGTAAAACCATAAATTGAATGAAGGATTGTAGATTTTCCCGCACCATTTGGTCCAATCAAACATAAAGATTGAGCTTTACTAACTCGTAAATCAAAATCATGAAGAATTTCCATTTTTCCATAACCAGCAGATAGCTTATTAATCGTTACATGATTATTATCAGGAGATAATTTTTGTAACTCCTCTACACCTGGTGCTTTTCCTAATACATCATATTGATTAGACATTATTGGGCCCCCAAGTAAGCATCTAACACACGCTTATCATTTCTAATCTCTTCAGGTGTTCCATCAGCTAACATTTGACCATGGGCTAAACAGAAAACTTTTTGAGCTAAATTCATAATCACTTTCATATTGTGTTCAATAACCAATAAAGTAATTCCATATTCTTTATTTACTTTAATCAAACGATCAATAATTCCATTTATTAATGTTGGATTAATTCCTGCTGTTGGCTCATCTAATAAAAGCATTTTAGGCTCATTCATTAATGCCATAGCAAGTTCCAATAATTTTTGCTGACCAAAAGAAAGGTCTCCTGCTCTAAGCTTTCTTTTTTGGTGAAGACCAACAAATTTCAATAAAGTTTCAGCTTTATCAGTTAAATCAGATGGTATTTTTTGAAATACAGTAAGAATTCCATCATTTTCAGGCTTATGGCTAATTAACATATTTTCAATACAGTTTAATTTTCCATAGATTCTTGTTTGTTGAAAAGTTCTTAACAATCCTAATTTTGCAACAACTGGTACAGGTAATTCAGAAACTTCTGTTCCATCAAATTTTATTGAACCCTTGTCAATTGGATAGGTTCCAACAATAGAATTAAATAGTGTTGTTTTTCCTGATCCATTTGGTCCAATTAATCCAACAATTGATCCTTGTTCAACAGACATTGAAATGTCAACGTTAGCTTTTACTCCACCAAAAGATTTACTAACTCCTGTTACATCCAATATAGACATTATTTTAATTCTACCTGCGCCTTTCGATCTGCTTCATCAATTGTTTCACCAAATTTTTCTGGGTATTTTTCTCTTAACCATCCCATTATTCCCTCAGGAAAGTAAACAACGATTACTACAATTAAAACTCCTAAAGCAACATACTGCCAACCCAAAAAGTATGTCCAAAAACCTTCTTTAAATAAATGAAAAACAGTTGCGCCAACAAGTGGTCCCCATAAAGTTCCTTTTCCACCAAGTATTGCCATTAATACCATGAACACTCCAAAAGTTGGTCCAGCAAATGCTATTTCTGTCGGCTCAATATAACCATTGATATGACCCATTAGTCCACCAGCTATTCCAACAAAAAATGCTGAGACCATCCAACCAATAATTTTATATCTCATTGTATGAATTCCCATTGCTTCTGCTTTGTCTTCATTATCTCTTATTGCATTTAGAACTAATCCAAACCTTGTGCTGTATGCCCACTTTAAAGTAATAAAAGTTACAACCACTAAAGCAAAACTTAAGTAATATAAAAATTGTGATGAAGACTCGTTAGAACCAAATCCTTTTGGCCAAACAGGAACAGTCATACCTTGACCAGCTCCAATGATTTCTATTCCCCCAGCTATTTCTCCAGCAGCAATTCCTAATGCTAACGTGCAAATAGCAAAATAGTGACCTCTTAAACCTAAAATTCCATAACCTATAACTCCAGCTATAATCATTGGGATTATTCCTGATAAAATTATACCCACACCAAAACCTTGGAAGAATTGTGGGATGGTATGAACAAAAGTTTTTTCACCTCCAGCATCTGTCCACTCCGCTAATGAGAAAAACATTGCTATTTGAGTGCTTGATGCAACATACATTCCAATACCAAAAAATAATATGTTTCCAAATGTGTTGTATCCCATTTGGCCACCTTGAACATCCCATGTCATGGCTAATACGATTAGAATATAAAGAAATGATAACTGAAGTTTATAAGCTGGGAATAAAAATGCTCCAACTAAGCCAAAGATTATTAAGCCAGCGTATAATAAGGTGTTTTTATTCATTAATTCATTTCTCCAAAGAAACCAAACTTTTTGCCAGATTTTGAAAATTTTCCAGTCCAATCTCTCCAATTACAAGTTGGTCCAATTCTATTTTTATACCACTTGTTAGATTTTTTAGCTTTCTGCATTATCTTAACCAACTTAGGGTGCGTGTATTTTCCAAGATTTCTTTCACACATTATTTCATAAGGATTGTAAGGTTCTTTTGATGTTGGGGTTAAATAAACACTATCTTTTAACTGAGGGCATCCTTCAATATTATGAGTATATAAATTTTTATTTAACTTAGTTCCAACGCTAAGCATATGATTATCACCACCGCTGGAATGATTTGAATAATGAATTTTTTTCATGCCCTTCATACATCTAATTCCCATTAACTGAGTGTGCAAAAGTTCGTGAAGATTGATAATTATAAAAGCTTCTTCATGCTTCATTACATCTCCAGATCTATTATTACTTTGAACAAATATTCCACCTATTCCAACACCAGCATCTCCACCATGATCCCCCTTATTAACATCTGTCCATAAAAAATATGTTTTTTTCTTATTGTTAAATCCACCAACCTGCTGGAAGTAATGACCCATTTGAGTATTAACACTTTTATCTTTTAAATCTTTCCAATTTTTACTGGTTCTAATAAATGTAATATCTAGTTTTCCATCTTTTCTATAATCATATCTATACTTTTTACCTATACCTCCAGAACCTTTATTTGCTTTTGTAGCTTCAAACATTACATTGTTTGCTTTTTCTAAAATATTTTCCATACTGCCATTTATATCTAGCTCCCTGTCTTTACCATCAGATGGTATTAGGTATATAAAGTGAATTTGATGTTCATCTGTTACATCTGGCTGGTCCTCAAAAAACCTTCCTGATTTTTTATCAGCAGCAAATAAAGTTGATGTAAATAAAACTGTTATTAATATTAAGATGATCTTTTTCATTATTTCAAATACTCTCTTTTTCTTGATAATTTAAATCTTCTATAAACCAGTATGATTACTAATAACGAAAATACTGCTGCTATTCTAAATTCTGTTCCAAGCAGGTAATCTGCCCACTCTTCAAATACTCCTAGTCCCATTCCAGATATTGCTACTGCTGGTAAATTTCCTAAACCAGCAATAATTACAATCATAAAAGATCTGACGGTGTAAGGCAAACCTGTATAAGGATGAAGTGTAAATGTGATTGCAATACAAGCACCTGCTATTCCACATAACGCTGCATTAATTCCAAAAGTTGCTGCATAAACTTTTTCAGTATCAACACCTAAAATCTTTGCTGCTCTTGCATTTTGAGCTGTTGCTCTAATTGCGCGACCTAATTTTGATTTTCTCATATAAACAACAAGAATAATTGCTGATATTACACAAACTGCTCCTGAAAATATCTTAGCATTAGGAATTGTAACCATATTATCAAACAACATAGTTGTTCCAAAATTTGATTGAGCAACCACAACGTCTGCACCAAATGCAAAGTTCATTAGTTGTTGTGCTAGAATACTTATTCCAAATGTTGCAAGTATTGATGTAAATAAATCTTTATCTACAACTTTATTAATAACAAGTTTGTACATTCCCCAACCAACGCAATACATAATAATTGGTGACACAATTATTCCAAAGGCTGGGTGTATTCCAGAAAGATACATAAAGTAAGCAATGTATCCACCCATGATTACTAATTCCCCTTGAGCAATGTTAATTATATTCATTACTCCCCATTGCAATGCCATTCCATAAGCAATTAATGCAAACAAAATACCTAATAGTATTCCGTCCATTGACGCTTGAACCATTAACATCGGTGCTTGGAAAATTAGAAAATCCATAAATTCTTAAAGTGTTTTAATTAAAAATGCCCCCTATTACTAGGGAGCATTTTGCATATTAGATATTATCTTTTAGACCAAGATGGAATTGGGTGTACTAACTCAGCAGATGCCCATTTTGTAGGAGCAACAACTTTGTTTTCACATTTACTTCCATCATCGTTACATGATACTTGGAAAAGTACCATTGGCTTAGATACGTTTTGACCACCTTCAGCAAATTTTATGTTTCCATAAAAAGTTTGCATATCAGTTGCAGCTAAAGCATCTCTTACTTTTTTAGTATCAAAAGAATTTGCTCTTTCGAACGCATCTTTGAAAACTAATAAAGCAGCTGATGATTCAGCGGCCTGGTAAGGAGGCTCATATCCAAACTTAGCGTTAAAATCTCCAGCATATTTCATACCACCACCAAAGAACTTGTCTTTGTATGATAGAGATTTATGCCATTGAGAAGCACAAAGCGCATACTCAGAAGCTTTACCATGTTGTTTAGATAATTTAGCAGCATCACAGTGAGTCATTGCTAACATTGGTACGTCAACTTTCATTTCTGAGATTTGTCTAACCGCTGTTAAAGCACCTTTAGTGTGACCTGAAACCACAAGAACATCTGGTTTAACTGCTTTTACTTTAGATAAAGTAGCAGCCATATCATTTAACTCTTTTGGTAACTTGTCATCAATAATGATTTTTGACTTTGTTCTTTTTGCAGCATCTACGATACCTAATCTCACGTCTTGTGAGAAAGCATCTTGTTCAAACGCCATTGCAATCTTAACTGGCTTACCGCCATTTTTTTCAACTGCAAGGTCAATTGCTACATCAAGATATAAGTTTGCTGGTGCAAGCACTGCAAATAAATATTTATAACCTTTAGTAAACAACGATCTAGATGCACCGTTAGCTTCTACCATAGGTATTCCATATTTTTCAGTTACAGGTGCCATAGCTTTAGTTAAGCCTGAGCTGTATGGACCAAGCATGAACTGAACACCATCTTGTTTAATTAATCTTTCTGCAAGTTGAGCTGCTCTACCAGAGTTTGACTCATCATCGTAATAAATGATTTCAAACTTGTAAGATTTTCCACCAACTGTAACTCCACCCATGCTATTAATTCTCTCAACAGCTAAATTGTAACCGTTTTGAGTATGAACACCATTTGATGAATATTTTCCAGTTAATGAAACAGCTGCACCTAAAACAATTTTATCTCCAACAACCTTCGCGAAAGATACTGTTGAAGCTGAAATTAAAAGTGCAATTGCAGAAACTAATGTAATAATTATATTTCTGATTTTCATTTTATTTCCTTTATTTAATTTAAATTAAAAACTTATTAAAACCCCTAATTAGATAACAAACAAGCAGGTAATGACTGGTTGCGACTTAATACTTTTGCATAAATACAATAATTATGGCGATAATAACTAAAACGCACGCTGAAATTGTATTTATAACTTTAGGATTAGCTTTTATCCAAACAATTAATTTTCTAGCAAGCACAGCGTAAGCCATTAAAGATAAAAAATCTAAAACAATATAAGTTGAGATTAAAATAAAGAATTGAACAACATAATTTCCATTAAAGTCAATAAATTGTGGAAATATTAATGGAAAGAACATCCATGCCTTTGGACTTGTTCCTGCAACTAAAAAACCATCTCTAAAAAAAGAAAATAAACTTTTTGCTGAAATGTTATCTGAACTTACATCTTTAGGTTTTGATTTATAAAGATCATAAGCAAGATATAAAATATAAGTTACTCCAACCCATTTAAAAATATTTAAAAAATTTGGATTATCTGAAAAAAAAGAGCCTATTACAAAAATAACTAAAGTAGCTTGTATAAAATTTGCCGTAATATCTCCCAGTGCAGTCCAAATACATTTTTGAACTCCATAATTCATTGAGTATGAAATGATTACAATTCGAGGGGTACCAGGTGTAATAAATAAAAACAGGATTATTTGTAAAAATAGGAAATAATTTAAGGGGTACATTTTAAGGAAGATAGTCCAAAAAAACCGGGAGCTAAAGATGGCTAAGATGGACTATCAAATTTATAATATCATGCTCTAAAAAAAATGCATTAATCATTTTTTTCAAATATAAAGGATTTATGAAAAAAAAAGGTCACACCCCCATCACAAGAGTTAAAAATCCCGAGCCAGAAGTGAATGACCCGGATTGGATCATTTGGGCCGCCTGGGCAGATCGGATTACTTTTGAGGAAATAGAGAAAAAGACTGGTAAGACAGAATCTGAGGTTATTAAGATTATGCGAAGATCTGTAAAACCTACCTCATTCAGATTATGGAGAAAAAGAGTTAATCAAAAAAGTATAAAACATAGAAAAAAATTTGAATATTCTAGAAAAGAAATTACTAGTAAAATTAAAAAGAATGATTATTTATAAACTATGAAAAATGTAACAATCTATACAGGACCACTTTGTAATTACTGTGAAGCTGCTAAGAAATTATTAACTAGAAATAACGTAGAATATAAAGAAATTAATATTGCATCAGTTGATGGTGCCATGAACGAGATGATTAGAAAAGCTAATGGTAAAAGAACTATTCCTCAAATTTTCTTTGATGATCAACATATGGGTGGCTACGATGATGTTAGAACTTTAGAAAAAGAGAACAAGCTACAAGATCTTTTAAAATAAAAAATAATTTTATTTAAATAAAATTGGGTTATTTTGGCTTAAAAACTAAACAAACACCGTTGTTACAGTATCTTTTTCCAGTTGGCTCTGGTCCGTCTTCAAATATATGTCCATGATGTCCACCACATTTTTTACAGTGGTATTCAGTTCTAGCATAACCTAAATGATGATCAGTTTTAGTTTCAAATACATCAGGTAATGACTGATAAAATGAAGGCCAACCAGATCCACTTTCATATTTTGTGTTTGAGTCAAATAACTTTTCTCCACAATTAGCACAATGAAAACTTCCTTCTCTTTTCTCATGATTAAGTTCACTTGTGCCTGCCAGTTCAGTTCCCTCTTCAAATAAAACTAATTGTTGTTCTGCAGTAAGATTAGGATTAATTTTTTTTGTCATTATTTATTCTATAACTCTTAAAGGTTTCCCTTCAACACAAGCTTCAAGATCTTCAATCATCTGAGTATAAAAAATGCTATAATTTTCTGCGGTAACATAACCAATGTGAGGTGTTAACAATGCATTTGGCAAAAATCTTAATTTATTTCCTTCTGGCAAAGGTTCTTTTTCATAAACATCTAATCCTGCACCAAGAATAACATTGGTTGATAAAGCAATTATTAAATCATCTTCGTTTACAATTGAACCTCTAGAAGTATTAATTAAAAAAGCTGTTTTTTTCATTTGATCAAATTCTTTAATTGTTATGCAATCTTTATAACGCTCTCCACCTTGAACATGAATTGAGATATAATCTGATGTTTTAATTAAATCTTCCTTAGTACATGGAAGTACATCTAATTCTTTACATTTGTCTAAATCTAAATTTTCACTCCAAGCCATTACTTGCATTCCAAAAGCCTTTGCGATTTTAGCAACCTGTGAACCCACTCTTCCAAGGCCAATTAAACCAATAATTTTTCCTTTAAGTTCAAAGCCTATCGTTGTTTGCCAGTAGCCTTGGTACATATTATCAATTTCAGTTTTAAGATTTTTTGATAACCCCAATATTAAAGCCCAAGTTAATTCACATGTGGGATTAAAGTTAATCTCTGTACCACAAACTATAATTTTTCTTTTTTTAGCAGCCTCTAAATCAATCGCTTTATTTCTTGAGCCACTTGTGATGATATATTTAAGATCATTTAGATTATCGATTATATTTTTTGTTATTGGTGTTCGCTCACGCATAATTAGCAGTGCTTCAAAATCAGCTAGTTGCTCGATGGCATCAGCCTCATCCAAAAAAGGTTCGCTAAAAATTTTAAACTCATATTTTCCAGATAATTTTTTTAAATCCACAAATTCTTGTGAAACATCTTGATAGTCATCTAATATTGCAACTTTAAGCATTTTGAACTTTCTTATTTGATAAAAATAAACCTAATATAATTAAAATTGATCCAATTAAATGAAAAAATTTAAATTGTTCATTAAAAAAAATTATTGCCATTATTGTACTAAAAAAAGGGATTAATGATAAAAAAATACCCGCTCTATTAGCTCCTATGATTGAAACTGCTCCTGCCCAACAATAATAAGAACCTATACTTGGGAATAATGCCAGATATATCAAAGTGTAGTAAAGATTGGAGTTATAACTAACTCTTAGTCCTTGAGAATACTCATAAAGAAATTGTGGAAATATAAATATTAAACCAAAAGTACATAAAACATGAACCAGACTTAAAAGCGGTAAAGTAAATTTTTTATTTTTTAAAAAAGCAGAATACAAACCCCAGGTAATGACTCCACCAATCATTATAAGATCTCCTTTATTAAAATTTAAAGTTAACAAAACGTTTAAATCAAGTTTTGTAATTATCGATAAAATTCCAAATACAGATAATATCAATCCAAGTATTTGAAATTTGTTAGTTTTTTCAATTTTAAATAAAAAACATAAAAAAATTATAGCTGCAGGAATAGCTGTATTAAAAAGAGAAGCATTAATTACTTGGGTATGAACTAAGGATAAATACGTAAAAGTATTAAATAATCCAACACTTGTAAAAGCTAAAAAAAATAACAAAGGCAAATTATTTATAATTATAACTTTATTTTTAATTATTTCTTTGTAGGTAAAAGGTAAAAGAATTAACCAAACAAGAGACCATCTAAAGAATACAAGTGACATTGGTGGAATGTTTTCAAAAGATGCAAATTTTCCTACCATGAAATTGCCTGCCCAAAATAGTGTGGCGCACACTAGCATTATGTACGCTCTTACATTTTGCATAAATTAACTAAATCTTAATGAACTATAAGGATCTAAATTTAAATTTGTATTTTCGTTTGCGATCATTCCAGAAACAATCTTTCCAGAAATCGGCCCTAATGTCCAACCTAAATGATGGTGCCCAAAACAATAAAAAACATTTTTATGATTTTTTGATGGACCCATAACTGGAAGGAAATCTGGTAATGAAGGTCTAAATCCCAACCATTCATCTTCATGTTCGGGTAAATCTCCAAGCATATATTTGGCATTATCAATTAAGTTTTTAACTCTTGATTTTGATATCGGATTATCTAATCCACCAAATTCAACGGTTCCGACTACTCTTAAACCCTGTTCCATTGGAGTAATCCCAAAACCTCTATTTGAAAAAATAACTGGTCTACTTAATAAATGATCACAGCCTTTAAAGTGAACATGATAACCTCTTTCAGTATCTAGAGGTATTCTTTCACCTAAATTATCTGTTAACTTTTTAGAAAAAGCACCACAAGCAATTATCACTTTATCAAAAATAAAACTTTGATTTTCAGTTTTAAAAACTGGTTTTTCTTCATCAAAATTAATATCTTTAATATTTACCTTATTAAATTTTCCACCTTTCTTTAAGAATAAATCAAAAAGTTTTAAAAGGATCTTTCTTGGATTTCTTGCATGTCTTGCATACGGATAATAAACACCTGCATGATAAAAAGGTTTAATGTGTGGTTCAAGATCATGAATTTCAGATTTGTTAACTAATTGTTGCTCAACACCTAGCTCGTCTCTTATCTTAATTTCTAATTCTCTGCTTTTAAGATCTTGATCATTCCAAATATATAGAATTCCTTTATTTTCAACTAAACCCTCTAAATCAATTTCATCAAAAAGCTCATCATAAGCAGGTAATGCTAAATCTAAAATTTGATGCATATTTTTAGCAGTGTGCATCATATTTTTTGTTGTAGAATTCATTATGAATTTTAAAAACCATGGAATCATCTTTGGTACATAATTCCATTTCAAAGCTAAAGGTCCTGATGAACTTAATAACATTGAAGGTACATCTGCTAGAACATCTGGGCGATTTAAAGGAACTGAAGCATAAGGTGAAAAATGTCCTGCGTTTCCATAAGAGGCGGCTTGAGTACCAGGATTGTCTCTGTCAAAAATAGTTACGTTAAAACCTTTTTTTTGTAGAAACAAAGCATTTGATACACCTTGTATTCCTGCGCCTACGATTCCGACTTTAATATTTTTATTCACAAATGCTTTTTATAATCAAATTTTAATATTTGGTAGTGACAAATTATACTTTATTTATATTGGAATTTTTTAAGCTATAGTTTGTTGGCTATGAACTTTAGCACTCATTACGATGCCAAAACCAATCATTGTTGCAAGCATTGAAGATCCTCCATATGACATTATTGGTAGTGGTGAGCCAACTATAGGCAGCAGCCCTAGCACCATTGATAAATTGACAGTAATATAAATAAAAATAGCAAATGCAAAACCAAAACAAAAAAGTCTTGCAAAACTATTTTTTGAGATGGAACCTATTTGGATTATTCTCAGAATAATAATTGTGTATAGCAATAAAAGTCCTAATGAACCTATGAAACCAAACTCCTCTGAAAATAAAGTAAAAATAAAGTCTGTGTGTTTTTCTGGAAGAAATTCTAAATAACTTTGAGTCCCTTGCAGAAAACCTTTTCCTGAAAATCCCCCAGAACCTATCGCAATTTTAGATTGGATAATTTGATAACCAGCTCCCAATGGATCTCGATCAGGATCTAGAAAAGTTAAAATTCTTAGTTTTTGATAAGGCTCTAAATAAGTAATTATGAATGGTAATGAAATTAAAAAAGCTACAAATGACACAACAAAGTACTTTATTTTTACACCACCCAACCATATTACGATTAGCCCACTAGTTACTATTAATATAGATGTTCCTAAATCAGGCTGAGATAACACAAACATTATTGGTATTACAATTATAGCCAGTGAAACAGAGATACTAGTGAATGAATTTACTTTTTCAATGCTCACACGATGATAATATTTTGCAAGGCATAAAATAATACCTATTTTCATTAATTCTGATGGTTGTAAAACTAAAAAATATAAATTAATCCATCTTTGTGATCCTGATACTTTTACTCCATATAGAGAAACCCAAATAAGTAATAAAATGATTGCTCCATATAAAAAATAAGAACATAGATGCCAAAACTTAATATTAAAAAAAGAAATCACTAACATCAAAATAAAAAAAACTATTAATTTTATTAAATGACTTTTTGTATGGTAAAGAAATTCACCCCCATCAGTAGAATACATTATAAAAACACTTAATGCTGATAAGATAATTATACAAAACAATAAAATAAAATCTAAATTTTTAATTTTTTGAAAAAAATTTTGATCTGAATTTAATCGTTTATACTGGTACATTTAAATATTAAACTCTTTATAGTCTGGTAGTTTTTTTCTAAATTCGTGACGATCAACTATTAATTTAAATAATTCTTTTGCTATTGGTGCTGCAGCTGAACTACCTGAGCCACCATGCTCTACAATAATACTAACTGCATATCTTGGATTTTTATATGGACCAAAAGCAACATATAAAGCGTGATCTCTCTCTTCATATGGTATTTGAAAAGTTTTAAGATCAAGCTCTCGCTCTCTTTTACTTATTGACTTAACCTGAGCAGTTCCAGTTTTACCTGCAAATTGATATTTTGGATCCTCTATTCGCGACTTGTATGAAGTTCCTCTTAATTCATTGGTTGAACTAAACATTGCCTCTTGAATAATCTTAATATTTTTTTGATCATCATATAATGGATCATAAGAGTTATTCAGTTTACTATCCTGCATAGCCTTTTTAACTTGTTCAGATGTTAGTTGATTATCGTCAGTTAAAATTTTAGGCTTAATTTTATAACCACCATTGGCAATTTGAGCTGTCATTAAGCAAAGTTGAATAGGAGTTGTTTGAGTATATCCTTGACCAATACCAGTGATTAAAGTTTCACCTAATACCCAACCTTTACCAAGGTTATTTATTTTCCATTTTGTATCAGGGAACTGACCTGTTTTTTCATTTTCAAAATATTCTCCTAGAACTTTTTTTCCTAAACCAAATTTATCAGCAGTAATTTTTAATCTATCTACACCAAGTTTTCTTGCTACTTCATAAAAATAGGTATCACATGATTGTTTCATAGCATTTTTTAAGGAAACATAACCATGCCCTCTTTCTTTCCAACAGTGAAAAGTTTGGCCGTGTAATTCCATTTTACCTTTACAGTTAACCTTAAATTTAGTGTCGATTATTCCATTTTCTAAAGCTGATAAAGCAACAATTGGTTTGATAGTTGAGCCTGGTGAATAAAGTCCTGAAATAGTTTTGTTAGTTAATGGCTTTAATGGGTTGTTTCTAATCAATTGCCACTCATCTTGACTTATGCCAAATAAAAAAGAATTTGGGTTGTATGAGGGAGATGAATACATCGCAATTACTTCACCTGTATAAATATCCATCACACTTATTGAGCCAGCTTTACCAGCTAATAATTTAGCAGATAATTTTTGCACTTCTGTATCGATTGTAATTCTTATTTTTGAGCCTGGTTTGCCTTTTTGATGCTCAAGATGATTTATTCTTTTACCATAAGCGTTAACTTCATATCTTTGTATACCATTCACACCAATCAAATCATTTTCTAAAGTTTTTTCTAATCCTAATTTTCCAATCTTTATTCCTGGAACAAATTTTTCTTGAATCACTTTATTTGCTAAAATATCATCTTCATCAGGTTGACTTACATAACCCAATACATGGGTATAAATATCGTCAAACGGATAATCTCTTGAAATAGTCATGACAGGTTTTACCCCTACCAATTCATACAGGTAATTGTTAATTTTTGAAAATTCGTCCCAACTTAAATTTTCTGAAATAATTAAACTTTCCCATGGCTTCAATTGTTTTCTTTTTTTTTTATTTTTTCAATTTTTTTTGAACTTAAATTTAAAATTACTTTTAATCTTGAAAGAAGATAATTAAAATTTTCAACCTGTTCAGGAATAATGTGCAATTGATATACTTTTAAATTTCCAGCAATTATATTTCCAAAATAATCAATTATATTTCCTCGTGTAGGAGGCAGTTTCCACTCTCTAATTCTATTTTTGTCAGATAGTGTTAAATACTTTTTGTTATCATTAATTTGCAATGAAAATAAACGAGCAATTAATCCGCTAAAAATAATCAACTTAGCTGTACCAATTATAAACATTCGTCGATTTATAATATCTGATTTTCTTATACCAAAATTTCTTTTAATCATTTTTCTGAATTGTGATTTTTTTTTCTAAAATATTAAATAAAAATAAAAAGATTGGATAAAAAATAAAAGTGAAACCTGAATTTATCATATACCTTAAATAGTTAACTTCAATTGAGAATATAAAATCTAAAGTTATAATTTGGATAGAGTTAACTAATGAAATGGTAAATAACAATGATATCCAATCATTTATAAATTTTGGTGTAATAGTAATATTTCTCAAATATGCTGTTACCGCACAGATTAACAGATAACAAAAACTGCTAATACCTACAGGTAAACCAACTACTACATCATTAACTAAACCTGCTAGGAATATTGACCCATAATTTAAATATCTTGGATTTTTCAATGTCCAATAAAATATTAAAATATGAGCTATGTTTAATGAAAAATATTTTACTTCTAAGTAATTAAAATCAATTTCATTTAATACAGATAAAAATAAAAAAAATACAGGAAGATAAAATAATAATGATTTTGTGAGATTATATTTATTAAGTGACGACATTAATTACCGCTCCCGATGTCATAAGAAACGATTTTTACATAATCTAATTGTCTAAAATCAGAAAAAAAATTTACCTTATTTTCTTTATTTATATTATCAGTGAATATTTTGCCTACTGGCAAGCCTGATTTAAATAAACCACCATATCCAGAAGTATAAACAATCATTTCTTTGCCATCTATTTTCTGATTATATTCATCTTTAGTGTATTCAATGACACCATGATTTTTTCCTGTTCCAGAGACCACAGCATGAATATCTATTGGTTCTAATAAAACTGGAATTTTACTATTTAAATCAGATAAGAGTAACGCTCTAGAATTGGTGTAATTTACTTCAATTATTTTACCCACTAAATAGATACCATCTACAATTGCCATACCAATTTTGACATTATCTTTTGAACCTTTGTTTAAAATAATTGATTTTAAATAAGGACTGTCTTTGTCGACTAAAACCTTCGCGTACACATCTTCTGACTGTACTGTTTCATTAATTAGTTCTCTTAATTTATTATTTTCTAAAACTAAAAAATCGTTAGATAGTTTTTTTTCCTTTAATTTTTTTAATTCAATTTCATTTTTTTTATACTGATTATAAAAATTAAAATGTTCCTCTATTTTAATTCTAACATCTTTAAAATAATTTTCTGGAGAAGAGGCAATAAAAGATGAGCGATAAACAACTTCATTAATACCTATTTTTATATATTGAATAGCTTTAAAATTTAAACTTCCTAATATTATTATAACAAAGGATAAAAATATATAAGTTAGTAATGAAAATTTTTGCTGATAACTTTTTTTTAAAAAAGCAGATCTAATTGCAATTACAAAATCATCTCTGCTTGAAGCCATAGATCTTAATATTCAGATAACATAGTGGAAAATGTTTCTTCTTGATCTAACGCTTTTCCAGTACCAACTGCAACACAAGATAATGGATCGTCCGCAACATGGACTGGTAAACCTGTTTCTTTTGCAAACCTTTTATCAATATTTTTCAATAATGCTCCACCACCTGTTAATGTTAATCCCATATCAACTAAGTCAGCAGATAATTCTGGAGGTGTATTTTCCAAGGCTTGTTTAATGGCATTAATCATTTCTTTCATTATGTCATTTAATGCTTCTGCAGTATCTTCTTCTGTAATATTTACTTCTTTTGGTGTACCAGATCTAAGATCTCTACCTTTAACTGGGTATGTATTTTTACCTGATGCTAATGCGGTACCCATTTCTTTTTTAATTTTTTCAGCGGTGCCATCTCCAATTAAAAGATTGTATTCTTTTCGCATGTAATTAACAATTGCAGTATCCATAGCGTCACCAGCGACTCTTAAAGATTTAGAGTAAACCAACCCACCTAAAGACATAACAGCTATCTCACTTGTTCCACCACCTATATCTACAACCATAGAACCTGTTGCCTCAGAAATTGGAAGTCCAGCACCAATAGCAGCAGCGATAGGTTCTTCAATTAATTGAACTCTTCTGGCACCTGCAGCAAGTGCACTATCTTGAATTGCTTTTCTTTCAACCGGTGTTGAGCCTGTTGGAACACAAATTAAAATTCTTGGATTTGCAAATGTACTTCCCTTATGAACTTTTTTAATAAAATGTTTTATCATTTCTTCAGTAACGATAAAATCAGCAATTACACCGTCTCTTAAAGGTCTGATTGCACTTATATTTCCAGGTGTTCTTCCAAGCATTGTTTTTGCTTCATCACCAACTGCCAATACATTTTTTTTTCCATTTTGATCGACTATCGCAACAACAGAGGGTTCATTTAAAACTACCCCTTGACCTTTTAAAACAACTAATGTGTTAGCAGTTCCAAGATCAATTGCCATATCTTGACTCCAAATTTTTTTAACTCTATCGAATAGTCCCATTTTATATACCTCTCACTTTTTCATTTTCTTGCTCCATTGGAGCTGTTTTATTTCGTTTAATAATCATTTTATTTAATGCGCTTAAATATGCGTTGGCAGATGCAACTAATGTGTCTGTATCTGCTGCTTGCCCAACTGTTGTTTTTCCTTTTTCTTCAATTCTAACACTTACTGTTGCTTGAGCATCCGTTCCCTCTGTTACTGCATGAACTTGATACAATTGTAATTTTACATCATGAGGGTACAAAACTTTTATACATTTAAATATTGCATCAACTGGACCATCACCCGTTTCCGAGGTTTTTTTAACTTCACCATAAACATCCAAAGTCATTTCAGCTCTTTGAGGTTCACCTGTTCCTGCAAAAACTTTCAAAGATTTTAAATTAATTGCATTTATCTGGTTATCAGTAATAAGACTATCATCGACCAATGCCATTATATCATCGTCATAAACATGTTTCTTTTTATCTGCTAAAACTTTGAATTTTCCAAAAGCAGTTTGAATCACATCATCAGTTACATCAGCATAACCAAGATCATTAAGTTTTTCTTTAAAAGCATGTCTTCCAGAATGCTTGCCCATCACTAAAGATGTTTTTTTAACACCTACACTTTCTGGTGTCATAATTTCATAAGTTTCTCTATTCTTTAGCATTCCATCTTGGTGAATACCCGCCTCATGAGCAAATGCATTTTTTCCAACAATCGCTTTGTTAAATTGAACTGGGAAGGTTGCATTCGAAACTATTTTTGAAGCTTTGCTTAATAATTCAGTTTTAATTCCAGTTGAGTATGGCATCAGATCATTTCTTGTTCTAATGGCCATAACTATTTCTTCAAGAGCTGCATTGCCCGCTCTCTCACCGATTCCATTTATTGTACATTCTACTTGTCTAGCCCCTGCCTCAACACCAGCCAAAGAATTTGCTACTGCTAATCCTAGATCATTGTGACAATGAACAGATAGAATTGCTTTATCAATATTTGGAACTTTATTTTTTAATGTTGAAATAATTTTTGTAAACTCTGATGGAATTGTATAACCAACTGTATCTGGAATATTAATTGTTTTAGCACCACTGCTTATTGCAAGCTCAACTATTTTACACATAAAATCCATATCAGTTCTTGTGCCATCTTCACATGACCATTCAACATCATCAGTTAAATTTCTTGCATAGGTCACACTTTCTTTAATGGCTTCCAAAACTTGTTCTGGAGTTTTATTCAACTTATGTTTCATATGTAATGGACTTGTTGAAATAAAAGTATGAATTCTGAATCTTGGAGCTGCTTTTAACGCTTCATGGCACGCATCAATATCTTTTTTACTAGCTCTTGATAATCCACAAGGAATTGAATTTTTTACAATTTTACTTATTGCTTTTACAGCTTCAAAATCACCTGGCGATGCTATTGGAAAGCCAGCTTCAATAATATCAATGCCAAGCTCATCAAAAATTCTAGAAATTTGAATTTTCTCCTCTAAACTCATAGACGCACCTGGTGATTGTTCACCATCACGCATAGTAGTATCAAATATAAATACTTTATCTTTGTCGCTCATAACAAAATTATTTTTGAAAATGTATAATACAATCTATAAGAGAGAATGCAAAATAATAACTTAAATTACTCTTAATATTAGCTCATTTTAGGCCACCTAAAACTAATTATAAATAGACTCAATTTTAGGCATTAAGTGTAAAAGTTTTTTTGTGTAATCGTGTTTGGGCTTCAAAAAAAGTTCCTCTGTTTTAGCTACCTCACACAATTTACCGTCTTTTAATACTCCAATTCTATCACACATTTGTCTAACCACTGGTAAATCATGGCTAATAAATAAAATGGTTAAATTTAATTGTTCTTGAAGATCTTTTAATAAGTTTAAAATTTGTGCTTGAATACTAACATCTAAAGCAGAGGTTGGCTCATCACACACAAGGAGTCTCGGTTGGGTGGCTAATGCTCTTGCAATAGAAATTCTTTGTCTTTGACCTCCAGAAAATTCATGTGGATAACGATCTGCAGATTTCTGCGAAAGCTCTACAGACTCTAATAAATCATAAATATAATTATTTAAATCAGTACTTGATATCAAGGGATTGTGAAGTTTAATTGGTTCTGAGATTATATCCTTAACCTTCAACCTTCCATTTAAAGAAGAATATGGATCTTGAAAAATCATTTGAATTTGTTTTCTAAATTTCATCATTTCTGATCTAGTCTTAATTTTTGTAATACAAACATTATCAAAAAAAATATCTCCAGCAGATGGTTTAAATAAATTTACAATCATTTTAGCAATTGTAGATTTTCCACTTCCACTTTCACCAACTAAACCAAAGGACTCGCCTTCTTTAATTTCAAATGAAACATTATCTACAGCCATTACTGAATTTTTAGAACTTTCTGTAAAAAAGTTATCATCAAAACTTTTACTAAGATTCTTAATTTTAACTAAATCTTGTTCTATAATTTCTTTTTTATTCCATCTGTTTAAAATTTTAATATTGCTATATTGGTTACTTTTGTTTTCTTTTTCAATTATAACAAATCTTGAAATTTTTTTATTGGTTGGGGGTACTGAACTAATTAAACTTTTTGTATATGTTTCTTTTGGTTTTGTTAAAATTTCTTTTGTTTCACCAATTTCGACTAAATTCCCATTTTTCATCACAGCTACCCTATCTACTGTCTCAGCAATTACACCCATGTCGTGTGTAATTAAAATTACTGCAAGATTTCTTTCTTTTGTTAATCTTTTAATTAAATCAAGAATTTGGGATTGAATTGAAACATCTAAAGCTGTAGTGGGTTCATCTGCAATTAAAAGTTCTGGCTCACAACATAATGCAAGTGAAATAACTACTCTTTGTCTCATTCCTCCTGAAAACTGATGGGGATAATTATTAAATCTTGTATCCGCATCCTTAATTCCAACTTCTTTCAATAAATTGATTGATTTAATTTTTGCTTCTTCTTTTGTTAAATCAAGATGTGTTTGGATCGTTTCTATTAATTGTTCACCAATTGTTAATATTGGATTTAAAGAGGTTTGAGGATCTTGAAATATAAGTCCAATTTTTTTACCTCTATATTTTACAATATTTTTTGGATCTTCATGAATATTTAAATCACCTAACATTACTGACCCGCTTGACACTTTGCCAGGTGCATCAATCAAATTAATAATTGCATTTCCGACAGTACTTTTGCCTGATCCAGACTCTCCGACTAATCCAAGTATTTCTCCTTTATTAACCTCAATATTTACATCTTTGGCGGCATAAACCGTTTCCTTTCTCATTGGATAATCTACGCTCAAATTCTTTATCTTTAAGAAACTCATTTTTTTAACCTTGGGTTTAAAGTGTCTCTCATCCAATCACCTAAAAGATTAATTGAGAAAGCTAAAATTACTAAAAATATTGCTGGAAAAAAAGTAATCCACCATTCACCAGAAAATAAAAAATCATTTCCTAATCTTATTAGTGTTCCTAAAGATGGAGTTGTTGGAGGAACGCCCACACCTAAAAAACTTAAAGTTGACTCAGCTATGATTGCAAGTGCAAGACCAATAGTTCCTATAACTAATACTGGTCTTAAAATATTTGGTAAAATATGTTTAAACATAATAATTAAATTTGAAACTCCAATTATAGTTGAAGCTGAAACATAATCTTTGTTTTTTTCTACCAAAGTTGCTGCTCTTGAAACTCTTGCAAACTGAGGCCATTCTGAAATTCCAATTGCAAAGATTAAAACATAAATTGCCATCTCATCATGCATCTCTCTTGTAATTAATCCCCTTGCAATTCCATCAACTAAAAGTGCCATTAAAATACTTGGCACCGTAAGTTGAACATCCGTTAATCTCATTACTACCATTTCATATTTGCCGCCAAAATATCCTGCTGTTAATCCTAGCCCAACACCAAGTATCAAACTAAATATGATTGCTGAAAAACCAACAATTAAAGAAATTCTAGATCCATAAAGAATTGTTGATAACATATCTCTACCCTGGCCGTCAGTTCCTAAAATAAATTTCGCAAGACCATCCTCAGTCCAAGATGGTGGAGTAAAAGCTTCCATCAGTGATAGAGATGAAGGATCAAATGGATTATAAGGGGTAATAAATTCTACAAAAAAAGAACAAAAGAAAATTATAAACAAAATTACTGATGATATAATTGCAGTGGGAGACTTTATAAAACTATGATAAATATCACTATCTTTAATTCTTTCCCAAGTACTTATAGTCTTATCCACTTGAAACATCTCCTTTAACTCTAATTCTTGGATCTATAAAATAGTATAGAATATCTACAATAAAATTTATCATTACAAAAACAAAAGCAATAAATACTAAATAGGCAGACATAATTGGAATATCAACAAATTGAACTGCTTGAATAAATAAAAATCCCATCCCTGGCCATTGAAAAACTGTTTCAGTAATAATAGAAAATGCAATTAGTGTTCCAATATTAATTCCAGCAATAGTAATTACTGGGATCAATCCATTTTTTAATGCGTGTTTATATTTTATACTATTTTCACTAATCCCACGCGCGCGCGCGAACTTAATGTAATCTGTTTGTAAAATTTCCATCATCTCAGCTCTTACTAGTCTGATTATATAAGTCATTTGAAATAAACTTAGTGTAACTGACGGGAGTATAATTGCCTTTAATCCTGAGAATGTTAAAAATCCTGTACTCCAAAATCCAAGGTCTACTACCTCACCTCGACCAAAGGATGGTAAAATTCCTAAAATTACTGCAAATAAATATATAAATAATATTCCAATTACAAATGTGGGAAGTGAAACTCCAAGCAAAGAGACTGCTAGAATAGTGTCACTTAAAAAACCCTCTCTATTGATACCTGTATAAACTCCTAATAATGTTCCAGTTATTAGAGCAATTAAAGCTGAAATTACTACCAGCTCAATTGTTGCAGGTAACCTTTCAACAATTAACTCAGATACTGGTCTTCTTAATTGATAAGAAATTCCAAATTCTCCTTTAGATGCGTTTACAACAAATCTTGAAAATTGAACAGGAATTGGGTCCATTAAACCTAGTGTTTCTCTTAATTCAGCTCTCTCTTCATCTGAGGTTTCTTCACCAACCATATTGTTTATTGGGTCACCAACAAAATTAAATAAAGAGAACGATACAAGGGCAACAACTAGCATAACCAAAGCTGATTGAAACAACCGTTTAAAAAAATATTTTATCAATTTGAGAAGATCTTTAAGTTACAAGCCCTCTATGCAAATATAGAGGACTTGTAATAATTTTTTTAGTTAAAGCTAGCAGTTCTGAATAACGGTTCGTTATTCGGTCTGATAGGTACATTAACTCCACTTTTAGATGCCCAAGAAATTACTTGGTGGTGAAGAGGAAGATAAGAAATATCATCTTTCACAATTTTCCAAGCATTAGCTATTGCAGCATTCCTTTTATCTAAATCAACTTCACCTTCCATAACTCTTATCGCAGCATCTACTTCAGAGTTACTAAAGTTAACTTTGTTCCAGCTAGCACCAGACTCATATAAATAATGAAATACATAGTGGCTATCTAGAGTAGGAACACCCCAACCAAGCATATAGAAATCACCTTGATTATCTTTTAGCTCTTTAAAGTGTTTACTTTTAGTTTGTGCAAATAAATTCACATTAACACCAATTTTACCAAACATACCAACGACAGCAGTACAAATTGCTTCATCATTTACATATCTGTCATTTGGACATCTTAATTCAACATCAAAACCATTTGGATAACCTGCATCTGCTAATAGTTTTTTTGCAGCATCAACATCGTAAGGTAATCTTTTATCAAGATCTGCAGTGTAACCATTTACACCTGGAAAAGTTATTATTCCTGCTGGTTCACTTAAACCTCTCATAACTTTTTTCTTGATCGCTTCGATATCAATTGCTTGGTAAAGAGCTTGTCTTACCTCTTTTTTCTTAAATGGGTTATCACCTGTATTACCAGTTCTTAACTGATCAGCAGCTTGATCCATACCTAAGAAAATTGTACGCATTTGTGCAGTACTTTCAACTTTGTGTGCAGATGAAGATCCAATTCGTGCTAAATCTTGAACTGGTGCATCAGTAACTACATCAATTTCTCCAGATAATAATGCTGCAACTCTTGTTGCTGCATTTTTAATTGGAAGTAATTCAATTTGAGTTACTTTTTTATCAGTCATCTCACCCCACCAGTGTTTATTTCTTTTAAACACAGTTTTAGTGTTAGGCTCTCTTAAAGTGATTTTAAAAGGACCTGTTCCTAATGCATTAGTTGCGGAAAAGGTTTCTTGACCAGCATCCCAGTTTTGAGGAGACATTGCAAAATTCTTTTCAGACCATGCTTTAGACATTATGAAAATATTTGATAATTGATTCAAAAGAATTGGGTTAGGCTTACTTGTTGTAATTTTAACTGAGTAATCACCGATAGCTTCAACTCCTGAGATAGTACTGATATATTCTTTAAAATCAGATGTTCTTTGTTTAGCTCTTAAGACACTAAATACAACATCACTAGATGTCATTGCAGAGCCATCTGAAAATTTTACATCTTCTCTTAATGTAAATATCCATGTGTTGGGATCAGTTGCTTTCCAACTTTTTGCTAACGCAGGACCAATTTTCATATCCAAACCTCTTTGAACAAGCGCTTCATAAACCTGTCTTGAAACTTGAGTGGTTGGACCTTCGTTTTGTGCGTGTGGATCTAGTGTTAAACTATCTCCTTGCATTGACCATTTGATAGTTTTAGCCCATGCTGAAGAAAATCCAAATACTAGAACTACAGATAGTAAAACTCTAATAAAATTTTTTATTTTCATTATTTCCCTCTTTTCCTTAAATTTATTTAAGAAAAGTATAAGTGAAATAACTAAATTATTACAGATAAAATTTTAGATAATAATTAACTTTTATCGCTATCAACCAATTTCTTTTTACCAATCCAAGGCATCATAGCTCTTAGTTCTGCACCAACTTTTTCTACCGAGTGCTCAGCTAATTTTGCTCTAGTTGCAAGGAAGTTCTTTTGACCATTTTTACATTCATCCATCCATTCTTTTGTGAATTTTCCTGATTGGATATCAGTCAAAACTTCTTTCATTCTTTTTTTGGTTTCTTCTTTATTAACTATTCTAGGACCCGAAACATATTCACCATACTCAGCTGTATTAGAAATAGAATAGTTCATGTTTGCAATTCCACCTTCATAAATTAAATCAACAATTAATTTTACTTCATGAACAGTTTCAAAGTAAGCCATCTCAGGCTCATAACCTGCTTCTGTTAGAGTTTCATAACCATTTTTAATCAACTCAACTAAGCCACCACATAGAACTGTTTGCTCTCCAAATAAATCTGTTTCAACTTCGTCCTTAAATGTAGTTTCAATAATTCCAGATCTTCCACCACCAACTGCAGACGCGTATGATAACGCTAGATCTCTAGCTTTGCCTGAGCCATCTTGATGAACAGCAAACAAGCATGGTACTCCGCCACCTTTTTCATATTCGCTTCTAACTAAATGACCAGGACCTTTTGGAGCAACCATAAATACATCTAAATCTTTTCTCGCTTTGATTAAATCATAGTGAACATTTAATCCATGAGCAAATGCAATACTTGTTCCTTCTTTAACTCTTTGTTCAATGTGGTTTTTGTAAATCTCAGCTTGTAATTCATCAGGTGTTAAAATCATCACTACATCCGCCCAAGCAGCTGCATCAGATAAATTCATAACTTTTAAACCTTTAGACTCAGCTTTTGCTACACTTGAAGATCCTTCTCTAAGTGCTACAACTATTTCTTTAACACCACTATCTTTTAAGTTTAAGGCATGAGCGTGTCCTTGACTTCCATAGCCAAAAATTGCAATTTTTTTACCTTTAATTAGATCAACATCTGCATCTTTTTCATAAAACATTTTCATTTTTTTTCTCCTTAATTAATTAGTTAAATATTTCAGCGCCTCTAGTCATTGCAACCGCTCCAGTTCTTGAGACACTTATAAGACCGTGCGATTTTAAATTCTTTGTCATTTTATCTATTTCTCTTCTCAACGCAGTTATTTGAATTACTGCAGACTTATTTGTCTGATCTAATATAACTGGATTAAATTTTTTACAAGCATTTAAAGCCTTTTTAATCTTAGTTGAATTTCCAATTACTTTAAATAACGCCATTTCTTTAAAAATTACATTTTTATCTTCTCTTTTGAAATTACCTACTTTGTGAACTGGAACTAATTTTTTTAATTGTAGAACAATTTGCTCAATTACTTCTGGTGTTCCTGTTGTTACAATTGTAATTCTTGAAAGATTATTTTTTTGGTCAACCTCAGCTACTGCTAGTGACTCGATGTTGTATCCTCTTCCAGAAAAAAGACCAACCACTCTAGATAAGACACTTGCTTCATTATCTACCCAAACTACAATTATATGGGTTTCTAATTTACTAAGTTTGCTTGGTGAGCTATATGCTGATTTTGATTTTACCATTTAAACTAACGCTTTTCCTTTACCTGTAATTTTATTTTCTTCTTGGTCTTTTGGACCTAATAACATTTGATTGTGTGGTTTTCCTGAAGGAATCATTGGAAAACAATTCTCAGCTTGGTCAACATGGCAGTCAAAGATAACTGGCTTATTAACATTGATCATTTCCTCAATTTTTTCATCTAATTCATCTGGATGTTCAGCTCTTATACCAACACATCCATAAGCTTCAGCTAATTTTACAAAATCTGGCAATGCCTCAGAATAACTTTCGGAATAATTTTTTTCATGAAGTAATTCCTGCCACTGTCTTACCATTCCCATATATTGATTATTTAAAATAAATATTTTTATTGGTAAATTATACTGTATTGCAGTCGATATCTCTTGCATGGTCATTAAAATTGAAGCTTCGCCAGCAATATCAACTACTAATTTCTTAGGATTTGCAACTTGAACACCTATTGCAGCAGGTAAACCATAACCCATAGTACCCAAACCTCCAGAAGTCATCCATCTATTAGGTTTATTGAATTTATAGTGTTGTGCAGCCCACATTTGATGTTGACCAACCTCTGTTGTGATAAATGTATCTTGATTTTTAGTTAATTCATAAAGTCTTTGAACAGCATGTTGAGGCTTAATTATTTTGTCACTATTAATAAAGTTTAGAGATTGCTTCGTTCTCCATTTTTGAATTTGCTGCCACCATTTTGAAATTTTTTGTTTATTTGATTTTTCTAAATTTAAATTTTTCTTTTTTAGAGTTTTGGTTGTTGATCTAATAACATCTTTAACATCACCAACAATTGCTAAGTCTACTTTTATAATCTTATTTATTGATGAAGGATCAATATCAATGTGTACTTTTTTTGATTTAGGTGAAAACTCATCAATTTTACCAGTGATACGATCATCAAATCTAGCACCAATATTAATTAATAAATCACAATCATGCATAGCATTATTAGCCTCATAAGTTCCATGCATCCCAAGCATTCCTAAAAATTGATTATCATCCCCTGGATAAGAACCCAATCCTTGTAATGTTGTAGTAATTGGAAAACCAGTTAATGCAACTAGCTCTCTTAAAAGTTCGCTTGCTTTCGGTCCAGAGTTAACAACTCCACCGCCTGTGTAAAAAATTGGTTTTGAAGCTTTGTTCATTAACTCAATTAATTGATCAATGTCTTTTTGCTTAAATCTATTGTTATTTTTAATTTCTATTTTTTTTTCTTTTTTTAATGAAACATATTTAGTTTTTGCAAACTGAATATCTTTTGGAATGTCTACTAGTACAGGTCCAGGTCTTCCAGTCGTTGCAACTTCAAATGCCTCGTGCATTACTCTTTGAAGATCATTAATATTTTTTACTAACCAATTATGTTTTGTACATGGTCTTGTAATTCCAGTTGTATCGCACTCTTGAAATGCATCAGTTCCTATTAAATGAGTAGGTACTTGTCCAGAGATGCAAACTAATGGTACAGAGTCCATGTATGCATCTGTTAATGCAGTAACAACATTTGTTGCACCTGGTCCAGAGGTAACCAAAACAACTCCAGGCTTACCCGAAGATCTTGCATAACCCTCTGCTGCATGACCAGCTCCTTGTTCATGTCTTACTAAAATATGTTTTACTGAAGAATGATTTTTAAGTTCGTCATAAATTGGAAGAACTGCTCCACCAGGGTAACCAAAAATATGACTTACCTTTTGTTCTTCAAGGCACTTAAATACAATTTCTGCTCCACTATATAATTTTGGCATTTCGCAATCTAGCTGAAGTTGTACTGATTGGTCAAGTTATAGAATGAATTATTTAATTTTTTTTAAAAATTTATTTAAGTCCTGAGGGTGCAATTTTAGCCAACTCATCATGTTACCTCGCGCCCAAGTGCTTTGTCTTTTAGCGTATTGTCTGGTCTTTATTGATATTTTTTCAATAACATCAGTCATATTTTTTCTTTCCTCCAGATATTCTTTGATCTCATTGATGCCGATGGCTTTATTGACGCTCTTATCTTTTCTAACTTTCAGTTTAACAAATTTTTTAACTTCTTGAACAGCACCAACCTTAATCATTTTTTCTACTCTTTTGCCAATTCTTAGAACAAGTTCTTCGCGTGGATAATTAATATAGATTTTTAAAAAATCATCTTTATCAAAATATGATTTTGTATTTTGAAACCAATCATGAAGAGATTTTTTGGTAAATTGCTTCACCTCATAAGCTCTGATTGATCTTTGAGCATCAGTTGGATTAATTTTTTCTTTTGAATTTGGATCAAACTTAATAAGTTTTTGATAAAATTTTTTTTGACCTAAATCTTTATGTAAAGCTCTTACTTTGTTTCTAAATCTTATTGGAATATTTGGAATATTTACTAATCCATCTGTTAAAGCTTTAAAATATAATCCTGTTCCTCCAACAAAAATTGGTGTTCTTTTTCTTTTTTTTATTTCATTAATTTTTTTAATTGAAATTTTAAGCCAATCTCCTGTTGAAAAGTTTTTTTTAACACTATGAAAACCATACAGATGGTGTTTTATTTTTTGATAATCTTTGGGATTAGGTCTGGCAGATAAAATTTTTAATTCCTTGTAAACCTGCATACTATCCGCATTAATGATTTCACCATTAATTTTTTTAGCAAGTTTAACTGAAAAAGTAGATTTTCCAGAAGCAGTTGGTCCAGAAATTAAAATAATCTTGGATTTAAAATCCATGATTAATCTAGTTTAACACCAATGTATCTTCTTTGATTTTGATTATTGTATATCGCTAGTAAAATTGTCTTTTGATTAGAATTTAATACATCTTTAACAATTTTTTCTAAGTCTTTTGCATTCTTTACTTTTATTTTTTGTGCTTCAACTATAATACTATTGGCCTCGATTGATTTAAGTAATGGGCTAGTGTTTCCTATTTTGGTAACAACTAATCCTGAAGTTTGATTAGGAAGTTTTCTAGTTTTGATGTCTTCTTTAGTCAACTTTCTGACAGTAATTTTTAAGTCTTCTATTATTATATCTTTGGGTGGTTCAGATTTTTTTTCACTTACTTTAAAATCATCTGATGTCTCCAATCTTCCTAAAAGAATATTCTTAATTAACTCTTTTTTATTTCTCCAAACTTTAACTTTAACGTTTGTTCCAACTTTTGTTTTTGCAACAATTGCTGGTAATTCTTTCATTTGGTTTATTTTAACTCCATTAAACTCTAAAATAATATCTCCAGCTTTAATTCCACCTTTGTCTGATGGGCTGTTTTCTGCAACACTTGCAACTAATGCTCCTCTGGGCTCATCTAGTTTTTCAACATCAGCAATTTCTTGTGTTACATCTTGAATTCTTACACCTAACCAACCTCTTTTAGTCTCACCAAACTCTATCAGTTGATCGATCACAATCTTTGCGCTGTTTGACGGAATTGAAAAACCTATTCCAATTGATCCATTTCTTCCAAGAATTGCCGTATTAATTCCAATTACATTCCCATCCATATCAAACAATGGGCCTCCTGAGTTTCCTGAATTAATTGATGCATCTGTTTGTATGTAATCTTCGTATCTAGATAATCCAATCGATCGATTTCTTGCAGAAATAATTCCCGATGTTACTGTTCCACCTAAACCAAATGGATTTCCAATAGCAATCACCCAATCACCAATTCTTGCTTTATCTGAGTCTCCAAAAGCAACTGGAGTAAATTTGTCACCAGTTTCTAGCTGAAGTACTGCTATATCGGATAAAGGATCAGCACCAATTACTTTTGCCTTATATTCCTCATTGCCATTAACTCTAACTATAATATCTTCTGCATCTTGAATAACGTGATTATTCGTAACCACAATTCCTTTTTCATCAATTATAAATCCAGATCCTAAGGCAGATGATTTTCTTTCTTGTGGTGTACCAAATTCTTTAAACATATCTTCAAATGGTGAACCCGGGGGAAATTGAAATGGAAATGGATTTGTTGTTGTGGTTACAGTTTGAGTAGTTGAAATATTAACTACTGATGGCATCAATCTTTCTGCAAGATCTGCAAAAGATGCTGGCACTGATTTTGAATTAGATTGTATTGAATAACTAAGTGTAAAAATAAGCGTTAAAAATATTAATTTAATTTTTTTCATACTAACCTTTAATATAATAAATAATTACAAATCCTAAAACTGCAAAAATTAGCCCACCTGATCTCAACTGACTATCTTTTACAAATTCTAATTTTCTCAACATACTTTTCATTTTTGATGGAAATATGGCATACAAAATTCCTTCAATAAAAAGAAAAAGACCAAATGCTATGATCAATTCTTTCATATTAGATAGGTTATTCTGATTTAGGTTTTATATTTCCAAAAAACTTAAAAAATTCACTATCAGGAGATAATATTAATGATGTATCTCCACCAATTAGAGCTGTTTCATATGCTTGCATCGCTCTGTAAAATGCAAAAAATTCTGGATCTCTTCCAAAGGCTTCAGCAAAGATCCTATTTCTTTCCCCATCACCTTCCCCTTTCATAATCTCAGAGTCTTTATTAGCATTTGCTAGAATTACTGAAACTTTTTTATCTGCAGTTGAGGTAATAGTAACCGCCATCTCAGCACCTCTTGCTCTAAATTCCTTAGCTTCTCTCTCTCTTTCAGTCTGCATTCTTCTATAAATTGCATCACTGTTTGCTTGAGGAAGGTCTGCTCTTTTAATTCTCACATCAACAATTTTGATACCAAATTTTTTGGCTTCTGTATTTACACCTTCTTGAATTAAAGACATTTGTTTAGATCTGTCTTTAGAAAGTAAGGTTTGTAATTCTTGCTGTCCTAAAACATTTCTAATTCTTGAGTTTATGATTGTTGCCAATCTTGATCTTGCAACTCTTTCATTCCCAACTGAAATATAAAATTTTAAAGGGTCTGTAATTTGAAATCTTGCGAATGCATCAACAATTAATCTTTTTTGGTCTGATGCTATAACCTCTGCTGGTGGTGTATCTAAATTTAAAATCCTGCTGTCTAAAAAAACAACGTTTTGAATAAAAGGTAGTTTAAAGTTTATACCTGGTTCAACAATAATTTTCTTAGGGTCACCAAATTGTAGAACAATTGCTTGATTAACTTCTTTTACTATAAATACTGAAAAGAAAACTAAAGCACCTAATATCGCAGCTATTGGTAGTAATATTTTTTGTGCTTTCATTTAATTGCTCACTTTCGATTTACCTAATTCAGGTAATGGAAGATAAGGAACTACTCCTGATCCTGCATTTTTTTCAATAATAACTTTTTCAATATCTGCTAAAACTTTTTCCATAGTCTCTAAATACATTCTTTCTTGAGTAACTTCTTTAGCCTTTGCATACTCATCATAAATTGAAACAAATCTACTAGCTTCACCTTCGGCTGATGCTACAACTTTTTGCTTGTAAGCTTCTGCTGCTTGTAAAATTTTTGCAGCTTCCCCTCTTGCTCTTGGAATCACATCGTTAGCATAGGCTTCTGCCTCATTTTTAGATCTTTCCATGTCTGCTCTAGCAGCTTGAACATCTCTAAACGCATCAATTACTTGATCCGGTGGATCCGCTTTTTGGGTTTGCACTTGTGTAATTTGAATTCCACTATTGTATTCATCTAAAATTGATTGAATAATTTCTTGAGTTTCTATCTCAATTTTTGCTCTTCCCTCAGTTAAAATCGGCTGAATATCGCTTTTGGCAATTACTTCTCTCATAGCCGTTTCTGCTGCTGCTTTTACAGTTCCTTGAGGGTCTTGAATTTCGAATAAAAATTTACCAGCATCTTTAATTACCCAGAATACTGAAAAGTCAATGTTCACAATATTTTCATCTCCTGTTAACATTAAACTTTCTTGAGGAACATCTGCTACTCCACCTCCCGAAGAAAAACCACTATCTCTCTCAGATCTAAAACCGATATCCATTCTATTTACTTTAGTAACTTTAGGAGTTTCTACTGACTCTACTGGAAAAGGTATGTGATAGTTAAGACCAGGTTGAGTTGTTTTTACGAATTTACCAAATCTTAAAACAACACCCTGTTCATCAGGTAGCACTCTATAAAGTCCACTTGCAAGCCAGACAAAAAGTAAAATAATTAAGATTAAACCAATTGGCTTTCCACCCGATTTACTTCCACCAGGTAAAAATTTATTAATTTTATTTTGAATATCTCTAATGATTGCATCTATATCTGGTGGTGTTGGTCCTTTACCCGAACCATTTCCTCCTCCACCTGGGGGAGATCCCCAAGGGCTTCCGCCTCTGCCTTTAAAATCATCTGACATATGACAAAGTATATAGTGTCTTTATTCTAAAAAACAAGTAATCATGAAAATATGACTGATAAAAAACCAGAACTAAGTGACGCAATGAAAAAGAAGCTGGAGCCTAGGAAATTCACTAAAAATCCCATCTTAGGAACAAAATTTACGATTGCAATTTCAAGTGCAAAGGGAGGAGTTGGAAAATCTACATTCGCAACAAATCTCGCATTAGCTTTAAAACAAGTTGGTTGTAAAGTTGGTTTACTTGATGCTGATATTTATGGCCCATCTATTCCAAAAATGTTTGATATTAATGAAAAGCCAAAAAGTGATGGTCAAAAATTAGAGCCAATAGTTAAATATGATATTCAATGTATGTCCATCGGTTTTTTAGCAGATCAACAAACTCCAATGATTTGGCGTGGTCCTATGGTAACCAGTGCTATTAAAACTTTTACTCAAAAAGTGAATTGGAAAAATTTAGATTTCATTATTGTTGATATGCCTCCAGGAACTGGAGATACTCAGTTAACTTTTTCACAAGAAATTAAGATGGATGGAGCCATAATTGTCTCTACCCCTCAAGAAGTAGCTCTATTAGACGTTAAAAGAGGTATCAAAATGTTTGATAAACTTGGAGTTAAAATTTTAGGGTTAGTCGATAATATGAGTTACTTTACTGGGGATGATGGAAAAAAATATAAAATTTTTGGTGAAGGTGGTGTTAGAAAAACTGCAGAAGAATTTGAAAAAGAGTTTTTAGGAGAGATCCCAATTAATCCTGAAGTTGGAAAAAACGGAGATGAGGGAAAGCCTATAGTTGAAGCTAATCCTGAGCATGAAATTTCAAAAATATATTTAGATTTTGCTAATAAGATTAAATCAACTTATCTTTAAGATCAAAAGCAATCATTAGTTCATTCCATTCTCTTTTTGAAAGTCCTGAACTATCTACATCAACATTTTCACCTTTGATAAGTTTTTGAATAATTGCTTTACCTTTAGCTGAAACTTCAGTTCCACCAACCCTATAATCCATAAATGCATCATAGGTTATTGGAACCCATTTTTTAACAGTATCCAACATAATATCTGCATACACTCTTATTTCATATTGTGCATGACTATCGGCTCTTAATCTTAAAAAATTCATTAAATTTAATAAATCAGTTTTCCAGTACCACTGAGTGTAAGTATTTAAAGTTAAATTCATTCTTGCAAGTTCTCTAGCTAAACCTTTTTTATTTTCATCTATAGTTGAGCCGTCAAATCTTTCATTCAACATGGTTTCATAATTATCATAAGTTCTTTCAGCATCATTTTTTAAAAGTTCCAAAACTTCTTTTGCCTGTTCACCTTCCAGAACGTCTCCCCTACCTTGTCTGTTACTTGTAGATTGGGCTGCTAAATTTTCTGTACTTGGTAAATAAAATTCTTTATCTAAAATAGAATATCTAGCTGAGTATTCATTTACATTTGCTGTTCTGTGTCTAATCCATTGACGAGCAATAAAAATTGGTAACTTAACATGGTATTTAATTTCACACATTTCAAATGGAGTGCTATGCCAATGCCTCATTAAATATTTAATCAGGCCTGCGTCTGTTGAAACCTTTTTGGTTCCTTTACCATAAGAAACTCTAGCTGATTGAACAATTGATGTATCATCACCCATATAATCAATAACTCTTACAAAACCATGATCTAATGCTGTAATTGCTTCGTATAAAATATTTTCAAGTGCAGGAGCTGTGACTCTCTTAGTTTGATTCTGTTGAGACTGTTGTTCTTTAATTTCTTGTGATTGTTCGCTAGTTAATTTCATGATTTTTATTGAATCTCTTGTAATTGCTTTTATATTAATAATGTTGGTTTTCCAACTATGACGATAAACGAATTTCGTAATAACCATTGCGGACGTGGGGGCAGTACCCACCACCTCCACCATTACAACTTATGGGGGTGAACTAGATTCGACGGATGACTAAAGGCTATTCTTTTGTTCGGAATTGTTCCACCGTAACGGGCTAATTTATAATTGCTAACGAAAGTTACGCACTTGCTGCCTAATTAACTTTGTTAATTAAGTAGACGGGGTCCGGGGCACCTGGCAACAGAACGCCCCTAACAATTCTCAAATATTTATTTATTTTTTTAATTCTGCTTGAGCAGCAGCTAATCTTGCAATTGGAACTCTGTAAGGTGAGCAAGAAACATAATTTAGGCCAGCTTTAGAACAAAACTCAATACTTTTAGGATCACCACCATGTTCACCACAAATTCCAAGTTTTAATTTTTTGTTTTGGCTTTTTCCTTTTTCAACAGCGATTTCAACTAAATCAGCAACCCCGTCATCTATGGAAACAAATGGATCAATTGAAAATATTTTATTATCCAAATAATCATTTAAGAATTTTCCACTGTCATCTCTACTAATTCCAAAAGTAGTTTGAGTTAAATCATTAGTACCAAAACTAAAAAACTCAGCATGTTTTGCTATTTCTTTTGCTTTTATCGCAGCCCTTGGAAGCTCAATCATTGTGCCAACCATAAATGCTATTTTAATTTTATGTTCTTTTTGAACTTTGCTAGCAATGTTAATTACTAAATCTTTCATTATTTGAATTTCAGCTTCTGTTGAAACAAGAGGAATCATAATTTCTGGAAAAGCTGATTTAATTTTTTTCTTTTTAAGTTCTACTAACGCTTCAAAAATAGCTCTGCATTGCATCTCATAAATTTCTGGAAATGATATACCAAGTCTACAACCTCTATGACCCAACATTGGATTTTGTTCATGGAGTTCTTCTATTCTAGATTCTACCTCTTTAATTGAAAGACTGACTACATTTGCAACTTCACTAATTTCTTTTTCCGTTCGAGGTAAAAATTCATGTAAAGGAGGATCAAGCAATCTAACTGTAACAGGTAGCCCGCTCATAATTTTGAAAATCTCTACAAAATCTCTTTTTTGATGAGGTAAAAGTTTATCAAGTGCTTTAGCTCTATCTTCTTTAGTTTTAGATAAAATCATTTCGCGAACAGATAAAATTCTTTCTTCATCAAAAAACATATGTTCTGTTCTACAAAGACCAATACCTTCTGCTCCAAAATCTTTTGCTGTTTTTGTATCTTTTGTTGTTTCTGAATTTGTTCTAATATTTAATTTTCTAAAACTATCAGCCCATGACATTAATTTTGAAAAATCACCAGAAATTTCTGGTTTTACAGTTGCAACACTTCCTGAAATAATTCGACCTGTAGAACCATCTATAGTTATAACTTCACCTTCCTTAATTTCCATTGATGAAGTTTTAAATGATTTACTCTCATAATTTATATCAATTTCACTTGAGCCAGAAACACATGGTCTACCCATTCCTCTAGCAACAACTGCAGCATGACTTGTCATTCCTCCTCTTGCAGTTAAAATACCTTTGGCAGCGTGCATTCCCTGAATATCTTCTGGAGACGTTTCCACTCTAACTAAAATTGTATCTTGCATCATCCCCGTTAATCTTTCGGCTTCTTCTGAAGTAAAAACTACCTTTCCACTTGCAGCACCAGGAGATGCTGGCAAACCATTTGCAATAACATTGATTGAACTTTTTTCATCTAAAGTGGGATGAAGTAAAGTGTCTAAAGAATTAGGATCAATTCTTAAAACAGCTTCTTTTTTTGAAATTAATTTTTCTTTAACCATATCAACAGCAATCTTTACAGCTGACTTAGCTGTTCTTTTTCCAGATCTTGTTTGAAGCATCCATAGTTTTTTATTTTCAACTGTAAATTCGACGTCTTGCATGTCTTTATAATGTTTTTCTAATTTTTTTAAGATTTTATAAAGTTGATTATAAACACGAGGCATCACCTCTTCCATTGATGGAGCTTTTACTTTTGCTTGTTGTCTTGCTTTTTTGGTAATGTATTGAGGGGTTCTTGTGCCGGCCACCACATCCTCACCCTGTGCATTAATTAAATATTCACCATATATTTCATTTAAACCATCTGATGGATTTCTTGTAAATACTACACCTGTTGCACAATCTTCGCCCATGTTACCAAAAACCATTGATTGAACATTTACTGCTGTTCCCCATTCAGCTGAGATTTGATTTAATTTTCTATAAACTTTAGCTCTATTACTTTCCCAAGATAAAAATACGGCACTGATTGCTCCCAATAATTGTTCATATACATCTTGCGGAAAATCTTTCTTAGCTTTTTCCTTAACAGTTCTTTTGAAATCTACTATTAATCCATCCCAATCATTTTCGTCTAAGTCAGTGTCTAAAAGTACTCCTTTAGTAAGCTTATAATTTTCAATTAATTCTTCAAAATGATAACCTTCGACTCCCATCACTACGTTACCATACATTTGAATAAATCTTCTATAACTGTCTTTAGCAAATCTTCCATTAGAAGTTTTTGTAGACAATGCATTTACCGTTTTATCATTTAAGCCAAGGTTTAAAATTGTATCCATCATACCAGGCATCGACACTCTAGCTCCTGATCTTACAGAAAGAAGTAAAGGATTCTTCAAATCACCAAATTTTTTACCGACATCTTTTTCAATTACTTTTAATTCTTTTTTAATTTGTGATACTAAATTTTTATTCAATTTTTTTTTATCTCTATAAAAAAGTTCACATACTTTAGTTGAAATCGTAAACCCTGGAGGAACTGGAAGACCCATTCTTCCCATTTCAGATAAATTAGCACCTTTACCCCCTAAAAAATTTTTAGGGTTTTTTATCTTTTTGCTATCCTTAGATTTAAAATTTAAAATTAGTTTTTTCATTAATGGGAATCTATTAGAGAAAAATTAACATAATAATCGAACGTTTTACATAACATTTGAATTAGTTCCAGTCTGTTTTTCTTAATCGCAGGGTCTTCCTCATTTACGATTACATTGTCAAAGAAATCAAAAACTACTTTTTTAGACTCTGCTAAATTAGCAAGCGATTGCTCAAAATTCTCGTCTTTATTGATGCTTTGAAAATATTTTCTTAATTCATTAATTTTTTTAAACAAATTTTTTTCAAGTTCTGTTTTAAAAATACCAGGATCAGTTGTATTTGATAGGTCAAGTTTATCATCTTTCAATTCATTATGTAGTATGCTTGATGCTCTTTTATAGCTTGAAATAAGATCAATTCCATTTGGTTTATCAATAATTTTATTTAAAGTTTTAGCTTTACCAAAAATAACTACGGATTGATCTAAACTACCCAAGCTTGTTGAAGCTTGAATAATATCGTGACGAATTTTCTCATCTTTCATATAAAATTTCAATCGATCCATAAAAAAATCAACTAACTCATTTTGCATAGACTTATTTTCAAATTCAAAACCTTGGTCCATATATAAACTGGATGAATAACTAATTAAGTCTCTTATTTTAAAATCTTTTTTATTCTCAACTATTGTTTTAATTACTCCTAAAGCCAATCTTCTTAGGGCAAATGGATCTTTAGAGCTTGTCGGTTTTTGATTTATTCCAAAAAAACCAACTAACGTATCTATTTTATCGGCTAACGATAGTGCAATACTGTAAGGTTTTTTTGGTATTTTTGAATTTAATCCCGCTGGTAAATATTGTTCACTAATAGCTTTACAAATATCTTTATCAAAGCCCTGTGCTTCTGCAAAATAACCTCCCATAATTCCTTGAAGTTCTGGAAACTCTCCAACAAGTTCAGAAACCAAATCTACTTTGCAAATAGATGCAGATAATTCAACCATATCTTTACTGATCAATAATTCATCTGAAAGCATCCCCCCAAGTTTTCTCATTCTTTGAACTTTGTCAAAATATGTTCCAAGACCTTTAAAATAATTCATAGATTTTAGTCTTGAAACTCTTTTAACTAAATTTTGTGATTTATCTTTTTGCCAAAAAAACTCAGCATCACTTAACCTGGCCTCTACAACTCTTTCATTTCCTAATTTTATAAAACCTTTTGAGTCTTTTTTATTTGTTACAACTAAAAATTCATTGGTGATATTTCCCTTCTTATCAAAAGTTGGAAAATATTTTTGATGATATTGCATTGTTATAATCAAAATTTCTTTTGGAATATTAAGAAATTTTCTATCAAATTCACACAATATAACATTTGGTTGATCTGTTAGATCTACAACTTCATCAAGTAGTTTTGGGTTGCTTTCAATCTTTATATTTTTTTTATTTGAAATCTCATTCAATTTTTTTTCTATTAAATCTTTTCTTTGTTTGTGATTAATAATAATATTCAATTTTTTAAAAAAATTGCTGTATTCCTTAAAATCAATAAATGTTTTTTTATTTTCTTCGTATTCTTTATCGATAAAAGTTGAGTTTGATGAAGTTAGGTGATGGAAATTAAAAGTTAATTTTTTTTTATCAAATAATGCCAGTATTGATTTTAGTGGTCTACCCCAATTTAACTCAAAATCACCCCATCTCATTGATTTTTTCCATTGGATTTTTTGTAATACTAGTGGCGCAAACTCTTCTAACAAATCTTGGGTGTCAAGTTTTTTAGATTTTGTTTTAAAAAAATAAAACTCCCCTTTTTCTGTTACTTTTTTTAATAGATCTTTTTTAGAGATATTATTTGACCTTACAAAACCTTCCAGTGCAATTTCTGGTGCTGTTATATTTGGTCCTTTTATTTCTTCAGACTTTAAAACTACTTGTTTTTGTACGTTTTCAAATACAATTATCAATCTATTTGGAGTAGAGTATGAAGAGCTTTTTTTGAAAGAAATAAATTTCTCAGTAAATAGTTTATTAAAACTATTTAACAATTCTTGTCTTAAATTCTGCTGAAGAGACGAGGGTATTTCCTCACTAAATAATTCTAAAAAAAATTCTGACATCTAGCTTTGACTATTTAGCCAAATACCTGCAGCTGCTTTAGTTATGTCTCGAATTCTACCTATGTATCCAGCTCTTTGAGCCACACTTATTGCTCCTCTAGCATCCAAGATATTAAATACATGACTTGCTTTCAAACATTGATCGTATGCTGGCAATGATAATTTTTTTTCTACAAGAGATTTTGCTTCTAACTCGTGCATATCAAACATTTTAAATAAATTTTCTATATTTGCGTGTTCGAAGTTATATGCAGAAAATTCTTTTTCAGCTTGGTGAAAGACATCATGATACTTTACACCGTCATCATTCCAGATTAGATCATAAACATTTTTCTGTTGCTGTGTAAACATACATATTCTCTCTAATCCATATGTAATTTCAACTGAAACTGGTTTACATTCAAATCCTGCCATTTGTTGAAAGTATGTAAATTGTGTTATCTCCATACCATCACACCAAACTTCCCAACCTAAACCAGCGGCTCCTAGTGTTGGACTTTCCCAATCGTCTTCAACAAATCTAATATCATGCTCATTATGATCAATTCCAATAACTGATAAACTATTAAGATATAGTTTCTTTATATTATCTGGAGAAGGTTTTATTAAAACTTGAAACTGATAATAATGTTGTAGTCTATTAGGATTATCACCATACCTTCCATCAGTTGGTCTTCTTGATGGCTGAACATAAGCAGTTTTCCAAGGTTTTGGTCCAAGCGATCTAAGTGTAGTAGCAGGATGAAATGTGCCAGCACCAACCTCCATATCGTATGGTTGTAAAACAATGCATCCTTTTTTGCTCCAAAATTTTTGAAGATTAAGAATTGTATCTTGAAATGATTGAAATTTGTTTTGTGGTTTTTTTATTTTAGAAACCATATCTTTGCCAAATTGACCTTTCATCTAAGATGTTAGCAAATTGATCTACTTGATTACTTGAAGAAGATAATTTTTGACTCAACCATCCTTTAGATTTTTCAAATTTTTTAATTACAACGTCATCACCAAATTTATCTTTTAAAATTTTATGAGCATCTCCTATTCCATCTATCAATCCTAGATCTTTTGCCTTACTACCGGACCAAAATTCTCCTGAAAAAAGTTCAATCTCAGACTTGTTAAGCTTAGATCCTCTACTTTTCTCCACTACATCAATAAAATCTTTATGCAAATCTAATTGGATTTTTTTTAATCTCTCAATGTCTTCATTTTTTTCTTCAAGAAAAGGATCTAATGTACTTTTGTTTTTTCCTGCTGTGTGAACTCTTCTTTCTACACCAATTTTTTTTATCAACTCTGTAAATCCAAATGAAGAATAGATCACCCCAATGGATCCAATGATTGAGCTTGAGTTTGCATAAATTTCATCTCCGGCACATGAAATAAGATATCCTCCGGATGCAGCTACATCTTCAGCAAATACGATAACTTTTTTTTTATTTTTTTTGGCTTCTTCTCTAATGAAGCTATAAATTAAGTGTGATTGTACTGGTGACCCTCCGGGTGAGTTTATAGTAATAGCTACACAAGTAGCTTTTTTAAGGGAAAAAGCTTTTTTTATGATCTCTTCTTGACCAGCAAAATCAATCCCTTGTTTAAATTTTCCTGCATTTCCAATAACACCACTAAGTTTTATGTGGGCTACAGTCTTTTTCTTTTTAAAAAAAGAGAACATTTTTATTCCTTATAGAATTATTAATTGAATATATATAGGCTACTTATAATTGAAGAATTAGGTGCGTCAATTGATAAGTAATATATAAAACTCAATTATACTAACTTAAATTGATTATGGGAACTGTAGTACAACTTAAAAAACAAATAAACGACTCTTACTTTCAACTCAAAGATTCTGTTGAGGATAAGCTGATTTTAACTGAGGAAAAAATTAGATCAAAATTAGCTAGTGATGTTGAGTTGGTGGAAAAAATGACAGGCTATCATATTAAAACTGGTGGAAAAAGATTACGAGCCCTTTTAACTTTAGGTGCTGCAAAATTATGTGGATATTCCAGAGGATCAAGAGACGTCAATCTAGCAGCGTGTGTAGAATTAATTCATAGCGCAACATTAATGCATGATGATGTAATAGATGAAGGTGTTTTAAGAAGAGGAAAAGAAACTCTGAATAAAGTTTGGGATAATCATTCTTCAGTGTTGATTGGGGATTACTTATTGAGCAGATGTTTCGAAATGATGGTGGAGGATGGAAATTTAGAAATTTTAAAGTTATTATCATCGACTTCTTCGAAGATAGCTCAGGGAGAAGTTTTACAACTTCAGCACAAAGGTGAGGTTGACATGTTAGAAGAAACTTACTTAAAAATTATTTCAGCAAAAACTGCAGAACTATTTGCAGCCGCAACAAAAGTAGGAGCAATTTTATCAAATGTAGAATCAAAAAAAAAGGATGCTCTTGAATTTTACGGAAGAAATCTTGGTCTCACCTTTCAAATTGCAGATGACACTCTAGATTATAATTCTGATCTCAAATTATTTGGAAAAAAAATTGGTCAAGATTTTTTTGAAGGAAAAATTACTTTACCTGTCATTTTACTTTTTCAAAAAATAGACTTTGATGAAAAAAAATTATTAATTAATCTCTTTAAAAAAGATACAAGAGATAAAGATGACTTTAATGAAATAGTTTCTTTAATAAAAAAATATAATATCATTAAAGAATGCTATCAAAAAGCCCAACATTACATTAATCTTGCTTCAAATTCTTTAACTATATTTAAAGAATCAAAAGAAAAAGATATTCTTAAAAATCTTACTTCATTTAGTTTGGCTAGAAATTTTTAAGGGCTTAATAAAGATTTTATCCAATTTCCACTTTTATTAATAGTATAATTTAATCTTTCATGAATCCTACTATCTCCATCTAACCAAAATTCTATTCTTGTTGGTGATAAATTCCAACCAGACCAATGATTAGGTCTTGGTACATTATTTTCATCATTAAATTTTTGCTTATATTCTTTAATTGACTTTGTAAGTTCCTTTCTATTATTTAGTTCTTTACTTTGTTTTGATGCCCAGGCACCAATTCTACTATCATATCCTCTTGAATTGTAATATTGATCAGCTACTTTGTCTTCTACCTGCGTTATCGCTCCACTAATTCTTACTTGCCTTAAAAGGCTTTTCCAATGAAAACACATTGCAGCATTAGGATTTTCTTTAAGTTCATTTCCTTTCTGACTGTTTAAATTAGTATAAAATACAAATCCATTTTGATTAAACTCTTTTAACAAAACTACTCTAACTGAAGGTAGATTGTCCTTATTAGAAGTTGCCAAAGAAAGCGCATTAGGGTCATTGGGTTCCAGTTTTTTGGCTTCATCCATCCATACTTTAAATAACTGAATTGGATCATCTAGATCTAAAAAACAGTTATTAAGGCCAAGTAAGTTTTTTTGATTCATAATTTAAACAAAATAATCTATATATTATAAATAATGTCATTTAATACTTTTGGAAAGCTATTTCGTTTCTCAACTTGGGGTGAATCTCACGGCTCTGCTATAGGCTGTATAGTTGATGGTTGTCCCCCAAACATAAGCATAAATGAACAAGATATACAAATAGAACTGGATCGAAGAAAACCAGGACAATCAAAATTTACTACTCAACGTAAAGAAGACGATAAAGTTCAAATTTTATCTGGTGTGTTCGAAGGAAAAACCACTGGAACCCCTATATCACTTATAATTTTTAACAAAGATATGAGATCCAAAGATTATGGTAATATAAAAGATAAATTTAGACCAGGACATGCTGATTTAACCTATTTTAAAAAATACGGTATAAGAGATTATAGAGGCGGTGGAAGATCTTCTGCAAGAGAGACTGCAGCTAGAGTTGCGGCAGGAGCAATAGCAAAGATTGTTTTACAAAAAAAATTAGGTAAGAAATTTAAAGTCATAGGCGCAGTTACTCAACTAGGAATATTGGGATGTGATAAAAATCAATGGAATGATAAGGTAATTTCAAAAAATCCATTTTTTTGTCCAGATAAATCAATGATCAAACTCTGGGAAAAATATTTACTAGATATTAGAAAAAATGGATCTTCCTGTGGAGCTGTTATTGAGGTAAGAGCAAGAGGTATACCTCCTGGGCTTGGTGCACCAATATATTCAAAACTAGACTCGGACATTGCTTCTGGTTTGATGAGTATAAATGCTGTTAAAGGAGTAAATATTGGATCAGGAATGAATTCAGCACAATTAACTGGAGAACAAAACTCAGATGAGATTTCCCAAAAAGGTAAAAAGTTAAAATTTGATTCTAATAATGCTGGAGGTATCTTAGGTGGTATATCAAGTGGCCAAGAAATTATTGCTTCATTTGCTGTAAAACCAACATCATCAATTTTAACAGCAAGAAAAACAATTAATAAATTTGGAAAAAATACCACTATATCAGTTAAAGGACGACATGATCCTTGCGTGGGAATAAGAGCAGTTCCTGTTGGTGAAGCTATGATGAATTGTGTTTTATTAGATCATTATTTAATGAACAAAGCACAGTGTGGTTAAATCTATTTTTAATTTTTAACTACTTTAATTGAGTCTTTTGTAAATAAAACATCTAAAATTTTCTTTGAAATTTGAGAAGCATTTAGTCCAGCAACATCGTACATTTTTTTAGGGGTGTCTTGTTCGATAAAAGTGTCAGGCAATGTCATTGATCTAAACTTTAATCCTTTATCAAATATACCTCTCTCAGCTAGTAGATTTTTAACATGAGAGCCAAAACCACCTATCGATCCTTCTTCTATAGTTATCATTACTTCATGTTGTTGAGCACATTTTAAAATAAGTTCTTGATCTAAAGGTTTGACAAATCTTGCATCAATAATTGTTACAGACACACCTTTGCTCTTTAATTCCTCAGATGCTAATTTACATTCTTCAAGTCTTGTTCCCAAACTTAAAATACATACTTGGTTTCCTTCTTGAACAATTTTTCCTTTACCAATTTCAATTTTTTCATCAATTGAAGGTAATTCAAGACCCACTCCTGTCCCTCGTGGATATCTAATCGCGCTTGGTTTATCATTAATATCAATTGAGGTGTTTATCATTTTTACTAACTCGACCTCATCACTTGCAGCCATCACAATAAAATTAGGAAGAGTTGATAAATAAGTAATATCAAATGAACCAGCGTGCGTAGATCCATCTGCACCTACTAGCCCAGCTCTATCTATTGCAAATCTTACTGGCAAACTTTGAATAGCCACATCGTGAACAACCTGATCATAAGCTCTTTGTAAAAAAGTAGAATAAATTGCAACATAAGGTTTATAACCTTCCGTAGCTAAACCAGCAGCAAAAGTTACCGCATGTTGCTCAGCTATACCAACATCAAACATTCTTTTTGGAAATTCTTTTCCAAAAATATCCATACCTGTTCCTCCAGGCATTGCAGCAGTTATACCAACAATTTTGCTGTCTTTTTGAGCATGCTTGACTAAAGTGTTAGCAAATACTTTTGTATAAGCTGGTAGATTGCTACCATTTTTTACTTGTTCACCTGTTTCAACATTAAATTTTGACACACCATGGTAATGATCGGTAGCTTTTTCCGCATATGAATAACCTTTTCCTTTTTGTGTTTTAATATGGATCATGATTGGACCTTCATGTTTCAAGTCCCTTGCATTTTTAAGAACTGGAACAAGGCTTGTTAGATCATGACCATCAATTGGACCAGCATAATAAAAACCTAATGAGTTAAATAATGTGCCTCCTGTAACTGCAGATCGCAGAAAATCTTCAGCTTTTCCTGCTTTTGCGCTAAACCGTTTTGAAAACGAAGACATTATTAATTTAATTGTTTCTCTTAGACTAAAATAAATTTTTCCAGTTAATAACTTTGCTAGGTAAGTTCTCATTGCACCCACTGGTTTTGCAATTGACATATCGTTATCATTCAAAATAACAATCATTTTTGTTTTTGATGCTCCAGCATTATTCATAGCCTCATAAGCCATGCCTGCACTTATTGCACCATCACCAATTACAGCTATTACATTTGAGGATTTATTTGCTAATTTATTTGCTTCAGCAATTCCTAGTGCTGATGATATAGATGTCGAGCTATGAGCGGCACCAAAGGGATCATACTCACTCTCAGATCTTTTTGTAAATCCTGATAGTCCATTTCCTTGCCTTAACGATCTTATCTTATTTTTTCTTCCAGTTAAAATTTTATGTGGATAAGACTGATGACCCACATCCCAAATCAATTTATCATTAGGAGTGTCAAAAACGTAATGAAGAGCAACAGTCAATTCAACAACACCTAGGCCTGCCCCTAAATGACCACCAGTTTCGGACACTGCACCAATCATCTCTTCCCTAACCTCTTCAGCTACTTTTTGCAAATCATGTTCTGATAACTTTCTTAAGTCAGATGGAAAATTTATATCATTTAAAAAACTATAATTTTTCATTATTTTTCTCTGTGTAAAATATAATTCAATGTTTCTCTAATATTTTTAGAATTTGAACCGTATTTTTTTAAATTCTTATTTGTTTTTAAAATAATCCTATCACAATATTTAATTGCATTCATATAGCCAAGTAAGCCTATTAGTGTAGCCTTACCTTTCTTTTGATCTTTTCCTGTTTTTTTTCCAGCTTTTTTAGAGTTACCTTTAAAATCAATTAAATCATCAGCTATTTGAAATAATAAACCTATTTCAGAACCAATATTTTCAAAAAATTTTATTTCTTTCATATTTTTTTTCTTAATAATTGCAGGAGCAGCACAGCAGAAACTAAATAACTTTCCTGTTTTTTTAATTTCCATTTCTATAATCTTGCTTTGAGAGATCTTTTTTTTTTCATAGCTGAGGTCCAGATATTGACCACCAGCTATACCCAAGTGACCTGAGCATTCAGATAGTTTCTTTATTAAATCAATTTTAATTTTTTCACTTATTTTTAAAGTAGGACTTGCTAAAATTTCAAATGCCATTGTAAGCAATGAGTTTCCAGCAAGGACTGCTGTGGACTCTCCAAATTTAATGTGAGTAGATGGTTTTCCTCTTCTTATTTTATCGTTATCCATACATGGTAAATCATCATGAATTAGTGAATAAGCATGAATACATTCTACAGCAGCACCAATAGCAATTAATTTTTTATAATCTATTGCTAACAATGAACCGACATCAATTAAAATTTTAGATCTGATTTTTTTTCCACCAGGAAATAAACCATACTTCATGGCTGGAATTAATTTAGAATTATTCTGCTTATCAAGAAATCTATCTAAAAAAAGGTTTGTATCTTTTGCAATCCTATCAAGCTTAGTTTTCATTTTTTTTTAATGATTTCTTTAACTTTTTTATTGGTTTCTTCGCCTATAGATCTAAAATTTTTATGAAATTTTTTTTCAATAATATTGTTCAATTTTAATAATTGCTGATAGCTTTCAACAGAATTATTTAGATCTTTTTCATTTTCTAAAGATTCAATTATTTGATTTGCTTGATCTGTTAATTCTTCAAGCGAACTTGAATTATTATCAGGTAGTAAATTTTTATCTTTCATATAATAATAATTATTAATACATGAAATCTGTTCAATCAAATATCAAAAAAGCTAAAAAATATTTAGATAAGAATCATTGTGTGGCTGTGCCTACTGAAACTGTCTATGGATTAGCTGGAAATGCTTATTCAAGCCTATCTGTAAAAAGGATATTTAAGTTGAAGAAAAGACCGATGAATAACCCGTTAATTGTACATTATTCAGATATTGATAGGCTTAAAGATGATTGTGTTATTAATGATGATTTTGTCAAGCTGTATAATGAATTCTCTCCTGGACCAATTACATTTATCTTAAAATTGAAAAAAAGTTCCAAAATTTCTAAATTTGTAACCAACAAACAAAAAAGCCTAGCAGTTCGTTTTCCTAAACATACATTATTTAAAAAACTACTTAAAAATTTGGACTATCCATTAGCTGCCCCAAGTGCAAATATATCAACTAGATTAAGCTCTGTTAAAGCATCTGATGTTGTAGAAGAGTTTGGAACAACAATTAAATATGTCTTGGATGGAGGCAAATGTCAGATTGGTTTAGAGTCAACAATTATTAATCTTTTAGGCAAACCAACAATATTTAGATTTGGAGGATTAGATATTTCAAAAATAGAAAAAATATTAAAAAAAAAAGTTTTAATCAAAACTAATTCAAAAAAAAAAATTGCGCCTGGACAATTTTCTTTGCATTACTCTCCAGGCATTCCATTAAGAACAAATGCAAAAAAACCAAAAAAAGATGAAGCTTTTGTATTGATAAAAAAAAGAAAAACTACATTTAAAAATTACTACTATTTAAGTAAAAAAAATAATCTTCAGCAATCTGCTAAAAATCTATACACATTATTAAGAAAAATTAAAAAAGATGGTTATAAAATGATTGCAGTTGAAAAAATTCAAAATAAAGGAATTGGCAAAACAATTAACGATAGATTGAAAAGAGCTTCAAGATATTAAATGACAAAATCAATTGAAGTAATAAATTAATGAAAGAGAGAAAGGTACTTAAATCAATTTTGGCAAATAAATTGGCGCGCCTGCTAGGAGTCGAACCCAGAACCTCCTGATCCGAAGTCAGGCGCTCTATCCAGTTGAGCTACAAGCGCATATAGTATTAATATTACATTTTATGGAAAAAAACATTAATTTTATAGTCGAAGAAAATGAAAATAATCTAAGAGTAGATGTATTAATCAACAAAAGAGAAAGGTTGATTAGTAGGACAAGAATTAAAAACTTAATCTTAAAAGAAAAACTAAAATTAAATGATGAAATTATTAAAAGTCCTTCAAAAAAAGTTTTATCTGGTGACAAATTAAGCCTTAATATTCCAGAGCCTGAAGTGGCGTCACTAAAACCCTATGACTTTAAACTGGAAATAATTCATGAAGATGAAGATCTGTTAGTAATCAACAAACCAGCTGGAATAATTATGCATCCAGGGGCTGGAAATTATGACAAAACAATTGTCAATGCGTTAATGCATTATGATAATAACTCACTATCAACTATTGGAGATGAGCTTAGGCCAGGGATAGTACATAGAATTGATAAAAACACGTCAGGTTTAGTAGTTATTGCAAAAAATAATGAAACACATGAAAACTTATCAAAACAGTTTAGCGATCATACAATCACAAGAGCTTATCAGCTGTTAATTTGGGGCAAACTAAGACCTTCAACAGGTAGAATTGATACATTTATAACTCGAAGCTCAAAGAACAGACAATTAATGGAGGTTAGCAGATCCAAAGGTAAGCATGCAATTACCAATTATAAAACTATAGAAATTTTTGAAAACGACAAAACACCAACATTAAGTTTAGTTGAGTGTAAATTAGAAACTGGAAGAACTCATCAAATTCGTGTTCATATGACTCATATGGGAAACAGCATTGTTGGGGATGATAAATATAAAAAAAAATATAAAAAGCTAAAAAATATTGATATGGGATTAGAAAGTTTAATCTCTAAATTAAATAGACAATTTTTACATGCAAAAACTCTGGGTTTCATTCATCCAAAAACTAATGAAGAAATGATTTTTTCCTCAATTTTGCCACAAGAACTTAATAATTTATTAAAAATGCTTAAAAATACTAGCAAATAAACCATTGAAAATTTAATATAGTTAATTAAATAAATACTCCCATGAATGCAACTTTTAATAGCAATGTGCCAGCTCTTTCAAATGAAGGAGGTCTGTCAGCATATTTAGATCAAATTAAAAAATTTCCGATGCTAGCTGCAGAAGAAGAGTACATGTTAGCAAAAAATTGGAAAACTACAGGCAATATCAAAGCAGCCGAAAAATTGGTTACTAGCCATCTAAGATTAGTGGCTAAAATAGCAATGGGATACAAAGGTTATGGATTACCTGTAAATGAAATGATTTCTGAAGGAAACGTTGGTCTTATGCAGGCTGTTAAAAAATTTGAACCTGAAAAAGGTTTTAGATTAGCGACATATGCGATGTGGTGGATCAAAGCCTCTATCCAAGAATATATATTAAGATCTTGGAGTTTGGTCAAAATAGGAACAACTACAGCTCAAAAAAAATTATTTTTTAATCTCAAAAAAATAAAAAATCAAATAGCACCACAAACAGAAGGAGATTTAAGAGACGAACATGTTAATGAAATAGCTAATAAATTAGATGTAAGTAGAGATGAAGTTGTCTCAATGAATAGAAGACTTTCTGGTAAAGAGTTTTCATTAAATGCTCAGGTTGGTGAAGATGGAGATGAATGGCAAGATTGGTTAGTCGATAAAGAACTAGACCATGATCTAAAATTTGCTCATCAAGAAGAAATGGAACAAAGAAAAGATTTATTAAAAAATTCAATCAAAGTTTTAAATGAAAGAGAAAAAGAAATTTTATATTCCAGAAGGTTAAATGATAATCCTACAACTTTAGAGGATTTGAGCAAAAAACATAAAATTAGTAGAGAAAGAGTAAGACAAATTGAGAATAAAGCGTTTGAGAAATTACAAAAACAGATGCTACTTATGGCAAAATCTAAAAATTTACTACCTGTAAATTAAATATCAAAAGGATTTTCAACTAAAATTGTATCATCTCTTTCAGGACTGGTAGATACGCTGGATACTTTCGCACCTATAAAATTTTCTACTGCATAAATATATTTTTTTGCATTTTCAGGTAAAGCATCCATATCCTTGATTCCATTTGTAGATGTTTTCCATCCAGGAAAAGTTTTGTAAATTGGTTTTATTTTTAACTGATCTTCAACTGCTGCGGGCAAATAATCTATTTTTTTTCCATCAAGTTCATACTCAACACACATTTTAATTTCATCCAACTCATCAAGAACATCAAGTTTAGTAAGCGCAATACCATCTATACCTGAAATTTTTATAGTCTGTCTTACCAAAACGCCATCAAACCATCCACATCTCCTTTTTCTACTAGTCACTGTACCAAATTCTTTTCCTCGAGTACCCAGCAATTCTCCAATATCATCTATTAATTCTGTTGGAAAGGGACCCTCACCAACTCTTGTTGTGTAGGCTTTTGTAATTCCTAAAACATAATTAATTGAATTTGGACCACATCCTGTACCTGTTGCTGCGCTTGATGCAACAGTGTTGGAAGAAGTTACATAAGGATATGTTCCATGATCTACATCTAATAAAATTCCCTGAGCGCCTTCAAATAAAATTTTCTTTTTTTGTTTTTTGAACTCATCAATTTTAAGCCAAACTGGTTGGGAAAACTTTAATATTTGAGGTGCGATTTTTAATAAATCTGATTTAAGTTGTTCTTTTTCAAAAATTTTCTTTCCAAGACCTTTTCTAATTGCATTATGATGAACTAAAACAGATTCTAACCTTTGATCCAAATTTTTTTCAGATCTGAGATCCATTACTCTGATTGATCTTCTTCCAACTTTGTCTTCGTATGCGGGGCCAATTCCTCTTCTAGTTGTTCCAATTTTACTTTTTCCTGCTGCATCTTCTCTTATTTCATCCATTTCTCTATGAAACGGTAAGATTAAATTTGCAGCTTCTGAAATAATGAAATTATTTATATCTACATTTACACCTTTGGATTTTATTTCTTCAATTTCTTCCAGTAACGCCCATGGATCAACAACTACTCCATTTCCAATAATTGAAATTTTATTTTTTCGTACAATACCTGATGGCAATAATCTTAATTTGTAAGTCACTCCATCAATTACTAGGGTGTGACCAGCATTGTGTCCTCCTTGGAATCTAATTACAACGTCAGCTTGTTCTGAAAGCCAATCAACAATTTTACCTTTTCCTTCATCACCCCACTGAGATCCAACTACAACTATATTTTTCATTATCTAAATTTTCTTTCTATATTAATTGTGTGAAGATGATTAATTGGACCATGACCTTCTCCATATTTGGGATTAGTTTTAATAGCAGAATTTACATAGTTAATGCCAAGCTCACAAGATTTCTTTATAGGTTTTCCACAAGATAAAAATGTAGTTATTGCGCTGGATAAAGTGCATCCTGTTCCATGGGTATTTTTGGTTTTAAATCTTTTACTCTTAAAAATTTTAATATCAGATTTTGAAACAAATATATCTTCAACAATTTCCGAATTTAAATGACCTCCTTTAATTAACACATTTTTCGCACCAATTTCTATTAATTTATATGCGGCAAAGATCATATCTTCTTTACATTTAATTTTTGTATTAGTTAATATTTCTGCTTCTGGAATATTAGGTGTGATCAATGTAGCTAATTTTAATAATTCATTTTTTAATAGTTTAATTGCATCATCAGCTATTAATTTAGTTCCACCTTTTGCAACCATAACAGGATCAAGGACTATTTTATTTACTTTAATTATCTTTAGAGAATTAATAACAGATTCAATTACTTTGGTAGAATGTAGCATGCCAATTTTAATCGCATCAGGAGTAATATCTTTCGCAGTAAATAAAATTTGATTTGAAATTTCTTTTGGTGGAACTGGAACAATTGATTTTACTCCAGTTGTATTTTGAGCTGTAATAGCAGTAATCGCTGTCATCGTATAAGAGCCAAGTGCTGTAATAGTTTTGATGTCAGCCTGAATTCCAGCTCCTCCTGATGAGTCAGATCCTGCAATAATTAATACTTTGGAATTAGGCTTCACTTTATTTGTTTTAAAATAATATTTATGCACTTATCTAAAAGATGTTTGTTTTCACTTTCACCCATAACTCTTATTTTTGACTCTGTGCCTGATTCTCTAACTAAAATTCTTCCATGACCTTTCATTAGTCTTTCTGCTTTTTTTACAGATTTTTTTACTTCTAGGTTTTTAATTATAGATTTATTCTTTACTGAAATATTTTTCAAAATTTGAGGAGTTTTTTTAAACTTATTAAAAAAAGAACTAGCTTTTCTTCCTTTTCTTAATGCAAATAATACTTCTAACGCAACCAGCAGTCCATCTCCAGTTGTTGCAAACTTACCTAAAATAATATGACCAGATTGTTCACCGCCTAGATTAAAATTTTTTTTTTGCATATTTTCTTTTACATACCTATCACCAACATTTGCTCTTATAAATTTTATCTTCTCAGATTTAAAAAATTTTTCTAAACCATAGTTTGACATCAAGGTGCCCACAACACCTCCTCTTAACATTTTTTTACTCTTCCATCTTGTAGCTAAAGCTGCAATTATTTGATCTCCGTCAATTATATTTCCTAATTCATCACTCATTATAATTCTATCAGCATCACCATCTAAAGAAATGCCAAGGTGAGCTCTATATCTTTTTACTGCAAGTTTAATCTTATTTGGATATGTAGAGCCACACTTTTGATTAATATTCGTACCATTTGGATTTATGCCAATTGCTATTACTTTTGCCCCCAAAGACTTTAGCAGTTCTGGTCCTGCTTTGTAGCCCGCACCATTTGCACAATCAATTACTATTCTTAATCCTCTTAAATTAAATTCCTTTGGAAAATTTTTTTTTAAAATTTTTAGATATTTTTTTGTTCCATTTTCTAACCTTTTTACTCTGCCTAATTTTTCTGGACTTGAGAGATTTTTTGTAATTCCTTTATCAATCAAATTTTCTATTTTTTTTTCAATTTTATCAGATAACTTCATGCCGTCAGGGCCAAATAATTTTAAACCATTATCATAATGTGGATTATGAGAAGCAGTTATCATAATACCCATATTAGCTTTCATTGCCTTTGTTAACATTGCCAAACCATTTGTTGGCAAGGGTCCAAGTGTGTAAACATGCATTCCAGCTGATGTCAGTCCTGAAACTAACGCTGGTTCAAGAGTATAGCCAGACAGTCTTGTGTCTTTAGCTATTATTGCTGTTTGTTTTATTTTTTTTTGAGATTTAAAGAATGTACCTGAGGCAAGGCCAAACTTAAAGAACATATCACCATTAATATATTTGCTATTAATTGCACCTCTTATTCCATCAGTTCCAAAATATTTTTTTGTCATTTGTATTTTGTTATTTCTTTAAAGACTTTTATGCTTTGAAGCAATTCATTTACATCATGAATTCTTAAAATTTGCACTCCTTGCATCATTAGATAAATTGACGAAGCAACTGTTCCTCCAATTTTGCTTTTAGTGTCATTTTTACCAGCTATTTCTTTAATAAATCTTTTTCTCGAGTTGCCTACCAGTATAGGAAATCCTAAGGAGTGAAAAATAGAAATATTACTTAAAAGACTAATATTGTGTTTTAAATTTTTTCCAAAGCCTATACCTGGATCAATAATAATATTATTGTGTTTTATTCCAATTGTTTTTAAAAATTTTATTTTTTGTTCAAAAAAATCATAGATATCTAATAATTCATTTTTATATTGTGGCTTATTTTGCATTTTTTCAGGTGTCCCTTGTGAATGCTGAACAACAAAAGGGGTTTTATATTCTTTTAAAACATTAACAGTTTCAAAATCATAATTTAGCCCAGACACATCATTAATAATTTTAACACCATGTTTAATTCCTTTTTTCATAACTTCAGATTTTCTTGTATCTAATGAAATTGGAATTTTTTTACTTATCAACTTAATAAGTTTTTCTATTCTCTTCCATTCTATTTTATTATTTATTGCTTTTGATCCAGGTCTTGTTGATTCTCCACCAATATCAATAATATTTGCTCCTAAATCAAACATCTCTAATGCATGCTTTAGTCCTTTATTGTCTTTATTAAATTTTCCTCCATCAGAAAAACTATCTGGTGTAATGTTTAATACCCCCATTATATTTGGTATTTTTAAAAAATTTAAATTTGAAAAATTCTTTTTTTTTGATTTAATTTTTTTTAAATCAAATTTGATTTGTTCTTTTAATGATTTTTTTAAATCGTTTATTTTATTTATAGAGATTTTTTTTTTAGAAGTTCTTGATATTATCTCAATATGATCGAATGAAATTTTTTTATTTCCATTCAGAGGAATTGTTTTATTATTATTTACTAATAGCTTTGACTCACTGCCATAATAGAAATTACACGCTCTAGTGTAATATCTTCTCATTTCTTTATGTTAATGAACTATTTTTGGTTTTAAACCCATAGCACCTAAAGCTGAGCTTTGATCGTCATTTTCTTTGGGTTCTTCAGTCACTTTATCTTTTGGGTATAAATTTTTATTAATTATATTTTCAATTTCTTCACCAGTTAAAGTTTCATAAGTAATAAGAGCTTTAGCAATTTTGTGTAAATCATCAATTTTTTCAGTTAATATTTTTGTAGCCTCGTTATAACCTTCATCAACTAATTTTCTGATTTCTTTATCTATTTTTTTTGCTACTTCTTCTGAGACCGATTGTGTTTGAGTAACTGATCTACCTAAAAATACTTCTTCTTGATTTTCTCCATATTCTATCGGGCCCATTTCTTCACTCATTCCATATTTTGTTACCATAGCTCTTGCAAGTTGAGTAGCTTGGTTTATATCTGATCCACTACCACCACCAGCACCTGTAGATATATTGTCTTTTCCAAAGATTAATTCTTCAGCAACTCTTCCACCAAAACATACAGCCATCCTTGCTTTTAAATATTTAATTGAATACCCATGTTTGTCTCTCTCTGGTAGATTCATAACCATTCCTAGCGCTCTACCTCTTGGAATTATAGTTGCTTTGTGTATTGGGTCATAACTTGGCATGTTAAATGACACCAAAGCATGACCTCCCTCATGATAAGCTGTCAATTTTTTTTCGTCTTCTGTCATTACCATTGATCGTCTTTCAGATCCCATCATTACTTTATCTTTAGCTTCTTCAAACTCAATTAAAGTCACAATTCTTTTGTTTTTTCTTGCTGCAAGTAAAGCTGACTCATTAACTAGATTAGCTAAATCTGCACCTGAAAAACCAGGTGTCCCTCTAGCTATAGTTCTTAAATTTACATCTGGTGCCATCTTAATTTTTTTAACATGAACTTTTAAAATTTTTTCTCTTCCTATGATATCTGGGTTCGAAACAACCACCTGTCTATCAAATCTTCCAGGTCTTAATAAAGCTGGATCAAGTACATCAGGTCTGTTCGTTGCTGCAATAATAATAACACCTTCATTTGTTTCAAATCCATCCATTTCAACTAACAATTGGTTTAGAGTTTGCTCTCTTTCATCATTTCCACCTCCTAATCCAGCGCCTCTACTTCTGCCGACTGCATCTATCTCATCTATAAAAATAATACATGGTGAATTTTTTTTACCCTGCTCAAACATGTCTCTAACTCTTGAGGCACCTACACCAACAAACATTTCAACAAAGTCTGAACCTGAAATTGTAAAAAACGGAACGCCAGCTTCACCAGCGATTGCTCTTGCCAGCAATGTTTTTCCAGTCCCAGGAGGGCCAACTAATAGAGCTCCTCTAGGAATTTTTCCTCCTAATCTACTAAATTTTTTTGGATCTTTTAAAAATTCTACAATTTCTTCTACTTCTTCTTTGGCTTCCTCTACCCCAGCGACATCATTAAATGTAACTTTACCTTTAAGCTCATTCATCATTTTAGCTTTAGATTTTCCAAATCCCATCGCACCACCCTTGCCACCTTGCATTTGTCTCATAAAGAAAATCCAAACTGCAATTAATAGCAACATTGGGAACCAAGATAGAAGAACTCCAAACAGTGAAGGCATTTTTTCATCTAAAGGTGCAGCTGAAATACTAACTCCTTTATCAGATAGTTTTTCGATTAAGTTAGGGTCATTAGGAGAGTATGTAGAAAAAGAGTTACCATTAGAAAAAACTCCTTTAATATTATTCCCTTGAATCTCAACTTTTAAAACCTCTCCATTTTCAACTGAGGTTAAAAATTCTGAAAATATAATTTGATTTCCTCCTCTTACGTTTGCTTGAGGGTTCTTAAACATGTTATATAAGCCAATAGTCAGGAAGACTATAATTCCCCACATAGCAAGATTTTTTAAATTCATAATGATAAGATAAGAATTATTACAAGATTAACAAGTGACAAAATATCATTAAATATTTATGTTTTGTTACTCTTTGAACAAAATTACAGTTTCATTAACCTTTTTAATAACGCAACCACCTAAAGTAACTTTGAAGGAGGATTTAAAGTTTATTAAGTGAATAATTTTATCAATTTTTTTTCCTCTGACAGCATAATACTTTTTACCTACAATTTTTATTACCTCGGTTAAAGACCTAAATACAACTTCATTTGACTGAGAGAAAAAATTTTCTTTTAGAATAACATTATTTTTTTTACTTAAAATTGTTACATTGTCCTCTAAATTTTTTTTAGTGTAAAACTCTATATTCTCATTTGCAAATTTTAAATTTTTAATTGTTAAAAAAAACTTTTTTCTATCAAAACCCTCAAAACTTAATTGCTTTAAAAAATTTCTAATTTTTACTCTTTTAAAATTATCATCTTCATTTGAAGGGTCTTTAATATATGATCCAAAAATATAATTACTTAAATATATCAAGTCCTTTTTATCTATTTTAATTAAAGGTCTAATCAAATTGACCTGATTTTTATGTGTCTCTCTATCTAATGAAATTAATCCCTTTAGACCACTACCTCTTAAAATTCTTATAAAAAAATTTTCAAATAAATCGTCTAGATGATGGCCAAGGAGAATATTTTGTATTCGATACTTTTTTGCTGCATCTGTTAATAGCTTGTATCTTTTTTCTCTAGCAATCGATTGAATATTTTTTTTAGGCTTTTTACCCTTCCAGGTTAAGATATTTAATTTTATAGAAAAATTTTTTAATTTTTTTTGAACAGTTCTGGCTTCTAAAGTAGAGTTACTTCTCAACTTATGATCAACTATTAAATATTTAATATCTTTAGATTTTTTAATTGAATAAATTTTTGCTAAAAAAGTTAATGCAAGACTATCTGGACCACCTGAAACTGCTACTACAAAATTTTTTTTAACAGGCAAATTACTTTCAAATTTTTTGTAAATTTGAAGAGTTCGACTATCTTTTAATTTATCTAATAAAAACTTATGAGTCTTCTTTGATACATTCAAATTTTTTAGACTCATATTTTGCTTTTTGAATTACTGATTGGTTAGCTTTAGGGTATTGTAACTCTACTCCATTTATCATTTTACATCCTTGGTCTTTTTCTCCAATTTGAACCATTGATACACCAAGCTTTAATAGATTTATAGGTGCCTTATTACCTTTTGGGTATTTTTGATAACCTTCTAAATAAGCTGATGCAGCATCAGTATAAAGTTGTCTTATTCTAAAAGTTTCTGCATACCAGTACTGAGCACTGCCAGCTAATTCGTGTTCACTATTGGATACTACAAATTCTCTAAAAGCTCTTTCGGCTGTACTGTAATCGCCAACTTTTAAAAAACTTGTCGCAAATTCATACTGTTTTTTTGGTGATAAATCTTGTGGCAATATTTTTTCTTCAGCCTGAAAAGTTTCAGTTACTACAGACGCAGTTGTATCTACAGATTGAATTTGTTGAGATGTTTCAGGCGTCTCAGTATCTTTATAGGATATTGTGCCAAGATCTTGTGGCTGCGAACTCCCTGGTAATATTTCACTTTTTGTTGTGTCTGTCTTTGGTTTAGAGGACAATTGTGTTGTATTATCACCAGAACTTATTGCAGACTCTAAATCTTGAAACCTTATCTGATTGTCAGCCTGAATTTTTGATAATCTATTTGATAATTTATCAAGTTTAAAATTAATTTCTTCAAATTTATTGGTTAATTGTCGAAATTGATCTTCAACTTGAGATAATTTTAATAAATGTCTTGTCAGCACATCCTCTGAATTACTATCTAGATCAATGTTTGACTGTTGATTAGTTGAGGCACTTGTTTCAATTGAGCCAGAATAAACCGCTCTTTCAAGAGTTTTAAGGTCATTTTTAATGATTTCTAAGGTTTCATAAATATTATGATTGTCTGCAAAAGAATTATTAAAAAAATTTAAACTTAATAGAATTATTAATATTAATTTGTCTAAAAATCTCATGTATTTAATTTATGGTTATAAAAATGGCAAAAAAAAGACCCTAAAACTTTGACACTTTAGGGTCTTTAAATTTAATTCTTTAATTTGCTTTAACAGTTACAGATCTTCTATTTTTTGACCAAGCTAAAGGGTTTGAGCCGGCATCTACTGGTCTTTCTTTTCCATAACTTAATACTGAAATCCTGTCTGAAGATATTCCATAAGTCATCAAATAATCTTTTGCAGAGTTAGCTCTTCTTTCTCCAAGTGCTAGGTTATACTCTCTTGTTCCTCTTTCATCAGCATGTCCTTCTAGAACAACGTTTATGCTAGAATTTTTTCTTAACCAAGCTGCTTGTGCTCTTAATGTCTCTCTTGAAGCTGTTGTTAATATAGTTTCGTTCGTTGCAAAGAAAACTCTATCCGGAACACCATCAGCTAAATACTCAACTGAGTCAGTACCTGTGTAAACATCACTTTGCATCTGACCTTGTATTGCATCAGTTGCAATTTCTTTTTTTGTTGCACATGCAGTTAACACTAGGCAAGCTGCTAAGATTAAAAGTATGTTTTTATAAATTTTGCTTAATATCATTAAATTGCTCCTTGCTGCTAATTTCAATTTCTTACTTTTTCACAACTAGATAGAGGTTTCAAGTTAAAAAATCAAGTAATTTTAAACTAATTACTCAACAAAGATGACCATGATGGGTCTGAAGCATCAGTCTGTGTTTCAACTAAACGTTCATTATAGCCAGTTAAATCTATTGACCATAGCTTCGCAGAAAATCCTTCCCCTTTTGCGTTAGTTTTTGTTTCTCTATAAAAAATCAAAACTCTTCCATTTGGAGACCAAGAAGGTGCTTCTTGATAGTAATTTTCAGTCAATAACCTTTCGCCTTTACCATCTGTTCTCATAACTCCAATATAAAATTTTCCTTTATGTAATTTTGTAAAAGCTATTAAATCCCCTCTAGGTGACCATACAGGTGTTCCATATATTCCGTTTCCAAATGAGATTCTTTTAACATCGCTTCCATCACTTTTCATAATATAAATTTGTTGGTACCCACTTCTATCAGAATTAAAAGCAATAAATTTTCCATTTGGAGAGTAAGATGGTGAGGTATCAATTGAAGGATGATTAGTAATTCTTTCAACCAATCTATTTTCTAAATTCATCGTGTAGATGTCCGATTTTCCATCTTTAGCAAAACTCATTATTATTTTTTTACCATCAGGAGAAAATCTTGGTGCAAAAGTCATTCCAGGAAAATCACCTACAACCTCTTGAGTTCCTGTTTCAATATCTAGTAGATATACTCTTGGCAAATTTTTAAAGTAAGACAAATATGTAACCATCTGACTAGTTGGATTAAATCTTGGAGTTAATACAAGCTCATTTCCAAGTGTAAGAAATTTGTTATTTGCACCATCTTGATCCATAATTGCTAATCTTTTTTTTCTTTGTGTTTTTGGACCTTCTTCAGCAACATAAATTATTCTTGTATCAAAGTATCCTTTTTCTCCTGTTAATCTTTCATAAACTTTATCTGATATAATGTGCCCTACTCTTCTCCAGTTACTTGGTACCGTTGTAAATGCTAATGCCATCATCTCTTTAGCTGCCAAAACATCCCACAATCTAAATTCAACTCTTAATTTTTCATCAACATACGTCACTTTACCGGTAACGAGTGCTTGAGTTTTAATTAAATTCCAATCTTCAAATCTAGGTTTTAAATTTGCAATATCTGGTGCTTGTAGAAAAGCATCTTTATTCAATGGATTAAATAAACCTGACGTCCTTAAATTATTTTCAACTATAGAAGAAATTTCAGAACCAATATTTTCTTTTTTAAGTATCTTTTCAAAGCTTTTTTTAGATTTATCATCAATTGATAAAGGTGAAACTGCTAATGGAAGTGGATTTAGGTTTCCTCTTGTAATATCAACCTCAATTAAAGCAAAAGCCTTGAGTGGTAACAAACATGTTAATAATATAATTACAAAATTTTTTTTCATTTTCTTCATCTTATCCCTCTAACATCTCTCTTGCATCAAAATTTAATTGCAACTCTTTCCATCTTTCATAACCTGTTGTAGGTACTCTTAAAGGTTGACATAATTTTACAGCTCTCAACGCACTTTCGGCTAATACTTTATAAAAACCCTGACCTGGTTTATTCATTCTAGCATGATCTAAAATTTCAGTTTTTACTACCGAACCATCTGGCTCAAGCATCAGTTTAATTCTTACTAACAAATCTTCATTATAAGGTAATCCAAGAGGAATACTCCAGCATCCAAAAATTTGAGCTTTTAAAGCATCCTCTTCACTAATAGTTAATCCTGAAGTTACAATATTCTTATCTTGATCTTGAGTAATATCGTTATTTTTTTTAACTACCTTCGCCGTATCTTCTTTTGCTTTATCAATTAATTTTGCAATATTATCCAAGTCAACTAATTCTTTTTTTTCAAACTCTGACACTTGTTTTACTTCTTCATCTAATTTATCTGGATTTTGTTTATTTTCTTTTTTTGTTTCAATTTTCTTAACAGTTTTATCTGGCAATGGAATTGCTTCGGGGGTTTGATTGTCAATTTTTTCTTTGTTTTCATCCAGCGAAACGACTGTTTTAGTCTTTGTTTTTTTAACTTTTTTTGGAGGAGCTTGTTCTGATACTAATTTTTTTTCTTTTTCTTTTAATTTTTTTTTCTTTTTTTTTTCAATTATTTTTTTTGCTTTTGGAGCAAATGGTATATTTGTTTTTTCTGCAATCTGTATAAGTTCAACTGAAACTATTGGTGGAATATCAACTGGTTTCTTTGCTAAAAAAGGCAAACTCATTGCTGTGATAAAAATTAAAGCACCATGTAAAACAGAAGAAATTATCAAACTTCTATTCACTTAAATTACCTTTGTTTCAATGGTTCTGATATTAATGCAACTTTAGTAAAACCAGAGCCTGATAATAGACCCATTATTTCAAGCACTCTTCCATAATTAATAGTTTTGTCACCACGAACATAAATTCTTGTGTCTGTTCTATTTTTTGAAACTGCCAATACTTTTGCAATTATACTATCAAATTCAACTTTTGCCTCTTGAATGAATATCTCTCCTTTTGAGTTAATTGATAAAGTAAGTGGTTCTGACTCTTCAGGAAGTGAGTCTGCTGAGCTTTCTGGCAAATCTACTTGCACCCCAACCGTTAATAATGGGGCCGTAACCATAAAAATAATAAGAAGAACCAGCATAACATCTACGAATGGTGTCACGTTAATTTCACTCATAGGTTCTTTTGATGAACGATTAAATTTAAACGCCATTTAAATTATTGTTAAAAATCTTTTTGAAAAGTTTTCTAATTTTTGAGAATATTTTTTTGAGTCTGTGTTAAATTTATTATAAGCAACAACTGCGGGGATTGCAGCCAACAACCCTAATGCGGTAGCAAATAATGCTTCTGCTATCCCTGGTGCTACAATTGCTAAACTTGTATTTCTTGAAATTGCAATAGATTGAAATGAATTCATTATACCCCACACTGTTCCAAATAAACCAATAAAAGGCGCAGTGGATCCAACTGTTGCTAAAAAGGTAAAACCTTTATCAATTTTAGACATCTGCTTTTCAATTCCAACTTCCAAGAAAGTGCTCATTCTTTCACTTAAATTATTTTTAGATTTTTTTTTCAACAAACTTTCCATAGCATCCTGAAAAACTACTGCCATAGGATCATCAACTTTAGTTGGTAAACTATTATAAAATGTTTCTGCTGACTTGGAGTTCCAAAATTTTTCCTCAAATTCTTCAGATAATTTATTTATTCTTTTAAATAATCTAAATTTTTCAATGATTACTGCCCATGAATAAATGGAGCAAATTATTAAAATAATCATCACTGATTTAACAATTATATCAGCCCTTAAAAATAAACTTATTAAAGAAAAATCAGTATTAGCACCCAATCCTACTGCCTGTGATGTGATATCAGCGTCCATTATTAACTCTTCACACTTAAATGTGTCATGAATTTGTCTTAAATTTTTGACTATTGCTCAATTTTGTAAGTTTCATAATAAAAACTTGCTATCAAAATAGCGTCCGCTTTATTAGAGTCTTTTTTTCTTGATAATTGACCCGAAAAATAAGGAAAAATTTCAATTGCCTTTGTTCTGCTTGCATCTTTTTCAGAATTAATAAGATTAAAATATTTTTTCCATTTTGCAGGTCTTACAAAATACATAGGTAATTGCATCGCAGAACAAATGCCTTTTAAAACTCCAAATGACTGTCCAAAATTAAACATACTAGTTACACCTTGACCCGGCATAGCTGATACCTGCTCTATAACTACTTTAACGTCTTCTTTTTCAAACTTTTTAATTCTTTCAGATATTTCATTAAAAATTTGAGAGCCATTTACCTGTTTTTTATTTTTTTTACCCTCAGCCATTGTTGGCATTTCTAACACATCAATGATTTTACCCTCGTGAAAAAAACAAATTGATCCAGAGATGCCTGGATCGATGCCAATTACCAACATTAATTATTACCAAAGTTAACATTTGAAAAAACATTTTGCACATCATCATCATCTTCTAATGTTTCTAAAAAATTAATTACTGTCTCTTCTTTATCTTTCTCAATATTAACACTATTTAAGGGAATCCATTCAATCTCTGTAGAAATAAAATTTGAAATAATTTTTTCTAATTTTTTTTTTACATTATAAATTTCACTCATGGCACATTGAATTTCGTGAAATTCATTATTGGAAATACATTCGTCTGCCCCTGAGTCTATTGCTAATTCAAAAATGTTTTCCTCAGATATTTCTTTTTTATCAATTTTAATGATACCTAATTGATTGAAATTATGAGATGCAGAACCTTGAGTTCCCAAACTACCACCATTTTTTTGAAATATAGTTCTTATGTTCGATGCAGTTCTATTTTTATTGTCTGTTAAAGTTTCTACAATTACTGCAATTTTATCTGGGCCAAATCCCTCATATCTTAAATTTTCAAAATTAGACTCTGCGTTAACTGATGATTTATCAATAGCTCTCTCAATATTGTCTTTTGGCATATTAGCAGATCTTGCAGCTTGAATTGCAGATCTTAATCTTGGATTCATTGCTGGATCATTATCGCCTAGTTTTGCAGCTACACTTATCTCTTTAGATAATTTTGAGAAAATTTTAGATCTTTGCTTATCTGCTTTTCCCTTTGAATGTTTAATACTCGCCCACTTTGAATGACCTGACATAATTTTTTTAAGTATTTTTTAACTGACCTCCACAAATGTAACTTTCAATATTATTTGCTAATCCATTTTCTATATTACAATCAACAATTACACCACACAAAGTAGCATCACCTATAGCTGGAAAATGTTTAATTGAATTTTTTTTTAAAAATCTATTCAATGAATTTTCAGTATTCATGCCAATAACAGAATTATAATCTCCACACATTCCAGCATCTGTTTGATATGCTGTGCCACCTTCTAGTATTCTTGCATCATTAGTCGGAATATGAGTGTGAGTTCCAACAACTAATGTGGCTTTACCATCAAAAAAATGTCCTATTGCATTTTTTTCGCTTGTTATTTCACCGTGAAAATCAACTATAAGCAAATCATAGTCTTCTTTTAGCTTATGCTGTTTCATAAATTTTTCTGAAACTTCAAAAACGTCATCACTTTTTTTCATAAAGACATTGCCCATTAAGTTTAACACTCCAATCTTAATATTGTTTTTAGTGTTATAAATATTAAAGCCTTTACCTGGAGCTGGTTCAAAAAGATTTTTAGGACGTAACAATTTATGCTCTTTGTCTATGAATTCCATTATTTCTTTTTGGTCCCACACATGGTTGCCAGTTGTAATGACATCAACTCCACAATTAAAAAAATCATTACATATTTCTTTAGTTAAACCTACACCTTGAGAAGCTGCATTCTCACCATTTACAATTACAAAATCTATTTTTTTTGATTTAATTTCGTTCATTAGATTATTCATCAGTTTTGAACAACCTGAAATTCCAACTACATCACCTAAAAATAATATTTTCATCTTAAAATTTCTTTTTCTGTAATTATAAAATCTAATCTTTTATCATATCGATTTATAGGTATGGATGAAGTTTTTTGGAAAGAAAAAGCTAAACCAATTTTTATTATCTTTTTAATTTTTTCAATTTTTTGAATATAACGATCATAAAAACCACCACCATAGCCCAATCGATTAAAATTACTATCATAAGCAACTATTGGGATTAACAAAACGTCTGGATAAAAAATCCTAGATGATAAAGGTTCAGGGATACCAAATTTATTTATCTTTAATAGATCATTATTTGACCATTTATAAAAGTTCATCTGATTATTCTTTGTTATCCTTGGCAATGATGCATTAAAATCCTTTTTTTCTAATAAATCTAAAATTTCTAAATCGTCAATTTCATAATTAGATGGATAATAACCACCAATATTTTTAAGATTTGATATATTTGTTTTTAAAAAGGTAATTAACTCATCTGAATTAATTTTAAAATTTTTATCAAAATTTTTTTTTCTGATTTTTAAAATTTTTTTTCTAATTTGGGATTTATTCACAAAAATTTATTGAGAGATATTTTCTAATTTAGTTTTTTCAACAAAATTAGATATCTCATCTGCAGCTTCATCAATTAATTGTTCGTATTTTTTATGATTGACCTCAATTTCGTTTTTAAAAGTTGAATGATTAGCATTCAACTCATTAACCTCTTCTTCTTTTTTATCTCTGTAATCATAAATAAGTGATTTCAATTCTCTAAATTTATTTGAAAGATCTTTTAATTCATTTTTCTTTTGATCAACCCTTTTTTTAGTTTCATAATACTCATCCATAATTTTAACAGCTGTAATTAAAAGCAATTTATTTTCCCCTAAATTTCCAAGATTGTTTTTTAAATCATTAAACTTTTGATTTATATGGATTAGCAATTCTTCAAGATGCTCTTCTTGACCATCCTCACATGACAATAAAAATTCTTTATTGTTAAATTTAATACTTACATTTGCCATTTGTCTATTTCTTCTAATAAAGTATCTGTTTCTTGGTTTAATTCATCAATTTTTTCAGAGAACTCGGTCTGTTTTTTTTCTTCTAATTTTTCATTATTTTGAATTTCTTCAAGTTTTTTTGTTAAATTTGTGTGTTCATTTAATAGGGATTTATATTTATCCTCTAATTGAGATTTTTCAATTTCTAATTGAGTTTTTTGAGAATTCAAATCATCGATGTTATTTCTCAAATCAGGATTGGTTAGATCTAAATTTTTTAACTTTGATAAGGCCTCGTTTAACTTTTTTTCTTTTTCGATTATAGAATTCATATATATATGTTTATATTATTAAATAGATTCTTCTAAGTCTAGTCAGGATATTTTTGAATAAACTACATAATGATTTAGCTAATTGCATTAGATTTCTTTCAATTGATGCTGTGCAGAAAGCAAATTCTGGCCACCCTGGTATGCCAATGGGTATGGCAGATGTTGCAACTGTGCTATTTAAAAATTTTTTAAGATTTAATCCTAAAAATCCAAATTGGCTAAATAGAGATAGATTTGTTTTATCTGCAGGTCATGGCTCCATGCTTCTCTATTCTCTATTGTACTTGACTGGATATAAAAGTATTTCACTTAGTAGTATCAAAAAATTTAGACAGCTTAATTCAATTTGTGCGGGTCATCCAGAATATCACCCCAAAACTGGTATTGAGACTACTACTGGTCCACTTGGTCAAGGAATTGCAAATGCTGTTGGGTTTGCAATTGCTGAAGAAATTTTAAAAAAGAAACTGGGTAAAGAAATTATAAATCACAAAACTTATGTTCTTGCAGGAGATGGTTGTCTAATGGAAGGAATAAGTCACGAAGCAATGAGTTTGGCAGGACATCTGAAACTCAAAAATCTAGTGATGCTTTTTGATAACAATTCAATATCGATTGACGGACCAACTAGTTTGGCAGTTTCAGATAACTTTAAAAAAAGATTTGAAAGTTATGGCTGGGAATACATTCTTATCAATGGTCATAATGAAAAAGAAATTTTTAAGGCTCTAAAAAAAGTACAAAATGCAAAAAGACCAACTGTTATTTCATGTAAGACTAAAATTGGTTATGGCTCACCAAATAAATCAGGTAAATCATCATCACATGGAAGTCCTCTAGGTTTAGATGAAATTAAATTAGTAAGAAATGCTCTTAATTGGAATTACAAACCTTTTGAAATTCCAAATAAAATTTTAAATGAGTGGAAAAAAATTGGTAAAAAAGGACAAAAACTTGAGAATAATTGGAACAAAATTTATAAAAAGAAAGAAATAATAGTTAACAGTTTATTAAAAAATAATTTTACAAAAATTTTAAAAACAGAAAAACAAAAAACAATTAAAGAACTTAAGAGTTTAGCGACAAGAAAATCCTCAGAACTTACTTTGAATGCATTGACTAGTGTGAGTAATAATTTAATTGGAGGTTCTGCTGATTTGGCAGGATCAAACAATACTAAAACAAAACATCATAAGATAATAAAACCAGGTGACTTTAATAGTGATTACATTCATTATGGTGTGAGAGAACATGCAATGAGTGGGATAATGAATGGACTTGCTCTTCATAGTAACTTTATTCCTTATGGTGGAACATTTTTAATATTTTCAGATTATTGTAAGCCATCAATAAGATTATCAGCACTAATGAAGCAAAGAGTTATTTATGTTATGACACATGACTCAATTGGTCTTGGTGAGGATGGCCCAACTCATCAACCAATAGAACAATTATCAGGCTTACGTTCTATTCCAAATCTTAATGTTTTTAGACCTGCAGATAGAATGGAGACTATTGAGTGTTGGGAACATGCGCTAAAAAGTTCAAAAACACCAAGTGTTTTATCTTTGACTAGGCAAAACCTTGATCCAATAAGAATAAAATATTCAAACATCAATAAGTGTTCTTTTGGAGCCTATGAAGTATTACGAACAAATAAAAAGATTGATTTAACAATACTTGCAAGTGGTTCTGAGGTTAATTTGGCGATCGAGATTAGTCATAAATTGGCCAAAGATAAGATATACTCAAAAGTGATATCGATGCCTTGCCAAGATCTTTTTGACTTACAACCCAATTCATACAAACAAAAAATTATTAATGAAACAAAAATAAAAATTTCTATTGAAGCGGCATCAACAGATTGCTGGAAAAAGTATGTTGGTGATAATGGTTTAACCTTTGGAATTGATACATTTGGTAAAAGTGCACCATACAAAGAAATTTATAAACACTTTGGTTTAACAGCAGCAAACATTACAAACAAATCAAAAAAACTAGTTAGAAAAAAAATATGACTATAAATGTTGGAATAAATGGAATGGGAAGAATTGGACGAATGGTTATTAGAGCGATCATTGAAAGTCAAAACAAAAATATAATAATAAAACACATCAATAACAGATCTAATTCTGAAGCAAGTTGCGCTCTAATTAAATACGATTCTGTACATGGAAAATTTAATGCAGACCTTGATTGCGATGAAAATCATTTAATTATTAATAAAAATAAGATTACTTTTTCCCAAGAGTCAAAAATTGAAGATATTAATTGGAAAAAACTTGGTGTTGATTATGTTTTTGAATGTACTGGAAAATTTAATTCAAAAGAAAAACTACTAGCACACATTAATAATGGTGCAAAAAAAGTTATAGTTTCTGCCCCATGTAAAAACGCTGACAAAACTGTTGTTTTTGGCGTAAATGAAGGTGAGCTTACTAAAAATGATCAAATAATTTCTGCTGCATCATGTACTACTAATTGTTTAGCACCTGTAGTAAACGCACTTCATCAAAATTTTGAAATTGAAAAAGGTTTTATGACAACGATCCATGCTTTTACGAGCGACCAAAGAATTTTAGATAATTCTCACAAAGATCCGAGAAGAGCAAGATCAGCAAGCCAATCAATTGTTCCAACATCTACAGGAGCTTCAAAAGCTATAGGAGAAATAATCCCTTCATTGAAAGGAAAGTTGGAAGGTGTCGCTATGAGAGTTCCAACTCCCAATGTATCTCTTATTGAGTTAGTTTTTTGTACTAAAAAAGAGATAAGCAAAGAAAAAATTAATGATGCTTTTACAGAAATAACAAAAAATCAATCTAGAAAAGTGCTAGAAATAACTTCAGAAAAACTAGTATCTATTGATTTTAATCATAATTCATCATCAGCAATTGTAGACGCATCTCTTACTAGTGTTGTTGGTAAAAATATGGGAAAAATTTCAGCCTGGTATGACAATGAATGGGGATTTTCAAATAGAATGTGTGACATAGCAGAATATGTCCACAAAATCACTTGATGAAAAGTATAAAAGAGGAAACAAATCTTAATGATAAAAAGATATTGTTAAGATTAGATTTAAATGTTCCTTTAGATGGTGACAGAATCACTGATACAACAAGAATTGATAAAATTCTACCTACTTTAAAATTCTTAATCTCCCAAAATGCAAAAATAATAATTATTTCTCATGTAGGAAGACCAAAAGGAAAAGTTGTAAACGAACTTTCACTTAGACCAATATGTAAAGATTTGGAAATAAAATTAAGTCAAAATATAAAACTGATTTCAAAAAATGTTAACGAGATAACCTCTAAAGATTTATTTTGTAGTGATAATAAAAAAATAGTTATGTTAGAAAATATAAGATTTTGTTCTGAGGAAGAAAAAAATAATCAACAATTTGCAAAACATCTTGCAACTTTAGCTGACATTTATGTTAATGATGCCTTCTCATGCTCTCATAGAGCACATGCATCAATTCATGGTATAACTAAATTTTTACCTTCTTACTCTGGGTTGCAACTTAATTTAGAAGTTGATGCTTTAAAAAAAATCACTTCTGAAATTAAAAAACCTATAACCTGCATAATTGGAGGCTCTAAAGTCTCAACTAAAATTAATATAATTAAAAATTTAATACCTAAATTTGATAATATTATAATTGTAGGTGGAATGGCTAATAATATAATTAAATATATGGGTAACAATATTGGAAAATCCTTACAAGAAGAAAACTCTGATCCAATTATTAAAGAAATTTTTTCACTTTCAAAAATAGAAAAATGCAAAATAATATACCCTGAAGACATTATTGTAGGAAAGAATTTAAATGGAGTTCCTCAAATAAAAAAGTTAAATGAAATTTTATCAGATGAAATGATTTTAGATATTGGTCCAAAAACTATTGATATTATTAATAATATTATTGATGAAAGTAGTACTATTTTGTGGAATGGGCCTGCAGGGTATTTTGAAAATCCAAACTTCGCTAATGGCAGTATTAAAATTGCTAAAAAGATAATAGAAAATAATAAATCTAATAAAATTTATTCAGTTGCAGGAGGTGGAGATACAGTTTCATTATTAAATAATTTAAATGCAATAACCGATTTTAATTTTGTTTCAACTGCTGGTGGAGCCTTCTTAGAATATCTTGAAGGAAAAGAGCTTCCTGGTATAAAAGCTTTAAATTAATATGTCTGAACTTAATAAAATCGCTATAAAAATTCTTTCAAACGGTAAAGGCATACTTGCTGCAGACGAAAGTAATGGAACTATGACTAAAAGATTAGAGTCGGTAAGTGTTCAATCATCACCTGAAAATAGACTTCTTTTCAGAGAAACACTTTTTGCAGCGGACAGCATGAAAGACTGTATTGGTGGCGTTATTTTGTATGATGAAACAATCAATCAAACTTCAAATTATGGAAAAACAATCCCAGCTATGATCTCAGAAGCAGGGGCAGTTCCAGGAATTAAAGTAGACACTGGCGCAAAAGATTTAGCAAATTCATCAGAAGAAAAAGTTACCGAAGGCTTAGACGGATTAAGAGAAAGATTAAAAAAGTATTATACACTTGGTGCTAGATTTACAAAATGGAGAGGTGTTTATAATATTGGAGAAAAATATCCTAGTAAACTTGCAATCAACTCAAATGCTCACGCACTTGCAAGATATTCTGCTTTAGTCCAAGAATGTGGAATGGTTCCAATAGTTGAGCCAGAAGTCTTAATGGATGGTGAGCACTCAGCAGAACACTGTTTAATTAAAACATCTGAGGTAATTCAAAAATGTTTTGAAGAACTTATAATGCACAAAATTGATCTCACAGGAATAATTTTGAAACCAAATATGATTCTGGCAGGAAGTAAATCAAAAAATAAAATTTCTAATGAAGAGGTTTCGTCTAAAACGCTTGAGTGTCTTAAAAAATCTGTTCCGAGTGAAGTACCTGGAATTGCTTTTTTATCAGGAGGTCAATCAGAAATTCAGGCAACAGAAAATTTACACTTAATAAATATAAATAATGATACTAATTTTATAATGACTTACTCTTATGGAAGAGCACTTCAACAAAGTGCTTTGAAATTCTGGTCAAAAGATATTAAAGATATCAAAGGAACACAAAATATTTTTAATCATAGAGCAAAAATGAACACCTTAGCTGCTCAAGGAAAATGGTCTAGCGAACTTGAGAATAAATAAAAAAAAATTTATTTATCTTATTTCCCCCAACAATATATACCCCCAATTCTATCAAGATTTAAAAGAAGTGTTAAATACTGGTAAGGTTGGTTTTTTTCAAATGAGGCTAAAAAAATATTCCTTTAAGCAGAAAATTTTAATTGGAAAAAAAATAAAACAAATTTGTAAAAAAAATAGCGTAAAATTTTTAATAAATGATGATCCTATTCTTTCAAAAAAACTTAATGCCGACGGTTGTCATTTAGGACAAAAAGATATGGGCTTGAATGAAGCAAAAAAAATAATTGGAAATAAAATTATAGGAATTACCTGTCATAACTCTATTAATTTAGCAAAAGCTGCTATTAAAGGAAAAGCTGATTATATTGCCTTTGGCGCTTTCTTTTCTACTAAAACAAAAAAGGTTAAGTATAGAGCTACAACTAGAATTTTAAATAGAGTAAAAAAGTTAACTAAAGTACCAATAGTTGCTATTGGAGGAATTAATATAAACAATTATAAAAAACTGTTATTGAACAATGCTAATTTATTAGCTATTTCAGGCTACGTTTGGAAAAATAAAAAATATAAACCCTTTGAAACTATAGAAAAAATTAAATGAAAATAAATGCTGGTGAAATAAGAGTAGGAATGCTCTTAGAATATAAAAATGACTTATGGCTAGTTCTAAAAACTCAACATGTAAAACCTGGTAAAGGCGGGGCATTTGCTCAAGTTGAAATGAAAAGTGTAGGAAAAAATACAAAATTAAATGAAAGATTTAGATCTAGTGAAACTGTTGAAAAAGCAACACTTGAAGAAACAGTTTTTAACTATCTATATGATGATGAAAATAATTATATTTTTATGAATCCTAAAACATTTGAGCAAATTGAAATTAAAAAAGATATTATTGAGGAAAAAGGAAAGTTATTGACTGAAAACCTTGAAGTTACAGTAAGTTTTCATAATGAAAGTCCTATTTCAATTGAACTTCCTAATCAGGTAAAATGTAAAATTGAAACAACAGATGTCGCTCTAAAAGGTCAAACAGTTTCCTCATCCTACAAACCTGCTACTTTAGATAACGGATTAAGTATTCAAGTTCCGCCTTTTATAGATTCTGGTGATGAAGTTATTGTTGATACTAGAACATTTGAATATATTAAAAAAATATAATTAAGATGATATCTATATCAGCAAATCTCAATATAATGATAAAAGCTGCAGAAAAAGCCTCCAAGTCTGTTATTAGAGATTTTGGTGAAGTTGAAAAATTACAAGTAGCTAAAAAAGGACCTTATGACTTTGTTACAAAAACTGACAAAAATGTAGAAAAAATTTTAATTGAAGAATTATCAAAAATTAAAAAAAACTACTCTTTCATAACTGAAGAAACTGGAATAATTAAAAACAATGATAAAGAAAATATTTGGATTATTGACCCAATTGATGGAACAACAAACTTTTTACATGGCATACCTCACTTTGCAATCTGCATTGCGCTTAAATCAAAAGATGAAATTATTAGTGGTTTAATTTTTGACCCTATTAAAGATGAAATGTTTTTTGCTGAAAAGGAAAAAGGAGCTTTTATGAATAACCAAAGACTTAGGGTTTCTAAAAAAAACTTAATTGATGATTGTTTATTTTCAAGTAATCATGAGGGTGTAAAATTTAGTAATCTAAATATGAGGTATAGTGGATGTGCAGCATTAGATTTGGCTTATGTTGCTTCTGGCAGGCTTGATGGTTTTTTTCATAATAAGATTAATCTTTGGGATATTGCTGCTGGAGAAATATTAGTCAAAGAAGCAGGAGGAATTGTAAACGATATTCATAAATTTGATGTAAATAAGATTGATATTAAGGCTTCAAGTGCTGCAATTAATGACAAAATGTTGAAAAATTTAGTTAACTTTTAATTGTGTTATAAAATTCTTTTGTTATAAGTCTCGATATGAAAAAAGACATACACCCAAATTATCACACAATTAAAGTCGAAATGACTGATGGAACTCAATTTGAAACAAAATCAACTTGGGGTGCTGAAGGTGATTTACTTAAACTAGAGATTGATCCAAAATCTCATTCTGCTTGGACAGGTGGAAAACAAAAGCTAATGGATAAAGGTAGAATAAGTAAATTTAATAAAAAATTTCAAAACTTTAAATCAGATAAAAAAAATTAAATGTCAAATGCACCTTTGATGCCAATGGCTACAGCTGTTTGGTTAGTTGAAAATACAACACTTACTTTTAAACAAATCGCAAATTTTTGTAATTTACATGAAGTTGAGATTCAAGGAATTGCTGATGGCGAAGTAGCAAAAGGAATTAAAGCTTATAATCCTATAATCTCTGGTCAACTTTCTAGAGAAGAAATTGAATTATCATCTAAGGACGAAAATAGACCATTACTAATTAAAAGTACCGATATTGAAATATCGAATAATGATAAGAAAATTAAGAAATATGTGCCCTTATCCAAAAGACAAGATAAACCAGACTCAGCTTTATGGTTAATGAGACAGCATAATATGCTAAAAGACTCTCAAATTGCAAAACTTGTTGGTATTACAAAAAATTCAGTTACTTCAATAAGAAATAAAAGTTATTGGAACTATAATAATCTAAATCCAAAAGATCCTGTTGCTCTAAACCTTTTTAGTCAAAAAGATCTTATTGAAGCTTTAGAAAAAGCTGAAAGAAGAATTAAAAGAGAAAAGAAAGAGAAAGAGAAAGCAAAGCAATCTAAAGAAATATCTAACAATGAATAAATTTAATAGACATCAAAATCTTATAATGGTAACCAATCATCTTTAAAATAATATATGAAAATAGAAGTTAAAGATAACAACATTGAACAAGCTCTAAGAGTTTTAAAAAGAAAACTTCAAAGAGATGGTTTTTTTAAGGTAATAAAATTAAAAAATACATATGAAAAACCTTCAGAAAAGAAGAAAAGAATTCTACAAGAAAATATTAAAAGAGTTAAAAAGTTAAATAAACTAAAGAATAGAATTTAGATATACCGCGGGGTGGAGCAGTCTGGTAGCTCGTCAGGCTCATAACCTGAAGGTCGGCGGTTCAAATCCGTCCCCCGCAACCAAAAACTAGTTTCATATTTAACATCTAATTATTTTACATTTAAAATTAAATTCTAATTAAAATTTTAATTTTAACTTTTAAAAATCATCCTTTTTCTGGGCTTGTATTAAGAGAACTAAAAAAATTTAATAAAAAAGATCAAAGCTTATGGAGTGAAAGAACAAATAGAAAAATAGAATATTACGATGTTAAAAATATTAATATAAAAAAATATTTAGTATCAAGTCACGACGACAAAAAAACACTCAATATAATTAAAAAAAGGATTAGAGTAAAAGTAAAGTTATTTTTGATTATTTTTATTAAATCCAACATTCTAGATTTTTTTCAGTCAATTATTACAATCAATATTAATTTCTAATAAAATTTTTATTTCATTTTTAATAAAGCTGAATTTCCCTGTTTTACTGCTGATTTAAGATTAAATTTTCGTCTAATAGCATTGTCTACTCTAACAATTTTTTTGACATAATTAGGGATTCTACTTTTTGATAAAAAAAATTGTTTCATTGGATAACCTGCAATTCTTCCAATTCCTTTACTGGATTTTATTTTATCCACTCCATGAATTAAATTTCCATTGTAAAAAACAACAGATCTAGGATGCATTAATGAGTCAATATCAATTTTTTTATTTTTAATTATTAAATATAAACCTCCATCTTCAAAATCTAATTGTTTTGATGTTATGTTGAACATACAACTTAATAATAAATTATTTTTCTTTGTATCCTTGTGAGGAAACATCGTTCCTTCTTTGTCTGGGTAATTATTAATTTGTGAAAAAGAAACCTCCAAATCAGGGTTAAATAATAAACCATGGTTCTCATCAAGATCTAGTGCTAAATTTCTAACTTTATTAAGTTCAAAAATTAATCTCTGTGTAGGTTTGTGAATTGGAGTGTTCCATGGAAACTCTGTTCTACGAAACATAACTATTTTTTTTTCCCTTTTAAAAGAATTATAATTATCATCTCCTAAACTTCTTGTTGAACCATACAAATCACTACTTTTAAATTTCAAATAATCTTTAAAATATTCTATCCAAAATTTTTTAATTTCTTTAAAAACTCTTTGATTTATTACATTGTCATAAATGACATAATTTTTATTTCTAACATCATTAATGATTTTTTTTGGGTGGGGTAAATTTTTTAACATTTTAATAATATAAACGTCTTAAGAAATTAAAACCAATAAGTTTTTTTGAAAGTGTAAAACCAATTAAAGAATTGATTATTTTCTTCAAATATTTAAAATTACAATATTCAAATTCACCTACATACAACAGCTCTTTAGCACCTGTTCCAATCTTAAAGTCGTTTACGCCTCTATTTTCAGATGTTAGAGAACCTAGGTTAAATTGATCTATAGAAAGAATTTTTAAAACTTTTAGCACTTCCTCAAATAAACCAAATCCTGCAAATTTTTTTCTTCCCTCTAAACTAGTCGCTGCTGCAATATCCCAAGCTTTATTTTTTAAAACCAAAATAGCCCTGTATGCTAAAGGATTTTTATTTTCATCATAAGCTATTACAAAATGCATATTATTCTTCAAGGCGAACTTAAAATCCTCAAAGTCTTGATATTCCATCATTTTTATTTTTTTTTTTTAAACATTCCCAGACTTATTTCTACTAAATGATTGGAGTCAGGAGAGCAAGTATGTAGATAATCTAATTTTTTCTTTTTAGACCTTTTTAAACTATATTTAAAATCTCGAGAAGAAAGCTTAAAAATATTCTTTGTGTCAAATTCTTTAGCCAACTCTAAATAAGCGCACTTAGACTCGTTAGTCCTATAAATTGGTCTACTCCACATTTGAGAACTTTTGAAGAAATTCAAATTTTCTAAATTACTACTGCTATCATCAATCCTAATATAAAATACTCTGGATTTTGTATATTTTTTAACAGAATCTATAAATCCTTGATCTAGATTTTTAGAAGATCCTATGGCTCCTCCAGGACAATAGATAAAATTTACTAAAAAATATTTTTTATAAAATATTTGTATTAATGTTTTTTTTTCATTTTTGCATACTAGTCTTAATACTTTCCAATTTTTAAGTTTTTTTAAATCTGCCCATGATGTTAACTGTCTATAATTTGCATCATAATTAAATACATTTTGATCCCACTCTTCATCTGTTCCTTCAAAAAGTTCCCAATTTGTCATTTTGAATTACTGGTCTAAATTAGATAAAATTTCCTTTTTTGGATAATTAATTAAAACAGCTTTATTTATGCCTTTGTAGATAAATAAACTTCCACAAGCTACTCCAATGATATCAAATTTTCTAAAAATTTTAGAAACTTCCAAAATACTTCCTATTCCACCCATTACAACTAGTGGAATTTTAATTTTTTTATAAATTGTTTCAATATAATTTTCGTCTATTCCATTCATCATTCCATCATTATCTATATTATTGATAATTAATTCACCTGCATAACCATAAATTCCTTCAATAAAATCCTCTGGCCTTATTTGAGTATTCAATTTACCGTTATTAATATAAATAAAATATTCATTATTTACTTTTTTTATATCAATTGTAACTGATATGCTTTGTGTTCCAAATTCTGTATTTAACTCTTTTAAAAATTCAAAATTTTTAAATAATTTTGAACTTATAGATATTTTTTCAACTCCATAAGATATAATTTTTTTTGCTTGATAAATATTTTTTATGCCACCTCCATAAGTGATTGGCATTCTTGCAGTACTTGATATTTTTTTAATCAATTCAAAATTTGGTTCAGAATTATTAATTGTAGAGCCTATATCAGTTATAATTATTTCCTCTGCCTCTTTATCATTAAATATTCTGACGGAGTTTAATACATCTCCAATATAATTATAATTTAATTGATCAAATTTTTGTGTTTTAACTAAATCCCCATTGAGAATTGTGAGTGCTGGGATTATTCTTTTAATTTTCATTTAAATTTATAAAATTTTCAAAAATAATTTTACCCGATTTATGACTTTTTTCTGGATGAAATTGTACTCCATAGATATTTTTATATGATATTGCACAAGTGAAATGTTGAAAATAAAAAGATTTGGCTATTTCAAATTCATCACAATCCAATTCATAATAATATGAATGTAAAAAATAAAAATTATTTTTATTTTTTAAATTTTCAAATAAAGAATTATTTCTTGTTTTATTTACTTTATTCCAGCCAATATGAGGAAGTATATTTGCTTTATTAAGTTTTTTTACCGTTCCTGGAATTAAATTAAGTCCTTTTTTTTTGCCTTCCTCACTTTTAGTAGCCAAAATTTGCATACCAACACAAATCCCTAAAAGGTAATTATCTTTTTTTTTTACAAAATTATTTATAGCCTCAATAAATTTTTTTTTTTCTAATAATTCTATTGCTTTGTCAAATGAGCCTACACCTGGTAAAATAATCTTATTTATTTCATCATTAATTTCAGTAGGATTTTGAATAATTTTTATTTCAACACCCATTTCATCAATAACATTTTTTATTGCTAGTATATTTCCTAAACCATACGATATTATTCCTATCATTTAAAAAATTCTTTTTTCAATGTTTAGGGTATTAAGTACTTTTGTAAAAAAATTAATAATAAAATAATTAGATTTATAATCTCTAAAACTCTTTTTTCTTAAATTAAAGAATTCTTCAAATTCAGATTTTGAAATATCAAGCTTATTACAAACAAATGATATTTCTTTTTTTAATTCTAAATTACTGATTGGTTCCTCTTTTATTTTATTTAAAGCCTCTTCTCGTTTCATTTGTCCTGATAAAATCATTGCAGAATATGACAATTTTCTTCGATCATGACCAAATCTTTTTAATGACCAGTAATTTTCGAAAAATGCAGTAAATCTTGATTCATGATGTTTCTGGACATATTCCTGCCAACCAAATTTTTCTTTAAGTGTTTTAATTGAGTTTTTTTTATCATAATTAATATAATTTAAAGGATGATACATTTTTACTCCTTTTAAAATTCTTAAATATATTCTCGACCTAAAGATATCATAATATGGAAAAAATTTTATTTGTCTTTCTCCGAATTTATTGTGTATGTCTTTTATCTGTTTTGTATCAGAAGCATGATATGCCCAATCTAGTGGCGCTCTAATAAATTCAGTCGCAAAATTTGCTCCCGTTAAAATAAATTTAAAATTATTTTCTTCAACATATTTGTACATTGCGCCAAAAAATGCATGATCTTGAATTGTATCTAAACTTGGTACTCCAGATTTGAAGTAAGCTAAATGTAAATCTCTCATATCATTCCAATTAATTACTTTAGTAATTAAATCCAAATTTAACTTATCAACCAATTTTTCAATATTATTTGCAGATATACTTGAATTCCATCCAGCATCTACGTGAAATAACAAAGGTTTTAGACCTAATTTCTCAACAACATAATAAACAAGATAACTGCTATCTAGTCCTCCACTAATACCAATTAAACAGTCATATTTTTTCTTCTTTTTTAAACTATGGCTCTTTATTTTTTTTATAATTTTTTCCAATTCTAAATTTTTGACACGTATATTAAAATTATTCCGAATTTTGTTTAGATATGAAAAACAATAATTACAAACACCATTTTTATCAAAACTAATATCTGGAGAGGAAGTGTCCATCACACAGTTTGTGCAGATTTTATAAGCTTGGGTGATCATAATTAAAAGTAATCAAACTACATATTATACTGTATTAAATCAATAAACATTTTATTTTCTATATTTTAAAATTTTGATTCTATATAATACTTATCAAATAATTTACTTTTAATTTGGAAATGTTTTTTCAATTTATTATTTGTGTCTTTGAAAATTCGCTTTAATTTTTTTTTTCTTATATGTGCTTTCATCTAAATTTAATATTTCTTCAAAAGTATTTAATAATTCGGGATCCTCATTTACATTGACTACATTGTAATTTTTAACTATTTTGATCATTTCATTTACTATTGTAGCTGAAGCAGACTTTGGATAGCCACAATGTATAATAATTTTCTTGGATTTCAACTTTTTTATATATAAAGAGTTTATTAGAAGAATTTATAATACATGTATAAAAAAAAAAATATATTAACATTTTTCTTCAAGTAGTTTTTTTAATTACTATTATTTTACTTTTTGTTCTAGATAAAATCCAACTATCCAAAATTTCCTATATTTTTTCTCTTCAAAATATAGATTTAATTTTTTTAGTTTTTTTAAATAATTTAGCAATATCTGTTTTATTTTTTGCAATAATTAAAAAAATTAGCTCTGATAAGATAAATTTTTTTTTTATTAATTCTACTTTTTTACAAGGGGGGTTGATTGGGATGATAATTCCAGGTAGTGGATTGTTTTACAAATATTATAAATTAAAAAATAACTCTAAAATAACTTTATTAGAATATTCTTTAAGCCAAGCGTTTCTCTCAATTTTTTCACTAATTTGTTTTTTTTTTCTTGCAATTTTGTTTGGTTTTTTAAAAGTTGCAGGAGTTGAATTAAAAACATTGGCAATTTTTTTTATATTATTTTTTACTCTAGTTTATTTATTATATTTTTATAGGCTAAACATTTATAAATTTTTAAAAAAAAAATTATTAAATTTTAATAAATTTAAAAAAATTTATGAAGAACTTAAAAAAATTAAAAATATTATTTTCTTAAATAAAAAATATTTTCAATTTATTTTTATTTTATTTTTTGTTTTATCTCTATTGCAATGTTTGATATTCTATACTGCGACAGTAAAATTTGGTCTTGACATAAGTTTAATAAATGCTTTTTTTATTTATCTAAGCTCTATTTTATTCTCTACTTTATTGCTTGTAAATTTTGTTGGATTATTTGAAATTACGCTAACGATTTCTGCTGCTTTTGTGACAAAAGATTTTTTAGATATGATATTTATCGGATTTGGTCTTAGAATTTTAAATATTTTTTCTATATTATTTTGGATATTTCTATTTTCAGGAATTCATTGGTACAATAAAAAATTAATGGATTCTAAATTTTGATTTCTTACTATCTATTAAAAAATTATTAACTGTCTCTTTAGTTAGTGCGTCGAATGTCTTGCCAAAGTTTTCAATTTTTTCAATTATTACAGGAGGTACTGTTATAATATGACATTTTAATTTCTTAGCTTGCAAATAATTATAAGGTTCTCTTACACTTGCCCAGAGAATTTCAACATTTTTAAATTTTTTAGCAAGCTTAATACTTTTTTTAATTTCTGGGATAGGATCTTTTCCTGCATCTGCTGCCCTTCCAGCAAAAATTGATATTATTACTTTTGTTTTATTATTTAAAACTTTAAGAATTTTCTCTGTTTGTTTTGCGCTATATACAGCCGTTATGTTTAGTTTGACATTCTTTTCATTTAATTTTTTAATCAATTTTCCAGAAAATTTTCCTATTGAATTAGTTATTGGAATCTTTACATATACATTTTTTCCCCAGTTATTTATTTTCATTGCTTGATTTTTCATTGTAGGAAAATCGTCAGCAAAAACTTCAACTGACACTGATTTATTTTCAACTAACTTAATAATTTTTTTTGCATAAGAAGCGTAATTTTTTGCTCCTGCTTTTCGCATTAAACTAGGGTTTGTAGTAAAACCTTTGACAATTTTTTTTTTATTAAATTTTTTTACTAACTCTATGTCTGCAATATCACAAAATATTTTTGTTTTCATTAAACTGCTATAAATTTTTAGTTATATTCTCAGTCATTTTTTTTGCATCAGCAAACAACATTAATGTATTTTCTTTATAAAAAAGATCATTATCAATTCCAGCGTATCCAGGTGATAAGCTTCTTTTTACAAATAAAACTGATTTACATTTTTCAACATCTAATACTGGCATTCCATAAATTGGACTCTGTGGATCTGTTTTAGCAACTGGATTAGTCACATCATTAGCTCCTATTACAAAAGCAACATCAGCGTTTGCAAAATCATTATTTATTTCCTCTAGTTCAAACACTTCATCATAGGGAACATTGGCCTCTGCTAGTAAAACATTCATATGTCCAGGCATTCTACCTGCGACTGGGTGTATTGCATATGAAACCTTGATGTCATTTTTTTTTAAGGTATCTACCATTTCTCTGAGTGCGTGCTGAGCTTGAGCAACAGCCATGCCATAACCAGGAACTATTATTACTGAAGAAGCATTTTTCATTAGAAAAGCTGCATCATCAGCGTTCCCACTTTTAACTGGCCTTTGTTCTTTATTTTGACTTCCTGAAGTTTGATCTGTTGCACCAAAACCTCCTAAAATAACATTAAAGAAAGATCTATTCATTCCTTTGCACATTATGTATGAAAGTATAGCTCCAGATGATCCAACTAATGCACCAGTAATGATTAAAGCAGTATTTTCTAAAGTAAATCCAATTCCAGCTGCAGCCCAGCCTGAATAAGAATTCAACATTGAAATTACTACAGGCATATCTGCACCACCAATTGGAATAATAATTAAAAATCCAATTAAAAAAGATACTGCAATTAATATCCAAAATAAATTAGCTGATTGTGTTGAACAAAGGTAAATCGTTAATATGACAATTAATACTAATAATAATGCATTTAATAAGTGCTGACCTTTAAAGGTTATAGGCGCACCAGACATTATTCCTTGTAATTTTAAAAAAGCTATAACAGATCCAGAAAAAGTAATTGCACCAACTGCTGCTCCGATAGCCATTTCTATTAAACTTGCAAGCTTAATATTTCCTGGAGTTCCAAGGTTAAATGCTTCAGGATTTATAAATGCTGAAATTGCAACAAACACTGCTGCTAGACCAACTAAACTATGAAAGCCGGCAACCAATTCAGGCATTGCAGTCATTGGTATACGGTAAGCTATAAATGCTCCAATGCTTCCACCGATTGCTAAAAATATAAGTACATAAATAAATCCAGAACTAAAATTACCAACAGACAGAAATGTTACTGTCACAGCTATCAACATTCCAATTATTCCAAATAAATTTCCTTGTCTTGATGTTTCAGGAGAAGATAGTCCTCTTAAGGCTAGAATAAATAATACACCTGAAACTAAATATAGAATTGCTGAAAGATTTGCAGACACAGATTATTTATCCTTTTTCTTTTTTTTGTACATTGCGAGCATTCTTTGAGTAACCAAAAATCCACCAAAGATATTAACTGCTGCAAGAACAATTGCTAAAAAACCATAAATACTTGAAGATGTGAAAACTACTCCTTTATTACCTGATAAAGCTGCAATAATTGCACCAACAATAATTACTGATGAAATTGCGTTAGTTACAGACATTAAAGGTGTGTGAAGTGATGGAGTAACGCTCCAAACCACATAATATCCTATGAAAATTGAAAGGATAAAAATACTTAATCTGAATATAAAAGGATCTATTTCCATAATTTTATTTTATTAACGTTTTTTCAATTATCTCGTCTTCTAAATTTATATTAATTTTATTATTTTCTTTATCATATAAATTCGACACAAAATTAAATACATTTTTAGCATATAAATTTGATGCAGAAGTTGGAAGTTTATTTAATATACTACTTTCCCCCATTATTTTAACACCATTAATATCTACAATTTCATCAACTTTTGTGTGTGCTGTATTTCCACCTTGAATAGCAGCTAAATCATAAACTATCGAACCTGAACTCATATTACTAATCATGCCCTCTTTAATAATTACTGGTGCTTTTTTTCCAGGAATTAAAGCTGTGCATATTACTATATCAATTTTCTTTAATGTTTCTGTTAATAATTCTTCTTGTTTCTTTTTAAAATCGTCTGATGCTTCTTTAGCGTAACCTCCTTCGGTTTCTAAATTTTCAGCTCCTTCAACTGTTAAAAATTTCCCCCCTAAACTTTCAACTTGTTCTTTAGAAGCCATTCTTACATCTGTTGCAAAAACAATTGCACCCATTCGTTTTGCAGTTGCAATTGCTTGTAGCCCAGCAACTCCTGCTCCAACAACTAATACTTTTGCAGCTGGTATTGTTCCTGCTGCAGTCATCATCATTGGAATTGCTTTTTCAAAATGAGCAAAAGATTCCACTACTGCCTTGTAACCTGCAAGGTTTGCTTGTGAGGATAATATATCCATGGACTGAGCTCTTGTTATTCTTGGGAGTAACTCAAGAGAAAAAGTATTTATTTTTTTTTTAACTAAATTATTTATTTTATCTTTATTGTCATATGGGTTTAAAACTCCAACAAATGTTTGATTTTCTTTTAAAAAAGAATTTTTATCATCACTTAATAAACCTAACTGAACAATAATATCTGCATTAGATATGATTTTGTTTTCATCTTTTGAAATTGATACTCCTAAATCTTTATATTCTCCATCTTTTATTCCAAGATGACTTCCGTAGTTTTCAGATAATGAGACCTCGAGACCAATTGATATATATTTTTTTGCAATCTCAGGAGTAATTGCTATCCTCTTTTCAATTTTTTGGTTTTCTAAAATAGAAGCAATTTTCATACATTGATCTTATAGTAAGAATATTGCCATTAAAACTAAAACAACAATAACCGCGACAGTTCCCCACAACACAAACTTAGTAAAATTATTCCAGGTATTTTTATGGTTTTCATTATCCATAAAAATTACTTCTGTCTTGCTTTGAATTTTGGATTAGTTTTATTGATGACGTACACACGACCTCTTCTTCTTACAAGTTTAGAATTAAGATCTCTTTTTTTAATTGACTTTAATGAGCTTTTTATTTTCATAATTTTTCACCTTTAATAAACGAAGTTACATAATCTTTCAAATCTATTTTTCCGTATTTATTAATTATTTTATGATTATTTGATATTTTTGTTAATGCTGACGCATATCGCTCACCCAATCTTGGTTTTAAGTAAATAATTTTAGATTCAAACATTTTAGCAAGATCTATAATAGAGTAAGATTTTTTATTGCTAATACTATAATGAGCACATTTATTTTTCTTCCATGCTTTGATACAAATTCTAACAGTGTCATCAATATGGGTAAATCGTCTTGTCTGGGTTCCAGGTTTAACAACTGTTAAAGGTTTTTTTTTTCATAAAGATCTTCAAAAATACCAACCACTGTTGCCATATCACCTTCTTTAATTTGACCTGATCCATAAACATTATAAAAATAAATAACTTCAAACTTAAAATTAAACCATTTTTTTAAATTTTCCAGTAATTCTAAATTTTTAGATTTTGTAAAAGCGTAGGGAGATAAGTTTTTATCATGTCCTTTATTACCAAGCGATGCTGAAGTTGCCGAGTAAATAAGCTTAATATCATTATTCAAACAAAATTTAAACACAGCATTTGTGCCAATAGAGTTTGATTTAAAACACTCATCAAATTTTTTAAAACTTTGATAAATTCTTGCAAATTCTCCAAAATGAAAAATTGTATGAATTTTTTTTTTTACATCTTTTAAATATTTATCAATATCAATAGTATTTGCTTTTAAGTATTTTACCCTATGATCTTTTAGATGATTTTTTTTATTTCCAGAAGAATAGTTGTCCAAACTAATAATTTTTTTATTTGTTATTTTTAAAAGTGATTTAATTAAATTAGATCCAACAAATCCTGCGCCACCAGTTACAATAATGAGATTTTTCATTTTAGATATGCCTGGCAATGTCCTACTCTTCCATGTCTTAAGACAAAGTACCATTGGCGCTGAAAGGCTTGACTGCCGAGTTCGGTATGGGATCGGGTATTACACTTTCGCAATAATCACCAGGCAGGTGCTTTTTATATAAATATTATAAATTTGCAATACTTATTTTCATGCCTAAGGTATTGTATTATTGATATATTTTTATTTTTTTAAACATTTCGTTTTTTATTAAAGCTCCATAATAAGATTCCTACTGGAAAATAATAAATAATACTTAACCAATTATTAAATAAATTTCCGGTTGGTACGAGAGGCCAAAGACTAATTAAAATAGCTGAAATGAGACAAACTTGAAAATCGTCAAAATAATATTCTTTTTTAAATAATCTAAAAAAATGAATGATTGTAAATTTAGATAATAGATACAGTAAATAAAGTGCAAAAGACAACCCAAACAGACCTAATTCAGACACGAGTTGCACATAGGTATTATGTGGATGATTGTTGCAGGAATAAATTGAGATTTCATACTCATCATAGGAGCAAAAATGTCTAAAGTTTTTTACCCCTACTCCGAAAAAAATATTATCTTTTGCAATTTTTAATGCTGTTCTTATTATATGATCATGTTGTTCTGAAAAAATAAGTACTTTGTCAACTTTACCACTTGATAAATTCATTTGTTTGATTGTTTGATCAATTACTCTATTTTTAGTGGCTGGAAATGAATTACTTATAACCACAATAAAAATCAAAGATAATGACATAATTACAAGTCTTACTTTTCTAAATTTCCTTATAAAAAATAAGATAAAAATTGAAGACAAATTCATATGAAAAAAGGCAGCTCTTTCTCCACTAAGATATATTAAAATCTCAGAAAGAATAAAAAGACAAAGACTATAGTAATAAGTTGTTTTTTTGATTGTATTATAGAAATAGACCATCAATCCAAAAAAAATTGGAAATAACCTGGATAGATAACTTCCTAAAATAAGCTCTTCATTAAAAAAACTACTGACCCTTGGTCCAGGGTTAAGAATATAGCCTAAAATATTTTTACCACTAAAAAATTGAAAAAAACCATCAAAAACTAAAATAGAAAATATTAGTAGAAAAACATAAAATAATTTCTTTAAAATATTGATATCATGATTCAATAAATAGACTACAGCTAAACTAAAAACACCAAATCTAAAGTACGTTATTGAAATCCGAAAAGAGTCAATATTTTGATTTTGAAAAATACTATTAACAATCAAATAAATATAAAATAATAAAAAAATGATAAAAAACTTATTATTAAAATATTCAAATTTTTTTGATTTTATTATTTCGATTAAAAAAAAAATTGATATTAAACTTAAGGCTAAATCACTTAAAAATGGTCCAGTTACAAGAAGAATAGGAATTGATAGAAATAAATAACTTGAAATTTTAAATAATAAATTTCTATGACTGGTGTAATAATTATTTTCCACAATAATATGCTTAATAATGCTGTTTATATCAAAAATCTAATAAAAAGTATTAAAATTTAATATATAAATTTTCATTTTAATAATTGACGCCATCTTGAATAATTACTTGAATTTAACAAAAATAAATTTTTTTTCTTTTTGTTTAAGTTTTTTACCATTAGAGAGTTGATCTCGCTGTATTTAGAAAAAAAACCAATTGATCTATCATTTCTTAAAAAGCTAGTATTAAGATTACTTGCGTCTTTATATATAAGAAATTTAAAATTATCTGATAATAATTCTAAAGAAATAGAAGAGTCAGAATCTACAAATATCATACTATATTTTCTCTGCGAGAGTATTTTGAAAGTATCGATTTTAATTTTTTGCACTAAGTCTGAATTAAGTTCTAAATTTGTTGCAGGATGTGATTTAAAATCAATCGTGAAATTAAGTTTATAAAATTTTATATATTTTAATATTTCATTAATCATATTCTTGGTATTTTCTTGATTAATGCTTCCTAGTAAAAGAAATTTATTTTTATAATCTTTAATATTTTTTTTTGATTTTATTTTATTACCTTTATTAAATCTTAAGCTTTCAACTAAAAATATTTGGTCTTTATTATGTGACTTGCTAACCAATTTACGCTTACATGATTTAGATGATACAAGCAAATATTCACTTGGATATGAATGAATACTCTTATTAATTTTATTTAATTTTAAATCCCAGTATCTAACTGGAACATGTACATAGCCATAAATTTTTTTTTCTCTATTAGCATATTGTTTGAAATTGTCTAAAAAGGATTTTTCCCAACTAAGACCCTCTTTTAAATATAAAAAGTTTTTAGCTGACTTAAATTTTTTGAAAATATACTCAAAGTGTTGATCAAAAATTAAAGCCCTAATAAAAGTGCTACCTATAAGGGACTCTAAGATTACTTCTTCATGAATTAAATAAAAAGATTTAGTTAAATTATTATTTTTAAGTGAAAACTTCATTATTAAAAATAAAAATAAATTTTTTATTGATAAATATAAATATGAAAAATATATATTAAAAAAATTACCAACTGAAACAAGCTCTTCTATATATAAATGTTGATCTTTATTATGATCATTTAACTTTTGATTAAATTTTTTTAAATTTAGATTTCCAATATTATCTTTGTTAATATAGGTATGATGAATCCATGTAATTTTTTTTTTTAATAAAGACGATATATCTCCCCAATATGGATCTTTAAATTTTTTTAAATTTTTTGGATTTAGCAGATAAGAAAAAATAATAACTTCATTAGAAGAGTCTACTTCCCGACCATTAAAAAAATTTCTTATTTTATAATTTATACTGTATATAAAATATCTTATAAATAGATTGTGACTTCTGACTATATTAATTAAAATTTTAAATAATAGAGATTTATTTTTATATTTTTTAATTAAATTAATTTTTAATTTTTTTTCTAATTTTTTATTATTAACATACTTGATCGATAATAATTTAAGAAAATCAGTTATCTCGTCTTTGTTCTTATATAAATTTTTTTCAGTAATATTTGTCTGAAATAAAATATTTTTTTTTCCTTTTTTAAAGTATGAATAAAAATATCTTTTAAAAATCTTTATTTTAAAAAATTTTTCTGTAATTTCTTCATATAACTTTAATATTTTTTTATCTTTTTTTTCTATAATTTTAAATAAATCAGTATCTTTTTTTATCATTATTAAACAGCTTATCTATTTTGATTATCTAAAATCTTTAATATTTTTTTTTTTACTAATTCGTGAACAAAACCTTTTTCACTATTCATAAGAAAAGTGCGTGAAGAAATAGTTAAATCTAAATATTCTGATTGGGGCAAACTTTTTAAATAATTAAGTTTATCATGAACTTCTTCTAAATCATTTGATGTAATTTTTAAAAATTCAGGCAAAACTTTTAAAAATCCCATAAAATCATTACTAACTGTTTTGATCTCTGGAATTCCTGCTAAAAATAAAACCTTTGATCCTATTCCATAGAATTCAATCGCTAGTGTTGAAAAATAAGATATTAATATCTTGCTATTATCACAATGAATGTAAGATGAAAAATCATCTTGCTCTTTATCTAAAAAAATTTCTTTTTTATTAGCAAATTCTATTTTTTTATAGAAACTCGTCTCTTTCTTTTCACTAGAAGTATTTCTTTTAAAATTCAAAATAATCTTAAAATTTGGGTCTAGTTTTTCTAAATATGGTAAAATTTTAATTTTGTGGTCATACCATAATTGATATTTTTTATCATTTTCCATTCCTTCTCTATATTGAGAAATATAAGAAATATTATTTTTATGTTCATATCTATTTTTTTCTGAAATAAATTTTTCTTTATAAACTCCAAATTTTAATGATCCTGCAGATATATATTCATTTATAGGTTTCTTCATGAATCTTAACAATTCCTCTTCATATTTTCCAAAACCATATAATATTGGAAATTTTTTAATATTAGTCCAACCGTGCCGATCGTAATGACTTCTCATTCCATTTTGAATCATAATTACGTTTAAATTAACATTGTAATTATTTAACTTTGCTATCATCTCACTATTGTCTACGTTTGTGAGAATAATCTCCGTACTTTTAATTCTACATATTGATAATATTAAAGACAGTGTAATTTTTTTTGTTTTAAAAAAATAATAAAAGAATATCAAAAAAAACTTTAAGTTTAATATAATGTTAATTTTTTCCCTATAACCAATATTGTAGTAATTAATATTTTTTGGAATACAATATTCTACATATTTGGATGTTAGGGTATCTAATATTACAATTTTTTCTTTCTTTGAGTTTATGAAATTAAATTTAAACATCAGCTAATATATTAGTATATTTTATATCAAATTTATTTGATATTCATAATAATGATCATTTACTATTAAATAGATGTTGTATTTTATAAAACCATGAAATATTTATGATATATTGTTAAAATCTAATTAAAAAATCTATGATTAAATAAAATAAATGAAGCCTAAAGTTCTTATCTTAGATGTTGACGGTGTAATGACTGATGGTAAATTTTATTATAATATTGATGGAAAATACTTGAAAGCTTTTGGCCCAGATGACTCGGATGCTCTAGGAATTTTAGATAAATTAATAGAAGTAAGATTTGTTACAGGTGATAAAAAAGGTTTTGAAATTTCGAAAAAAAGAATTGTCCATGATATGGGATATAAGCTTGATCTAGTTAGTACAATTAATAGATTAGAATGGATGAAAGATAGATATAATTTAGATGATGTTATTTTTATTGGAGATGGGTTTTTTGACTATATTGCATTAAAAGAGGTAGGCTACTCTATTGTGACCGGTAACGGAGATGTAAATTCAAAAAAATATGCAAATTATATTACTAAAAGATCTGGTGGAGACAGAGCTGTTGCTGAGGCAGTTATTCATATTCTTGATAAATTTTTTGAAGGATTTAATTATAATAAAAAAATAAGCTCAGATGACATATCTGGTGAATGGTCTAAATGAAAATTTTAAATGATATACTTTTAAAAAAGAATTCCACATTACTGGGTGTTGGTCCAATGAGTTTAAATTGTGTTAACGCAACTATAGAACTTGCTAATGATAATAATGTTCCATTAATGATGATAGCTAGCCGAAGGCAAATAGACTCTGAAAAAATGGGTGGTGGATATGTAAATAATTGGACAACTGAAAAATTTTCAAACTATGTTAGTGATAAAGATCGAGGTTCAAAAATTATTTTATCAAGAGACCACGGTGGTCCGTACCAGAACAATATTGAATATGAAAAAAATTATAACATTGAAGATGCTATGAATTCTGCCAAAGACTCTTTTGAAGTTGACATAAAAAATGGTTTTAAGATTATTCACATAGACCCAAGTATCGACCCATCAGGAAATTTAAATACCGAGACTATTTTAGAAAGATTAAAGGAACTGTATGTATTTTGTATTGAAACTGCAAAAAAATATGAAAAAAAAATTCAAATAGAAATTGGAACAGAGGAGCAATCTGGTGGCACTAACACTCTTGAAGAATTAAAATATTCACTTGATGAAATAACGAACTTTTGCAAAAAAAATAATTACATAAAACCTTTTTTTGTAGTGGTTCAAACAGGCACCAAAGTAATGGAAACAAAAAATATTGGTATATTTAAAGGTATTTCAGACAAATTTGAACAAAGCAAAATACCATCTTTAATTTCATTATGTGAAAAATACGAAATTAATATTAAACAACATAATACCGATTATTTAGATGATGATTTTTTAAGCAAACACCCATCTTTTAGAATACACGCTGCAAATGTTGCACCAGAATATGGTGTTGCTGAAACAAAAAAGTTATTTGAAATAATGGAAGAATATAATTTAAATAAATTAAAAAATGAGTTTATTGAACAGTGTGTATCTTCAAATAAGTGGGTTAAATGGGTAATTGATGAAAAAAAAATAGATGATTACGATAAATCTATAATTTGTGGTCACTACATTTTTTCAACAGATAACTTCTTACAACTTAAAGAAAGATTAATATCTGACATTAACATTAATCGAGTGGAATTTGACAACATTTTAAAAGATGCGGTAAAATCATCAATCGCACGCTATATGAAATGTTTTAATTTACTTACTATTTAAATTTTTTGAAAACATACTCTTTGTCTCTTAAGAGTTTATTTTGAAACAACCTTTTTCTTGTAAAAACAAATTTAAACATAATATCTAACCATTTAAAAAAATGGCTAAATAATTTTACATTTGAAACTTGATCATCTTCACGCCATAAAATGGGGAAATAAAAAAATTTTGAATTAACATCACAAATATAAAACATCAAACAATAGTTAAAAGTTAACCCATTTGGAAAATTAAGATAAAATTTATTTTTTAAAAAGGAAACTTTAAACATATTTAAACCTGATCCTAAATCAGTTAAAAATTTAAAACTAACTATTGATGCAGCTAAATTAATCATATAATTGGCATAAATCCTAAATTTTGGATAATTAACTAACTTAGAATCTCTTGCAAATCTGGACCCAAGACAACAATCATAATCTTTATATTTTTCATTTTTGAATACATTTTCCAAATTATTTATATCACCCTGATCATCACCATGAAGAATAGTTACATAATCGAAATTATTATCTATTGCATAATTAAAACCTGTTTTATGTGTGCCACCTAGATTATAATTTTCTTTGTTTTGAAATAATTTAAACTTAACTAATTTCTTTTCATTAATAATATTTCTAACTACTGTAAAAGTATTATCTGTACTGTTATTATCTATTACTATAATTTCTTCAAAATTATTAATTATCAGAGATTTTATTATTTTTTCTATAACTCTAATAATTTGTTTTTCACAGTTATATACAGGTATAAATAATAAATGCTTTTTGTTCATAATAAATATTAGTTAACCTTTGTAAGCTGTAATTTTTATAATCTTATTATCTTTATTAAACTCAATTTTATCTATTACTTTAATAACTTCACCATTTGTTAATATATTAATTTCAGCAAATACAATTTTACTAATTTCATAGATATTTTTGATTTTTAAATCAAATTTACCCAAATTTTTAAATATTTTAATATTTTGAGATACCACATTATTAAGGCCACTTATTTCTGACTCCCAATCACATAAAATTATTTCATCATCGAAAAGTTCTTTCAGCTGATTAATATCTTTGGATCTAAAATAAGTAAAATATTTTTCTGTTTTTTTTCTAACATTCATATGGTATAAAGTTTTAAAAATTTTTTAAATATTTACAAGTGCTTATTAATATCATTAAAAATTTTCATTTCTTAATTAAATTAGTAATAAGATTTTATAATCTTGTCCCTGCACCTTTATTTCATAATATTGAGAGAATTAAAGCATTTAGAAGAGTTTTCTTTTATGTGAATTTTGAACAAATTGAAGGTGACTATCTTGAATTTGGAGTCTACGAAGGTTCTTCTATGGTATCTGCGTTTTATGCAAATCAAGCTTCTACAAAAACAGATGACTTCATCATTATAAAAAATTATCTACCTGAAAGAAAGTTTATTGGCTTTGATAGCTTTGAATTTTTGTCGACCATTTATACAACAGGGTACTGTTATAATCATTGATAACTATTATAATTTTAAAGCAGATCCTAAAAAGGGCGAAATGGGTGCCGTTAATGAATTTCTTAGATTAAGCAGCAATATTCAATTAATAGATTTTGGTAATTATGGACTTACTGGTAAGATTTTTCTAGTTAATAAAACTTAGGTTAATTTCTACCATAATCATCTTCAATTCTTATAACGTCTTCAAGTTCTGGAGTGGAAGATTCTAGATACACAGCATCATTGTCTTTTGCTGACATCCTATGAATGTCCCCTGGCTTTAAAGTTATTGTTTGGCCTGGATTTAAAACAATTGTATCTTTGTCTGTCTCTATATACAAGTCACCTGAAAGTACATAGATAGTTTCTATTTTTTTTTCGTGATATTGAAGACTACACCTCTTACCTGCTCTCATAAGAAGTTTTTTAAGACAGTATTTTGAATTTAATTCTATTAATTCTTCAGAACCCCAAGGTTTTTCTATAATTTTATTTTTCATTAAGAGTTTTATTTAACATATCTTTACCTAAAAAATATAAAAAAATTGAATATGGTTGATGATGGAGAGTAGCAATATTGAGAAAAATTAAGGCAGTTAACATTTTGACCTTGACGATTGAAAGCTTATTTTTTTTTAAAAAATCCATTAATATTTTTTCTAATTTATAAGAGCTTTGTTTTCGATAAATTTCATAATCAATTATTTTTTTTGAGTCACTCAGTTTAATATCAAACATATCATTTCTTATGGCACCATGATCAACTATTATACCATGATATAATTTTGCCAAATCATAATAAATATCTCCATATTCAATAATACCTCCAAAATCTTGCCGCCAATCTAAAAATATATGTTTTTTATTTCCAGTTTTTAAAATATTTTCAAAATGAAAATCTCCATGAATTCTCGTTGGAATACCACTACTTAAAAAATCCCAATCAACTTTTAGCAATAAACTATCTAATGTAGGTGTTTTTACATTATTGATTATTTCATTATTATCACTGATATCACTTCCTTGATAAAAACTACTTATTCTATCTAGAGACTTATAATAATAAAAATTTAAACATACATTTTTAAAATTTTTTTTTTCTATTTTGCTTAATCTAAATTTTTTCCAAAAATTTTTTTTACAATCTATTAAAAAATTACTTAAGTATTTATAAAGATCTATTTGAGTTGAAAAAAGTTCACCAGGAACAAAATTATACGCATAAAAATTATCTGCAGAAGAAATTATCTTAGGTACAAATTTTCCTAGTTTTTTTGATCTTAAAACTCTTTTTTGTGATAATTTTTTATCAACAAAAAATTTAATAACATTATCATTATTAAAATAAATAAACTCATCTTCTTTTGGCAAATTATCAAAATCTGATATATCTTTTCGAGCTCTTTTTAAGTCATCAATGTCTCCAACATCATACCAGCTACTAACTGTAATTTGGTTTACTTTTTTTTTTCTTTTAATCTTATCAATAAAATAATCAGACTCACCTAGCTCATAAGAGATTTTAGATAAAAATTTTTTAAATTTTGTAAATTCTTTGATATAAGCTACTCCAACATAATTTGAAGCTGATGGAGTTATCTTGGGAGTTTTATCTATAAATTTTGATATACAATCACCTTTAGATATTACTGTTCTATATTTAAGTGAGTTGACCCTATAATTGCTTAGAAAAATTGTATCAGTTTTAATTGAAGAAAAATTTATATTATCTAAAATTATTCCATCATTTGTATGAAAAAAAAAGTCTTCTTTAATATATTTGTTACAACACTTTAAAGTATATCCAAGACCTGACCCAGGGCCGTCAAAAGGCTTAACATCAACAAACTTAATATTTCTTTTTGGGTAAGCTATTTTAATATAATCTTTAATATACTGCCCTTTATAACCAACAGCAATTATGAAGTTAAAATCTTTTGGATACCAATCTATTATATATGAAATTGAAGGTTTTTTTCCTACTGGTATTAAAGCTTTGTTTATATTTTTTGTAATAGTTCCAAGTCTACTACCAAGGCCGGCTGAAGGAATAATAACTTGAGTCATTTTATAGATTATTTTTAAAATTAATATTTCTTATACCAATATATGAGTAAATTATAATTAAACAACCTGGCATAAATCTTGTAGATACATGATCTAATACAGAGGCAAATGAAAGTAAAAAAAAGTATAATATAATAAAAAATAAAAATAACATTTGAAGTTGATTTTTAATTCTAAAAAAAATTATTATAGGTATAAAAAATATCACAAAATTATAGAATATTGCATGAACAGTTCCTAAAAAATTGTTTCCTAGATCATGCCAAGTAGTTTGGGAATCTATGGATTCAGTTGAAAGTATAAAACCATCTTCAAGATAAAATTTGAAAATATCGTAATTTGCAATGACATAAGGGATAATAGCAATAAATGGAATGAAAATTAATTTAAAATTAATTTTGTTATATTTGAAATAATAATAAACCAAGTAAAATCCTGATAAAAAGATACCACTCTCTCTTACCAGTGGGGCAAGCATACTTAAAATAATATAAAGGAAAAAATAAGTTCTATTTTTATATAAATCAAACTGAATTATAAAAAAAATCCCCGCTGTTAAAAGCAAACTTTCTGCTATAGAAAAATTATCTTCACCCCCTCTAAAATGACCAAGGTTTATATACATAATTAATAACAGATAAGCAAAAAATACAAAAATGACGGATTTTTGTTTTTGAAAAGTTATATCGGTTGACTCGAACTTTTTTGTATCATTATCAAATAATAACAAAATTCTATGTATGATAATGAAATTAATAAAAAAAAATATACCTATATAAAAAGAGTACAAATAAAGGGATATTTTTTCTGCAGGAAGTTTATTTTGATTTTTCGAAAAGTTTTGAATTAATTCCATTGGTTTAACTAATAATTTTAAAAAAACCCATCTCGATTTTTCTCTTTGTTCTAAAGGAGTTTCTTGTTTCTCAAAATCTCTATTTAATAATTCAGACTCATTAATTCTCAAAATTTCTCTATCTAAATTTTTACTGAATTTACTATAAAAGTTTTCTTTCTCTATTTCATAATTAAAAAAATTTTGCCAATGCTCTCGCGTTAAATTTAAACAAATAAATAACATCATCAATATAAGGAAAAAATTTAGTGTTTTTTGGTAAGTCATATTTAATATTGATTTTTTTAATTGTTATCAAATTTTTAATAAATCACCAACACCTCATATAAATTTTAAAAAAATAAGTACATATTATTTGTAATATTTGATAATAAGATATACTAGTAATCTTTGTATGAGTAAAAATAAAGTGCCAATTGCGGATATATTAGATTTAATCAAGAAAAAAATTATCTTGGTATCAATAATTTTTACAATTTCAATAGGTCTAAGCTTTTTTTATAACCTTAGTTTTAAAACTATAAAATATAATTACACTATTGAATTTATTCCTATGAGTAATTGGAGAGCTTCAGAGCTTGGATTGAATGATGTATTTGTCAATGGCTTAACAAGGAGTTTGATACTTGAGCAGTTGAAAAATATTAATCAAATATCATATAAATTAGGTACTTCTGATGTTATATCAGTATCTTTCCAAAGCTATCAACCTGTGGATATACAAGGGTTTGAACAAAAACTAAATTTTAATTTAGACTCAGCAATAAAGAATAAATTAGAAAGTAGAGTAAGTTTTTTAGAGTTTGAAAATAAAAATATATTGGAAATGGTTTCTCAGTATGGAAAATTATTATCTAAAGATATTAATCTGGATGAGCTATCAACAAATTCTAATTATGATTTAAAACATATTATCGATTTAAAAAAAGAATATTATTTATTAAGAAAAAAAATATTAACAACCCAAAAAGAGTTAGATCTAATAGATAAAGACCCTAACAACTTTGTGCAGTTAGGAAATCTTTTTTCTGAGAGTGATGTTCTACAGCGGAACATCTCAATATTAAATAATTTGAATAAAAATGAGTCAGAAATTTTTTCTCTCAAAGAAAGGTTGAAAGATTTTAATCTTGTAGAATCAAGCAATATTAATTCAATAAGAGGTTGGGGAATTTCAGATAATAATTTATCATATTTGGAAATGATAATCGCTGGTATTTTATTTGGTTTACTAGGTAATTCATTTATTCTTTTTTTATCCTCAAGTTATTTTAAAAAAAATATTTTAAATTAAAATATTTAATAATTAAAAAAAATATTTTAAAATTTAAATAATTTCTTAATCTCTTCTTTTGAAATACTTTTATTGGAAATTTTATTTAATTTAGATAAATATTTAGAGAGTTTAAATTTGAAATTTGAACTTAATATTTCTTCATCACATAAAAGAATTTTGTTATATTTGGTTTTAATCAAATTTTTCTTATAGCTTAGTTTTTCATGTAATTTTTCACCTTTTCTTAAACCTATAATTTTTATTGAAATATCACCGTGAATATTGTTTTTATCTTTCAAACTTAAGCCGTTAAATTTAATCATATTATATGCTAGGGTATAAATATTTATAGGTTCACCCATATCTAATACATATGTCTTTGAATTGGATCCAAAAATAGATGCTTTAATAATGAGGCCTGACGCTTCACGAATACTCATTAAGTATCTGGTAGCTTTTTTATTTGTAACTAGTAAATCTAACCTTTGATTAATTAGTTTTTGAAAGAGTGGTATAACTGAACCTTTGCTACCCGCAACATTTCCAAACCTCACAATAATAAATTTTTTATCATTTGTTAATTTAAGAGAATAACTGTGATAAATTTTTTCACATATCCTCTTGGTCATTCCCATTATATTTTTTGGATTTACTGCTTTATCAGTACTTACGAGTAAATTAATTTTTACTCTATATTTTATTGATAGATCACAAAGATTTATAGCTGTAAGAATATTGTTAAAGCTTGCATATGATGGATTTTCCTCAACTATCGATACATGTTTATACGCTGCAGCATTATAAACAACATCAGGTTTAAATTGTTTAAAAATTTTTTCTATATAAGGCTTGTTTGAAGTATCACATAATTCAAAACTGAATTTGTTTGATTCTTTTAATCTTTTTTTTAAATTGAATATGTTAAATTCATCTTTATCAACAACAATAATTTTTTTAGGAGATAATTCGTTTAGCTTTTCAATTAGGACGGATCCTATACTTCCAGCTCCTCCAGCGACCAATATCACTTTATTTTTAATATTCTTTTTTACTTTGTCTTCAAATCGATCATCAATTTTTGTCTTTTCAATTATATCTTCGATTTTTGGAATGAATATTTTTTTTGAGCTTGATAAGTCTCTCGCACTAGATAGATCATCGAGAAACGATACTCTAACATTTAAATGTAAAAATTTTCTAAAGTAAAATATTTTATTTTCATAAATGTTATTTTTAGAAATTACAATATCTGTAATTTTTTCGTTATGAATATATTTTTCAATTTCATTTTCATTTACAATCTTATATTTTTTATCATAACCTTTTAAAAAATTTTCTGAAAGTTTAACAATTCCACAAATAGAAAAGTTGAAATTGTTTATATTCTCAAGATAGTTTATTGTTTTATTGTTAAAGTTGTAGAATATAGCTCTTTTATTAAATAACTTAGAATTATTATATATATAATAATATAAATTATAAGCTAAAGAATTTTTGAATAGAGATATTATAAAAAATATAATTGGATAGATTAAAGTAATTGACTCAGGGAAAAAAATATTACTAAAAAATATTAATCTTATTAAATATGTGCAAAAAAATAATAATATAAAATTTCTCAATAGATTGTTAATGGAACTGATTCTAAAAAATCTTGATAATTGGTGATAAGACTTAAAACTTAATTGAATAACAATAAATATAAGAAAAAGAATTACATATAATTTAATATCTATTTTTAATGGATTGTAAATTTCACCTAACCTTAAACTAAAAGAAGACCATAGAGAGAATATAGATATAAAAAAATCTACGATAATTAAAATAATTATCTTACTAGGTCTTTTTAATAAAGATAGTTTATTTAAGTAAAATTCCATAATGTTATATTTTAAATTTTAAAAGAAATTTTGATTTAAAGAAAATATTAAACTTTTTTTTTTTTGAAACTTCATTTAATTTTTTTTCCAAGTATTTTTATTTACAAACTCAATATAACTAAAAATTATTTTACTTACTTGATCTGACACATGTTCATTTCTGTAATCTAATATTTTAAACTCCTCACTTCTGTTTTTGCTCGCGTTCACAGTAATATCTATTGCTGATAAAACTTTTTCTTTTCCCAATCCAGACATAATCACTACACCTTCATCCATACCTTCGGGTCGCTCGTGAGAATTTCTTATTGTAATTGCTGGAAAGTTTAACAACGAAGACTCCTCAGTTATTGTTCCACTATCGGAAATAGTACAATAGGCATTTTTTTGAAGATTAATATATTCAAAAAACCCAAAGGGATTATGAAAATTTACTAAATTATTAAATTTAAACTTCTTTAATTTTTTTAATTGTTTTTTTGTTCTTGGATGTGTCGAAACTAATATCTTTAATTTTTTTACTTTAGCTAAATAATTTAACGTTTCAGCAATCTTTTTTAAATTAACTAGATTTTCAATATTTTCTTCACGATGAAAACTGAAAACTAAATATTCTTTCTTTCTTAAATCTAATTTTTTTAAAATATTTGAGTCAAATAATTTAGTTTTGAAATTTTTAAATATTTCAGGTAAAAAACTTCCTGTTTTAAAAATACTATCTCCCTTAATGCCCTCCTCAAGCAAATATCTTCTCGCATGTTCAGTCAAAACAAAATTTATATCACTCATGTGATCCACTATTTTTCGATTTAATTCCTCAGGTATATTTTGATCAAAAGACCTATTTCCAGCTTCAAAATGAAAAATTGGTATTTTAAGACGTTTTGCAGTTATTACAGATAGGCAAGAATTTGTATCACCATACACAACTATACCATCAGGTTTTTCTTTTTTAAAAATATTTTCTGTTTTTGATATAACATTCGAAATAGTTTGAACTGATGTTTCTCCAGCACAATTTAAAAAGTATTTAGGTTTTTTAATTTTTAAATCTCTAAAAAAAATTTCATTTAAATTATAATCGTAATTTTGCCCTGTATGAATAATAGAATGACTGAAATATTTATCTAACTTTTTAAAAACGACAGAAAGTTTTATTATTTCTGGACGAGTTCCAACTACTGTTAAAATTTTATAAATTTTTTTCATTTAGATTTTTTTCATTGTATAAAACATATACCATGGATAACCAGAAAACAAATGAGCTAGTGGGTTGGTATATAAATCCGTTGAAAAAAAACATATTAATAATGGCTATTAAATTACAATAAAAAAATAATGATGCTAAATCATCTTTTTTCTTTAACTTATTTAATTTTACCATTAAGCAAATCATTAACGACATAATATTAATAAATAAGAATACACCTCCAATATTAAAATATTCAGTATATGAATTATGTGTGGTGCCACTCTCTGAAAATGGCAATCCAAATGCTCCTTGACCTCCAATTAAACCAAATCCAAAAAAATTATTCCATATAGAATGTTCTGCTAATTTAGGTATTGATCTGGAAATTCTATCTATAGCTTGAACCTCAAAACTAGCGACTTGATATTGATCTGTGCCTAAATAAAGTCCTTTTATAGCAGCATTTACATAAATTTGTATTTCGGGAGAAAACTCTAAGACAAGAAAAAATGCAACGATTGAAAAAAATAAGTAATAAAATTTTTTTTTTAATCTAATAAAAAAAATAACAAAAAAAAGAAAAATAATTACATTCATTAATCCTGCCTTAGCTAAGGTAACTACTCCAGTTATGGAAAATAAAGTTATACCCAAAAAGATAAGGAGTGAATTTTTTATTTTGTTATGCAATACTAATACCATTAGGAGAATACCCACTGTTCCGCCATATGCTGTGAGTGACCCAGATGTAGTGGCATATCTTTCAAGATTTTGCCTTTCTTGTGTCGGAACTAAAAAATCTAGAGCCCCAAAGTACACCTGATATATCAACGAAAAAGCTGCTATTAAACCAAAAATCAAGTAAATATTTAAGATTACATAAAATTGATTTCTTTCAAAAATAAAATTATATAAAAAGATTGCAGTAATTGGCATTAAACACATTCTAGGCAGCGCTGTTAAAAATTCACTTAAACCTCCATAAAAAAAGGTGACTCCGCTGATATAAATTAACAAAATATAAAATATCCATAATTGAAGGGATAAGTAACTTGTTGCAGTAAAAACAAAACCAGAATTAAAAATGATATAAATATTTACTATTAAAAAAAGTAAAAAAATTGATAAATAAATAATTCCATAATTATGCCTTAGAACTTGAGATAGGATAACAATAACCCAAAATAATGATAGATAATTAAAAAATTTATTTTTTGTCATTATTTTTTTTCATTCCAGAAATAAGATTGTTCCAATTAGGAATATGTTTAATATATTTTTTTAATTTTGAATTATTTAATGTTCTATCAATTTTAAAATCACTATTTTTATTAATTATTATTTTTTTATTATAAATTTTGTTAATTTTATTTAACAAATTATATTTATTAATTTTAGTACCACTTACATGAAGAAGACCTGTGACGTCAAATTTATACAGCAATACGAGTAAAACTTTTGACAAATAATAAGTTGGCAAACCATTAAAGTATGCCCTGCTAAAACCTTGACAGCTATTCTTAATTGATAAAAACCACTCTAATAGACCATATTGAGTTTTGATTTCGTGTCCAATTGTAGAAGTTCTTATAGTCAGGTTAAAGTCATCATAAATCTCACCAGCAGCCTTGGATATTCCGTAAAGGTCCTTTGCGTTAGGGCGATCTCTTTCATGATAATTTCCTTTTTTTCCATTAAAAACACAATCAGTGCTTATTTGAACAAATTTAGCATTAAATTTATTTGAAATTTTTTTTGCATAATGAGGAAAATCAGAATTAATTTTTGTTATTTTTTTATCACTTCTTACATATAGATGTTTTGTTAACCCAATACAATTTATAACAATATTTGGCCTAATATCCTTAACAATACTTTTGAGAACAGCTTTTTTAGACACGTTAAAATAGAAAAGCTTATTTTTTTTTTTCAAAAAATTAATTTTTTTATTATCTTTATACGTACCATACGTAATACATTTTTTTGAAAGTAAAAACTCTCTATATATCGAGCTTCCAATCATTCCTGTGACTCCAAGTATCAAAATTTTCATATTAGGATCTAAAAATACTAAGTAATTTTTTAGGAATTATTAACAGTATAAAAATTTTTAATAAAAATTTTTTTGATCGTGTATTACTAAGAAAAAATAAAATTTTTTTATAATTATTTTTGTTTTTATAGTATAGGCTCATTAAAAATAGAATATTATCATTAAAATATGTATAATTTAAATTATTTAAAAAAAATTTATTTTTAAGCATCTTTTTTTTCCAAGCAATTAATTCAAGAATATTTAATCTAAATTTTTTATTACTAAGATTATTTGAGTGCCACCTGTAATAACTTAGTTTTTCATTCAAATAACATAATTGATATTTCTTTATTATTCTTAAAACTAAATCATAATCACCTATAATCTCAAATGATGAGTCAAATCCGTAGTCTAAACTATCATAAACATTTTTTTTAATTATAAGCGTTGACATACCAATAAAATATTTTTTTATTGCATAATCAAAATAATTTTTCGAAATTATTTCTTTTTTAAATGCTGAGTATTTTGTTTTTTTTCTTTCATTTACAATCCAATAATTTGTACATGATAGATCACAATTTTTATTTACCATTTCTTGTATTTGAAATTTAAGCTTATTTTTTTCCCACCAATCATCGACATCTAAAAAAGCTAAATAATCTCCATTACTTAATTTTACAGCCTTATTCTTCGCTGAATATAATTTTTCAAAAGTTTTTGAATAATAAACTTTTAATCTTGGATCATTTATTTTTTCTAAAATTTTTTTACTGTTATCGTTTGATGCATTATCCCAAAATATAATTTCTAAATTTTTATATGTTTGATTGAGTACAGAATTTATTGATTTACTCAAAAAATCAGCTCCATTATAAGAATTTATAATTACACTAACCAGTTTTTCAGACATTTGCGAGATTTGAGAAACAATTCAAATTTTATAATTTTTTTTTAAAACTTTCTTAATTTGATTAATTGAGAGCAAACTTTCGTTATTAGATGAGTATTCTTTTACGTGTGGTGTTTTTTTTCCTTTGGTAAAAAAAATCTCGTAATTCAAATCTTTACTATTTGGAGGAATTTCATAAAAATTTTTATGCGATTTAACTCGTAGCATCTCATTATTTGAAATGAGTGTTTCATGAAGTTTTTCCCCATGTCTCAATCCTATATATTTAATTGGTAATTTATAATTAAATAAAACCTTCATACAATTTGCTATATCAATTATTTTGGCTGTGGCACACTTTTTTACGTAAATTGACCCATTATTGCCTTTTATAAAAGCAAACAATATTAGATCTAGTGCTTCATCCAGCGACATAAAAAACCTGGTCATTTTTTTATCTGTGATAGTAAGTGGTTTATTTTTTTTAATTAATTCATTAAAGTATGGAATTACCGATCCTCTTGATCCAATAACATTACCATAACGAGTAATGGTAAGTTTAAGCTTGCTCTTTGGTATTGATCTACTTTTGGCAATAACTATTTTTTCAGCTAATGCTTTTGACAGTCCCATTGCATTAATTGGATAAACGGCCTTATCTGTACTTAAAAGTACAAAATTTTTAACTTTTTTTTCTAAGCAGCATCTAATTACATTTTCAGTTCCTAGAGTATTTGTTTTTATTGCTTCAATTGGAAAAAATTCACTAGAGGGCACTTGCTTTAGAGCAGCTGCATGAAAAACAAAATCAACACCTTCAAAAGCATCAACCATTGAATAATATTCCCTAACATCACCAATAATGAATTCAAGTCGCTTATCATTAAAAAAATTTCTCATTTCAAATTGTTTAAGCTCATCTCTGCTAAAAATTACTATTTTTTTGACTTTAAATTTAAGTAACTTTTTAACAAAAGCTTTACCAAATGAGCCTGTTCCCCCTGTAATTAAAAAGGTTTTTTTTGCAAAGTATTTTTGATTTAAGATTAAACCTGACATTTTAACATGATTAATTGGGATAAATAACTATCATTATTTAAATTTAAATCCATTAAATATTTAATTAAAAATAACCCTTTCCATAAAAATCAAGTATTTTTACTATTTCTTTAAATATATTATGCTCTTCTTTAATGGGAATTAGTTTTTTAATTTTTTTATTAGAAAACCTTAAATCAAATTTTTCTAATTTTACGTTTCCAAAAGTAATTTTTCTATTCGATTTAATTTTTTTTTTTACAAGGTAAGCTATTTTAAGAGCTATATCCTTAATTTTAGAAACCTGCCCTGAACAGATATTGTAAGTTCCGACTTTTTTTGAGTTTAAGAAAAAATTAACACACGATAATAAATAATTCATTGAAACAAAATCTCTTACATCTTCTCCATTTGTGTTAAGAGAGATATTTTTATTAACCAAATTTTTACAAATGAAATTGATTATTAAATTTTTAGATTGATTATTCTCATTTAAAGGTTTTGCAATTACATTGGAAATTCTGAATATAACAACATCTATTTTATTTGAATTTTTATTACATATTTCCTCAGAAATTTTTTTTGTTTTTCCATAAATATTATTTGGTTTGAGTTTAGTTTTTTCATTAATTATGGATTTTTTATTTCCATAAACATGTACTGTAGAAAATAAAATTATTTTTTTATATTTATTTTTAATACCAAGACCAATGATTTTCTTTGTGAGTTCAATATTAAGTTCATTTGCTAACTTGGGATTTTTTTCGCATGATTTTTTATCAAGTGCTGCAAGATGTAAAATTGCAAAATTATTTTCATCACTTTTAAACACTTTATCATTTTTAAGATATCTTATAATTTTGTACTTTTTTTTTAATCTATTAAGAATTATTGAACCAAGATAGCCATTTGACCCAGTTAAGATTATTTTTTGTTTAGCCATTTGAATTTATTTAAATTCATTTCTTCTAATAGTTTTAAATCACGGGCTGTATCAACACATCGCCAAAATTTATCATGAAGATAAACATTTATTTGTTTTTTTTTACATAATTTTGCCATTGGGTCGCGTTCAAGCATTACATTTTTAAAATCTAACAATTTAAAAAATTCTTTTTTAAAAACAAAATATCCACCATTAATCCAACCTGTAGATAATTGTGGTTTTTCAGCTAAAGATGTTAAAACTTGGTTTTTAATATTCAATACTCCAAATCTAGATGGTGGTCTTACTCCAGTCATAGTAGCAATTTTTTTATGTTTTAAATGAAAAGAGTATAATTTTTTTATATTAATGTCTGATATGCCATCACCATAGGTTAGAAAAAAAAAATTTTCTGATACATATTTTTCAATTTTTTTTATTCGCTTTCCTGTTAGAGAATTACGACCTGTATTTACTACAATAACATTTTTTTTTTGTTTGAAGTGTTTCTTAAATAGTTCGTACTTATAACCTCCTGCAATTATAAATTTTTTAACTCCATAATTTTCGTAGTGATTAATAATTATTTCAATTAATGGCTTATTTTTTAATTTAATTAGAGGTTTAGGAATTTTTTGCGTATATTCATGAAGTCGCGATCCCTTTCCACCAGCTAGAATAACCAGTGGAATATCTGATAAATTATGTGATTGATTTTTTTTTTGTTTCATTTTTGTCATGTTTGTAATTTAATAAATTAAGAACCCTATTATTTTTTGAAATTCCTCTAAAACAAAACCAATATTTAGGTTTAATAATCATAAATTTATTATCTTTACCAGATAAAACTTTTTTTTTTATTTTAGAAAAATTCTTTGTTATTCGAAACTCAACTTTACCTGAAATTACTATTAATTTTGATGTTGCCTTTTTATGATAATTCCAACCTTTAGTTTTATTATAATTTACCTCGGTAATATAAACATCTTGAATAAGATCACTTTTCTTGACTGGACTCAATATTTTATAAATATCACCTAGTTCATTATTTATTTTTTTAAATTTTTTTATCATAATCAAAAAATTCTTTAATTTGATAATTAGTAAAATCACTCATATTTGAATTATTATAATATTTTATGTACCAATCAGTTGTAAATTTTACAGTTTCTTTAAAACTTAACTTTGGTTTCCACTTTATTTTTTTTTTGCTTTGTCACAGTTCAGTTGAAGTAAACCATGTTCGTGAAATAATTTCTTGTCTGTAATTTTAAATTTAAAATTGATCAAGTTTTTTTTAACTTCTTTTATTAATTCTTTTACTGATCTTGAGTTCTTTAAACTTGGGCCAAAGTTATAACTTTCGCCATCAAAAATATTTCTATCTAAATATTCGCCTAACATTAAGTATCCGTTTAATGGTTCTAAAACATGTTGCCATGGCCTTGTAGAGCTTGGGCTTCTGATTTCTGTTGTTAAGTTTTTTTTCCATGATTTAATACAATCAGGTATAATTCTATTTTCTGATAAATCACCTCCCCCTATAACATTTCCCGCTCTAGCAGTTGCTGATTGACAATTTTTCATCTTCTTTAAATAACTATCAAAATATGATTTATATAATATTTCTACAGAAGATTTCGATGCACTATAAGGATCTGAGCCACCGAGATAATCTTTTTCTTTGTAACCGGATTTTTTTTCTACATTTTTATAGCATTTATCGCTAGTTATTAAAATTAAGTTATTTTTAAATTTTTTTTTTTTAAAATTTCTAAAAGGTTCAGTGCTCCAACAAAATTAATTGTCCAAGTTTCATGTGGATCACTATAAGACTTTCCAACTAATGATTGTGCAGCTAAATAAAAAATAAATCTTGGTTGTATTTCAGAGATTGTTTTATCTAATTTACCATAATTCCTAACATCAAAATTAAATTCTTTTACTAATTTTTTTTTTACATTTGTAGAATCGTAGTTGATACTTTTATTGATTTTTTTTTTAGAAATCCCATAAACGTCTGCATTAAAATAATTTAGACAGTTAACTAACCAACTTCCTTTGAAACCAGTGTGTCCTATCACTAAAACTTTTTTTTTATTATAACATTTCATTATTACTAATTATATCAATTTACAATTTTACAAAACACTTTTGGTAGGTGTCTGTAAAAAGTTTCATAACTTTTAAGATCCTTATTATTGGAATAGCTCTTTATATAATTTTTAAAATAATTAGAATATTTTTGCTGATTGATATTATCATCTGAAATTTTATAAAATTTATTTGAAATATCTATAGCTTCTTTACCAAATTCTTTTGCAAGTGACTCTATGGATAACCTGTAATGAAGTAAATAGTTTGAGGACTTAATAAAGATTGCTTTTTTTTTATACAGTGTAACATAATTAACAGCAGTGCTATTATGAATTAAAACTAACTTTGAATATTTTACCAAAGAGATAGTTTTGTTTTTTATAATTTTTCTTTTATTGAATGGATTAGATTTATAATTAGCTCTTGGATATGAAGCTATAATAATTTTTAGATTATATTTTTTTTCGATAAAATCAAAAAAATTATTTAATTCTTTATAAAAAGTTTTTTTTTCACATAAATTGGTATTATAACCATGTACTAATGGATCTATATGATTTGGAACATCTTCATCGATATAAACAATATAATTTTTTTCTTTTGAAGTTTTATTCAAATTTTCAAAATCTAAAAAATCATCATAAGCAAAGGCAGGACTTTGAATTTTATATATTTTTTTATTTTTGTGGTGTTTAATATTATTTACTATTTGATATGAAGGAATAATATTTTCTAATACTCTCAATTTTAAAAACAATAAAAAAAAATATCTATAAATTTTATCAATTATATGAAAGCTATATTGAAGATTTAATCTAATTTTATCAATATAATTTGATATATTTAGAGGATACCTATTAAAATTAAAATTACCCCAGATAATATTTTTTTTTTTTAATTCTTTGAAAAAAAAATAATTCTTATAATTATAATGAATGCTAACAAAGCAACAAACATCTTTTGAGTTATAAAAATTTAATATTTTAGAAAATTCATTTTTTGTTTTTGGTTTTAAAATTTTAATATCTTTATGTTTTTCCTTATTTTTAAAAATAGTTTTATTTGGATTTATTAAGGTACTTATGTCTATAACTTCACAATCTAAGCCTTTAGCTTTGAAAAATTTTAAACCATACCTCCTATAATCATACTTAGAAAATCTAGAAGTTAGAAAAATTATTTTTTTAAACATTAATCATCATTTTTTAAAAAATAGGGATTTGTTAAAAGTTTATTAATAAAGTTTAAATTTGTAATATCTAATTTTTTTTTCATAAATTGTCGAACTACTTTAGATGTGAATTCTTTATTTTTAGAATACCTTATCTCTTTGCTTTTATTTTGTTTTGTAGGTTTTATATCAAATATTTTTTTGTTAGATATTCTTTCAACTAGAGAATAAAAGGCTGATTTTACAGTTGACATAGAATAATCATATATATTTGATTTATGATTAGACATTGCATGATATAAAATATTTCCACTATCTAAACCTTTTGACAGTAAATGGATTGTTGAACCAACAAGATGAAGATTATTATCATTTAAAGCCCAAAAATTACAATCTGTTCCCCTATAGTAAGGAGATACACCCATATGAATATTTATAGCTCTATTTCTTATTAAAAAATCCACCAAATTTCCTTTAATATAACTTGATCCATAAACAATATAAACATCACTCTTCAAATAAGAGTCAATTGATAAGAGATCTATATTACTCAGTTCACCAAATTTAATTAATTTTCTTTTCAGTTTTTGAGATTTACTCTTTAATAGAGACTTACCAAATATTTTTTTTTGAGACTTGTTAACCCTCTTAAAATAGCTTTTGATTACTTTTGAAGAATAATTTTCACCAGATGTTTTGGGTAATTTTTCTTGAATAACATACACCTCATTAAATCTTTTAGATAATAAGCTTATAAAATATTCATGTCTAAGATTATCTCCAGTAAACAATGTTATTTTCATTTATTGATAATAGACATTATGTCTGAATGATCTTGTCTAGCAATTTCTAGATTCGAGTTATTAATTTTTTTCATTTTTTTTTCTTTTTCCAAGGTCATAATTTGTTTAAATCCTAATTTAACTCCTAATTTGTTTAATATTTTTTTAGTATCTTCATTATAACTTCCACATGGATGTGACATAGTTTTAAAATAAGATGTTTTTTTTTTTAATATTTTAGATAAAATTTTTTGGTTATTTTTATATTCTTTAAGTTGATTTTTAAATGTTAAATTTTCTAATAAGGTTGGGTGTGAATGAGAATGCAAACCAACTATATGCCCTTGTAAAATAATTTTTTTTAAGTCATTTTTACTCATAAATAAATTTTTAAAATATTTTTTTGGGTTAAAATTCTTTATCTTAAACATTTTAAACATTATAGATTTATATTCTCTTTTTGTTAAGAGCGTATCTCTAACCATTCTAAATTTGATATCATTTAAAGAATAATGGGGAAACTTAATTTTTTTTAATTTTATTTCATTAGAATTTTTTTTAAAAAAGATATTTAAATCATCTTTAACAAAGGTAAAAAAAAGTTTATAAAATTTATTAATACTTTTAAAATAATTAGTTCTAAAATATCTAAATACCTCTAGGTAATCTGGTTTTCCAGTAAACAAGTTTGAATATACAAAAAAAAAACTTTTTATTTTTAAATCATTAAGAACTGGTAAAGCAATATCGAATTGACATTTAATACCATCATCGAACGAAAAGCATACCTCATTTTTTTTTAATTTTTTATCTAATAGTTTCTGATAAAACACATCGGCATCCAAGATATTTTTTCTTCCAATAAAATTTATAATTTTTAATAAATTTTTCTTATTAAGTGATCCTTGGCCTTTTTTATGAAGCTTATTATCATGAAAATGATGAAACATTATTCCATGGAAGTAATTGAATTTTTTTGAATACATTTTAAATTTTACTATTAATGAAATTCCTAATACCTTAAAATTATTATTTAAAATTTACTATTTAATTTTTAATAATTTAATATAAAACTTTTATTAATTATTCCTAATAAAAAGTCTAAATGTATGAATAAAAAAAAGGTATCTGGTTTTATGGTTTGTCAGGTTCTGGAAAATCATATGCTTCAATTCTGATAAATAAAAAAATTAAAAACTCTATTGTGATCGATGGAGATGAGGTAAGGAAAAATATTTCATTTGATTTAAAATACTCGAAAAAAGATAGAAATATCCAACTAAAAAGGATGTTGGGAATTGGTAAAATTGCCATCAATTCAAAAATTTTTCCCTTAATATCAACGGTTTGGATGAATTCTACAATAATTAAAAGTGCAAATAAAATCGGAATAAAAATTGTTAAAGTTGAAACAAATTTTAATAATCTGATTGAGACCCATAAAACTTATAAAAAAAAAAGTGACGTTGTGGGAATTAATTTTAAATATGGCAAAAATTTAAAATCATTAACTATACAGAACAATAAGGATAGTAAGTTTTGGAATATTCTAAAGAAATTGATTCGATAACCAAAGAACAAAGATATTTAATTGATTACGCAAATATTAAAAGTGGGATAGTAGAAAATCAAAATAATTTTCAAAATCACGAACAATTTAAAAACTTTTTAAATAACCCTGGACTTGGCTTACCATTAGTATTGCCTTTAGGCCTCAAATGTTTTGATTACAGTTCAGCAAAAAATACTTATAAAATATCAACAAAAGATATTTCTAATAAATTATTTGGTACCTTTGATCAAAATTATCTTGGGGTAAAAACTTTTTTAAATTATGGAAATTCTTTTTGTACAGATGCAAAACCAAAAAAAGAATATAATCATTTAATAAATATTGTTACAAAGTTTAACGAAATACTAAAAAGTAAAATTAATGAAATAAAAAAACAAGGAAAAACTGTAGGTGCTTTTCAAACACGAAATATACCGCACCTAGGTCATGAAAAAATTATAGAAAAATTACTAGATCATTGTGATCATGTAATAATCAATCCTGTAATTGGGCCAAAAAAAAATGGAGATCTTAGAAATAATATTCTTGAACTTGCTTATAAGTTTTTAAGTGAAAATTTTTATAAAAATAGAATTACATATTTGCCAATATGTGCAAATATGTTTTATGCCGGCCCAAGAGAAGCAATCCACCATTCGCTTTTAAGAAAAAATTCTGGTTTTACATGTTTTATTATTGGTAGAGATCATGCCGGAGCAGACAATATCTATAATCCTGATGATGCTCCAAAAATTGCTAAATTGTATGAAAAAGACATGGGCATTAATTTAATAACTCATCAAGGAAGCTATTATAATAGAATAAAAAAAAAATAGTTATAAAAAACATTAATGATAATACTAAAGATTTAGAGAACATTTCTGGTTCAGAATTTAGAAAACATTTAAAGAATAAAACATTTTACAAACATGCTAGATACGAATTACAAGAATATTTATATACATTATCAGATAATTATTTTATAGAATATTAATGAGTAAAATATTACCAACAATAGGGCCAGCAAGTGAGAGTATTAGTGACATTAAAAAAATGCTTAATATTTCAAGTTCTGTAAGGATTAACGGTTCACACAATACTTTATCTTGGCATAAAAAAGTTGCAAATACTGTTAAAAAATTAAAAAAAGATAGTACCATTCTTTTAGATGTACCAGGCATAAAACCAAGAACAGCAAATAAAGAAGAAATTTTAATTAACAAGGGTGAAAAGATAATTTTTACTTTTAAAAGTCATAAAATTAAAAAAAAATTAAAAATAATTCCAATTACAAACCCTCTTCCTAAAATAAATAAAAATGCTAAATCATTTTCAATTAGTGATGGACAATATGAATTTAAAATAACTAAATATGGTAAAAATTTTATTGAAGGTAAATCAAATGAAAAATTTTTATTAAAACCAAAAAAAGGGTTAAACATACCTTTTTCTATTTATGACGAAAATGCACAATTTAAAATATATTCTAATTTCATAAAAAAATATAAATCTGTTAAATTTGATGCGCTTGGATTGAGCTTTGTACAAAGTGACTCGATTTTAAAAAAGATAAAAAAGAAATTTAAAGACATTGTAATTGTTGCCAAAATTGAGAATTATTTGGGTTTAAAAAATGCATTTAACATTTGTAAAAATTCAGATGTTATAATGATTGATAGAGGAGATTTGGGTGCAGAGATTGGCAATAATAAATTATACTCTGCAATAGTTACAATATCTGAGATAACAAAGCAAAACGGTAAGTCATTAATTATGGCTACAGAAAATCTAAATTCAATGATTACCAGAAAATCACCAACAAAGAGTGAAATTGTAGCTCTGGGCTTTAGTCTTAATTTAAAAGCAGATAAAATAATGTTGAGCGATGAAACTGCTACAGCAAAAAATTGGTATTCATCATTGATTTGGTTAAATAATTTTTTAAAAAAAAACAATAATACTGAATTGAAAATTAAAAATAATAATGATGTATTTTGGAAAATAATTAGTGAACTTCCAGAAAATATACCTATCGTTGTTTTTTCAAGAAAAGGGTTAGCTATTGAAAAATTGTCAAAGATTAAAGGAGATGTTGATTTAACTGTTTTTACAGATAATATAAAAACATCTACAATCTGCTCTTTTAGATCTAACGCTAAAACTCATTATATCAGTAGATTTGATGAGTCAAAAAAAAATACATACATTTACTCTGCACTTAAGAAATATAAAAATTCTATTTTCAAAAAAAACAAATTTATTATCTTAATCTATATTTCATATCCTAGGAAAGCTTCTCGTGCAAATACAATAGCTTTAGTTGAAAAAAAAGATTTTGATTAAACAGCTTTTATTAATTAATAGCATATTATAAAATTAACCTTTATACAGAAATCTATATGAAAAATATTATAAGATCTGACCTTCAGGTATTAATTACCGGATGCTACAGATCTGGTACAGATTACTCAAGTGTATTATTAAACAATCATCCTAAATTTATTGTAACAACGTACACAACTAGTTTTATGCGCTATTCATACAATAGATACAATCCTATCTTTAAAGAAAAGAATTACACTGCTTTATTGAATGAGGCAAAAAAAAGAATTAAAGATAGATGGAAAAGAAATCTTAATATAAAAAAAATAATTGATAATTGTAAAAAAGAAAAAAAAGTAACATATGCGCTATTGTATGATTTAATGATGGGCGATTTATTTTTAGATAAATCAGTTACAAAATGGGGAGAGAAAACTCAATTAGTCTGGCGACAAATACCAGATTTTTTTAAACTTTTTCCAAATGGAAAAGCAATTAATATCATAAGAGATCCAAGAAGTGTTTTAGCATCATTTAAAAAATCAACCTACAACCCTGAACCTGCATATCTAGGTGCTATTTTTAATTGTTTTGACTCTATGCAAAAAAGTCATGAGTATAAAAAAAAATATGGATCTAGATTTTTATTCTTTAGATATGAAGATATTGCCTTGAATCCAAAAAAAACATTGAAAAAAATATATAAATTTCTTGATCTGAATTCTGATCATGACTTACTAAATGAAAAAAAATGGCTTAATGCTGATGGATCTAAATTTATTCACAATTCTGTTTTTGCTAGTAAAAAAGAAAAGAAAGATGAATTTGATTTCAAAGGATCAATTAATAGATGGAAAAGCCAACTTTCAAGTAGTGAAATTGCATTTTGCCAATTTATTAATAGAGATCTAATGAAACTATATAATTACAAAATATCAAAAAAAGACAATGACTGGAATAAACTTTTAGCAACAGTATTTAACAATAAAAAAATTTTTAGTTACTTCAAAAAATGGATTTTAAAAAATAATGGTATCCAAGAATTCCCAAATAATCCATTAGATCCCAGAAACTGGGATGAAAATAACAAATAAAATCTTAATATATGGATTATTATTTTCTATTAATAATAATTTTATCTTTATCATTTGTTCAATCTGTATTGGGTATTGGCTTACTAGTTCTTGGAACTCCAACTTTAATGTTTCTTGGAAATTCTTTTTTTGAAACAATGTCAATCATAATTCCCTCTTCGATAGTCATAAGTTTCTTACAAATTATTGATGAAAAAAACGATATTAAAAAATTTAAATCTGAGTTTTTAATTTATTGCCTACCAGCTGTTTTTTTAGGATTAATCTTTATTAAGATTTATGGTGAATTAATTAATTTTAAGTTGTTATTGGGTATAATGTTGTTGCTTTCTGGTCTAATCAGAGCAAAAAAAAATTATAAAAAAACATCGGAGATTATTTCTAATAATAAGAAAAAATTTCAAATATTTATAGGTCTTGTTCATGGAATAAGTAACATGGGTGGGGGTTTTTTAGCTTTATTTTCTTCCTCATTATTTAAAGAAAAAAAAATAATAAGATCTAGTATAGCTTATGGTTATTTGCTAATGGGATTACTGCAATATTTATTTTTATTAATATTTGTTGAAAATGTATTTAGAAAAGACATTTTTTTGTTTATATCAATATCAATATTTTCATATTATATACTCGGAAAACCCCTCTTCTCAAAAATTTCTAATGACTTATTTCAAAAACTTATTACATCCATTATAATTATTTATGGAATATCTGTTATTACAGCTCAAATATAATTAAAGTGTAAAAATACTTTACTCGTTATAGTAGGTGTTTTTAATTAAATTTTTTGCTACATCCATTTTTGAAACGCTTGTAATTCCATAACTATTATTTGTTGCAACTCCAATTGACTCAATTGCATGTAGTGGCATAGTTTCTTCATCGAAAGTATAAGACCATTCTTTAAATGGTGATTGAAAATCTAAGTTGTCATGAAAATACTGCCCTGTAACAGTTTTAATAGCAAAAAATGGTTGTGGACCAAAAGTAGGGGACGAAGAAACAATCTTCAAAGTATGTGCGTTTTCACTGTTTTTGTTAATTTCCAGTGAAAGTTCACATTTACTTTTTTTTTCTAGCTTCATAGCTTTTCTCATTGCATCAACTCCTTCGCAGTAGATAAATTCAACATCTTCATAATCTTTAGAAACTTTTGTTAGTAATCGATGCGCTTCTACCACGTCTACTCTTAAATCTCTAAAGTCATGATTTGCAAATGACAATATTACATTTTTATTTTGTCTAGACTCATCAAACGCTCTTCTTACTTCTTTTTCATCCATTAAGTACGCTCTTGTCCCGATGTTAAGGCATCTGGCAATTATTCTTCTACAATTACCAATTTTTTGATAATCATCATGATCTGGATGATACGGTTCCCAAGTAATCGGCGCTCTTCTCCAGTCGCCTGATCTTCCAGCTGAAAAATCGAATTGCTGACTATCTTCTTTAGATGGTTCCATGGAAAGTGTTGCATAATCAAATGGAATGAATTGTTCAAGAAACCAGTGGCTATCAGGTCTATTAACTTGAAAACCAGGTCTATTTACAGCAGGAAACCAATTTCTGTCTATAATTCGTCTAGATAAGACTTGAAAGAGTTTATCTGTAGGTCCAAGCCATCTTGTTGCACACAAATGTGCATGCTTTAACATTGGATGTGGATGATAATGAAACTGAAAACCATCTTGAGAACTATCTGTATATTTTAAAATTCTTTTGTATTCATCAAAAATACTATGATAACCCATGTCTCTTCTTCTTGGGTTAATCTCATAATCTACGTGATCAACGCAATGCCAATTATATATCCATCCATTTCCAGTAGAATCTTTAAACTTATTTCTAAAGTCTGGTGATAAACAGTCTTGAAGCATATTTTCAACTTTATCCCAAGTATTATTATAATTTAATAGATGGGGGTTAAGTGTCATCTTTACAGAGTCCTCTATCCCATCAAGGTTAATTTTACCTTCTTGCAAATCTTGAAGATTTTTTTTTGTAGGTTCTAATTCAAGATGATAAATATGTTTAATTCTCTCAAATGTAGCCTCCAGAGATTCATGCAAAGGTCCTTCTGAGTCAATACAATGTACGACGTAAATTTTTTTCATTTTAAATCCTAATCTAATTTTTTTTATTCAATAATAACCTAGCAATTTTTAAATCTGACATATTATCAATATCTAAAGAATATTTTTGGTTGAACCTATACATAGATGAAATATTTTCAACAATAAATGATTTATATTTTCTTAAAAAACTTGTTTTTGCCAAATAAAAACTTCCGTCAATAAAGTAATAATTGTCCTCATATTCTTGTCTTCTATAAAGCCTTTTCTGAGATTTTACCAAATAAGTCCATTTTTTTTTTGAATAATTAATACATTCTCTTGGATGTTCTTTCATTTTTACCATACCTACAAGTGAGTCTTGTTTTTTTTTTATGAACTGATTTATTGCATTCTTTATTTGGTTTATATCTCTAATTGGAGACGTTGGCTGAAAAAGTATAACTGCATCAGGTACATAATTCATATTTTTTTTTAGCCAATTTAATCCATGAAATACAGCGTCTATAATATTACTTTTGTCTTTTGATAAATATGTAGGTCTAATATAGCTGTTTTTGAAACCATTTTTTTCACAATGATTAGATATTACTTTGCTATCAGTTGAAATAAAGGTAAAGAAATTTTTATTAAATTTTTTACACAGATCTAAAGTATAATCAATTAATCTTTTTTCACCAATCCTAGCAAGATTTTTATTTTTTATCCCTTTTGACCCGCCTCTTGCTGGGACTAATATTAAAAATTTCATTTAAAACAAAGATTAATACTTTTAACTAATTTATTATAATCTTTTAAATTCCTATTCAGATAAATAGGAATAGCGATTGCTTTTTTTAATAAGTCTCTACTTTTTTTACATCTATTTAGCTGATCTTTTTTCAACATGTGATTCCAATAAAATGAGCAATGCCACTCAATTGCATCAGGTAAATTTTTTGTACCTATTTTTAAATTAGATAAAATTTTTATTATTTTTTGTCTTTTAGATGCATTATCTACAAAAAAAATAAAAGTATCGTAAATAATTTTAGATTTTTTAGGAATTTTTCTAAGTTTAATTTTACTGCTTATATTTTTTTGAAGAAGATTATACCGAAGTCTATTTTTAGAAATGATATAATTAATCTTTTTAAGTTGTTCTTTTGCAATAACACCTTGCATTTCTGTCATTCTGTAATTAAATCCATAAATCGATCTTGTATCTCTACCTCTGGGTCTATTAACATTATTTTCATGTCCGTGATCATGATACTCTCTACAAAATTTATCTATTTTTTTTGAGTTAGTGTGTATTACCCCTCCTTCACCACAAGTTATTATTTTACCAAAATCTAAACTCATTACACCAGCATCACCTATAGTGCCTAAAAATTTTTTCTTGTAGGTAGCTCCAAAAGCTTCGCAATTATCCTCTAAAACTTTAAGTTTATATTTTTTGGCTAACTTCATAATAGGATCCATATCAACTGGCACGCCAAGCATATGTACTGGTAATAAAACTTTAGTTTTTTTAGTTATAAGCTTTTCAATATCATGAGGACAAATATTTAGACTATGGTCTATATTGGCTATTACAGGTTTGGCGCCTATATCCAAAATAGCTTCTATTGTAGCAATAAAATTGAATGATTGAGTAATTACTTCATCACCTTTCTTTACACCTAATGCTAATAAAGCAATTTTGATCGCTGCAGTACCAGAAGATACTGCTAAGGAATACTTGCAATTAATCTTTTTACAAAAAAGTTTTTCTAATTCCCGTACATGGTATTTTTTTCTTATTTTGTCAAACCCATGTGCAAACAAAATACCTTTTTCTTTCTTGAATAAATTATTAATGGCTTGAGCTTCTTTATAATTAATTATTTCAAAACCTGGCATAGTTATTATTTTAGATTAAGTTTTAAATCTTTTTCATAATTTTTTTTCTTTAATTTATCAATGTGTGATTTTTTTCCAATATATCTAATTGTCAATCCTCTTCTTGCAAATGAGCTTAAGTTTTTATTGCTTCCATGAACTACTAACGAATGATGAATTAAACAATCTCCTTTTCTTATGTTGGGTATTATCTTTTTAAATGACTGCATTCCTTCTGGGTACTTGAGGGTTTGAGAAGATCCAGGAGCATAAGAAAGAGTATGTTCTAACAAACCTAGCTTATGTGACTTATTAAAATAAAAAACTCCCCCATTATTTTTGCTAGAATCATCTAATGCTATCCAAATAGTTAAGCCATTTGCATTGTTCAAGCACCAGTAATAATTATCTTGATGCATTGGGGAAGCCAAACCAACATTAGCAGGCTTAGCAAACAATTCTGATCCAAAATCTTTAAGACTGTCATTTAATAAAACTTTTGCTAATTGACTCAATATTTTATTTTTTTTTAATTTTTTCGACCATTTCCAATTATTCATAAAATGGACTGAATTAATTATATTATTTTTAGTTTTATTAATATTTCTACCTTTTAAATCTAATACACTTTTTTTAAAAAATTTTTCTAAATCCTCACCTGCTTTATTAATATCAGTTTTATTAAAAATATTTCTAATAACAACATACCCATTCCTATCATATCTTTTTTTTAATGACTCAAATTTTCTAAGATTAAAATACATTATTTTGTCAATTTTTTTTTTTGCAGCAGATGAGGTAGGATGTCGAAATTAACTCTAATCCATTTCTTGTTATAACACTTCCATCATTTAATCTTTGTGTATAAGTTCTTCGATCATCATCTGTTTTTTTTATATCTAAATTTAAATTAAATTTTTTTAGACTTACGCTAAAATTGTTTTTTTCAAATTCTCTTTTGACAGTCTCTAAACTAAATCTGTTCCATCCTTTTTCCCAGATATTGCTGTCAACAGACTTTACTCTAGTTATAACATCAAAATTTGACTCATTAAATGAACCAAAAACATAAATAACGCCATTGTCTGAAAGTATATTCATTAAATTTTCTACCCAAGGCGTTACGTTATCAAATATTGTGTGAACACCGTCTAAAACTACTGCATCGAATTTTTTATCTTTAATTACTTTTTCAATTGAGTTTTTATTGTAAACATCAAACTTATAAAAATCTGCAGAGGGACAATTAATTTTTGCCCGCTCTAATAAACTTGGGAGTATATCTGCTCCACTAATCTTAACTTTTGGAAGTTGTTCTTTTACATATGTTATAAAAACACCAGTTGCACATCCAATGTCAATTAAAGTAAAATCATCATTGTGATTTTTTTTTATATTTTCTAATAAAAATTTAAAACTTTCTTTTACTACAAATGTTTCTTTTAAATAAAATTCATCATGAATTCTTTTGCTTTTTTTAAAAATTTCTTCCATTTATTTAATAAAATTCAAATTATTTAATGCGTTTTTGTATTCGTTCCATTGACCTATATCAATCCAAGCTTCTTTACTTACTGGAAAAATACCCACTCTTTTATTTAAAGATATAATCTTTTTGACTAATTCAGGTAGATCAAATTTAGTGTTTTTTGGAATATGTTTAAGAACATCTTTATTCATAACATACATCCCAGTATTTGCTAAAAGGTTTATGCTTGGTTTTTCATCAATTTTACTTAAAAATCCATCTTTACCAATTTTACAGTCTCCATAGGGAATAGTATAATTTCTAAAAGAAGCAACAATAGTTATACTATTTTTATTTTCAATATGATATTTAACTAAATCATTGTAATCACAGTCAATAATTATATCACAGTTAGTTACAAAAAAATTTGATTTAATCTTTCCTGAAATCTTTGAAAGACAACCAATTGTTCCTAATGGTTTTTTTTCTTCAATAAATTTTATCATATTCTCTTTTTTATTTTCTTCAAAATAGGCTTTTAGAATTTTACTTTTATAATTTATCGATAAATAATAATTACTTACTCCAAATTCCTTGAATTTTTCAATAGCGTGATCAATAATCGGCTTTCCATGAATTGGGATCAAGGGTTTTGGCAGAATAGAAGTAAATGGTTCAAGTCGTGTTCCTTTGCCTCCAGCCATTATAATTACAGGAATAGGTTTTTTTTTACTTATTTTTTTTACTTTTTTTTCAAAAACATCATCTATTTTTGTAATATCAATTAGCTTTTTATCGTTATCTACAACTGGAATAATGTCGACTAAAAAACTTATAAATATATTTTGAGCTATTGATTTTGTAAAATCTCTACTTGTTAAATACTTTGGATTTTTATTATAAATATTAAAAATTTTGTTAGATAATTTTTTTCCTTTAATAATTGCTTTTCGTAAATCTCCATCACTTAAAGTACCAAGCAACTTATTTTTACCATCTACAACTACAAGACATTTTGATCCACACTTATTGAGTGAATTTAATGAGTCTTGAATAGTCACATTTTTGGATATTAGAAATTTTTTTATATCTTTAGTCATTATAATTACTGATTTATATCATAAAATATTTTTTGGGTATTGGTTTTATTTAAGTTTATCTTTTTTAAAATAGTAATTATTTTTTTTGAAGATTTATATTTGCCATAAGGGTTATCAAAAACTTTCTTATTTTTTATATTTTTATTGATCTCAATAGCTGACATTATACCGTCCAATATTGATTTTTTATTAGTGCCTGTATTAATGATCGATTTTGCTGATAGTCTTCCTTTTTGTCTATCTCCAATATTAACACTTGGAGTATTAAAATATGGTGCTTCGATAATTGCACTTGAAGAATTACCAATAACAATATTACAATTTTTTAATGCAGAATAATATAGATCTTGTCCCATAGAACTAAAATAAACGGATTTAGATCTATTATTTTTTACAAAATTAATTATTTTTTTATTTATTTTTCCACTTTCTGCATCTGCATTTGATAAAGTAAAAATATAAGTGCTATCTTTAATTTTATTAATTGAACCAAGCATATTATTAAAGCCTTCTAATGAAAAAGATTTATCTGAAGTCTCAGGATGAAAAGTAACTAAAAAATTATTTTTATTTAATTTAAGTTTTATTTTTTTTTCAAAAGCTTTTTTTTCTAAAGTTATGAAATTCTTGATTGACTCATATGCTAATCCACCCACATGGAATACATTCTTAGGATTTTCGCCAAGTTGAATAACTCTTTTTTTATAAGATAATGTCGAAACAAAATGCCATGTTGACATTTTAGTTATAGAGTGACGCATGATTTCATCTACGGAGCCTAGAGTTTTTTCACCTCCATGAATGTGGGCAATTTGAATATTTGCATTCATAGCGGAAAATACAGCCGCAAATATCTCAAATCTATCACCTAAAATAACTACTATGTCTGGTTTTAAATTATTATATACATGTGAAAAACTCGATATAGCTTTGCCTGTACATCTAGAAATATCAATTTTTGTATTATTTTTTTTTAATGGCATAAAAATCTTTTTATCAATATTAAAACCATCTTTTTGAATCTCTTTGTATGTATTGCCATAAAATTTTGATAAATGAGATCCAGTAACAATTAATTGTAAATTAATCGATCTATCTTTCTTAAGCTGTGAAAGAAGGTTTTTTAAAAGCCCATACTCAGCTCTACTTCCAGTAACAACACAAATTTTTCGCATTCAAAATATTTAGGTTAATCTATTACACTTTTAATCGTCTGTACCATCTTTATTCACTGTGTGTCTGAGTTTCCATTGATTTCCCTCAAGTTTCCAAAGATGCGGTGACCTAAAATCATCACAACGTTTATGAAAATAATGCTCATCAATTTCCAAATAATCTAAAATTTCCTTCAAATATCTATCAGGCAACTCTCCATCAAATTTTTTAGCTAATGCCATGCCCTCCTCTCTTGTAAGATGATTATTTCTAATTTCTTGTGAAGCTTCATCTGTTGCTCTACCAATTCCAAACTTTATAAACCTGGTATACCAATGCAAATCATCTATTTTATCATCAATGCTATTGTATTTACTGTAAGTTCCCTGTGATCTGTGTGGTCTTGCTTTAAAATTAGTTTTTTCAACTGAAAAATAATACGCTTCTTGTGGTATCCACTTTATATAGTATCCTAGATAATGAATTTGGATATTTTCCTTATATTCATTTTCTAAAAGGGGCAAAAAAATTTTAATATCTTTAAGATCTAAATTATAATTATCTTTTAATTCTTTTAAACTTTTACCTGCAAGTTTTATAGAGTCTAAGTCTTTAATAGAAAAAAAAGATTTATCCCTTAATGATTTATTATTATCTGCAATAGGATTTCCATACTCTGCTTCATTTTCACCATAAAACACTAAATCAATACCATATTTTGATGCAATTTTTGGTGCTAAATTTTTTTGTCCTAATATAAAAGTCTGAAATGGATGCAATAATGTTTCAATAGCTATTTTTGTTAACTTCCTCATCACTTCTCCAGATGGTCTATAGGTAATATTGTCAAAACCCCCAATGTCTAACCAATTTTTGAAGTTTTCATGTCCATAATCTGTATACATTATTGGTGGCCATGTAATTGTTAGTGGATTCATTCCATATTTATATTTTAATAAATGTGAAGCATAAACACTGTCTTTACCACCACTGCCTGGGACAAGACAATCATACTCTCCATCATTTCTTCTATATCGATCTAAAAGTTTTAAAAGTTGATCTTCTCTATTTTTCCAATCTATTTGCGTTTTCACTAAAGCTTGACTACATGCATCACAGACGTCATTAGCATTAAAATTTACATAGTTTGCATTTTTTCTATCTACTGAATGCTGAAACTCCGGTACTGAAGCTGGATATTGATTAGAATTTATACAAATACTACAAAACTTAACTTCTTTTGGTAGATTATAAAAAGTTTCTAATTTTTTTGACATATAAATAATTATGTAATTCTATCTTTAATTTCATTAAAAATTTTCATTCCTTGATCGCCACTTTTTTCGGGATGAAATTGAAATGCTGTTATATTTTCTTTTAATATTGAAGAACAATATATACTATTTTGATATTTAGTTGAAGTTAATTCAATATCCTTTGATGTTGGAACCACATGGTAAGAGTGAACAAAATACATAAAATCATCATTTTTATTTTTGTTCATCACTGAATCAATATAATTTTTATTTCTAAACAAAATTTTGTTCCATCCAACGTGTGGTACGATTAATTTTTCTTTATCATTTGATTTGAATTTAACTACGTTGCCTTTAATTAAGCCTAAACCTTTACAATTTTCAAATTCTTCACTTTCTTCAAATAATAATTGCATGCCAAGGCACACGCCATAAAATGGTTTTCCTGTGCTTATGAAATCAAAAATAGATTTATCTAATTTTTTCAATTTGATGTTTTTCATCGCTTCTGAATACGCACCAACGCCTGGAAGTATGGCAATTTGTGAATTCATTATGACGTCGTGATCTTCTGTTATAATTGAAGTTAAACCTACTTTGTTGCATGCATTTTGGACACTATATAGATTACTTACTCCATAATTTATTATAGCAACATTCATTTTATCCATTATATCCTAGTGTTTACTTGGTCTTTTAAATCATTTTTTATCGTTCTAACATCTGTTTGTCCGAAGGATTTAAACTGCCTAAGATTGGAAATAAATGACCTATTGCCCTCAATAATTTCATTATTTATGAATTCATTATTAAATAACGCGCCATAATGAATCATCGAAGACAATGCAACTGCATTAGCTCCACCTTCTTTAATTGCTTCAATAATATGTTTATAATTTCCAAATCCGCCATGAGCAATCACAGGAATTGATACCATAGATCTTATTTTTTTTAATAACTGGATATCAAACCCATTACCTGTTCCTTCTTGGTCAATAGACGTTAACAATATTTCTCCAGCTCCAAGTTGTTCTAATTCTTTGCTCCAATCAAAGATATTAATTCCTGTATATTCTCTTCCATTATCAGTGTAAGCTAAGTACTGACCATCTTTACTTTTTATAGTTTCTATACTTGCAATTATTGTTGAAGATCCAAATATTCTTGACGACTCTTTTATAATTAAGGGATTTTTTATTGCCGCAGTATTTATTGCAACTTTATCAGCACCAGCCTTGAGAACATCATTGATATCATCTACTTTTCTAATGCCTCCCCCAACAGTTAAAGGTATTGATATATTTTGAGCTGTTTCTTTAATAAAGTCTAATATAGAATTTCTTCCATAAAGACTAGCAACAACGTCTTGGTAAAATAACTCGTCAGCTCCATCTTCAACATATTTTTTTGCAAATTTGTTAGGTGAACCCAACACTCTCAAACCTTCCAAATGTATTCCCTTTACTAAGTTGGGACCTTTAATATCAAGTCTTGCGATAATTCTTGGGTAATTCATTTAAAAATTAATTAAATCATCAGGCTTATATTTTTTTTTAGATTTTTTTCCAATAAGTTTGTTCCACATCATTGGTGAAAGTCCATTACCAGGTCTTTTTATAGTTATGTTTTTTTCAGAAAAATAATCACCTTGATTAATTAAAGTTAAGGCAAAAATTGACTTCCTAACAATTTTAATATTCTTTTTTTCACTATTTGTAGGTATTTTTTTTCCATTTCCGTAAGAACTAGAAATATTTTTAATACATTTGACCATCTCTTTAAATTCATATGGCTCAAGACTTGCCTTGTGATCGGGTCCATTCATATTCTTTTTTAAGGTAAAATGTTTTTCTATTACTGTCGCCCCTAATGCAGTTGCAGCTATAGGAACCTCAATACCTAATGTATGATCAGAATATCCTACTCTTATATCAAACATTTTTTTCATACTTAACATTGCACTCAAATTAACATCTTCAAATTTTGAGGGATAATCAGTATTGCAGTGTAATAAAGTAATTTTATCCTTATTTATACCTGACTTAGTTAAAACTTTTAAAGCATCATTGATTTCTTTAGTATTCGACATACCAGTAGAAAGTATAATTTCTTTTTTCAATTTTGCTACTTCTTTTAAATATGGAAGATTGTTTATTTCTCCGGATGGAATTTTAATTCTTTTCAAATTTAATTTTTTTATTTCTCTAATACTTTCTAAATCAAATGGGCTTAAAAGAAATTCAATTTTAATTTTTTTACAATAACTAAATAATCTTTTAAAAGTATCAAAACTAAATTCTAAGCTTTTTAATATCTCGTACTGTGATTTATTTGAGAGTTGAGTATTTTTTTTGATATAATTAGGTTTGTTAGATTTTTTAATAATTAATTTATCTGTTTTAAATAACTGAAATTTTACAATATCAGCACCACAAGCTTTCGCTTTATCTATCATTTTGTAAGCAAGTTTTTCACTCCCATTATGATTTACACCTATCTCTGCAATTATTAATACTTTTTTAGGAAATCTATATTGTTTCATTATCTGACAAATCTTTTGTTATGACTGACCCCATTTTAATAAAACAATTTGAGCCTATTTTTATGCCTTGCTTAATTGTTGAACCGCTTCCTATAAATGTTTCATTTCCAACAGAAACATTACCATTAATTGTTACATTGGTAGATACATGAACGTTATTTCCTATAATGCAATCATGCTCTATTAATGAAAAATTATTGATTATACAATTAGAGCCAATTGAAGAATTTGGACCTACAACTACATTGTTAAAGATAATTGATGCTTCTAGTATATTGCTATATTTCGAAACAGTTGAGTTAGGAGATATAATGCAAGGTAATCTATAATCTATTTTTTTCAATTTCTCAAAAAATTTAATTCTTGTTTTGGGACTTTTTATTTGACCTATTCCAATAAAAGCGTTTTCACATGATTTTCTAATCTCTTCTAGATTATTATCATTGCCAATAATTTTTAAATCGAGAATTGATTTAATTTCAGGATCGTTGTTAATAATACCATAAATTTTATATTTGCCAGTTTGCTCTATAACATCAATTGATGATTTCGCATGACCACCAGCTCCTATAATTAAAATACTACTCATCAATAATTGAACATATTCGTTTTATATCTTTTCTAGATAAGTTTACACTACTAGGTAAGCAAATTGTTTTGCCAACCAGCCTAACTGCATTTTGAATCTTATAAGTTTCTGATTTTTTAAACTTTTTTTGCAAATGATTTAGATGCCATATAGGTCTAACTTCAATATTGTGTGAATTCATTTTATTTATAAATTTTTTTAAATCACTTTTTTTTGAAAATTTTGTAAATTCAACAATGTTTAACCAGTAATTGCTACTTGCAATATTTGGTATTTTTTTTAATATTAATTTTTTACTTTTTGAGAGAAGGCTTAAATAGATAAAATAAATTTTTTTTTTTAACTCAATATACTGATTAATTTTCTCTAATTGAGCCAGTCCTATTGCTGCCTGAACATTTGTTAATCTGTAATTATATCCAACTTCATTATGTACAAAAAAAATCCCATCATTTTTTGATTGAGTTGTTAAATATTTGGCTTTTTTTGCGTAACTAATATTGTTTGTTAAAATCATACCCCCTCCACCTGAAGTAATAATCTTATTTCCATTAAATGACAGGCATCCAAAATCACCTAAAGTTCCGACATGTTTTTTTTTAAATTTACCTTTTAAAAAAAAATTACCTACCCCTTCTGCCGCATCTTCTATAATTTTTATTTTTCGTTTCTTACAAGTTAAATATAATTTTTCAAAGTTTACAGATCTACCATATACATGTACGACAATTAATGCTTTTATCTGTTTTTTTGTTTTTTTATTAAATGTTTTATTATTCTTAAAATAAGTATTGTTTTCAATAAACTCGATTGTTTTTTTTATATCTAACGAATAATCATCATCCACATCCATAAAGATTGGTCTTGCATTACAATAATTTATTGCGTTAATGGGCGCTATAAAAGACATTGTTGGAACAATAACTTCACTTTTGTTGTCAACGCCAGAAAGTAATAAAGATATATGTAAAGCAGAGGTGCCACTCGTACATGCTATTGCATACTTGGCTTTAGTATATTTTTGAATTTTTTCTTCAAATAGATTTACATATTTTCCAGCTGTTGATACCCACGCAGTTTTTAAACAATCATTAACGTACTTAAATTCATTACCCTTAATTATTGGTGCATGTAAGGGGATATAACTTTTGCTCATAAATTATATATTTATGGTATAGTTTCCTAAGTCCTTAGTTGATTTAAAGCTATTTTCATTAGAAATTTGTAAATGAGTTAGAATTTCATTTATTCCATCATCAACTAAATATTTACATTGATACCCTAAAACAGAATTTAATTTTTGAAAATTTACTTTATAATTTCTTGGATCTGATCCTTTGTTATTAACAAAATAAACTTCATTGAAATTTACAAATTTTAATATCTTCTCCACTATCATTCTTTTTGTATGATTATTTTCATCACTACCCGCATTAAATACTTCAAATAAAATTTTGCTCTTTTCAGTGTTTAAAATTAACAAGAGAATATTTGCAAAATCTTGAACGTGACAATATGGTCTCCATGTATCAGGGTCATAGACCTCTAGTTTTGTAGAATTAAAAATATCTCTCGTAAATTCATTTACTGTAAGATCGTATCTCATTCGTGAAGATAAACCAAATGCTGTAGCAAATCTTAATATTGTAAAACAACTATTCACTTTACCTTTTAATGATAAAATATATTTCTCAATATCAACTTTATCTCTAGCATAACTAGAAAGGGGATTAAGTTCATGATCTTCTTTGGCTAGCTCATCATTTTCAATTAAACCATAGTTAGAACAAGTTGAAACAAAAATTACATTTTCAATATTATACCCAGCACATTCATCGATTAAGTTTTTTATTCCTTTTTGATTAATTTCAGTAGATAACCCAGGATACTTCTTGGTTATTGGATCGCCTACAAGTCCAGCTAAAATTATTACAGCATTTACATTTTCTAAATTTTCTCTAATTTTTAAAGAGTCTCTAATATCTCCATTGACAAATCTAAAATTAGGTTTTTTATTAATTTGACTATTAGTTTTTTGTCCATAAATCAAATTATCATAGGAAATAACTTCATGATTTTTATCAACTAATTCACTACAAACAATTTGTCCTATATAGCCTTCACCACCAACAACAAGAATCTTTTTCATTATTTTTTATTCCAATAATTTTAATTTTTTATCAATAAGTTTGTACTTTTTATCGCATAAACTTATAATAGAGTTTTTATGAGAAACAATAAGAACACCAATATTATTTATTTTTCTTATATCTTGTAAGATTTTTTTTTCATTTTCGTCATCTAATTCATTGGTTGACTCATCAAAAATTACGAATTTCTTTGAAAAATAAAGCGCTCTAGCAATAACCAGTCTTTGCTTTTGACCGCCAGATAAATTTTGGCCATTTGGAAAAAGAATATAATTTTTATCTATTTGTAACCTTGCTAGTTTGAGAACCTCATCTATTTTTTCAAAATTACAATTAGACTCCTCATATTCTAAAGAGATATTTTTCCATATTTCACCTTCAAAAACAAATTTATCCTGCGGAACATAGGCAAATAAATTTTCAATTGTTAAACTTTTATCTATAAGTTTATCGTTAATCAATATCTCAGAACTTGATGGTTTAATAAAATTACAAATTATGTTTAACAATGTACTTTTTCCTGAACCACTCTCGCCAGAAATTAATGTGAAATCATTTATATGGAGGTCTAGTTTGCAGTTCTCTAATATCTTTTTTTTGTCATATGAAAAATTAATATTTCTAAATGTTATTTTCTTAATATCATCATCAATTGAAAATGCATGATTGGTTGCTTTAAACTGATTATTATTTAAGAATATTATGTATTCATTTATTTCATCTACAAATGTTTCTGAATATCTTAATGTATTTTGAAATCTTAATACTTGAATAAAAAAAGGCATTAATCTTATTACTGATGCAAACAAGATAGAAAAATATTCTAAATTATTAAAAATACTTAAATTATATTTTATTGTCGAAAATAATAATATTGAAAAAAAAGCTACAATTATTAATTCTAAAAATAATCTCGGAAGAATAGATATTAAATTATTTTTTAAGTCACTAGTAAAAACTTTGTCCGAATAAATTCTTAAATTGCTATTTATTGTTTCATATTTATTATAAATTTTTATTTCCTTAAATGAGTTGAAAAAGTTTATAATAAAATCATATAGCCCTTTATAGGCTTCTTTATTTTCAAAACCAGCTTGTTTTGGATTTAGAAATTTTACTTTTGAATATATAAAGAAGAATATTAAAAATGTAGCTACTAAAATTATTGTAATTTTAAAATTTACATATAATAGCAGTGTTAAGATCATCAAAAGCATGAATATTTCTCCAAAAAATATAAAAGTAAGTGATAAAGCTCCTCCAAAAGTTTTGATATGATTGCCTAAAATTGCAATATAAGTTGTAGAGGATTTTTCTTGAAATTTTATAAAGTTTAAATTTGAAAATAATTTAAAAAATTTTAATCTTAAATTATGTTGTTTTTCGTTTGTGACTTTGAAAATAGTTTTATTCAAAAAATAACTTATAAAAAACTTTGAAAAGTATGATAAGAAAAGTAACATTATTAAAGTTAAAGATGAAACACTCATCGAGAGCTGGAAAATACTAAGCTCTACATTGTTTAGCTCATTATAAAAAATTTTAGTAACAACTAAAGCCATAAAACCAATAGAGAAAAGTTCAATTGTTGATAGAAAAAAGGATACTAAAGAAATTTTAATACCTTCCTTAAGATTTATTTCCCCAATTTTAAGAATACTTTTTATGGTTTGAATTTGTTTTAACATAATTGAATTAAAAAATTTATTTGTATATTAATTAAATAATTTGATATTACATTGGTGTATATTTTTTTTAATTTTTCTTCCTTTAATATTTGTTGAAACATATCACATATTCAATAAAAGTGACTTAACAAATAGTGAAATAATAATATTTAATTTTTATGACTAAAGTAATATGTGAATTAGGAATCAATCATTTTGGTTCTAAAAAAAAATGCAAAGAACTCATCGACAATGCAAAACAAGCTAATGCTTGGGGTATTAAGTTTCAATATAGAAATTTAAAATCATATTTTGAATTAATAAAAAGAAATGGTGAAATTGGAAAAGAAATAATTGATACTGAAATAAAAAAAAATTATCTTAGTCCAGAAGAGATAAGATATTTAAGCAATTATGGTAGGAAATTAGGTTTAGAAGTTGGCATTAGTTTTTTTAACGAAAAAGACACTGATGATTTTAAAAGTTTTGTATTTGATTTTTATAAAATACCGTCAGTATCAGCTTTAGATTTTGATCTCATCAAAAAGTTAAATACATATAAAAAGAAAATTTTTATTTCACTTGGATCAAGATCTCATTCAGAAATTTTAAAAAATAAAAACAAACTGATAAATTATCTTAATAAAGACAAAGCAACTTTGTTTCATTGTGTTTCAAATTATCCTTTAAACCCAATAAATTCAAACCTCAACTATATATTAAAGTTAAAAAAAATTTTTAAAGGATTTGATGTTGGATATTCTAGTCATGAAAATGATATTTTTAATTGCATTATAGCGCTTTCAAAAAATATTAAATACATCGAAAGACACATTACTCATAATAAAAATTATAATGGCTTAGATCATTCATCAAGTTCTGATTTAAGTGAATTGAAAAAGCTTTGTTTTTACAGCTCTAATTACAATAAAATAAGTAATTCTAAAAATAATCGAAATTTAAATCAAGGAGAAAAAATCAACTTACAAAACTTAGGAAAATCTGCCTATGCAAACAAAGATATCGATATCAATAAGAAAATAAAACTTGAAGATATAACTTTTTTATCGCCAAAAATAAGTTTGGAAAAAAATGATTTATTAAAGTTTCTTTATATCAAAAATAAAAAAATTTTAAAAAGAGGTGATGAAGTTACCTTAGAAAATTTTTTTCCAAAAAAAAAATTTAAAGATGCAAATAAAGTTTTTTGTAACAAAAAAAATATTTCAATACCAATAAGACCATCTGATTATAAATTAATCAATGAAATTTTTAATATAAAAAATTATGAATTTCACTTGAGTTTTAATGATGTTCTGAGCTTCAGTACAAATAAAATAAATAAAAAATTTTTATCAGATAAAAAATTTTCAGTTCATGGTCCAGACTACTGTGACTCAAATAATATTTTAGACATATTCTCTAAAAATAAATTAATAAAACAAAAATCTAAGCTAATATTTAAAAAATGTATTAATATTTGTAGATTGTTAAAAAAATATAGTGGTAATGAAGTATATTTAATTCAAAGTTTTTCTTCAGACGACAAGGCTCTTAATCTAGATAAAAGATATAATGAAATTAAAAAAGTTATTGATCATTATCTCAAAAAAGACAAAGTACAAATTTTACCTCAGTGGTTACCGCCAATCGCTTGGTATTTTGGCGGAAGCTCAACAATGAAATTATTTTGTGATCCAACTGATCTTAAAATTATAAAAAAAAATAATATAAAACTTTGCCTTGATTTGAGTCATTTTATTCTTTCTTGTAATTATTATCAATCAAATCTAGATGTAAATTTTGATAAATATGAACATTTATTTTTTCACTACCATATTGCAGATGCTTCAGGTATAGATGGTGAAGGATTAGAGATTGGCAAAGGTGATTTGTTAAAATATAAAAAAAGACTTAGAAAAATTATAGCTAATAAAAAAATAAAAGTTCTAGAATCTTGGCAAGGTCATTTAAACAATGGATTGATTTTTAAAAAAGAAATTTCTAAATTAATAAAGATTACATAATGAAAAAAAAAATTGCTTTAATTACTGGTGTTAATGGACAAGATGGTGCATATCTTTCTGAATTATTAATCAAGAAAAATTACAATGTTCATGGCATTTTAAGAAGAACTGCTAATTATAAACTTGGTAGACTAGAATATCTAAATGTCATAAAGAAAATTAATTTTCATCATAGTGAATTAAACGAATATAAAAATATAGAAAATTTAATAAAAAAAATTAAACCAGATGTAATATTTAACTTAGCGGCACAAAGTTTTGTGCAATATTCATTTGACAACCCTTTTTATACTTCAGAGGTAAATTATCATTCTGTTTTAAACATGTTGGAAACAATCAGAAGAAATAAAATGGATACTAAATTTTACCAAGCTTCAACATCTGAAATGTTTGGCAACACAAACTCAGACAAACAAAATGAAACAACTAAATTTTATCCTGCTAGCCCATATGCTATTTCAAAAGTATCATCGCATTATCTTATTGGACATTATAGAAAAGCATACGATGCCTTTTTTTGTAGTGGAATATTATTTAATCATGAGAGTTATCTAAGAGGAATCGAGTTTGTTACCAAAAAAATTGTCAATGGTTTAGCAAAAATCATTTATGAAAATGCACCGCCTATTAAACTTGGCAACCTGGACTCTAAAAGAGATTGGGGTTTTGCAGGAGATTATGTAAAAGCAATGGAGCTCATGATATCCGCAAAAAAAGCAGACGATTATGTTGTTGCCACTGGACAAACATACTCCATAAGAGAATTTATTAAAACGGCATGCTATTTTTTAGATATAAAACCTGTTTTTGTTGGAAAAGGATTAAATGAAGTTTGTTATGATAGGTCTAATAAAAAAAAATTAATTATAATCGATAAAAAATATTTCAGGGAAAATGAATTACATAGATTAAAAGGTGATCCATCAAAGATAATGAAAGATCTTAAATGGAAAAGAACATATAACTTCAAAGATTTAGTTGAGCATATGGTAAAAAAAGAAGTAGATTATTTTCATAATGAAAAGAAAATAATATTTTAAAATTATGAGGGCCAGAATTGGATGCTTTATTCCTGCAAGATCCGGAAGTAAGAGAATCAAAAACAAAAATATTACTAAAATAAATAATGAACCTTTAATTAAACTGGTATGTAAAAAAATTATAAAATCAAAAAAAATCAATGAATTTCATATTGGTTCTGATGATAAAAAGATATATTCTAAGATTGGAAGTTTAAAAAAAAAAATTAATTACTTTAAAAGATCAAAAAAAAGCTCAGAGGATACAGCGCCATCAGAATGGGTAATAACTGAATTTTTAAAAGCTAACAAAAAAATAGATATAGTTGTTTTTGTGCAAGCTACAAATCCGTTTATTGAACATGCGTATATTGACAAAGCAATTAATATATTTTTTAAAAAAAAGTATGATAGCCTTTTATCAGTTACCGAAAGTAAGCATTTTTTATGGGAAATGAAAAAATATGCTAAACCATTAAATTATGATTACAAAAAAAGGTCTAGATCACAAAATACAGAACCATATTATATTGAAAATGGTTCTTTCTATATATTTTATAGAAAAAACTTTTTAAAATTTAAAAATAGACTACATGGTAAAATAGGAATTTTTAAAATGCCAAGTATTTCAAGTCATGAAATAGATGATAAAAATGATTTAATTAATATCAAAAAATTATTACGTAAATAAAATTTTTTTCAGTGCATAAATCAAGCCAATTGAGCTATTAGTACTGGTCAGCTGCACGCATTACTGCGCTTCCACATCCAGCCTATCAACGTGGTGGTCTACCACGGCTCTATAGGAAGAACTAGTTTTGAGGTGAGTTTCCCGCTTAGATGCTTTCAGCAGTTATCTCTTCCATACTTAGCTACCCGGCACTGCAGCTGGCGCTACAACCGGTCCACCAGTGGTATGTTCAACCCGGTCCTCTCGTACTAGGGTCAACTCCTCTCAATTCTTCTACACGCATAG
>NZ_CP172845.1:0-120000 GCF_051200985.1 Candidatus Pelagibacter bacterium nBUS_27 | reverse complement strand
TTCTGTGTTGAATCAAATTTTTATTTTGAACATTAGCTAATAACATTACTAATGTTCGGATATAGATATTGATATTAATTATTATTTTTATTTACGATTTTTATAGCTAAGTGTTTTTGGTGGAGGATAGCGGGATCGAACCGCTGACCTCCTGAATGCAAATCAGGCGCTCTCCCAGCTGAGCTAATCCCCCATGATCTTATATTGGTGGGCCGAGAAAGACTCGAACTTTCGACCCCACCCTTATCAAGGGTGTGCTCTAACCAACTGAGCTACCGGCCCCCATGCAAGAGAAACACTACTTTAAGAAGAGAAATGAGGACGGTCAACATTACCGATGTATATTATTTAGAATGAAATTTTACTTTCATTCATCCTTAGAAAGGAGGTAATCCAGCCGCAGGTTCCCCTACGGCTACCTTGTTACGACTTCACCCCAGTCGCTGACTATACCGTGGTCAAGGGTTTGAAACCTTGCCTTAAGGTAGAACCAACTCCCATGGTGTGACGGGCGGTGTGTACAAGACCCGGGAACGCATTCACCGTGGCACGCTGATCCACGATTACTAGTAATTCCAGCTTCATGCACTCGAGTTGCAGAGTGCAATCCGAACTGAGGTATCTTTTAGGGATTTGCTTAACTTCGCAGTCTTGCTTCCTGTTGTAGATACCATTGTAGCACGTGTGTAGCCCAACACGTAAGGGCCATGAGGACTTGACGTCATCCCCACCTTCCTCCAGCTTATCACTGGCAGTTCTTTCAGAGTGCCCAACTTAATGATGGCAACTAAAAGTGAGGGTTGCGCTCGTTGCGGGACTTAACCCAACATCTCACGACACGAGCTGACGACAGCCATGCAGCACCTGTGTTTCGTCCGGCCGAACCGAAAACTCTAATCTCTTAGAGTCGCGACGAACATGTCAAGTGTTGGTAAGGTTCTGCGCGTATCTTCGAATTAAACCACATGCTCCACTACTTGTGCGGGTCCCCGTCAATTCATTTGAGTTTTAACCTTGCGGTCGTACTCCCCAGGCGGTGTGTTTATCGGTTTCCCTGCGACACTGAAAATAAATTTCCAACGTCTAACACACATCGTTTACGGCATGGACTACGAGGGTATCTAATCCTCTTCGCTACCCATGCTTTCGTTCCTCAGTGTCAGTAATGATCCAGAAAGCTGCCTTCGCAATTGGTATTCTTTCTAATATCTACGAATTTCACCTCTACACTAGAAATTCTGCTTTCCTCTATCATACTCTAGCTGAAAAGTTTTAATGGCAGTTCCAGAGTTAAGCTCTGGGATTTCACCACTAACTTTTTCAACCACCTACGAACTCTTTAAGCCCAGTAATTCCGAACTACGCTAGGTCCCTTCGTATTACCGCGGCTGCTGGCACGAAGTTAGCCGGACCTTCTTATTCGGGTACAGTCATTTTCTTCCCCGACGAAAGAGCTTTACAACCCAAAGGCCTTCTTCACTCACGCGGCATCGCTGCATCAGAGTTTCCTCCATTGTGCAAGATTCCCCACTGCTGCCTCCCGTAGGAGTTTGGGCCGTGTCTCAGTCCCAATGTGGCTGATCATCCTCTCAAATCAGCTATTGATCACAGTCTTGGTAGGCCATTACCCCACCAACAAACTAATCAAGTGCAGGCTCATCCAATGGTGCATAAAGCTTTCTCCGTAAAGACTTATCCGGTATTAGCACAAGTTTCCTCGTGTTATTCCAGGCCAAAGGGCAGATACCTACATGTTACTCACCCGTCTGCCACTAAGTATTGCTACTTCGTTCGACTTGCATGTGTTAGGCGTGCCGCCAGCGTACGTTCTGAGCCATGATCAAACTCTCAAGTTTAAAAACGGCGCACACTAGCTTCTATATAAATTCTAAGAATAAAATTTATATAATGTTGAAGTGTGTACGACAAATTTTGGTAACCTTAACCGTCCACACTTCTCTTCTTAAATTTTTACTTTTTAAATAGCTAATTGGGTCTAAAAAGCCCAATAATCCACACTAATTTATTGTGTTAACAATAATATTCGTGAGAAAGTTCGATGCTTATAGGCTAAAATAAAAGGAAATCAAGCATTTAAGAATAAAAAAAATGCTAAAAATTAATGATTTTATTGGGTTTTTTTTGATTTTTTGGCACTCGTAAACTAATAATTCAATTCAAAACATTATTAAATGCTTAAAAAACTCCAACTAAATATTATTAAAAAATTAAAACTATTTGGATTATTTTTATTAATAATTTTTACGATATTAATAGTAGCGCTATCTAATAATCAAAAAAATTTTAATAAAAACCAATATAATAATTTTATTAATAATATTTATTTAAAAAAAACTCTCAATGAAATTGTTAATAATTTAGAACCTAGATACAAAAAATATAATCACAAAATCAAATCTGGAGAAACCTTTGATAAGATACTTAATAACTATTCAATTGAAAAAGAGGAAATTAAAGCTATCAAAGATAGTCTTATAAAAAAAGTTAATATTAATAAATTAAATACAAATCAAAAAATTCAAATTACTATAGACCAAGCTAATAATAAAATAAAAAAATTTATTTTTCAAACTTCAAATACTGAAAAAATTTATCTATCAAAGAATAGTGATGAAACAGAATTTAATGAAAAAATATTAACTATAAAACTGGATAAGAAAATTATTTATAAAGAAAATATAATACTTCAAAGTCTTTATAGCGCTGCAAGTGATCAGAAAATTCCACCAAATACAATAATTGAATTTGCTAGAATTTATGGTTTTCAGGTTGATTTTCAAAGAGACATTCGTAAAGAAGATAAATTTCAAGTTATGTATGAAGTATTTATTGATGAAAATAATAAAATAATTGAAACAGGAGAAATTCTTTTTGCAAATCTTAAGTTAAGTGGTCAGGACAATTCATTATATTATTTTGATAAAGAAAATATTGAAGGTCATTATGATAAAAATGGAAAGAGTGTTCAAAAAGCATTAATGAAAACACCTATTAATGGTGCAAGATTATCTTCATCATTTGGTATGAGAAAACATCCTATCGATGGGTTTAACAAAATGCATAGAGGAACTGATTTTGCTGCACCCAAAGGAACGCCCATTATGGCTTCTGGAAATGGTATAATTCAAAAAGCTGGTTGGTGTGGAGGTGGTGGAAATTGTGTTAAAATAAGACACAACACAACATATGAAACACTTTACGCTCACATGTCAAAATTTGCACGAGGAATTAAAAAAGGTATTAGAGTCAAACAAGGTCAAACTATTGGTTATGTTGGCTCAACTGGAAAATCAACAGGTCCTCACTTACACTATGAAGTAATTATTAATGGAAAAAAAGTCAACTCTCAAAAACTAAAGCTTCCATCAGGTAGAGTTCTAAAAGGTAAAAATAGAGAATTATTTGAAACTAGTAAAATAAAATTAGATGTTCTAAAGTCAGAAAAAATTATTGGATTAAACTAGTTTGCTTCAGTTTTTTTAGAAGTTGGTTTAATCTCTGCTTCAGTTTTCTTATCCTCAGTAATAATTTCTTCGGATTTATTAGATAAATCTTGTGTTTCTGAAGTATTTTCAATTGATTTATTTTCAGCAAATTTTAATTTTTTATAATTTTCTTGTTCGTTCAAAATCCTTGTAAAGTGGTCAGCATGTTGAAGATAATTTTCAGATAATATTTTATCTCCACTAGAAGAGGCTTCTCTTGCTAAATCATTATATTTTTCAATTAACTTTGGAGCGTTATGATTGTTTCTTCCAGGGGCTTTTCTTTTAAAGTTATCATTATTGGAGTAATTTGATCCAAACTTAGGTCTATCACCATTACTTTTAAAGTTTCTATCATTTCTTCTAAAATTATTTCTTCTAACGTTATTATTATTTCTAAATGTTACCATAAATCTAATTAGTTATATTTTGGTACTGACTATGCAACGATCATTCTTTGCAAGATCTTTTACAGTACTATTTATATAAAAACCCTTATTGTTTAATAATTTAATAACTTTACTTTTTTGATTAAAACCAATCTCTAAAATAAATTTTCCATTTTTTTTTAACAGTTCAGATGATTTTTTTATTACTTTTCTGATTACTGATAAGCCATCTAATCCACCATCTAGAGCTAATTTAGGCTCAAACTTTAAAACATCACTCTCCAAATATTTTAAATCACTTTTTTTAATATAAGGGGGATTAGAAACAATCAAATCATATTTGCCTTGAGCAAATTTGTCAACATCTGATTTATAAAATTTTACTCTTTCATCCACAAAAAGCTTTTTTGCGTTAATTTTAGATATTTTTATTGAATTTTTGCTAATATCTATCCCAGTCCCATAAAAACTTTTTCTTTCTTTGAGAATGGTTAAAAGAATACACCCTGAGCCAATCCCTATGTCAAGTATTCTTAAATAACTCTTATGCTTAGTAACTTTTAAAATTTGTTCTACAATAATTTCTGTATCAGGACGTGGTATAAGAGTATTTTTGTTTACACAAAATTCACTTTTCCAAAAAAATTTTTTTTTTAAAAGATAGGCTATTGGTTTTCTTGTGGCTCGTTCTTGAACCAATTTTTTAAAGTATTCTAAATTTTCAATATTTAAAACTTTATCATGATTTAAAATAATATATTCACGATTTTTACCTAAAGCTTTAGCCATTAAAATTTCTGTGTCGAGTTGAGCTGATAGAATAGATTTATTTTTTAAAATATTTGTTCCTTCTATAACTGCCGACTGAATGTTCATTTAATTTAAACTGCTTAAGCTGTCTTCTTGAGCTTGTAAAGTTAATGACTCGATCATTTCATCAAAAGCTTCACCCTCTAAAAATTCTTCTAATCTATGTAACGTTAAATTAATTCTATGATCTGTGACTCTCCCTTGGGGAAAATTATAAGTTCTAATTCTTTCTGATCTATCCCCTGTTCCTATTTTTGTTTTTCTATCTTGTGATCTTTCCTGGTCAATTCTTGATCTTTCTAATTCATATAACCTTGATCTTAAAATTTTCATACCTTTAGCTTTATTCTTATGTTGAGACTTTTCATCTTGCTGGGAAACAGATAATCCTGTTGGAATATGAGTAATTCTAACTGCACTATCAGTAGTATTAACTGATTGTCCTCCTGGCCCACCAGCTCTAAAAACATCTATCCTTAGATCAGACTCATTTATTTTTAAATCAACTTCTTCTGCTTCAGGCAATACTGCAACTGTTGCAGCTGAAGTATGAACTCTTCCTTGGGTTTCAGTATCTGGTACTCTTTGAACTCTATGGACGCCACTTTCATATTTTAAAGTTGAATAAATATTAGTTCCTTTTATTGATGCTATAACTTCTTTTAATCCTCCAGCATCACTTCTTGAAATTGATATCAATTCTAATGTCCATTTTTTTTTGTGACTAACTTTTTCATACATCTTAAAAAGATCTGAGGCAAATAGGCTTGCTTCTAAACCTCCTGTGCCTGCTCTTATTTCTATGATTGCATTTTTTTTATCTGCTTCATCTTTTGGAAGTAAAAATAGTTTTAATTTTTTCTCATTTATCTCAAATTCAGTCTTTAAATTTGATAATTCTAATTCAGCCATATCTTTTAATTCTTTATCTGAGGAACTATCATCTAAAATTTTTTCTAAGTCTTTTTTGTCATCCTCATATGCTAAATATTTTTTAGCATTTTCTATAATTTCGTTAACATCTGAATACTCTTTTGATTTTTCTGCAAAAATCTTTTTGTCAATTTCACCAGATGATAAATCTTTTTCCAATGTTGAATGTTTTAATATAAGTTCTTCAATTGTTTTAGCTGGTATCATTGTTTTTTTTCTAATTCTAAAGCCTTTTTTTCAACTTCAGTGACAACTTTATCAATTATTTCATTTGTTAATACTTTTTTACTCTGAACACCAGAAAGATAAAGCATATTGTTTCCCTTGCCACCACCTGTAATACCTACATCAGTCATTGCTGCTTCACCAGGTCCATTCACTACACATCCAATTATAGATAGTGTTACTGGAGTTTTTATATGTGATAGTTTCTCCTCTAAAATCTTAACAGTATCAATTACTTGAAATGCTTGTCTCGCACATGATGGGCAAGATATAATTTTAACTCCTCTATTTCTTAATCCTAATGACTTTAAAATTTCATTGCCAATTTTAATTTCTTTTACCGGGTCATCAGATAGCGAAATTCTAATGGTGTCCCCAATTCCATCTAAAAGTAGCGCTCCAAGTCCAATAGATGATTTAACACTTCCTGTAACAAAACTACCAGCTTCTGTTATTCCAAGATGTAATGGATAATCCATTGCTTTTGAAAGTTGCCGGTAAGCTGCAATTGATAAAAAAACATCAGATGACTTTACACTAACTTTAAAATTAAAAAAATTTTGGTCTTCTAAAATTTTTATATTTCGTAAAGCACTTTCCACTAAAGCTTCTGGACAAGGTTCTTTATATTTTTCAAGAATATCTTTTTCAAGTGATCCTGCATTAACACCGATTCTTATCGAACAATCATTATTTTTTGCTGCACTTAAAACATCATGAATTTTTTGTTTATCACCAATATTACCCGGGTTTATTCTCAAACATTTTGCTCCATTTTCAGCAGCTTCTATTGCTCGTTTATAATGAAAATGAATATCGGCAATTACTGGTAGTTTTACATTCTGAGTTATGTCTTTTAATGCTGTTGTAGAATCTTCATCTGGACATGAAACCCTTACAATGTCTGCTCCTTCTTCATGAATTGCATTTATTTGATCAATTGTAGCTTTAACATCAGTTGTTAAAGTATTTGTCATTGACTGAACTGAAATTGGATTGTCCCCACCAATCTTTACATCACCAACATTTATTACTTTAGTTTTTTTTCGATTAATATTTCTGAAGGGCCTGAGGCTCATAAAATTTAGTCTAATTTAAATTCTTTATGCAATACAGCTATAGCTTTTTTTACTTGCTTAGTAGCAACTAAAACCGAAATTTTAATTTCAGAAGTAGATATTACCAAGATATTTATCTTTTTTGAAGCTAAAGCTTGAAACATTCGATAAGTAATTCCAGGAGTTGTTATCATACCAACTCCAATTATTGAAACTTTAGATACATCTTTATCAAAAGATAATTTTTTGTAAGATATTTTTTTATTCTGCCTTATAAACTTTTCTGTTTTTTTTAAGTCATCAGCTTTGATTGTGAATGTAAGATCTGTTTCCTTGCCATTTAGAGAAATATTTTGAACAACCATGTCTACATTTATCAAATTTTGAGATAGTGGTTTAAAAATTGACGCTGCTACTCCTGGTCTATCTTTAACTCCTTCAATTGTAATTTTAGCATCATTTTTTGTTGATGAAATTCCAGTTATTATTTGATCACTAAAGGCTTTTGACGAATTTGCGATCAACGTTCCAGGCTTTGAAACAAATGAGGATTTAACTTGTATGTCTATTTTGTTTAATTTTGCATCTTGAACAGAGGTTGGTTGCATAACTTTTGAGCCTAAAGATGCCATCTCTAACATTTCATCATAGAATATTTTTTTAATTTTTTTTGCATTTTTGTACTGTCTAGGATCCGTAGTATAAACACCATCTACATCGGTATAAATTATACACTCATCTGCTTTAATAAATTTAGCTAACATTATTGCTGTAGCATCTGAACCACTTCTGCCAATAGTTGTTAGTCTATAATCTTTGTTTATTCCTTGAAAGCCGGTGATTACAGGAATTCCTCCACTTTTAAGATAGCTCTGTAATTCTTTTGAAACTACTCTATTGATTCTTGCTGCAGAATAAGGTCCTTCAGTTATAATCGGTATCTGCCAAGATAACCAAGATCTAGATTTAAAGCCATCATGATTTAATCTTCCCGCAATTAAGGCGCAAGAAACTTGTTCACCTGAAGACAATAAAGTGTCATATTCAGCCTTATCAAAATTGTTACTAATTAACCTAGATTTATTAACTAGTTCGTTAGTTACTCCACTCATGGCAGAGGAGATTACTACAACTTTATATTTCTTCTTTTTGTAGGAAGATATAATTTTACATACTTTTTTAATTCTATCGATACTTCCTACAGAAGTTCCACCAAACTTTAAAACAACAGTTTTCATTGATCAAATATATTTATTATAATTTAATAAATAATTGATAAAATACATCTTACTTGTTATGTCAACTAATTATCGATCATGAGCAGTGTAAATAAAAAAGAAATTAGAAAATTTTCAAAAATGGCTGCTGAATGGTGGGACCCAAGCGGAAAATTTAAACCACTTCATAAATTTAACCCAATAAGAATTAAATATATTAAAGAAAATATTATTAATAGTTTTAAATTAAAAGCCAAACAAAGACCCCTAGAAAAAATCAATATATTAGATATTGGTTGTGGCGGAGGACTTCTATCTGAACCAATGACAAGATTAGGTGCAAATGTAACTGGAATTGACGCATCAAGTAAAAATATCAGTGTTGCTAAGTTACATGCCAAAAAAAATAAACTTAAAATTAATTATTTATGCTCATCACCTGAAAAATTAAAAATCAAAAAAAAATTTGATGTTATTTTAAATATGGAAATAGTTGAACATGTAGAAGATATCAATTTTTTTATAAATTCTTGTTCAAAACTTTTAAAAAAAAATGGCCTTATGTTTGTTGCCACTCTTAATAAAACATTAAAATCTTATATGTTTGCAATAGTTGGGGCAGAATATGTTTTAAGATGGCTTCCGATAGGAACTCATGACTGGGAAAAATTCGTAAGACCAGAAGATCTTAAAAAAATATTAAGCAAAAATAATTTAAAGTTAGAAAAGTTAGAAGGAATGAATTTTAATTTAATTAAAGATGAGTGGAGTGTTTCTTCAGATACTTCGATTAATTATATTGTAAAATCTATAAAACTCTAATTATCTTTGTCCTCTACCCAAGGTATCATCTGAGCATCGATGCCTTCTTCTTTAAGTTCCATAAGATCTTTCTTGGAAGCATTTCCATAGACACCTTTAGATTTTTTTTTAGGATTGTAGTGAATAGATCGAGCTTCATAGGCAAAATTTTCACCAACAAACTTAAAATTTTCTTTAATAAATTTTTGATAACTTTTAATAGTTTTTTTTACATTATCGTATTTATCTAGTTGCAAATCGTTTTTTGTATCTTTTTTATTATTTCTTAAACTAGGTGCCATTAAAGATTTATCTACTGTTTTAGAATTACAAATATGACAGATTAAAAGACGTTTTTTTTTTAATTTTTCAAATTCCTTAGATGAGGCAAACCAACTATCAAATGTTGTTTCGCAGTCTTTGCATGCTAGTTTATATTTAATCATAATATTGAATTAATAATTCTCACAAAATTTTCAATACCACTAACTTCTATAATCTGCATTAATATCAATATATTTTTTTGTAAAATCCATTGTGTAAACAGTAAAGCTTTTCTTTCCAGTAAATATTTCTATATCAAGATCAATATTTTCATTTTTCATGTACTCTGAAGCTTTTGTTTCATCATAACCTTGATGTAATTTTCCATCTTGTACAATTTTTAAATTTCCAAATTTAATTAAAAGTTTTTTCAAATTTATTTTTGGTCCAGCTTTACCTATTGCCATAATTATTCTACCCCAGTTAGGATCCTCACCAGCAATTGCAGTTTTAACTAAAGGAGAATTAGCGATAGAAAGAGCAATCTGCTTAGCCTCTATTTCTGATTTACACTTTTTAACATTTACCGTCACAAACTTTGAAGATCCCTCCCCATCTGAAACCACTCTTTTTGCTAGATTTAATAAAACCTTATTTAAAGCCTTATCAAAATTTTGAATTTTTTTGTCATTTATATTTTTAATTAGAGCATTATCTACTTTACCAGTTGCAAAAATAGTTGCCATATCATTGGTACTTGTATCTCCATCACAAGTTATGGCATTAAAAGTTGTTGCTATATTTTTTTTAAGTAACTTGTTTAAAATATCATTTGAGAGTTTAGCGTCCGTAAATACATAAGCTAATGTAGTTGCCATATTTGGATGAATCATTCCTGAACCTTTTGCTATTCCATAAATCTTAATTTTTTTATTTCCAATTGAGCATTCTTCCATTGCTAACTTGGGCTTAGTATCAGTTGTCATGATGGCGAGTGCAGCTTTCATCCAAATAAATTTATTTTGAGTGTATTTAATTTTATTGATTAAATTTGGGATTTTATTAAAAATTTTTTCATAAGGATAAGACTCCCCAATAGTTCCTGTGCAACCAAAGATTATATCTTTTGAAGAAATTTTTTTTGGAGCATCTTCATCTTGCTCTTGTTTTTTTGTTAATTCTGATGAAATGATGTCTGATAGTTTCTTTAAACTTTCATAACCTTGCTTACCTGTAAAGGCATTTGCATTCCGAGTGTTAACTATCAGAGAATAAATTCTTTTACTATTTTGATTTATATTCCACTTAATATTTTCAGATATTATTTTTGACTGCGTATATACTGAGGCATAATTGGCTCCGTCTCTAAAATAGAACATAGACAAGTCATCTCTATTATCATTATACAGATTTGCACTTACCACAGAAATAGATACACCATCAACATGTTCAAGGTCTTGAAAATCAATCATTCTGGCATTTTTTGATTTTGAAGATAAAAAGTTTGATAAATTAATTCCCATGGTGTTTAAAATAATTATTTAATACATATATTAAACATTATAAGTAAAGAATAAAACAAATACTCATGTTCAATCCTTTAAATCTAATTACGAAATTTATTAAATCTAGCAATCAAAAAGAGTTGGATAGAATTGGTAAAATTGTAAAAACAATAAATTCACTTGAAGATGAATTTAAAAAACTTGATGACTTAGATTTTCCAAAAAAAACACAAGAATATAAAGAACAAATTAAACAAGGAAAAACCTTGGACGAACTTTTACCACAGGCATTTGCATTGGTAAGAGAGGCCTCAAAAAGAACTCGAAATGAAAGACACTTTGATGTTCAAATAATTGGGGGAGTTGTTCTCCATGAGGGTAAAATTGCTGAGATGAGAACTGGAGAAGGAAAAACTCTTACAATTTCTCTTGCCGCATACTTAAACGCTCTGACTGAAAAAGGTGTTCATATTGTAACTGTTAACGATTACCTAGCAAAAAGAGACTCCATAGAAATGGGGCAAATCTATAACTTTTTAGGTTTATCATCAGGTTACATTAATAACGACCAAGATGATCATGAAAGAAAGAAAAATTATAATTGTGACATCACATATGCAACCAATAGTGAACTAGGATTTGATTACTTAAGAGATAATATGAAATTCTCTGAGCATGAAATGGTTCAAAGAGAACATTCATTTTCTATAGTTGATGAAATAGATTCTTGTCTTATCGATGAAGCTAGAACTCCACTAGTCATATCAGGTTCTGCTGAAGATAAAACTGCCCAATATCTTGCTGTTGATAAACTTGTAAGACAGTTGAGCGATAAAGATTATGAGATAGATGAAAAAGAAAAAAGTATTCTTTTAACTAATGATGGAATCAATAATGTAGAAAAAATTTTTTCTACTGCTGGAATTTTAAAAAACAATAACTTTTATGATCCAGAAAATTTACATCTAGTTCATCATGTCAATCAAGCTCTTCGTGCTAATCATTTATTTGAAAAAGGTAAAGATTATATTGTTAGAGATGAAAGCTTAAAAATTATCGACGAACTGACTGGCAGAATACTTGAAGGTAGAAGGTTTGGAGATGGTTTACATCAAGCTTTGGAGGCAAAAGAACGAATAAATATTCAAGCAGAAAATCAAACCTTAGCTTCAATAACATATCAAAATTATTTTAAACTTTATAAAAAAATATCTGGATGTACTGGTACTGCTGCAACTGAATCTGAAGAATTTTTTGAAATCTATGGTTTAGCTGTTGTGATTATTCCAACTAATAATGAAATGATTAGAAAAGATTATAATGATCAAATTTTCAGAACTGAGGATGAAAAAAATAATGCAATTATAGAAAAAATTGTTGAGCGGCATGATGCAGGCCAACCAATTTTAATTTTCACATCTAGTATTAACAAGTCTGAAATTTATTCAACCTTGTTAAACAAAAAAAATATTAAACATGTTGTATTAAATGCCAAAAATCATGAAAATGAAGCAGATATAATAGCCAATGCGGGTAAAGAAAAATCAGTAATCATCACAACTAGTATTTCTGGTAGAGGTGTAGATATTCAACTGGGTGGTAAAAAAGGATCTATAGAAGAGGCTCAACTTCAAATAGACAAAAACAAAATAAAATCCCTAGGTGGCTTATTTGTAGTTGGAACTGAAAGAATGGAGTCAAGAAGAGTTGATAATCAAGCAAGAGGAAGATCTGGAAGACAAGGTGATGAAGGTAGTTCCATTTTTTATGTAAGTCTTGAAGACGATTTAATGAGAATTTTTGGATCAGAATCTATGAATAAAATGCTTGAAAAATTAGGACTTAAAGATGGAGAAAGTATTGATCACCCATGGATTAATAAGGCTCTTGAAAGAGCTCAACAAAAAGTAGAAGCTAGAAATTTTGATATAAGAAAAACCTTAATAAAATTTGATAATGTTTTGAATGATCAAAGGCATGTCATATTTTATCAACGAAAAAATGCAATGAATAGTCAAAGCATATTTGACTACTCTGATGAGTTTTTAAAGGAAATAATTGATGATATCATCAAGTTAAAAATCCAAAGTTTATCAAATCCTAAAAGTAATGAGTTTAGTAATCGCCTAAAACAGATTGTTGGTAAAAGTTTTGATGAGTCTGAATTAAAATCATTAATTTCTGCAAAAGATGGTGAATTAAAAGAAAAAATTATCAACAAATTTTCAGAGTCTCGAGATGAGAGAATAAAAATTTTAGGAGAGGATCATGCAAAAGAAATTGAAAAACGAATTTTCTTGCAATCAATTGATCTTAATTGGAAATCTCATATTCAATATCTTGAACAACTGAGACAAGTAATTGGACTTAGATCATATGGTCAGCGAGACCCTTTGGTTGAGTATAAAAAAGAGGCTTTCGATTTATTTTCTAATCTTCTTGAAAAATTAAAATTAGATTTTGTAACTATTCTAATGAATTTAAAAGTTGTCACAGAGCAACAAGAAGAAAGAAAGGAATCAATGGTAGATCAAATTAAAAGTGGGAAAAAAATTGGTAGAAATGAACCTTGCTCATGTGGCTCGGGTAAAAAATTTAAGCATTGCTGTGGTGCTTTATAAATTTAGAAAAGACTAAAAACAGCGAACAATAAAACTAAACCTGCAATTATTGATCCAATTAAAACTTTTTTTGATTTCAAAATTTTATCAAAATGATTATTTTTAATTGTTAGAGTGCTTAAATCTTCAGAGTTACTGATAAATCCTTGATTTCGTCCAATTTTTAAAAACTTATTTTTTCTTTCATTCATTATTTCTTCTGACGATAAATCTTTAAAATAGTTTAGATTTTTTGATATAGAATCTCTTAAACTTTCTAACATTTGATCTCTATCTCTATGAGCACCACCTAGTGGCTCAGGAATAATTTCATCAATAACTTTTAATTCTAATAAATCTTTTGATGAAAGTTTCATTGCTTTTGCAGCATCAAGCATTTTTTTGGGATCTCTCCATAAAATAGTTGCACACCCTTCTGGAGAAATTACAGAATAAATAGCATTTTCTAACATTATTACTTTATTAGATGATGCTAATGCTATTGCTCCTCCAGATCCACCTTCTCCGATAATAATTGCTAAAGTTGGAACACTTAGTTCCATGCAACATTCGATTGATTTAGCAATAGCTTCTGCCTGACCTCTTTCTTCAGCTCCTACACCCGGATAAGCTCCTGGTGTGTCTATAAATGATATTATTGGAATGTTAAATTTATTTGCTAAATTCATTAATCGAATTGTTTTACGATAACCTTCGGGTCTCATCATTCCAAAATTTCTTTCAATTCTATTTTCTAAATTTTCACCTTTTTCTTGACCTATTACTAAAACTGAAGTGCCATTAAATTTAGCAAATCCAGTTAAAACAGATTTGTCCTCACCATAAAAACGGTCTCCCGATAAAGAAATGAAATCATCGAACAAATTATCAATGAAAAACTTTGATTTCGGTCTATCCTCATGGCGAGCAACCATCGTGGTTTGCCAGGGATCAAGGTTGGAATAGATATCTTTTAATTTTTTATCTAGCTCGGCTTGTGTGCTAGATATTTTTTGAGTATCCACTTCTGAAAGACCGTCTTGATTGAACGGATCTTTTAATTTCTCTATCTCAGATTCTAAATTTTTAATTTCAGTTTCAAAATTAAGATAATTTTTCATTAATTGTTTATAATAGAAACTTAAATTATAAAAAAGGCAATAAAATGTAAATTAAAACTAATTTTTAACATTATTAATTGACTTAAAATATTTAAACGATACAAATTTCTAATCGGGAGAGACTATCGATATTTTAGCGCCGAAGGAGCAACCACCCCGGAAACTCTCAGGCAAAAGGACCGATCAAAGCATAACACTCTGGAAAGAGATTAATTTCCGCCGAAGGAGCAAAACTCTCAGGCAAAAATACAGATGGGGTAACAAAAGTGCTATGCCAGATAAATATATAAACATTCATGCTCTCAAAGTTTCAGAAAGTTTGTTAAATTTTGTTAATGAAGAGCTATTACCAGATACAGGTATTTCATCTGATAAATTTTGGTTAGGGTTTGAGAAAACTGTTAATGAACTTGAGCCTCAAAATAGAGAATTAATTAACTTTAGAGAAACTCTGCAAAAAAAAATTGATGATTGGCATATTAAAAATAAAGGTAACGAAATTAAACTAGATGAATATAAAAAGTTTTTATATGAGATTGGATATTTAAAAAAAGAAGGAGAAGATTTTTCAATAGAAACTGAAAATGTGGATGAAGAAATAACAAAAATAGCAGGACCACAACTAGTCGTACCAATTATGAATGCACGTTATGCTCTTAATGCAGCAAATGCAAGATGGATGAGTTTGTACGATAGCCTATATGGAACTGATGTTATAGAACAATCTGAAGATAGTGTATCTGAGAGGTATGACCCTTTAAGAGGAGAAATGGTTATCAAATATTCAAGAGATTTTTTAGATAAGCATTTTCCACTTAAAAATCTTAGCTGGCACAAAATTACGAGTATTGCTATTAAAGAAGGTAAGTTAAAAACTCTAAAGGGTGCTGATATATTTGATCTAGCTGAAGAACAAAAATTTATTGGTCATAGAGGTGAAGCTGATAATCCTTCGGCAATTATATTAAAAAACAATAACTTACATATTGAAATTTTAAGAGATCCAAGAGCTTTTAGTGCTCAACAAGATCATGCTGGGATTAGTGATATAATTTTAGAAGCTGCTGTCTCAACAATTTGTGATAACGAAGACAGTGTGGCTGCAGTAGATGCTGAAGATAAAGTTGTTTGCTATAGAAACTGGCTAGGTTTGATGAAGGGTAATCTTAAAACACAATTTGAAAAAGATGGTAAATTGTTCGAAAGAAAACTGAATCCAAACAGAAGTTATATTTCAAAAGATGGAAAAGGACTAAAATTGCATGGAAGAAGTTTATTATTGGTTAGAAATGTTGGTCATTTAATGACTAACCCTTCAATAATTTTAAGCAATGGTAACGAGGTGCCCGAAGGTATTATGGATGCATTTATTACTGTGACTGCAGCAATTCATGATTTAAAAAATAAAACAAATTCAAGAACAGGATCTATTTATATAGTTAAACCTAAAATGCATGGTCCAGATGAAACTGAATTTACAGATTTAATTTTTTTGAAAGTTGAGGAAGTATTGGGTTTAAAAAAATACACTTGTAAAATAGGAATTATGGATGAAGAGAGAAGAACATCATCAAATTTAAAGGAATGTATAAGAACTCTAAAAAATAGAGTTTTCTTTATTAATACTGGGTTTTTAGACAGAACAGGTGATGAAATGCATACTTCAATGGAGGCTGGACCAATGATCAAGAAAGGAGATATGAAATCTTCTAAATGGATTTTGGCATATGAAAATAACAACGTTGATGTTGGGCTAAAATGTGGCTTATCAGGAAAGGCTCAAATTGGAAAAGGAATGTGGGCAATGCCTGATAAAATGAGAGATATGATGGAGCAAAAAACAGGGCACTTAAAAGCAGGAGCTAATTGTGCCTGGGTTCCTTCTCCAACGGCAGCTGCCTTACATTCATTACATTATCACGAAATCAATATCTTTGATGAACAAAAAAATATTAAAAAAAGAGAAAAAGCAAAATTAGATGATCTTTTAACAGTTCCTGTTGCAAACAGACCAAATTGGTCAGTTGAAGAAATAAATAGTGAAATATCAAACTCTGCACAAACATTACTTGGTTATGTAGTTAGATGGATTGATCAAGGTGTAGGATGTTCTAAAGTTCCAGATATAAACAACATTGGGCTGATGGAAGATAGAGCAACACTTAGAATATCTTCACAACATATTGCTAACTGGATACATCATGGAATTACTACTAAAATTCAGGTTACTGAAATTATGAAAGAAATGGCCAAAATAGTGGACAAACAAAATGAAAAAGATTCTGCTCACACACGAAGTGGAAGAACTGGATACACTAAAATGTCCGACGACTTTGACCGATCTTTAGCTTTTCAGACTGCATGTAACTTAATTTTTAAAGGTAAAGAACAGCCTTCAGGTTACACTGAACCATTGTTGCATCAAAACAGATTAAAAAAAAAATTTAATCTGAATTAGAATTTAAATTAGCTCTATTCTTAAAAGCAGAAAATAAAGTTCCATCATCTAAATTTTCAATTTCACCACCAACTGGTAATCCTTGAGCTAATTTAGTAACTTTTGCATTAGTGTTTTTTAAACTATCTTGAATATAGTACGCAGTTGTCTGCCCCTCAACAGTCGCGCTTGTTGCAAGTATAACCTCTTCAATGCCCTCTCTGTTCACTCGTTCTACTAAAGAGTTAATTAAAAGATCCTCTTTTCTTTGTCCTATTGAAGAAATTGTTCCACCTAAAATATGAAAATATCCTTGAAAGATATTTGAGTTTTCAATTGACCACTGATCTGCAATATCTTCCACAACACAAATTTTTGTATATTTTTCTTTTACACTTTCACAATTTACACACCCATTTAAATTAGATTTTAATGAACCACATGAATTACATCTTGTTACGTTTTTATAAACCTGAGCTAATGTGCTTGCCATTGGTTTAACTAATTCGTCTCGATTATTGATTAATTTAAGAACAATTCTTTTTGCTGACTTGGGGCCTAAGCCAGGAAGCTTTGAAATTAATTTAATTAACTCCTCAATCTCATTAATATTTTGCATTTATTATAATGGCCACTTAAAACCAGGTATTCCAAAACCTCCTGTGGCTTTAGAAATTTCCTCTGTGGTTTTTGTTTTTAACTGTGATTTTGCGCTATTATGAGCAGCAACAATTAGATCTTCTATTATCGTCTTATCTTCCTTAATAATTTCATCTGATAATTGAATTTTTTGCATCTCTCCTTCACCATCAAGAGTAATTTTAACTGAATTAGAGCCCGAAACTCCTTCGGCTTTTATTTCTTTAATTTTTTCTTGGCTTTCTTTCATTTTGGCCTCTAGCTCCTTAGCCTTATCCAAAATCTTACTAAAATCAGTCATTTTTATCCTCTTTTTTTTCATTCAACTTTACATCTATAAGTTCTGCATCAGGAAATTTTTCCATTACTTTCTTATAAATCTCTAAGCTTTTAACCTCATTTATTAATTCATCTTTTTTATTTTTTTGTTTTTCTTTAACTGACATCTCACCTTTAGATTTACTAAAAGTAATAATCCACCTTTCATCAGTCCATTCATAGAGTTTTGAAGAAAGATCTTTTACAAAATCTTTATCTAAATTATCATTAAATGAAATTTCAATTCTATTTTTTTCAAATTTTACTAAATTTACATTTTTTTCTAATTCATATTTCAATTTAATTTCTTTTTTCAAAGTACAGACACTAAGAAGATCGTCAAATGAATTGATTAAACTTTTATCAATTGCTTTTATCTCTGGTTTAACTTCTGGTTTCTGTTTTTCCTCTTGAGCTATATTTTTAATTTGATTAACAGTTCTTGAATTATCCTCTAACTTCTGTTCGTTTTCTTCTTTGGCTCTATGATTAACTAAAGTATCATTACTTTCTTCTTGATCTAAATTTTTATTTAACTTAATTAAACTTAAATGCATTAATCTTATTAAAAACATTTCTATTGATAGATGTTGATTGGAAACAATATCTAATTCTTCAAGTGAGGATATTGCAAACTGCCAAAATAATATTAAAACTTCAGAATCTACCTGATTAGAAATATCTTTGATTTTTGAAAACTCCTCATCATTAAGAGAAAAATTTGTACTTTCCAGAGATAATGAGTTAATATTTTTAAAATAATAAAGTATTTCCAAAAAATCATTCATAAATACTTTTGGTTCAACACCTTGATCGTAAATTTTTCTATAAATATTAATAACTTTTTCCTCTTCACCTCTCAATATTAATTCAAATAAATTAATTAATTGAGACTTATCAAAATATCCAAAAATTTTTTGTGCAGCATTAAGATCTAGTTCTGTTTTTTCATCTAAGCTCAACAAGGCTCTATCCAATAAAGATAGGGCATCTCTTACAGACCCTTCTGATATTTTAACAATCAGCTTCAAAGCTTCATCTGAAGCTTTACCTTTTTCTTTTTCTTTAATATCTTTTATAAACTCAAATAATTCTGATGATTTAATTCTAGACAAATCAAATCTTTGACATCTTGAAACTACTGTAATTGGTATTTTTTTAATTTCTGTTGTTGCAAAAATAAATTTTAGATATTCTGGTGGCTCTTCTAGCGTTTTTAACAAAGCATTAAATGCCTGTTTGCTAAGCATATGAACTTCATCAATTATAAAAATCTTGTATTTTGCTGACGTTGGGCCATATCTAGAAAATTCAATTAGATCTCTCACATCATCAACTCCTGTTTTGCTTGCAGCATCCATTTCAAGCACATCGATGTGGCTTGAGTTAGCTATAGATTTACAATTTTCACATAGATCTTTCTTACACAGATTTTCAATGCCATTTAAACAATTGAGCCCTTTAGCAACTATTCTAGCTGTTGTAGTTTTGCCAATTCCTCTAATTCCAGTGAATAGATAGGCGTTAGGAATTTTATCTGCTTTAATGGAGTTAGTTATAGTTTCAGCCACTACTTCTTGACCAATAAGATCATCAAAAGTTTGTGGTCTATATTTTAAAGCTAATACTTTAGAGTTGTTGTTCATTTAATTTATTTTAAGGAGACTAGAACCTGAATAACTGTCTCTACGACTGCTTCCGTTAGGATCTGGTCGGGTTCAAGCAGCATCCACCTCTAGCCTCCAGAACTATTATAGCAGTTATATTTTCTATTCTACAAGAAAAGTTTATTTTTTTTTATCTCTTAACTTATCAGCCTCAAAAACACCTAAGACGTGAAAATCTTCACAATGAAGTCCTAGTTCCTCCAAAGATTTTTGAACTTTTGGATCTTCTATATGTCCATCTAGATCACATAAAAAAAAGAATGAGTCGAATGTATTTTTTTCAGGATAACTCTGTAATTTTGTTAAGTTAACTCCATTAATTGCAAAACCACCAAGAGATTGATAAAGAGCTGCTGGCTTACTTTTAAGCTTAAATAAAAACGAAGTAATATATTTTTTTTCTCCAAATTCAGGTTGAGAAATATTTTTTCCCATAACTAAAAACCTTGTTAAATTACCACTTTCATTTTCAATATTTTTTTTAACAATATCTAATCCATAAATTTCAGCACTTAAAGAAGAGGCTATTGCAGCTTGCTTAACATCTTTTGTTTTTGAGATCATTTCTGCAGAACCAGCTGTATCAGCTCTAATATGTTCCACTATATTATTCTCTTTTATAAATTTTGAACATTGAGATAAACCTTGAGCATGAGAATATACTTCTTGAATGTCATTAAGTTTTGCACCAGGCTGACCAAGCAAATTGTGCTCTATTTTTTGAAAATGTTCTTTGTATATATTAAGTCTGTGTTTAAAGATTAAATATTCAATACCTATATTTCCTGTAATTCTATTAGACTCAGGAATGATTATTTTACACTCTGGTTCTAAACTTGCTCTATTAAAACATTCATCAAATGTTTTACAGGGTATTATTTCTGCTTCTGGATCAACTGATAAAGCTGCTAAATGAGAATATGCACCAAAAGTTCCTTGAAAATAAATTTTACTCATTAAACTTTATATTCCATAATTTTTTTTAAGGCCAGATAATCTTCTTTAGTGTCTACTCCAATTGGAGAGGAGCTAGCAAGAGCAACATTTATTTCTATATTATTATCTAGTGCTCTTAACTGTTCCAGTCTATTTTCAATTTCATTTTTTGACTGATTAAGCTCAACAAATTTTTTCAATGTTTCTGTTGAATAACAATAAATTCCTATGTGATGATAAATATTTGCTATTTTTGATGAACTTCTTAGGAAGGTATCTGCTTTAGAAAACTCATCTTCATTTAAATCTTTTTTAGTAATAACTTTTACTATATTTTCATTTTCTAAATCTTTGAGATCTTTCATTGTTGCAGCAAGCGTACCCATTTTAGATTGACTACTTACCATTTTTTTATTTAAGTTTATGATGTCCTTAATATTAATTGCAGGTTCATCACCTTGTAAGTTCAATATTAAATCCACATCTCTAATCTTTAACATTTCGAATGCCTCATAAATTCTATCAGTTCCAGTTCTATGATTTTTACTTGTTAAAATAGCTCTACCTCCATTTTTAATAACATCATCTACTATTTCTTGATCTTCTGTTGCAACGATTACTTCCCCAATATTTGCTTCCTGAGCTCTTCTAAATACATGAGATATAATTGATAAATCATTTATTTTTAGCAAAGGCTTACCAGGCAGCCTTGTTGCTGATAATCTTGAAGGTATAATGGTTAATGTTTTCATTAATAATTGAATTATATTTATGCCTATTAAATAGAAATAGAGGCAAATTTATACATTAAATTTTAGTAATTTTTCAATTTATCGTGATATATGTTCCTACATAATATTTAGAAAAATGGATTCTTTTGAAATAAATAAAATAGTCGCCGCTGTATTGATGGTAGCTCTTTTAGTTATTGGTATTGGAAAACTGTCAAGTATCGTGTTTCATGTGGAAAAACCAAAAACTCCTGGTTATGCAGTTGAAGTTGAACAGCCTACAACTGTATCGTCTTCCACGGAAACAACAGTAGAAGAAAAAATTGATATAGCAGCATTGATGTCAATGGGTGATGTGACTGTAGGTGAAAAAATTTTCAAAAAATGTGCAGCTTGTCACTCAATAGTTAAGGGTGGTAAAAACAAAATTGGTCCCGCATTATATAATGTGGTTGAAAGAAAAGTTGGAGGAGTTGCTGATTACAAATATTCTAAAGCTTTAGCTGCTTACAATAAAAATTGGACATTTGAAGAACTAAATGGGTTTTTAAAAAAACCAGCTAAATATATTAAAGGTACAAAAATGGCATACGCAGGACTTAGAAAAGAAAAAGATAGAGCCTCAGTTATAAAATACTTAAATCAAAATTCAGATAATCCTGCACCACTACCTTAATTTTCCAAAACAATATAATAAAATACTTTTTTGGACATGAACTCTGTTAAGAGCTTGTTGCCATACGTGAGATTTTTTTCCTAAAAAAACTTCATCACTTACTTCAGACCCACGAGGTAAACAATGAAGAAAAATACAATCTTTCTTTGCATAATTCATTAATTTTTTATCTATTTTAAATTTTTTAAATTGTTCAGTTTTTTTTTTTATTTACTTTATCGTTTAGAGAAATAACTTTATCTGAAAATATAACATCAGCTCCTATGACAGCTTTTTTAGGATCATTATAAATAAATATTTTTTTGTTATTATTCTTTACCCATACTCTAACTTCCTTGCCTGGTTCGAAGTTTTTTGGACATCCTATGCTAAGTTTAAATGAAAATTTTACAGACGCTGCTATTAAGCTATCTAAAACATTATTAGAGTCTCCTATCCAGCAAATATTCAATTTTGAAATTGGTTTTTTTTTTATTTCTTCAGCAGTAAAAACATCAGACAAAACTTGAGTTGGGTGTGAAGATGGGCTTAGACCATTTATTATTGGGATTGATAAATAATTTTTAAAATCTTCAATTTTTTTATCACTATCTGTTCTTAACATAAAACCATCACCATAAGTTGACAGAATTTTGGCTGTATCTGATATGCTTTCACCACCTTGGCCAAGATGTAATTCATTGGATCTTAGGGTTAAAGTTCCTCCGCCAAGCTGTTTTATTGCTAAATAAAAGCTTATTCTTGTTCTCGAACTTGCTTTTTCAAACATCTGGATAAGCATTTTACCCTTTAATGGAGACCCTTTATCAACCTCTAAAGTGCTTAATTTTTTTCTAAGGTTTTTTCTTTTTTTTGCATCAACAATGATTTTTCTGAGATCTTTAGCTGGTATATCTTTTAAATTTATAAAATGTTTCATTTTAATTTAATTCTGAACAAACTTTTTTTATTATTTTTAGCGATTGGTTGATTTCACTCTTTTTTACATTAAGTGGTGGTAAAATTCTAACAACATTTTCAGCTGCTCTTATTGTTAATAAATTATTATCCATAAGTTTCTTTATAAATTTTGTTTGATCTGTTTTAAGCTGTATTCCAATTAACAGGCCTCTACCTCTTATTTCTTTAATAATGTTGGGATATTCATTTTGAATTTTAATAAGATTGGTTAAAAAATATTCTGAAATACTTTTCACATTTTTTAAAAATTTCTTATTTGAAATTATATCCATTACTGAATTTCCAACAGTCATTGCTAATGGATTGCCACCAAAAGTAGATCCATGAGTTCCAGCTGTCATTCCTGAAGCAACTTTTTTATTCATTAAAACTGCCCCAATTGGAAATCCACCCCCTATACCTTTTGCAATTGGAACAATATCTGGTTTTACTCTAGATTTTTCAAAAGCAAAAAAATCACCTGATCTTCCAATTCCACATTGCACCTCATCTAATATTAGAAGAATATTTTTTTTATCACAAATTTTTCTAAGCTCTTTTAAACACCAATCAGGAATTACCTTAATACCTCCTTCACCCATAATAGTTTCAACCATTATAGCTGCAGTGTTTTTTGTAATTTTCTTTTTTAAAGATTTATGGTCACCAAAATCAAAATGATCAAATCCATTTACTTTTGGTCCAAAACCCTCGGTCATTTTTTTTGAACCACTTGCATATATTGCTGCTAGTGTTCTTCCATGAAAACTATTTTTGATACATAAAATTCTGTTTTTTTTAGGTTTTCCAATTGAGTAAAAATATCTTCTTGCAGTTTTTATTGCAGCCTCAGTTGCTTCTGCACCACTATTTTGAAACATAACATAGTCAGCGAAAGTTTTTTTAGCTAATTTTTTAGCCAATATTTCTCCTTCTGGAATTTGAAATGCATTTGAAACATGCCAAAGTTTTTTTGATTGTTTGTTAACAGCATTTACTAATTTGGGATGTGCGTGTCCTAAAGAATTTACAGCTATACCTTGTACAAAATCTAAATATTTTTTTCCATTATTTGAATATAAAAAGCTTCCCTTTCCATATTTAAATGAAATTTTTTTTCTATTATAATTTTTTGCTAAATAGCTCATAATTTTAATCAGTTTTTATAAATTTTAATTATTAGATACAAGTGATGATTGAAAATACTCATAAACCAATTTTAATTTTTTTTTGTTGATAACTTTGAGATTTTACTTGTTTAATTTCTTATTGTATCAGTATATTGTGGTTTTAATAAACTAAAATACAACATGTTGATATGAGCTGGAACGAGGAAAAAGTTGATAAACTTAAGGAGCTTTGGGGTAAAGGAAGCACTGCAAGCCAAATTGCTGAGATAATTGGTGGTATTAGCAGGAATGCTGTAATTGGTAAGGCCCACAGATTAAACCTTTCAGCAAAAATTAAAACAAGAGCCGCAACTTCAAATCAAAATTTCGAAAATTCTAAAAATAAAAACAATAAAACTCAAAGAGGTAGAAAAAGTAAATTTAAATCTTTAATTATTGAAAAAGACTTTGAGCCAGAAAATCCTAAACAATTAGAAGAATTAGATGAAAGTTCATGTAAATGGCCAATTGGGCATCCAGATGAAAAATCATTTTATTTTTGCGGTAGATCTTCATTAAAAGATTTTTCTTATTGCAAATTACATCTTTTATATGCTTACCAACCTAAAGGTAAAAAAGAGGAAGTTACAGACAAAGAAGAGGTTCCAGAATTTATTGAAAAAAAAATTAAGTCTGCTTAAAAACTAATTGTTAATATTGTTCTCTAAATCTTTATTTGTTAGATATTTTTCTGTGGAAAATTGGCCACCTTCTCTCCACATATAGCAATATTTTTTAACTTCTTGATCAAAGAATCTAACACTAGGAATTCCAATATCTGAATTAGTTTTATATTTTCCAGATGAAACATTGTTATATTTTAGTAATCTCAATTGATCTCTTGTAAGCAACGGAGTTGGTAGCATTTCAAAAAACCTTGCTGACAACTTAGCAATTGGCAAAGGTAAAGGTAACAAAATTCTTTTTTTACCAATTAATATTTGTAATTTTTCTAGAAGCTCTTTGAAAGTTATGATTTCTGGACCAGTGCATTCAATTATTTTTGAATAAATATTTTTAGAGATAACGTGATAAATAGTATCTGTTAAATCAGAACAATGGATTGGTGTAAATTTTGTCTTACCTTCATAATAAATTGGAAAAGCTGGCAATCTATTTAGCAAGGTCATAAGGTTTGTAGTAAAGTTATCGTCTACAGAATATACTACTGATGGTCTTAAGATTGTAGCTAACGGGAAATTTTTTAATACATTACCTTCTCCCTCTAATTTACTTTTCGCATAATCAGAATCTATCGCATCATTTATTCCTAAAGCTGATAAATGGATAAAATGCTTAAGATTATACTCTTTACAGAGTTTAGCTAACAATGAAGGTAAAACTGAATGGATATTTCTAAATGTATTGCCATATTTTTCTTCAAATAAAATTCCAATTAAATTTATGCAAATATCTGCTTTTTTAAAAAGACTTCTAATTTTATTTTCATCGAAAATATTAGCCTCTACTACATCAATATACCCTGCATTAGCCTGTGTTTTAATTATGTAACTCTTTTGATGAATATTTCTTGTAACAACTGTTACTCTATAGTTATTTTTTGTTAGCTTCCTAATTAAGTTTCGACCAATTTGCCCGCTACCACCAAAAATTAGACAATTTTTTGCTTTCATTTGAATTCCATTATATATGTTTAAATATGAGTAATAATATTCAACTTCACAAAAATGACTTACCAGATGATTTAGATTTAGGCAATCTAATAGCTGTTGATGGTGAGTTTATGGGTCTGAATGTCAGACGAGATCCTCTTTGCTTAATTCAGATATCTTCAGGAAATTCTGATGCACACATTATCCAATTTGATAGAAAAAATTATATCGCTCCAAATTTAATAAAATTACTGGCTAACGACAATATTACAAAGATATTTCATTATGGCAGAGCAGATATGGCCCATATTAAATACTATTTAAAAACAGACACTAATAATATTCTTGATACAAAAATTGCATCAAAACTGGCAAGATCTTACTCTGATAGTCATTCATTAAAGACTTTAATAAAAGAATTTGTTAATATTGATATAAGTAAACAATTTCAAAGTTCAGATTTTGGTGGCGAACTTTCTCCAGCTCAATTAAAATATTGTGCTAATGATGTGTTACACTTACATAAAATTCATGAAGAGTTAAATAAAATATTAGAGAGAGAAAATAGAATTGAACTTTATGAAGATTGCTTAAAATTTTTAAAAACTCGAGTAAATTTAGACTTAGCTTTATTTAAAGATGATATCTGGTCACATTAATGAGTAAAAAATTTATATCCATAGCAAAAAAAGTAATTGATCTTGAAATTAAAGCATTACAGAAATTAAAAAAAAATATTGATAACTCTTTTAATAAAGCTGTATTTGAAATTGCAAAATGTAAATCCAAAGTAATTTTATGTGGGGTTGGTAAAAGTGGATTAATAGCTGCAAAAATATCAGCAACTCTCTCTTCTGTTGGTACTCCATCTTTTAATTTATCTGCGAGCGACTCTTCTCATGGAGATTTAGGAAGCATTTCAAGAAAAGATATTTTAATTTTAATAAGTTATTCAGGAAAAACTAATGAACTTAAAAATATAATCCAATATGCAAATAGAAACAAAATTTTGTTGATAGGAATTATGTCAAAAAAAGAATCTATTTTATACAAAGCATCAGATATTAAGCTTGTAATTCCTGAAGTCAAAGAGTCAGGTGGTATTGTGCCAACATCAAGTACCACAGCTCAGCTTGCTTTAGGAGATGCGTTAGCAATTTCAGCAATGCAATTTAAAAAATTTGGTAAATTTGATTTTAAAAAAATACATCCTGCTGGTAGTCTTGGAGCTCAATTAAAAACTGTTGAAGATATAATGTTAACAGGAAATAAAATTCCATTTGTAAATGAAAACTTAAATATGAAAAATGCTTTTAAAATATTAAGTAATAAAAAATTAGGGATTTTGATTGTTCAAAATCAAAAAAAAAATACCACTGGAATAATTACTGATGGTCAAATAAGACGGTATAACGAGAAAAAACAAAATTTAAATGAGATGAATGTTGTAAAAATAATGACAAAAAACCCTATAAGTATTGACAAAGAATCTCTTGCAGCAAAAGCTTTGGCCCTAATGAATGAAAAAAAAATTACCTCTCTTTGTGTGTATGATAAAAAGAATAAGCGTAAAACAATAGGTGTTTTGCATATACACAATATCCTGCAATCAAGTGTTGGTTGATGAAAAAGAAAAATTTTTTAAAGCTCATATTATTTTTATTTTTAATAACATTAATTTGGTTTGTTTACTCAAAGTCTTTTAAAAAAAGCAAAATCTTATCATCTAAACCTGTAAATATGGCAACATCATCTATTGAAAATAAAACTATCTACAACTCTAATATAATTAAGGATATCAATTACACCTCCAGAGATTTAAAAGGTAATGAATATATTCTAGTCGCAAAAGAGGGTGAAATTGACATAAAAAACAGTGACATAATTTTTCTCACTGATGTTTCGGCCTATATCAAGCTAATTAAAAATTCTGAATTAATTGTTATTACCTCAAATTATGGCAAGTATAACTCTGTAAATTATGACACTATTTTTTCAAAAAATGTAAAGATAGATTATGTTGACAATATTATAACAGGTGATTATTTAGATTTCTCGATGATGAAGAATTTATTGATAATTTCAAGAAATGTTATTTATAGAAATCTTGAAAATACTATGAAAGCAGATGTGATGGAACTGAATACAATAACTAAGGATACAAAAATTTTTATGTATGATGCAAAAAATAAAGTTAATATAAAAAATATAAAATAAAATGGGATTAGTTAAACAATTTAGAATAAAATCTCACAAAAAACCAAATTCAATAGTTTCTTTTGAAAATATCAATCTTTCATACGGTAATAGATTAATTTTAGATAATATAAATTTTAAAATAAATGAGGGTCAAATTTTTGGGATGCTTGGCCCAAACGGAGTTGGAAAAAGTACAATTTTTAATTTAATAACTGGGCTAATATTACCAAACAGTGGTAAAATTAAATTAAATAATACTGATGTTTTAGATTATCCAATTTATTTAAGAACAAAAAAATTTCATATAGGATATGTTCCTCAGCATGGGGGGTATTTTAATGATCTTACCTTATATCAAAATTTAAAAGCAATCGCAGAAATTGTTATCAATGATAAAGGGAGAGAGGAGCATAAAATTAATTCTTTAATTTCAAAATTTGAATTAGAAACTTTAAAAGATGTTAAAGCTAAATTTTTATCAGGAGGTCAAAAAAAAAAATTAGTTATAGCGTTATCATTATTAAGTGATCCTAAAGTTCTACTTTTAGATGAATGTTTTGCAGCACTTGATGTTTTAACAATTAAGATGTTACAAGAAATAATTGTAAACTTACAAAAAGAGTCGAATATAACAATATGCATATGTGATCACCAAGCAAGAGATTTACTAGCCTGTGTTGATAAAGCGATGATACTTAGTAACTGTAAAATTGTTGCAGAAGGATCACCTCAGGAACTGGTAAATAACATTGATGCTAAAAGTGCATATTTTGGAGACTCGTTTAATTTTAAATAAATTAAATGACTAATCAAATTATTTTAGAAAAGAAGATTAATGATTTCAATAAAAGTATATCTGTTTCAGGAGATAAAAGCTTAAGTATTAGGTGGGTTTTGTTTTCCTCGATAGCAAAGGGTAAATCAAAAGCTTATAATTTACTTTTATCTGAAGATGTTCTGGCTGCGATAAAAGCTGTAAAAAAATTAGGGGCAAAAGTAAAATTAAATAAAAATTACTGCACAATCATTGGCAATGGACCTAGTGGCTACAAATATAGAAAAGATATAACAATTAATTCAGAAAATTCTGGAACTTTGGGAAGATTAATTTTGGGTCTATTGATTGATACACCTCATAAAATAAAAATTATAGGGGATAAAAGTTTATCCAAAAGAGATTTTAACAGAATTGCAGAGCCATTAAAAAAATTTGGTGCAGATATCAAGCTAACAAATAAAGGATTGCCCTTAACAATAAAAGGAAGTGAAAATCCTTTGCCAATTAATTATTTAGAGAACAAAGGTTCGGCACAATGTAAAAGTAGTGTTATTTTTGCTGGTTTAAAAACATCAGGAAAAACTTTTATCAAAGCAAAAAAATCAAGAAATCATACTGAACTATTGTGTAGATATTTAAAGCTACCTTTAAAAGTAAAAAACAAAAAAAACTATGATTTAATACAAGTTGAAAAAGTTAAAAAAATAAAACCTTTAAATTATAAGATACCTTCAGATATCAGCTCAGGTGCGTTTTTTATTGTTTTAACTGCTCTATCTAATAATTCAAAATTATTGATTAAAAACGTAAACATCAATCCATCTAGAATTGGAATAATAACTATTTTAAAAAAAATGGGTGTTAACATCAAGTTTAACAATAAAAAGAATTATAAAGGTGAGCTCATAGCTGATATTTTAATTACTAGCACAAAAAAGCTTAAAGCAATTAATTGCCCTCCCAAATTAAATAGTGGTGCTATTGATGAATTTTTAATAATTTTTTTAGTTGCTGCTAAAGCAAGTGGAGTTTCTTATTTTAAAGATATTGGTGAGCTTAACCAGAAGGAAAGTCCTAGATTGAAATGGGGTGCAAAAATTTTAAATAAGATGGGAATTAAAACAATAACAACTGATAACTCAATAAAGATATTTGGTAACCCTAACTTAAAGGTTAACAAAAAGATCGTTATTAAAGATTATCTAAAAGATCATAGAGTTTTCATGACAAGTGTAATCGCAGCCTCAGTTTTTGGTGGGACATGGAATATTCATGATAAAGACTCTATTAGAACTTCCTTTCCTACGTTCTTGAATATAATAAATGATTTAAAAAAATGATGATAAAAAGAAAAAATATTATCAAAATTGCAATTGACTCTCCAGCAGCTGCGGGAGCCGGAACATTAGCAAAAGCGATTTCCGAACATTATAATCTTTTTTATTTAGATACTGGAAAAATTTATAGAATGATTGCTTATCTAAAAATTAAATTTCCCAAAAAATTTAATCAAGACTTCATCAAATCTAAAATTAAAACTCTCAAAGTAAAAGATCTTGCTAATAAAGCCCTATTGTCAGATGAAGTTGGGACAGAAGCATCAATTATATCAAAAGTAAAAAGCACAAGAAAACTTGTTCATTCTTTCCAGTTAAATTTTGCCTATAATCCTCCAAAAAACTACAAAGGATCGTGTCTTGATGGAAGAGATATCACTTACAATATTGTTCCAGATGCTGATTTTAAATTTTTTATTACAGCAAATGTAAAAACAAGGGCACTTAGAAGATATAAAGAGCTAAAAAGTTTAAAGAAAGTAATTTCCTTCAAAGAAGTGCTAAAAAGTATCCAAAATCGTGATAAAAGTGACTATAATAGAAAAATATCACCCTTAAAGAAAACTAAAGATTCAGTGTTGCTAAATACATCGAAACTTACTAAAAGAGCGTGTTTTTTAAAAATAAAAAAAATTATAGACGGGAAATTAAATACTTAATGGAAATATACAAAGATCTTTCAAATCCAGCATCGCAAGAATTCGAAAAATTACTAAATAGCCAACTATCTAAAATCCAAATTGAAGAAGGTAAAATCATAGAAGGTAAGATTAACAAAATTACTGAAAAATTTGTTTTCTTATTTGTTGAAGGCTTAAAAAGTGAGCCAGTGCTTGATGTTAATGAACTAAAAAGCATGGGTCTTGGAGAAAAAATAAAAGTTGGTGAAAGTATTCCAGTATTATTAGAAAAAATTGAAGATAAACATGGTGAAGTACTAGTTTCTGCAAGTAAAGCACAAAAGATTAAAGGTTGGGACAAGCTAGTTGAAGCTTATGAAAAAAATGAGCCAATCATGGGTAAAATCACGTCAAAATGTAAAGGTGGATGTATTGTAGAACACATTGATACTGGTTCTCTTATGTTTTTACCTGGATCGCAAATTAGTGATAAGCCATTAAAAGATATTAGTCATTTGATGAATGAACCTCAAAAATTTGCTCTGATAAAATTAGATAAAGTTAGAGGAAACGCATGTGTTTCACGAAGAGAGATAATTTCATCATTTAAAAAAGAGGATAAAGCTAAAATTATAGAAAAATATAATGTTGGTGATGTCATTAAAGGTGCAGAGGTTAAAGGTTATAGTTCTTTTGGATGCTTCTTTAACGTTAACGGAGAGTTAGATGTTTTGGTTCACTTGCAAGAAATTTCTTATTCTAGAGTTAATCACCCCGATGAAGTTTTCAACATTGGTGAAAAGCATGACTTAAAAGTAATCACTGTAGATAAAGAAAAGCTGCAAGTTGGTTGTTCTATAAAACAACTATCTCCAGATCCTTTTGAACATATTGAAAACTATGAGTTAAATAAGATTTATAAAGTTAAAGTTGTTAAACTAATGGACTTTGGTGCATTTTGTGAATTAGAGCCAGGACTTACAACTTTGCTTCACTCAAGTGAGTTAAGTTGGACTAAGAAAAATATTTCAGCTAAGAAAATGTTTAAAGTTGGTGATGAGATAGATTGTATAATTACCGAAATTGATAAAGAAAAAAGACGTGTTGCAATCTCACATAGATTAACACAAGATAATCCGTTTGAAACGTTTGAAACAAAATACCCTATTGGAACAATTGTAGAGGGTGAAGTTGTTAATAAAAACGAATATTCATTATTCGTAAAAGTTGAAGACTTAGATGTGGATGCATTTTTACACTGCAATGATTTAACCTATCTTAATAATGGTGAAGAGGAATTAGAAAAGTACAAAAAAGGTGATAAAATTAAAGTAAAAGTACTTGAAATAAAGGCTTCAGAACAAAAAATTAGAGTTGGTTTGAGACAAACTCAAGTTGATCCTTTTGATTGGTTTAATGATAAATCTAAAAATCAAACAATTACTGTTAAAGTAATATCTACAGACAACAAGGGATTAACTGTTAGACCTGAAGGTTGTGAAATGGATTTTCAAATAAAAAAATCTGCAATCGCAATTAATGCTGCTGATGCAAGACCAAGCAGATGGACAGGTGGGGAAAAAATTGACTGTGCCATAGCTGACCTTGATTTAGATAAAAGAAAAGTAAGTTTAAGTATTAAACTGTTAGAAGAAATTGAAAAAAAAGAAGCTTTGGATAAATATGGATCTGAAGGTTCAGGTAAAAACTTACCCTTCTCATCACTTTCTGATGATTTAAAGAAAAAAGAAGAAGAAGATAAAGAGTAAACAGAAGAATTAAATTGGCTATTGTAAAATCAAAGCTTTTAAAACAACTCTCAGAAAACTATCCCAATTTTCTAAAAAAAGACCTCGAAAAATTTACCAATATAATTCTAAGTGAAATTAAACGTGCTCTAAAAAGAGGTGATCGAGTTGAACTAAGGGGTTTTGGTGTATTTTCAACAAATATCCAAAAAGCCCGTATCTCGAGAAACCCTAAAACAGGTGAAAAAGTAAACACACCAGAAAAGAAAACAATTCACTTTAAAATGTCAAAAGACTTGTTTAAAAAATTAAACGATGAAACATAAAATTATTTTTGTTGCTTGTGACACTTCCAATTTAAGTGAAATAAAAAAAATTATAAAACAAACTCAGACAGACAAATTCAAGATTATACCAAAATTTGGCTTACAATTTTTTTATTCAAAAGATGGAAGGAAGTTTTTAGAAAATTTTAAAAAAGACTTTTGGCTTGATTTAAAAATTAACGACATTCCACAAACAGCATTGTCTGCGGTAGATAGTTTAAAAGATCTAAAAAAATGTAAATATATAACTGTCCATGCAAATGGTGGTCTTAAAATGTTAAAGGTCATAAAAAAGAAAGCTAGATCGATCCGTAAAGATTTAAAAGTTCTTGGAGTTACAATTCTTACAAGTCTTAATAATCAATCACTAAAAGAAATAGGACACACAAAATCTGTAGAACAACTAGTATTAAAACAAGCTAGTCTAATCAAAAAATCAGGTTGTGATGGTATCGTTTGCTCTGCTCAGGAAGCAAAAATAGTTAAAAAAAAATATAAAAACTTATTTATTGTCACTCCTGGAATAAGATTGCCTGGCGATAATACTAATGATCAATCAAGAGTAATGTCTCCTAATGATGCTTTTAAAAATAAAGTATCTGGAATTGTAATGGGAAGATCGTTAATAAAAGGAAATATCAAAAATAATACTCAAAGATTAATTGATCACTTAAGTAAATGATCAAAGGGTCTAAAATCTGTGGGATCTCAGATCTCAATACTCTTGATTTTATAATCAATCATCCCTACTCACCCCAATATATTGGTTTTATTTGTAATTATAAAAAAAGCTCAAGATATGTTGAGGTTGAAAAGTTAAACGAACTGTTAACTTTAGATAAAAAGAAATCTAATTTTGTAGCAGTTCTTGTAAAACCTGATGAAGATATTTTGGAAAAAATTAAACACCTTCCTTTTGATTATTATCAAATTTATGAATGTACACCTGAAGAAATAAAAGAAATTAAGCAAAAGTATAATAAAAAAATTATTTCAGCTCTTACAGTATCTAATCAAGATGACATCAATAAGTACAAAAATTTTGAAAATATTGCTGACATATTACTTTTTGACTCTAAGGGTTATGAAAAAACTCAGTCTTTTAATCACAATTTTTTAGATAATGTAAATAGTTCAAAGCCAATTATGGTTGCTGGAGACATCAAAACTGATGATTTAAATAATTTTAAAGATAAGCCTTTTTTCATAGATGTCAGTGGCAATTTAGAGTCTGAAAAAGGTGTTAAAGATATAAATAAAATTGATAAGTTTTTAAATACAGTCCATAATATAAGTTCTTAAAAATTATCTATGACAAAAAATTCGTTAAAAAAAGGTCCAGATGAATTAGGTTATTACGGCGAAGGTGACGCTGCTATGGGTGGAATGGCAGTTGGTGAAACACTTATGCCAGCACTTCATGAGTTAAGTAAAGGGTTTGAAGAAGCTATCAAAGATAAGAATTTTTTAGATGAATATGCTTATTATTGTAAACACTACATTGGAAGACCTTCACCATTGTATTATGCAGAAAATCTAACAAAAAAAATAGGTGGTGCAAAAATTTTATTTAAGCAAGAACATTTAAATCATACTGGAAGTCATAAAATCAATAACAGTCTATTTCAGGTCTTGCTTGCAAAAAGAATGGGTAAAACTCATTTAATTTGTGAGTCTGGAGCTGGACAACATTATAGCGCAACAGCTGCAGTTGCTGCAAAATTCAATATGCCTTTAATAGGTGTAATGGGTGACGTTGATGTAAAGAGAGTTAATCAAAATATCATCAAAGCAAAACATTATGGTGCAAAACTAGAGACGGTTCCTGGTACTCTTAAAGAAGCTATTACATCTGCAATTAAAATTTGGTCTAGTAATCCAGATTATGCTTACATATGTGGGTCTGCTGTATCATCAGCACCCTTTCCTAAATTAGTTGCATTCGCTCAAAGTATTATTGGAAAAGAAATAAGAGAACAATCAATGGAACAAGAAGGAAAAATTCCAGATATGATTGTGGGATGTGTTGGAGGTGGCTCAAATTTTGCAGGATCTATTTATGAATTCTTAGATGAACCTAGTGTTACAAAAATAGGAGTTGAAGCAGCAGAAACTGCCGCATTATCAAATGGTACACCTGGAATTATGCAGGGTATGAAAACTTATATGTTGCAAACTGATGATGGTGCTAAATCTTTAGGTGGAATGAGTTTGGGTGCTGGAATAACATATTTTTCAGTTGGACCTATGCATTCATATTTAAAAGATCAAAAAGCTGTTAGCTACTCATCTGCAACTGATCAAGAAATGCTAGATGCATATAAAATGATTGCCCAAACAGAAGGGATTTGTTCAGCCTTAGAACCTATGGCAGGTGCTGCTGAAATCATTTTTAGACAAGCAAAAGGTAAGCCTAAAGATTACATTATATGCCTAAGCCTATGCGGCAGAGGTGAAAAAGATTTAGACACAATTCAAGAACACATTGGTAAAGATTTTGAGTGAAAGATTAGATAAAATTTTTAAGTCACCTACTCCTAAAACAAAATTAGTTTCTTATTTTGTAGGCTGCTACCCAACTCCAGAAATAAGTTTAGAGTTGATCAAGCAAGCAATTGATAATGGGGTGTCTATATTAGAAATTGGATACTGCACATCTGAGGCGAGTGCAGAAGGACCTATAATTAAAGCTGCTCATGACCATGTATTGAATAATGGACAAAATCTTAATGATATTATTAAACTAGTTAAGGATATAAGAGATTATAATCAAGATGTAGGAATTGTATTGATGGGCTATATTGCTAATTTATACAAGTATCCTATTTCAAACTTTGTAGACGATATTAAAGTGGCTGGCGCTGATGCTGTTTTAGTTGTGGATGCCCCTCATGAGCTGAAAGAAGAAAATCAACTAAGGGAAGCTCTAAATAAAAATGGATTATCACTTATTAAACTAACTGCTCCTACCACCGATAATAACAGACTAAAGGATATTGTTAATATAGCCTCTGGATTTTTGTACCAGGTCAATGTTTCGGGTGTAACAGGAGTTAAATCAGCAAGCGAAACTGATGTTGCAAATTTTGTAAAAAGAATCAGAAATTTAACTGACATCCCTATTTGTTCTGGATTTGGAATTAAGAGTCCTGAAGATGCTAAAAAAATGGCAAATAGTGGTTGTAATGGCGTTATTGTTGGATCAGCATTTGTGAAATATATTCAAGATAATATTAAGAACAAAGATTTACCACAAAGTTTAGGCAATTTAGTAAAAAATTTTACAGAAGAATTAAATTAATATGGTCAATTGGATAACTAAAATAATCAAGGCAGGAGAAAAGATCAAAACTGCTTTACATGAAAGAGCTTCGAAAGAAGATATTGCAAAAAGTGATTGGACTAGTTGTTGTAGAGGTCCCATTCTAAAAAAAGATTTAGAGCAAAACTTATGGGTCTGCCCTGATTGTAACAAGCATCACCGAATAAAGCCTAGCCAAAGATTTGATATTTTATTTGGTAAAAATAATTATGAAGTATTTAAAACCCCTATTCCAAAAGATGACCCTTTAAACTGGACTGACTCTAAATCCTATAAAGATAGATTAAAAAGTGCTCGTAAAAAAACGGGTATGGAATGTGGAATGATGGTTGCTTGTGGAACTATCAATAATATTAAGATAACAGCAGTAGCATCAGACTTTGACTTTCTAGGTGCTTCAATGGCTGCAGCTGAGGGAGAAGCTTTTTTATATGGCATTCAACATGCTATAGAAAACAGAACTCCTTTTATATGTATTAGTGCTGGTGGTGGAATGAGAATGATGGAAAGTTTAATTTCATTGTCTCAAATGACCAGAACAACTCTTGCAATTAATGAATTAAAGAAAAATAGTTTGCCTTATTTAGTATGCATCACTGATCCTACAGCAGGTGGTATTACAGCCTCTTATGCAATGTTGGGAGATGTCCACATTGCAGAACCAGGTGCCTTAATAGCTTTTGCAGGTGCTAGAGTTATTCAGGGAACTGTTAAAGAAGAATTACCTGAAGGATTTCAAAAAAGTGAATATGTTGAAAAAACAGGTTTCGTTGATCTAATTGTTGAACGAAAAGATCTTGTATCAAAAATAGGAACTTTATTATCAATATTGTTAAAACAAAATTCTGTTATAAGCTCTGAACAAAATGAAACTTCAGAAGATAGTCGGTCGCTTACAAGAGCTGCATCCTAAAGAAATAGATCTAAGTTTAGATCGTATTCAAGATCTCTGCAAAAGATTAGGTAACCCTCAAGATAAACTTAAGGCCATTTCAATTGTTGGCACAAACGGTAAGTATTCAACAATCCAAGCAATGTTTGCTATTTTAAAAGAAGCAAATATTAAATGTAATATCTACACAAGTCCTCATATTAAAAGTATCAATGAAAGGTTTGTTTTTAACAATGAAGAACTTAACGATGAAGAATTAGCAAAATTATTTGAAGAAATTGAAAATGCTAACAATAATGAACCTATTACCTTTTTTGAGATATTAACCGCAGCTTATTTTTTAAAAGCTTCTCAATATCCAGATAATATAAATTTGATAGAAACTGGCCTATTTCATAGGTTTGACGCCACTAATATTTTAAAGAATAATCTAGCAAGTATAGTAACCTCAATTGGTCTTGATCATTTAGATTGGTTGCCAGAGAACGAACAAACTGTTGAAAAAATTATTTATGAGAAAACTTCAACTCTTTTAAATTCAAATATTATTGTTGCTAAACAAAGTTCTAAAGAAATTACAGATAGTATTAAAAAAACAATCTCAAATAATAGTTCAAACAAAATTTTTTATAGTCAAGATTATAGCTTTACCATGAAAGAAAATGATTTCTTTTATTATGAAGATCAATTTGGAGGAATAAAACTGCCCATACCAAATGTAAAAGGTCAATTTCAATTAGAAAATGTCTCAACAGCTATTGCAACTCTAAGAACTTTAAAGGAATTTGATATAAAAGATGATCACATTCAAAAAGGAATTACAAAAATAAATAGTATTGCAAGATTACAAGAGATCAAATCTGGCAACCTTAAAGAACTTGTTAAAGATCATCAGCTTTTTGTTGATGGATCTCATAATCCTTTAGGTGCAAAAGTGTTAAATGAATACTTGGAAAGTTTAAATTGTAACAAACATATTATTCTTGGGATGATGGCTAACAAAGATCATAATGAATATATGAGTTACTTTAAGGATGTTAAAACATTGACCACTATTGATATCCCCAATCAACCTAATTCAATTGAAGGTAAAAAACTTAAAGATAAGCTTAATAGTTTTAAAAACGTTAACTACAAAGAAAGTGTAGAAGAAGCTATTAAATCAATTCCAATTAAGGAAAATGACATAATACTTATTACAGGATCTTTGTATCTTGCTGGGGAAGTATTAAATTTAAATTAGATATTTTTATCTAAAAATTCTTTCATGTGACTTTCGGGAACTCCACCAACTTTTCTATCTACTTCAACACCCTTTTTGTAGATTATAACTGTCGGCACACCTCTAATCCCTGCAGCACTTCCAGTATTAATTCCACCATCTTCGATGTCTGCGTAATAAAAACCAGCTTTATCTTTGTATTCGTCTGAAAGCTTAGTCATTACTGGAACAAGTGCTTTACATGGTCCACACCAAGCAGCACTGAACTGAATAACTGAAATGTCTTCGTTTTTTATTTTACTATCAAAATCGTCGTCTTTAAAATCATTAAGCATATATCTGATATAATTGATTCAATTGATTATTCAATGGGCAAAAGTAAACTTTTTTTGATTTATTAAATTAAGCGTCAGAATACTTTTGCTCTAAATTCATCACATAATCATTAATTCCATCAAGAAATTTAAGCTTTTCATCTACTGTTTTGAAGGAGAACATCTTGTCTTCATTTTCTCTAATCTCATCGCATTCTGAATAAAAGGCAGAAATTGTCCACCATTTCTCTTTATTGGTACTTAAAATTCTTGAAGCTATACGACGTTTAATTTTTTTATGAATTTCTTTAGGTAAAATTTCAGGTGCCTCATTAAATATAAGACTGTGAGCAAATGTAACAAGTCTTTCATCTTTAAATTTGTCAATCATTGCAAATTTACCCTTCCAATCTTCACTATGAAATTTTTGAAAAAGTAATCCATCTTTTTTTAAATAATCCATACCTCCAGAATAGATCGACTCTTCTGGTTCTATATCTTCTTGAGAAGAAGTTTCCATTTTTTCCTCAGCAGCTTCTCTTAAAATATTACAAATATCTTGTGAAAACTTTTCGTTGGTTTTAACTAACTCAGCTCTTTTTTTTAATAAGTTTGGATCTAATTTACTATAAGGTTCAACTTTCATTCCAAAACTTTGGTCTAAAATTATTGGTGCTTTATTTGACCTAATAGTTCTTAAAAACTTTGGAGATTTTTTCATCTCTTTTTTTAAGTCTTCATAATTTAATTTCTGAATAGCTTCTACATCAACTCTAAGGTCTACTGCTTGACCCCAATTATAAGTTGGGTGCATGCAAGCATTTGGATGAAGTGGAGCACATAAATATAGACGACTTGTTCCATAAAAATATTCATTTAGAGTAAATATTTTTTCTTGCTTAATTAAATTCTCAACAATAACTCTACTACTTGTTTTAAAATATTCTTGCCAAAGTGTTGGTTGTTTTTTTTTGATTAAATCTAAAACTTTAACAGTAAGCTCAGTATCAAATAATGCAGAGTGCGCTCCAGCAGATTCAAAACCATTTAATCTTGCTAAAGATTCTAGTTTCATTGATTTATTACCTTTAGGATTTAATTCTGTTTTTAAAACATCATCATCAATAGCAAATGCTGCTCTAACAATATTTAAGGCATCGTGACGTACATTTCCGTCAGTATTTGTTAGGTATGGTTTTCTTAAAGATTTAAAAAATTCTTTTCTAATAACTTCATCGTCAAAGTTAATGCTTGAATAACCTAAGAATGTTGCAGGTGACCATTGTCTAAACTTTTGCTCAACCTGAGTTAACATTTCATAATGACTTAAATTACCCTTGGTTAATAAGTCTACATTTGATTTATTAATACAAAGAGCGGTAGCACTTGGAACTCTATCTTGGGGCAGTCTACATCTTGCTTGAAAACGCTCTAGTTCTTTGAAGTTTTCATCTAATAAAATTCCACCTATTTCAATAATAGTTGCCCAATCTGTTTGAGCAGAATCTGTTTCAATATCCCATACTACGTAATTCAATTTGCTCTCCTTTGTGCATAAAATTGTTCAACTTTTTCTAAAAATTTATTTTGATAATCTTTTAATCTATTACCATCTATTAAAAATCTTTGAAACATATTGTCTTTTGTACAGAGTAAAATAACAGCTTGAGTGATATTAGATCCATGAACAGTATTATGTGCTAATGCATATGCGCTACATTGCAAATAATAATCATCAATCCATTCATCTTTTTTAGGTTTATTACTCTGTTTAAAATCAATGATTGTCTCTTTATTTTCATAAACGCCAACACAATCTGCAGCACCTGCATATTTTCCAGGATAATATAATGTTGCTTCACAGCCCCAAATCTCATCTAATTTATTTCTTAAACCGTTTTCAATGATTTGATCAGCCATCATTCGCTCTCTAGTATTATCTCCTAATAAATCTAAATTTAATTTACCAAGTAAAAATTTTTCCAAGTATTCATGCATCGAACTACCCCTACTACTAGCTTCTTGAGTAATAATTGCTGCTTGCTTATGGCCAACTCTTTGCTTCCAAGCTTGAAGAGATGCTTTTTTTTCTTCAGATTCAGTTGCTTTTAATATTGTTGTCACTGATGGCAATCGTTCTTCATTAACAGAGTAATGTCTAGAACCATCTACGATTGATCTGGTTGATTTTGGATAATTATATTTATTATTCCACTGCATGAGATTTCTTATATTCGTTATTTGAGATAAAAAAAATTAATTTTTTGCTTGTTTTGAATGCTCAACAAATTTTTCTACATTTTCTGTTTTAACAGCTTTCTCAAGTTGTTCAGGGTCTTTGATACTTTCAAGAGTTCTGGTAATTGATCTGGCATCAGTACCAAACTTATCCACAACAGACATTGCTTCTTCTAATTTCTTTCTAAGAGAAATTATATTCTCAAAGTGTTTTCCAAATCTTGAACTTATTGTTTTTAAGTGATTATAAATTTCTGTTGCCCCTTTTTGAACTTTTAAAGATTGAAATCCCATATGAAGAGATTGCAAGTAAGCTGAAAGAGTATTTGGGCCACAAATTACAATTTTATATTTTTTCATTAATTCTTGGGTTAATAATTCTTTTGTGCTTGGATCTTGGTATTCGGTTAATTCTTTATATAAACTCTCAGTTGGAGCATACACAATTGCAAAATCTGTAGTTTTTGGTGGAACAATATATTTTTCATTAACACTTTTAGCTTTTGCTTTAAAAGCTGTAGCTAATTTTGTTCTAGCATCTGCAACAGCTCTTTTATCTTGCGCGTCATGACCATCGGTAATTGCTTTAAATTTTTCCACTGGAAAATGACTATCCACTGGAACCAAAACATCTCCTTGAAGCTTGATTGCAAATTCAACATTTTCACTGGTATCTTCTTTCATCTTTACGTTAGTCATAAATTGAGATGCTGGTAACAAGTCTTTAATTAAAGCATCTAAGCTAAATTCCGCAAGAGTTCCATACTTTTTAACACCCGCTAAAATTTTAGTGATCCCTTCTTGGCTTCTATTTAAAATTTGGACTTGTTGATTAAAATTTCCAACTTTTTCATCAACCTTAGTTAAGGCTTCTGTCATGTCTTTAGTTACTCCAGTAGATAAATTATTAAATGAAGTCGACATTGAACCAAGGGACGTATTAATAGTATTATTAAGAGTGTCTTTTAAATTTTGTATTTCATTCTTTAAGTTGGCAATCTCCTCAGCTTCCTTATTTTCATTATCATCTTTAGGTTTAGATTTTAAATTGAGATATAGAATTGCAGAAGCTATTACTGTCAATACAACTAGAATTATTAATAAAAGTAAATCCATTTTAATTAGTTATAACTAATATTTAATCAGTATCTAGTTTTTCTCTCATTTTATATAAAATTTAGTTTTAAATCCTTTTTACATTCGGGACAAAAAATAATCGCATTTACTCTTTTATCTCGTAAAGGCCTTAATATTTCTTGAAGGTTTTTGGACCATGAGTAATTACAATAATAACATTTCCATTGGTAAATGTATCCTGAAAAAGGACTTATTTGTTCAAATTGCTTTATTTCATTTTTTTTAAAGTCGTAAATAAGATCTAAGTTTTTAATTTTATTTTTAATATTATTTTTCTTAATTGAATAAAATCTATTTTTTTTGATAAGGTCAGGTTTACAATCTGGACATCCTGATTTTCTAGTATTTCTGTTTGATATTTGGGCTTTCCATCCAGGGTGAGTTTTATTATTTATACAAATCCAAAAAGCAGATTGTGCTGAGTTCTGCCGATAATGTTCAGGTTTTAAAGGATAGTTTTTTTCATAGTCCCACTCTTTAGCTAGTTCAGGTTTTAAAAAGGCCAAACTTTCTTTGTACGGTGGTGCGGGAAGGTTGATTTTTAACTCCTGAAATAATGCTTCATTTATAAATTCTTTAGCTTCTATGTATTTATCAATTCTATCAATTAACTGAGTATCAAGAAGCAATCTTTTTAACTTTATTAAAATTTGATCAATACAACTTTTATCAAATTTATCTTTAGGAAATATAATTGAATTTTCTATTGGCTCTAATTCGCCTTCTCTTAATCTTATTAGATTATAACCATTTTCTAAAAATAGCTTTGTTTTCTCTTTATCTTTTTCAAACCTTTTTTTATGATAATAACCACCGTCATACTCAATAATAGTATTTAAATTTTCAATATAAATATCAGCTTCAGCTTTTAATATTTTATATCTATGTCTAATATTATTAAAAAAAAAGGATAATTCTGAATAAATTCTTAACTCTGGTAAAGATGAAGCCATATCACAGAAAGGACAATTAGACTTACTTACTGTTCTATGTCGTACTGTAGTTGCCCAATTATGGTTTCTTGAGCATGTCCAGTGAAAAGGTTTTTTTGAATCTTTCCAGAAAATCTTATCAGGAGTTTTGGGGTAGTTTTTTTTGTAATTCCATTGTTTTGATATTTTGGGATTTATAACGTCAAGATTATTTTGGTCATCAACTATAAGACCTCTACATATTTTACATAAACTTTTTCTATTTGTAGAATAATTATCTAACCTTTTTTTTAATTTTTCTTTATAATGATGATTATATTTGCAAGTCCAAAAAACTTCTTCAATTTGCCATGGATAATAGCTATCAGCAGTTAATGGATAATTTTTAAAAGGGTGAAATTCTTTTGCAAATTTTGGATACTTATCAGATAACTTAAATATCGTTCCAGGACATTTTTTACATATAAATATACCATTTAACATAAATCGATTTGGTCTTTGTTTAAGTCCATGTCCTTTTGGACATAACCAATAAATATCTGTTGCAGATTTGTAGAAAATTTTTTTTGGTGTTAAAGGGTAATTTTTTTTATAATCAAAAAATTGCATTAGCTGTGGTTTTAAAGTTTCTAATGAATTTTGTTGATCAACTACTGTACCCTGACAAATATCACAAAAATTAACTGAATTACTTTTACGTTTACGTTTATGTTTATTTCTCTTAAAACTATCTAAACTTTTTAACTTTAATCTTATTTTTTTTTGATAATGATGTTTGTGTTTACATGTCCACCACACATCTAAATTTCCCCATTTTGCTATTGAATTTATTGTTAAAGGATAATTTTTTGTAGGATGAAATTCCACTGCTAACTCTGGATAACGTTCAGCTAATTTATATTTCATAAAATAAAAGACTAATAAATTATCTTAACAAAAACTCATAAAATTAACTATTTGAATTTTTTAATCATTCATAAATTAAACATTATTGGAGCAGATTTTAAACAAACACTAATGATCTAAATAAAATTATGCATTGGATTTCATTCCTTTTCACTCGTTTACGTTTTTTTTCATTGTCTCCCTCGCTGCGTAAACTTTCTTCCACGAAGAGGAGTGAAACCATTACTAATTACAAATTACTAATCTTAAAAAAATCAACTAATAATAGGAGTTCCGATATATGGAAATAGACCGTATTTGCAAATACTGTCATGTAAGTGCTTATGTTGCTTACGATAACTGTAGCCCAGTTTATAAAAAAACCTTCAAGTTTGAAATCAGTCCTAGTACCCATAATGCTATTATTTGGGACAAAATAATTAAAGTTCTTAAAAAGAATGGCATTAACGTGGAGCTTAAATCATGAAACGCTTTGCAATCTTTATATCACTACATTTATTTCTATTCTTACTGGTTATTGCTTATCAAGCACAAGCTGAAGAAGACGAATGGGAAGTTAGATCTTTTCATGACATGATTATTGCATCAGTACCAGGCGAAATAGTTCATGGAGATAAGTTAAGATTTATACTCAAAAAAGGAAATTGCAGATCTTTAAATGTACTTTTTTCATTTCTTACATTTAATGTACCAAATGAAATTCATAAATTAGAGGGAAAGAGGATACCTATAAAAACAAATGAAGAAAGAATTATGAATACTGCTGATATAGTAGTTGTATCACCTGCATTGAACAACAGAGCACATTTTGTAATGTTAACTTCGCCAAAATCATATGAGCTAGGTAATTTTTCTGATGAAATAATGGAAGCTTATAATTCAAGTAAAATTTTTAGTATTGAGTTAATGAATGATAAAGAATTTGAAGTTGAAAAATATTTTGATGTTACTTCAAATGAGTGGAATTTAGAAAGATATCCAGAAAAGATAAGTGAGGCTTATGATTTGTGCATAGGTTCAGAAAATATAGATAAATATGTTAGCTAATTTTTATTTGTTTCATCTCTTCTTTTAATAAGATAAATTTAACTTATGGAATTATTACTAATCTTAAAAATTGTGTTTATTATTGGGGCTGTAATTGCACTTTATGCTGTTGCTAGAAACCTTGATATTATTAAGATTATTTTAATTTATTGGAAAGATCTAATTCTTAGAAAGTAATTTAACCAGTCTTTTAACTTCTGGCTTTTTAATAGATGATTTTGACGTCATCATACAAGCTACGGACTCTAAGATCTCACCATCTTTTAAAATACGAAGATTGTTAGCTCTTAAAGTTTCTCCAGTAGAAGTAATGTCTGTGATAATTTCACTTGATCCAGTAAAAGGATAAGCTTCTGTTGCCCCTAAACTTCCTACTAGTTTAAATTGTGTTACCCCTTTTGAAAATAAAAACTCTCTAGTTAGATTTGGATATTTAGTTGCAACTCTTAATCTTTTCTTCTTTTTATCCTTAAACTCAAATGCAATCTCCTCTAAATCTGCAACTGTTTGAACATCAATCCAAGGATCAGGTATAGCCACAACCAAAGTTGCTTTTCCAAAATCATATCTTTTAGATACATTGATTTTATTTTGAATATTTACTTCACTCTCTTTTAATAAATCATACCCAGAAAAACCAAGATCTAATGAACCATCTCCAAGTCTTTCTATAATTTCTCTAGCATGAAGGTACAAAACTTTAATATTTTTTAATTGCTTGATGGAGCCCAATAAATCTCTTTCACCTCGTTCAGATATCAGATCTAGTTTATTCTTTTTAAAGATCTTTAGAATATCTTTTCTAAGTCTACCTTTACTAGGAATACCAATATTAATGACTTTATTCATAATTAAATTTTTTAATTTCATCTTTAAATTTTATATTCATTTTAGTAATTAAATCTTTGTTTAATAATTTCTTATAATCATTGTCTTTTCCAAGTTTAAAAAAATTAATTCTTGAGTTATCTTTTTTTGATATTGAAGACTCATTAAAACCTTCATTTGTTTCTAATTTTTTAAGTCTTTCAAAATCACAACTTTGAATACTTTTTTTTGCTTTTTCTCTTTTAAAATAGCTTTTTGACTTATTTAAATTATTTATAAAATTTATTACTTTTTTAAAAGTTAAAAAAGTTTCATTTTGAAGATCTTCATACCTAATTACCAATGTTGGAAACAACTTATTATTTACCCAGCTTGCTTGATGAAAAACCCAAGAAAATAACGCGACAAAACCTACATAGCTATTTTCTTTTTTTTGAATAATTGCTTTTTGTTCTGTAGTCATAAATTCAAATGCTTGATCAAGATTAAGCTCATAATGGTTAGCAACAGAAGTTATAACATTTCTTGGATCTCTAATAATATATATGGCCCCTAGAGTATTGTTACTGTCTGTAAAACTATTTTTATTAATTTTACATAATGCATTGTGAGTTTTAAAAAATTTAATTTTTCTATCAGAATTTATTTTTTTTTGTTCTTCAATCCAAAATTCTGCTGTATCTGTGGGATTTAGGAAAATTTTATCATAATCTTTAAAATGATTAAAGCTTGGGAATTGATCAATATTTTTTAGCAAGTTAAAATTAAAATCTCCCTCTTTAGAAAAATAATAAGATGCCAATAAAGATCTAAGCCATGTATTTCCACTCTTTGGATATGATGAAAGCCAAATAATCATTTAATAATTTAAATTTAAAGCAGCTCCAACTGCTGCTACTTGATTTTTAGAGCCAAGATCAGAAATTAATTTATCATATCTTCCACCATTAATTATATTTCTGTTCTTTGACTTAGACTTGATATCAATTTTAAATACCATTCCTGTGTAGTATTCTAATTGTCGTCCGAATGAAGCAGAGAAGACAACATTAAGTTTTGATATTTTATTCTCTGAAGTTGGAAAATATTTCTGATCAACTATTAAATTGATCTTATTCTTTTTAAAAAACTTATTTAACTCACTTGCGGCTTTATTAATTGGGCATTTAATTTTTAAAAACTCTTTAATAATCTTTGATACATTTTCACCTTTTTTTGCTCCTCGTGGGTCTCTAATTTTATTATCAAATCTTTTTAAAATTTCGTTAATTGACCTTCCTGCGATAACTTTAGATAGATCTTCTTTTAACATTTTAAAATATCTTTTTTTATCAATCTCAACAATGGTTGGGTCTACATCTGAATTAGTCTCTAATCTTTTTAATAGATCATTAAAATATCTCTCTCTCCAAAAATGCCTTGATAATCTTAACTTCCAACGTTTTGGAATATCTAGTTTTGAAATTAATAAATTAAAGATTTCAACATTACCGATTGTCAATGTACCTGATGTATATTTAATATTTTGTAGAGATTTTAGAGAAGTATTTATGATTTCTTTATCATCATTCTTCTCATCTTTGGATCCTATGATCTCAAAACCTACTTGATCTCTTATTATAGAATCTTTTTTGTTTTGTGATTTTCTATAAGCCTGACCGCTATAAAAAATCTTCTCTTTGCCTTTCAAATTATTCTCTAAATATCTAAGACATGATGCAATAGTTAAATCGGGTCGTAGGCAAAGCTCACTACCATTTTGATCAATGAAAGAGAAAATAAACTTTCTAAAGTTTTCACCTGATCTTTGAACAATATGATTAGCCTCAATTACAGAGGGTAAATCAATATACTTAAATCCTTTAGATTTGACCGATCTAAGGATATTTTCAGATAAGTTTTTTGACTTCATTAATTAAATCAGCTTTTGGAATTGTTTGATTGTTTTCACCCTTTACACCTCGAAGGTTCTTAATAGTTACAGTGTTATCATTAAACTCGTTTTCTCCACAAATAATTGCGACTGGTAATTCACGTTTATTTGCAAAGGTTAATTGCTTACCTAGATTTTTTTTACTATCTAAAAAAATTTCAGCATTAATATTATTGTCTCTTAACTGATCAACTAATTCATAATAATTCTTCAAGTATTTTTGATCCATGACACAAACCAAAACTGGTTTTTGATCCTCAACCTTAATTTGATCTAACTGCATTAAAGCAAATAGCAATCTATCTACACCAAAACTTATTCCTGTTCCTGGAATATCAACTCCTCTAAATCTTGATATCAATTTTGCATAAGCTCCACCTGAACATATACTTCCAATATCTACTTCTTTACCTTTGTTATTTGTGACTTTAAAATTTAAGTTGGTCTCTACAATAAAATCTGAGTAATAAGCTAAACCTCTAACAATTGTAAAATTTGTCTTAACTTGATTTAAGTTTGATCCATATCCAAGTATTTCAAATACATTTTCTAATTCACTTATACCTTCTTGAGATAATGGATTTTTTAGAGTTTCTTTTAATTCTTTTAAATCTTTTATTTTTAAAAAATTTAATATTTGTTCAGCTTGATCATCTGATAATTCTGCACCTTTAGTGATAGCTCCACTTTGGTCTTTTCTCTCTTTTTTGAGTAAATCCTCAACTCCTTTTAATCCAAAACCAGGTTTGTCTAGTTTGTCAATTGCTCTAATGACTTTAGTTTGTTTTTCTTCAGAAATTTTTAATTCATCAATTAAGCCTTGAACTATTTTTCTATTACTCACATTTATTGTGAATTGATCTTTGTTTAAGCCACAATCTGATAATGTGCTTGATATTAAGTTGCAAAGTTCAGCATTTGCTTGTGCAGGATTAACATTTCCAACAATATCAAAATCAGCCTGCATAAATTCCCTGTATCGGCCATTTCCTGCTTTTTCGTTACGAAATACATTTTGAATAGCATAACGTTTATAAATAGAAGGCAGTTCCTGATTGTTTTGTGCAACAAATCTTGCGAGTGGACTTGATAGATCATAACGAAGAGTGATGTTTTTTTCACCATCTTGAAATGAGAATACATCAGACATAGGATTAGCTTCGTCTTCAGCTAGAAAAGATCCTATGTTTTCACTTATTTCAAACGAAGGGGTTTCAAGAGCTTCTGCTCCAAACTTGATAAAATTATTCTCAATAGCTTTTAATAGCTTTTTTTTGAGAAGAAGTTTTTTATCCCAACGATCTTCAAAACCTGAAGGTAATCCAGGTACTAATTTATTTTCTTTATTCATTTTTTGGTACCCGGGCTGAGAATCGAACTCAAACTTAAAGTTCCACAAACTTTCGTGCTAACCGTTACACCACCCAGGCATTCCTTGTTTTTATATTATTTTTGTGTGGATTAAAAATTATATTATAAATAAATAGCCTACAGGCTATGGAAACAGATTCTATGAGTGCTTCTTGAAGTCTCTCTGTATGTAATATTTATAATCATGGACAGTCTTTTAGACAATAATTGTCATTATTCAAGTAAAAATAAAAAGGACGTTAATCAATTTTAAAGATTTAACACCCTTTGAAATATTTTTAATATTAGTCTATTTTTTTTAGATTAACTGCAGAAGGCCCTTTTGGACCATCCTCAAGTGAAAACTCAAGTTTATCACCTTCATTTAGATATCTCATTCCAGCTTCTTTTACTGCTGATGCGTGAACAAAGGCATCTTTTTCTTTGTCATCTCTTTCGATGAAACCATAGCCCTTTGCTCCGTTATACCATTTAATTTTACCAGTTAGTGTGCTCATCTTATTTCTTAGCCCCTATGTTATTTATTATTTTATAAAGCTAATTTGATTTTTTAATAATTTCAAGATGAAAAAAGTTAATGATGGTGGTGCCTCGGGAAGGATTCGCACCTCCGACACAAGCCTTTTCAGGGCTCTGCTCTACTCCTGAGCTACCGAGGCAAAAAATTAACCTCTAAAGATTATTCTGCCTTTTGTAAGGTCATAAGGTGTCATCTCTACAGTCACGTTATCCCCTTGCAATACTCTAATTCTATTTTTTCTTAACTTACCAGCAGTGTGAGCTGTAACCGTATGCCCATTCTCCAGCTTAACTCTAAACATTGCGTTTGGAAGTAGATCCATGACCTTTCCTTTAAATTCAAGCAAATCTTGTTTAGACAATTTTATTTTCTCCTAATTCTTTTTTTAACAGATTGAGCATGTCCCGCTAATCCTTCATAATTTGCAAGTGTTATAACTGAAGGACCAAGACTTTCAATACCCTTTTTAGATAAGTTTATATAAGAAATCCGTTTATAAAATTCATTCACACTTACTCCACTTGAATATTTTGCTGAACCATTGGTTGGCAATATGTGGTTTGAACCAACATTATAGTCTGTCATTGCCATTACAGCATATTTTCCAAGACAAATAGATCCTGAGTTTTTAATTTTTGGCACATAAGAATTATAATTTTTAACATTTAATTCTAAGTGCTCAGGTGCTATTTTATTCACCACATCAATTATTTTCTTATCAGAATTAATATGCATTAAAATTCCATTACTTGATAAGCTTTGTCTTGCAATAGAAGATCTTGGAATTTCTTTTAATTGTTTAGAAATTTCATTTTTAACTTTATCTATTAAAGATTTATCTTTTGAAATTAAAATACATTGTGCAAGATTATCATGTTCTGCTTGTCCGATTAAATCGCTTGCAACCCATTCTGGATTTGAAAATTTATCACAAACAATAGTGACTTCTGAAGGGCCTGCAGTCATTCCCTCAATTCCAACATCACCAAAAACCTCTTTTTTAGCAGCTGCTACATAAGCATTACCAGGGCCTACTATTTTATTAACTTTTTTAATCTTCTTTGTTCCATAAGCTACTGCTGCAATTGCAGAAGGTCCACCTATTGAATAAATTTCTTTAATTTGACATTTATGTGCCGCATATAATACTGCTGGATTTTGTTTTCCTTTAAATCCTGGATTAATCATTACAACTCTTTTAACTCCTGCAACAATTGCTGGGATAGCATTCATTAATACACTAGATGGATATGAAGCTGTTGAGCCAGGCACATAAATTGCAACAGATTCTAAAGGAATATATTTATACTCAAGTTTATTTTTATACTTATCGACGTAAGAAATATTCTTAAATTTTTGAAGTGAATGAAATTTGTAAATTCTATTATAGGCAATATCAATTGCTTTCTTCACTTTTTTATCAAGTGATTTTATTGAATTAGAAATTTGTTTTTGAGAAGGAATAATTAAAGTGTTTTGATTAAATTTTTTTTCATATTTTACTAAAGCCTTATCTCCATTTTTTATTACATCTTTAATAATACTTGAAACTGAAACTGAATTGGATTGAACTTTTTTCTTTCTTTGTAAAAGTAAACTATCTAAGTTTTTATCAAAATTTTTACTATTGCTGTTTAATATTTTCATTAATCTTTAATTTCGTTTTGATCTTCCAGTCTTACTTCAATTGTTTCTGTAGTCAAAGCAATGTGAGCATTATTGTTGAAAATTAAATTAATCTCATAATCATCATTATTTTTTAGATAATCTATTGCTATCAATTCTAAAACTAAATCTTCATTTTTTTGATCTATATTTTTAGATTTAACTTTATCTACACAATCAAACCTGCAAATGCTGTTAATTTTCTTATCATCCTGGTCAGTTTCAATTTTGGTTCTCTCAACTGATATCAAGAAAACTTTATTTTCTGCTAGGTATTTTATATCTGAAACTTTAACCTTTGCCCCAGCAGTACAAGCTGAAATCATTTGTAAACCTTCATTATCCGAAGCTATAATTTTTGCTAAATATTTCTTATCCATTAATTAACTCTTCTAATTTTTGCTCCAACTTTTTTTAGTTTCTTTTCTATATTTTCATATCCACGGTCAAGATGATAAATTCTATTAATCACTGATTTTCCTTTTGTTGTTAAGGCTGCTAAAATTAATGAAACAGAAGCTCTCAGATCTGTTGCCATCAATTCAGCTGCCGCAAAATTAATGTTACCAGTAACTTTAGCAGTATTGCCATTAGTAGAAATTTTAGCACCCATTCGATTCAATTCAGCAACATGCATAAATCTGTTCTCAAAAATATCCTCTTTAATCACAGATTGCCTGTTAGCTTTACACAACAATACCATTATTTGAGCCTGTAAATCAGTTGGGAAACCAGGATATGGTGCTGTTTTGATGTTCGTACTTTTAACCTTTTTATTACCAATAATGTGAACTTCATCTTTCTTAACATTAATTTTTGCACCTATTTTTTTTAAAGTATTAATTTCTGTTTGGATTATTTTTGGGACAATATTCTTTATTTTTAAATTTCCAGCTGTTACAGCAGCTGCAACTAAATAAGTTCCAGCTTCAATTCTATCAAACATAACCGGATAGGTAATTTCTTTTACTTCTGATACCCCTTCAATTTTTACTGAGCGCTTGCTAGTCCATTTAATGTTGCATCCCATATTTTTTAAAAAATTAACTAAATCTTTTATTTCGGGTTCAATTGCACAGTTACTTAAAACAGTTGTTCCTTTAGCAAAACTTGCTGCTATTATTAAGTTTTCAGTAGCACCAACTGATATTTTTGAAAATCGAATTTTATTCCCAATTAATCCTTTTGCTGCGATTGCGTGAACGTACCCTTGAACAATTTTATATTTAACTCCTAACTTTGATAAAGCATCTAGATGAATGTCAACAGGTCTAGTACCAATCGCACAACCTCCTGGTAGAGATACTTTTGCCTTACCAAATTTTGCTAATAAAGGCCCAAGAACTAAAATTCCTGCTCTCATAGTTTTAACTAAACTGTAAGGTGCAAAACTTTTGCTTTGTTTTATATTATCAATGACTAAGTTATTCTGATCGAATTTAATTTTAGATCCTAAGGATTGTAATAAACTAACCATCGTCTCAATATCTTTTACTCTTGGTAAATTTTTTAAGTAAATTTTTTTTCTTGAAAGTAAAGTTGCAGCTAAAATTGGTAAGGATGCATTTTTTGAGCCTGATATCTTTATTTGTCCTTTAAGCTTGTTAGCTCCAAAGACTTCTAGTTTTTGCATAACTAAACTTTAGGTAACGTTACCCCAGTTTGGCCCATATACTTTCCATCACGATCTGCATATGTCACTTCTGGTTTTTCATTTCCCTTTAAAAATATAAATTGAGCAACGCCTTCGTTTGCATATATTTTTGCAGGCAAAGGTGTTGTATTAGAAAATTCAAGTGTTACATACCCTTCCCAGCCTGGTTCTAAAGGTGTAACATTTACAATAATCCCACATCTTGCATAAGTAGATTTACCAAGACAAATAACTAATACATCATCTGGAATTTTAAACTTTTCAACTGTTCTCGCTAAAACAAATGAGTTTGGTGGAATAATACATTCTAACACGTTTTTTGTAACAAAGTTAGTTGGTTTAAAATTTTTAGGATCCACTATTTCTGAGTTCACATTGGTAAAAATTTTAAATTCATCAGAAACTCGAGCATCATAGCCAAATGATGATAACCCATAAGAGATACTGTCTCCTCTTACTTGTTTTTCTTCAAAAGGAGAAATCATGTTTTCTTCTTTAGACATTTTTCTAATCCACTTATCTGAAAGAACTGACATTATTTAGTTTTCTTCTTAGTTTTTTTTTGAAAAAGTTTTCGTTTTTTTAAATTTTTTCTTAACGCTAAGCTTAAACGCTCATTTTTTTCTTTGGAATTCATTCTTTATCTGGATTAGTAAGGAAGTCCAATGTAATTGGTTTTGAGGTATCTAAAGTTTTAGGTTTAACTTCTTCTTCTTTTGGGCCTTCTTTTGCTAAACGTTTAGCTTTTTTTTCTGCAAGCTTCTTCTCTCTTTTAGCTTGCTTCTCCATAAGCTTATTACCTTTGGTTGATTTATAATCGTAATGAATTCCCATAAAATTTTCCTCACGTAGATATAAAGCATAATAACCAAAAAATTAAGGCAATATTTTGAAAAAAATGCTTTATTATCAATAAATATTATTTTGTTAATAAGCTCCTATAGATAAATGGTATATCAAGTCATTGGTAATGACTAATTTCCTGGTCAGTACAGGGTGGGAGCACCAAATTTAATTATTCTTATAAAATATTTTTCTCACAATAATCGTTAAAATTACTAATCCCAAAAAAATAATTAAAGGTATGTAAATATGAGGTGAAGTGATTACATCTTTTATGCCAGGTGCTTCAAGATTTTGGTCTATAATTTTTTCCAGTCCACTTGCAATTGAACTTACAATAAACAACTGAGGAACCATTCCTATTAAACTCGCCCAAAAAAAATTATAGACTTTTACATTAAATATACATGGCAAGACATTTGATATTGCAAATGGAATTCCTCCAACAAATCTATAAATTAATAAATATAAAAATTCAGATTTTTTAAATTTAAATTCAAGATTTTTAAACTTATTTAAAAATTTTTTTCTTATCAAATCTTTTAAAAAATAATTTGCAAAAACATAAAGTCCTGTTGCACCAATAGTCATTCCAATAATCAGCAGAAAGGTTCCAAACCAATTGCCAAATACAAAGCCAGCAAATAATATTATTGGGCTACCAAAACCACCAGCTAAAGTCCAAACTATACAAAAAAGAACAAATAAACTTGCAAATAAAATCAGATTTGATTGTTTTAATTCAAAAAAATAATCTCTGTTATTTTTGATAAATTCATAGCTAGTAATTTCTTCAAGGCTAAAATTTGAAAAAAAAAAGTACAAAAACAAACAAACAACCATTAGGTAAAATAACCCTACAAATATTTTAATATTTTTAGCTTTTTCCATTAAATACAATGCTAATTCTATAATCTTCTATTTGCTATTTATATATTTAGTTACTATAAAGAGCGAAAAAATAATAAATTTTAACCACATTTTATGAAGCGAACATATCAACCATCTAACGTTAAACGAGCCAGAAAACATGGTTTTAGATCAAAAATGAAGACTAAGGGTGGACAGAAACTTTTGGCTAGGAGAAGAGCAAGAGGAAGAAAATCGTTAACTGTATCAGTCTAGATAAATGAAAAGCAAAATACTTGCTCTTTCAAAAAACGAAGAATTCAAAAATCTACTAAAGCAAAAAAAAATTTCTAACAAATACGTTACAATTTTTTTTGGTAATCTAACCAACAAAGATAACAATAAACTAAATATTAGTTTTGTGACCAAAAAGAAAATTGGAAATGCAGTAAAAAGAAATAAAATTAAACGTAGATTAAGAAATATTGTTAATGAAGCAGTAAAAAAAGTAACATTAAAATTTAGCTATTCATATCTTGTTATTGCTAAGTCAACTATGCTAAACAATGAGTACAAAAATATAAAAGAAACTCTATTTCAGGATTTAGAAAAAATTAAATAATGAACATTTTCACAAATATTTTAATTAAATTTATTAAAGGATATAAGTTTCTTATTAGTCCATTGCTTGGTCAATCCTGCAGATATTTACCAACTTGTTCAGAATATAGCATAGAAGCTTTAAAAGAATTTGGTCTAGCTAAAGGTAGTTTTATGAGCTTAAAAAGAATTTTGTCATGCCATCCTATGAAGTTTTTAGGAGGTGGAGATGGTTTTGATCCAGTTAAAAAAGAAATGAAAGCTAAAAAATAATGGATACTAAAAACGTTATTGCAGCTATTTCTTTGTCTGCTGCAGTTATTATTTTATATAGCTTATTTTTTGCGCCTCCCCCAATTACAAAAGAGAACTTAGCTGAAAAAAATAAAACTGAACAAAATTCAGATGCGCCTAGTTTAGATCAAAAAGAGACTGTAACTGAAATTACAAGAGAAGAGGCTTTAAACCAAGATAAAAGAATTCAATTTGAAAATCAAAATATAGTTGGTTCGATTTCTTTAAAGGGTGCTGCAATCGATGACTTAACTTTTAAAGAATATAATGTAGCTTTAAATAGTGATGAAAAAGTTACTCTTTTAACACCAAGAAATACTAAAGATGGATATTTTATAGAGAGTGGTTTTATAACTTCTGATAAAAATATTGATATTCCAAATTCTAATTCGGTTTGGTCTGTATCTGGAAATAATAAATTAACTGACCGGTCATCTGTAAAATTATCATGGACTAATGATCAAGGAATTACTTTTGAGAAAGAAATAACTTTAGATGATAAATTTCTTTTCACAATTAATCAAAGAGTAATCAATTCAACTAAAAAAAAGTTTGATTTTTACACTTATGGTCAAATTATCAGAAAAGAAATTCCAGACATTTCCAATTTTTACATTCTTCATGAAGGTTTAATAGCAACATTAGATGAAGAATTAATTGAAGAAGATTATGATGATATTCAAGAAGAAAAGTTTTCAAAAACTTCTCAAAAGGGGTGGCTTGGAATTTCAGACAAATTTTGGATAACTTCATTGATTCCACCAAGTGGTAAAGAATTCAAGACTACATTTGATTATAAAGAAAAGTTTCGTGCTAATTTTGTAGGTACAGAACCTCTAGAATTAAAAGGAAACTCGAGTATCGAAGATAAATTGCAAGTAATAGTAGCTGCTAAGAGAGTAGACGTAATTGATGGATACGCAGAGTCTCTAAATATAGATAAATTTGATTTAGCAATTGATTGGGGATTTTTGTATTTCATTACAAAACCTTTGTTCCATGGCATAGATTACTTTTTTAAATTATTAGGAAATTATGGTCTGGCAATTATAGCAATTACATTTTGTATAAGACTAGCATTCTTTCCACTTGCAAACTTTTCATTTAAAAGTATGGCAAAAATGAAGGCTCTACAGCCTGAAATGGCTAGACTTAAAGATCTTCATAAAGAAGATAAAATGAAATTACAGCAAGAAATGATGGCTCTTTATAAAAAAGAGAAAGTTAATCCCATGTCTGGATGTTTGCCTATACTAGTTCAAATTCCAGTATTTTTTGCATTATACAAAGTACTGTTTGTAACAATTGAAATGAGACAAATGCCCTTTTTTGGATGGATACAAGATTTATCAGAGAGAGACCCTACATCACTCTTCAATTTATTTGGTTTATTTCCTTATGATGTTCCTTCATTTTTAATGATCGGTGCTTGGCCTATTGCAATGGGTGTATCAATGTTTATTCAGCAAAAACTTAATCCCGCTCCAACAGATCCTATGCAGGCAAAAATATTTATGTTCTTTCCACTTTTCCTAACAGTAATACTGGCACCATTTCCCGCAGGATTAGTAATTTACTGGACAGTTAATAATATTTTAACAATGGCTCAACAAGTGTTCATTATGAAAAGAACTACCATTAAAACAACCACTTAATGTTGGAAGTCAAAGAAGAAGAGTTAAAAAAGATACTACCATTTGATGGTCCCTCAATTAATGAAGTAAAAAAATATTTAGAAAAATATAATGACGAATATATCGTTATTAAATGTGGTGGAAGTGTCCTAGTTGATCAGAATTTATTTAATATTTTTATAAAAGATATTACCACACTAAATAAGTTGGGGTTTATTCCTATCGTTGTGCATGGTGGAGGTAAAAGAATAAGTAGCAAATTAAATGAATTAGGAATTAATAGTGAATTTATTAAAGGACTTCGGGTTACAGGAAAAGAAACAATTGAAGTAGTCGAGAAAGTTTTAATAGAATTTAATCAAGAGATAGTTGAAGCTTTAAAAAAACAATCTTGTAATAGTGAAACAATTAACTCTAAAAATAATAATATCATTAATGTAATTAGAGAAAATGATGAATTAGGATTTGTTGGAACGCCCACTAAAATTGACAAAACTATTATAGATAAAATTGTTAATGATAAAAAGATTCCAGTAATTGCACCTTTAGGTTTAGATGAAAGTAATCAAACTTATAATATCAATGCAGATACTGCAGCTGGCTCCATTGCAAAGAAAATTGAAGCAAGAAGATTAATCATTATGAGTGATGTTGAGGGTGTTTTAGATGATAGTCAAAAACTAATTCCTGAAATTAATTCAATTTCAATTAAAGATTTAATTGATAATGAAACAATTACTGGAGGTATGATTCCTAAAATTAACAATTGTTTAGATGTTGTAAGTAATGGGGTAAAAGGTGTTGTAATAATTGATGGCCGAAAAAACCATTCTATTCTTTTTGAACTATTATCTGATAAAGGATCGGGAACACTGATAAGACAATGAAAGATTTAGTTAATATAAAATACTGGATATTTGATCTTGATAACACTCTTTATAGTGGTCAAACTCAGGTTTTTTCTGAAGTTGATAAAAAAATGTCTTCATTTATCTCTGAAAAATTTAATGTTGATCTTGTAAAAGCAAAAGAAATTCAAAAAAAATACTTTTATGAGTATGGGACAACACTCTCGGGTCTAATGAACCATGATAATATCAATCCACAAGAATTTTTAGAATTTGTTCACGATATTGATATTAGTTGGCTGCCAAAAGATGAAGTTTTAAGAGAAGAGCTTATTAAGATAGAAGAAAAAAAGATTATTTTTACTAACGGTTCTCATGCTCATGTTGAAAATGTCACAAAACAACTTGGTATTGATGGCTTATTTGATGGAGCTTTTGATATAACTGATGCAAATTATGTTCCAAAACCTCACTTAGATCCATATCAAAAATTAATTAAAAAGTTTGATTTAGATCCAAAACAATCGATTTTAATCGAGGATATCGCTCACAATTTAGAGCAGGCTAAGAATTTAGGAATGAAAACATGTTGGTTAGAAAATGAAGAAGCCTTTGCCAAAAAAGACTCGGACAAACCATATATAGATTACAAGATTAAGAACTTGCCTTCTTTTCTTCAAGAAATTAATATATTAAAAAACAATTAAATTAACTATCTAAAAAAAATATGAGCGATATAGAAAAAATAATAAATGAAGCATGGGAAAATAGAGATAATGTAAACCAAGACTCTGAGCAAAGTTTAAAAGATACAATCAATCAAATGATTGCTGATCTAGATAGTGGTAAAGTTAGAGTTGCTGAAAAAATTAATGGTGAATGGGTTACTCATCAACATATTAAAAAAGCTATAATTCTAAGCTTTAGAATTTACCCAATGGAAAATTTAAATGGTCCCTACAGTAGTTGGTATGACAAAGCACATTTGTTAAAGGGTAAAACAGCTGGTTGGACAAAAGAAGATCATGAAAAAGCTGGATTTAGAATGGTACCAAACTCTCCTGTTAGAAAAGGATCATTTGTTGGAAAAAATGCAGTGCTAATGCCATGCTATGTGAATATTGGAGCTTATATCGATGAAGGTACTATGATGGATACATTTAGTCGAGCTGGTAGCTGTTGCCAAATAGGAAAAAATTGTCATATCTCAGCAGGAAGTGGAATTGGTGGAGTATTAGAACCTGCTCAAGCATTACCAACTATTATTGAAGATAATTGTTTTATTGGTGCAATGTCAGAAGTTGTTGAGGGTGTTATTGTTGGAGAAGGATCTGTTTTGAGTATGGGAATGTACATTGGACAATCTACCAAAATAGTAAATAGAAAAACTGGAGAAGTAACTTATGGAAAAATTCCTCCTTACTCTGTAGTTGTACCTGGATCATTACCTGATAAAAATAATGCCTCTGCCCCATCACTATATTGTGCAGTTATAATTAAACAAGTTGATGAAAAAACAAGATCTAAAACTTCTGTCAACGATCTTTTAAGAGAATAGATTTATTATGCCTTCTATAAATGAACTTCAATTAGCTAAGGAGCTAATTAAATTTCCATCTGTGACGCCTATTGATGCTGGAATAATGAAGTTCTTAGAAAAAAAACTTAAAACACTAGGGTTCAAAACTAAAATTTTAGAGTTTAAAGAGAAGAATAGCAAACCAGTAAAAAATCTTTACGCAAAACTTGGTAAACAAAGTCCAAATTTCTGTTATGCAGGTCATCTAGATGTTGTGCCAGCAGGAAATTTAAAAGAATGGACAGTAAACCCATTTAAACCCTCTGTTAAAAAAGGACATCTAATTGGAAGAGGTGCTAATGATATGAAAAGTTCGATCGCAGCATTTGTTTCTGCGGTGAGTAATTTTGTTAGGAATAATAGAAAATTTAATGGCTCTATTAGTCTTTTAATTACAGGAGATGAAGAAGGAGTGGCAATCAATGGAACTAAAAAAGTAGTCGATTACTTGAGAAAGAAAAAAGAAAAAATAAATTTTTGCTTAGTAGGTGAGCCTACAAATCCTAATAAATTAGGTGAAATGATTAAAATAGGACGAAGAGGAAGCATGAATGGTAGACTTTCAATTATGGGTGTTCAGGGTCATGTGGCTTATCCTCAAAGAGCAAATAATCCATCAACTGCACTTGTACAAATTTTAAATGAACTAAAAAAAATTAAATTTGATAATGGTACAAAGAATTTTCAACCAACAAATCTTGAGATTACTAAGATAAATATAGATAATTCTGCAGATAACGTAATACCAGGGTTGGCTAGTGCTAAATTTAATATTAGATTTAATAACAAGCACACTTCAAGTTCTATAAAAAAGAAAATTGATAGTATTATAAAAAAAATAAGTAACAAAAATAAATCAAGATACAAAATTGATTATAGTGTTTCTGGAGAAGCATTTCTTACAAAACCAAATAATACAACTTTTATGATAAGAGATATCATTAAAAAAATTACAAAAATTAAACCTCAGCTCTCAACAACTGGGGGTACCTCTGATGCAAGATTTATTAGAAAAATAGCTCCCTGTTTAGAATTTGGTTTAGTTGGTAAAACAATGCACAAAGTAGATGAGGCTGTTTCGTTGTCTGATTTAAAAAAACTTACATTGATTTATTCAAATATTTTACAAAATTATTTTAAGTGAAAACTGGTTTAGTTACCTCTGATACTTATCAAAATCACAATACAGGCGAAGGACATCCAGAAAAAATTGATAGAGTTACAGCTGTTATTGATAACTTTAAGAAAATTAATAACAAAGAATTGATTTGGAAAAAACCAACTAAATTTGATCAATCTTTTTTAATTAATACACATTCTTCCAAATATATAGATTTAGTAGGTAAATCATTTCCAACAAATGGTTTAGCTTTTCTTGATGGAGACACAGTTGTTTCACCTGGAAGCAAAGAAGCAACAAAAGATGCTGTAGGATCCATAATTACAGCCATTGATGGTGTTCAGCAGAAAGAATTTAAAAATGCATTTTGTGCAGTAAGACCTCCAGGACATCATGCAGAAAAAAATAAGGCAATGGGATTTTGTATATATAACAATGTTGCTGTTGGAGCTAATTATCTAATAGAAAAATATAAGTATAATAAAATTGCTATTATTGATTTTGATGTTCATCATGGAAATGGAACACAAGACATTTTCTACAATAATGAAAAAGTGCTGTATGTTTCAACTCATCAATACCCCTACTATCCTGGATCAGGTTCAGAACAAGAAAAAGGTAAGTTTAATAATATTCTTAATATTCCACTTGAAGCTGGCACCACTGCTGAAGCATATCTAAATGCATACGAGAATGTTTTAAAAAAATTAAAAGAATTTAAACCTGAATTTTTATTGTTTTCTGCAGGTTTTGACGCACATATTGATGATCCTTTAGCACAACTAAGGTTGAACTCAGAAGATTTTTATCAATTAACAAAAAGAACATTGGAACTTTCCAAATCATTTTGTAATGGGAATGTTGTTTCTATTCTTGAAGGTGGATATGATCTTAAAGCACTTCAAGACAGTACTAAACGTCATGTAGATGCTCTTATAGAATTTGATTGATAATTCTAAATAACCCTCTAAATAAAAACTTTATGAAATTGTATAAAATTAATAAATCTGTAATTGATAAAAAAGGTAGAGGACTTTACGCTACAAGAGACATCAAAGAAGGAACCAAAATAATTGATTATGTTGGAAAATTAATTACTAAAAAACAAACCGAAGAGTCTGATAAATATGATAATGGAAAACCAATTTATTTATTTACTATAAACAAAAGATATGATCTTGACGGAGATTTTGCTTGGAATACAGCGGGTCTTATTAATCACTCTTGCAATAATAATTGTGATTATGATGGTAAGGGACTTAAAATTTGGGTTAAAGCCATCAAAGATATTAAAAAAGGTGAAGAATTTACTTGTGATTATGGATTTGGTTATGATGAAAATTACAAACAATTTCCTTGCAAATGTAAATCAAAAAATTGCTGTGGTTATATTGTAAGAGCAGAGTCTAGATGGCGAATAAATAAAAAATTTTCAATGAGTAACAAAAAAAAACTAATAAATAACTCTCGCTAGAAAAAGTCCCTCAGGTGGTGCGGGTGGTGCACACAATATTCTTTTTTTTGACCTAAAAGCTTTGTTAAAAGTCTTTAAATCCCATTTTTTTTCACCTAAGTATTTCAAACAACCAACCATAGACCTAACCTGTTGTTGCAAAAAGGATTGTGAATTAAATTCAATTTCTATTTTATTTTTTGATGATTTAACTTTTACTGATTTGATTGTTTTAATTGGACTTTTTGCATGACAGCTAGAGGACCTGAAAGTAGAATAATCATGAGTTCCTACTAATTTCTTTGCACCTTTTTTAATCAAATCTAAATCCAATGGCTTTCTTACATGCCAGCCTCTTTTTTTTTCAATTACTGGAGCACTTATCTGGTTAAAAATTATGTATTTGTAAATCCTTTGTTTTGCAGAAAATCTTGAGTGAAATTTATTACTTCTTTTCCTTATTTTTTTTATTGAAACACCTTGATCGTTTAAAAAATGATTAATTGATTTTAAAAACTTTGTTAAATCTGCAATCTTATTTTTACAATCAAAGTGACCAGACTGTTCAATTGCATGAACGCCTGTATCTGTTCTACCAGATCCATTTAAGATTATTTTTTCTTTAAGAAGCTTTGTCAATTTTTGCTGTATAAGACCTTGAATAGTTGATCCTTTTTTTTGAATTTGCCAACCTCTAAAATCTGTACCCACATATTCAATAAGCAGTTGATACCTAGCCATTTAGATAACTGCACCTTGTTTTATTTGAGATCCAAGCATGAATTCACCAATATTTTGAGGCTTTTTTCCTTGTCTTTGGATTTCTTTGATTTTTATTGTTTGTTTATCACCGCAAACAACCTCTAAATAATTTGAAACAACCTCGCCTGGTTTTCCAATCCCATTACCAATTTCTGCTTTTAGAATTTTGTATCTTTCGCCCTTGTATATAAAAAAAGCACCAGGTGTGGGATACAAACCATTTATTTTTCCAATGATAATTTTTGAATTATCTTTCCAATTGATTTCTCCTTCGGCTTTTTGAATTTTAGATGCATATGTTGCTTTTGAATGATCTTGATTAATAAATTTAGCTTTATCATCCAATATATTGTCAATATTATCTAATATTTTTTCTGCAGCTATTAAAGATAATTTATCAGCTATATCACTTGCATTTAAATTATTTTCTAAATTTATTTTGTAAGTGTTACACACTGGACCTGTGTCAAGCTGTTCAGCTATTTTCATAATACTAACCCCTGTTTCTTTATCTAAATTCATTATAGATCTTTGTATAGGTGCTGCCCCTCTCCACTTGGGTAGAAGAGATGCATGAATGTTAATAAATCCTTTTTTAGTTAAACTTAAAAATTCTTTTGGAATAATTTGTCCGTACGCAACAACTATTGCTAAATCAGCATTTATACTTTTAAAATATTCATACTCCTCCTTGTTATCTTTTAAATATTTTGGAGTTCTAAACTCTAAATTTAAAGTTTCTGCAATTCCTTGTATAGGTGATTTATTTATTTTTTGTCCTCTTTGTGATTTTTGAGGAGGCTGTGTGTACACGTCTGAAATTGGATAACCATTTTGATACAATGATTTTAAAATAGGCACAGCAAACATTGGTGTACCCATAAAAACTATCTTTTTTGCCATAAATTAAAGAATCGCAGTATTTGATTTTAATTTAGATAGTTTTTTTATGATCATAGATTTTTTTAATTTTGATAGATAATCAATGAATAGTATTCCCTCTAAGTGATCCATTTCATGCTGTATACATGTTGCAAGCAATCCATCAGCCAATAACATTTGTTTTTTTCCATTGTAGTCCAAATACTCTACTTTACATTTACTTGGTCTGTCTATTTCCGCAAATTGTTCTGGTACTGACAAACATCCTTCCTCATGTGTATTTTTAATTGGGTCTTTATTCACAACAACTGGATTTACAAAATATTTTGGTTCTTTTTTTTCATCCTTACTAATATCCATTACTATAATTCTTTTTGGGACACCTATTTGAATTGCTGCAAGCCCTATACCGTTAGCATCATACATAGTATCTAGCATATCATCCATAAGTTGCTGTTCTTCTTTACCTACACTTTCAACAGGTTTTGAAATCTGTCTAAGTAATTTATTAGGTTCAGTGATTATAGTTTTAACAGCCATGATGAATTATTTTATTATAATTTCTAAACTTTAAAAGGAAGAACTTTTAATAAAAGTTTATTCCTAATTAAGTCAGCATTTAATTGATTCAGCGTATTAATTATAAAATATACTGTATCATCATCTATATCTTCAATTTTTTCTGGTCCAATAACCTCTATAATTCTAAGTAGCGCTGCTCCAATTTCTTTATTATCTATCATTTTTTGGATATCTGTCGGCATCTCTGATTTGTTAATTTCATAAAGATTTTCATATTTTTTTGAGATTTCAATTCCGTCAGATTTTAATGCTTCGAGGAAAATTATATCTTTCTTTGATAAGAAATATTTTTTGTCTTTTTTTATTTTTTTTAAAAACTTATTTAGATCTTCTTCAATTTTTGATTTAGCATAATCCCCATTAAAATAATTTACTAACTTTGATTGATGTAATATTTTATTATTATATTTAATTTTTTTATTAATAATTTCATCATTTTTTATATGCTGATTATAAAAAGTAGTAAAATTAGAAGGTACATCTGTTTCATCAATTTTTTTTAAAAATTTTCCTAGCTTTAATTCAAATGCATTACCAATACCCTCAGACTCAAAAATATCTTTCAAAATTTTCATCAGTTCAAGTTTTAGTTTTGGTTCTTCTGTTAAAAGTATTCTTTGATATACTAGGGCTTTACCTTCAATAGAGGATAAGGATTTATAGGACTCTTTGGTGTTTAACAGCTGATTTATGTTAAATTGAAATCGCTTATAAAACTCAAACAACTCTTCTTCTGAATAATTTTTATCATGGGTGGCTTTTTCAATAGTAGAAATTTTATCTATATCGGTAATTTCTAAATCTTGAATTCTATATAATAAATTAGATGTTGATAAATACTTCCAAATTAATTTAGGAGTGTCTTTTTTTGGTTCAAATGAAAATTCAGGATTTGTTCTATGGGCTAAATGAAAATCTAAAATAGAATTCTCAGAGACTTCTTTATTTGCTTCATCTATGTATCCAAACAAATAATTAACTTTATTTTCAAAATATTCATCTTCAAAGCCTAATTCTTTTTTTAAATCTAAAATTAATTGAGCTTCTTCATTTTTTCCATAGTTTATTAAACAATATAGATTGAATTTTGATAAATATTCATTTTCTAAAGGTTCATTAATTTTTGAAAATATTTCACATGATTTTTTTACATTCGATTGAGACAAATAATTATCAACCATATATTTCATCAATTCTGGATGCAAATTTGTTATTTGATTTTTAATAAGATATTCTTCAATTAATTCTAGGTTAGAGTCTTTTATTAACCAATTTGTTTTAAATTTTATAAACTCTTTATCTGTAATATTTTGATTTGGATAATAAGCATTTGTTAATAATGAAATATTTAAAATTTCAGATGCATCTTTTGAAAGATTATATTTATCAATGTTTTTAAAAAGTTTTTTTAATTTTAAGCCATCAGAATTTGACCACATACTAATACTCAGACCATAATCCTGTGGATCATATAATCCAGCAATTTTAATTGTTTTTGATGTTAAGTCTTCGTCTAGTTTTATAGAGTCTTTGTTTTTATCTGTTTGTGTTTCATAGATGCTGCTTTGTGATACCTCTTCAGTTTTTTCGACTGTTATTTTTTCTTCAGATACAGTATCTACTTCTTGTTTATCTAGGTTCCAAATATCGATTGGTTTTTCCTCAGCAATTGTGGAAAAAGATAACAATAAAGAAACAATTATAATTGATAAATTTTTCTTATTTAACAATTTTAAAATTTTCATTTGGAATAATTTTTTCTATTTCTTTTTTTGGAGCTGGAAAATCAACTTTATTAATAAAAAACATAATCCCCATGATTACTGCAAGACCAATAATAGATTTGATGGTTAGACCAATAAAACTGGTTTTGCCTGAACTTGTATTTTTATTAAATTGCATATAACTTTAACTAATTTCAAATTAAGACATATTTGTGTTTTTTCAATAAAGAAACTTATGAAATCAAAAGAAAATCTTGTGTTTTTAGGTATGATGGGATCTGGGAAGAGTTCTATTGGTTTGTTAGTTGCAAAAAAATTAAAATTAGATTTCATAGATGTTGATAAAGAAATCGAAAAAGAATTAGGCCTATCGATATCAGAAATATTTGAGATAAAAGGTGAAGACTATTTTAGAAAATTTGAAGAAAAAATTACTTTAAAGATACTAAAGATTCATTCAACTGTAGTATCTCTTGGTGGAGGAGCATTTGTGAACAACGTCATTAGAAAAGAAATATTAAAAAATCATATTTCTTTTTGGTTAAACTGGGATAATAAAATATTACTTGATAGAATTAAAAATAATAAAAAAAGACCTCTTGCTTATAATTCCACAGAAAATGAATTGATTGATTTAATAAAAAAACGATCTAACATTTATTCAAAAGCTTTATATGAAATTAAATGTGATAAACTATCAAAAAATAATATTGTTAAAAATGTTATAAAAAATTATGAAACCTATTAAGTTAAAAATAAATACTAAAACTCAAAACTATTCAATTATTATTGGTTCAAATTTAATATCAAATATATCAAAAATTATAAAAGAAAATTCAATAGATTTTAAAAAATGTTTACTTGTTGTTGATAAAAATATTTCAAAACAATCAGTGTCAAAAATCAAAAAATCTTTAAATCAAAAAAAACTTTATGTTCATAATTTCAAAGCTAATGAAATTAACAAAAATTTAAACAGTGTAAATAAGATCTTAGATATTTTATTAAATAAAAATTTTTCAAGAGAGGATTGCGTAATTTCCATTGGTGGAGGAATTACAGGTGATATAAGTGGTTTTGCAGCAAGTCTATTTAAAAGAGGTTTAAAATTCATAAACATTCCAACTACCCTATTATCGCAAGTCGACTCTTCCATTGGAGGTAAAACCGGTGTTAACACAAAATATGGAAAAAATTTAATAGGAAGTTTCTATCAACCAAATTTAGTTATATCTGATATTCAATTTTTAAAAACACTGCCCAAAAGAGAAGTGATTTGTGGTTACGGCGAAATTTTAAAACATTCTTTGATTGCTAATAAAAAATTTTTTAATTTTTTAGATAAAAATAGTGATAAAATTTTAAAACTTTCATCTCCATCCATTGAAAAAGCGATCTATGAAAGCTGTAATATTAAAAAAAGTGTTGTCGAAAAAGATGAAAAAGAGAAAAATCTTAGAAAAATTTTAAATTTTGGTCATACTTTTGCACATGCTTACGAAGCTTCTTTAGGTTATTCAAAAAAACTCAATCATGGCGAAGCTGTAATACTTGGTATGAAAAGTGCGTTGAGTTTTAGTCTAAAGAATAATTTGCTTAAAAAAAATGACTATAATTTGATCATAAATCATATTTCTAGAGCAAATTTACCGTCCAAAATGAAAAATTTTTTTAAAATTAAAGATTTAAATAAAATATTATCTTTCATGATTAAAGATAAAAAAAATAACTCAGATAAAATTAATTTAGTTTTATTAAAAAGAATTGGATTACCCATTATAAACAAAACATATAAAAAATATAGTTTGAGTGTATTTCTAAAAAATGAGTTAAGAAATTAATATTTGTATTGAATGAATATTCTCTTTTAATTCTTTATCTAAAATTTTATAGATTTTCTTATTACTTTCGATTTTACTCAAAATCTTTAATTCACTTGAATTTAAAATAATTTTTAGATGAAATTTGCCCTCTTGATTGCCGATATGATTTTTATGAAGAAATGATTTGTCCTCAATTTTTATACTTTCAAAATCAATTTGGTCAGTAAGTTTTTTTTTTACAATTGTAATTAACTCGTTTATATCCATAAATTGAAACTATTATACATCATGAAAAATATTTGCGACTGGAATAATTGTAACGAAATTGGTGATTACAGAGCACCAGTAGAAAAAGATAATAGCAAAAAGTATAGAATGCTATGCTTAGAGCATGTGAAAGAGTTCAATAAAAATTGGAATTATTTTTCAGGTATGAATGATGACCAGGTTTTAAATTTTTTAAAGTCAGATATGATTTGGCATAAACCAACCCAAAGTTTTAGTTCTTCAGATAATTTCTTTAAAGTTCTTTGGAACAATACTTTGAGAGACGAGCTAGATAAAGATAAGATTAATGGTGAGTACGATCATATGCGTCAATTTAAATTTAATCACAAAGATATCAAAGCCTTCGGTATATTAGGAGTTTCTGTAGGACTGAAATGGAAAAAGGTGCAGGATAAGTTCAAATTGCTTGTCAAAAAATATCACCCAGATATAAATGCTGGTAACAAAAAATATGAGGAAAAACTTAAATTAATTACTTTAGCTTATACACAGCTTAAAAATACATATAGAGAAAAAATTGACACCAAATCTAAATATTCAACCTGATATAAAAGTTTCATTAAAACAAACCTTTGGTATTGATTCCGAAATGGAAGTGGAAGCTTTTTCAAAAAAAAATGAATATGTTCCTGAAATAGATAAAAGTTATAAATTTGATAGAGATACTACGATGGCAATAATCTCTGGTTTTGCCTACAATAAAAGAGTGCTGGTTCAAGGATACCACGGTACTGGAAAATCAACTCATATTGAACAAATTGCAGCAAGATTAAACTGGCCATGTATTCGAGTAAATCTAGATAGCCATGTAAGTAGAATAGACTTAATAGGAAAAGATGCAATTGTACTTAAGGATGGGAAACAGGTTACTCAATTTAATGAAGGTATTTTGCCCTGGTCAATACAAAATCCAGTAGCACTTGTTTTTGATGAGTATGATGCTGGAAGACCTGACGTAATGTTTGTAATCCAAAGAGTTTTGGAAGCTGAAGGTAATTTTACTCTTCTTGATAAAAATAAAGTTATTAAACAAAATAAATTTTTTAGATTATTTGCAACATCAAATACTGTTGGCCTAGGAGATACAACGGGCCTTTATCATGGAACCCAACAAATAAATCAGGGGCAGATGGATAGATGGAATATTGTTACTACTCTAAACTACCTAGGTCTTGAAAGAGAGCTAGATATAGTTCTGGCAAAAAATAAGAACCTTAATAACGCCAAGGGTAAAGAAAAAGTTGCCAATATGATAAAAGTAGCCTCATTAACCAGAAAAGGATTTATTGCAGGTGATATATCAACAGTAATGAGCCCTAGAACAGTTTTACATTGGGCAGAAAATTCAGAAATTTTTAAAGATACAGGGTACGCTTTTAGAGTAACTTTTTTAAACAAGTGTGATGAAATTGAAAAAAATACTATCGCAGAATATTATCAAAGATGCTTTGGAGAAGAGCTTCCAGAGTCGTTGATGAATATTCAGATTTAAATGAACGATAAGATAGATAATTTAAAAGAAAAATTTAGACTAGCCTTAACTTCAACAGCAAAAGTAATTTCTGATGATTTTGATTTAATCAACAAATCATCTGAAAATGAAAAGAAACAAAATTTACAATCTGTTGAAATTGATAATTTAACAAAACCAAGTGACTTCATTAAATTGAGAGCAGAAACAGATTCTTCTGCTTTAAAAAAAAAATTTTCTAATGAATTCATTTATAAAAAAAACCTTCCTACTAACACTTCATCAAGATCACTCTATAGTATAGCTGAAAAAATAAGATATGAGGCTCTAGGCGGTAAAATGCTTAAAGGTATTGAAAAAAATTTTCAACAAAATTACTCACATATAATAAATACAAAAAGGAAGGATCAATTAAAAACAAAAGAAGATGTTCCTGTAACTGAAGCATTTGAGCTATATATGCTTAAAAATTTTCATCAAATAAAATTAAACCCTTTAACAACAAAAATGTTAAATTTTTGGGAAAAAGACTTTGAACAATCGATAGAAAAACATAAAAAATTTTTGCAAGAAAATCTAGAAAATCAAGACAACTATGGATCAAGATTCTCCCAAATTTTAGAAGAGATGGATATTTTTCAAAGTGAAGAAGACGAAGAAAAGAAAGAAGATAATCAAGATCAAGGACAAGACAATCCATCAAATGATGACCAAGATAAAGATCAAGAAGATAATAAAGATGAAAATAATGATCAAGAAACTCAAGCCACTTTAGACGCTGACTATAATGTAGATGAATTTAATCTTGATGAACAACTTTCAGATACTGAGTCTGATGAACAGAGCTCAGAACAAATTGTTCAAAAAAATCTTGATAATATCAATTTAGATTATAAAATTTTTACAACTCAATATGATGAAGTAACAAAAGCTGAAAATTTAGAAAATGCAGAAGAAGCAGCAAAACTTCGAAGAACACTAGACCAACAATTAGTTGGTTTTCAAGATGTAATAACAAAGCTTGCAAATAAACTACAGAGACAATTGCTTGCAAAACAGAATAGAGCATGGAATTTTGATTTAGAAGAGGGACTACTTGATAGTTCAAAATTGCCAAGAATTATTATGGACCCCTATAACTCATTATCGTTTAAAAAAGAAAAAGACTTGGATTTTAAAGACACAATCGTAACTTTGTTAATAGATAATTCTGGATCAATGAGAGGAAGACCCATTACAATAGCTGCAATATGTGCAGATATATTATCTAGAACTTTAGAAAGATGTTCTGTTAAAGTTGAAATATTAGGGTTTACAACAAAAAACTGGAAAGGTGGCCAAAGCAGAGAACTTTGGAATAAGAACTCTAAACCCAAAACCCCTGGTAGATTAAATGATTTAAGACATATAATTTATAAAGGTGCAGATACCCACTGGAGACAAGCTAAAAATAATCTAGGCCTAATGCTAAAAGAAGGTTTATTAAAAGAAAATATTGATGGAGAGGCTATTTCGTGGGCTTACAATAGGATTAAAAAAAGAAAAGAAGAAAGAAAAATTATGATGGTAATTTCTGATGGTGCACCAGTAGACGACTCTACACTTTCAGTAAATTCAGGTGATTTTTTAGAAAAACATCTTAAAAAAATGGTAAAATTTATTGAAAACAAAACTGAAATTGAGGTACTAGCGATTGGCATTGGTCATGATGTTTCAAGATATTATGATAAAGCAATAAAAATTACCGATGTAAATGAATTAGGAGATGTTATGGTATCCCAGTTAAGCACTTTGTTTGAAACTAAAAAAAAATTTCACTAAAGATTAAATAAATCTTTATTATTCCATTTAATAATAACCTCTGCTCCACTTCTTGTTTGGGAGTTTCTACAATTAATTGAAGCAAAATTTTTTTCTAAAAGCGTTTTACCAATAAATAATCCTAATCCTAATCCTGTTTTTGACTTATCAATTGTGTCTTTTGATCTTAAATATGGTTCTCCAATTTTTGACAAGACATCCTTTGGATATCCATTTCCATCATCTTCAATTATAATTTCTGTAATTTCACTGTCACTTTTTAAATTTATATAGATTGTTTCTTTAGAAAATTTATTAGCATTTCCAATAAAATTTCTTAAACCATAAACGATTTCTATTGATTTTGTTATCTTTTTTATATTTGAAAATTGATCATAATTGAAAATAAAATTTTTTTTACTTATCTGCCTGAATGACAAAATAATTTCACCCAAGTAATCTCTCATTGTAAGATCTTTATCAATAAAATTATCTTCCTCTACTGGATTTAAAGTTAAGCGTTTTAAAATATCATTACATCTTTCTACTTGGCTGGATAATAATTCTATATCCTTTTTAACATCTTCTTGTTCTTTGAATTGTTTCTCTAGATCATGAGCAATAATCTTAATTGTGGACAAAGGTGTTCCAAGTGAATGAGCTGCAGCTGCAGCTTGTCCTCCTAATGACAAAAGTTCATGTTCAGTAGCCATAACTTCTTCCATTTTTGCCAACGCTTCTCTTCTTAATCTAGATTGTGTTCCAAACGACATCGCTAAATAATTTAAAAAAATTAAAGCTATTATTAACGCAATTGGAATTGAGTAAAAATAATACGGACTTACATGAAAGTGATTACTCATGGGAGAGGGCAAATCTAATGAATAAAATGTAAGTATAAAGATTATAATTATTGATAGAAATACTAATAGAAAATTAGTTTTGAAACTTAGATTTGATGATGAAAAAACACTTGGAATTAATAAAAAAATAACAAACGGATTGGTGACACCCCCTGTTAGATAGAGTAAAGCTCCTAATTGTAATATATCTATTACTAAAAAAATAAAAGCTGATCTATCTGATAATTGTGTTTTTTTATAAATAAATATTAAAAATAAATTACTTAAAATACCTAAGAATATAACCAGATTAGAAATTATAAAATCAAACTTAAAATTTAAGAAAAAATATACAAAGTTAATTGATACTAGTTGCCCAATAATACCAATCCATCTAAGGCTTATATAAGTTGATTTTTTAAAGAAGTGATATTTTGAAGTTTCAAAGAACTTCATTATTAGATATCAAGATTTTGCACATTAATTGCATTAGAAATTATAAAATCTTTTCTCAAAGCAACATCATTTCCCATTAAAGTGTGTATCAGACTCTGATCCTTCTTAAGATCTTTTGAATACTGCACTTGTAATAGATTTCTTGTTTCAGGGTCGAGCGTTGTGCTCCACAACTCTTCTGGATTCATTTCACCCAGTCCTTTAAATCTTTGTATGTTCATTTTTGATTTTTCTAAATCTAATTCTTTAATAAATTCTTTAGATCCTTTTTTAATTTTTTTTAATTCTTTATTATTATTAACAATATAATCCTCTAATTCTTTTTCATCTTTAATATAAATTCCTTTTGATCCTTTATTTATTTTAAATAATGGTGGTTGAGCTAAATACACGTGCCCATTTTCAATCAATTTATTAAATGGTTTGTTATTGAAAAAAGTCAATAAAAGAGCTCTAATATGAGATCCATCTACGTCTGCATCGGTCATAATAATAATCTTTCCATATCTAAGATCTTTTAAGTCTATTTCTTGTACTTTTGGATCTAAGCCTAATGCATTAATTAATGTAACAATTTCATTAGATGAAATCATTTTTGATAAAGCCTTTGTTCTTTGCTGCTCTGAACCATCACCATTACCATTCTTTTTAGAAGCTAAATCTTCTACATAAGTATTTAAAATTTTACCTCTTAAAGGCAAAACAGCTTGATTAGACCTGTTTCTACCTTGTTTTGCAGAACCTCCCGCTGAATCACCCTCTACAATAAACAATTCTGTGCCATCTTGTTTTCCAATTTGACAATCAGCTAATTTTCCAGGAAGACCACTTAATTCTAGAGCACCTTTTCTTCTTACATTCTCTCTAGCTTTTCTAGCCACATCTCTCGCCATTGCTGCTTGAATAACTTTTGCTAAAATTATTTTAGCGATCGAAGGATTTTGATCAAACCATATAGATAATTTTTCATTTACAACAGTTTCTACAATCATTCTAACCTCTGATGAAACTAGCTTATCTTTTGTCTGAGAAGAAAATTTTGGATCAGGAATTTTTGTAGATAACACACAAGTAAGACCTTCTTTAATGTCATCTCCTGAAATTGCTAATTTATTTTTTTTAAGTAGATTATTTTCATTCGCATATTTATTAACAACTCTTGTTAATGCGCTTCTAAAACCTAACAAATGTGTTCCACCGTCTTTTTGATAAATATTATTAGTGTAAGGAAAAATATCTTCAGCATAACTTGCATTCCACTTCAAAGAACACTCAAGTTCAATATTGTCTTTTTTTCCCTCAATATAAATTGGTTTTTTAAATAAATCATTTCCATTTTTATTTTGTAGTTTTTCTCTTTTTTCATCTAGAAAATCTACAAATTCAAGTACACCACCATCAAATTTAAATTGGGATACTTTTTCTTTTTTTAAACTAGCATCTGTAAAAATTATTTTAATACCCTTGTTTAAGAAAGCTAACTCTCTCATACGCTTTATAAGAATATTCGCACTAAATTTTATAGAGGAAAAAATTTCTTTTGAGGGTAAAAATGTAATTTGAGTTCCAGTTTCTTTAGAATTTCCTGTGACTTTTAAAGGAGCTTTGGCTTCACCATTTTTAAATTCTATAAAATGTTTTTTTCCATCTCTACTTATTTCTAATTGTAATGTTTCAGACAATGCATTTACAACAGAAACTCCAACACCATGAAGTCCACCTGAAACTTTGTAAGAATCATGATCAAATTTACCGCCAGCATGAAGTTGTGTCATAATAACTTCTGCTGCTGATTTTTTTTCTCCCTTGTGCATATCAACAGGAATTCCTCTACCATCATCATTAACAGTGATAGTTCCATCAGAATTTATTCTTACATTAATATTTTTACAATGACCTGCTAAAGCTTCATCTATAGAGTTGTCAACGACCTCATAAACCATATGATGCAAACCAGTTCCATCATCCGTGTCCCCAATATACATTCCTGGTCTTTTTCTGACCGCCTCAAGCCCTTTTAAAACCTTAATTGAGTCTGCTTGATATGTATTTTTATTTGTCATTTTTTAATTTAGGAAAGAATAAATTATAACATTTTTTAAAAAAAATGCTGATTTATCTTTACTTAAAAAGTCAAAAAAAGACAAATTTAGCCTGTAAAATCTTGCTTATTTGATGGCGGAGAGAATGGGATTCGAACCCATGAAAGGATTGCTCCTTTACACGCTTTCCAAGCGTGCGCCTTCAACCGCTCGGCCACCTCTCCAATTATTTCTCTTTTGAAATCTTGAGAACACCAATAAATGCTTCCTGGGGAATTTCTACTCTTCCAAATTGTTTTGATCGAGCTTTTCCTTTTTTTTGTTTTTCAAGAAGCTTTCTCTTTCTGTCTGTAGCTCCACCACCATGAATTTTTGTTAAAACATCTTTTTTAAAACCCTTAATAGTTTCTCTAGCAATTATCTTTCCTCCTATTGCAGCTTGAACAGGTATCATAAAATTATGCCTTGGTATTAAATCTTTTAGCTTTTCACAAACTTCTCTTCCTGTTCTTTGAGCAAAATCTTTATGTATCATCATTGCTAATGCATCAACTGGTTCTGCATTAACTAGAATTCCTAGTTTTACCAAATCACCTTCTCTATGTTCAATAATTTCATAATCAAAACTAGCATAACCACTAGTCATCGATTTTAAACGATCATTAAAATCAAAAACTACTTCGTTTAAAGGTAACTCATAATTTACAACTGCTCTGTTTCCAGAATAACTTAAATTAGTTTGCACCCCTCTTTTATCCTGACACATCTTTATTATCGAACCTAAATATTCATCTGGTGTAATTATTGTTGCTTTTATCCACGGTTCTTCAATTAATTTTATTAATGTTGGGTCTGGTAAGCTTGATGGATTGTGTAGATCAACAATATCTCCATTATTCATATAAACTTTATATACAACTCCTGGCGTAGTTGTTAACAAGTTCACATCAAATTCTCTTTCCAGTCTTTCTGTAACAATTTCTAAATGAAGTAATCCTAAAAACCCACATCTAAACCCCAATCCTAAAGCTGAAGAAGATTCAGGTTCAAATGAAAAACTTGCATCATTTAATTGTAGTTTAGCCAATCCATCTTTTAATTTTTGATATTCTGAACTATCTACTGGAAATAATCCACAAAACACCACGGGTTTACTTGGCTTAAAACCTGGCAAGGCTTCTTTTAATGGTTTGGCAGCATCACATATAGTGTCACCAACTTTTGTTTCAGATAAAACTTTTATTCCAGTTGTTATGAAGCCTATTTCACCTGCATTTAACTCATTAATATCTGTCGCTTTTGGCGTAAATACCCCAACTTTTTCAATAATATATTCTTGATTTGTAGACATCATTTTAATTTTCATATTTTTTGAAATTTTACCGTCAATTACTCGAACCAAAATAACAACTCCAAGGTAAGTATCGTACCAGCTATCAACCAATAAACATTTTAAATCGCCTAAACTTTCACCTTTAGGACTAGGTAAGACTGTAATAATTTGTTCTAAAATATCATCAATACCTTCGCCTGTTTTCCCTGAACAAGGAATCGCACTTTCTGTATCAATACCTATTACTTCTTCGATTTGTTTTTTTGTTCTATCTAAATCTGATGCTGGAAGATCAACTTTGTTCAAAACTGGTACTATCTCATGATCTATATCTAAAGCCTGATAAACATTTGCAAGTGTTTGGGCTTCTACCCCTTGAGTACTATCAACTATTAAGATTGAACCTTCACAGGCATAAAGAGATCTACTAACCTCGTAACTAAAATCTACATGACCAGGAGTGTCAATAATATTTAAAATATAATTTTTACCATTTTTTGCTTTGTAATTAAGTTTTACTGTCTGAGCTTTAATTGTAATTCCTCTTTCACGCTCAATATCCATTGAGTCTAATACTTGAGCTTTCATTTCTCTTTCTGTGAGCCCTCCACAGCTATGAATTATTCTATCTGCTATTGTAGATTTACCGTGATCAATATGCGCAATAATTGCAAAGTTTCTAATGTTATCGATATTACTCATTTGCTTTAAGATCGTATCTTAGCGCCAGTTTTGTTTTCAACTGTTTTAATTATAGAATTGTTGATGTTTTCTAAATCACTATCATTCAATGTTTTTTCAGATGATTGTATGGTCACACTAATTGCTATTGATTTTTGATTTTCTGGAATATTTTCACCTTCATAAACATCAAAAACTTTAATATTACTAATCAGTTTTTGATCCACACTTGAAACAGCATTAATTAAATCTTGAGCTTTAACTTCTTTATCAACTATAAAAGCAAAATCTCTCTCAGATTTTTGATAATCTGATACTTCAAATTTAGTTTTTTGGTCTTTTAATGTTTTTTTTGGTAATTTTAAATTATCTAGAAAAATTTCAAAACCCACTAAAGACTCTGTTTTAATATCTATCATTTTTATAATATTTGGATGAATCTCACCAAAATAAGCTGCTACTTGATCTTTGCCTCGATTTAAAAATAATCTACCTGACTTGCCTGGATGGTAATAATTTGGTGTTTCGCTATCTATAAAAAATTTATCTGAATTGTATCCAGCTTCGACTAAAGATTGAACCACATCTCTTTTAACATCAAATACATCAACATTTCTCTCATTTTCAATCCATGATAATCTTGATCTTTTACCTGCTGACAAACCACAGACCACAGTATTTTGTTCACCTGGGTTTGAACCAGTAAAAATTGGTCCTATTTCAAATATTGATAAATCTTTAAGACCTCTGTCCAGATTTTTATTCATATACATGATTAAATTTGAAAATATTGAGTTTCTCAAAACTCCTAATTCTGAACTTATGGGATTTACAATTTTAATTTCTTTATTCTTATTTTTAAAATGATCGTTATAATTTGAGTCAGTAAATGACCATGTTATTGCCTCTAGATAACCTTTTGAAGCAACCGCTCTTTGTAAAAAATGAAATAACTTTTGAGTCTGAGTTAAAGTAGATTTGGTTCTTTCTTTTATTGGATCTATAATTTCAATCTTATCATAACCAGTTATTCTTACTAACTCTTCGACAATATCTATTTCTTGTGAAATATCCGGTCTCCATGTTGGAATTGTTAATTTTAAATATTTTTTTTCTTTTTTAATTTTAAAACCAAGATCTTCTAAGATTTTAATCATTTCTTTAGTTGAAATTTTAAATCCAGTTATTTTTTCAAATAAATCAGTGTCAAATTTGATGTTTTTTATTTTGTTTGTTTCAATTGTTTGAATATCAATTTTACTAATTTCTCCACCACAAATCTCTTTAATTAATAATGACGCTTTATTTAAACCATCTTCAATTGATAATGGATCAATACCTCTTTCAAACCTAAACTTTGCATCTGTATCTATATTAAGTTTTTTTGATGTGCTTCTAATTGATCTAGGTTCAAAATATGCTGACTCTAATAAAATATTTTTAGTATCAAGTTCTGTACCAGACCTTGTACCTCCAATAATTCCACCTAATCCCAATACACCTTTACTGTCACTAATTACACACATTCCATCTTCTAGTTTGTAATTTTTATTATCTAAAGCTGTAAATTCTTCTCCAGATTTTGAATTTCGAACTATGATACCTTTTTCAATTTTTTCAGCATCATAAGCGTGTAATGGACGATTGATATCAAACATAACATAATTTGTAATATCAACTATTGCTGAAATTGGTTTTTCACCAATTGAAACTAATTTATCTTTTAACCATTGTGGGCTTTCAACATTTTTTACATTAGTAATTAAGCAACTTCCAAATGCACTACATCCTTGGTTTTTTTCTTTATCAATTTTTACTTTTACAGTTTGTTTAAATTTTGATTTTATTTTTTTCTCTTTTAAATCTTTTAATTTTCCAAAACCTGAAGCAACAAGATCTCTTGCTATTCCTCTCACACCAAGACAGTCTGGTCTGTTAGGGGTAATTGACAGATCTATAAGATTAGAGCTTGATTCTGAAAAATAACTTTTTCCAATACTCTTTTCAAATTTTTTTGAAGATAATTCTGTTATTCCATCGCTTTCGTCAGATAAATTTAATTCGGATTCAGAACAAAGCATTCCATATGAAGTAACATCTCTAATCTTGGCTATCACTAACTTTACTTTACTTTTTGGAACAACAGCCCCAGGAGGAGCGTATATTGTTATCAATCCCTCTCTTGCATTAGGCGCACCACATACAACTTTTTTTATTTCTTTTTCTCCCACATCAACATCGCAGACTTTAAGTCGATCTGCATTTGGGTGTTTTTCTGTCTTTAAAATTTTTGCTATTTTGAACAATTCAAGACCAGCAGATAAATTTTCTACGCTTTCAACTTCTAGCCCAACACTTGTTAGCTGTTCTAAAAGCTTGTCTTCTTTTAATTTTGTATCTAAATGATCTTTTAACCAATCAAATGTAATTTTCATCGACTCAAGCCTCTATAATTTGTTGGTACATCCAAAGGATCAAAACCGAAATGATTTAACCATCTATAATCACAATCAAAGAAAGCTCTTAAGTCATTAATACCATATTTAAGCATCGCTAATCTATCAATCCCAATTCCAAATGCATATCCTTGATATTTTGATGGGTCGACTTTTACATTTTTCAAAACATTAGGATGAACCATTCCACAGCCTAAAATTTCAAGCCATTGATCGCCTTCTCCTATAACTAATTTTCCATCTTTAATTTCATAACCAATATCTACTTCTGCTGATGGTTCAGTAAATGGAAAGTGGCTTGGTCTAAATCTCATTTTAATTTTTTCAACTTCAAAAAACTCTTTAATAAAATAATTTAAACAACCTTTTAGGTGTCCCATATTTATATCTTTATCTATATGTAAACCCTCTACTTGATGAAACATTGGTGCATGTGTTTGATCACTATCAGATCTATAAGTTCTTCCAGGTGCAATAATCTTAAATGGAGGTTTGTCTTTTAACATTGTTCTAATTTGAACTGGCGATGTATGAGTTCTTAATAAAATTTCTTTATTCTCATCAAGATAAAATGTGTCATGCATATCTCTTGCTGGATGATTGTCAGGAGTGTTTAACGCTGTAAAATTATTATATTGATTTTCAATATCTGGACCCTCTTCAACACTAAAACCTATCTCAGAAAAAATCGACGAGATTTCATCTATAGTTTGTGAAACAGGATGAATTTTACCTCTAACAAATGATCGCTCAGGAAGAGTTACATCAATTTTTTCTTTTTCTAATTTTTCATTTATTTTTTTTGATTCAATTTCATTAATTTTATTGGTTATTGAATTTTGTAACTCGTTCTTAATTTGATTTAGATCTGATGCAAATTTTTTTCTGTCTATCTCTGGTATAGATCCAATGTTTTTGAATTGAGAAGAAATCAGACCATTCTTACCAAATAACTCTGTCTTGATTTGATTAATTTCTTCTAAACTTAGATTTTTATTAAGCTTAGTCGAATAGTCATTTTTAATATTTTTTATGTCTGACATATTGATAGATTATTTCCTTAAGAAATAAAAACAATAGCGAAGATTAATTTAAAGCTGATTGAGCTTTTTGTACAATTGTTTTAAATGCTTCTGGACTGTCGTAAGCAATTTCAGCAAGAATTTTTCTATCAATTGTAATGCCACATTTTCCTAGGCCATTGATAAATTTAGAATAAGTCAAACCTTCGGCTCTTACACCAGCATTAATTCTTTGTATCCACAATGATTTGAAATCTCTTTTTTTATTTCTTCTATCTCTGTAAGCATATTGCATCGCTTTTTCCATCGCTTGCTTTGCAACTCTGATCGTATTTTTTCTTCTGCCCCATTGACCTTTGACAGCTTTTAAAACTTTTTTATGTTTTGCTTTGCTAGTTACGCCTCTTTTTACTCTTGCCATTATTAACCTCTTAAACTGTAAGGCATGTATGATTTAACAATTTTGCCATCTTGCTTAGACATAGTTGTTGTGCCTCTTAATTTTCTTATTTGAGAATTCGTTCTTTTAATCATGCCGTGTCTTTTACCAGCTTGGGCTGTCATAACTTTACCCTTTGCAGATATCTTGAATCTTTTTTTAGCTGAGCTTTTTGTTTTTAATTTTGGCATAATTCTGCGGTGTTATACAAAGATTGATATACATTTACAACCTATATTAAGCCCTATAAAGGCTGAATTACCATAATCATTTGCTTACCATCAAATTTAGGATGCAATTCTACCTTGCCAATATCCTTCATGTCCTCTTTGATCTTGTCCATCAATTCTTTTCCTAAATGAGAGTGTTGTAATTCACGGCCTTTGAATCTAACGGTAAATTTTACTTTATCTCCCTTAGCTATAAATTTTTTTGCATTTTTAACCTTAAAATCATAATCATGGGTCTCTGTAACAGGCCTCATTTTAATTTCTTTTAATAAAACAATTTTTTGTTTTTTCTTGGCAATATTTGCTTTCTTTTGGGCATCATATTTAAATTTACCCATATCCATAATTTTACAAACAGGCGGGTTTGCATTAGCTGCTATCTCTATTAAATCTAATCCCTGATTTTTTGCCATTGAGATTGCCTCATTAGTATTCATCACACCAAGGTTTTCACCATCACTAGCTATAACCTGAACATCAGGAGACGAGATTCTATTATTAGACCTAGGACCTCTATCTTTTGTTCTTCTTTGAAAATAATTTTGTTTAAAATCTGCCACTTAGTTTGAAGATGCTTTGTTTAAAGCAGAGAAAGTTTTTAAGAATAAATTTAAATCCATGTTTTCTTGTTTGTTCGTGTCTAATCTTCTAATCGTTACCGAGTTAGAGTCAACTTCTTTTTTACCACAAATTAATAAAAGAGGTATTTTTGCTAATGAATGATCTCTTATTTTGTAATTTAAATTATGTTTTTTTAAATCAACGTTTGAACTCATTCCTGCTTGTTTAATTTTTTTTGACACTTCGATGGCATAATCATCAAATTCTTCTGATATTGGTATCACAACTGTTTGTAATGGGGAAATCCAAAAAGGAAATTTGCCCGCATAGTTTTCTATAAGAATACCTATAAACCTTTCTAAAGAACCAAATAGCGCTCGATGAAGCATAACAGGTACTTTTTTAGTTCCATCTTTGTCAACATAAGAAGCATCCAATCTACCAGGTAAGTTTAAATCGACTTGCAAAGTTCCACACTGCCAATCTCTACCTATTGCATCTCTTAATACAAATTCAATTTTTGGGCCATAAAATGCACCTTCACCCTTATTAATGCTATATTCTAACTTAGATGCTTTGACTGCTTCAAGTAAAGAAGCTTCTGCTTTATCCCAAACCTCATCTTCACCGACTCTTATATCTGGTCTATCTGCATATTTAAGAATTACATTTTCAAAACCTAAATCTTTATAAATATCTAAAATTAAATTAGTGACCTCTAGACATTCGCTTGTAATTTGATCCTCAGAGCAAAATATATGAGCATCATCTTGTGTAAATGCTCTTACTCTTAATAGGCCATGTAACGCTCCTGATGGTTCATAACGATGTACCTTTCCAAATTCTGTAATACGTAAAGGTAGATCTCTGTAACTTTTTAAACCTTGATTAAATACCTGAATATGTCCAGGACAATTCATAGGTTTAATTGCAAATACTTTTTCATCTGGTGTTTCTGATGTATACATATTTTCACCATACTTTTCCCAATGACCAGATTTTTCCCATAATTGTCTATCTAATATCTCTGGTGTATTAACTTCTTTATAGCCCGCAACATCCTGCCTGGCTCTCATATAATTAATTAATTTTTGAAATAAAGCCCATCCTTTTTCATGCCAAAATACTGAACCTGGACTTTCTTCTCTAAAATGAAATAAATCCATTTCTTTTCCAAGTTTTCGGTGATCTCTTTTTTCAGCTTCTTCAATTCTTTTTAAATATTCATCTAAATCTTTCTGAGTTGCCCAACTTGTACCATATATTCTTTGCAACATTTCATTGTTAGAGTCGCCTCTCCAATAGGCTCCTGAAACTTTCGTAAGTTTAAAAAATTTTCCAATTTTACCAGTTGAAGAAAGATGTGGTCCTCTACAAAGATCATGCCAGTCTCCATGAAAATAAATAGACACATCTTCATTTTCCGGGATTGCTTGGATTAACTCTGCTTTATAAGTTTCTCCTTTTTCTTTAAAATGTGAAATAGCTTTATTTCTCTCCCAAACTTCTCGTTTTGTGATTTCATTTCTATCCACAATTTCTTTCATCTTATTTTCAATTTTTTCTAAATCATCTTCAGTAAAAGGTTCTTTTCTTGCAAAATCATAGTAAAAACCATTTTCAATAACTGGCCCAATAGTAACTTGTGTTCCTGGAAATAATTCTTGTACTGCCATTGCTAATATATGTGCTGTATCGTGTCTTATTGTTTCTAGGCCCTCAGGATTTTTAGACGTAAAAATTTTAATAGAACAATCTTTTTCTATTAAAAAATCTAAATCTTTTAAATCACCATCAACACTTATAACCATGGCTTGTTTAGCAAGTGACTTACTAATTTTTTCAGCTACATCTAGACCTGTAACTTTGTCTGGAAATGTTAAATTATTTCCATCTGGTAATGTAATTATAGGCATTAATTTAATATTCTTTTATACTCTGAATAAGTAGAAAAGCACATTTTTTCAACATTAAATTTTTGAATTATGTTTTTTCTTCCTTCTTTACCAATCGATTGTAATGATGCCTCATCCATAGAAAGTACTTTTAAAATTTTTTCACTTAATGATTTTGCGTTGTTAGACTCAAATAAAAAACCAGTTTTTTCGTCAATTATAGTTTCATTAGACCCGCCAATATCACTTGCTAGTATTGGTTTTTCCATTGATTGAGCTTCAACAGCTACTCTTCCAAAAGCCTCCGGCTCAATTGATGCAGATATCACTATATCTGAAATTTTGTAAGCTAAAGCCATATCATTACAATGATCAATAAATTTTACCTGATTATTTAATCTATGTTGCTCTGTAAGTCTGATAAGTTTTTTTTTATATAAATCTCTACCTTGATCACTTCCAAGTATTACAGCATAAAAAGCCTCATACCCAAGTTCGATATTAACTAAATTAATTGCTTCTATAAAAACTTCTTGTCCTTTCCATCCTGTTAGCCTTCCAGGCAAGAGAATTATCTTTTTATCTTTTTCAATTTGCCATTTTTTTAATAATTTTTTTTCATCACTATCTAGTTTGGTAGTTGGATCAAAATAATCAACGTTGATACCTCTAAAGATAACTAAAAGTTTTTTTTTAGCATCAAAATATTTTGTATAATTTTCTTTTATATGAGAAAAAATAAAATTAGATCCTGCTATAATTAAATCTGACCTAACCATCACAGAATTATAAAATTTTTTAATTTTACTGTTAAAATTATAGGTCCCATGAAATGTGGTAACAAATTTTCTGCCAGTAATTTTTGCTGCTAACAAACATGACCAAGCAGGAGCTCTACTTCTAGCGTGTACAATTGAAATATTATTAATTAATATCACACCAATTAAAGCTAAAAAATTTATAAATATAATTAATGGATTTTTACTATGAACAGGAAGTTTTATTATTTTTACTTTTTTTTTATCAATAAATTTAAGAAGTTCTCCACCACTAGTTACAATATAAGATCTACAATCATTTTCTGGTAAATAATGAGCAATGTCATAACAGCCTGTCTCAGCTCCTCCATAACCTAATTTTGGTATGACTTGTAAAACTTTTAAATTAGATGACATTTGATATGATTATATAATATTAGATTAAACATATAAACGATTATGACTCATTTCAAATATCACAAAGTTTCAAAAAGTAAGAAAATAAGATTTATTTGTAACATTCATAAAGGCGCCCCTTTTATTGTTTTTTTACATGGTTTTATGTCTGATTTAGAGGGAAAAAAACCTAATGCCTTTTTAAAATTTGCTAAGCAAAATAAACTAAGTTTTTTAGCACTTGAATATTCAGGACATGGAAAGTCATCAGGAAAATTTATAAATGGTAATATTACAAAATGGAGCAATGAAACATCTGCTCTTATTAAAAAATTTGTTAAAAAGAACGACTTTACTATTATTGGTTCAAGTATGGGTGCGTGGTTAGCCCTTAAACAATTTCAAGAATTTAAAAATCAAATAAAGGGATTTTTGGGCATTGGTTCTGCGCCTGAATTTTTAGAAAATTTGATGTGGAAAAAATTCACAAAAAAAATGAAGTCCGAAACTATTCAAAAAGGAATTTTACAATTAAAACATGGCAACTATGAATATCCAATTACTCTTCAATTGATAAAAGATGGTAGAAAAAATAAGGTTTTAAACATAAAAATAGACTCCAAAATAAATGTTACTATGGTTCACGGTCAAAAAGATGAAGTGGTGCCAGTTTCTTATTCAAGAAAAGTTTTAAAAATATTTCTAAAAGCGAAAAAAAAATTAGTAGTTATTAAAGATGGTGATCACAGTTTATCTAGTCAAAAGTGGCTTAAAACGATAATTAAAGAACTTAAATTAATTATTTAACTAACTTCTTTAATAATTGGTTTGAGGCTAATTGGATTACTTAACTTGTCTAACATTTCTTTTGGACAAACCTGAACAAAATTCTTTAACTCTTCATTATAATTTTCAATTAACAACTTTGATAAATTAGACCCTGTTTCATCAAAATGCTCTTTGATTAAATCTTTAAGATATGTTTTCCAATAATCTGTTTCTACATTTTGCCATACAACAGACTCTTTGTTTACCTTTTTTTCAAATTCTCTTGATTTGTCATAAATGAATGCCATACCTCCGGTCATTCCAGCTGCAAAATTATCACCCACATCACCTAAAATTATCACTGTTCCACCTGTCATATATTCGCAGCCATTTGAGTCACATCCTTCAATTACAGTAATCGCCCCAGAATTTCGAACAGCAAATCTTTCTCCCGCTTGTCCAGCTGCAAATAATTTTCCTGAAGTTGCACCATATAAAACTGTATTACCTATAATGGTGTTTTCATTTGAAATTAAATTACTTTCATCAGACAATTTGATAGAAATTGTTGCACCAGACAATCCCTTACCCACATAATCATTAGCATCTCCTTTAAGAACAAGTTTTAAGCCTTTTGCTGAAAAAGCACCAAATGACTGACCTGCTGATCCTTTGAAATTTAATACTAAAAAGTTTTCATTTAGTTTTTCATATCCATATTTTTTATAAAGATGATGAGATATTCTTGTTCCAACAGCTCTATTAGTATTTTTAATAATGTATTCTTTTTCAAACTTTCCAGAATTATCTAAAGTTTTTTCAATCTCTGGCCAAATTTCTTGATCAAGTGTATCTGGTACATGATTTATTTCCTGATTTTCACAATATCTTTTATTGTTACCATTATCTGCCTGTACAAAAAGTGGGTTCAGATCTAAATCATCAAGATTTGGAGAAGCTTTACTGACCTGCATTAAAAGATCTGTTCTACCAATTATATCATTCAATGATTTAAAGCCTATTTTTGCTAAAATTTCTCTTACTTCAGATGCAATAAAAGTAAATAAGTTAACTACTTTATCTGGAGTACCTGTAAATTTTTCTCTAAGTTTATCATCTTGAGTACAAACGCCAACTGGGCATGTATTTGAGTGACACTGTCTAACCATAATGCAGCCCATCGCAACTAAAGCAGTGGTTGCCACTCCGTATTCTTCGGCTCCCATCATCGCTGCAATAACAACATCTCTTCCTGTTTTAATACCACCATCAGTTCTAAGAGTAACTTTGTGTCTTAGGTTGTTTAAAGTTAAAACTTGATTGGCCTCTGTTAAGCCCATTTCCCATGGTATTCCAACATACTTAACACTAGTTTGTGGTGTTGCACCAGTACCACCATTGTGTCCTGATATTAATATTATATCAGCTTTCGCTTTAGCAACACCAGCAGCAATAGTTCCTACACCTGATGAAGCAACAAGTTTAACTCCAATTCTTGCTTTAGGATTTATTTGTTTTAAATCATAAATAAGTTGAGCAAGATCTTCTATAGAATAAATATCATGATGTGGCGGAGGAGATATTAAAGTAACTCCAGGTGTTGAATGTCTTAGTTTTGCAATCTCATCTGTAACTTTAAACCCTGGTAATTGCCCACCTTCTCCTGGTTTTGCTCCTTGAGCTATTTTAATTTCAATTTCATTACAATTATTTAGGTAGTTTACAGTGACACCAAATCTTGCTGAAGCTATTTGTTTTACTCTAGAATTTGCACTATCTCCATTTTCTAATACTTTAAACCTGCTCTCATCTTCTCCACCTTCGCCACTACATGAGGCACCTTTAATTCTATTCATTCCAGTTGCAAGCGTTTCATGCGCTTCCTTTGAGAGAGCTCCATGTGACATGCTTCCGCTTCCAAATCTTTTAAGAATATTTTGTATAGGCTCAACCTCTGAAATTTCTATCGGTCCTTTCAATTTTTTTGATCTAAAATCAATTAAATCTCTCAAATTTATTGGTGGCAAATTATATATTCCATCAGCATATCTCTTGTATGCTTCATAAGAGTTAGATCCTACGGCACTTTGTAGTAAATGAATTAATTTTCCTTGATACTGATGTGTCTCACCATTTTTACGGTATCTATATATTCCACCTATTGGTAAAATAGTTTCAGAACTTTCAAATGCTTCTTTGTGGATAGATCTAATTTTTTTTTCTATTCCTGTTAATCCAATCCCAGATATTTTAGATACAACACCTGGAAAATAATCAGCAACAATTGTTCTGCTTAATCCAACAGTTTCAAAATTACATCCTCCTCTATAAGAACTTAAAACAGAAATTCCCATTTTAGACATAATCTTTAAGAGACCAGCATTCACTGATTTGATATATCTCTCCACACATTCATCAAAGCTAAATTTTCCAAAAAGTTTTTTTTCGTGTCTTTGATACAAACTATCAAAAGCAAGATATGGATTTACTGTGGTTGCTCCCACACCAATTAAAGTAGCAAATGAGTGTGTATCTAAAGCTTCTCCAGATTGGACGTTTATGGAAACATATCCTCTTAATTTTTTTTCTATTAAGAATGAATTGATTGCTCCTACGCATAAAAGCATAGGAATGGGCAAATTAATTTCTGATAATCCTTTATCACTTAAAATTAATTGAGTAACACCCTGTCTTACAGCTATCTCTGCATCTTTTTGAACTTGTTTTATTGCCTCAAATAAAGACTGATTTTTAGAAAAAGTACAATCTATGACTAACGAATTTTTACCAAAAAAATTAATAAATTTGTCAAATTGAGAGTTTGATAAAATTGGACTATTTAAAACATAAATATTTTGCTTAGTTAAATTATCAAAGTCCAGAATATTACCTAAATTTCCAAACCTTGTTTTTAGACTCATAACCTTATTTTCTCTTAATGAATCAATTGGAGGATTTGTTACCTGGCTAAAATTTTGTCTAAAGAAATGGTAAAGAGGTCTGTATTTATCTGACAATACAGCAAGTGGGGTATCATCACCCATAGAACCTATTGCTTCTTTTGCATCTTCAGCCATCGGCTGCAAAATAAGCTCTAAATCTTCTAGGCTAATTCCAAATGTATATTGTCTTCTTCTTAAATCATCTCCAGAAAATGAGTGTTTTTCTCCAGAAATAGTAATTTTTTCATCTAAATCAATAATTTGAGAATTAAAGTGTTTATATTCCTTGGCCAAATAATCTTTAATTTTACTATTAGTAAATACTTTTCCCTTTTCAATTCTAACTCCAATTATTTCACCAGGACCTAATCTTCCCTTAGTTAAAATTTTCTTTTCATTAAGTTCAATCATTCCTGTTTCTGAACCTGCAAATAATAAATTATCTTTAGTAATTGCATATCTCAATGGTCTCAATCCATTTCTGTCATTTGCAGCAATTACCCACTCATTATCTGTACCAGCAATAGCTGCAGGCCCATCCCAAGGTTCCATAGTGCTGTTTAGAAAATTAAACAATTGCTGATGATCTTTAGATAAAGTTTTATTTTTTTTAGACCAAGCATCTGGCACTAACATTAATTTTGCTAAAGGTGCTGGCTGACCTGAAATATTTAATAATTCAAAAACATTATCTAATGCCGCTGAGTCTGATGCACCTTGTTGAATTACTGGTTTTAAATTTTCTATGTCATCAAACAATGGACTATTCATTTCTTGCTCATGAACTTTCATCCAATTTTTATTACCACGATATGTATTGATTTCTCCATTATGGGCAATAGCTCTAAAAGGTTGAGCTAAATTCCAGCTTGGTGCAGTGTTTGTAGAAAATCTTTGGTGAAAAATTGCATATCTTGAGACAAATCTTTCATCTTTTAAGTCTAAGAAAAAATCTGAAATAGCCTCTGCTAAAAACATTCCCTTATAAATGATTGATTTTGAACTGAGAGAACAAATATAAAAATTATTTAAAGAAATTTGAAATGCTTTATTTTCAATTATTCTTCTTGTTTCATAAATCTTTCTTTCAAGATCTTTGTTTAATAATTCTGGATTGTTAGACTTAAAAAGCACTTGAATAATTTCGGGCATTGTTTGAAATGCTTTTTCACCTAAAACCTTTGGATTAACTGGAACCTGTCTCCAACCATAAATACTAAAATTGTTTTTTGTTAATTCGCTTTCAACTATTGTTTTGCAACTCTCTTGTGCTGCATAGTCATTTCTTGGTAAGAAAATCATTCCAACGCATATTTCTGAATTATCGTAGGAGTGACCGGTAACTTCTATTTTTTCTATAAAGAAATCTTTAGGTATTTCTATATGAATTCCTGCACCATCACCTGTTTTTCCATCAGCATCAACCGCTCCTCTGTGCCAAACTGCTTTTAAAGCTTCAATTCCATACTCAACGACTTTACGTGATTTCTTTCCTTCAGTAGATGCAATTAAACCAACACCACAAGCATCGTGCTCCATCTCCTCAGAATAAACGTGGTTTTTCTTTAATATTTCAAAATTTTTTTTATAACTTTTCATTAAGCTACTTTTGACTGTTTTGAATGCTTATTTTCTAAGTGCTTTTTAATTGAAGTGGCTGCATCTCTTCCATCTTTAATCGCCCAGACAACTAAAGATGCACCTCTAACTATGTCACCTGCAGCAAAAACCCCACTCAAATTTGTTTCCATTGTATCAAAATCAGTTTTCACAGTTCCCCATTTTGTTACTTGTAGTTCACTTGAATCAAATAAAGTTGGCAAATCCTCAGGATCAAAACCTAGGGCTTTAATAACCATATCAGCCTTTACCTCAAAATCTGAATCTTGTTGAACTTTTGGTTTTCTTCTTCCACTTTCGTCAGGTTCACCTAATTTTATCTGATCAACTATTAATTTTTCAACTTTGTTGGTTCCTCTAAATTCCTTGGGACTTGATAACCAGACAAACTCAACACCTTCTTCTTCAGCATTGGCTACTTCTCTTGCAGATCCGGGCATATTTTCTTTATCTCTTCTATATAAACATTTAACAGATTTAGCTTTTTGTCTTATTGATGTTCTTAGACAGTCCATTGCTGTATCACCACCACCAATTACAACAATATCTTTTCCTTCTGCGTTTAAAATTCCTTTATCAAATAATTCTACTTTATCACCCAATCCTTTTTTATTTGATGCCGTTAAAAAATCCATTGCAGGAAAAATATTATTTAAATCATTACCTGAAAGTTCTACCTCTCGAGCTTTGTAAACTCCAGTTGCTATTAAAATAGCATCATGTTTTTTTCTCAATTGTTCTAAGCTTGCATCTTTTCCTACTTCAAAATTTTGAATAAACTCAATTCCTCCATCTCTTAAAAGTTTAGTTCTTCTCTCAACAACTTCTTTTTCAAGTTTAAAATTTGGAATTCCATAAATCAATAATCCTCCAGCTCTGTCATATCTGTCATAAACTGTAATTTTATATCCACTTTTTCTCAATTCCTCAGCAGCTGCTAAACCAGCTGGACCAGCTCCAATTATTCCAACACTCTCATTTTTTTCATTAGAAATATTTATAGGTTTTACCCAACCTTGTTCCCACGCATTATCAGTTATATATTTTTCCATTGAACCAATTGTTACTGTTCCATGACCAGATTGCTCAATTACACAATTACCTTCACATAATCTATCTTGTGGACATATTCTTCCACAAACTTCTGGCATATTGTTTGTACTTTGAGACAGTTCATAAGCCTCCTGAAGTCTTCCTTCAGCAGTAAGTTTAAGCCAATCTGGAATATTATTACTTAATGGACAATGAACCTGACAAAAAGGAACTCCACACTGAGAACATCTACTTGATTGTTCTTTTGCTTGACCGCTAATAAACTCATCATAAATCTCATTGAAGTCTTTTTTTCTGACATCACTCTCTCTTTTAGGTGGAGTTTGTTGACCTATTTTTACAAATTTTAGCATTTTGTCAGTCATAAATTATTTTTGTTCTGGCAAGTTATATATTGTTTTTATTAATTAAAGTAAAAAATAGGTCAGTTATTATGACCTTATTAACTTATATAACTTTGAAAATTATAGGATTTTTAACATTTGCATAGCTAATATGTCTAAATCGAATTGTTTTAAATAATTATTTTTTAAGTTAGTTAGATAAAATGTTTCAAAACATAATAGAAGTTTTAATACTCTCAGCTATTCAGGGTATATCAGAGTTTTTACCCATAAGTTCATCGGCACATTTAATATTAGTTTCAAGTTTGTATGAATTTAAATCTAGCTCATTATTAATAGATATCAGCCTCCATCTGGGGTCTTTATTTGCAATTATCCATTATTTCAAAAAGGATTTAATGGATATTAAAAATAATAAGAGACTTTTAGGTCTTATTATTGTGGGATCAATTCCATTAATTATTGTTGGATATATTTTGTATTCAACAGGTATTATTTATGAATTAAGAAATGTTAAGGTCATTGCATGGTCAACTTTAATCTTTGGAATTGTTTTATATGTGGCAGATAGAAATCATTTTGATAAAAAAATATCTTCAAACTTAAATCTTCGATCAATTTTTTTTATAAGTATTTTTCAAATTCTTTCATTAATACCTGGGGTTAGTAGGGCAGGTATAACCATTACTGCTGCAAGGATTTTAAGATTTAATAGATTGGACTCTAGCAAAATATCATTTTTACTTTCTATCCCAGCTTTAAGTGGTGCAAGTTTTTTAGGTTTAAAAGATATATTTTCTCAATCAGTTGAATTTAGTTATTTGGCAATTATTGCAATATTGACTTCATTTATTTTTTCTTTTTTAACAGTAAAGTTTTTTCTAATTTATATAAATAAATTTTCGATGAATGCTTTTGTAATTTATAGAGTTATCATAGCATTAATTTTATTTGCTGTGATTTATTAAGAATATTTTTTTTTAACTAAAGGTAGCAGTTGGGACAATAAAACACCACAAAGAATAAAAAAGCAGCCAAGTAGATTATTTATATCTAAAATTTGATTTAAAATATACCAAGCTGCAATAGTTGCGAATACTCCTTCTAAAGAAAAGATTATAGCTGCAGGGGCAGGGGTTATATTTTTTTGAGCATAGATTTGTAAAACAAAAGCAAAACCTCCTGATAAAATACCAGCATATAAGATAGAGTTTATTTCTTTCATAATATCAATATAAATAAACTCTTCGTAGAAAAGTCCTATTGCAAAAGAAAATAAAGAAACAATAAGAGTTTGAATAGCACCAAGGGTTAAAGGAAGATCATACTTTTTAACAATTATTCCTGTGAATATAATATGAGTACTCCAAAATAAAGCTCCAAGAATTACCAGGCTATCTCCAAGTCTTACTGTTGCATCATAAAAATTTGTCAATAAATAACCTCCAATTAAACACAAAATAACAGATGGCCAAACACTCCAATGAATTGACTTTTTTTTAAATATAAAAATTATAATTGGAACCATCGGAACATAAAAAATTGTGAAAAATGCAGCATTTGCAACATCTGTATAAAGAAGTGCAACTTGTTGTAATGCGGAACCCAAAAACAATGACAAACCAATTAAAATTGAAAGATTGATGAAAGATTTAATGTCAGATTTAAACTCTGACTTAAATTTTTTTAACTCAAATAACAAAACTAACGGCGTGATAGCTAGGAAACCAATAAAAAATCTAACTGCATTAAATGTGAATGGGCCAATGTTGTCCATACCTGTATCTTGAGCAATAAATGTTGTGCCCCAAATAAAAGTACATAACAAGGCACTTAATAATGAAGTAGTTTTTGACATGACTTATATTAGATAGCTAGTTTGTAGGCAAAATTTTTACCTAAATTTTCTTTTAAGTCATTATTAAATCGTGCTGCCTCAGCACCATCTATAATTCTATGATCATAAGATAAAGAGATTGGCAACATTATTCTTGTTTCAAATTTTCCATTAATAAAAATTTGCTTTTTTTGTGATTTACCCACTCCTAAGATTGCAACCTCTGGATAATTTATAATTGGAGTAAAAAATGACCCACCTATTCCACCTAAACTTGTAATAGTCATAGATCCACCAAATAATTCTTTTTTATCGATTTTGAGATTTCTACAAAGTTCACTAACTTCTTTTAATTCATTGCCGAGCAATGAAATTTTTTTGTTATTAGCATTTCTGATTTTAGGAACCATTAAACCATTTGGTGTATCGACAGCAATCCCAATATGAAAATATTTTTTTAATGTCATTTTTCCAGTATCAATTTCATCAATAGAGGAATTAAAACTTGGGAATTTTTTTAAAGATGCGACTAATGCTTTAATTATAAATGCTAAAGGAGTAATTTTAATTTTTTCTCCTGTATACATATTGGTCAGAGAACTTCTGAAGTTTTCCATTTCTGTTATATCTGCCTCATCATGATTTGTAACATGAGGTATGGTTGTCCATGAATTAGTTAAATAGGTTGAGGATAATTTCTTTACTCTTGGAATATCTTTAATTTCAATTTCTCCAAAATCAGAATGCTCAAATTCATTTTTAATTTTATTTGACTTATTTTCTTTAACTTCATCAATATTTTTAGGTTTAGAAGAAACAAATTTTTTAATATCGTCCTCAATAACTCTTCCATCTTTTTCACTTCCCACAACTTGACTAATATCTACTCCAAGTTCTCTTGCAAATTTTCGAGCTTTTGGACTTGCATAAGAAATATCGTTGGATGTATTTCTATTTTGAATTTTTGTAGTTTGTTCTATTTCAGGTTTAATTACTTTAATTCTTTTAAATTCTTTTTCAATTTCTGGTTTTTTTTCAGCTACTTGGATTATTTGTGACTTGCTATCTAAAGTTAATATCAAATCACCTTCTGAAATTTTATCTCCTACTTTTATTTTTAAATTTTTAATTTTTCCCTCAAAGTTAGAAGGGATCTCTACGCTAGATTTGTCACTTTCAATCGTTATCAAGGGATCGTTATTTTTAATTATTTGGTCTTCTGAAACTAAGACCTCTATTACTTCAACATCTTTAAAATCTCCAATATTTGGTACTTTAACTTCAATTTCTGACATTATAATTTGGTTGGCATTGGTTTTTCACCATCAATATTATATTTCTTTATTGCTTCTTCTGCATATTTTGAGGCTATCAACTGCTCTTTAGCCAAAACACTTAAACTATAAGCAACCAAGTGCTCTTTATCTACCTCAAAAAACTTTCTTAAATTTTTTCTAGTATCACTTCTACCAAAACCATCTGTTCCTAGAGAGTAAAAACTTTTGTTAGTGTATGGTCTTATTTGATCTGAATTCATTCTCATATAATCTGATGCTGCCATTATTGGACCTTCAGATTTTCCTAGACATTTTTCAACAAATGAAGTTTTTTGTTCTTTGTCAGGATTTAAAAGATTATATCTCTCAACCTCCATTCCATCTCTTCTTAATTCATTAAAACTTGTCACACTCCAAATTTCACTATCAATTTGATAATCATTTTGAAGCACTTCAGCTGCAGCTATCATCTCACGAAGAATAGTGCCTGATCCTAAAAGTTGAATTTTTGTCTTCTTAAACTTATTAAATTCTTTAATCTTATACATTCCTTTAAGAATACCTTCTTCACAATTTTTATCTTTTGGCATTTCAGGGTGAGAATAATTTTCATTCATTGTAGTAATATAATAAAAAACATTTTCCTTCTTCTCATGCATTCTTCTTAGGCCTTCTCGAAAAATTACAGCTAGTTCATAATGAAAAGTTGGGTCATAAGTTACACAATTTGGTATTGTAGAGGCTATTAAATGACTGTGTCCATCTTGGTGTTGAAGTCCTTCTCCAGCTAAAGTTGTTCTCCCAGCAGTAGCACCAATTAAAAATCCTCTTGCTTGACTATCGCCTGCAGCCCATGCAAGATCACCTATTCTTTGAAAACCAAACATAGAATAAAAAATATAAATTGGTATCATTTCTATATCATGATTTGTATATGCTGTAGCAGCTGCAATCCAAGATGACATCGCTCCAGCTTCGTTAATTCCTTCCTCTAATACTTGGCCACTTTTATCTTCACGATAAGAACTTAACTGTGCAGCATCTTCTGGTTCATATTTTTGTCCCTCATGTGCATATATTCCAATTTTTTGGAAAAAACCTTCCATTCCGAATGTTCTTGCTTCATCAGGGATGATTGGAACTAATCTTGGTGAAATATTTTTATCTCTTAGTAAATTAGTAAACATTCTTACCATTGCCATTGTTGTTGACATCTCTTTTTCACCAGTTGAAACTTTCATAAAATCAAAAATATCTTTTGATGGCGCTTTAATTGGTTTTGCATAAGTTGTTCTTTCAGGTAAATAGCCACCTAAATTCAACCTTCTTTCTTTTAAGTATTTAATTTCTGGTGATTTTTCATCTGGTTTAAAATATTCGATATTTCTAACTTGTTCATCTGTTAGAGGAACATCAAAACGATCTCTGTAATACAACAAATCATCTACATCTAATTTTTTTGTTTGGTGAGTGGTATTTACACTTTCGCCTGTCTTACCCATTCCATATCCCTTAATAGTTTTAGCAATAATAACTGTCGGGCTTCCTTGGTTTTTTGTGGCTTTATCGTAGGCAGCGTATACCTTATGAGGGTCGTGACCACCTCTATTTAATCTCCAAATATCTTTATCTGATAAGCTTGAAACTAATTCTTGTGTTTCTGGATATTTACCAAAAAACTTTTCTCTTACATAAGCACCATCTCTAGCTTTCATCGCTTGATATTCGCCGTCTACTGTTTCATTCATTATTTTAACTAAATGACCTGTTTTATCATTTGCTATCAACGAGTCCCAATACGAACCCCATATTACTTTTATTACATTCCAACCAGCTCCACGAAAACTGCCCTCTAATTCTTGAATAATTTTTCCATTTCCTCGTACAGGTCCATCGAGTCTTTGTAGATTGCAATTAATCACAAATATTAAATTATCTAGTTTTTCTCTAGCAGCTAATCCTATTGCACCCATAGATTCTGGTTCATCCATTTCTCCATCACCTAAAAAGGCCCAAACTTTTCGACCTTCATCTTTTATAAGACCTCTATTAATAAGATATTTCATGTATCTTGCCTGATAAATTGCAAGCATAGGACCAAGACCCATTGAGACAGTTGGAAATTGCCAAAACTTAGGCATCAACCATGGATGAGGATATGAGGAAAGTCCACCAGAATTAACTTCTTGTCTAAAACTATCCAATTGTTTTTCGTTTAATCTTCCCTCTAAAAATGCTCTAGAATATACTCCTGGAGCACTATGTCCTTGAAAATAAACTAAATCTCCACCAAATTTATTATTTTTTGCTCTCCAAAAATGATTCATTCCAACATCATATAATGTAGCAGCCGATGCAAATGTTCCTATGTGTCCACCAAGTTCTGGGAACTTTTTGTTTGCTCTTACAACCATTGCAGCTGCATTCCATCTTATTAAAGACCTAATTCTTCTTTCAATATTTTGGTCTCCATTTGATTTAACCTCTGCTTCTGGTGGGATTGTATTTATATATGGTGTATTTTGCGTATAAGGAATGTTTGCTCCTTCACGATATGCTTTATTAATTAATTCTTTAATTAAAAAATGAGCTCTTTGATTTCCATCTTTTGAAATTACTTCCGACAAAGATTCTAACCAATCTTGAGTTTCTAAAGGATCAATATCATTTCCATTAGTTACTTGAATAATTGATTGTTCTTTTTTTTGAGTTGGTTGTTTAGAAACCACAATCTCTTCCTCTTTCTTAGTCATGGCTACCTCAGCTTGTTTTATGATGCTTTCAGTGTCTTTTGGGATTGGAGCACTTTGTTTATTTTCACCTGATGAAACAATGTTTAAGATTAAACTGCCCTTTGAAACTTTATCTCCTACTTTAACTTCAACTGTCTCTATTTTACCTGAGACTGTTGACGGAATTTCAACACTCGATTTATCACTTTCGATCGTAATTACTGGATCATTTATATTTAGTTGATCTCCTTGTTTTACAAGAATCTCTATAACTTCAACTTCGTCAAAATCTCCAATATCAGGGACAAGTAATTTTTCACTCATTATTTTTAATATTTTATATACCTAAAAAAAATTTATTGATTTTTATTTTAGCACATTAATTAGGTTTTTTTGAGAACATGTATTTTAATTGAGCAAAAAGTTGTAAAAATAAAACAAATTGGCACTTTTTAGGTTCTTTCAACACACATTGCGATACCCATTCCGCCTCCGATACAGAGTGCAGCACATCCTTTTGTTTTATTTTGTTTAATCATTTCATGAATAAGTGTAACTAATATTCTAGTCCCTGATGCACCGATAGGATGTCCTAATGCTATTGCACCACCATTTACATTTACTTTAGACTGATCAATTTTTAAGTCTTTAATCACGGCGATACTTTGAGCTGCAAATGCCTCATTTATTTCAAACAGATCAACATCTTTTAAACTCCAATTTGCTTTATTAAGTGCTTCTTTAACAGCTGGTATTGGGCCAAGACCCATTAAAGATGGTTCAACACCGCAAGAGGCCCAGGAAGTTATTTTAACTAATGGTTCTAGTGATTTATGTTCCGCCTGTTCTCTTGTCATCAATACTGTTGCTGCTGCACCATCATTTATTCCTGAAGAATTACCTGGTGTAACTGTTCCATTTTCTTTAAAAACAGTTTTTAACTTTTTTAAATCTTCTAGTTTTAAATTACTTCTTGGATGCTCATCTTTATCAAGTTCAAAGCTTTCTTCATTATTATTTATTTGTAATTTAATTAATTCATCTTTAAATTTATTTTTATTCATTGCTTCTTGAGTTTTCTCCTGAGAATTTAATGAAAAGATATCTTGCTCATCTCTTGTTATTTGAAATTTTTCAGCAACATTTTCTGCTGTAACTCCCATATGGTAATCATTAAAAGAGTCTAATAACCCATCATTAATCATGGTATCTACTAATTTTTTTTCCAATAATTTTTTATCTTCTCTATAAAATATTGAGTGTGGTGCCCTTGACATATTTTCCTGCCCACCTGAAATAATTATTTTGTTTTCTCCAAGTTTAATCGATTGATAGCCTGAAATTACAGCTCTTAATCCAGATCCACATACTTGGTTGATAATATGTGCAGGTTTTGAAACAGGTACCCCAGCACGAATAGATGCTTGCCTAGCTGGATTTTGACCTAAACCAGAAGTAAGAACATGTCCCATTATTACTTCGTCAACCTCATCTGCTTTTATTTTTGAATTATGAATAACTTCTTTAATAACTAGTGCACCTAATTTATCCGCACTAATACTTTTTAAAGATCCCTTATATGCACCTATAGGTGTTCTTAGTGCAGATGTTATAACAACATCATCTAGTTTTTTGCTCATTGATAGCTCAACATAATATTTAATAAGTTAAATTACATCAAAAACTTTGATATATGGAGATAATTATTTAATAAGGACCGCTGGCCAAATTGGATAAGGCGCTCGGCTACGAACCGGGAGATTCCAGATTCGAGTTCTGGGCGGTCCACCAAAAAAGGAGTTAAAATGTTAGATTGGTTGTTAAAAGCATCATTACAAAAATCAGTTATTTATTTTTTTATAATTGTTTTAATAATTTTATTAATTTTAACTTTTGTATTATAAAAAACTATGAGCAATGATTATGAACAAATAAGCATTAAGCCAGGATTTATGAAACACAATGGGGGTGTTTTGTTTAAAACAATATCAGAAACAGAATATGAATTTAAATCTACTATAAATGAAAATCATTTAAATGCTGCTGGAATAACTCATGGTGGTTATTTATCAGCTTTAATAGATGCTGGAGCGGGCACAGCAGCTCATAGGACATCTGGCAATGCACCTTGCGTAACTATTTCTTTAGATTTAAAATTTATTGGCGCTTCTAAAGAAGGTGATGAAATAACGGGATTCACAAAAATACTAAAAAAAACAAATACACTTGTATTTTTATTTTGTGAATTAAGATGTAATGACAAGATCATTACTTCAGCCTCTGGGGTTTGGAAAATTTTAAAAGTTAAACCTTCAAATTTAGGTCCAGGTGGTTAATTATTCTTTTCGTCTATAATTCAGATAACCAAAGAAAATTAAAAGCAAAATTGCAATAGGATAAATAACACCCTTATTAGGTCTATTTAAATTTTCTATTTTAAATTCACTTATATAATCACCCATCTCAAATCCACTTTTTTTAGCTTCTCCATTCCATTTTAGATTATCAACGATAATTCTATTCTCTTCTTTCACTAAACTAATTCCGTATTCTTCTAAATTATATTCTTTTTCAAAAGTATTTTTGTTAATTACAAATAATTTATATCTTTCTCCATATGGACTAGGTCTTATAATTTTAAATCGCACTTCCTTTTTTGGATCTAATATAACTGAATTAATTACACTCATATTCTGATAATTATATTTAGGATAAAATTTATTAAGAACAAACTCGGGGGACAATAATGAGATAGAAATTATTAAAAAAATGATTATTTCATACCATTTTAATTTATTAATAAACCAACCTTGTGTTGCCGAAGTAAACACTAATATTCCTGCTAAAGAAGTAATAATAACAACTAATGCATGCCAAATATTTTCTATTCCTATTAAAAGTAATTCATGATTAAATAAAAAAACAATTGGTAGTATTCCTGTTCTCAAACTATACCAAAATGCTTGTAGCCCAGTTTTTAAAGGATCACCTCCTGAAATGGCTGCAGCAGCATATGAGGCAAGACCCACTGGAGGCGTCACATCTGCCATTAAACCAAAATAAAATACAAATAGGTGAACTGCTATTAATGGAAAGATAAACCCTGATGCATTACCAACATCAACTAAAACAGTCGCCATTAATGAAGCAACAACCACATAGTTTGCTGTTGTTGGCAATCCCATTCCTAATAGCAAACATAAAATTATAGTTAAAAATAATAATATTGTAACATTATCTTTTGCTATCGACTCTATAACTATAATTAAGTTTGTACTTAATCCTGTTGATCCAACAGCTCCAACTATTATTCCTGCTGTTGCTATAGCTATTCCAACACCAACCATATTTAAGGCACCTTTTTCAAAACCTACAATAGTTTGATTAAACCAAACTTTAAGTGAGTTTTTTAAATCCTCACCTTTAATAGATAGGTAAATTAAATTAACAATAATGAGCGAAATAGTTGCGTAAAAAATAGAATAGGAAGCGGTAAACCTTAGGTAAACCAGCATATAAATTAATACAAAAATAGGTATCAAAAAATGGAGACCAGAAAGAAATGTTTTTTTCAAATTTGGTACGTCTTCTTCATCCATTCCTTTTAAATTTAATTTTAAAGCTTCTAAGTGAGAAATATAAAATAGCGCTACGTATGAAATTATTGCTGGTAAAAAAGCATGCTTCACTATTTCAAAATACGTAACTCCGATAAAACTTGCCATTACAAAAGCTGCAGCACCCATAACAGGTGGCATCAATTGACCATTAACAGATGATGAAACTTCAATAGCACCAGCTTTTTCTTTTGAAAAACCGGTTTTTTTCATAATAGGAATAGTAAAAGTTCCTGTGGTCACTGTGTTGGCTATGGATGAGCCTGAAATTAAACCTGTCATTCCTGAGCCTAGAATTGCAGCTTTTGCAGGTCCACCTCTCATTTTTCCTACCATTGCAAAAGCTAAGTCTAGGAAATATTTTCCGCCTCCTGCTGTTTCAAGAAGAGCTCCAAATAATACAAATAAAAATATAAAATCTACAGAAACACCTATTGGAATTCCAAAGATAGCTTCTTGATCTAACCACTGAAAACCAACTAATCTATTTAATGAAAGCCCACCATGAGAAATTATTTCTGGTGCGTATCTACCAAAGTAAGAAAATAATAAAAAACATATTGCAATAATCACCAAAGGCAAACCTATTGCACGTCTAGTTGCCTCAAGTAAAATTATAATGCCACAACTACCAATTATTAATTCAATTGGAAGATTAATGTTGTCTCCAATTTGAAAATTTAAAAGTACTCCACCACGATCAACAAGCTGATCATAAAAAAAATATATATAAAGACATGAAAAAGCAGCAACCAAACTAATTATAATATCAAATATTGAGATTTTTTTATTTTTGGTAATTGGAAAAATTAAAAATGCTAAAGTTAAAGCAAAACCTAAATGGATAGCTCTAGCTGGTAGCCCTTTAAACATTCCAACATTAAACATAAAAGGAAATGGTGATGCATACCAAAGTTGAAATAAAGACCAAATGATTGCAATAGCTGCAACCACTTTTAAATGAAAGCCTGTAAGATTTCTAGTTGGTGACAAATCTTCGTTAATCTTACTTTTTACATTTTCATTAATACTTTGATTCATTATGAAAAAGATACTCTATTATAAAAAAAAGGCCCGATAAAAATCAGGCCTTTTAATTAAATTATTTAATTGGATTACATTAATCCAGCTTCTTTGTAGTATTTAATTGCACCTGGATGTAGTGGAGCAGATAAACCATCTTTAATCATGTTTTTCTTTTCCAAAAATCCAAAAGCAGGATGTTGTTTTTTGAAATCATCAAAATTTTCCATCACAGCTTTTACAACTAAATACACAAGTTCATCAGAAACATCGGCAGAAGTTACTACAGTAGCTTTTACACCAAAAGTTGTAGCATCTTTTTTCTGACCTGTATAAGTTCCTTTAGGAATAATAGCTTGTGCATAATAGTCAGCACCACTTATTAAACCTTGAACTTCAGAACCTGTTAAATTTATTGGCGATGCTTTAGCAGCACAAGTTGCAGCTTGTTCCATGGCACCATTAGGAAAACCTACTGAATAACCAAAAGCATCAATTTTACCATCACACAAAGCTTTTACTTGTTCAGAAGATGTAAGTTCAGTTGTTGATTTGAAATAACTATTATCAACACCCATTGCTTTCATTAATTCTTCCATAGTTCCTCTTTGTCCTGAACCAGGGTTACCAATGTTAACAACTTTTCCTTTTAATCCAGCAAAATCTTTAATCTTTGCTTTTTTTCTAGCCCAAATTTGAAAAGGCTCATTATGAACTGAGAAAACAGCTCTTAAATCACTGTACTGTTTTCCTTCCCATTTGCTAGATCCATTTACAGCATGATATTGCCAATCAGACTGAGCTACACCAAATTGAAATTCACCAGCTGCTATTTGACCAATATTATAATTTGATCCACCAGTTGATGGTGCAGTACACCTATATGCTTTAGCTGTACCTTTTTTTCTTCCATGTTCAGCACTTATTGCTGATTTGTGTAACATTTTACAAATAGCGTTACCTGTTTGGAAATAAACTCCAGTAGGTCCACCAGTTCCTATCGTGAAGAACTCAGCTGATTTTGCTACACCAGTTAAAGACAAAGATGCAACCAATATCAGTAAAGCACTTGATAGAGATGTAATTATTTTTTTCATTATTTCTCCCTCTATATCGTTATTTTTATAAATTAATTTTAACAGTAAATGTTTAGGTATGTATAGTAAGATTTTATATTGATTCAGACCATTTTTTTAACTTATCAACACCTTCAATAATTTTAGGTGCAAATTCATTTATAAGATCATTATCAATTTTTTGATTTACATCAATTTTATTCATAAATTTTTGACCATCAAAATCAGTAAAGCTCAATCTTGCCAACATTTTGTTTTGATCAAAACCAAAATCAGATCCAGGTAGCAAGGCTACACCTGTACCATTCAATATACTGTCACACATTTCTGATGAAGTATTAAATTTTTTATTTAAAAACTCAGGCATTAAATAAAAGCCTCCTTGAGGCTCATTGATCAAAATTTTATTAGATTTTAGATTTTCATAAACATATTTACCAACTGCACTTAAAATTTTTCTGGATATATTGATATAGTGTGAGTGATCATTATTATAAGCTGTTATCGCTGCATATTGAATAGGTGCACTAACAGCAGAAAAAGTTTCGCTGGCTAAGACATTAATCATATCTCTAATTTGTTTTAATGAGTCTGGTACTAAAAAATAACCCAATCTCCATCCACCAGCTCCACACCATTTGCTTAATCCAGTACTAACAATTGTTTTATCAGGGCAAAAATTTGAAATAGATTGATAATTATCTTTAAAACTTAATTCTGAGTATATTTCATCGGACAAAATAATAAGATTATACTTTTTAGCAATATCAGCAATTTCCTCTAAATTTTCACAAATTTGACCTGATGGATTATTTGGTGAATTTAAGAATAATAAATAATTTTTATTTTTATCCTTTAAAATAATCTCCTCAATTTCCGAAGCGGTTGGAAACCAATTATTCTCTCTTTTTGTTTGTAAAATTTGTGTTTTATTTCTGCCCAATATTGCTTGGGGAGCGTATGAAACCCAACTAGGAGCAGGCAATATTATTTCTCCATCAAATATAACATGTAATAAAAACATTAATTCTTTTGAACCAGGTCCAATAATTACATTTTCAGATTTATAGTCATGATTTTTTCTTTTTGATGTATATTTTGCTACTGCCTTTCTTAATTCCAAAAGACCTTGCATTGGTAGATATTTATTTTGATGTGCGTTATTTTTAAGTTCTTCAACAACATCCTCTGGAACTTTAAATGGTGACTGTCCAAAGCCGAATTTATATATTTTTTTTCCTTGTTCCTCTAATTTTCTTGAAGTTTCATTGATCAGTAAAGTAGACGATGGTTTTAAATCTTTAACTAAATTTTTTAGCATTCTTTTTTTTTAAATTACTATTATAGAATTAATCTTAATTATGCTAATCTAAGTATAGCTTGTAGTAAAATGAGAACTTTTTATCCTCCGATTCGGTCATGTTTTAGTCTATCTTTGTTCTTTAACACCAACAATATCTGGTAGGTATAAAAAAAAGTACACCAAAGGTAGAAATGACTAAATACAAAATTACTGCTGTTCTCGGACCCACTAACACTGGAAAAACACATCTGGCTATTGAAACTATGCTTTCATTTGAGTCAGGCATGATTGGTTTTCCTTTAAGATTATTAGCCAGAGAAGTTTATGACAAAGTCATAAAAAAAGTCAGTGTAGATAAAGTTGCTTTAATAACTGGTGAGGAAAAAATTATTCCAACCAATGCTAAATATTTCCTATGCACAGTGGAGTCCATGCCAATTGATAAACATTTAGATTTTGTTGGTGTTGATGAAATTCAAATGTGTGCTGATCACGAAAGAGGTCATATCTTTACAGACAGACTTTTAAACATGAGAGGTGAAAAACTTACAATGCTTATGGGTTCTAATACTATCAAAAATATAATTTCTAAATTAGATGGTGATATAGAATTTATAAATAGAGAAAGATTGTCAAAATTAACATATGCAGGTCATAAAAAAATTTCAAGAATAAATAGAAAAACAGCAATTATAGCTTTTTCTGCTGAGGAAGTTTATGCAATAGCTGAATTAATTAGAAGACAAAAAGGTGGAGCAGCAATTGTCATGGGGTCTTTAAGTCCAAAAACAAGAAATGCTCAAGTAGAACTTTACCAATCTGGTGATGTTGATTTTTTAGTAGCAACAGATGCAATAGGAATGGGCATTAACATGGACTTAGATTATGTTTATTTTTCTAATCTTAAAAAGTTTGATGGAAAAAAATTAAGAAAACTAAATTTATCTGAAATAGGTCAAATTGCTGGTAGAGCTGGAAGATATTTAAATGATGGTAGTTTTGGTGTTACTGGTGATTGTAAAGAGATTACAGCTGAAGATGTAGAGCTATTAGAAAGCCATAAATTTGAAGATATAAGAACTTTATTTTGGAGAAATTCAAACTTAAATTTTAATAATACTTTTAGTTTAATAAAATCTTTAGAAGAAAAACCACAGATGGGATGGTTACGTAAAATTCATGAATGTGAAGATGAAAAAGCTCTTAAATATTTTCTAAAAGATAAAAACCTATTAAATTTAAATTTCGATAAAAAATTACTTAGTCTTTTGTGGGAATGTTGTCAAATTCCTGATTTTGTCAAAAAAACATATGGAAATCATTATGAAGTCATAGGAAATGTTTTCAAATATCTCAGTAGTGGAAAACACCAAATCACAGATGATTTTATGAGATTACAGCTTATAAAGCTTGATAAATTGGAGGGAAATGTTGATTCTCTATCAAATAGAATTGCAAATGTAAGAACTTGGTCTTATGTTTCAAATAAAAATAATTGGACAGAAAATCAAGACTATTGGATTGAAAAAACAAAACACCTAGAAGATAAACTTTCAGACAGACTTCATGAAGAACTTACCAAAACATTTATTGATAAAAGAGCAAGTGTTCTCGCAAGAGGTTTAAAACAAGATATGGAATTCAAAACAGATATACTTAGTAATAACGATGTAATGATTGATGACCAATTTATTGGCAAAATAAATGGTCTTAAATTGTTACTGGATTTAAAAAAAGGTGCTTTAGAAACAGATATCAAATCTTTAAAAAAAGCCGCAAGACAGACTATTGGACCAGAGCTAGAAAAAAGAATTCAAATTATTATTGACACGGGATTGATTGAATTAAATGATGATTTTAAAATTTATTGGAATGATTTTCCAATTGCAAAATTATCTTCTGGGCATGATTATTTAAATCCAAATTTTGAACTCATAGTTGATGATATTATTGAACCTATTCAAAAACAAAAACTTAGTGACTATATAAATAAATGGATACAAGATAAAATTAACTTGGTTCTTAAAAGCTTAGTAGATCTAAAGAATCTTAAAGATAAAAATTCATCAATCAAAGCTTTAGCTTATCAACTTTATGAAAATAATGGGGTATTAAAAAGAGAACAAGTTTCCGAATATCTTAAGTCACTTGGTCAAAATGAAAGAAAAATTTTAAGAGATTTGGGTGTAAAATTTGGAAGATACCACGTATTTTTATACCAATTAATTAAGCCAGAAGCAGTATCATTAAGAACATTATTGTGGAAAAATTTCCATCAGAAATATTATAATATCAAGCCACCTACATTTGGTCTAAATTTTTTAGACGATAAAGAGCTTAGAAATAAAAATTTTATGCTTTTATGTGGGTTTGAAAATTTTGATACACTATTTGTAAGAATAGACATCCTTGAAAGATTATTTATGCTAATCATAAACTCATCAAATTCAAAAGAAATTAAGATGATACCAGAAATGCTTAATTTATTAGGTTGTAGCAAAGATAATTTTAAGAAACTTTTACAAAAAATGAATTATAAAATATTTGATAAAAATGATGAAACTTTTTTTAAATATAATCCAATTAAAAAATTTAAAAAGAATTCAACAAAAGAAGTTTCAAGTGAAAATCCATTTAAAATCTTAAAAAATTTAAATCTCAGTTAATTCTAATGTTTTTTAAAAAAGATTTACCTGGCACTGAAATTAACTTTTTAGTTAAAACATGCGCATTATTAATTCATGCAGCTAAAATTGATGAAAATTATACTGAAAGTGAAGAAGAAATTATTAAAAAAACTCTTCTAGAATTAGGTGCAGACAAGAAAGGTATATCTAAAATTATTCAAGAGGCAAAAACTATTGAAGAAAATTCAAATCAAATATTAGATTTTACAAAAGAAGTAAAAAACTTACCTGAAACTGACAAAATTAAAATAATTGAAGCTCTATGGTCTATTATTTACTCTAACAATGAAGCTGATATTTATGAGACAAATTTAATGAGACGTCTAGCCGGTTTACTTTATATTGACAGTTCAACAATGGGCGATATTAAAGACAGAATTAAAAAAGAAAAATTATAATGACTTATATAGTTAATGATAAATGTATTAAGTGTAAATTAACTGACTGCGTTGATGTTTGCCCAGTGGATTGTTTTTATGAAGGCAAAAATATGCTTGTAATTAAACCGGATGAGTGTATAGATTGTGGCGTTTGTGAGCCAGAATGTCCAGTTGATGCCATTAAAGCAGATACTGAGTCTGGGAGTGAACAGTGGTTAGAAATCAATAAAAAATATTCAGAAATCTGGCCAAACATAAGTGAAAGAAAAGATCCTCCAACGGATCATGAAAAATTTAAAAATGAGCAAAATAAGTACGAAAAATATTTTAAAGAAAATCTTTAAAGCTAAACCTGAGAAAAAAGTGAAGAAGAAAGTTCCAATTAAAAAAGTGGCTAAAGCTAAAAAATTAGTAAAAGAAAAAGTAAAAACAACTAAAAAAGTTGTAATTAAAAAAACAACGAAAGTTTTAAAAAAAGTTGCTCCTAAACTAGGTAAGATAAAAAAAACAGCAAAAGCCTCTGAAACCAAAGAGGAGCCAAAAGTTGATAACTTAAGAATTTCTAAAAGTAATGAAATAAAACCTGAAATAAAAAAAGTTAAAAAACAAGAAACTGAAAAAAGAGAATATAAAATAAAAGACCACATTGTTTATCCAAAGCACGGCGTTGGTCAAATCACAGAATTTAAAAAGATAAATATTGGTGGTATTGATGTCGAAACATACGTCATAAAATTTGAAAAAGATAAAGCCAACGGTATGGTTCCAGTTAATAAACAATCTCACTTGAGACCTCTAGCAACAATCAATCAAGTTAATAAATGCATTTCCATTTTAAAAAGTAAGCCAAAAATTAAAAGATCTATGTGGAGTAGAAGAGCACAAGAATATGAAGCTAAAATTTCTTCTGGTAAAATTTATGAATTAGCAGAGGTAGTTAGGGATTTAAATAAAGGGGATGATCTTATGGTTGACCAATCTTATAGTGAAAGACAATTGTTTGAAAAAGCATATGAAAGAATTTTATCAGAGTTTCAAATTGTGTTAAATGTATCTTTAGAGGATACACAAAAGAAACTTGATAAGGCGTTAAAAAGAAATTTAGGTGGACAGGTACAACCAATAGCTTCTGCACCAAAATCACCTACAGCAGAATTACCTGTTGAAGAGCCTACAACTGATCCAGACGAAAATTTAGACGAATAAAAAAAACGCCTCTCATACAGTTTGTAATGAGAAGCGTTTTTAGTAAAGATTAGTAAATTACTATCTTTTTCTTTTTTTAGCTTTTTTAGCCTTTTTTGCTTTTTTCTTAGTTTTCTTTGCTGCTTTTTTCTTAGTTTTTTTAGCAGCTTTTTTTCTTTTCTTAGGCATCTTTAGCTCCCTGTTTAAGTTAAACGAATCAAGTTGATTCGCTAATACTATATTTTTATTTTTTTATGTAAGTTATGTCAATTCTTTAATTAAAACTGAATTTTTAAATAAATTTTTTATTTTTTATTTTTTATTTAAAATTTTATTTAATCAATTTAATTAATGTTTATGCGGATAATAAACACACTTAATAATAATATTTAATAAAGTTTTTCTAATTGATTTTTATATTTATTAATTATTTTAAATCTTTTTAATTTTAACGTTGGAGTCATTAATCCATTTTCAATTGTGAATTGTTCTTCAACAACAATAAATTTTTTTATCTTTTCTATTTTTGGTAAGTTTTTATTTATTATTTCTATTTCACGATCAATTTCGTTGTTAGAAGTTTTTTTAAATTCTTTATTTAAGATTAATAGAGCAACTAAATAAGGTTTACTATCTCCATATACTAATGACTGTTCTATAAAATTTATTTTAGCAAGATCATTTTCTATCTTAACTGGAGAAATATTATCTCCTCCAAGGGTAATTATAATATCTTTTTTCTATCAGTAATTTTTAAATATCTATTATCAAAATGACCAATGTCACCTGTATATAACCACTCATCTTTTAACACTTTATCTGTTTCTGCCTTATTATTCCAATATCCCAACATTACATTTTCTCCCTTGATCAAAATTTCTCCATCATTAGCTATTTTAACTTGATTTCCTGTGAAGGGAGGTCCCACAGTTTGAATTCTTATATCGTGAATTGGATTGCAGCTCACAACTGGAGAGGTTTCAGTTAAACCATAACCTTGCAGCGTTGGAAGTCCTATTGAGTTTAAAAATACTCCAACTTCCTTATCAAGTGCTCCTCCACCTGATATAAAAGCTTTTAATGATCCTCCAAATTGAGATTTTATTTTTTTTCTAACTAATTTTTCACAAACTAAATTTTGTAAAGACTCAAGTAAGGAAAATTTTTCTTTTAATAGTTTCTTTTTACCTAGCTGTAATGTTTTATTTATTAGATAATTTTTGAAACCCTTGGTCTTGTTAAAGCTTGTATCAATTTTTTGATACAAATTTTGATAAAACCGTGGCACAGCCGTCATTATATCAGGGCTACAATCACTCATATTCTTAATTAGTTTATCAATACTTTCTGCATAAAAAACCTGAGCACCAATTGCAATCTGAACAAATTGTACGGTATGTTCATATGAATGAGATAAAGGTAACCAAGTAAGAAATTTTGGTTTTACTGAAATGATTTCATTCAATAATGAAATTGATCCCTCACAATTACTTAGTATGCCTCCATGACTTAACATTACACCTTTTGGGTTACCTTGTGTACCAGATGTATAAATTATACATGCTAAATCTTTTCTTTTTATTTCAAGATTTAATAAATTCTTTTCTTTAAATTGTTTTTTTTTAAAAATATCTTTTATGCAAATTATTTTATGATCGTTTTTGAAGCTTTCAAATGAAATTATTTTCTTAATAAATGTTTTATTACTTATAAAATTCTTTATTTTTTTGTATTGATTTTCATCAGAAACAATTATTACTGATGGTTCGCAATCATCTATCAAATATTCATAATCTCTTTCGGTATAGGTTGTGTAAGCTGGAACTGTTACGCCTTTAGATAACATAATGGCTAAATCGGAAATCATCCACTCTGGCCTGTTTTCTGAAATTAACAAGCATCGATCACTATTATCAATAATTTTATCTAATTCTTCAGCCAACTTTAAAATATTTAGGTATGTATCTTGCCAAGTAAATTTCAAGTTATGGTCTTTTAGTGATTGAAGAAAAATTTGATCAGGTTTTTCTTTTACAAATTGATAATGAAACAATTCTAAAAGGTTATTATATTGATCTATATTCATAAATTCTTGGTGGGCGAAGAGAGAATCGAACTCTCACTTCTTGCGAAACACGATTTTGAGTCGTGCGCGTCTACCAGTTCCGCCATTCGCCCTTAATTATTAATAAAATAATATTTTAAATAGTATAAGAACTAAAATTATAATAAAACCAAAAAATGTTTAAAACTCTTTACCTAAAATGTTTAGATTTGGCTTCTCATAAAAATTCTAATTTTTTTTTAGGTATAGTTTCTTTCGCTGAAAGTTCTTTTTTTCCAATTCCTCCTGATGTTATGATCATTCCAATGGTCATTGCTAAAAAGATTAAATATATTAAGATTTTTATAATAGCGTCTATTTTTTCAGTTTTGGGTGGTATATTCGGATACATGTTAGGTGCTATATTTTTTGATATAGCAATGGGAGTAATTGAGTTTTATGGCTATGAAAACAAAGTTTCTGCCTTAAAAAATAGTCTAACACTTGAAGAAGGTTTTCTGGCTTGGTTAGGGATACTTTTTCTAGCTGGCTTTACTCCATTACCCTATAAAGTGTTTACTATTGCAAGCGGATTAATTGGTTTTAATTTATTAGGCTTTATATTGGTCAGCTTAATTTCAAGAAGTTTAAGATTTTTTATCATAGCTTATTTATCATATAGATTTGGTCATTTATTTACACAGTTCATGAGCAAATATGGTTCTAAATGGTTTACTATTGTTGGCATATTATTAGTTTTAATATTTGTTATTATATATTTAATTCACAAGTTAAATGCTTAGTCTAATTCAAAAAAATTTATTCAAAACTATTTTTCTAATTAGTTTAATTGCATTAATTTCAGCTTACTTTATTGAGCATGTTCTGGGCCATCAACCTTGTAATCTTTGTTTATTGGAAAGAATACCATATTTCTTTTCAATAATTATTATTATTCTAAATTTAAAATTTAATCATTTTGAAAAATTTTTTATTTTCTTATTAATAATAGTGTTTCTAGGTGCAACACTACTATCTTTATACCACTTCGGTATTGAGCAAGGCTTAATACAAGAATCACTTGTGTGTGATCTCCAAAATGCATCTGAAACTCTATCAAAAGAAGAAATACTCAAGCAATTGCAACAAAAAAGTGTTAGTTGCAAAGATGTAACATTTAAAATCTTTGGATTATCACTTACAACATTTAATATAATTATTTCATGTTTAATAACTATTATCTTAATAAAAATGTATTTTGAATATGACAAAAATAGATAAAAAAAAAATTGAAGAATTCATAAGAGTTGATCATGCTGGTGAACGTGGAGCAGTTAAAATATATGAAGGTCAATTACTTGCTCTTAATACATTTGTAAAAGATGAAAGTTTAAAAAAAACTATTGAGGAAATGAAAATACATGAAAAAGAACATTGTGAATTTTTTGAAAATGAAATTAAAAAAAGAAAAATTCCTCCGACAAAATTGTTGCCTCTTTGGGATTTGCTTGGCGTTGGTTTAGGTTTTGGTTCAACTTTACTTGGTAAAAAAGCGGCAATGCTGTGTACAGCTTCTGTGGAAGAGGTAATTGATGAACACTACTTAAATCAAATAAAACAGCTTGGAAGCAATGAAAGAAATTTAAAGAAAAAGATTACTAAATTTAGACAAGATGAGTTAAATCACAAAGATATAGCATACGAAAAAGGTGCAACAAAAAAGGGTGCATATTCAATTTTAGATTTAATGATTAAAACTGGTTCTAAAATTGCAATTAATATTTCTGAAAAAATTTAAGACTCTAACTCAACATCCCAATATAAATAATCCATCCAACTTTTATGCAAAAAATTAGGTGGAAAGTTTTTACCATTTTTGTGTAAATCTTCAGTTGAAGGTCTGTAAGGATTTTGATTAAGCGACATGCCTGAATATTTTAATAACTTTCCTCCTTTTCTCACATTGCACAAAGAACATGCGGTAACCACATTATCCCAATTTGTTTCACCTCCTTTTGATCTCGGTAACAAGTGATCAAAAGTAAGCTCTTCATTGCTTCCACAATATTGACAAGAAAACTTATCTCTTAAAAATACATTAAACCTTGTAAAACTAGGTTTTGATTGTGGTACGATATAATCTTTTAAAGCAATAACACTTGGTAATTTCATATCAAATGATGGACTTCTGATTGTTCGATCATAATTACTAACAATTATAACTCTATCTAGAAAAACAGATTTAACAGTATCCTGCCAAGACCATAAAGATAATGGATAATAGCTTAATGGTCTGTAATCAGCATTAAGAACTAAAGCTGGGCACTTTTCTAATGAAACATTTTGTTCAAAAAAATTATTCATTAACTATTTTTAACTTAGTTGAGTTATTTTATCAATAATAAGAGGTATTAAAATTTTTTTAAAATATAATTAAGAGCTGTACTTGATGCTTCCATAGGAATATGATGATCACAATTTTTAATTAATAGAGTCTCAACTTCAATATTATTTCTAATTAAAAAGTCTTTTGCTTCTAATAAACTTGTTGAAGGTACTATTTGATCTGACTCGCCATGTATCAATAAAGTATTTGTAGAATTTTTTATTCTATTTTTTAGATTATCCTGATCGATAATTTTTCCTGAAAAACCAACAATGCATGAAAATTTTTTCTCAGAAGTTAAACCCACATTAATTGACATCATACATCCTTGGCTAAATCCTGATAAACATATTTTATCATTGGTTAAATGAAATTCTTGCTTAATTTCGTGAATAAATTTTTGAATTTTATTTTCAGCCTTTATAGATTGTTCAAGGATGTATTCAGGATCATCCTTAGTTAAATCAAACCACTGAAATCCTGATGGATTAATTGAGCAAGTTTCATGTCCATTAGGACAAATAAAAACTGTATTTGGCATATGTCTTTTCCAATTTAAAGACAGCATGCTTATATCTTTGCCATCACCACCATACCCATGAAGTAAGATTATAGCATTTTTGATCTCGTTCCCATTTTCTGGTTTTATAATTATAGAGTTTAGGCAAAATGTCATAGTCAATTAATTATGTTTTTTATTTTTTAAAACACACTACAATAATTATATGATTTCAGGAATATTAGTTAAAATAATATCTATTGTACTTTTATTAGCAGTTGGAATTGTATTAATTTTAGGTATTGGAACTCTATTTAAAGGTGGAGAGACTAGTAAAAAATATTCTAATAAATTAATGCAATTAAGAGTTCTTTTGCAATTTATAGCAATACTTGTTCTTGTTGCGTTTGCTTATTTTTTTAAAAACTAATTATAATTTTTTAACCACTCAATAAATTTTAAATCATCAAAATCTATTGAACCCATAATCCTTGCGAATTCTTTACCCTCAGTATTAAAAAGTACTGTTGTTGGAACTCCACGTAGTGAAAGTTTTTTTGCTAAAGTTATTGGATTGTCAAAATAAGGTTCTAAATTTTTAATATTCAATTCTTGTAAAAATTTATTAACCTTTTTTAAATTTTCTTTTTCAATATTAATTACAAAAATTTTTAAATTATTAAGTTTTGGATTATTTTGAAGTCTATCCAATGATGGCATTTCTTCCTTGCATGGCTCACACCAAGTTGCCCAAAAATTCATTAAAACCAAGCTTCCATTAAAATCTTTAATATTAATTTTTTGATCTTTTTTGTCTAAAAAAATTAGATTATCGTATGTTTTTGGGTCTTTATGTATGACTATATTTTTTATTTCAGACAATTCATTTGCCGCAACATTTGTTATCAAAAAAATAAATAATATTAAGAATCTCATGTTAAATAGGTATAATTAAATAACATGAGAAAAAATAAAAACAACCAAGCAATTTGGAATACTAGAATTAAAAAAAGTTCTTCGACTTTATTTCAAAAAGTAGGTAGTTCTTTAGATATCGATAAGAGACTTTACCTAGAAGATATTCAAGGGTCCATTGCACATGTTGAAATGCTCTTTAAACAAAAAATTATTTCTTTTAGAATTAAAAATAAAATTATCTATGGTCTAAATAAAATAGAAAAAGAAATATCGAATAAAAAATTTGAGTTTAATAAGAAATATGAAGATATTCACATGAATATTGAAAAAAGACTTTTTCAAATAATTGGTGATGAAGCAGGTTATGTTCATACAGCAAGATCAAGAAACGACCAAGTTATTACAGATTTTAAAATTTGGATGAGATCTGCAACCAAAGAGATTAACTTTAATTTAGATAAAGTAATTAAAAGTACATTAAAATTAGCTGAAAAAAATATTAACACCATAATGCCTGGTTTTACACACCTTAAAAATGCTCAAGCTATTTCATTTGCCCACTATTTAATGGCTTATGTTGAAATGTTTAATAGAGACAAAAAAAGATTTAATAATAATTTAGATAGCTTAGATGAAAATCCATTAGGAGTTGCTGCTTTGACAGGCACTTCTTTTAATATAGATAGAAATTATACTAGTAAAAAACTTGGTTTTAAAAGACCAACAAATAATTCAATTGATACTGTTTCAGATAGAGATTTTGTTTTAGATTTTTTGTATAGTATTTCTGTATGTTCAATGCATATTTCAAGAATTGCAGAAGAATTAATCATATGGAGCTCAGATGGATTTGGTTTATTAAATTTATCAGATAAAATCGTAACAGGCTCCTCCATAATGCCACAAAAGAAAAACCCTGATCTTCTAGAATATTTAAGAGGAAAATCTGGGAGCAGTTATGGAAATTTATTCTCTATGCTTACGATTTTGAAAGGATTGCCTTTATCTTATTTCAAAGATCTTCAGGATGATAAGGAAATTGTTTTTAAATCTAATGACATTTTAATAAATAGTCTAAAAATATTTGATGAAGTACTTAAGAATTCTAGCCCTAATAAAAAAAGAATGCTTGAACTTGCTAATACGGGCTACATTACTGCAACAGATCTTGCAGATTATCTTGTAAAAAAACACTCCATGTCATTTAGAAAAGCTTATCAAAAAACAGCTGCTGTTGTTAATTTGGCTGAAAAGAAAAAAAAGAAACTTAATGAGTTAAGTTTAGAAGAATTAAAAAAAATTGAGCCAAAATTAACTAGCGATGTTTTAAAAGTGTTTGATTTAACAAATTCTGTAAATTCTAAAAAATCTTATGGAGGAACAGCTTTTGAAAATATTAAAAAAATGATAATAAAATATAAGAAACAAAAATGATTAAAAAAATTATCTTTACCTTTTTACTTAGTTGTTTATTGATCTCTTGTGGAAAAAAAGGAGATCCTGAATATAAAGATCCAAAACAAAAAGCTGAAATAAAAATCCTTACCAATAAGGCTTGATGAAATATATCAAAAAAATACTAACAATTGAAAAAGTAAAAGTTCGAGATATTGCTAAAAAATTTGATACACCAACTTATTGTTATTCTTATAATCAGTTAAAAAAAAATATTAATGACTTTAAAAAAAATTTTGAATCTTTTTCTCCATTAATCTGTTTTGCAATTAAATCTAATACGAATGTAAATTTAATTAGAGAAATCAAAAAATTTGGTTTAGGAGCAGATGTTGTATCAATAGGAGAACTTATGATGGCTCTTAAAGCAGGTATTAATCCAAAAAAAATTGTCTTTTCAGGTGTTGGCAAAACATCAAAGGAAATAGCGTATGCTATTGATAAAAAAATATTATTAATAAATGCTGAGTCTAAAAGTGAAATCAAAGAAATTGATAGAATAGCAAAAAATAAAAAAAAGAAAGTACAAATTGGTATTAGATTAAATCCAAATACAGATGCAAATACTTTAAGTCAAATTTCAACTGGTAAAAAAGAAAATAAATTTGGTGTAAATGAAAAGACATTTTTAGAGCTTGTTAATTACTGTACGGGTTCAAAAAATATTAGTCTAAAATGTTTAAGTGTTCATATTGGAAGTCAAATTTTAAACCATAAACCTTATGAAAAAATGCTTAATGTGATTGATAAAATTATTGTTAAAACTAAACATAACTTTGAATTTATTGACTTAGGTGGAGGAATGGGAATTTCTTATGGTGATAATAATAAAAAACTTAGTTACACCAAATACAATATTGCCATCAAAAAATTTTTAAAAAAACACTCTACAAAAATAATTTTTGAACCAGGAAGATCTATAGTCGGAAATATAGGTTTTTTAATTTCTAAAGTCATTTACATTAAAGAAAATGATGAGAAAGATTTTGTTATACTAGATGCGGCCATGAATGATTTGATGAGACCCGCTTTATATGGAGCAAATCACAAAACATTACCCTCAATCAAAACAAGTCGAAAATCAAAAAAAACCTATGAATTTGTAGGTCCCATTTGTGAGAGTACAGACAAATTTACGTCATTAAAAAATTTTCAGAAATTAAAGGAAAAAGATATTATTGTAATGTGTGATGTTGGTGCATATGGGATGTCATTAAGCTCAAATTATAATGTAAGGCCAAAACCAGCAGAATTACTAATTGAAGAATCAAAAATTAGAATTATTAAAAAAAGGCAAAAGCACAAAGATTTGATGTAGCTTTAATGATAAGAAACTTTATATTTTCAATATTCTTTTTTTCTGGAATAATTATTATTTCATTATTTTTTTTACCTGCTTTTCTTTTACCTCAAAAAGTTGTTTTATTTGGTGGTAAATTGATGGGTTATTGGACAAGCTTTTGTTTAAAGTTTTTTTTATCCACAAAAATAATAATAAAAGGTAAAGAAAATATTTTAAATAATGAAAAGTTTTTTATTGCTGCATCTCATCAGTCAATGTTTGAAACATTTTATCTTCAAACTATTTTCAATTCACCAGTTTTCATTTTAAAAAAAGAATTACTTTTAATTCCAATTTTTGGTTGGTATCTTAAAAAAATTGGATCAATATCAATTAAGAGAAATAAAGTTACCAAGGATAACTTGGGTTTCTTTGAAGATATCTCTAAGATAATTGATGAGTCTAAACGACCATTAATAATCTTTCCACAAGGTACTAGAGTTCTGCCAAGTGAAAGACCCCCTTTTAAAAAAGGTGCATCAAGAATTTATGAAGAATTAAAAATTTCTTGCCAGCCAGTTGCTATTAATTCGGGTTATGTTTGGCCTAAAAAGGGTCTAAAACATAGCAATAAAGTAATAACTATTTCAATCTTAAAACCAATAATAGCAGGTTACTCAAAGAAGGATTTTATCAAAATTTTAGAAAATAATATTTATGAAGAGCTTAATTTGTTAAACTAACCCTTCATAGGCATAACTACAAAAATACTATCAAAATCACCTGGATCTTTTATTAAAGCTGGTGAGCCTGTGTCATTAAAAAATATTTCAACTCTTTCTCCATCTAATTGCGAAGCAACATCAATTAAGTATCTTGAGTTAAAACTTATTTCTAAATCATGATCAAATTTTACATTTAATGTTTCTTTACCATCACCACTATTTGTATTATTGACCGAAAGGTCTAAAGTATCTTTTGATAAATTAAATTTAACCCCATCTTTTTTATCCAAAGATACAGAGGCAACTCTATCAACAGAATTTAAAAATAACTTTAAATCTATTTCTAGTTTTTTTTGATTATTCTTTGGTATTACCTGAATATAATTGGGAAATTTTCCATCAATGAGTTTTGAAATCAATATGCTATTATTTAACTCAAATTTTATCTTTGATTTAATGTTAGATACTTTAACATCTCCATCATAACTATCTAGCAATGAGCATAATTGAAAAATAGTTTTTTTTGGAAGTATAATTGGTTCAAAATCAATTTTTTGATCTAATCTTATTTTTGAAATGGACATTCTGTGACTATCAGTTGCTACAGCTGTTAAATAATTTTTATCCTCAACTTCTGTCTGATGAAAATAAATCCCACTTAGATAATGTCTTGTTTCATCATTAGAAACTGAAAATTTACATTTATTTAATAATTTTAAAAGCTGTTTAGATTTTATTGTAAATTCATTTTGATTAAAATTTTCATCAGTTAATGGAAATTCTGTTGCACTAATGCAATTTAAGTTGAATATAGATTTTTCTGACTCTACTTGTAATTTACTAACATCTGTCAAAGATAAATTAATTTTTTTTCCAGAAGAGAATTTTCTTATGATATCATACATAATTGAAGAAGTTGTTGTTGTTCTTCCTTCTTCTAATACTTCAACATTATTTAGTTGATGAATAAATATTAAGTCTAAATCTGTTGCTGTAATTGTTAATCTGGAATTACTTGCGTCTAATAAAATATTAGACAATATAGGTAGAGTGCTTCTCTTTTCAATTACACCTTGGCAATAATTCAATGCCTGCTGAAGATCTTGTTGATTTATGTTAAATTTCATTATCTTTATTATTATATAATATCTGGTTTTTTAATTTATTAATATTATCTACCATCTCGGGGTCTTTTTCTTTAATTTTTTCAATAGTTTTAACTGAATGTATTATGGTTGTATGATCCCTATTTGAAAACTCTCTTCCAATTTCTGGTAAAGATTTTGATGTCAAAATTTTTGTTAAATATATAGCGGTTTGTCTAGGTCTAACTAAATATCTGGATCTTCTTGATGAAAGCATTTCATTCTTACTTATTTTGAAGAATTTACATACTGTTGTTTGAATTAAATCTATTGTTACTTTATTTTCAGCCAGATTTAACAAATCTTTCAAAACAACCTTTGTTTCGGCCAAATTTGGAACTTTGTTGTAGATTCTAGAAAATGAAACTACTCTATTTATTGCTCCAACTAATTCTCTAACACTTGCTGTGATTTCAGTACTTATAAAATCTTGTATTTCTTTTGATACTTGTAGTTGGTCTGCATATAAATTATTTAATTCCTCAGTTTTTTTTTCAACAATTTTTTTTCTAAGTTCAAGATCAGGTTTTTGAATATCGACAACTAAACCACCAGAAAATCTAGACTTAATTCTATCTTGAATTCTTGATAGTTTATTTGGTGCTCTGTCAGCTGATACAATTATTTGAGAACCTTTATCTAATAATGCATTGAATGTATGAAAAAATTCTTCCTGCATCGCCTCTTTACCACTTATAAATTGAATATCATCAATTAATAAAATATCTGTATTTCTAAAATATTCCTTAAATTTAACCATATCATTAGCTTTGATCGATTTAACAAACTGATACATAAACCGTTCAGCTGATATAAACATTACTTTGTTATTTTTTTTAAGTTCAATTCCAATTGAGTTTAATAAATGGGTTTTGCCCATTCCCACACCACCATAAATGTAAAGTGGATTATAATGCGATATATTTTCTGAAACTTTTAACGATGCTTCATAAGCTAGTTTATTGCTTGTGCCAGTTATAAAGTTGTCGAATCTTTTATTTGGATCAATTCGATTATACTGCAGATAAGAATCTTTTATAAATGATACATTTTCACTTCTATCAGGTAATTGCTCACTAACATTTACATTTTCAAGATTTTGATCTGTATTTTTGTCATCAATTTTAAATTCAATTCTAATAATATCTTTTTTATATAAACGAATTATTTGCAAAATTTGATCAATGTATCTTGATGTAATCCAGTCTCTAATAAATCTTGTTGGAACAGACAATAATAAATAATTATTAAATTCATCCACAAAAGTAATTTTTTTAAGCCAGCTTTCATAAACATCTAGTCCTAGCTTATTTTTCATTTCAGACTGAACTAATTTCCAATCAAAATTTTCAGACTTAAAACTATTTAAATTATTTATATTTGTAGATTTATTCATAACTTTTAAGGAAATCTCAGTTAGAACGAAATAAAAAAATTTGCAACTACTTAATATTTTTTTTTAAAAATAAATTAAATCTATGATTGTAGAATTAATC